>NZ_FORQ01000009.1 GCF_900114045.1 Kaistella treverensis
CGTTCCCAGAATGACGAACTGGCTCCAAAAGGACATGGGCTATGCCATCAACAAAAAGCGTGTGGAAAGACTTTACAGGGTTATGGGCTTGAGTGCTTCTGCACCGGGACCTGCTACTTCAAAAAAAGGAAAAGGCAAAAAGCACAAGATCTTCCCGTATTTTTTGAGAAATTTAAAGATTACAGCTCCCAATCAGGTTTGGGCGATGGATATTACCTATATTCCAGTTCAGGGCGGCTATCTCTATCTTTGCGCGGTAATCGATCTGTACAGCAGGTTTGTGGTAGGCTGGAGCCTGAGCAACACGATGACTTCGGAATGGTGCCGCGATACCGTGGAGACGGCCATTGAGAAATACGGAAGACCCGAAATCTTTAATACCGATCAGGGCAGTCAGTTTACGGCAGATCTCTTCACCGAATTTATCACCAACCAGGGAATAGCCCTAAGCATGGATGGCAAAGGACGTGCTCTGGATAATATTTTTATTGAAAGACTCTGGCGAAGTGTGAAATACGAGAATGTCTATCTGTATGCTTATCAGGATGGACGAGCGTGCTATGACGGCCTGAAACAGTATTTTCAATATTACAACACGCAGAGAAGACATCAGAGCCTTGCATACGAAGTGCCCGCACATGTCTACGACCGTACAAAAAAGGAAGCAGCATAAATGAACGTTCACGCAGTTTTACACATTCCCACACTACACGGAAAAATCTTTGAAGGGATTTTTCCTATGTGGAAATGTGCAAAACTGCTATCCTTAAAAACAAATAAAATCAAACTTAACTTTTACGATTTACTGTCCAAACTTTGGGGGTAACTATACCCAAGCAATTATACTTAGATATCTCCAACATTGCAGATTAAAAAGATTACTGTTAACCGATATTGATAATAGCTATAAGAATGACTTTGAGATATGTTGATGAAGTACATAGGTAAGATTGATCAACAGCAATCTTTAACATTAGCAGAATATTTATAAACAAAAAAAATAAAATTATGAGTGAAATAGTATTAACAAATCAAAATGATTTAAAATCCTTATAGCAGATGCTGTTGAGCAAAGACTAAAAAAATTTTGCGATTATAAAAGCTGAATCTCAAAGGAAAAGTTCAGCCCCGTTTTTTGCAAATACACTTTTGCAGTGTCTTTTTATTTTAGTAGATTTATTTCAATGATATTATTATCTTTTTGTAACTCCTGAACGGTAGACTCTTCAATTTCTTTAATTAATTTAGATTTTGGAATAATTATATAACCATTTTCATCTTTAACATCATGAATTTTATCCATAATATCTGCTATTGGTTCTTTCCTGTATTTTCTATAAATTTTTTCAAATTTTGGGTAATCTAATTCAATATAGGAAATATATTTATTATCAGGATAGCTAAAATTATTTGGAGAATTTTGAATTGCTTTTAATTCGAAAATATGGTTTCGTTGAATATCTTCAACCTCCAAAATAAGTCCAGGAAGCTGACAAAATTTATATGGGCCATCTTGGATAGGAATTTCTTTTGTAAACCAGGCAATCCATGTTCTTCCACCATAATTTGCCACTGCTTTCTGGACATCAAAGTTCATAATTTTTTTGGAGTCTTCAATTAGTTTCCATTTAAGGTTGAGAACTTCATTAATAACAAAAGTTGTAGAAGAAATTGGAATTATTGAAGTAATTTGATTTCTTTTTGAGTTTTCTTTTATTACACGAGAGCTTTTCTGTAAAATACTTTGTGGAGGTGGTGGAAAACCCTTAGAAATATCTAATTCTACGATCGAATCATTTTTAAATTGGTTTAAACTATAAAATTCAGATTTATCTTTTGATATTGTTAATACCATCAATTCTTTTAGAGTGTTTTGTTTCGCAGTCGAATCTGGAATACTTGTATATTCATAAATAAAATTTGTATTTTGACTATAGAAAAACTGACAAAGTGTCAAAATTATTAAAGTAAATAAATATTTCATTTGTGATTATTATATGGTAATGACATTACAGCTAACGTTTGGGTTTTTTTTGGCGGGACTTTTTATTAGTAGCCTTTGTAAATATAGCAAAAAGAACAATTAGCAAAAATCTTTATGATAAAAACTTCAAACCCGCTAATAGAAATACCGTGTTATACGACGTTTTTTTTGAGACTACTTTTCAAATTGTCAAAGAAATATTCAAATTTTGGAAGTTGTTTTTGGTTAATTTGAGATTTCACAATTTTTAAATTTTTATCCGCTGTCTTAAAAGTATAATCATTGGAGAAATATTTAACTTCTGTTAATTCTCTTAAATCAATTTGTTTACTGGGAATTGAATTAATTATAATTCTATCACTTGTGATTTTAAAATATTTACTTTTGAACTCATATACAAATAAAATAATATATAAAACTCCCACAGCGAGGATAAAATAAGGTTTGTATTTCCATTTGGCATCTTGCTCAAAAAAATAACTAATTCCGATTCCTAACCATAAAATTCCGAAAACTAGATTCTGATATAGTCTTTTATTTGAAAAAGTAAATTCCATCGTTTGGTTTCCATAATTTTCATTTATGGAAATGTTATTATTAGATTTCATTTGTTTGAGGCGTTTTTTTTAAAATGTCGTA
>NZ_FORQ01000008.1 GCF_900114045.1 Kaistella treverensis
ATATACATTCTGTCCAAGTAAACTCGGAATGAAATTTAAATCTTTTGGGGATAAATATTTTTCTATGATTTTCATTTTTCAAATGCCACACAACGTTTTGGGACTTTGCGATGGTGGGGCAATCGAAGTACAAATCTTCAATTTTGTACAAAAGTTCAATCGAAGAACTACCGTTGAACTTTGCAGTTTCGCCCCACTATTGCAAAACCCTTGTTAGCGGTTCGGGCTTTTGTGGTTACTACTTTTCATATTTCAATCCGGTTGGTTTTTCAGTCAATTTGAAAAATGGTACTTGTGATAATACTAAAATTATTCCCGAAGATGCTCGTCCGACATAGTTTTGATTAATGTAGTCACGAGTTATTGAACCATCTGTCAAAAGTCTATTCACAGCTTGCTTAAATATCTCTATTTTAATTTTTCCATTATTCCCATTTGAAGTTTTTCGTTCTATCCCGCTCCAATCTGCTTTAATTATTTGATTTGTTTCTCCATTTTTTCTTATCAATGTTTTGCCCTGAAGTGGAATTATGTAGTCTTCCCAAATTTGCTCAAATGTTTTATTGTTCTTGTTTTTTGTTGTCGTTATACTTGTAGAAGTATTTTTCTTGATTTCGTTTAAATACAGAATTTCGATTTTCAATTTTTCAGCAACAACCAATGCGTCTTGAAGAAAAATTCCGTCTGTTGCAATAACTGCTTTTGTGCAATCAAAAAAATCTTTAGCACCGTGAAGTTCCATTACCATTTGTCGGTTAATTTTCCTTGTTGTGTGTCCGTACATTTTTGATTGTATTGCAATTTTCTGCTTTCCCTTAATAGCGAAGCCGTCAATTCCATAATCGTTGCTGTAAGTAGTAAGTTCTGCTTTATATCCTTGTTGGCGAAAATGTTCACAAACAAATTCTTCAAATTGTCTTGGGTTCATTAGTCAGCAAGATTTGCAAAAGGTCGTTTAGAAAATTCTGAAACAAATTTTTTGATTAATGTATTTTCAGTGGTTCTTGGGTCGTCATTTAACAATGGCTTCCAACAAACAATTAAATCACTGCTATTTTTTAATTGCCAAATTAATCTTCCGCCCCAATGTCCAATATTTTTCCCTTGACCAAAACCAAAATATTGTTTTAGTCGAGAGTTAAGAGTTGCTTTGCTTGTTTCGCTTCCTGCTTTTCCGATATAAACAACAAGAGAGTTTTCAACCCAATTTGATTTTAGTTCGTCAATCAAAACATTTGGATTTTTACCTTTAAAATGTCCACCTGTTCCAATTTGTAAATATTCTGCTTTTTTGAAGTTTGGATTTAAAACAAGATAAACGCCTTTGATTTTCGGAATAGATGAACTATCAACAAAAAGTTCGCTCATTTTTTTGAAGCCAATAAATCCTGACTTTTTTATTTCGTCAACGTTGTTGAAGTCCATAAATTCTGTTTGTTCGTTTTTGTTTAGGGACGGTCGTTTCAGCCTGACCGCTAACGTTTCGAGGCTTGGCGATAGTGCGGGCTTGAATTGAGCGGAAGTTCAATTCAGACTGGACTAAGCCAAAGCCAATTTCTATTTGCTAATTTAAACAAAAAGCCAATAAAATTGGCTTTTGGCGACTTAATATGCACGAAAGTTCAACTTAGCACTTAACCCCGCATTTCGCCAAGCCTTTGTTATATGATGTGCTTGTTTTACAGTGAGTTTTTATAAAGTTCACCTAGATTAATAAGTTTTCTTCCTAAAAGGTTTTCAGCGTCTTTTGGAGCATTTTCGATTTGAGATTTCGTTAGACTTTTTTCAAGTTCCTTTATTTCTTTAATAACTTCTTCTTGTTTTAATATACTAAAGTCAACTTTAAATTCATTGTAAATTAAATACCATAAATAACTTTGATAAATATCTTTTTCGAAATATTCGCCTTTTTTATAAAAGTTGGCAATTTCCAATCTCGCAGAGGTAATATTTCCACTTTGCGAAAGATTTTCAGGATTTGGAAGTTTTGCTAATCTAATAATCCATTCTTTAAATTTCGAAATATCCACTTTTACTCCGTTTCCAGTTAGATAACAATTCACAACATTCCACATACAGGTTGCGTCATTATTGTTTGCGCATTTCAGTGCGTATTCAAAAGCTTTTTCAGAGTTTTGTTCAATTCCTTGACCATTTCCATATGCCATCATCATAGCATAATGTCCGTCATTAAATCCGTTATCAGAAGATTTTGAATACCATTTAATAGCTTCTTGTTCATTTTTTTGAATTCCAATTCCTTCTTGTAAAAAGATAGCATAATTATATTGGGCTTCTGGATTACCCAATTCAGCGGATTTTTTTAATATAGGAAGTGCTTCTTCAAACTTTCGTTCTTGGATTAATTCTTTAGATTTTAGATTTAGTTCTTCTGCTGATTGAGCAAAAGTGAAACTTGAAATAAAGAGTGAAAATAATAATATGGAGATTTTGTTCATTTTCGCAATTTTGGAAAGCATATCATATAACGAACGGTATTTCTGCAGGCGGGCTAAAAATACGAAAACTTTCTACTTGCTAAAATCTTACTTCATCGCTAAAATCTTCGATGAAAACTTCATACCCGCTTGTAGAAATACCTTGTTATCTGTAGTGCTTTTCAGGTTTCTGTTTATTTAAAAGAAAGTTCAAATTTATTATTTTGTTTTGTTGAGTTTATGAAAATCAAGATAATAAATGGAATTAAAAGTGGATATCCAAATTCGATTTG
>NZ_FORQ01000007.1 GCF_900114045.1 Kaistella treverensis
ATATACATTCTGTCCAAGTAAACTCGGAATGAAATTTAAATCTTTTGGGGATAAATATTTTTCTATGATTTTCATTTTTCAAATGCCACACAACGGTTGGGTATTTCTGTTGGCGGGACTTATTATAAATGGTTTTTATAAATATAACAAAAAGAACAATTAGCGAAAATCTTCATGATGTAAACGTCAACCCCGCTAATAGAAATACCTTGTTGTGCGTAGTATTTTTAATATCTTATACCTCCAAATTCCGAAATTACTGTATCATTTTTTATTTGAAATTTCGCCCATTTTTCTAGAGCTCCTCCGTTGGTGTAGTATCCAAAACCTTTTGTTACTTTATTTTCTCCTCTGCGAGTGAACTCAATTACATAACTTCCGTCATTTCTATTCTCCTCCATATTCAGAAAGTCAGAAACTTCTTCATTCGGATTTATTATTTCAAATTTCAATTCATGTAGATGTTCAGACGTTGTGAATCTAACGTTCTCAATAGGATGGTCAGATTTGTTTTCAATAGAAAAATTAACTCCATGTTCTTTTCCAACCATTTGACAAGAAATCAACGTAAAAATTAATAATCCAAAAAATGTTTTTATCATCGGTAAGTGTTTTAAATATTACGCACAACGGTTGGGTATTTCTGTTGGCGGGGATTATTATAACTGGTTTTTGTAAATATAACAAAAAGAACAATTAGCGAAAATCTTTATGATGTAAACTTCAACCCCGCTAATAGAAATACTTTGTTATGCGACGTTTTTTTATGCCATTCCAGCAATATTTATAAAATTAAATTTTCCAGTCTTTAGATTTAGTTCCAAATAAACATTGCAATTTCCTCCATCATGCATACTTGTTTCATAATATTGATAACTTTCTAATAGAATTGATTGTTTGCAAAAGAAATGTGCCTGTATGATAATTTCATTTTTACCATTTTTAATAGCAACAATTTGTTTTAGATAGTCGTTGAAATTTCTTAATTCTTCATTTTTCGAAAATTCATTTCGAAAAATTTCATCTATTTTAAATAATTCTTGATTGTTTAAATCATAATTTGAATACTCTTTTTGCCATTCTTGATTGTTGAATTTTTTATAAAATGTAAAAACAGAATAGTTTGGGAACTTATTTATGTCAAGTCTGTTTTTAATATTTAAAGATGTCTTTTCAATTTTCATTCTGTCTGGATTTTCTCCATCCACAAACTCAATAAATCCATTTTTCAAAACTGCTGTTTTCGCTTCATTAAAATCAAATTCAAATGGATCAAATTTGATAGAATCTCGAGTTATTTTGATAGCTCCTTTAAAAGTTTCAATTTTACTATGATTTGTTTCTTTTAAACTTTCTGTAAATAAATAAGTGCTATCTGAATAAATGGTAAAAGTTCGTTTAATTTCGTCAACATCATTAAAATTCTGAGTTGCAGTTAACAGAATTTTCTTTTGTTCATTTTGTTTTTTTTCAAATTTTGAACAACTCGAAAGAATCAATAAAAAAACTAAAAAAATTGTTGGGTTTACGATTTTCATAAAATGTCGCATAACGGTTTGCGTATTGGCGATGGTGGGGCTAAAAAGACCTTCTTTTTCTATTATAAATAGTCTTCGGAATACCAAAATGGTTAAACTTGCGATTACTCCGCACTATTGCCAATACGATGTTATGCGGCGTTTTTATTATTCTGTTTTCTTAGTTTCATATTGATTCATTCTTCGTATCGTGTAAGATTTCATTCCATTATTTTCCATATAACTTATTATATCATGCATTTGGGAACCTCGAAGACTATCGTTTTTTAGAGCAAAAGAAATATTTAAGGGAATTCTGTTTTCCGTATTTAAGATTGCATGTCGATTTTGTTTTAGAATTTGTGTTATTTCAGAAGTTTTTATCTGCGTAATATTATTAATTATTTCTTTACTTTTTTCAATATAATTTAGCGAATCTTTCTTAGAAAATTTGTTTTCATTTCCATAAATGAAAACAAAGGATTTTTTAGGCGTTATAACGTAGTAAGCATTATTTTCGTCAATAATAAGAAAATGCAGTGCTCCATTTAAATAGTTTTCGTTATAGTTGATTTCGGATACCGTTTCAAGCCCAATTTTAGAATTATTATTTTTTAAACTATCTAATTTCTTATCAAATCCCGAAACGCTGAAATTATTTTTAGAAATTATCAGATTGTTTTTCTCCTTTTTAGTTTCACAGCAACTTGATAATAAAATTAATAAAAGTGAGTTAATGATAAGTTTCATTATTGATCGGAGTTTTAATAAAATGTCGCATAACGTTTGGGTATTTCTGCAAGCGGGCTAAAAATACGAAAACTTTCTACTTGCTAAAAATTGAATTAATCGCAAACTCTTCGATGAAAACTTCATACCCGCTTGTAGAAATGCCGTGTTACCAGCAGTTTTTTATTCAATTTTCTGTTTTTTCTGATATACTGAAACTAATGTATTGTTATTTTTATCTTCAAAAATTACTTTATCTCCGTCAATTCGACCTTTTTTAATTAGTCTTGTAAAGATTTTAGTTTTGCTACCAGTTGAAGGAGCAAATTCTTCTAGTTCAATATTGTCACCGTAAATTTTATATTTACCACCATACCAAATCATTTCTTTCGTTCTGTAAGAAAATCTGTTGTAATTTTTAACGGAAGATCTTTTAAAATAGCCATCATTATGAAATTTTAAAGCAATTGGGTTACTAATCTCACCTTCATTATAATATCTACCTTCAAATATTTGGACATAATAAGCAGCAGTGTCAATTTTTTTTAAGTTTTCAACACTTGGTCTTTCAACAATATTATACTGCATATTTTTGCCAAGAAGGGGCTCTTTATTTTTATCATATTCAACTATATATGCATTGCAACTCATTAATAGAAAAACAAAAACAAATTTTATATACTTCATAATATCAGTGCTAATACTTTTAAAATTGCTGGTAACGGAAAAAGTATTGGCGAAGTGCGGGCTAAATAGAACGAAAGGTTCAATTTCGACCGAACGAAGCCGATGCTTTTTTCGGATTGTTAAATTAAGAAAAAAATCAATACGAAAAAGCAGCGGCTGATAAGTATTTCAAAACTTTCAACTTTGACCTTCCTCCCGCATTTTGCCAATACACTGTTAGCAGAAGGTGTTATTTTAAGTGTTTTGTACTTCCAAGATTATATTTTCAAAATTCTCGTTATCAAAATCAGTTTTATGTATTCCAAAATATAACACACTGTCACCAAAAACCTCAAATTCTATTTTAGCATCAGATAAATTTAGTTGTAACAAAAGAATTAGATTTTCTTCTTCTTGCTTGATTTTATTCAATTCAAATTCCGAGTAATCACTTTTTAAAGGAAATCCAAGATAATTTAATGCCCAATGAAATTTTACAGTTCCTTGTATTGCTTGTGGATTTCCAAAGATTTGGTGTGCGAAATCATATTCGTAATTATTGATTTGACTATTTGTTTCAGTAATTATTTCTTCTAATTCTTCACGATATTGCTCATTAATATTAGAATCTAATATAATATTTTCTTGATATGAAGGAATTGTATAGCTTTTTGAAATGTCAATATTAAATTCTACAATTCTCGAGGATTCAGTGTTCCCATTTTTGTGAAATATTACTTTATAATCATTTTTAGTTATAGGATAATGATCAATTGATTTCTTTAGATAGAAGAGCAAATCTCCATTTGGTATTTTTTCTTCCCAAATTTCTTTTATTTCCGAAAAATTAATTTTTCCAAGAAAATTTAATTCATTTAGTTTGGTATTTTCAGTTTCAATTTTTTCTCCTAAGTTAAAAATCAAAGTTGGTTGAAGAAGATTTTTTAATTGTTTTAAGTGAGGAAAATTTTCCTTGATTATTTCATCTATTTGATTTTGAAACGAGATATTGTTCATACACTTTCTGCTAACTCTCAAATATACGCAACTTTTCCTTTCCATAAGTTTTTTTTATTTAGGTTGAAATCCCCGTCAGCACGTGGTTTGTTTTAATTTAATTTTAAAACTATACATATTGCGCAGGTCTAACTATTTAAAATACGCACCTCAATTTTCTGGAAAGTCTTTTGTCACCTAGAAGAATTATCCTCATAGTGGAAATTCAATCATTTACAATTCTTTGTAGTAATGTCCTAAATCTGATGCGTCTGATCGATGAGGAGTTCCTGAACCGTCCCTGGAAAGTCGTTCCCAGAATGACGAACTGGCTCCAAAAGGACATGGGCTATGCCATCAACAAAAAGCGTGTGGAAAGACTTTACAGGGTTATGGGCTTGAGTG
>NZ_FORQ01000006.1 GCF_900114045.1 Kaistella treverensis
AGGGTTGCATGGTATGTGAGGTGTCTGTATATTTGCACCACTCTAAAACAGAGTAGCGAAGTAGAGAGACAGGTTAATTGAGAGTAGATGGAGAGACGAAAAGTTTTTTTATTTTATTTAAAAAAAAGCTTGCAGATTAAAAAAACGTTCTTATCTTTGCAGTCCCAAATCGAGAGAGATGGGGAGCGAAGTTGGAGCGGGATTGAATTTTAGGAATTGAAATTAGGGGTTAAAAAAAACTTTTAAATTTTATTCAAAAAGATTTGGTCATTTAAAATAAACTTTATACTTTTGCACTCGCAATTCAGACGCACAACGACAGAAGAGGTGACTGGAAATAAAGCGAAAAGAAGAGAGATCATTGACATACAAATAACAACCAAAAAAGTAAGGAAAAACATAAAGCGTCAATAACTTTGAGTGAGTCAGACAAACATACAATGGAGAGTTTGATCCTGGCTCAGGATGAACGCTAGCGGGAGGCCTAACACATGCAAGCCGAGCGGTAGAAGTCCTTCGGGACTTTGAGAGCGGCGTACGGGTGCGTAACACGTGTGCAACCTACCTTTATCAGGGGAATAGCCTTTCGAAAGGAAGATTAATACCCCATAATATATTGAATGGCATCATTTAATATTGAAAACTCCGGTGGATAGAGATGGGCACGCGCAAGATTAGATAGTTGGTGAGGTAACGGCTCACCAAGTCAATGATCTTTAGGGGTCCTGAGAGGGAGATCCCCCACACTGGTACTGAGACACGGACCAGACTCCTACGGGAGGCAGCAGTGAGGAATATTGGACAATGGGTGAGAGCCTGATCCAGCCATCCCGCGTGAAGGATGACGGTCCTATGGATTGTAAACTTCTTTTGTATAGGAATAAACCTACTCTCGTGAGAGTAGCTGAAGGTACTATACGAATAAGCACCGGCTAACTCCGTGCCAGCAGCCGCGGTAATACGGAGGGTGCAAGCGTTATCCGGATTTATTGGGTTTAAAGGGTCCGTAGGCGGACCGATAAGTCAGTGGTGAAATCTCATAGCTTAACTATGAAACTGCCGTTGATACTGTCGGTCTTGAGTAAATTTGAAGTGGCTGGAATAAGTAGTGTAGCGGTGAAATGCATAGATATTACTTAGAACACCAATTGCGAAGGCAGGTCACTAAGATTTAACTGACGCTGAGGGACGAAAGCGTGGGGAGCGAACAGGATTAGATACCCTGGTAGTCCACGCCGTAAACGATGCTAACTCGTTTTTGGGGCGCAAGCTTCAGAGACCAAGCGAAAGTGATAAGTTAGCCACCTGGGGAGTACGTCCGCAAGGATGAAACTCAAAGGAATTGACGGGGGCCCGCACAAGCGGTGGATTATGTGGTTTAATTCGATGATACGCGAGGAACCTTACCAAGACTTAAATGGGAAATGACAGGTTTAGAAATAGACCCTTCTTCGGACATTTTCCAAGGTGCTGCATGGTTGTCGTCAGCTCGTGCCGTGAGGTGTTAGGTTAAGTCCTGCAACGAGCGCAACCCCTGTCACTAGTTGCTAACATTCAGTTGAGGACTCTAGTGAGACTGCCTACGCAAGTAGAGAGGAAGGTGGGGATGACGTCAAATCATCACGGCCCTTACGTCTTGGGCCACACACGTAATACAATGGCCGGTACAGAGGGCAGCTACCTAGCGATAGGATGCAAATCTCGAAAGCCGGTCTCAGTTCGGATTGGAGTCTGCAACTCGACTCTATGAAGCTGGAATCGCTAGTAATCGCGCATCAGCCATGGCGCGGTGAATACGTTCCCGGGCCTTGTACACACCGCCCGTCAAGCCATGGAAGTCTGGGGTACCTGAAGTCGGTGACCGTAAAAGGAGCTGCCTAGGGTAAAACAGGTAACTAGGGCTAAGTCGTAACAAGGTAGCCGTACCGGAAGGTGCGGCTGGAACATCTCATTTTTGAGACTCTTCGTTAGGGGAGTATAAACAAACAAAACGGTACTTTAGTACCAGAGCACTTGCTCGAAGTTATGCTTTAGTTTTTCTTTATTTGGTTGCTATTTATAAAATATACCCACTAGAAATTAGTATTAGGGAGGAGAGATAATTAACGGTTATTAATTAATAATTATTAATTAGAGAGAGTCTCGTAGCTCAGCTGGTTAGAGCGCTACACTGATAATGTAGAGGTCGGCAGTTCGAGCCTGCCCGAGACTACTAATTGAAGCGGTAGGCAATATGCCTTAGGCAGTAAGCATAAAGCTTATGGCTTATGGCTTAAAGCATACAGCAACTAGAGGGGAATTAGCTCAGTTGGCTAGAGCGCCTGCCTTGCACGCAGGAGGTCAAGGGTTCGACTCCCTTATTCTCCACCAGGTTACAGTAAAAAGTAACAAGAACAGAAGATATTTACTTACAGATTTAAGAATTATGCCGCTAGGAGGCGAAATAAACTGAGTAATCGGGTTATTTGATAGGATCGAGACCTATATTATTCACGTATTACAACTTTAGTTTCAAAGTGACGGAAAGAGCCAAAAACAATTTCTGTTTACTAAGGAAGTAGTAAGATATATGATCATTGACATTAACGATAAGAACATCACAAAGAGAAAACCGAGCACTTTCGAGTGCCGAGTTTAAATAAAACTAGTTTAACACGGTCGTGTTAGACAAAAAAAACTGAACTAATATATTATTAGGAAAGAAATCGTTAAGGGCGTATGGCGGATGCCTAGGCTTTCAGAGGCGAAGAAGGACGTGGTAAGCTGCGAAAAGCTGCGGGGATCGGCACACACGAATTGATCCGCAGATGTCCGAATGGGGCAACCCGGCTGGTTGAAGATCAGTCACTCTAATTTATTAGAGAGCAAACCCGGAGAACTGAAACATCTAAGTACCCGGAGGAAAAGAAATCGAAGAGATTCCGTAAGTAGTGGCGAGCGAAAGCGGATTAGCCCAAAAGTCTTTATATGTTTAGAAGAATGTTCTGGAAAGAACAGCCATAGAGGGTGATAGCCCCGTAATTGAAAGGCATATTTGGATGATAAATGAGTAGGGCGGGACACGTGAAATCCTGTCTGAATATGGGGGGACCATCCTCCAAGGCTAAATACTCCTGAAAGACCGATAGTGAACAAGTACTGTGAAGGAAAGGTGAAAAGCACTTCGAATAGAAGGGTGAAAGAGAACCTGAAACCGTACGCCTACAAGCGGTCGGAGCCCACAAGTTGGGTGACGGCGTGCCTTTTGCATAATGAGCCTACGAGTTAATTTTACTAGCGAGCTTAAGTACTTCAGGTACGGAGGCGGAGCGAAAGCGAGTCTGAATAGGGCGCTTAGTTAGTAGGATTAGACGCGAAACCTTGTGATCTACCCATGGGCAGGTTGAAGCTTTGGTAACACAAAGTGGAGGACCGAACCGGTTGACGTTGAAAAGTCTTCGGATGACTTGTGGGTAGGGGTGAAAGGCCAATCAAACTGGGAGATAGCTCGTACTCCCCGAAATGCATTTAGGTGCAGCGTTGCAATATAGTTTATTAGAGGTAGAGCTACTGATTGGATGCGGGGGTTTCATCGCCTACCAATTCCTGACAAACTCCGAATGCTAATAAATGTTCTGCAGCAGTGAGGGCATGGGTGCTAAGGTCCATGTCCGAGAGGGAAAGAACCCGGACCAACAGCTAAGGTCCCCAAATCTATACTAAGTTGAAATAACGCGGTTGAACTGCATTGACAGCTAGGATGTTGGCTTGGAAGCAGCCATTCATTTAAAGAGTGCGTAACAGCTCACTAGTCGAGCGGTTCGGCATGGATAATAATCGGGCATAAGTATAGTACCGAAGCTATGGATTTATAACTTTTGAGTTATATCTGGTAGGGGAGCATTCTGTTTGCACAGAAGCAGGGTCGTGAGGCCTTGTGGAGCGGACAGAAAAGAAAATGTAGGCATAAGTAACGATAAAGCGGGCGAGAAACCCGCTCACCGAAAGACTAAGGTTTCCTCAGCCATGCTAATCAGCTGAGGGTTAGTCGGGACCTAACGCGAACCCGAAAGGGGAAGTGGATGGACAATGGGTTAATATTCCCATACTTGCTCACACTAAAAAGGGGACGGAGTGCCGTACTTACTGAAGACTGACGGAATAGTCAAGACCTAGCCTTCGGGCGAAGTTGTTGTAGGGAAAGTGCTTCCAAGAAAAGCCGAAGTGAAGCAACCCGTACCAAAACCGACACAGGTAGTCGAGGAGAGAATCCTAAGGTGCTAGAGTGAATCATGGTTAAGGAACTAGGCAAAATAGTCTCGTAACTTCGGAAGAAGGGACGCCAGCAGCAATGCTGGCCTCAGTAAAGAGGCCCAGGCGACTGTTTATCAAAAACACAGGACTCTGCTAAATCGAAAGATGCTGTATAGGGTCTGACACCTGCCCGGTGCTGGAAGGTTAAGGAAGGTTGTTAGCGCAAGCGAAGCAATTAACTGAAGCCCCAGTAAACGGCGGCCGTAACTATAACGGTCCTAAGGTAGCGAAATTCCTTGTCGGGTAAGTTCCGACCTGCACGAATGGTGTAACGATCTGGGCACTGTCTCAACCATGAGCTCTGTGAAATTGTAGTCTCGGTGAAGATGCCGAGTACCCGCAATGGGACGAAAAGACCCTGTGAACCTTTACTATAACTTCGTATTGACTTTGAATAAACAATGTGTAGGATAGGTGGGAGACTTTGAAGCTGGCACGCTAGTGTCGGTGGAGTCAACGTTGAAATACCACCCTTTGTTTATTTGGAGCCTAACTTCTTAACGGAAGGACACTGCGTGGTGGGTAGTTTGACTGGGGTGGTCGCCTCCAAAAGAGTAACGGAGGCTTTCAAAGGTACCCTCAGCACGCTTGGTAACCGTGCGTAGAGTGTAATGGCATAAGGGTGCTTGACTGTGAGACCTACAAGTCGATCAGGTGCGAAAGCAGGACATAGTGATCCGGTGGTTCCGTATGGAAGGGCCATCGCTCATAGGATAAAAGGTACTCCGGGGATAACAGGCTAGTCTCCCCCAAGAGCTCATATCGACGGGGAGGTTCGGCACCTCGATGTCGGCTCGTCACATCCTGGGGCTGGAGAAGGTCCCAAGGGTTGGGCTGTTCGCCCATTAAAGTGGCACGCGAGCTGGGTTCAGAACGTCGTGAGACAGTTCGGTCTCTATCTATTGCGGGCGTTAGATGTTTGAGAGGGCTTGAATCTAGTACGAGAGGACCGATTTGAACAAACCTCTGGTGTATCAGTTGTTCCGCCAGGAGCACCGCTGAGTAGCTACGTTTGGAAAGGATAAGCACTGAAAGCATATAAGTGCGAAACCTGCCTCAAGATGAGACATCTTTTAAGGGTCGTTGGAGATGACAACGTTGATAGGCTATAGGTGTAAAGGCAGCAATGTCATAGCCGAGTAGTACTAATTACCCGTAGATTTATTGCCTAATTATGGCACTCGACAGTGCAACTACGGTTGTCTCTTTGTGAACGTTTTTATCGATTTTTTATAAGCATTACGCTTTGAGCTATAAGCTTTATGCTTATGGCCTACAGCCAAAAGCTAATACCAATTTTAGGGTGGTTTTAGCAGAGGGGCTCACCTGTTCCCATTCCGAACACAGAAGTTAAGCCCTCTAGCGCCGATGGTACTGCGAAAGCGGGAGAGTAGGTCGCCGCCAGTTTTTT
>NZ_FORQ01000005.1 GCF_900114045.1 Kaistella treverensis
AAGTAAATTCCATCGTTTGGTTTCCATAATTTTCATTTATGGAAATGTTATTATTAGATTTCATTTGTTTGAGGCGTTTTTTTTAAAATGTCGTATAACGTCGGGGCATTGCCGAAGGATCGGCAAATAGCTCAGGCCTAAGCCCTGGAGCCGATCTTTTGGCAATGCCTTGTTATCTGATTTTTTGTTTTTTATTCACTCTCCTAATCTACAAAAAATTTCCAGTTTTGATTCCGAAAATGTAGGTTTTAATTCATTTTAATATTTTGCAAAATACAGCTTTGCGAGGTTTAAAAATGAAAACGGAAAATAAAAAAGGTCAAAAATGTTCTGAGTGAAATCACCCAAAATTTGCCTAATCATTGCCTTTCTGAAAATTTTCGGGTAACTTAGCCAAACTTAACAGCGAGTATTCGCTTTGAAAGTGAAACTTTCAGACAAAGTCCTCTTTGTAAGTTTGCCAGCGAAATCATTCTTATTTTGCTTTCACTCCGAACATTTTTACCCTTAAAATTCAATTAAATTTTCCGTTTAAAACCACATTTTTGAGATAAAAATTGCAGATAACTCTCAAATATACGCAACTTTTCCATTCCACAAAAATTAATAATTAGGGTGAAAATCACGTATACAGCGGTTTCTTTTTATTCTAAGTTTGCAGTTATGTAAAATGCGCATCTCCAACTATTTTAAATACGCAACCTAATTATGGCAACGCTCCCACTCGTTTTCGATAAAAAATATTTTACTCCACGCGAAGGTTCTCATCGCAATAAAAATGTCATCTTCCTCCAATTTTATAACGACATTGATATGGTCCGAATGCTTAAAAGCACGACAAAATGCCAATGGTCGCAAACCCAAAAATCCTGGCATGTTCCTGATAACACCGCGAACCGGGAACTTTTCGGCCTGCCGCCAAAAATGGTGGGCAAAGAAGTGCTTCAAAAAATTCATCCTGTTAATCTTGCTGAATTTCAAAAATACCAGGACCAGCTCGTGCTCAAAGGTTTCAGCTACAACACCCTGCGTGTCTACTCGTTGGAATTCGCGCAACTTCTTTATGTGCTGAAATCTTTTCCCATAAAAGACCTTTCCAAAGAAAAACTTCAAAGCTATTTCCTTTATTGTCACAAAGAGTTGCACCTCTCTGAAAACCAAATTCATAGCCGCATGAACGCGGTGAAATTCTATTTCGAAAAAGTGCTGCACCAGGAAAAAATATTTTTCGATATTCCGCGCCCGAAAAAGCCTCACTTGCTTCCTAAAGCACTCAACACCTCCGAAATAAAAAAAATTCTGCACGTCACAGAAAACCCAAAGCATAAACTGATTTTACAACTCTGCTACGGCATGGGATTGCGCGTGAGCGAAATCGTAAACCTCAAAATTGCACATGTTGATTCCCACAGCATGAAAGTGCTTATCGCTGCGGCGAAAGGAAAAAAAGACCGCTATGTGAACTTGCCACAAACTGTGCTGGATGATTTGAGGCTTTATTACCGCGCTTTTAAACCCGAAATATATTTGTTCGAGGGCCATGGCGGCGGACAATACTCGGTGCGGAGCGCACAGGCAGTTTTCAAAAATGCCATGAATAAAGCGCGGATAAGAAAAACTGTCGGCATCCACAGTTTGCGCCATTCCTACGCCACGCACCTGCTGGAATACGGCACTGACATCTCGCTGATTCAGAAACTCCTCGGCCACAACGACATTAAGACGACGCTAAGCTATACGCAGGTCAGTAACCGTAGCGTGGCAAAAGTACAGTCGCCTTTGGATCAACTTTAAAAAAAGGCTGTTTTAGGACCGAATTTTTTTTAGGAGCTAATCACGGTTTTGCATCCTTTGAAGATTTCGACCTGCTCTACGTTACAATTCCTCATTTCGGCACTCGCCGCTGCCGCGGCTCGCGCCTCATTCCGGGATTTCCACTGCGATCAGGGCTAGAGAAAGGTTGGTCATCTTTTCACCGGCAACGCAAAAAAATTAGCCGCTAAAAGAGGCAATTTTTGAAAAATGCAAAAAAAGAAAAAAAGGGCTTTTTAGCGGCGAAAAAACAAAGTTCAAGAAGAAGTATGATCCAAAATAAGCCTCCTAACTTCATTATTAAAAATTACCGCTTCAAATGGCAATTTTTTTCAAAATCTAAAAGCAAAAAAAACATGTGTTTAACTCCATATTTTTTCTAAATCAAAAAACGTAAAAAAATGCTCATTTAGCAGCATATTTTTTTAAAACGATTTGCCTACAGAATTTTACAAGAACTACGCTACAACTAGTCTTTTCGACGCTCGCTTCGCTCGCGCACCTCCCACTTCAAAACCGAAAAAAACAATGTATTAACAACAAAAAAATCTCCACCAAAGGCAGAGATTTATTTTTAATTCGGAGCGTTTTGCTTCCGGATGTCGGTTTTAAAAGTGCAGTCTTTATATCGGTCGTTGATGGAAATAAAAATGCTCGGCAGTTTTTCTTTCACCCATTTTTCTACCATCTCGTTTTTCTTTTTATTCAGCGCCATTTGCTTAATCCGGTCGTAATCCGTGGCGATATCCAGCTGGTGCGCTGCGATCACGTCATCCACTTTTACAATGCTGACGGTCTTGCGCTCCTGCGCTGCAGTGTCCTGGAAAACATCGGTGATGTCACCTTTGTTCAAACCTGCAATCTGGTAAGAAATGGTCGGTGGCAGATTCAATTTTTCAATTTTATCAGATCCGTCTTCCGGCGAGGTCATGATTCCTGCATTAAATTTCGTTTGCTTGTCATCAGAAAAACGGAACGCCGCGTCTTTAAAGCTTAATTTCCCTTCTATAATTAAAGTTCGGATGCTGTCCAGCTCTTTTTTCGCTGCCGCGATTTCTTCCTCGTTTGGTTCGGCTTTCAAAAGAATGTGGCGCGCGTCGTAATTTTTACCGCTTTTTTTCACAAGCTGAATCAGGTGATACCCAAAATCTGATTCTACAGGCTCGGAAATTTCACCTTCCGCCAAATTCAGCGCTGCAGCTTCAAACTGTTTTACCATTTTCCCTTTCGAAATATTGGTGTACAAACCACCTTTCGAAGCAGAGCCCGGATCATCGGAATAAATTCTTGCCTGACTTTCAAAAGATTCACCTGCAAGAATGTCCTGTTTGATTTTATTCAGCTTTCCGATGATTTCATCTTTATGAGCAGTCGTAAGTTTCGGATACATGGTGATTTGCGAAAGCGAAACCTCATCTTTTACCGCCGGCAGCTGAAATTTGAACGTGTTGTAGAAGTCGGTTACCTCATTTGGAGTAACGTCGGCTTTTTCGGTAATTCTCGCAAATTTGCTCTGTCCGTAATAATTGTCAGTATCAATTTTTTCGATGGCATTTTTCATCTCGTACGAGGTACGGAATTTATATTGCGCCAACATTGTTTTTTCGTCCGGAAACTGCCCTAAAATCTGGTTGTATTTCTGGTTCGCATTTTCTTTCAGCATTGCAGAACGGTTTTCAATCAAGGTATCGCGTTTTGCTTCGTAGATCAAAAGTTTGTTGTTTACAATACTTTCCACGAAATCGCAGCGATTCGGCACCGCGCCACCCTGCAGTTTTGCATAGTTCGCCTGCTCTGCGATATCAGATTCCAAAATAATTTCGTCACCAACCACCACAGCGATTCCGTCGACCAAATCACCCGCTTTCAACGTAGATTGCGCCTGGATTGTGATGCCGAAAAACACCATCAGTACGGTGAGTAGAAAAATATTTTTAATGTTCTTGTTCATATCTAATTTTTAGGGACTTGCAAAATTATCATTCTAATCGAAATAATCTGCATTTTTTATTATAATTATTTCTTAAAGTTCTTCTCCAAATCCTTCATAAATTCGGGCTGAACGGTGATTTTCGTCTTCGCTTTCTGCGTTGCAATAATCTCATTCATCTTCTGCTCGTTCACCGCATCTTTTATTTCTTCAATGGCGTCCTGCTGAGACATTTGCTCCGGCGCCAAAATTTTATCAATTGCAATGACCAAAGTTCTTACGCCAACTTCAGCTTTAAAAACTCCGGTTTTAAACGGCACTTTATATTTCGTGAAAACTTCGGCTTCTTTTGACATTTCACCCGTTTCGAAAGCCACCAAAACCTGCTTCTGATCGTTCAGTTTTCCGGCATATTTGGTTTTTAAGGCTTCCCAGCCTTTTAAGGTTTTAATCTCTTTCGAAATTTCTTTAACCAACTTCGGATCGGCAACAATGGCCACGCGGCCGTCTGCCCTTTCGCCCCACATAAATTTGCTCTTGTTCTGGTTGTAATATTCGGTGAGCCATTCCGGGTGTTTCGCGATTTCTTCGGAAAGATATTTGGTTAAAATAAAATCCGAATACAATCCTTTTTTAAATTCAGCCAGCTGCGCTTTTACTTCTTTTATTTCAGTAAAATTCTGGCTGTAAATACGCAGTAAATCCTGAGAATTTACATTGGTTAAAGCTTCAGACCACATGGTGGGCGAAAGTTTTGCAGCTTCCGCTTTTTTGTCGCCAAGCATTTTGCGCAAATCTCCAACTGTGATTTTCTGCCCCTTATATTGGTATAAAATTTCAGAATCTTTAGCTGCGGCAAAGTTCGCATACGATTTTTTTACCTGCTGAAAGGCCGGAAATTCTTTAAATGTCGCATCGCTTTTCAGGTATTCAATCATTTTATCCTGCACCAGTTCCGCATACAGCGTACTGTTCATTTCGCGCAGTAAAAAATCGCGATTCTTTTCATTTAAAACATAAGGATCTACGCTGTACAGATTGAAAACGTAATAATTGTCGTTGTACAAAACCGGTTCCGGCGTATAATAACCTGCTTTCTGACCTTTGAAAAGTTCGTAAACTTCATTAGGTAAAGTTGGTGAACCCAGGATTACACCGCCGTTTTGCTTTTCATTTTCGTTCGCACCGTATAATTTAGCGACTTCCTGAAAACTTTTTCCGGCTTTTAAATCCGCATAAATTTTTTGCTGCAATTCGGATGCATTTTCATTTTTTGGAAAAGTAATCGTGCCGAAAACCAAATAACCCAAACTTGGCCGCGAGTTCAGAACTTTAGCAAAACCAACATAAGACGGCGTATCGAAAAACTTCGTGTACGTATTGTTCGGGGCGGTTTTCACCTCGTTGTACATCAGATTGTCCAGACTTCCGGGTTTGATGTAAAGCGCTTTTCCACTGCCCTGCGTGTATTTGGTAATGGCCTCTTCCATCGTCAGCTTTCCGGCTTTCACATCGTTGTAAACCTGCTGATAATTATTGGTGTCGCCAGCTTTTTTCTCTAAGATAAAAACCTGGACTTCCTTTTCGGTTTGGTTGTCTTTGATATAACCATTCAAAATCGGATCGATGACCTGAGATGGAAAGAAAAATTTGCTGCGTAATTCTGCCTCCTTTTCGGCCATTTTTTCCCGGAAACTTGCCAAAGTATCAGCTTTTTTCTCCGCTGCAAACTGCTGGAACAAATGGAAATTCTGGGTAGAAGCGATGGTTTTTTCAATTCCGGCATTTTCCAGGCCATATTTGTATTCGGTTTTAAATTGGTTCAGCGAAATACTGTCGTTCCCGATGATCATATATTGCGCAGAAAGCGTGCTGGCAAGACCAAACAGTGCAACGAAGCCAAAAAATTTATTCATATATTCTTTCTTAATTAAATTTAAAACAGAAAAAATGCTGTTTTAGCAGGTAAAATTTATCTTTTAAAGATGCAGATTGTTGCGGAAGGTTAAACTTCAACTTCAAAAGCGGTTAATTCTTTAAAATCCTGGATTCTAGTTGTCATTTCACTTTGCGTAACTTCCTGCAGTCTGTCCGTCCCGAATTTTTCCACCGCGAATGACGCCATTGCAGAACCAACAATCAGTGCAGATTTCATGGTTTCAAAACTGAAGTTTTCTTTTTTCGCCAGATAAGCTGCAAAGCCGCCCGCGAAAGTGTCGCCCGCGCCGGTCGGGTCGAAAACTTCTTCCAGTGGCAAAGCCGGAATGGCGAAAATTTTGTCGTCACCGAAAAGCAAAGCACCGTGTTCTCCTTTTTTAATGATGACAAACTGCGGTCCCATTTTGTGGATTTTTTTCGCAGCTTTAACCAGAGAATATTCTCCAGTCAGCTGGCGCGCTTCTTCATCATTAATGGTAATAACGTCGGTTTTACCGATGATTTTCACCAAAAGATCCCAGGCGGTATCCATCCAGAAATTCATGGTGTCTAAAATCACCAATTTCGGTCGCGCTTCCATTTTTTCCAAAACTGAAAGTTGCACTCCGGGATGCAGATTTCCCAAAAGTAAAATCTCTGCGTCCTGCATCGATTCGGGAATTTTCGGTTCGAAATTTTCCAGCACGTTAACTTCGGTAACCAAAGTGTCGCGGGAATTCAAATCGTTGTGATATTTTCCGCTCCAAAAGAAGGTTTTTCCGTCTTTTACAATTTCCAGTCCTTCAATGTTGATGCCGCGGTCGGTCAGCATATCAAGGTCTTTTTGCGGAAAATCGCCACCGACTACAGAAACAATGCCGGATTCTACATTTAAAATGGAGGAAGTTAAACTGATATAGGTAGCGGCACCGCCCAGAATTTTGTCGGTTTTCCCAAATGGAGTTTCGATCGCATCGAAGGCAACAGAGCCCACAACTAATAATTTCATATAATTTCTTTTATTCTATTTTATTTCCACTCGAAAGTATCGATCAAGTGAAGTAAGTCTTTTTTAATATAATCTACCGCCGGCGCCAGAGAATCTGGTTTTGGCCGCGAATTGAAATAGAGATTTGCCGTAACGTAATGACGCGTAGAATCTGTCACGAAAAACTGCAGATTGCTCGCCGTAGGACCTTTCAGCTCATAAAAATTGCCGTACACCTTACGTTCCGGATAGCTGAAAGATTTGGTATCGATGGCGCTGGCTTTTATGGTATGTTCGTAAACCATTTTCTCGGATTCCTTCACGTGACGGTCGAAATCGTTTTTTATGGGAAAATAGGTCACAAAAACTTTGGCTTTCATCGCCGGATATTCTATGTAATACCAGCACGGCTGTTTCGCGTCGCGCACTGTTGCAAAAGTCGAATAATCGAAAGAAAAATTGCACGGGGAGATGAAAGTCTGGTATTTAGCTTCCGGATATTCCAGCCGAAGTTCACCTGAAGGTTTTGGTTTTGGGTCTTCCGCACAGGAAAACAAAACGAATCCTAAAAAAGTGAAAATGAGTTTTTTAAACATTGCGCAAAAATACGAATTACTTTTAAATTTAAAGTACCAATATATGGAGTGATTTCGGGAAAATTTAAACCATTTCGGTTTGCTGAAATATCCCCTCTAAAAAATTCTGTAAAGGTTTCGGGAAAGATTTTTGCTGCGCTTCTTCAGCTGAAATTAAAAAATATCCTTCTTTAGCGGCAAATTTTTGTAAAATCTGCAAAGACGGAAGTTGAATATGATCGAAAGTGATTGTCAGGTTTTTATGTGTGAGCTTATGAAAAACCGTTTTCTGAGAAATGAGAAATTCTGCCCATTCAGCGGGGATTTTTTCCGGAAATTCATACAGTTTTTTCCAGATGAAATCTTCTGCTCTCTGGCGGACTAAAAATGTTCCTTCGAATTCGACAAAGAAATATTTCAATTCCAAATCTGTAGCTTTTGTCTTTTTGGTTTTCACCGGAAAATCCTGAACTTTCGCCAGCTGAAATGCGAGACAGTCATCATTTAAAGGACAGCTTTCACAGAGCGGATTTTTCGGTTTGCAGATGGCGGAACCGAGATCCATCATCGCTTCATTAAAATGGCCGGCTTCGCCTGCGGGCATCATTTGCAAAGCCAATTGCGAAAAATAATCAAAAGCTTTCGAGCTGGAAACATCGAAATCATCGGCGAAAATCCGGGATAAAACGCGGTAAAAATTGCCATCTACAGCCGGAATATTTTCACCGAAACAAATACTGGAAATAGCGGCTGCGGTGTACTTTCCCACTCCTTTCAGGCTTAAAATATCTTCATATTTTTCGGGAAAATTGCCCTGAAAAGCGGTTAAAATTTGCTGCGCCGCGTGGTGTAAATTCAAAGCGCGTGAATAGTAACCTAAACCTTTCCAATACAATAGCACTTCATCGGTGGAAGCTTGCGCTAAAGTCTGCACATCGGGAAATCTTTGGATGAAACGGTTGTAGTGATTTAAACCCTGTTCGATGCGGGTTTGCTGAAAAATGATTTCACAGATCCAGATTTTGTATGGATCGTTGGTTTTTCGAAATGGCAAATCGCGTCCGTGGATGTGATACCACCCGAGCAGCTTGCGACCAACGTGAAGAAAATCAGCATTTTGTTTTTTTGTTTTCAAAAATAGTTATTATATTTGCACACCAAAAATATAAATAAATAAAGGAATGACAAAGGCAGAATTGGTGAATACCATATCAAATAAATTGGGGACTGAAAAGAATGAAACACAGAAGGTTATAGAAGCTTTTATGCAGGAGATCAGAACATCAATGTACAATGGGGACAATGTTTATTTAAGAGGTTTTGGATCATTCATCATCAAAACTAGAGCTGCGAAGACCGGAAGAAACATTTCTAAGAACACAGCAATCGAAATTCCTGCACACAATATACCGGCTTTCAAACCTTCAAAAACCTTTGTAGAGAAAGTAAAAACGAAAGTTGCAGTAAAATAGTCTTTATAATACGAATTCAACAATTAACAAAAGAAATATACGTTACAAACCTAAAAAATTAAATTATGCCAAGCGGAAAGAAAAGAAAAAGACATAAGGTTGCGACCCACAAAAGAAAGAAAAGAAGAAGAGCAAACAGACACAAGAAAAAATAATCTCTTTGCGATTTACAATATATTAATATAGTTGGTGTTTTTATTCGTATAAATTTCACCGACTATATTTTTGTTTTTATCCAGCGGTAAACGGCGAATATTTAGTATTTTTACGACGGATTTTTGCTTTTCCTTACCCAAAAACAAAAGAAAACACATCTATTAAAAAAATTGAGTGATTTTGTTTTGAATTTTCGAAATGAAAGTTATCCTCAATTATTTTAATCACTACCAAACAGAATGAAAAAAGAACTGATAATATCACATGAAGGTACGCAGTCCAAAATAGCTCTGCTCGAAGACGGCCGCCTCTTTGAACTTCACGAAGAGGAAGACAAAAGAGATTTCGTGGTGGGCGACCTGTTTATCGGTAAAGTAAAAAAACTGGCTCCGAACCTTAATTCGGCCTTCGTAAGCATCGGTTATGAAAAAGATGCCTTTCTGCACTATCAGGATCTCGGCCCACAATTTCTGACCTATAAAAAATTTCTGCAGGATACCGTTTCGAAAAAACAGCAGACTTCTTCGCTGAAAAATTTCGAAGTTCAAAAGGAAATTCCTAAAAACGGAATTATCGAAAAAGTTCTGGCTAAAGACGACAGCGTAATCCTGCAAATCACCAAAGAACCAATTTCCACTAAAGGTCCGCGGATTTCAACACAAATTTCCCTTACCGGAAGATTTCTGGTTTTAATTCCGTTCGACAAAAGTGTTTCTATTTCGAAAAAAATAGGAAGCGGCGAAGAAAAAGAAAGACTCCGTACGCTGATTGAAAGCATTAAACCCGAAGGTTTTGGTGTTATTATCCGAACCGTAGCCGAAGGCAAAAAAGTAGCAGAACTCCACAACGACATGAATCAGCTGATTCAGAAATGGGAAACTGCTTTTATAAATCTGCAGAAAAACAAGGTTCCAAGCAAGGTTTTAAGCGAAGAAGATAAAGCTTCATCGATTTTGCGTGATAATTTTAACGCAGATTTCGTCAATATTTATTGCGATGATGAGCAGATGGTGGACGATATGCGCAATTATCTTGAAGTCATTGCACCGGAACGCAAGAATATCGTGCAGTTTTACGATAAACCAATTCCTTTGATGGAATATTATAACGTGGAAAAACAGCTGAAACAGAGTTTCGGTAAACACGTAAATATTCCGAGCTCCAAAGGCGCTTATTTGGTTATTGAACATACCGAAGCTTTGCACGTCATCGATGTAAATTCCGGAAATAACCTTTCCGGCGGCGGCGCATCTAGCAAAGAACACGCACTGAACGTCAATAAAATGGCGGCGACAGAAATCGCGCGTCAGCTGCGTTTACGCGACATGGGCGGAATTATCGTCGTAGATTTTATCGACATGATTAACCCGGATCACCGCCGCGACCTCTACGAACATTTTAAAACCGAAATGCAGCGCGATAAAGCAAGACACAAAATCTTGCCTCCGAGCAAATTTGGTCTCATTCAACTTACTCGCCAACGTACACGCCCAGAAAAGCAGATTAAAACCAAGGAAGACAACCCGAACATCGACGGTGAAATCCTGGCACCAATTGTAGTTGTAGAAAGAATGGAAGAAGTGATCAGAAACCTCATTCAAACCGAAAAAGGCAAAGTTTTCCTTCATGTTCACCCGTTTGTGGAAGCTTATTTAACCAAAGGCATGATGAGCATCCAGATGAAATGGTACCTGAAATACAAAAAATGGGTCACTATCATCCCCCGCGATTCATTTAAATATTTAGAATACAAAATGGTGAATTCTAAAAAAGAAGAACTGATGAGCTATTCCAACTAAAATAGCAAATCACAATAAAGCACAGCTTCCGAATTACGTTCGGAAGTTTTTTTTGGCCTTATTTGGGCAAATTTTTGTTACATTTATAAATCACAAAAATTACCTGCTATGAAGACCAAATTTTCCATTTTGCTGTTTCTATTTTCATTCATGATGATCAATGCGCAAAGTTTTGAAAAACTTCTGTTTTCGAAAAAAGATATTCCAACAGTTATTATCAATGGAAATATTATAGCGAGTTCTGAAATTGTTAAAGAAATTCCTTCGGATAAAGTTAAATTTGTTGCCATGAAAGAGCCAACGGCGAAAGTGACTGAAACGTATAAAAGCTTCAGCAATTTAAGCGAATATGGTTTTATGCTCTGGAATATTGAAAATGTTGATATTAACACGAAAACTCAGGACGAAATCCGCAATTTTTTAGCGGCCGATGCAAAAACAAAAATTTATGTCGATGGATATTTGCTTTCCGACGGCAACTTGAACATCGCCACAAAAGCCATCAAGGAACTGGAAATCATCAGCCCGAATGAGCGCGACCTTCTCGCTGAAAAAATTATCAATATCTGGACTTTGGAAAAAGACAGCCGTATAGCGGGCATACAATCCGGCGGAGTAAATATTATTAAATAGTTGGCATAAAATTTCATGACTTCTTTCCTTGACCAAACTTTTACCAAAATCAATTTTGCGGAAAATCCTTTAATTAAAGGTGATTACGAAAACTGTATTTTCCAGAACTGTAATTTCAGCGACGCCAATCTTTCGGAATTTAAATTCCATGATTGCGAGTTTCTGGACTGTAATTTAAGTTTAGCACAACTGAACGGTACGGTTTTCCGCGGAATTCAATTTAAAGATTGCAAAATGCTCGGTCTGCAATTCGAGCGCTGCAATGATTTCGGCCTTGCTTTTTTCTTTGAAAATTGCCAGCTGAACCACTCCTCTTTTTTCCAGCTGAAAATCCGGAAAACGGTCTTTAGAAAATGCCAGCTTCGAGAAGTCGATTTTTCTGAAGCGGATTTATCTTCATCAACATTTGAAGATTGTGATTTGGCGCAAGCCATTTTCGACCAAACTATTTTAGAAAAAGCAGATTTCCGCACTGCTTTTAATTATACTTTAGATCCGGAAAAAAACCGCCTTAAAGCAGCAAAATTTTCCGCCGCGGGAATTTCCGGGCTTCTACAGAAATATCGGATTATAATCGAAGATTAGTTTAATTCATTAAAAAAATTCCGAGCTATTTCGCCCTTTTTTTTGATTTTTAAAATTCCACATTTTTCTTATCGTTTTTTGCTTTCATCGTGATTTAAAAATGGAATTGATTAGCCATTTTCTTGGACTTATATTTGCTGCTATGGAACAGGTTTTAAATGGTGAAAACGGAAAAATTCCTGCCTAAAACGGCATATTTTTCCGGTTTAGCTTTAAAACCGTTTTATGATACATTTCGTATTTATAAAAAAACAGAAAGTGAGAGAAAATGGAAAAGAGGAAACACAGCGATTTTAATTTCGAGAAAGGTTTTACGTTCAGTAAGCACGTACCGGAAGAAATTTCGCATTTCGACCGGGTTTTTGATGTTTTTAAGGATCTTCTCACGCATACTTCCGGTGATATAGAAGAAGCTTTTGAATGGCTGGACATGCTCGATAAAGAATACGATATTTTCACCGATGAATATACGCTGGAAGATTTTGAAGAAGACCTGAAAAAACGCGGCTACATCAAAGAGGAAACCGACGATAAAGACGGAAATACCGGCACAGGAAAAGGTAAAAACATTTTAACTGCGAAACTGGAAGCGGCTTTGCGTGAATTTGCTTTAGACCAAATTTTCGGCAAGCTGAAAAAGTCCGGCATCGGAAATCACACCACCAAAAAATCGGGTATCGGCGACGAGCGCGACGGCGAAAACCGAAATTTTCAATATGGCGACGACCTGAACGCCATCAACATGACCGAAAGTTTGAAAAATGTGCAAATCAACAACGGAATTTCAGATTTGCGCCTGACGGAAGATGACCTCATCGTAGAGGAAACCAAACACAAAGCACAAATGAGCACCGTGCTGATGATCGACATCAGCCATTCCATGATTTTATACGGCGAGGACCGGATTACGCCAGCGAAAAAAGTCGCCATGGCGCTTGTGGAGCTCATCAACCGAAAATATCCGAAAGATTCTATCGACATTATTGTTTTCGGAAATGAAGCCTGGCCGATAAAGGTGAAAGATTTGCCGTATTTGCAGGTCGGTCCGTATCACACGAATACCGTGGCTGGTTTGGAACTCGCAATGGATATTTTGCGCCGAAAAAGAAACACGAACAAGCAGATTTTCATGATCACGGACGGAAAACCGAGCTGCATCACTTTGCCGACCGGCGAATTTTATATGAACAGCGTTGGTCTTGACGAAAAAATTGTGGCGCAATGTTTAACCAAAGCTGCGCAGGCAAGAAAACTGAAAATCCCGATTACGACTTTTATGATTGCGCAAGACCCGTATTTGCGGAAATTTGTAGAAGCCTTTACGGCAATGAATAAAGGCAAAGCTTTTCTCACCGGACTGTCAGGCTTAGGACAAATGATTTTTGAAGATTACGAAAAAAACAGAATTAAACGTATTTAAAGGGAAGATGAAGGATGATGGTTAATTGTTAATTGTTAATTATTCCCTGACCACTAACATCTGATTACTGATTACTGACAACTAAATTTATGAACGATACAACATTTAAAGAATTAAAAGAATCCGGATACCGTCAGAAGACGATTACCCAGGAACTCCAGGAGAATTTAATAGCTAGAATTAAAGCAAAAGTACCGGTTTTTGAAGGACTATGGGGCTACGAAGACACCGTGATTCCGCAGCTTAAAAAAGCGATTTTGGCCGGACATCATATCAATTTACTTGGACTTCGCGGTCAGGCAAAAACAAAAATCGCGCGCAGCATGGTAAATCTCCTCGATGAATTTATGCCGATTATAAAAGGATCGGAAATAAATGACAGTCCTTTTGAACCGATTTCAAAATTTGCGCGCGATCTGATTGAAGAAAAAGGTGATGATACGCCGATTTCCTGGGTGCACCGCGACAACCGTTTTTTTGAAAAACTGGCGACGCCGGACGTAAATGTTGCGGATTTAATTGGCGACATCGATCCGATAAAAGCCGCAACTTTGAAACTTCCCTACTCCGATGAGCGCGTTTTGCATTACGGAATGATTCCGCGTGCAAACCGCTGTATTTTCGTGTTGAATGAATTACCGGATTTACAGGCGAGAATTCAGGTTTCGTTATTCAATATTCTTCAGGAAGGCGATGTGCAGATCCGTGGTTTTCAGCTTCGGATGCCGTTGGATATTCAGTTTATTTTCACCGCGAATCCGGAAGATTACACGAACCGCGGAAGTATCGTAACACCGCTGAAAGACAGAATTGGATCTCAGATTTTTACGCATTATCCAAAAACCATTGCCTTGGCGCGGGAAATTACGGAACAGGAAGCCCGGATTTCTGCTGAAGACAAAGAAAAAATCCAAATCCCCGACCTTGCTAAAGATTTGCTGGAAGAAGTTGCATTTGCCGCACGTAATAGCGAATATGTAGATGCAAAAAGCGGCGTAAGTGCACGGCTTACCATCAGCGCGATGGAAAATCTGGTCGCTGCAGCAAAACTTCGCCTTATCGAATCTGGTGAAAACAAAACTTCAATTCGCTTGATGGATTTCATGTCTATAATTCCATCGATCACCGGGAAAATTGAGTTGGTGTACGAAGGCGAACAGGAAGGCGCTGACCACGTTGCAAAACTATTGATTGATCAGGCGGTGATGACGCAGTTTGAAATGATCTTCCCTAGAATACCTAAACTGGAAAAAGATGGCGTGAAAACCGCGTATACGGATTTGATACAGTGGTTTAATCAAAAATCTATTCAGCTGAATTACAGCGATTCGGACGATGAGCTGAACCGAAAACTGGACAGCATTAAGCCTTTAAATGAAATTATTTCGGAATATGCCAAAGAACTGGAAACCGAAGACCAGAACTTCTGCAAAGAGTTGATTTTATGGGCTTTAACCATCAGCAAAAAACTCGATAAATCTGAAAGTGAAAACACTTTCACTTTTGATGGCGCGGGCATCGGGCAATACTTCCGGAATTAAGCAGCTCTCAATTTAGTTATTAAAAATACCCGGAAAAAGCAGGCAAAATTTGACTTTTAAAATTTTAAATGCAAGCCTGAATTGATGATTGCTAAAATCAAAAAAAAGGCAAGAAAAGAAGCTAAAAAATATTTTTGTAATTTTAAGTTAATCTTTTAAACACACTATTATGAAAAATCAGAGTTTAATTAATGCTTTAAATGAATGTGTGGCAGCCTGCAACGATTGCGCAAGCGCCTGCTTAGCCGAAGATGATGTAAAGATGATGGCGCGTTGCATTCAGACGGATATTGTTTGTGCCGAAATATGTAGTGCAACCGCAAAAGTGGTCGCTTTCGAATCATCTGTTTCGAAAGAAATGGTCGATTTATGCCGGAAAATCTGTGGAGAGTGCGCGGCAGAATGTGAAAAACACGATATGGAACATTGCCGCTATTGTGCTGAGATTTGTCGCAAATGTGAAGAAGCCTGCGGCGCTTATGCGGCGTAAGCAATCAAGACAAAACAGAAAAAAGCCTTATTTCAGGCGGAAAAAATAATATAGGATAAATTTATCCTAATTAATTGCCCAAAAGTTTTTATCTTCAAAACAATATTTCTAACTTTGCTTAAAATTAAAATAAATGAAACGTTTACCATTAAAAACAATGTTTGTTGCCGTCGCTTTAAGCGGGGCTTTGTTTACCTCTTGTAGTGATAAAAAGGATACTGCGGTAACCACAGATACTACTGCAGAAACTACAGCTGCACCGGAAGCGGCTGTTGAAGACGAAGCTGCAAAGCAGGACACTATTAAAATTACTTTAAATGCCAATGACAAAATGCAGTTCGACCAAACTGAACTTAATGTTTACGCTGGACAAACTGTAGAATTAACATTGAACCACACGGGTACAATGCCGAAAGAAGCAATGGGTCACAACTTTACCCTTTTGGCAAACGGCACTGATATGGCAAAATTTGGAGAAGAGGCTGCTAAGAATAAAGAGAACGACTATTTGCCAACAGACATGAGTTCTGTGCTTGCACACACCGATTTGATTGGTGGCGGAGAATCGACAACAATCACTTTTGCGGCTCCGGAAAAAGGTACTTATGATTTCCTTTGTTCTTTCCCAGGTCACTACTCTATTATGAAAGGTAAGTTTAACGTGAAATAAAAAAGTTCACATCATCTGAATAATAAAAAAAAACGGCACTAAAGTGCCGTTTTTTTCATTTAATTCAACTTAAAAAATACTATTTAAAATCTTCAGGTTTTGATTTGTTAAGCTCGTAAGATTTTACATCCAGCTGCATGTCCTGCCCCATTTGGTTTACTTTGATGGTAAACGGCAACTTCACGCCGTCAACCTCTTTGTAATTAGAATAGTATGTAGGGACTTCAACTTCTTTACCCTGCATTTTCTGCTTTTTGATTTCAGCTACTTTTAAACCGGTTTTAACGTCGTAATAGTAAGTTGCATCTGCGGTTTTCACTGCATACGCATCTTCACCACTAATTTTCTCAATACCGGCTAAAGTGTAATCTTTCGAAGTTCCAAAAGTCAATTCCGGGAAAAGATTTTTCTCTTTTGCGTAAGTTGCCGCCATTTCTGCTGGCATATCCATTTTATTTCCCTGTGCCGACATGCTGCCTTTCGTTCCGTCGAAAGTAATTTTCTGCACGGTGTTTCCCATCATAGAAACTTCCATATTCATTTTTCCGCCAAGTGCCTGGGTATTTTTAATTCCCAATTCCATTCCCTGCATTTTGGTTGAAGAATTTGAAGAGATAGAAGTCACTTTTGAAACTTTGTCTTTACCGCCGATTGCTGTTAAATATTTATCAGCAACGCTGGCAACCGTTACATTTGCGTCAGCTTTTTTTACTTCAGGTTTTGATGTGGGATTTCCGTATTTATCGAAATATTTCACCGGATAACCCAAAGTATCTAACTGATCTGCAAACTGGCTCGCTTTTCCTGCCACAAATATTCTCATATTATTTGGCTTGATGAAGCTGTCTGAAGCTTTTTGAACCTGCTCAACGGTCAATGCGTCGACGGATTTCAAATAATTGGTATAAAAATCTTTCGGTAAATCCTGAGTAATCAGGTTTAAGGCAAAACGCGCCACGGTTTCCGGTCTTTCAAGGGAAAGAATGAAAGAACCTTTCAGTTTTTCTTTTGCGTTGCGCAATTCTTCCGGTTTAATGGTTTTAATTCCGTTAATTTCCGTCATGAATTCTTTAATGGCTTTGTCGGTAACTTCACCACGCACGTTGGCTGTTCCACCAAAACTGGAATCATATTTCGACGTATCCAAAGAAGTATAGGCGCCGTAGGTAAATCCATTTTTCTCGCGGAGATTCATATTTACGCGGGTTTCCAAACTTCCGCCACCCAAAATATAATTCGCTGTTGTAGCGGCAAAATATTGTGGATCTTTCATTTTCAAGTTATGCAGATCACCTAAAAGCACAACAGATTGCGCCGCAGTCGGCACATCTACGACATCAATTTCTGTTTTCGCAACATTAGCAAAAGTGGGCATCGCCGGATATTTATAATCCGATTTTTTCCAGCTGCTGAAGGCATTTTCTATCATTTTCTTTACCTCAGCATATTTCACATCGCCGATGACAACTAAATAAGCATTGTTTGGCGCGTAAGATTTTTTGTAATAATCCTGAACATCAGCCAAAGTGATTGCGTTCAAGGTTTCTTCAGTTTCAAACTCGCCTTTCGCGGTATTTTTTCCGTAAGTTAAAACATTGAAAACGCGGTTTCCGATCGCCTGTGCGCTCAGCTCACTGGATTTCAAACCTGCAATTCCTCTTTCTTTGGACTTACTTAATTCTTCAGCAGAAAATTTTGGGTCAATGACTCCAGACGCAAAAAGCGACAAGATTTCCGGGTAATATTTTGAAAGCGTGTTTGCGCTCGCACCGTTTGGTCCATAATTAATGGAAGCACCTAAGAAATCTACTTTTTTGTTGAAGTCGTCTTTGGAAATTTTTGAAGTTCCGCTTCCCAACAAATCCGCCATAATTCCGCTTACACCGGCTTTATTTCCTTCTACCATCGGTGGATGATCGAAAGTTAAAGTCGTGTTCACGCGTGGCAGCTTGTGATCTTCCACCACCATCACCGTTAAACCGTTTTTCAGTTTAAAGGATTGTGGTTTTGCGATATTTACAGTCGGAGTGGGTCCCGGCGTCGGCATTTTGTTCAGGTCGATCGTCTGTGCGCTCAGAAAGCCAGAAACAAAAAATACGGCCGCAATACTATATAATGATTTTTTCATTTTCGTTTATTTTTTTTCTGGTAAATAGTTAATAATAACGCGCTGGTTGCTGTTCAGGTATTTTTTTGCCGCTTCGCGAATGTCTTCACGCGTAATATTTCGGTAAATATCAATTTCTTTGTTGATAAGGTTCGTGTCGCCTTTTAATACGTGCGCTGTGGCGAGTGAGCTCGCTATTCCCTGAATACTTGAATTTGCATTTACAAACTGATTTTCAAACTGATTCTGAAGTTTCTGGAAATCTTCTTCGCTGATAAGCGTCGTCTGTAATTTTTTCACTTCTGCATCAATGTCAGCGCGCAAAGCAGCTTCAGTAGTGTTTCCTAACGGAATGGCAAAAAATGCAAAAACGCTGTAATCTTCCTGACCAAGATTTATTGCCTGCACCTGCAGCGCTTTTTTATCCTGATCAACAAGTTTTTTGTAAAGTACAGAGGATTTCCCGTTGCTTAAATAAGAAGAGATCATATCTAAAACTTTAGAATCGCGCGTTTTATCACCCGGTGTTCTGTATGTGTACAGGTAAGCCGGCAGCTGAATATTCGGATCGGTGTAAGTCATTACCGTTTCCTGCGTAATCGGATCTTCTTTCGGCAAATTTCTTACAACCGGCGCACCTTTCGGAATTCCCGCAAAATAAGCGTCAATTAATTTCTTCGCTTCAGCGGTTTTAAAATCTCCGGCAACGACCAAAGTGGCGTTGTTCGGCACGTAATATTTTTTGAAGAAAGTCAAAAATTCTTCCAGTTTAGCAGAATCCAGATCTTCCATTTCACCAATCGTGGTGTTTTTGTACGGGTGATTTTTAAACAAACCGGTTTTTATGGCTTTCATGATATTCCCGTACGGCTGGTTGTCCACACGCATTCTTTTTTCCTCTTTCACCACTTCGTTTTGTGTATCAACGCCAATTTGGTTAATTACCGGATGTCTCAACCTTTCAGATTCCATCCACAAACCGAGTTGAAGGTTGTTAGACGGGAAAGTTTCGTAGTAATACGTTCGGTCATCGGTCGTGTTCGCGTTGTTAGAACCGCCGTTTGCGCCCACGATTTTCATCCATTCACCGCGCTTGATGTTCGGCGTGCCTTCAAAAAGCAAATGCTCAAAAAAGTGCGCAAAACCCGTACGGTTTGCAATTTCATCTTTGGCACCCACGTGATACATCACCGCGGTGGTAACTACAGGCGCTTTGTTGTCCTGGTGCAGAATCACATGCATGCCGTTGGGCAAATCATATTCTTCAAACTTAATTTCCTGAGCCTGTGACAAAACTCCCAAAAGCAGGAGGCCAAAAGCTGAAAAAGATTTTTTTATCATAATATTATATTAATTCTATCATTAATAAGTAGTGCATTTGTCGTAATCGTTACACAATTTATAAAGATTTCTGCAAGCTGCCGCGAGGTTTGCAGAAAAAGTTGCTAAAAGGGAAAAATTTGCGCTTTTAGCAGCATATTTTTCTGGGTGCCTTTTTCCGTCTTCCAGTCCCTCCCGATTTTACATCGGGCTCCGTTCAAGCCGGGGAGCAGATTCCGCAACAATCCAAACTGATTTTTCAAAAAAAAAGACTTTATATTTGTTAAAATTTACATTTTATGCAGCTGGTAAAAGTGGGGCTTTGCGCCTTCGGGATGAGTGGAAAAATCTTCCACGCGCCGTTTATTAAAGAACATCCGGGATTTTTTCTTTCCGCAATTGTGGAACGCACCAAAAACGACTCGAAAGCAGATTATCCCGACGCTGAAATCTTTCGTTCCGTTGAACAAATGCTCGCAAACGCCGACATCGATTTGGTTGTGGTAAATACGCCGGTGCAGACGCATTTCGAATACGTAAAATTAGCCCTTGAAGCAGGTAAAAATGTAATCGTAGAAAAACCGTTTACCGTAAATTCCGCAGAATCCGAAAAATTGGTCGAAATAGCGGCAAATAAAAATCTATTTCTCAGCGTGTACCAAAACCGCCGCTTCGACCGCGATTTCCTTCAGGTAAAAAACGTTCTGGACTCCGGAAAATTAGGAAACTTAAAAGAAGCTGAAATCCGTTTTGACCGTTTCCGTCCGGAGCCAAGTTCTAAGGAACACAAAGAAAATCCCGACTTGCCGGGTTCCGGTGCGCTACACGATTTGGGTTCCCACCTCATCGATCAGGCGACGCAGCTTTTCGGTTTTCCGGAAAAACTTTTCGCGGACGTTTTCTCCATGAAAGGTTCCAAGTTTGCAAATGACTATTTTGAGATCATTCTGTATTACAAAAAGAATTTGCGCGTGCGCCTAAAATCCTCCGTTTTCAGCAAAGAAGCACACAACGCTTATATTTTTCACGGTGAAAAGGGCAGTTTTTTGCAGGAAAGAACCGATTCTCAGGAAGCGGAACTGGTAGCTGGCGCGCGACCGATATTCAATGAAATCTGGACAAAATCTTTATTTGAACCCGATGGAATTCTGACTTTCATTAATGAAAATTCCGACACGGAAAGAATCCTGACTTCCAGCGAAGCGGGCGATTATATGCAGTATTACGATGAAATTTATGAACATATTGTTTTTGGCGCTGCACTTCCTTCACCCGGAACGCAAATCATTCAAAACATGAAAATTATCGATGCAGCTTTAGAAAGCGCTGAGAAAGAAAAAGTAATCGATTTAAAAAACTTTTAAATTGAAAAAAATGCCACTTTAATGGCGTTTTTTTTGTTTTAACTTCAAAAATAAAAACCGAAGAAAAACCACAATTTCCTGCTGGAAATTGTGCATTTCAATTTTATAAATCGAAAGGAACGGATATTGTTGCAAAACCCATTAATTAAAATAAGTATATATGAAATGTCCAAATTGTAATGTCAGTTTAGTGATGACTGACCGCAGTGGTATCGAAATAGATTATTGCCCAGATTGTAGAGGCGTGTGGCTGGATCGCGGCGAACTCGATAAAATTATTGAACGTGCGACCCCTGAAACTCCAGCACCGCAACAGCAACAATACCAACAGCCAACACAAAGTTATACCGACCGTCGCGACTATTCCAGAAACGACGATTATCGTTATAAAAAGAAAAAAGGCTTGTTAGGAGATCTTTTTGATTTTTAAATTGAGACTCAATTTGTCTGGTGTGGGATGATTTATCAAAAAATGGTTCTTATTATACCGCTCTAAAATTTACCCGCTATTTCAAAAAAAGCACAATTTCCTGTCGGAAATTGTGCTTTCATTTAATATAATATGAAAAATTAATCGGTCATTACCTCACCGCTTTTGCGGTAGGTGTAATTACCGTAGATATGTCGGCGCGCAAAACGGCTCGGCGAATCAGAATTCACCATTTTATTGTAGGTATTTCGAGGAACGCCAATGTATTCGTACATTTTCCCGTTAAAATGCTGCACTTTAAGAATGGATTTTTCCAGATAAAAATCCTGAATTATCGAATTTTTAATGGTTTCGGTATATTCTTCCTTATATTTTTCCTGAGTTTCCGGATTGATGCTCACCAAAAAATGATACGCTTCAATCACCGATTTACTCACTTCTTCCGCTTCCAGTTTTGCCGCTTCATCATTCACAAATTTATCAGGATGCGAATCTTTCATCGTATTCCGGTAAATTGTTTTGAGTTCTTTTAAAGTTGCTGTTTTGTCAACGCCCAAAAGTTTTCTGTGTTCTCCGATTTTTTTCATAACCTGTGCGTGTTTTTTGCGCGTGCAAAAGTAAGCAATTAAAATTTAACAGGTTACAGTAATTTTTATAAAAATTTTTAAAATCAATTTTGCATTTTTCGGCTTTCGGTGTTCATCCATTTATCCCAAAAAGTAAAAAATAAGCCGTAATTGGTATTGAATTCTTTGTGGTGATAATGATGATGTGTGGCGTCAATCCACAATTTACCAAAGGAACTTTTCCGAAAAAATTCAGGATAAATTTCAATATCCAAATGATTTACAAAACTGCTGAAGGTCATAAACAGCAGGTAAAAAAGCAAAACATAAACATTTAATGGAATGATTAAAAGCAGAATTGGTAAAATTAAAGCTTCCAGAATACTTTCCCACGGATGAAACGAAAACGCCGTCCACGGCGTGGAACTCAAGCTGTCATGATGTACTTTGTGTACCACTTTGTAGATTTTCGGAACGTGCATCGCGCGGTGAATCCAATAATAATAAGTTTCGTGCAAAAGCAAAATTATAATTAAACTTACGGGCAAATACCAGTATCCAAATTTAGCCGGATCGAGGTAAATTGCCGTAAAATCATTGAGCCAAAGCCAATACGTAATAGCGCCAAAAAAGGCAAAAATGCCCGAAGAAATTACGCTCCAGTAAATTTCTTTCCGCACCTGATTTTTTTTCAAAGGCCGCTGACTCAGGATTTTTTTTTCGGTTTTATTGTTTTTGGTTTTCAAATAATAAGAAAAGAAAAATCCGGCCGTGATGAAATAACGGATCAGAAGTATCGCGAAAAAGATGAAAACAAAACCAAAAAAATTTGCCATTTAAACCCGATATTTTTTCAAAATTACAAATTACTTTTTTAGCGTTTCACACCTTCCGGAAACTGAACTTTTTCCGGCGCGTTATTTAAAACCGGCAACACCGCTTTCAAAATCCTGGTTCTGCGCCCGGTTGTATCAGAAGGTTCTACGGGATAACTGATGACAGCTTCCAGCCACGCAAAAGTGTTGTTCCGGAAATAAACCGAAGCTTCCCACTGGCTGTATTTCCACTTTTCAAATTTCGGATATTTTGTCGCGAAATCCTGCTTCGCGGCATTGAGCAAACATTCTTCCACATAAGGCAAATCACTTGTAAAAGCAATTTGCAGCGCCGTTTCATTCCAAATAAAAGGCATTTGTGGCCCGGAATAATTCGTGATTTCTTCCTTTAAGATCAAACTATTCGGAAAACGGATGGTTCGTCCGCTCCTCCGGTCATTTCCCAGATAATCGCCACTGATTTCTAAAATCGAAGTATCCAAATAATTGATTTCCACCACATCGCCGCGGAAATTTTTAATTTGTATTCGGTCTCCGACCAAGTATGAACGCCGAAAAATGAGGTAAATCCACGCGATAAAAGAAGCAATCGGCGCCTGCAGTGCAAAACCGACAACCAAGGAAATTAAACCAAAACTGACTGCCGCCGCATATAAATTTTGAAACAGAAAAGACGCCGCCACGATGACGCTAAACATTATCGCGAGAAATCTCACAATGCGCAATAAATTGTAGCGGTCACCTTCCAGATTATCCTGACTGTTGATAAGCCGCTCTAAAACCTTGCTGATGAGAAAAATTACTGCAATCAAAAAAAGACTGAAAGAGAATTTTCGCACAAACGGTATATATTCCCGGAATGGCTCGAAAACCGGTAACATCACCAAATAATAAGTCGCGATCAGCAACAGGGCAAATGACCCGTAAATCATAATCCATTTTTTATTATCGCGATTTCCCATTTTACTTTTTCTGAGAAAAAGGTAAGAAAAAAAGTGTGCAGGCGCAAACTTTAATTAAAGTAAGAAAAAGTTATTTCGAAAAAAAATGCTGTTTTAGCAGCAAATTTTTTAATTAAATGACAGAAATTCCTGCTTTTTCAGCAGAATTTCATTTAGAGTCTTCCGCGCAGTCCCGGCAAAAAACTTATCTTTGCACCTGAAAAAATTGCAACAAAAATGAACGCTTTTATTGAAGAATTGAAATGGCGCGGCCTTTTTGCCGACATGATGCCGGGAACCGAAGAACAACTGAATAAGGAAATGACTACGGCGTATATCGGCTTCGATCCTACCGCAGATTCGCTTCATATCGGAAGTTTAATTCAGATAAAAATATTGGCGCATTTTCAGCAACACGGTCACAAACCAATCGCTTTGGTGGGCGGTGCAACGGGCATGATCGGCGATCCTTCCGGAAAATCAAGTGAAAGAAATGCGCTTGATGAAGCAACATTAAATCATTACGTGGACTGCCTGAAAAATCAACTTTCCCGCTTTTTAAAATTCGACGGAACGGAAGCCAACAGCGCAGAAATGGTGAATAATTACGATTGGATGAAAGATTTTTCCTTCCTGGAATTTATCCGCGAAGTCGGCAAAAACATCACCGTAAATTACATGATGGCGAAGGATTCAGTAAAGAAAAGAATTACGGGCGAAGGCGGTGCAGAAGGCATGAGTTTCACCGAATTTTCTTACCAGCTTTTGCAGGGTTATGATTTCTTTCATTTATATAAAGCGAAAAATGTGCGTCTGCAAATGGGCGGTTCCGACCAATGGGGAAATATCACCACCGGAACTGAACTGATCCGCCGAAAAGCGCAGGGCGAAGCTTTTGCCCTCACGGTTCCATTGATTACAAAAGCCGACGGTTCGAAATTCGGAAAATCTGAAGCGGGTGAAAATTACTGGCTGGATGCTAAAAAAACGTCGCCGTACAAATTCTACCAGTTCTGGGTAAATGCCACCGACGCTGATGCGGAAAGATTCATTAAATTCTACACTTTCTTGTCAAAAGAGGAAATTGAAAATTTAATTGCAGAGCATCAAACCGCGCCGCACGAAAGAAAACTACAGAAAAAACTTGCAGAAGAAGTAACCGTTTGGGTTCACAACCGTGAAGAATATGAAAAAGCTGTAAAAGCTTCGGAAATTCTGTTCGGCCGCTCCACTGCAGAAGATTTGGTAAATCTGGATGAAGCCACTTTTTTGGAAGTTTTTGAGGGTGTGCCGCAAAAAGAAATCGCTGTTGATGAAGTTGTGGGCGGAAATCTTATCGATTTGATTTCCGAAAAATCCGGATTTTTAAAATCAAAAGGTGAAGCGCGCCGTGAATTAGCAGGAAATTCTATTTCCATTAATAAAGAAAAAGTAACCGAAACTTTCCAAATTGAAAAAAAAGATCTTATTGATGGCAAATTTTTGCTTTTACAAAAAGGGAAAAAGAATTATTTCATTGTAAAAGCCATTTAAAATCTGAAAAGAAATATTTAACATAATATTATGAGAGCCGGAAGATTTCCGGCTTTTATTTTTAAAGATTTCACCTTATCTTTGTCTTTAATATTTTATTATGGTTATCCTTCTATTTATCGTAGTTCTGTGGTATTCGGGACTATTTTTCCAAACCTTTTTTCTGCACCGTTACGCGGCACATCAAACCTTTAAAATGTCCAAATTCGGCGAAAAACTGTGCTATATTTTAACGTGGGTTACACAGGGTTCCAATTATCTTTCAGCTTACGGCTACGGCGTTATGCACCGCATGCACCACGCCTATGCAGACACTGAAAAAGATCCGCATTCCCCGAAATACGACGAAAATCTCTTTAAAATGATGTGGCGCACGAAGAAAATTTATGCCGACATCAATGCGCAAAAAGCAATCATTGAAGATAAATTCACCAAAAATGTCCCACAATGGGAAAAATTTGACAAATTCGCGAGCTCCTGGGGTTCTCGAATTGGCTGGGGAATCGCGTACACTGCATTCTTTTACTTTTTCGCAACTGCGTGGTGGCAGTGGCTTTTGCTTCCGGTTGCATATATGATGGCGCCGATTCACGGCGTGATTATCAACTGGTTTGCACACATTTATGGTTATACCAACTTTAAAGTTTCTGATACTTCCAAAAATCTGCTGCGTTTCGACTGGCTGATGATGGGCGAAGCCTATCACAATAACCACCACAAACACGGTGGCAGAGCCAATTTCGGCGGTGTGAGATGGCACGAAATAGACGTCACTTATTTAATTATGATTTTGCTGGATAAGATGAAACTCATCAAACTGAATCCGGTTGCAGTCGTAAAAAGAGAACATTAAAAATTACCGGGTATTTCCCGGTTTTTTTTGTTTTTTATAAAATTTCCAAAACGTTATCTTTGCTTTATGGATTTACATTACCGCGTTCGCGAACCCGAAAATATCACGTCAGAAACTCCTTTATTAATTCTCTTGCACGGCTACGGCAGCAATGAAGAAGACCTTTTCAGCTTCGCGCCGACGTTGCCGGAAAACTGGTTGATCATCAGTTTCCGAGCGCCGCTTACAAGCGCTTATCAGGGATTTTCGTGGTATGATATCGATCTGATGAAGCTCGAAAACCGAATTGATGTATCACAGGCAAAAGCTTCGGTACAGGCCATTTTAGATCATATTGCGAAAATCAGGCAGCAGTACGGACTTACCGAAGGACCGACCCATTTGGCCGGATTTTCTCAGGGCGGAATTATCAGTTATGCTTTGGCGCTGCAAAACCCTGAACTTTTCAGTAAAGTAGCCTGTTTAAGCTGCTATTACGAGGAGAAATTAGTTGGTGATGTTTCAAAAAACAAAAAAATGATCGAAAAACTCCGGTTTTTTATCTCACACGGAACCGACGACACGGTAATTCCGCTGGAATGGGGACGAAAAGCTGCTGATATTTTGTATGATATGGGCGCATATTTTTCCTTCCGGGAATACATGAATGGTCACGGTGTGAACCAGAAAAACTATATGGATTTAATGGAATTTTTCGGTAAATAAAGAGCAAATTTTCCTACATTTAAAAATCATTTTAATTCAAAATTTATGAAAAGATTTCTCCTTTTTTTAGTTTTAATAGCTGCGCAAATTTCTGCGCAAATCACATTAAAAATCACTGCAGTTCCGGCAAACACGCCCGCGGGAGCTACAATTTATGTTGCCGGAAATTTTAATGGCTGGAATCCGGCGTCCACACCGATGGTTTCCGACGGCGCAGGTAATTACACCTATACCATCCCGGAAGGAAGCGGCACGTTGGAATACAAATTCACGCGCGGCAGCTGGGCGACCGTTGAAGGAAACGCAACGGGCGGACAGTTACCAAACAGAACGGCGACTTTTACCGGGAGCGCACAGACTTTAAATCATACTATTCAGACCTGGGAGGATTTAGGTGCCGGAAATCCGAGTACAGCTGCTTCTAACGTGCATATTTTAAGCACGGACTTTGCTATTCCGCAACTGAATAGAACCAGAAAAATCTGGATTTATCTTCCACCGGATTACGAAACGTCTACCAAAAAATATCCTGTTTTATATATGCAGGACGGCCAAAACCTTTTCGACAACAAAACTGCTTATTCCGGCGAATGGCAGATTGATGAAACTTTAAACAAATTATTTTCCGAAGGTGATTATGGCGCTATTGTTATCGGAATTGATAACGGAGGTGAAAAACGCATCGATGAATATACACCGTGGAATAACCCAAAATACGGCGGTGGTGAAGGTGATCTTTATATGCAGTTTATTGCAGAAACGCTGAAGCCTTATGTGGATTCGCACTACCGTACAAGACCTGAAAAAGAATATAACGCATTGATCGGAAGCTCGTTAGGTGCTTTAATTTCTAATTATGGCGGAGTGAAATACAGCGAAACTTTCGAGAAAATTGGCTCTTTCAGCCCGGCTTACTGGATTGTTTCCCAACAGTTTAATGACTTCATTGCTAATTCTACCGCTGATTTGTCAGGAACACGTATCTATTTTGTTGCCGGTGCCACCGAAAGCACCACGTTGGCAGCCGATATTGCCGCGGTGAAAAACGGCATGGAAGCAGACGGTTTAAAAGCTGAAAATACATTGGTGAAATTAGACAGTTACGGCCAACACAATGAAAATTACTGGAAAGGCGAATTTGCTGCGGCATACCAATGGCTTTTTAAAACCACAACGCTGAATACTAAAAATTCCGTTAAAAAAAAACTCGTTGTTGGTTTCGAAAAAAATCAGATGTACGTTGAAGGTTTAACCCAGAAATCGGAAGCTAAAATTTATGATTTGTCTGGCAGACTGCTTGAAAAAGTTAAACTAAAAAACGGCTGGAACGATATTAAGAACACCTTGAAAAAAGGTCATTATATTCTTCAGACAGAAAACGCCGCGGTGCGGTTTATGTCAAAATAACTAAATAGCGAAGCTGATTTCTCAGCTTCGTTTTTTTTTAAAATCTTAAAAAATGCGGTTTTAACGGCTAAAATTTAAGGCTCAATTACGGTGGAATTTTTCACCTCTTTAATCATAAATGAACTTTGCGTACTCGCGATATGTTGCAAATTGGTCAGTTTACTTACCATAAAATCACGATATTCTGAAATATCGGCAACACAGATTTTCAGGATATAATCGTAATCGCCGGAAACGTGAAAACATTCCAAAACCTCCGGAAACTGCGTAATTTCATTTTCAAACTGTACGATGTACTGCTTTTTATGCTGCGCCAGTTTTACATGACAAAGCACCACAAAACTTTTATGCAGCTTGCCTTTATCCACAAGCGCCACATATTTTTTAATCACCTCGTTTTTTTCGAGCTTTTTAATTCTTTCGAAAACTGCAGTAACCGATAAATCAAGCGCCGCCGCGAACTGTTTCGTGGTTTTTTTGGAGTCATTTTGAAGCAAAACGAGCAATTTTTTATCTTTATAGTCAAAAATCATCGGTAATATTTTCGGCATGTGATTAAATGCTTATCCAAAATTAAAATAAAAATCTAAAATTTACCACTTTAACCGTTAATTTTTCTAAAGTTTAGGCAAACCTTTGTTTTTAAATTGGATTAATAACAATTTTAATCAATACAAAAACAAAGCTTATGAAAAAGTTCGATGCGGCCAATAATATCCAGGATTTGCAATATTTTGGCGAATTTGGCGGTGTAAACCCATCAATTTCAGACAGTTCAACCTACACTTTTCTTTCCGCAAAAACCATGTTCGATACCTTTGAGGGAAACACCGAAGGCTGTTATCTTTATTCACGCCATTCTTCACCGAGCAATCTTTACCTCGGCGAAGCTTTAGCACAAATGGAAGGCACAGAAAGCGCGAACGTTACGGCTTCCGGAATGGGCGCCATCACTTCTACCCTGCTGCAGCTTTGCAAAAGCGACGATCACATCATTTCCAGCCGTACAATTTACGGCGGAACGTATGCTTTTATGAAGAATTTTCTGCCGCAATATCACATCAAAACTACATTTGTTGATATTACCAATCTTTTGTTGGTGGAAAATTCTATTACCGAAAAAACCAAGGTAATTTTTTGCGAAACGGTCAGCAATCCGTTACTTGAAGTTGCCGATTTACGTGGCTTGGCCGCAATCGCGAAAAAGTACAGTATTAAATTGGTGGTCGATAATACCTTTTCGCCGCTTTCAATTTCACCAACGCTTTTGGGCACCGACATTACAATTCACAGTTTAACCAAATTCATCAACGGTAGCAGCGATGCCGTTGCAGGCGTAGTTTGCGCCAGTTCAGAGTTCATCAATGATTTAAAAGACGTAAACACCGGCGCGTGCATGCTTTTGGGGCCAACGCTGGACAGTTTGCGTGCTTCAAGCATTTTGAAAAACCTCCGCACACTTCATATAAGAATTAAAAAACACAGCGAAAACGCCCAGTATTTGGCGGAAAAATTTGAACAGGACGGCGTAACGGTAAAATATCCGGGCTTAAAAAACCATCCGCAGCACGAACTTTTCAAAAGTATGATGAATGAAGAGTACGGTTTTGGCGGACTTTTAACTTTGGACGTAAAAACCGTGGAAAAAGCAAACGAGCTGATGGAACTGATGCAGAAGGAAAACCTCGGTTATCTCGCGGTAAGTCTCGGTTTTTACAAAACGCTTTTCTCCGCTTCGGGAAGCTCAACTTCGTCAGAAATCCCGGAAAACGAGCGAAAAGAAATGGGCCTTTCAGATGGTTTAATCCGAATGTCCGTTGGTTTGGATCACGACATCAAAAGAACCTACGAAAAAATGAAATGGTGCATGGAGCAAGTCGGCGTTCTGCAACCAAGAAAAATGGAAAAAACACTCTAAATATCAGCGAAAAAAACAACCAAAGTGGTTGTTTTTTTATTTCAAAATGTTCAGTTTTAATTGTCAAAAGTGTTCGGATGAATTTTTTTGACTTCAGTCACAGTTCCTAGGACTTTATCTTTCAGCGAAACCTGGTATTTTTCAAGTTTCTGAGCAATTTCCTCATCACAGATTCCGACAATTTTCGCGGCAAGAATTCCGGCATTTGCGGCGCCGTTCAGCGCAACGGTCGCTACGGGAATTCCCGACGGCATCTGTAGAATTGAAAGAACAGAATCCCAGCCATCAATAGAATTCGAAGATAAAATCGGCACGCCGATAACCGGCAAAGTTGTACAACTTGCCACCATTCCGGGCAAATGCGCGGCGCCACCAGCTCCCGCGATAATCACTTTTACACCTCGTGATTTCGCGGTTTTCGCGTAATCGAACATGCGCTCGGGCGTGCGGTGCGCAGAAACTACCGTCAGTTCATAAGGAATTTCGAGTGAATTGAGAAAATCTGCTGCCTGTTCCATGATTTCCAGATCACTTTGGCTTCCCATAATTATTCCGACCATATTGATATTTGTTTTAAAGCTTAAAGGTAAGGAAATTTAAAAATTATTTTTTGGCTGTTAACTGGGCATTTTTTTCAGAATCAGCAATTGCCCGGGCGGCCGCAGCTCCGGTGCTAAAACACGCCTGCAAAAGATATCCACCGGTCGGTGCTTCCCAATCCACCATTTCACCGATGCAGAAAACGTTCGGGAAATTTTTTAATTCAAAATTTGAATTTAACGCTGAAAACGAAACGCCGCCAGCCGTGGAAATTACCTCATCAATCGGGCGAAAATTCCGGATTTCTATTGGGAATTTTTTAATAAAAAGCGCGAGCTTTTTAACACTTAAATAATTTTCTTTGCTTAAGGTTTTTAAAAGATTTAGCGCAGTAGTTGACAATTTTAAATTCCGTTTCAAAACGGGACTAACTTTTTCATTTCCGCTTAAAGCTGCTAAAATTTCTTCTTCACTTAAATTAGGTTTCAAATCGATGTAAAGTGTCAGCGGAAATTCGTGCTGCCGGGTAAAACGGTTCAAAAAATAAATCGGGCTGCCTTCCACGCCGTATTTCGTAAAAACAATTTCGCCGGTTTTGCTGTGATCATTAAAATAAACTTTTATATTTTTCAGATATTGGCCTTGCAAATGGTGAAAACCTGAACTGGTATTGTATCCGGAATTTGCAGATTCTAACGGCTTTATGGCGATTTTTTTCGCTTTTAAAATGTCAATCCATTTGGCATCGGAACCGGTCTTTTTCCAGGAACCGCCGCCCATCGCGAGAATTAATTTTGAATATTTAAGCTTGATTTCACCGTCGTTATTTTTAAGCAAAATAGATGAATCATCGAAATCTAAAAAAGTATGTTCGTAATGAATCTGCACGTCCAACGTTTCCAGTTTTTGCAACCAGGCATTTAAAACCTGAATGGGTTTAAAGTTTTTCGTCGGGAATATCTTGCCCGAACTTCCGACATAAGTAGTTATTCCCAAATCATTAAGCCACGCAATAACTTTTTGATTATCAAATATTTGTACCGATTCACGAATTTCTGGCGCGTCGTATTTTTCAACAAAAGCATTCAGTTCTTCGCTGTGTGTCAAATTAAAACCGCCCTTTCCCGCCACTAAAAACTTTCGTGCGGCAGCTTTATTCTGCTCATAAACGTGAACGTTAAAACCTTTTTCTGCCAGCTTTTGCGCCGCCATAAGTCCGGCTGGACCGGCTCCGATGATGATAATTTGATTTTCGAACATTTGCAGAAAAATAGGTTTTTAGAATTCCGGAAAAAAATGGTGTTTTAGCCGCTAATTTTTGTTCCAGACTTTGAACGGAAAAAGTGTCAGATTCGAATTGTAATATTTTTCGTCGCCGGTCACTTCATCTTCCACCCAAACCGGAATCTGAAAAAGTTCTGCTTCATCTTTCAATTCAATTTCAGCGACGATGAGACCTTCGTTGTCACCGAAAAATTCGTCAACTTCCCAAAGATTATTTCCCACCAGAATTTTATACCGCATTTTCGACAGCGATGTGCTCGCAAACTGATCCAGCAACTCACCAGCTTCATCAAATGGAATTTCGTATTCAAATTCCGCGCGCGTCGCTCCGACAGAAATTCCTTTAATTGTTAAAAAACCTTTGTCCGGAGTCTGCCGCACACGGATTGTTTTTGCGGGATCGGTCAGCAGATAACCTTGCCGGTACATTTCGCCGGCGGGCTTTTCCAGTATTTGCCACGCTTTTCTGTCAACCAAAAATTTTCGCTCAATTTCTACACCCATACTTTTTGCTTTTGTAATTTACAAAGTACACGCATTTCGGCTTTTAAACCAACTTTCACAAAGAAAACACCATACATAATTGGTCAGCACTTTCATAAAATTTACCTTTGCAAAGTTATATTTCGCTCGTTTCTGCAACAATTTTCAAGATTTAAATGTTCAAAGATTCCAGATTAGTTCTCGCCATCGTTACCGTTGCTATATTTTGGGGAACTACATTTTTGGGAATTCGTGTTGCTGTTGAAACCATTCCGCCCTGGTTTGTTGCCGGAATCCGCCAGTTTTTAGCCGGTATAATCCTGTTTTTTCTGCTTATTTTTTCGAAAAAACTGAAGTGGATCGGTTGGATCAATTTCCAAAATCAAATCATTCTTTCCACTTTAATGCTTATCGTCGCAAACGGAATGACCACCGTCGCCGAAAAACACCTCACGAGCAGTCTGGCCTCACTCATTAGCGCCGCTTCACCGCTTTTGGTGTTTCTGCTCAGCATTTTATTCAGCATGCAGAAGTTCAACATCCGCGGTTTAATCGGTGTTTTGCTGGGTTTTAGCGGAATTGTGCTGATTTTCAAAAACGGCTTACAGGATTTGCTAAACGCAGAATATCGGATTGGCGTCATTTGTATGTTTATTGCGATTTCGGGCTGGGCTTTGGGCACAATTTTCACCAAAAAAATCAATCACAGCCCACAAAATATTTCGCTGAATCTTTTTTACCAGTTCAGTTTTGCTGGCGTTGTTCAGATCATTTTCGGTTTTATCGCGGCAGATAATCTCAGTTTTTCTTCATGGTCGCTTACAAGTATTGCGGCAACGGTTTACCTTGCAATTTTCGGCTCTGTAATCGCCTTTTTTGCGTTTCATTACGCTTTGAAAAAAATCAGTCCGACACAGATTTCAATTTTGTCGTACGTCAATACAATTATCGCGATTTTCCTCGGTTGGCTGGTTTTAAACGAAGAAGTCTCAGCCACATTTATCGCCGCCACCGCGCTGATCATCATCGGCGTTTTCATCACCAATTACAAACCCGGAATGTTCAGAAAATCCTGATTTTGGGCGCCTTGATCCGTCTTCCACTCCCGCTTTTTTGCTGCGCTGCGCTCCGCAAAAAGAGCTCCGTTCAAGCCGGGGCGCGGTGTCAAAACTCCAGATTCACCCCAAAAATAAAGTTACGTTTCGCGGCAGGATTGTAAAAACGGCCACCAAAGGCATTAATGTCATAACCTAAAACATATTCTGAATTATATAGATTCTGAATCTGCACGCGGAAATCAGCTTTCGTTTTTCCGAAATTTAACGGATATTTCAGCAGTAAATTGACGATAAAACTCCGTTCAGACCAGACGGAATTTGCGTCATTCAGCGGAAATTTCGAGGTATAAAAATGCGAAAAAGCAACATTCATTTTTTTAAAAAAAACCAAATTAATTAGGCTGGCGAAACTTTCCTGCGGAACGCCGGTCAAATCATTTCCGGAAAAATTCGCTGCTTCCTGACCATATTTTCCGAATTTAAAATCGTAAAAATTACCCGAAAATCTCAGCTTTAAATTGCTGAAAAAAGCATTGTTTAGATCGAAATTTTTTGTTTCAAAAAGAAATTCTACGCCTTTCTGCACTGTATTTCCCTGATTTATAAAATATTCCTGACCGTTTTCATTCTGCCTTCTTACAATTGCGTCTTTCAAGCGGAAATCGAAATAACTTGCTTCAACGAAAAGCAAATCTGCAAATTCTTTCCGGAAACCAATTTCTTTATTCCAGCCGTATTCCGGCACCAGATTCACATTAAATTCCTGATTCGATGAGCGAATTTCCTCATTCGTCGGCGCTGAGTTTCCTTTCCCGATTTTACCGCGCACCGAAAAGCCTTTTCCAAGAACGTAAGTCACACCAAAATTTGGTAAAATCTGATTCTTGAATTTCACTTTTCCGCTTTCAGAATTTGGAAAAATATTCGTCCAATCGTAAGAATTGTAGTTTAAGCTCACTGCAACATCCGTAAAAAGTCTTTGGTTAAAATTTAGCTTTTGCGACAGAAAATAAAATCCGGAGGTATTCTTCAGCTTATCAAAATTTTGAGGCATTCCTTCTTTTCCGCCGTTGTTATCATAATTTTTTATAAAAATCGAATTGGTGGCGCCTTCAAAACCCAGTCGCCATTCCGCATTTAAATTATTCCAGTTTTGCTCGTAATTCAAATGAGTTCTTAGCGCGAAATTATTTTCGTAGCGGTTTTCAAAATTGGTGATAAACGGATTTTCAAAATCCAGGTAAGAACCTTGCACAAGAAAAAAATTGGACAATTTAGGCGTCAATTTTATATCATTTGAAATTCCTGCTAAGATCATTTTATTTCGGATTCCGGCGTTCTGCGCCTTAGCGCCTGGAAGTGATTTGGTCGCAGGTCGCGCTTGTTTTCGATTTTCCTTCATCTGGTCGAAGGTTAATCCGCCCGGAGTTTCGTATGCTAAATCAGAAAACATCAGCATCGATTTCAGCACGCCTTTTTCAGAATAAGAAAAATCATCTTTCAGAAAAAGCTGTTTGCGGTTCATTTTTGATTGTTCACGATAAGAATTCGTGCGGTAAAAATTCTGGAAAATCTGCAGAAAATGTTTGCCAATAGATTTCGAAAAATTGGTACTTTCATTAAAAGTACCGAAACTTCCCGCAGAAAAATTGGCTGCTAAACCGTCCTTTTTTTGCGTTTTAAGCAACAGTGTTCCGCCGGTAACCGCTCCGAAATCACCACTTTCAGGGCCTTTGTAAATTTCGATTCCACTGATGAGTTCCGGTGAAATCACATTAAAATAAGTATTTCCCGAAGCGTCGGACAAAATAAAATCATCGAGGTAAACTTTAATATTTCTGACGCCAAACGGCGAGCGCAGCGAACTGCCGCGAACCGCAATGCGATAACTTCCGGGCGAACGTTCTTCAACGGTGCTGCCGGGATTTTGGTTAATGGCTTCCAGCAAACGTTCGGGCGAATTGGTATCGAGAATATTTTTCGAAATTACACCAACAGATTTGGTGGAATTGAGAAAAGCCGTCGGTTTTTTATAAGCTTCAATGATAACTTCCGAAATCAAAGTCGCGGAATCCTTTTGCTGCGCGGAGATTCGTAGAAAGATGGCGAAAAGGAAAAAAGTGAAAAATTTGCCCATAAACCGCCTAATTTTTTTTATTCCGCAATAACTTTTACCAACGACTTGATGTGAATGAGCTGCTCCAAAAGTTCTTCTCGCGAATTTGCCAAAACATTGATATGACCCATTTTTCGGCCAGGTTTTGTTTCGGTTTTTCCGTAGAGATGCACGTAAGAATTTGGAAGTTTCAATACGTCTTCTAAACCCTGATATTTTACTTTTCCGCTGTAATTTTCTTCACCAATCAAATTCAGCATTCCGGAAAATTGCTTTACGGAATTGTCCGCTAACGGAAAATTTTTCAGGACTCGGTAAAACTGCTCAAACTGCGAATTTGCGTTTCCTTCCTGGGTTTGGTGCCCAGAATTGTGCAGGCGCGGCGCGGTTTCATTCACCCAAATTTTCCCCTCTTTATCGAGAAATAATTCGATGGCGAACAAGCCTGCCGAATCCGCAGCGGACATGAACTGCTCCGCGATTTTATCAATTTGTTCCTGAACTTCCGCGGAAATTTCGGCGGGACAAATATTAAAATCCAGTAAATTCAGTTTGGGATCTGCAATCATTTCGGTCACTGGAAAAGTTTTGATTTCATCCGCTTCATTTTTCGCGATAATAATCGACAATTCTTTTTCGATGTCCACCAAATTTTCTAAAACTGAAGGTTCATCCCACATTATATCCAGATCAATTTCCGAACGAATGACCTGAACGCCTTTGCCGTCGTAGCCACCGGTGTTGAGCTTTTGAACAAACGGAAAAGCAATTTTTATCTCATCTTCTAAACTTTGTATTACCTGAAAATCCGGGCTTGGAATGCCGTTTTTTTTGTAAAATTCTTTCTGAAGAATTTTCTGCTGAATAATTTTAATGATATTGGAATTCGGAATGACTTTTATTCCGTGATTTTCAAGTTCTTCCAAAGCTGCAACGCTTACATGTTCAATCTCAATTGAAACAATATCTTTGTCTTTTCCGAAATCTAAAACTGTTTGGAAATCATTGAAATTCCCTTTTGTAAAAGTGGAAATTTGGGCACAGGAGCAGTCAGAATTTGGATCGAGTGTGTAAAATTCGTCATCATATTTTAAAGCTTCCTGAATTAACATGCGGCCAAGTTGCCCGCCTCCTAGAATTCCGATTTTCATTTATTTTATTTTACTGATTTTTAAATAGCCGATTTGCGTAAAATTTTCCTGATTTTCAGCGTCCGATTTTTCCAGAATGATGGAATATTTTTCCTTCATTTCAGCAGGTAAAATATCGTGGACGTTGTAGATGTCATCAATGTCAACGCCGTGTTTGTCATCAATATGACTGGTTGCATTTTCGAAACCCATGGTTTTGTAAAAAGTGGTTTGCTTTACTCTTTTTACAATTTCCGCCATAGATTTTCCAACCATCAAAAACTGCTCGTGCAGTTCTTCAAATTTTCCGGGTTGATAGCCGCCGAGATTGATGAAAAAAAGCTGCTTTTCCTGCATATTTTTCCGCTTTTCTACAATCTTGATTTCAAAACCGTCCACAAAGCGGACTTCTTGATAACAGTCGATGTGAATCTGACCATTGGCTTCGGACCAGAAATTTTTCATGTCCGGAATGAGGTCTTTCAGTGAAGGGGCAATCCCGAAAAACACGTCGTGCTGCTCGATATTTCTGCCTTCCGGCGTGGCGCCTAAAATGATGTAAAATAATTTCATGGGGTAAAAAAACAAAAATACGGTTTAAAAAACTTTTAGAAAATAAAAAACTGAGATTTAAAGCGCGCAAGCGGCAGCATAAAATATATAATTCTTAAATTTGTGACATGTCGGAAATCTTAATTCTGTTCTTTGGCGCTGTGAGCGCCGGTTTATTAGGTTCTTTAACCGGTCTCGGTGGCGGCGTTGTCATCATCCCTTTATTAACACTCGGTTTTGGAGTTCCCATGCATTACGCGATCGGCGCTTCATTGATTTCGGTAATCGGCACCTCATCGGGTGCGGCGGCGGCTTTTGTGAAAGAAGGTTTCACCAACGTGCGCGTCGGGATGTTTCTGGAAATCGCAACCACCACCGGCGCAATTGTCGGCGCTTTGGTTTCGGGACTTTTAAACCCGAACACTATAGGGATTATTTTCGCGAGTATTTTAATTCTGACTGTTATTTTGAATTTACGCGCAAAACCCGATCATCAGGAGCAATTAATAAAAGGGAGTCTGGAACATAAACTGCAACTTTACGGTTCTTTTCCGGACAAAGGTATTATTAAAGATTATTCCGCGCGCAATACCGTTTCCGGATTTTTCATGATGGCTTTTGCCGGCGTAATGTCCGGTTTATTGGGGATTGGCTCCGGCGCGCTGAAAGTTTTGGCAATGGACAATATGATGAAACTTCCGTTCAAAGTTTCAACAACAACCAGTAATTTTATGATTGGCGTAACAGCCGTGGCGAGTTCGCTGATTTATTTCCAGCGTGGCGAAATTATTCCTGTGATTGTAGCTCCGGTGCTGATTGGCGTTGTAGTCGGAAGTTACATCGGATCAAAAACGTTGATTGTTTCGAAAACCAAAAAATTGAAACTGGTTTTCGGTGTCGTCGTAACAATTTTGTCGATTTATATGATGTATAACGGAATCAGCCAAAATTTTAAATAAATGAAGCGGCATTTTACAGATCTTGATTTAAACCGTTCCGTGGGAAATCTCCTGCGTTTAGGCGTTATTTTGTCGGTAATCACTTCATTTATCGGTTTTCTGAAACTGTATTTTGAAGGTTTTGAAATGCCGAAAAATTATGCGGCGCTGGAAGTTCCTAAAGGTAAAATCTGGGGAAGTTTTTGGCAGTCGCTTTTGAATCTGGAAGGTGTGGCGATAATTCAGCTCGGGATTTTACTGCTGATTTTTACGCCGCTCGTGCGCATTATTTTCGCAATGATCGGTTATCTGAAAGAAAGAGATTACACCTACGTCATCGTTTCGCTGATCGTTTTGGGAATTATGCTGGTGAGTTTCCTGATGGGATTCGCGCATTAAAAATGAAAAATTTACCGTTAGAAGGGCGAAAATTTCAGATTTTTCAAAATAGCTTCGGCTTTTAATTCGGTTTCCTGCCATTCTTTTTCCGGTGAGCTGTCTGCGGTAATTCCGCCTCCCACGTACAGCAAAGCAGCGTCATTAAAAATTTCCGCGCAGCGAAGATTTACGAAATACTGGATTTCCGCAGAAGTTCCAACTTTAATGTAACCGGCGTAGAATTTTCGCGGATGATCTTCAAAATCCAGAATTGCATTTTTACAGAAATCCTTCGGAATGCCGCAAACTGCGGGCGTCGGATGAAGTGCTTCAATCAGTTTTTCAATATTTTCAGCCTCAACATTTGCTTTAAAATCAGTTCGCAAATGTTTGATATTTCCGGAAATATGGTCGTAGGTTTCAGATTGCGTAACGCTTTCAGCAAAATTTTCTACAGTATTTTTGATGAAATCCGTGACGGGTTTTTGTTCTTCGATTTCTTTCGTCGACCAATTTTCGGTCAGCGAAAGTGTGGCCGCTAAACTCATGGTTTCAAATTCCCCGTTTTCTTTATTAAACTTTCCTAAAACCTCGGAAAAAGCGCCGATCCAACAAATTCCGTCTTTCAGAAAAAAATAAACAAAAGCATTTGGATATGTTTCGCAAAGATTCAGAAAAGTTTCGGAAAGATTGAGTCGTCGGTTTTCGAAATCGACAAATTTTCGGCGCGAAATGACCAGTTTTTGGAGATTTTCCTTTTTAACAAAATCGATGACGCGCGAAATTTTGGCGGTATAATCTTCTGTTTTTTCGGGACTAAAAGCCGTTAATTTTCTGGAAATATCCGTGCTAAAAACCGGATTTTCTAAAAACTGTTCTTTCGAAATTTCCTTTATTTCGCCTTTGAAATCGATTTTTTCCAAAAGATCAAAGTTGAAAAACGACACCGCATTTTCCGCTGAAGAATCTTCCGCGGTTAAAATCTGATCTGAAAATGGAAACCGAAAATAAATCATCAATCCAATTTAATTAAAAATAATTGCCGCTAAATTGGCAAAAAGTGCTGTTTTAGCGCGGAATAATATTGTTGGTCATCGTGGTGTGGTTGATGAGCGTGCCTTTCTCATCGCGAATTTCGATTTCGGAAACGTGCATGGTATTGCCTTTTCTGATAAATCGCGCGGTTCCGGTGACGATTCCGTCTTTTTTGCTTCGCAAATGATTTGAATTAATGTTGGTGCCGACCGGCGCAAATTTTTCAATATCGACGTGCAGAACTGAGAGACACGAACCCAACGTTTCTGCCAAAACGCAACTTGCACCACCGTGCATTATTCCGTACGGCTGATGGATTTTCGGCGTTACGGGCATCATGGCAGAAAGCGATTCGTCGGTAACATCGGTGAAAACGATATCTAAAGTTTTGCCGAGCGATTCTTCGCCCCAGGTATTTAGTTTATGTAGAATTTCTTCTCTGTTTTCCATGAAATTTTTTATAATTGAAAATGAAAAATTTGGTCATTTAAGCGCCTAAAAAATTTTAGGATTCCAGTTTTCCGGATATTTCGGGGTAATTTTTTTGTAATACTGTTCCATGTCGGTCATGATTTCTTCGTAGCTGCGACTTTCCAGTTCTTCCACCGAAATTTTCTTGCCCAAATACATGATTTTTTCTTTAAAATCTCCGGCGGCATAAACAATGGGAACTTTTGCGGCAAGCGCCATGTGGTAAAAACCTTTTCGCCATTTCGGTACGCGGCTTCTGGTGCCTTCCGGCGTGATTACCAAGCTGAAATCTTCTTTTTTAAAGAGATCGACAACAAATTTCACCAAATCATTTTTCTGAGATCGGTCAATACCGATTCCGCCAATTGCTTTTACGATAAATCCGTACCAGGCTTTTGTGTGCGCATCTTTTATGATGACTTTCAGCTTTTTTCCCATGGACCAATAGGCGAGATTTCCGAGGAGATATTCGCCATTCGAAGTGTGTGGCGCGACAACGAGAATGCATCTGTCGAGATTGTCGACATCACCTTCGAGAACGACTTTCCAGCCGACAAGTTTGAGAATTAATTTAGCTAAAAGTTTTTTCATAAAAATAGAGTTTTCGGTCAGGTCCGGCAGAGATGCAGGCAACATTAAAACAAAAAAGTATAACCAAACTCAACTGGTTATACTTTACAAAGATATCGAATTAAAATCCGTCTTAAAATAAATTGCTGACGAAATCTACAATCTTAATGGCTATTTCTAATACAAACTGTACCATGGTTTTAAGTTTAAATGTTAATTGCTTTGCTGAAAAATTAACTCTACGAAATTAGGGATATTAAATTGGATATAAAACCCGTAACTGTTAATTTATTATTAAACTTTGCAGATTTTCGAAGACTTGCTGAAGTCTGTTGAATTATCTGCAGTAAAGGCGGCTATTCTGTTTTGATAGAGATTTCTTTTTTGCCGTCTTTAATGGAAATATTTACGTTTTCCATTCGTTTAAAGTTATTTTTCATAGAATCCATAATTTTATCGGCAGCAGCTTTTGGCATTTTGGTCCCGTTGATGATTACGCTGTCCTTGTCGTTAGAATTGTACTCGATGGTGGAACCGTTTACTTTCACTTTATTTTTCTGTATTACAATTCCCTGTGTGTCGTCATCGTTGTCATCCGTTCCATCACCGTTCAAATCGCCATCAAGGTTTAATGCATTTTCTTTTACTTTGAAAACCTGAGTAGCCATCGGAACTACGAGTTCATACTGAACATTGTAATCACGGAAGCGGTCCTGATACGGATATTTCACGAAGTTCGGCAGCAAGATTTTGTTTCCTTGGATTTCTACCGGAACATCAAGCTGAACAGGAACATTATAACCTTCGCCATCTTTTTTGATAATAAGGTAAGGCGCCTGAACGTCAGCTTTTCTGGTTACTTCAACGTATGGATAATCACCTTCGTACACCATTTTCTTATCCGAAAAAATATCGTCATCATAAGCGGTAAAATTCTGCGGAATGGTAATTTGCTTCACATCAACATACAAGCTGTCAGATGTCGTGTTGATCGCCACGTTTTCCACGTCTTCTTTATGACCTTTGTAAATCATATCGCGTTTTGCCATATTTACACCGAAATAGGTTCCGAAAGCTAGTAAAATCAGGAAAAGCGCTCCGACTACATAACCAACATTTCTCAATTGAGTTTTTGGTGAAATCAGTTTAATGGAAAGCAAGCTGAATAAAATTGCCGGAATTAAAACACCGATGAGCATCATCGCGTATAAAACCTGGCTCATTCCATCGTCATCAAAAAGGAAATTAAATTCCTGCATTGGTGGGAAATCTGCCCCACCGAATAAGCCGAAGATGAAAAATGCTCCGATAATGGAACCAAGCGCCATCAGTCCGAAAATTCCGCCTAAAACGAAACGGATTACGTTCCAAATTCCACTCCCTGCTCTGGTGATATAGGGTTTGTTTTCGTTGTAAATTTCGCCTACTCTTTGCGTAGATTCGTTAGCAAACTGCACTACTTTTGTTGATTCCTGCTTTAAATTATCGAAGTTTAAAGGCTTTCCCTTCATTTTCAAAAAATCGGTGGCTGTTTGCGCGTTTGGCAAAACAATCCAAAGAATGATATAAATAATGATGATTAAAGTGGTTGAAATAGCAGCGGTAAAAATTCCCAGCACTGCAATACCAATCCAGATAGCGCGCATGGCGCTGATATCTAAACCTACATAATGTGCCAGTCCGGCGCAAACTCCGGCAATTTTCGCGTGCTCCGGATCGCGGAAAAGCTGTTTGTTGCCTGTAAAGGCAGCGGAAGATTTTTGACTTTTTCTGTTTCCGGATGGTTTTTCAGAAAAATACACTTCTTCCTGCTCTTCAATCATTTCCGGTGAGCCGATTTGTGAAATCACTTTTTCAACATCGCCATCGTTAATAACTTCACGTTTTCCCAAAAGATCATTGAATATTTCCACCATTCGTATTTCGATGTCGTGCATAACTTCCTCAACTTCAGTATCATCAAGTGAGCTTCGCAGCGCGTTCAGATAATCACTGAGTTTAATATAAGCGTGTTCCTCTATGGTAAAAGAGTAGCCCGCAAGTCCTATAGAGAGTGTCTTGTTCATAGTTTTAAGAATTAGGTTGGAACGTACTTTGGGCATCGTTCGCTGGGTTATTGTTTTTAGTGATTTGGTCTACGGATTCCGTCAGTTCCTTCCAGGTGTTTTGAAGTTCGGTAAGGAATAAACCTCCTTTTTCCGTCATCTGATAGTATTTTCTTGGCGGTCCCCCGGTAGATTCTTCCCAACGGTAAGAAAGGAATTCGCCATTTTTCAGGCGGGTAAGCAAGGGGTAGAGCGTGCCCTCCACCACATCCAGTTTTCCGTTTTTAAGTTCTTCGATGAGATCGGAAACATACATTTCGCGGTCATTGATCAAGCTCAAAATACAGAATTCCAGAATGCCTTTTCGCATTTGCGCTTTGGTGTTTTCTGTGTTCATATTATTTTGGTTATTTGGTTCTGTTTTGCAAAATTTTAAAAAATTCCATTTTTCATTTTTTAGAAAAGAGCAGAACTTCATCAATCTTACATTGCAAAGATATAAATAAATAATAGTATTATGCAATACAAAGTAGTAAAAATTATAAAATATTTTAAAATTATTTTTTCCGAAACTTTATTAAACAAAAAAAACCACCCATTTCAGGCAGTTTTTTAGATTTTTCCAATTTGAAAAAAAAGCGGTTAAAAGCAGCAAATTTTTTAAAAATATTTAATTTTTTAAAAAAACAGGCAAATAGCGGCAAATAAATCGGCTATTCTTCCGTCCATTTTACCTGATTGTAATGCAAAGTGCGATTTTCCGCCTGTAATTTTTCTAATTTTCTCAATAGATGATTGATGATTTCCAAGCCCGGTAAATTTACTTCCAGATCGTAATACCAGTTGGTAAACCTCTCGAAAGCGGGCAGCTCATCGTAGAGAAGATATTTAATTTCATTTTCGGTCACCGGAGAAACCAGCCCTGCTTCTTCCAAAGAATCAAAGAAGGTAATTTCTACATTATATATTTTTACGAGTTCTTCTCGGGAAATTCTTTCGCTCATTTCGCTAAATTTTTAAGTTTCAGGAATAATTCTTTTTCCTCTTCGGAAAGATTTTTCGGCAAATCGACGTGATAAGTCACGAGCAAATCACCAAATTCTCCGTCTTTTTTATAAACCGGGAAACCTTTTCCCTTCAGCCGCACGGTGGTTCCGTTCTGGATTCCGGGTTTTACTTTCAAGTTTACATTTCCGTTCAAAGTCTGTACGTGCACTTCGCCGCCTAAAATTGCGGTGTATAAATCAATGTGCAGTTGTGCGCTCAGATTATCGCCCTTTCTTTTAAAATGTGAATCTTCTTCGATATTAAAGGTGATGAAAAGATCGCCGTTCGGTCCGCCATTGTGCCCTGGATTTCCGTGACCTTTCACTTTGATTTTCTGACCGTCTGCGATTCCGGCAGGAATGGTGATGCGCACTTTTTTACCGTTGATTTCAAAAGTTTGCTGATGCGTTTTTGCCGCTTCGCGAAGTGGTAAATTCAGAGTTGCTTCCACATCCTGGCCTTTAAATTTCCCCGAAGCGCTGCCGCGCGTTCTGCCACCAAAACCACCGCCACCGCCGAACATACTTTGGAAAAAATCTGAGAAGTCTGCGCCGTCCGCAAAATCTTCCGAACTGAAACCGCCATACGCGCCTTGCTGGCCGCCAGCCTGTCCGCGATATTGCTGTTGCGCTTTCTGATATTCCTCGCCGTGCTTCCAGTTTTCGCCGTATTTATCATATTTTGCGCGGTTTTCTTTGTGGCTCAGCACTTCGTTCGCCTCGTTGATTTCCTTGAATTTCCGTTCAGCTTCTTTATCGCCGGGATTAATGTCGGGGTGATATTTTCGGGCTAATTTCCGGTAGGCTTTTTTGATGTCGTCCGCAGATGCTTTCGAATCTATTCCCAACACTTTATAATAATCGATAAACGCCATGAAATAATGCTTTTACCAAATTTATGAAATCTAAAACGTAATCTATTTTAAAATTTTGTTAAAAGTCCGGCGGAACATTTTTATAAAACTTTATGAAAAAATTCCGGGCACAATGACACGATTTTTGCTATTCACCTCCAATGAAAAATTACCTGCTGCTTTTTTCAGTTCTCGCGCTTTTAAACTGTTCCAAAGAAAATTCTGCTGTTTCGGAAAGCACGAAAAACAGTACGGTAATCACCGATGAAAAAACCAAAAATTTGCCCGAAAAGCCGGTAAAAATTCCTGTTTCCGCTCAGATAAAAGAGCTGAATTACCAAATTCTCGATACTTTAAAAAGCAGAGAAATTGCTGCTTTTGCACAATTTATTCACCCTGATAAGGGCGTTTTATTTTCAATGTACGGATACGTCGATCCCGCAACCGATAAGCATTTCAGCCGTTCAGATTTTATAAAGTACAGCAACACCAACACGAAGTTTACGTGGGGCGCAAAAGACGGCACCGGCCAGCAACTCGTACTTTCTATCCAGGATTATCTCGCAGATTGGGTTTTCAAAAAAGATTTCTCAGGCGCTGCTTATTATTTTAATGTATTTAAAGGCAGCGGGAATTCCTTAAATAATTTGAAAACCATTTATCCGGGTGCTGTCTTCACAGAAAATTACATTGCCGGAACGGAAGAATATGACGGTTTAGACTGGAATTCCCTGCGTTTTGTTTTTGAAAAATATGAAGGAAAATACTTTTTGGTCGCGGTGGTAAATGATCAGTGGACGGTTTAGTTCTACAACCATCCGGAATTATAAACATTCAGTTATATTTGATTAAATTTTTATAAATGAAAGAAGTTCTGAAAAATTATTCCGGCATTATTTTCCTCTTAGGCGGCATTATCATCGGAAGTCTCATTGGCATATTTGCTCCAGATACAGTGGGATATTTAAAACCACTCGGCGATATTTTTCTGAATTTACTTTTCGTGAGCGTAGTTCCGCTCGTTTTTTTTGCCGTCGCAAATTCCATCAGTCAGGTGGAAAAAGAAGGAAAATTTGGGAAAATCATATTTTCGATGATCTTTACATTTCTTCTTTTCATCATTATTGCAGCACTTTTTACCATTGCCGTTGTTTACTTTTTCCCGACAGAGGCGCTACCTTCTACTTCGCCTGAAAAACTTGATACCGGAGCGGATGTTGGCTGGGGCAACCGAATTGTAAGTTTTTTTACCGTAAGTGAATTTACCGACCTGTTTTCGCGAAAAAACATGTTGGCACTGCTTATTTTTGCCTTCCTCACGGGAACCGCTGTACGAAAAGCGGGTGAAACCGGCAGACCATTCGCTCTTTTTCTCACTTCGGGTTACGAAGTCATGAAAGAACTTTTGCTCATTGTGATGAAAGCTGCACCCATCGGTTTGGGTGCGTATTTTGCGTATCAGGTTGCAACGGTAGGTCCGCAACTTTTCGGCTTTTATGCAAAACCACTGGCCTTGTATTATGTTGCCGGAATTGTTTATTTTCTTCTGTTTTTTACGTTGTATGCTTTTTTCGCAAAAGGAAAAGACGGCGTCCAAAAATTCTGGAAAAACAATATTTATCCAAGTTTAACCGCCATTTCTACATGCAGCAGTTTTGCGACGATGCCCGCCAATTTGCAGGCCGCTGCAAGAATTGGAGTACCGACGGCAATTGCCAATATTGTAATTCCGATTGGCAGTACGCTGCATAAAAACGGCTCCTCTATGTCCTCCATCATTAAAATTTATGTCGCTTTCCTGATTATTGGTGAAGATTTTTTTGATCCAATGAACTTGCTTTTAGCTTTAGGAATCACCGTTTTTGTAAGCATCGTTGCGGGCGGAATCCCGAATGGCGGTTATATCGGAGAAATGCTGATGATTTCAGTTTACCAACTTCCGGTGGAAGCCATTCCTGCCGTAATGATTCTCGGAACTTTAGTTGATCCTTTAGCAACGGTTTTAAATTCTACAGGCGATACGGTCGCGGCGATGTTTGTGACGAAAATTTCCGGAGCAAAGTTTACGGAACCGAAAGATTTTGCGGTGTGAAACTATCTTATTTCTTATAAACAATAAAGGCCGGTTCTCCCGAACCAACTTTTTGTATTGTTGAAATATCAATTATTTATAAGCTTCAATCGTTTTATTTATCAAATCGATCTGCGCATTGATGGTTTTACTGGACGGATTTGCTTTTAAAACCTGCATTTTTTTCAGCAGCCCGTCCTGAAGAATTTTTACAATCATCATTTTCGCCTGCGGATTATTCCCGATCTGACCTTTCACTTGAGTTAAAACTTTGGTCACATTTTCGGTAGCTTTAAGGTTGTCCGAACTCATAATCCAGTTGAAACCATCTTCCGCGGCAGCGCCCAATTCGGGGTTCTGAAATTTCAAAAACGGATAGAATGCTGCCGTTGAAGCAATCGCCGGCATTTGCTTTTCGATTTTGTTTTTCACGATGGTCGGCAAAAGTTCAGCAATCAGTTCATCGCTGGAATTTTCCAAATCAATCTTATCCGCAAGAGATGCAATTCTACTCGGATCAATCGCCGCGATTGCCGAAAGTGAATTTGCTTTCACCGAATTGGAAACAGCATTTATTCCTTTTTCAAAAAGCGGCAAATATTTTTTGTCTTTTGTTTTTCCTAATGCTGAAATCGCCGAACCCTGAACCAAAGTTTTTGGGTCTGAATTTGCCATTTTTTCCACTTCTGCCAAAGCAGATTTTGCCTGATCAGCTTTTGATAAATCCAAACCGCTCAGCGCCTTCATTCTGATTCGGAAGTTCGAATCTTTTAAAGCAGCAGTTAAGGTTTTCACCGCGGCGACATTTTTTGAAGCGTTTTCCGCCGCGTTTTCAACGGCTTTATAGCGGCTTAAAAATTCTTTCGAATTCTGATATTGCATTAAAAACTGTTCCGGGGTTTTGGTATCGGTAAAAACTCCAACCACCGCTCCATCGGCATTAATATTTACAAAATCCGGGTTTTTGGTCACATTAAAGGTGAAATCATTTTTATCTTTTGCGCTTACCCACACATTTTGCCGCGTTGGTTTTCCGTTGTCATAGATATCAATGGCGAGCGGAAACTGGAAAGCGGGTCCGGGCTGCGTTTGGTTGATGGTCACTTTCACCTGTTTTTTCACCGGCTCAAAAGTCGTGGCATAACTCACCGTCGGATGCCCGCTGTTGAAATACCACTGATTGAAAAACCAGTTCAAATCTTTCCCCGAAACTTTTTCCAAAGACAATCTCACTTGCTGCGCTTCGCCGGTGCCGTATTCATTGGTTTTCAAATAATCAGTCAAACCGGCAAAAAATGCCTCATCACCCAGATAATTTCTCAGCATGTGCAGAATTGCGCCGCCCTTGTTGTAAGAAACACCATCAAACATATCTTCGCGGTCATGGTAACTGAAACGCACCAAATCTTTAGTCGGATTTGAAGGATCCATGAAATAGCCTTGCAATGCTTTCATCATTCCATAATCCGCGAAATCTTTTCCGTATTTATGTTCATTCCAGAGGTATTCTGAATAATTCGCAAATGATTCATTGACGGTCAGGTTGCTCCAGCTTTCAGCAGTTACCAAATCGCCAAACCAATGGTGGAAAAGTTCGTGTGAAATTACGTCTTCCCATTTATTTTCATCGATGAGGTCGCCGGGTTTTTGCTGCGCCGATTCCTGATGAAGAACGGCAGTCGTATTTTCCATCGCACCGGAAACGTAATCTCTGCCCACAATCTGTGCGTATTTTGACCACGGAAAATCATAATTCAGTCTTTTAGAAAAGAACTCGATCATTTCCGGGGTGTTGCCAAAAATCTGTTTTGCGTACGGTTCATATTCCTTCTCAACATAATAATCTACGTCGATATTTCGCCATTTATCTTTCACGACGGCGTAATCTCCAACGCCCATAAAAAACAGGTAAGGTGCATGTTTTTTATCCATCACCCAATGGTCAGTGCGCAGTCCGTTGGCTTCTTTGGTAGAAGATTTCATTAAACCGTTGGATAAAGTCACGTATTTGTCGGGCACGGTCATGTAAATTTCCTGCGTGGTTTTCTGGTTGGTTTTATCGATAGTCGGAAACCAGGCCGAGCTGGCTTCAGTTTCACCTTGCGTCCAGATTTGGGTTGGTTTGTCAGCAACTTTTTCCTGCGCGTTGATGAAATACAAACCCTTTGCATCAGAAATCGCTGCGCTTCCCTTCGTTGTTACTTCGTTCGGGCGCGCAGTATATTTGATGTAAACGGTATAATCCTGATTTCGGTTGTAAGTTTTATCGAGATTGATTTTGAGCATATCATCTTTATACTCATATTTTAGGGGGCTTTTTGCGCCATTTTTGTCCAAAGCCACTTCGTGAATCAACATCGCTTTTGCGTTCAGAACCAAAGAATCGGTCGGGTAAAAATAAGGCGACGCGGTAAGCCATTCTTCACCTGCCATCTGCTCTTTTTCGTAATCAAATTTCACCTTAAGTTTCGTATGTTTCAGCTCGGTCATTTTGGTGTGCGAAGCATGGTAAACTTCCGTTCTGCCGGAAATTTTGGTTTGTGCGAAGACATTTCCGGAAAAGAAAATTCCGAGCAAACTAAGGGAAATAACTATTTTTTTCATATGAATTTGGACTATGTTTTAATTTGAAAAAATTTGCCGTTAAAAGCACTATTTTTTTGTTTTTCTTAAGTTTTAAAAAGTTCTCTGAAATGCTGAAAATCAACAATTTTTGGTATAAAAAACTTTTTGAATTTATAAAATAATTGGTAGCTAAATGCACCAAAAAGTTACAAAAAAAAGTGAAGAGCAAACTTCACTTTAAATTTATTTTAAATCGCAACCGGCGCTTTGATTGCCGGATCCGGTGAATAATTTTCAAGTTCAAAATCCTCGAATTTAAAATCGAAAATATCTTTAATTTCGGGGTTTAATTTCATCGTCGGCAAAGTTTTCGGGGTGCGCGAAAGCTGCTCCTGAACCTGGTTGAAATGGTTGTTATAAATATGAACATCACCGAAAGTGTGCACATAATCTCCCACTTCCAGATCACAAACCTGCGCCACCATCATCAAAAGCAAAGCGTAACTCGCGATGTTGAACGGAACACCTAAAAAAACGTCTGCGCTTCTTTGATACAATTGAAGTGAAAGTTTTCCATCCGCGACATAAAACTGAAATAGGGCGTGACACGGCGCCAAAGCCATATTTGGAATCTCCGCCACATTCCAGGCGGAAACGATTAATCTTCGGGAATCCGGATTTTTTTTAATCTGGTCAATCACTTCCGTAATCTGGTCAATCACTTTTCCGTTGGCACCTTCCCAACTGCGCCATTGCGCACCGTAAACCGGTCCAAGATCGCCATTTTCGTCTGCCCATTCGTTCCAGATAGAAACGCCGTTGTCGGTGAGATATTTAATATTGGTATCGCCTTTTAAAAACCAAAGCAATTCATAAATAATTGATTTTAAATGAACCTTTTTTGTAGTCACAAGCGGGAAACCTTCTGCCAGATTATAGCGCAGCTGCGCACCGAAAACACTCCGCGTTCCCGTGCCGGTTCTGTCACTTTTATCGTTGCCGTGATCTAAAATATATTGAAGTAAATCGTGATAATTTTGCATTTCAGAGATATAATTGAAGTTTTCAGGCTAAAAATCAGGAGTTTAAATTAAGCAATTTTCACGAAATATTTTTAATGATTTGCGTGTTGCCGTTCAGCGAGATTTCATCACCGTTTTTCTTTCCGGTTAAAGCATTTGCTAAAGGACTTTCGGGCGAAATCAGAAAAATCTTCTGCTTTCCGAGGGTAATTTCTCCCAGCGAAACCGCGATGTAAAAAAGACCTTTATCGGTTTCCACCAAACTTCCGACGCCAACATTCTGATGCGGATTTACATTAATGAATTGCAGTGAATTCCGGGCTTTTACATTTTCATTGAGCTGAATCTGCAAATTGTTGATTTCCTGCTGCACCATTTCGCGCGAGGTTTCATATTTGTCGCCCATCGAACTTTTGGTTTCGTTGTTCGATGCGCGCGTTTCAGCAATCAGCCTTTCGAGGTTTTCAATCTTTTCCGAAAGCTTCAGGTGAAGAAGCTGTAAAATTTCACTTTTATCCATTTTGAAAAAAAACCTTAAAAGAGCAGCAAATTTTTATTTTTTCAAAACCGCATAACCGCCAACCGGCAGATAAAATTCTTTATTCGTGGCGAAATCTTTCACCGGACCGCTGAAAACATTGGTAAAAGTTCCGGTAGCATTTTCGTCATCAATGCTGAAATTCACGTTTTCTTTCGAGAAATTTAAAACGGTCAAAACCTCATTTTTTCCGTTTTTTCTGATGTATGCAAAAATCTTGTCATCAGCAGAAGTTTTTAAAATCTGCGTTGTCGCTGCCGGATCACCGCCGCGTAGTGCAGGGTTTTCGGATTTTAAAGTAAGCAAAGTTTTATAGAAATCGTGCAGTTCATTTTTTCCGGTCCATGGAATTGGATCTTTTTCGAAAAACTCCAGACGTTTCGTTTTTAAAGGCAATTCCTGACCGTTATAAATAAGCGGAACGCCGTTCCAGGTCACGGAAAAAACCGCTAAAGGCTGCGCTAAATCGCCGTATTTTTCATATTCAGTTCCGTTCCAGGTGTTTTCGTCGTGGTTACTTGTAAACCAGGCGCGCATGGAAGAATCGCCGATTGCAGAATATCTGCCTAATAATTGCTTTAAATCGTCAAATGAAATTTTACCTTCATTATATTCCTGAGTTTTATGCATCCAGGTCCAGACGTAACTTGCATCAAAAACTTTCCCATAGGCTGCATCATCGAGTTCATCAAATTCTCCGAGGAAAAAGAGCGGCTTCAGTTTTTCAACTTCCGGTCTTGCCTGCTGCCAGAAATCCACCTCAACCCAACTTGCAAGGTCACAACGGAAACCGTCAACATCCGCTTCGCGAACCCAAAATTTCATGGCATCGATCATTGCCTCACGCATTTGTGGATTTGAATAATCGAGTTCGATAATATCATCCATGCCGGAAGCGATCTGAAAATCGTTGGTTTTCGGATCTTTTAAATAATATTCCGGATGCGTTTTGGTCCAAACGTGGTCCCAGCCGGTGTGATTCGCCACCCAATCAATGATTACTTTGAAACCCATTTTATGCGCTTCGTCCACCATGTGCTTGAAATCTTCCATCGTCCCGAATTCCGGGTTGATGGCGGTATAATCCTGCGCCGCATATTGGCTGCCCAAAGTGCCTTTTTTATTTTTTTGCGCGATTGGTGTAATTGGCATAAACCAAAGCGTTTTCACGCCCATGTCTTTCAGGCGCGGCATCTCTTTTTCGAAGGCGCGGAAAGTTCCTTCCGGCGTATATTGTCTGATGTTTACTTCGTAGATATTGGTGGTATGTTTCCACTCGCTCGGTACTTCCATTTTTTGGGTATTTTTTTGCGGCGTGCAGGAAACGAGTCCTACACCAAGAATTGCTAAAAGAATCAGTCTTTTCATGGCTAATGATTTAACGCAAATGTAGAGCTTTTAATTGAATTGGTCTTTAAGCAAAGGTTGCGTTTTCTCATATTTAAAGAAAAATTCGCCGTTTTAAGGGCAAATTTTCTCAATAAAAAAACCCTGATATAACAGGGTTTTTTTCTATTTTAAATGAAATTTAATCCAAATCATCTTCATCGAAATTGTCATCTGCGAAATCCTCCTCGTCATCATCAAAAGAATCATCGTCTTCATCTTCAAAACTTCCGGCTGCGTATTCATCTTCGAAAGACCCGAAATCATCATCCGCCAAAGGAATGATGGAATTTTTTTTGCTTTTCGCCGAAGATTTGGACGGTGCTTTTAAAGGCATTTTACCGAAACGGAAAACGGTAATCGGGTAATTAACCGCAGGTTTTTCATCGATGATTTCCACCAGTTCGCAGAAAAACTCCCACAAATCCATAAAACCGTACTGGAAGTGGATTTTGTCTCCAACGTTTTCGAAAACTTCGGTAATATAAACATCAGACATAATCTCGCCGTCACCATCATCGCTCATATCTTCCAGCGGAACCGATTTCACCACCACTCCATCTTCATCCAGAATATTGAAAATAGACAGATCATCGCCCATCAGGGAAAAAGCACTTTTAATCCCCAAATGCAGGTTCCAAAGTGTCTGTTTGCCCCTAATTTCTACATCTCTGAAAATATCCTCCTTGGCGTCTAAAATAATTCGGAGTTTATAAACCATTATTGCTTAAATTTTAATTAATTTTTAGATTTACTTGTGGGTACAAATATAAAACAATTGAGATTTGGCAAAAAAGTTATTCCGCGGATTTTATTAAAAAAGTTTTTCTTACATTTTGCCCAAAATTAAACCTTTGGCAGCGAAAAACTGAATTTTGTACCTTCCAGGTAAACGCTTTCTACATTAATGGTTTCGGCGTGCGCTTCCAGAATGTGTTTTACGATAGCGAGACCAAGACCCGAACCGCCGTCATTACGGTTTCGGCTGGATTCTATGCGGTAAAATCTTTCAAAAATTCTGGGCAAAGTTTCAGGTTTTATTCCCATTCCGTTGTCTTCTACGGTGACCAGAACTTTGGAATTTTGAATGCTTGTTTTTAAAGTAACGGTAGCCTTTTCCCGGTTGGAATAATTAAGGGCATTGGTGATTAAATTCATCAAAACCTGAGAAATTTTCTGCTTGTCGGCATTTACAAAAATTTGGTTTGAAGCGGTTTGCAACAGGATTTTGGTATCTTTTTTCTGAGCTTCAAGATCCAACAAATCGATCATTTCACGAATCTGCAGATTGATGTCGAAACGACTTTTATTTAAGGTAATTTGGTCACTTTCATATTGGTTAATCATGTCCAGATCTTTCACGATAGTTAGCAGTCTTTCCACAGATTTATCGATTCTGTCCAAATATTTATCGCGAATCGCCATATTTTCTATGGCGCCTTCGGTAAGCGTTTCCAGATAGCCCTGAATGGTGAAAAGCGGCGTTTTCAGCTCATGAGAAATATTACCGATGTATTCTTTGCGATACGTTTCCATTTCCTTCATCGTATCGATTTCGGTGGTGTTTCGAAGATTGAGATCCGAAAACCTTTTGCCGAGTTCCTGCAAATTGAGCTGATGATCTTCTTCACCAAATTCTTCCGGCAAAATGGTGGAAATTTTCTGAATTTGTCTTTTTCCGTAATAATTAAAGAGAAAATCTACGACGAGATAATTGATGATAATCAGGAAAAAAGTGCTGATAAAGAGGCCAATAAAAAACGCGCCACTCGTGCTCAGGTATTCACTTTTCACCTCATCAAAAACGAAAATAAGCAGCAGCATAGAAGCCGTGAGGAAAAGCGCGGCGAGAAAAGTAAGACGGTAAATTTTCATGGTTAAAAGGGCAAAAAAATCAGTTTTACCAAACAAATTTAAACAACTAATTTATAACCGATTCCTTTTAAAGTCTGTATGGTTTCCATGCCGAGTTTTTCGCGCAGACGTCGAATGTGTACATCGATGGTTCTTTCACCGACCACCACATCGTTACCCCAAACTTTTTCCAATATTTCCTCGCGTTTGAAAACTTTTTCGGTGTTCGAAGCCAAAAGATAGAGCAAATCAAACTCTTTTTTCGGAAGCAGAAAAAACTGGCCGTTTTTGGTGACTTTCACATTGTCTTTATCAATTACGAGATCACCTATTTTCAAAATTTTTGCTTCATTACTTACTTTTGAAGTCAGTTGCAGGAGCGCATTAATCTTGGAAATGAGGATTTTTGGTTTAATGATTTTCACCACGTAATCGTTCGCCCCCGCCTGAAAACCTGCCAATTGCGAAAATTCTTCGCTTCTGGCCGATAAAAAAACGATGAGCGTGTTCTGTAGTTCTTTAATCGTCCGCAGTTCCGTACAGGTTTCAATGCCGTCTTTTTCGGGCATCATCACATCCAACAGAATAAGGTCAGGAACGATTTCTTTGGCTTTCGCAATCCCGTCATTTCCGTTCGTGGCGGTGGTTACGTGATAACCTTCTTTTTCAAGATTATAAGACAGGATTTCTAAAATATCTTCTTCATCATCGATCAAAAGAATTTTTTTCTGGTTCATTAGTAACAGTTTATCCTTTCAAAATTACTCAATTTAACCGTTAAAAAATGAGGTGAAAAAATTGTTCATCATAAATTAATATTGAGGCGGTTTTGTTAAGACAATCGTAAAGTTTAATTAAAGCTGGCGCAACACCTTTTCAGCGGGTAATTTCTTCCTTTGTTCCGAAAGAAAAACTAAAGAAAGAAGAAAATGAAAATTAGAAAATTGGGTCTTGCTTTTGTATTGCTGAATATTTCCGCAACTTACTTTTACGCGCAGGACACCATTAATAAAGAGAAAAGAATAGATGAAGTTGTCATTACTTCCTCCGCAAATAAAAAATCTGAAAGTGCACTTCTGGTAGATCAAAAAAAAGCCATTATTCAGAAACAGTCGATGGGTTCGGAAGAAATTTCCCGGAAAGGAATTTCAAATATCGAACAGGCGCTGACGAAAGTTACAGGAATTACCAACGTTGAAGGCCGCGGCTTATTTGTTCGTGGTCTGGAAGATCGATATAACACTTTGTTAATTAACGGTTTAGGTTCCCCATCAAACAATCCGTTTCAGAAAATCATTGCATTAAAGCAGTTTCCGACAGACGTTGTGGGAAAACTGAATATCTATAAGACGTTCAATTCTAATTTATACGCCGATTTTGCGGGCGCCACTTTCGATATTGAAACCTTGACTTATGAAAAACCGTTTTCAAAAGTGGAATTTGGAATCGGCATTAATACCTTAAGCACTTTTCGGAACGATTTTAAAATCAATCCGAACGCAAATACCATCGAAGGTTTTATTGGGCTAAATTCCAAAAAAAGGCAATTACCACAGCAAATAAATGGCTACCGTCCGTCGAGTTATAATTTCAGTGCTGAAGAATCCCGAAATTCTTTCGGTGAAGGTTGGAATGTGGATAATATTAAATCTTTACCGAACACCAGCCTTGGATTTACCACCGCGCAGAAATTTAAAATCGGTGAAACTTCAAACCTGGGATTTTTATTTTCACTGAATCAGGGAAATAATTTTCAGTACAAAGAAGGCGAAAAAAACCAGTTCCGCCTGAACGGAAATTCCATCGATTATAACAATTTGCTAAACCGAAAAGAATACATCTACGAAACGGAATCTTCGGTTTTGCTTGGTTTAGGTTTTAAAAATAAAGGAACAGCGGTAAATTTAAACGGCTTTTTCCTGCAAAATTCCGAAAATCTCATCCAGGATTATCAGGGTTACCGAAATGGCGAAACCAATAATCAGCAGTTTATCCGCGTAAATCAGCAGGATATTTCCCGTTTTACCGATTTGCAGTTGACGGCTTCGCAAAAAATTTCTGACAGACATTCCGTAAAAGCCGGCGCGAGCTGGGTGAATAATTTCTACCAGCAACCCGACCGAAAAATCATGTACGGAAGACCACAAGACAATAACGAAATAAATCTCTCTTTTGGCGGGAATAATTTGCTGCGACAATATCTGGACGTAAACGGTAAAAATTACTTTTCAGTTTTCGCAGAATATGCGGTAAATCTTGGTGAAAAAGGCGACAAAAAAGATTTTCCGTGGCAGATTGCTTTAGGTTACAATGGTTTTGCGGATGTACGAAATACTTCATACCGTTTTATTTATTCAGTTTTAGATAATCCAGCGAAGTCGCAAATTACCGTGGACAGAGACGCACCGCAAGCGATTTTTGATCAGTCGCTTCAGGACGGAACTTATCATTACCGCGAAGGTTCTACTTCGGAATATAAAAATAATCTGTACCAGTTTGTAAACGCGGGTTACCTCAACATCAATTATAAACCATCGGAATTATGGGATATTTTGGTCGGCGGGAGAGTTGAAAATAATATCAATATAACGCGGTATAAACCAATAAGTGTCGGGATTAACGATGATTTTGTAACGCTGAGCAAAAATCAATATTACATTTTGCCTTCGTTGTCGGTGAAAAGAAGCTTGAACACGAAATCGAACATCCGTTTTGCGGCGAGTAAAACCATCACGAGACCGATTTTGATTGAATATATGCCGATTACATATATCAATCCGGATAACGAAAACATCTTCGGAAATAAAAACCTGACGAACAGCGAAAATTATAATCTCGACCTGAAATACGAAATTTTCCCGAGCAACAAAGAAATGTTTGCGGTGAACCTTTTCGCGAAGAAAATCGATAAAGCCATCGAACGTTCTTACATCGCTTCAGGAAATTCTAACGGCCAAACGATCACTTTTTTCAATTCTAAAACCGCCAACCTTGCGGGCGTGGAACTGGAAGGAATCTTTTCCTTAAATCGCCTCAGCGACGCATTATCGCGCTGGACTTTCGGTGCAAATACGACACTGATGTATTCTGACGTTCAACGCAGCGCCGACCAATCTCAGGAAACCGACGTAGAAGCGAACCGCAAGCGCGCTTTACAAGGCGCCGCGCCGTGGACGGTAAACGCAGATTTGAAATATGAGTACAAAAACGCCCAAAATTTCACCAAAACCTATTCACTTGTTTACAATGTTTCCGGCAAGAAAATTTACGGAGTTGGCTTTTCCAAACTCGACAATATTTACGAAATGCCTTTCCACCAGCTGGATTTTGTTTACAACAACCAGATTTCTAAAAACTGGAATGTAAAATTCGCTATTCAAAACCTTTTAAATTCTCAGTATAATCTGAAACTCGGCGACAATAGTTTAGTTCAGGTTCAGGAAAGTTCGCTGCTGATGGAAAATTACAAGAAAGGAACTTCTTTGAATATGACCATCGGTTATACTTTCTAATTTCAATAAATCACATTATAAAATAAAAAGAAATGAAAAGAAACATTTTCACATTAATGGCGCTCAGCCTGGTTCTAACTGCAACTTCGTGTACTGTTGACATCCGCGAAGACAATGACACTCCTGTAAACACCGGCGGAAACACTGGAACTACCGGAAACGTACTGGATGGCTCGGGAACTTTGTCAGGTGAAATTACAAAGGATTTGCTCATTAAAAAAGGAAATTATACGCTGAAAGGCATCGTGAAAGTAAATTCGGGCGCTACTTTAACCATTGAACCGGGCGCAATTTTTACCGCAACAACTACCGATGTTAGTGGTTTGGTGATTTTAAAAGGTGCAAAAATAAACGCTGTGGGAACAGCAGATTCTCCGATTATTTTCACTTCGGACAAAAAAACTCCAGGTGACTGGGGCGGAATTACTTTATATGGTGATGCGCCAATCAAAGCGTTGAACGGTGCAACAACAGCTCTTTCCGAAGACGGAAACAACCAGTATTATGGTGGCGCGGATTCGAACTCCAATTCCGGGAGCATGAAATATGTCCGTGTGGAATACGGCGGCAGAAAAATTGGTGATGGAACTTCTGAAACCAATTCCATGACTTTCTATGCCGTTGGCGCAGGTACCACTTTGGAAAATTTGGTAGCCTACAAAGGTACAGATGACGGTTATGAATTTTTCGGTGGAACGGTAAGCGCAAAAAACCTGGTTTCTTACGGGAATTATGACGATTCTTTCGACTGGCAGGACGCCTGGAGCGGACAAAATAACTCGAATTGGTTCGCGTATCAAACAGGAATTGGAAATTTCGGAATGGAAATCGAAGCTTCTTCGAATGCTGAAAATATCGCACCGAAAGTAAATAATATTACCTTAATACGTGCTGTAGGAACTTTACCTGAAGTTTCAGGTTCTGCGGAAATTTCCGCAATCCAATTTAAAAAACAGGGAACAGGAATTTTCTCAAATGTATATGTAGATGGCTACAAAAACACGGGCGGCAAAAATGCTTACGGCGTGCTGATTCAGGATTTAGCAACAGAAACGAGCCAGCTAGTCACCGGAAAAATTAAAGTTAGTCCGCTATTCGCAACCGCAATTAATGACAATGTATTGAAATTCGGTTACGGATTCACTTCCGCAATCCCTGCCACTTACGTTAATGCTACGGGTGTTACAAAAGTTGCGATGACAGGCGGTGCCTGGGCAACCGTAAACGGCGAAAACTTGCTTGCACCACTTCAATAATTTCTTCGAAACTCATATCAAATTAAAGGGTTTTCAATTGAAAACCCTTTTTTTTATTCCTCATCTTCGTATTGTTCGAGATAGTATGCAAATGAAAAATCTTCCAGCTCTTCATCGGCATCTTCCAAAGTCGTCAGCAGATCTTCGAAATCTTCCAGCTGATCGACGCCCATATTTACAAATTCAATATGCAGCGGCATTTCCACAAAACCCGTAAGCGAATCGTAAAGCGCATCTAAATTATCACCGAAAAATTCCGGAAGCTCTAATTTTTCCTTCAATTGCTCGTAAAATTCTTCATAGTCTCCAATTTGCGAAAAGTCGATATATATTGTTTTCATAGTTGTTAGTAGTTAGTTGTCAGTTGTCAGTACTTGATTCATTTTTTTTGTTTCTGCTGACTTTTTACTTTCTTCTTTTACTTTGTTCTTTTTACTTTTTACCTGGCTCTTTAATGCTATTTTTTTTCAAAGCTTTTATAATGGTTTTTCGTGAGCCAGACTTCACCATTTTTGGTAAAAACGATGCGGTCGGCGTTTCGGTTTCCGCAGTTGTAATTTACGTCGGCTTCGAAATATTGATTTCCCACGGGCAAAGATTTTTCACGGTTGCTGAATTTATCACCACCAATCGCGCGGCCCGGCAAAACATCGCATAAATTTCCTCTTGACGGCACCCAGCCTTCTTTCCGAGCTTCAGATTTGGTTAAATAATATTCAGGCAATTCGTGATTTTCTTTAACGTAGTTGATGACCAAATTCTCTTCGGTGAGTTCATCAATATTTTTAGAAAAATTTGCCGTTGTAGCGGCATTTTTTTCAGAATTTCTGTCGTTTACATTTTGATTAACCGAAACGTTTTTATTTGCCGTTGTTTCACCTTTTTTTTCGATTTTATAATTATTGATGAAATACATCACCGAAAAAGTGGTGAGCGATCCGATGAGGAAAAAAAGCGCCAGCCTGATTTTATCTTTGTTCATTTAGGTATTTAATAAAAATTTAGTGTTTTAGCAGGATTTTTTTTGTACAAGGTCTGATGTCTGATGTCTGATTTCTAAACTGTCAACTGACCACTATCAAATGTCTTCACCGCCATTCTTCCGGAATATCGCATACTGGAATCGGCTGAATTTTGTGTTGCGCGGCGCGGTTCATCCGCTTGAAAATTTTATAAACCTCCAGATCGCGTCCGGAGTAATCTTCTTCCGTTTTGGTGCCCCATTCTTTTTGAATTTTTTCCAGCTCCGGGTATGATGCTCCGATTTGCTGTTCATCAGTCCGTATTTCATCCCAAAGCCCATCAGCCGGAATTGCATTTTGAATTGATTCGACCAGATTTAACGAACTTGCCAAAGTGTATACTTCCGTTTTATAAAGGTCCGCAATTGGTGAAACGTCCACGCCGCCATCGCCGTATTTTGTGTAAAAACCAATTCCAAAATCTTCGACTTTATTTCCGGTTCCGCAGACCAAAAGTCCGTTAATCTGGCCGTAATAATATAAAGTCAGCATTCGCAATCGGCTTCTGGTATTAGCAAAAGCAAGCTTTTCTGCCGGAAATTTTTCCTCATCTACCTGAAAAGTCGAATAAAGCTGCTCAAAAGCCGGCGTTAAATTCACCGACGAAGCTTCTATTTTGGTAAATCTCCTTTTCAAATCTTCCATATGCTCCCACGCGCGCGAAACTTCATCAGGATTCTGGCGAATGGGCATTTCCAGCAACATTGTTTTTAAGCCGGTCATTGCGCACAACGTAGAAACCACCGCGGAATCTACACCTCCGGAAACGCCCACAATATAACCGTTCACATTGGCATTTTTCGCGTAATCGCGAAGCCACGTTACAATCCGTTCCGTAATTTTTTCTGTCTGCATTTGGTTTTTATTAAAAATTGAAGGTTACTGAAGAAAGGAATTATCGCTAAAAAATTGCTTATTTTTGCTAATCTAAATACGATGTAAAAATAATGAAGTTTTTTAAATATCTCTTTTTTTCTGTGCTGTTCCTGAGTTTCAGCATTGCCTGCAACAAAAGCAAGGAAAATCACTGGAAAATCGATCTGAAAGAACCGCCGCAAAAAGTAGAAATTACCGACATTTCGAAGGAATTTTACGATTCTGCCGTGCCGCTGGAATCTTTTGCAAAAAAATATCCGTGGTTTCAGGGAACTGTTCCGAATGATGAATTTGAAATTCGCCGGAGCGACGCTGAGGAACAGAAAATTTATACCGAAGCTGTTTCGAAAATTGACCTGGCAAAACTTCAAGCCGATTTAGGAAATTTATTTGCCCATATTCAGTACTATTTTCCCGAATTTCAAAATCCCCAGGTTTTCCTTTATTCCTCGGCTTTGCAAGGCGCGCTGGAACCGGTTTTTTATAAACCACAGGAAAATATGCTCTTCATCGACGTGACGGGTTTTATGGGCGACAATAATCCGAATTATGCAGGAATGGAAACTTATTTCCAGAAAAGCATGAATCCGCAAAATATTTTACCAAAAGTTTCAGAGGTTTTCGCGGAACTTTTCGTGCCGGCAACCGGCGACCGCCAGAAATTCCTCGATGAATTGGTTTATCAGGGAAAAATAATGATTTTGCAGGATGCATTTTTACCAGCGGAACCCGATTATTTAAAAATCAACTACACGCCCAAACAATATGAATGGGCTCAGGCAAACGAAGCCAATATCTGGAATTATTTCGTGGAAAACAATCTGATTTTCAGTGATGATATGCGGCTTTCCGAAAGATTTATCAAGCCCGGACCGTTTTCAAAATTCTACACCGAAATCGATAACGAATCTTCACCGCAAGTCGGAATTTTCAGCGGTTGGCAGATTTGTAAAAAATATTTTAAAGAAAACCCAAATACAAAACTTCAGGATTTTCTAAAAATGAATGCTCAGGACATCTTTAATGAAAGTAATTATAAACCCAAAAACTAATGAGAAAGACCCAAATAACCATAGATATTGAACTTGATGACAACCAGGTTCCGGAAAGAATGACCTGGAACGCGGAAGACGGCGGCATCGAAAAAGAGGACACAAAAGCAACGATGATTTCCGTGTGGGACGATAAAAGAAAAGAAGCGCTGCGCATCGATCTTTGGACCAAAGAAATGCCTGTGGATCAGATGAAAATGTTTCTGCACCAAATTTTAATCTCCATGGCCAGCACCTACGAACGCGCTACGGGTGAAGAAGATGTCGCACAATGGATGGACCAAATGGCGGAAGAGTTTGCTGTAAAATCGGCAATAAAATTCTAAAAGCATTAAGCTGAATGCGGCATGCATTACGCTTATAATTACTCATTTATAATACGCTTTAAGCACTGGTGAAACGACACGCCTACCGCTTAAAGCATAAAGCATAAAACATGAATTTCAATACAAAAGTAATACACGGTGGTCAGCAACACGAACCTGCGACCGGATCGGTAAATGTGCCGGTATTTTTAACCTCAACATTTGCGCAAACATCACCTGGAGTTCATTCCGGTTACGAATATTCGCGCGCGGCAAACCCAACGCGTCAGGCGCTGGAAGACAGTTTGGCAAGCATTGAAAACGGTGCGCGCGGCTTGGCTTTCGGTTCCGGTTTAGCGGCGATCGACTGTGTTTTAAAATTATTAAATCCGGGCGATGAGGTAATTGCGGTTGATGATTTATACGGCGGAACCTACCGTATGTTTACCCGTTTATTTGAAAAATATCAGCTTAAATTTACATTTGCCAGTTTTGATGATGTTTCAAAAATTTCTGGTCTAATCACTGAAAAAACCAAATTAATCTGGTTAGAAACGCCAACTAATCCATTGATGAAATTGGTGGATATTAAGGCGGTGACCGATTTAGTAAAAGGAAAAGACATTTTTGTGGCGGTTGACAACACCTTTGCGACGCCTTATTTGCAGTTGCCACTGGATTTGGGCGCAGATATCGTGATGCATTCCGCGACAAAATATTTGGGTGGACATTCTGATGTCATCGCCGGCGCTTTAATCGCGAAAACCGAAGAATTGGGTGAAAAACTTCATTTCATTCAGTTTGCGAGTGGTGGAATCCTCGGTCCACACGATTCTTATTTGGTTTTGCGAGGCATTAAAACTTTGGCTTTACGTGTTCAAAGACATTCAGAAAACGGTTTGGAAGTCGCAAAATATCTGGAATCGCATCCGGCTGTGGACAAAGTTTTCTATCCAGGTCTGGAATCTCATCCGCAGCACGATTTGGCTAAAAAGCAAATGAAAGATTTCGGCGGAATGGTTTCATTCACCTTTAAATCCGGAAAAAAAGAAGATGCAATCAAATTTTTAGAAAAACTAAAAGTTTTCACTTTAGCAGAATCTTTGGGCGGTGTAGAATCTTTGGCCAACCATCCAACGTTGATGACACACGCTTCAATTCCGGCAGAAAAGCGTGCAGAATTAGGCATTACCGATGATTTGGTTCGCTTAAGTGTTGGTATTGAAGATAAAGCTGATTTGCTTGCGGATTTGGAAAAAGCATTTGGCTAAACTGGCAATTTGGTAATGTGCCAATATTAATTTGGTAAAATTATAAAATGACCGATTTTCAAAAATATATTCAGCGCTATCTCGATTTAATTCCATCCGAAAACTGGTTGGAAGAAATGAAAAAATCCGGGCATAAAACGGCAAATTTTTATGAAAATCTTTCGCCGGAAAAAGCAGAATTTGCATATGCTGAAGGAAAATGGACGTTGAAAGAATTGCTGCAACACCTCATCGATGCTGAAAGAATTTTTGCCTACCGTGCGCTACGTTTTGCCAGAAAAGACAAAACAGAACTTGCCGGCTGGGACGAGGAATTATACGCGAAACATTATTTTTCTAACGACAGAAACTTAGAAAGTTTGGTTGAAGAATTTCAGGCTGTCCGGAAATCATCAGTGCTATTTTTTCAAAATTTAAATCAGGAGCAACTTTCTGAAACGGGAATCGCAAACGGCAACAAAATTTTGGTAAAAACACTCGGCAAATTGATTGTAGGACACAACATTCACCATTTGAATATTATTGAGGAAAGGTATCTTGGACGAGGAAGGAGGAAGGATGAGGTATGAAGTAAATTACTGGAAAGCAGAAAATTTGCCGTTTTAGCCGCGATTTTCTGCTTTCTTTTTTTGCCTTAAAACATAGATGTACAAGCTTTCAACTTTAGCTCTTGCCCACTCTGTTTTGCGTAGAAATTTAAGTGAAGAGTTAATACTCGGATTGTCAGTGAAACATTTGATATTGATCTGCTTTCCCAAATCTTCAAAACCGCCGTAATATTCCACCAATTCTTCGAGAATCGCATCCAGACGCTTTCCGTGCAAAGGATCTTTTGATTTTTGTTCCATAATAACTGTAAATTTAAACATAAAAAAGTTGCCGCTATATCGGCCAATTTTCCTGTATTTATTAATTTTGATAATTCAAAAACTCAATTATGCAAAACCTCATCGATGCTTTACAGGCTGGCGGCACCATTCTTTATCCGACGGATACGATTTGGGGAATTGGCTGTGACGCTACCAATGTGAACGCCATTAATAAAATTTTCGAGATTAAAAAGCGCGAAAAATATAAATCGATGATTATCGTGGTGGAATCGGTAAAACGGTTGCAGGATTTGGTGGAAGTTCCCGAAATGGCATGGGAAATTATGGATTTATCCGAAAAACCGGTCACGCTGATTTATGATAATCCGACAGGTTTGCCCAAAGAAATTCTCGCTGAAGACGGGAGTATCGGCATTCGTTTGGTGAAAGACGTTTACCTTAAAAAACTCATCGGCAAACTGAATAAACCATTGGTTTCCACTTCCGCCAATTTCAGTGGTGAAAAATCTCCTTTAAAATTTACCGATATTTCGCCGGAAATTATTAATTCTGTGGACGCTGTTGCTGAGGAAAATCACGATAAAATATCGGAATATTCCGGTTCGTCGGTGATCAGAATCTGGAATGACGGACGCGTGAAAGTTTTGCGCGAGTAAAAAAATATGCTGCTAAACAGGCAAATTTTCTATTTTTTGTAAAGCTTTTCGTAGAGAGAAATCCACTCTTTAGGTGACATTTTGCGGGATAATTCTGCAATCAGTATAAACGGAATTTCATCCGTTTTCTTAAAACGGATGCACGATTTTCCCATATCCAGTTTCCGTTTCGAATACTTCGGAAATTCCGCCACGAACCAATTTAAAAGTGCCGGATCTGCATAAATTCCCATGTGATACAACGCCACAAAATTCTTCTGCGACGCCAAATTTATAAAAGGCAGCGGCGTATTTGGCGTACAATGGTAACCAGACGGATAAGTTTCCAACGGCACGCTCCAGCCAATCATTCCGTAGCTTAAACTTTCCTGAAAGCCTTTCGGAAGATTCTTGGAAACTGTTTCATAAAGCTTTCGGAACGAGTTCTGTCTTTCTTCGGGAACATTCGAAATATAATCCTCAATGGAATTTACTGGAATTTGCATCACTTATTTTTTACTAAAGTACAAAATCGACACGTAAAAAAATCCGGAAAATAATTTCCGGATTTATCTTTTATTTTTTCAGATATTCATCAAAATAATCGGTGACTTTCTGCATCAGATGTACTCGGTCTTTTCCCAAAACATTATGTTCGTGTCCCGGATACACGAAATAATCGAGTTGCACGCCGTTATCAACAGCGGCTTTTAAAAATTTAATGGAATGTTGCCAAACCACTACATTATCCTGCGCGCCGTGAATCATCAATAAATGACCTTTGAGATTCTGAACTTTGTCCAAAAGATTCGCATGTTTATAACCTTCCGGATTGGTTTGCGGCGTATCCATATATCTTTCGGTGTACATAATTTCATACATATTCCAGTCGATTACCGGTCCGCCGGCAACGCCAACTTTAAAAACTTCCGGGTGTTTCAGCATAAAACTTGTAGTCATAAAACCGCCAAAACTCCAGCCGTGAATTCCCAGTTTCTGGGCATCAACGTAAGGCAGTGATTTCAGATAATCCACACCTTTCAGCTGGTCTTTCATTTCCACTTCGCCTAAATGACGGAAAACTGCCTGTTCGAATTTCATTCCGCGGTTCGAAGATCCGCGCCCGTCCATCGTGAAAATAATGTAGCCGTTTTGCGCCATAAATTCGTACCAAAGGTTGCCCGAAGCCGGGAAACTGTTGGTCACCAACTGTAAATGGGGACCGTTGTAAAGATAAACGATGGTCGGATATTTTTTTGCCGGATCAAAATCCGTAGGCAAAATAATTTTACCGTAAAGTGGCGTTCCGTCGTCAGCTTTTAAGGTAACATTCTTTATTTCCGGTCTTTTATAGTTTTTTATAGGATTTTCTGCCGTTAAAATATTTTTTGATTTCAAAGTAGCGGTATTAATCACATTCACCGATCTTGGCGTGCTCGCATTGCTGTAAATATCGTAAAGCTGTGTACCGTCTTTGCTTAAAATACCGGTGTGCATTCCCGGTGCGCTGTCTAATCTCTGGGTTTTAAAATTGTTCCAGTTTACACGATAAATATGTCTTTCCAGCGGCGATTCCTGCGTAGAAATGTAATAGATTTCTTTCTTTTTTTCATTAAAACCTAAAATATCAGTCACCAGCCAATCACCTTTTGTGATTTGCGAAATCAGTCCTTTTTCTAAATTGTAGTGAAATAAGTGATTATAACCGGTACGCTGACTTTGCCAAATAAAATCCGTATTTGAATTGGGAAAAAATAAAAGCGAATGCTGCGGTTCCACATATTTAGCGTCTTTTTCTTCAAACAAAGTTTTTACCAAATTTCCGGTAACCGCATCGTATTGGTTCATTTTTAAATGATTCTGGTCGCGGTTCAGCACGCCTACGAAAATATATTTTGAATCCGGGCTCCAGGTAACAGCAGTTAAATATTGTTCTTTGTCACCATCAATATTTAAAAAGATTTTTTTCTGAGAATTGATGTCATAAAAGCCCAAAGTCACCTGATGTGACGTGTTTCCCGCCATCGGATATTTGATATTTACGTTTTTCGCCGGCGTTACAGACCAGTCGATGATCGGATAATCCGTGACCATGGTTTCATCCATTCGGTAAAACGCAATTTTTGTGCTGTTTGGCGCCGAAAAAATTCCGCCATCGATTCCAAATTCGCTGCGGTGAACGGCCTGTCCATTTACAATTCCTTCATTCTGATCATCGGTAATCGCAACCGTTTTTCCGTTTCGGTTCAAGTAAAGATTATTTTTTACCGTGTAAACGATGGTTTTTTTATCATCCAGCACTTTTACGTTTACAGCATTTTCGTCAATGGAAGTCCAGGGCGAAATTTTCCAGTCGGAGCCGAATTTTTCAAGCTGAAAATATTTACCGTCTACAGTAAAATATCCTTGGTTTTTGCCGGTAAATTTTACCTGCGGAAAAGATTTAAGCTTTTGCTCGGCGGAAAGATTTTTATTGATTTGGTTCAAAGAAACCAAAGTGTCCGCTTTCATGCTTTGAACTTCGGTTATCAGGTATGCGTTTTTTGTTCCCTGAATGTAAAATTTAGCATCATCGGACCAGGAAAACTGCGGAATACTTTTAATAGCAAGATTGCTCCGAAGCCCGTTCACCGCTTCGGCCATGGTGTATTTCTGGTTTTGCGCAGAAAGCAAACTGCTGAAACCGAGTAATAATAAAGGTAATTTTGAAAATTTCATTTCTTAGATTTATAGTGTTAAAAATAAGAAATAAAAAACGATTTGTTAAAGGAATGTTAATTCAAATGCAGATAAATTTCCGCAAGCGGATCTTTGGAACTTTTTTGCTTATTCCATTTATATTGATGCGTCCAGTAAGCAGCTTTTACGGAGAGAATTCCTAAGCCGGCACCGAATAAAACATCAGATATATAATGTTTGTTGTTCGCCATTCGCATTACGCCAATTCCGCTTGCAAAGGCATAAGAAACATACGGCACCCACTTGTGATTTTCGCCATATTCAATTGCGAGCATAGTGGCGCCCGCAAATGCATTCGCCGTGTGGCCGGAAGGAAAAGAATAAGCAGTGCCGTCGGGACGCGTTTTTTTCAGAGTAGTTTTCAGCACATACACCAAACCGAGATTCACCACTTGAGCCTTCAGCAAAATAGCGGTGCGGTTTTGCCAGTCGGTGCGCGGTTTCATTCCGGCAACTTCAAAACCATAAACTGCTACAAGAGGAGCAAACTGGGCGTAATCATCCAGATGGTTGGTAAAACCAAAAAGATGTTCATTTCGCTCTTCTACTACTTCGTTTTTCACGGATTCGCGGCCGTTCCCATCGAACACAATTCCGGAAGTCATTAAAGCAGCCGGAGCAATAGTGCCTCTTAAATCGAAAGCTAGATGCCGGTTTTCAATTTGTATGCTGTCTTTCTGCTGTGCAAATGTCAGCAGAGGAAAATTTAAAAACAGAAAAAAAGCCAGAAAATGCCGCATAAAAATTTTTCTTTAAAACTAAGGAATGAAAGGCTTACTGCGTTAAATATTATTAAAATTTCTGAGAACTGCTTTTTATTAAATAAATTTATGGTTGAAAGTGACAAAAAAATGCTAAAAGCGTTTCTTAACTTACATCAATGTCTTTCTGCGCTCGCGACGGTATCTTTGTACTATCAAAATTTAATACTAACCAATAAACAAAATATTATGTCAACAAAATGGAATGTAGACCCTACACACAGTGAAATCACTTTTAAAGTAAGACACATGATGATTTCTAATGTTAAAGGCGAATTTAAAGACTTTAATGTTGAAATGGAAAGCGAAGACGACACTTTCAAAAATGCTAAAGTAACAGCGAAAATTGATACCGCTTCCATCAGCACCAACAATACTGATCGCGACACGCACCTGAAATCTGCAGATTTCTTTAATGCTGAAGCCAATCCGGTTATTACTTTCGAAACAGATTCTTTAAACGATGATATCACCGGTAATCTCACCATGAACGGCGTTACAAAACCAATTAACCTGGACGTAGATTTCGGTGGAACTAATGTGGACCCGTGGGGACAGACAAAAGCTGGATTCTCTTTTGAAGGTAAAATCAACAGAAAAGATTTCGGATTAAACTGGAATACCGCATTGGAAACAGGTGGTGTAATGGTTTCTGATGAAGTTAAAATTGCAGGTGAACTTCAGTTCGTAAAAGCATAAAAAATTTCATAGTTTATTTTTTTAAGGTTCACCAGAGTTGAAAGGCTTAGGTGAACTTTTTTCATTTCTTAAAAAACACCAAGATGAATTTAAACGATCTCGAAAATATTTCTCAGCTTTATAAAAATACCGAAAAAATGCCGGTACTTTTTCTCGGCCACGGTTCACCGATGAACGCGATTGAAGAAAACCAGTTCGTGCAGGGTTTCCGGAATATCTCCAAAGAAATTCCGCGTCCGAACGCCATTTTATGCGTTTCTGCACATTGGTTTACGAACGGAACATTTGTCACCGCGATGCAGGATCCAAAAACAATCCATGATTTTTACGGCTTTCCGAAGGAACTTTTTGAAGTTGATTATCCCGCGCCCGGCAGCCCGGAACTCGCGAGAGAAACAACCGAACTTCTTTTACCGGAAATCGTGGAGGAAGATCACAGCTGGGGATTGGATCACGGCGCGTGGAGCGTCATCAAACATCTTTATCCGAATGCCGAAATTCCGGTAATTCAGCTCAGCATCGATTATACAAAACCGGCGCAATACCATTTTGATTTAGCGAAAAGACTGCAAAAATTACGTGAAAAAGGAATTTTAATAATCGGTAGCGGAAACATCGTTCACAACCTCCGTATGGTAGACTGGAAAAATATCAATACCGGTGGCGCCGGTTGGGATTGGGCGATTGAAGCACGAGAAATGACAAATAACTGGCTTTTAGACGGAAATTTTCAGAATCTCATCAATTATCAAAAACAAGGAATTGCACTTCAAACCGCGGTGCCTAGCCCAGACCATTATCTGCCGCTACTTTACTCTTTAGCTTTAAAGGAAAAAACCGATGACCTCTCGCTTTTCAACGATGAACTTATCGGCGGCAGTTTAAGCATGACGAGCGTAAGAATTGGTTAATTCAAAAAAAAGATTCAACATAATGCTGAATCTTTTTTCGCCTTAAAATCAGTAAAAATCCCAGTAATTAGCGTCGTAAATTTTGGTGAAGTCGCGAACGCAATGCGCAGATTTCACATTTAATTTTAAAGCTTTAATGCCATTTTCTTTGGTAAAATTGAAATTCGCTTTCGGTTCATTGGTCGATTTTTGCTCGCCGTTTTCGTATTCTGCAATCCATGTATATTTTAAGTTTTCCACCAGATTGTCCGGAGCATAAGAAACCGTGCTGTCGTTTGCTTTCATTTCTTTAAAACCGTTAATATCGAAATCGCATTCTTCAGCAACCGCACTTAGTTTTTTCGGTAAAGCACTAATCACTCTTATGGTTTTATAACATTTTAAAAGACCTTTGTCCGAATCCATTTCCATTGCTAGAAGCGTGCTTCCGCCGGAAATCCCTTTCACCTGCAGTTTACTTTGTTTTAAATTACCATCAAGCGAAATAATGTTGTCTAAACTCGACCAGGTATGACAGTCATCGCATTTTGCGGTATTGTTTTTAACGGTGTAAACCTGCGATTCACCAACGTTAATCACGGATTTTCCTTCAATATAACACTGTGAAAAAACCGCCGTATAACTCAGAATTGTAAAAAAGAACAGAATTTTTTTCATGATATTGTGTTTTAAATTTTCTTAAACCTGAATAACACCTAAATTGAATTTCTCTGTAATCGGTGCATGATCCGCAGCTTCAATTCCCATCGAAATCCAGGTGCGCGTATCTACGGGATTAATGATTGCATCGGTCCAAAGCCGCGCTGCTGCGTACGTTGGCTCGGTTTGTTTTTTATATCTTTTCGAAATGGTGTCCAAAATTTCCTGATGTTCTTCCTCGGTGATTTCTTTTCCCTGTTTTTTTAGGGTAGATTCCTGGATTTGCGCTAAAACTTTCGCAGCCTGGCTGCCGCCCATTACCGCAAGTTCACTCCACGGCCACGCCACAATTAAGCGCGGATCGTAGGCTTTTCCGCACATCGCGTAGTTTCCGGCACCGTAAGAATTCCCGGTTATAACGGTGAATTTTGGCACTACAGAATTTGCCACGGCATTCACCATTTTTGCGCCGTCTTTAATAATTCCACCATGTTCAGATTTTGAACCGACCATAAATCCGGTTACATCCTGTAGGAAAATCAACGGAATTTTTCTTTGGTTACAGTTCGCGATAAAACGCGTCGCCTTGTCTGCAGAATCCGAATATATTACGCCACCAAACTGCATTTCACCTTTTCCGCTTTTTACCAGTTTTCTTTGGTTCGCCACAATTCCTACGCTCCAGCCGTCAATTCTTGCCGTTGCACAGATAATGGTTTTGCCATAATCCGCTTTATATTCTTCATATTCCGAGTTGTCAACCAAGCATTTAATAATATCAAAAGTATCGTATTGGTCGGCTCTGGATGCCGGCATATGTCCGAAAATATTTTCGATATTTTCTTTTGGCGGAAAGCTTTCAATGCGGTCGAAACCTGCTTTGTCGTAACTTCCGATGGATTTCATAATATTTTTAATGCGGTCCAGCGCATCTTTATCGTCTTTTGCCTTAAAATCGGTAACGCCCGAAATTTCGCAATGCGTCGTTGCGCCACCCAGAGTTTCGTTATCGATGTTTTCACCAATCGCCGCTTTTACCAAATAACTTCCAGCTAAAAATATAGAGCCTGTTCTATCAACAATCATGGCTTCGTCGCTCATAATCGGAAGGTATGCGCCGCCTGCAACGCAACTTCCCATGACGGCAGAAATCTGCACAATTCCCATGGAACTCATTTTGGCATTATTCCGGAAAATTCGACCGAAATGTTCTTTATCAGGGAAAATTTCGTCCTGCATCGGTAAGAAAACACCTGCTGAATCGACGAGGTAAATAATTGGAAGCCGGTTTTCCATCGAAATTTCCTGCGCGCGCAAATTTTTCTTCGCCGTAATCGGAAACCAGGCACCCGCTTTTACCGAAGCGTCATTGGCAACCACCAAACATTGTTTTCCGGAAACGTAACCCATCACTACAACAACGCCGCCGCTTGGACAACCACCTTGTTCTTCGTACATTCCGAAGCCAGCAAAAGCACCGATTTCAATGGAATCCGAATTTTTATCCAAAAGATAATCTATACGTTCGCGCGCGGTGAGTTTTCCTTCATCGCGCTGTTTCTGCAATCTCTTTTCGCCACCGCCTTTTTTTATTTCGCTTAATAAGCTGTTTATTTCGCCTAATTTTAGTTTATTCTTGTCTTCTCTTTTGTTAAATTCTAAATTCATATGGTGGAAAAATTTGGTTTAAAGGTAACATTTTTAATTATATAATGCTGTAAAAGGCGATGAACAGCCAGCAATTTAAAATAACAAAACTTTAGTACTTTTTTAACATTTTTACCCAAAATATCGGCATATTTTTACCGTTTACAGGTAAAGTAGAAATTTTTCAATTCCTAGTTTTATTTTTTTAATAGTTTATTATTTGAAGGACCCTAAAAGTTGTAGAGACTTTTAGGGTTTTTTTGCCGCTATAATGACATTTTTTCCGAAAATTGTCTAAATGGATTTGTAGCTTTGCAGAAGGTATAAAAATAAATTATTGTGGTAAAAAAATCTGCCCTTTTCCGTTTGCATCTTATTGTTTTTTTGTGGGGCTTTACCGCAATTTTAGGCAAACTGATTCATGCTGATGCGAGCATTTTGGTTTTTTACCGGATGTTTTTTGCGGCAATTTTCCTTTTTATTTTCATCAGGTTTTTTAAAAAAGAGAGCCTGAAAATCTCCAAGAAATTATTTCTGCAGTTAGGAATAATTGGTGGTTTTATGGCGTTTCACTGGCTGTGCTTTTTTTATTCCATTAAAGTTTCCAACGTTTCCATTGCGTTAAGCTGTCTTTCGCTTTCAACATTGTTTGCGTCGGTGCTGGAACCCATTGTTTTTAAACGGAAAATCGATATTTCGGAGGTCGTTATGGGCATCGTCATTTTAATATGTATGGGTCTAATTTTTAAAACCGAATTTCAGTATAAAGAAGGCATATTTTTCGGAATTTTAACCGCCCTGTTCGGAACCGTTTTTTCGGTGTTTAACGGCCGAATTTTTGGGAAAACCACGTCTGGAAATATTATTTTTTATGAAATTTTTTCGGGTTGCGCCATACTTTCTGTGCTCTATCTCTTCACCGGACAACTCTTTCAGCTGCACGACATCAGCATGCGCGACCTCGGTTTAGTTCTGATTTTAGCCAGCTTTTTCACCGCTTTTCCGATGTTGGAATCAGTGAATTTAATGAAATACATTTCGCCGTTTACCTTAATTCTTACGGTAAATCTGGAGCCTGTTTACGGGATTATCCTGGCTTTTTTTATCTTTGGTGAATCCGAGCAAATGAGCCCTATTTTTTACGTAGCTTCGCTCGTGATGATTTCTGCAATTGTAATCAACGGTGTTTTAAAAGCCAGAAAAGCTACCGCCGCAAAAAATCTTGAAAATTCATGAAAAAACTCGTTTTCGCTACCTTTTTGCTTTTCGGATTTTTCTCCGAAGCACAAATTGTGCGGAAATATTCAAATGAATTTTTAAGCATTGGCGCTGGCGCACGCGGTCTTGCAATGGGCGGGGCGGTAATTTCGAGTCAAAATGATGTTTACTCCCCAATGTGGAATCCGGCCGGACTTATCGCTATAGAACGAGACTGGCAAGGCGCAGCGATGCACGCGGAATATTTTGAATCGATTGCGAAGTACGATTACCTGGCTTTTGCAAAACCTTTGGACCATAACGGTGGTGTTTTCGCGGTTTCTGTGGTGCGCCTCGGCATCGATAATATTTTAAATACAACACAGTTAATCGACCCGGAAGGAAATATTGATTATGATAAAATCACAAGTTTTTCTCAATCTGATTACGCGGCTTTAATTTCTTACGCATTTCATCCGGGCGGAAATCACCGGCTTGATGTCGGTGCCAATGCGAAACTCGTGTACAGAAATGTCGGAAAATTCGCGAACGGTTTCGGTTTTGGTTTTGATCTCGGCGCCATTTACCACGCGGATTCAGGTTGGAATTACGGAGCCGTGCTAAAAGATGCCACTACAACCGTTAATTTTTGGACGGTGAATCAGGATGAACTTTCTGCCGTGGTGAATGGTGAAGAATTTAATCCCGCACCGAAAGACAAAATGGAACTCACGATGCCGAAATTGAATTTGGGACTCAGCCGGAATTTTGAACTCAACCGTGATCTGGAATTGTTACCGGAAGCCGGATTGATCGTAGATTTTGCCAAAACCGCGGCCGTAATTTCCACCGAATTTGCGAGCATTACGCCGTATGCCGGCGCGGAACTTATGTTTCAGGATATGATTTTCGTACGCGTTGGCGTGAACCGTTTTCAAAATATTACCGATATCGAAAACCTGAAACGCAAAATTTCATTTCAACCAAGCGCCGGAATTGGCATTAAATATCAAGGTTTAACATTAGATTACGCAATTACAAACTCCGGAATTGGCGGTTCGAACTTCTACTCGAACTTTTTTTCCTTAAAGCTCGATATGGGTGATTTCAGGAATTAAATTTATCTTTACTTAAATTACCGTCATGAAAAGATTTCTGAAATTTACATTTTTCCTTTTATTTACTGCAGCTTACAGTCAGAATATTTCAGATTATAGCTTCGTTTATATTGCGGAAAAAACCGGCGATTTTGAAGCCAACAAATACGGTCTGGCAACGCTTTTGAGTTCTAATCTTACCGGGAAGAAATATGTTGTTATCAGTGAAAATAATGATTCCTGGCCGGAAGCTCCGAAAAATAATCCCTGCGGAGTTTTGAAAGCTGAACTTGTGGGCGCCAGTACTTTCCTGAAAAAACAAACTCCAGATTAATTTCAAGGACTGCAGCGGAAAAACCGTCGCTTCATATGAAGCAAAAACAAACATCAAAGAATTTCAACCCGGATTTATAGATGCTTTAAATACCGCTACGAAAACACTTCCCGCTTCAAATCCCATGCAACTGGCGGTTACCACTCGTACTGAACTTCCAAAACAAACGGCGGCGCGCGGACCAGAACTTGGCAAATCAAGCCAAAGCCAAAACAGCGGCACAAAGAGTGAAAGCAAAGCACAAATTTTCAGTAACGGTACATTAAATCTTAACCGGATTTATATTTCAGACAATCAGTTTATTTTGGTCAACCCGAAAAATTCGACTCCGTATGCGATTTTTAAAGCTTCCACTAAAAAAGACGTGTACAGAGTGCAGCTTCAGGATGGCACCCAAACTTTAGGATATATAGAAGACGGCGCAATAATTATTGAATTACCAAATGCTGATGGAAGCTACAGGAAAGAAGTATTTAAAGAGACTGCTAAAGTGGTGTATTAAAATATTCCCAAACCATTTTGCCTTTCGATTTTCCCAAAATTTCTTCCAGAGTTTCTAAACTGGATTCTTTCACTCTTTTCACCGATTTCAGTTTCAGAAGCAGCATTTCAATCCCGCGCGGGCCAACACCTGGAATCTCTTCCAGCTCCGATTTTATGGTTGAATTTTTCCGGCGCGTACGGTGGTGTTTTACACCAAAACGGTGCGATTCATCGCGAACCCGCTGTAAAATTTTCAGCGTTTCCGACTTTTTATCGAGGTACAACGGGATGGAATCTTCCGGAAAATAAATTTCTTCCAACCGCTTCGCAATACCAATAATGGTAATTTTTCCGTACAAGCCAAGTAGCTTCAAACTTTTCACCGCTGAAGATAACTGGCCTTTTCCACCATCAATTAAAATAAGCTGTGGCAAAGGTTCCGCTTCATCCAAAAGTCTTTTGTAGCGCCGGTAAATCACTTCTTCCATCGTTTTGAAATCATCAGGACCGACGACGGTTTTCGGGTGAAAAATGCGGTAATCTGCTTTGCTTGGTTTTCCGTCTTTAAAAACCACACACGCGGAAACGGGATTCGTTCCCTGAATATTCGAGTTATCAAAACCTTCGATGTGTCGCGGTTCTGTAGGCATACGCAGAAGCTTCTGCATTTCCGCCATTATGCGATTCGTGTGTCTCTCGGGATCCAGAATCTGAACTTGTTTCAGCTTTTCTATCCGATATTCTTTGGCGTTTTTTTCCGAAAGTTCCACGATTCTTTTTTTGTCGCCAACTTTCGGAACGATCAATTTTACATTCGGAATTTCAAGTGTCAGATGAAACGGAATCAGGATTTCTTTCGAATCAGAATCGAATTTCTGCCGGATTTCAATCATAGCTTCTTCAAGCAAATCTTCATCTGATTCTTCGAGAACTTTTTTAATTTCAGTCGTAAAACTCTGGATGATATTCCCATTCTGAATTTTGAAATAATTAATGTACGCCGCGGTTTCATCGCTCGTCATCCCAAAAACGTCAACATCATTAATGCTCGGATTAACCACCGTATGTTTCACCTGGTAATTATCAAGTAAATCCATACGTTCTTTTACCATCTGCGCATTTTCAAATTCCAGATTTTGCGCAAATGCCATCATTTGATTCACCAGATATTCTTTTGCAATACGGAAATCACCTTTAATAATTCCACGTATTGCCTCAATTTTCCGGTCGTAGCTTTCCTTCATTTCAAGCATTTCGCACGGACCTTCACAATTTTTAATGTGATATTCCAGACAAACTCGGTATTTTCCTTCAGCAATTTTTTCCGGCGCTAAATTCAGATTACAGGTCCGGATTTTATAAATGTGTTTGATAGTGTCCAGCAAAAACTTCGCAGGACGCACTTTTGCGTACGGACCGTAATATTCCGAACCATCTTTTATTTTAGTCCGCGTTAAAAAAACACGCGGAAAATCTTCATTTTTAATGCAAATCCACGGGTAGGTTTTGTCATCTTTCAGCATTACGTTGTAAAACGGCTGATGTTCTTTTATCAGATTATTTTCAAGCAGAAGGGCGTCGTACTCGCTGTTTACGACGGTTGTTTCCAGACGCACGATTTTGCTCACCATGATTCGGGTGCGGTAACCTGCCTGGTTTTTATTGAAATACGATAAAACCCGTTTTTTTAAATTCTTAGCCTTTCCAACATACAAAAGCTGATTAAATTTGTCATAATAGCGGTAAACGCCCGGATCTGACGGTAAAGTTTTAAGTTGAAGTTCTAAATCCGAATTCATAATACAAAATTAGGGATTTGGATTTTAGCACGCGACGGGATTTTAAAGAAATGAAAATTAAAAAAATGGCTCAAACAGCCGGTAAAAAAATATAAATCAGGTTTTAAAAGCAATTTGCCTTTTGACAGGTTCTTAAAAAACAGTAATTTTAAGCAAAATCTAAAAATGAAAACTTACGGTATCGATGAACTGACCATCGAAGATATAATTGCTATTTTAGAAAACCCAAAAAATGCAAGTTTAAACGACGAAGCAAAACAAAAAATTTTGAAATCGGAGCAAAATGTGCGCGAAATTGTAGAATCGGACCGCACCGTGTATGGCATTAACACCGGTTTTGGCCCGCTTTGCGATGTTAAAATTTCAGAAGAAGAAACCGCGCTATTGCAGCATAATTTAATTATTTCGCACGCTGTTGGCGTTGGAAAACCCATTGCAAAAGATTTATCTCGCGTGATGATGATTGCAAAAATTCACGCCTTATCGAAGGGATTTTCCGGAGTTTCGCTCACTGTTATCGAACGCTTGATTTTAATGTTGGAAAAAGACATTATTCCCGTAGTTCCGGAGCAAGGCTCTGTGGGCGCTTCCGGTGATTTAGCACCTTTGGCGCATTTGGTTTTGCCGCTTTTAGGTTTAGGAAAAGTTTGGCAAGGTGAAGAAATTCGCAACGCCGCGTCAGTTTTAAAGGAAAATAATCTCGAAGCTTTGGTGCTTGGCCCGAAAGAAGGTCTGGGCTTAATTAATGGTACACAGTTTATTTTGGCGCACGCCATTTTAGGCTTATTTAAATTTGAATATTTACTCAATTTAGCAGATTTAACCGCTGCTTTAAGTCTGGAAGCATATCGAGGTTCCGCAAGTCCGTTTAAAAAAGAATTGCACGAAATCCGCCCTTTTGCCGGCAGCAAAAAAGTTGCCGCCAGAATGGTGAAATTTCTCGAAAACTCCGAGAATTTAAAAAGCCATGAATATTGCGACCGTGTGCAGGATCCGTATTCAATGCGCTGTGTGCCGCAGGTTCACGGTGCGAGTAGAATTGCTTTTGAACATTTGAAAAATTTGGCTGAAACGGAACTAAATTCCGTCACCGATAATCCGATTGTTTTAAGCGCCGATGAAAGCATTTCCGGCGGTAATTTCCATGGACAGCTTTTGGCTTTACCACTAGATTACGCGACTTTAGCTGCCGCAGAGCTCGGAAATATTTCAGACCGCAGAAGTTATCTTTTGCTGGAAGGAAAATATGGTTTACCACGTCTGTTAACTGCAAGTTCAGGTTTAAATTCCGGATTTATGATTCCGCAATATACTTCCGCGGCACTTGTAACTGAAAACAAAACCCTGTGTTTTCCAGCATCCGCAGATTCCATTCCGACTAGTTTAGGACAGGAAGATCATGTATCGATGGGAAGTATTTCCGGCCGGAAATTCAACCAGGTTTTGGGCAATTTAGAAAATATTTTGGCAGTGGAACTTCTTTTTGGTGCTCAGGGCTTAGAATTCCGACGTCCAGCGAAATGCGGTGAATATGTTGAAAAAGCATATTCTGTTATACGGTCAAAAGTTGAAAAGTTGGAAAATGACCGTTTAATTGGTGAAGATATTCTTGCTATTGCAGAAATGATTCGCGAGCGCAGATTTGTTGTAGAATAAAATAAGGATAATAAGTATTGGTATAATAAAAAAACCTGCGAATTTGCTTTAATAAAGAAAGTTTGCAGGTTTTAAATTTTCCAGGACTGAAACAGAATTATCTTTTTCCAAACTCTTTCCAGCTTTTTTCATTCATCTCGATGTCGAAGTGCTTGGCCGCTTTTTTAATATTGGCAAATGCCAGGTCTCGGTCGGCATCTGATACATCTTTCACCTGATCAAAACGCGCCATGGCATTTCGTACGTGCGAAGCGTCGGTCATCGGTTCTTTTTTCTGTTTGGGAAAGGCCAAAAACACTTTCCGGCAGATCATTTTTCTCGGCAATTGAAAGTTTGCCGTGCTCTTCGTGTGGTTTCCAGGTTGTTTCCATAATCCCAAAGCAGCAAAATTTAAACCAACCTGAATTACAATTATTTTATTTCATCCCAAAAAATCCGTGCTAGAACGGCATTTTTTTCCTGTTTTACAGATTGAAAAAACTGCTTAAATGGGCGCAAATTTTTGTCAGCGAAAATAATTTGCATTCTGTTTTTAGGTATTATTAAAAACCGGAATACTTGATTCTTGGATCTTGGTTCTAATCTTTAACATTTAACTTCCAGCATCTAACTTCTAGCATCCGACATATAGCCACAAAAAAACCTCATACAAAAATGTATGAGGTTTAAAAAAACTGGCGGCGACCTACTCTCCCGCTTTCGCAGTACCATCGGCGCTAGAGGGCTTAACTTCTGTGTTCGGAATGGGAACAGGTGAGCCCCT
>NZ_FORQ01000004.1 GCF_900114045.1 Kaistella treverensis
AGGGGCTCACCTGTTCCCATTCCGAACACAGAAGTTAAGCCCTCTAGCGCCGATGGTACTGCGAAAGCGGGAGAGTAGGTCGCCGCCAGTTTTTTAAACCTCATACATTTATTTGTATGAGGTTTTTTTGTGCTTGGAAATGAGAGGAAAGAACCACGAGTACAGGAGACAGAGCAAAGTAACAACCAAAGGTAAAAAAGAGCTAAGGATTATATTAGTAAATAAATGCGCGATAAACTTGATACTGCTTTATTCTGGAATTGAAAATACTAAAATCCAAAAAAAAAAGCCTTTTAGCAGCGAATTTTTTCATTGAATAATCGAAGATATAAGAATCTGGTGGAATTTGTCATAACCTGCTGCGTTTACTTTTCTCAATTTAATGTTTTAAGCAAAAAGCAAAAAATCAGCTTTTTAGCAGCGAATATTTTTCCTACGGGAAATCATGCCGAATGTTTTATATAAGAAGCGGCAGCCAGACTTCTAGCCCCGATGGTAGCGGCATCCCCCGGCGAGGCCGTGGCCGAAGCCGGGGATATAGCGGACAGCGGGTTGTAATCTTCTACGAAGCGGAAAATGTGGTTGCTCCTAAAATCTGCTCAAAACGCCCCAATGGATCTTCGTGTCACTGAATTTTATTGGATTTCCAAATTGGTTGCCGTTCGAGATTTGAAAACTCATCAAGCCGATTGGTAAAACGAAATTAAAGCCCAGACCGAAACTGTAAATTTTTGGTTTCAGATTCAGGCTTCGGTTTTGGAACTCACCGTACTGCCCGAAAACATCGAAAAACGCCTGGTTTCCCACTAAATATCGGTATTCTGCCGTGCCGTAATAATAAAGATCTGCAAACAGCGATTTTTCATTGAAACCGCGGAAAGAATTCCAGCCGCCGAAGCGCAACAGCTCGTTGGTAGCAAAACCGTTTTTTGAATTCAGAAAAGCTCCTTCAGCATTGAAATTTAAATAATGATTGTCTTTCAGGTGAAAATTCCGCTCAACCGAAATGAAAAAATGTGCCTGTGCACCAGCCAATTTTTCGTCGCCATATTTTGCTGAAACGTAATCTGCTTCAAGTCGCAGCCGCGATTTGTACAAAAACAAATCTACGTCCGTAGGTTCCTGAAACTGATACCAAAGTCCAATCCCGTTTTTATTAAAATCTTTTCCCTGAACATAGGTGGAATCAATGACGGTAGATGTTTCAAAAGTGCCACGAACACCGATTTTGTGGTTATTTTTGAAATTCAAATAAAATGCTGGTGTCAGTTTTACTGTTGCGTAAGTGGAATCCTGACGGAAAATATTCACCTTAAAATCTGCGCCAATATTGCTTTTAAAAAGATAAGGAACATCGGTTTGCAAATCGAAAGTCTGTCCTTTGTCTGGATTTCTCTGCCAGAAAATATTTACTGTTTCAAAAGCGTTGAAAATATTTCTGAGATTTAAATTTAAGCTGCCATTAAAGGTAAATTTTTCGCTTTTGTCATTTCCAAAACCAATCACGCCATCGAAGTTGTTGGATTTTTTCTTCTGCAAAAACAGATAAATGTCTGTAGAATCTTTGGTGAAAAGTGTTTGCGGTGGTTTTTCCAGCGTGAAAAATTCGTGGTTTTGCAGAGAACGGTTTAAATCAGAAAGTATTTTTTCATCGTAAACCTTACCAACATAATCATTTTCTAAATTTTTCACAAAGCGAGACGGCACATTTTCGTAGCCTTTCAGTACAATTTTATCAACTTTTCGCTGCGAATTTTTTAAAACAGAAATTTCCACCGCCGGAAAACCGTTTTCCATTCCCCGGAATTTCGATTTTACCCGATTAAAAATATAGCCCTTTTTTCGGTAATTTTCGCTGAATTCTTTTTTTAAAGAATCGAGGTTTTTGGTGAAAAATTGGTTTTTAAGCTGTAAATCCTGCCAAATTTCAGGTGAAAGGGTTACGAAAGCTTCATTGTAGTTTGTGCCTTTATCGAAATATATTTCGGTGTGATTTGCTTCTTTTTTTACGTTGATGATTTTGGTAAAATAAAAATTATTTTGGGCTAAAGAGTCCAGGAAATTCACCGCTGCGGCGGAATCTTTTACAACCGATTTTTTTTCGGTCTGAACATCGACGAGCCAGAATTCCTTATTTTGCGCCTGAAGATAAGCACAGAAAAAAAGCAGGAAAAAAGGCAGAATTTTTTTCAAAAAGCAGGTATTTGTACTGAACGGAAATTCCGCGATTTTAGTCGGTTTTGCGCGGAATTTTTTATCTTTATAAAATTAACTTTTTTAATTGAAAACGCGGTATTTTAGCGGCTGATCATTGTAAATGTATGAAGAAAATTGGTTTGTTTTTTGGCAGTTTTAATCCCATCCATATTGGTCATTTGATTTTGGCGAATTACATTCTGGAAAATACGGATATGGATGAACTGTGGTTTGTGGTGAGTCCGCAGAATCCTTTCAAGGAAAAGAAATCTTTGCTGAAAGATCATAACCGTTTGGATATGGTACAGCTGGCGGTAAAAAATTACCCGAAAATGCGCGCGTCAAATATCGAGTTTTCTCTGCCAATTCCGAGTTATACGATAGACACGCTGTCATATTTAAAGGAAAAGCATCCGGATTATAATTTTGCTTTAATTATGGGCGAAGACAATCTGAAAAGTTTAAGCAAATGGAAGAATGCGGAAACCATGATTGAAAATTATCAGATTATCGTATATCCGCGCCTTACCAGCGGTTTACCGGAAAACGCGTCCGTTCACCCGAATATTTCTTTAATTAAAGCTCCGATCATCGAACTTTCTGCCACGGAAATCCGAAAAATGCTGAAAGACGGAAAAAATGTGCGGCCGATGTTGCCACCGGAAGTTTTCGAATATCTGGACGGCAGCAACTTTTACCGCTAAAGGTTTCTGGTGTGCTGATTTTTAATTTCTTAAGTTTGCACTTTCAAGCTAAAACTGCTTTTTCTTATGAACTTTATCGAGAATTTTTTTGCCAAATATAGCCGCGAGCAGCTCATCAAATGGTTTAAACAGATTTGTGTTGCGGAAGCTATTTCGTGCTTTTTGCTGTATTGCGTCGCGATGGTGTGGAAGCGTTACGATCAGGAAGGACTTTTGCCAACCATATTCATTATTATCGTAGGAAACATTCACGGATTGTTTTTCACGCTGTATTTAATTTTGATTATCGAAGCCCGAAAAATATATTCCTGGGATGATGAAGATACGGTTTTCGCTGTTCTGGCGGCATTCTTTCCTTTTGCGACAATTTGGGTTGATAAAAAATTAGCGCGTTTTAACCGCGAATAAATTTCAGCTAAATTATATTTAAAAATATTTGCCGCTAAAAGCGGCTTTTTTTTGGTTTTATATTACGTCAATTTCTTTAAAAAATTTCCGCTTGTTTCCTGGCTTTTTCTAAAAATAGCTTTTTTGGACAACTACATTTTGTTAAAACCTTCAGCAAAAAGCATAATTTTTTGACCGTTATTTCACCCAATTTTTCCTTTTTTAATTTTTGCGTAAAATCTAAGTAATCGAAATTCAATTAGTTAAGTAAAATAAAAACATTTTATTACTACTTTGTATTGCATAATACTAAATGTTTTTTATATCTTTGCAATGTAAGATTCAAGAAAACTAATACCAGAAAGATAGAAGGAAGCAAAACTGATAACCAAATCGCAAAACCTAATACCACCGCTTCCTTCTTCTTTTTTTTAAACTAAAACCATGAAAAAACTTATTATTTCACTTTCGTTGCTTACAGGTTTTGTCGCCTTTGCGCAGCAAAATCCGAAGAACGATTCTGTAAAAACAGAAAATATCAAGGAAGTTACAATGACCAAAAAAGTCTTTAAAAAAGAAAGTGACCGCTTTGTTTTCGATGTGGCAGCTTCGCCGCAGGCGAAAGGAAATACCGCCTTTGGTCTTTTAAAAGAAACTCCACTTGTTTCGTCAACCGATGATAAAACATTGAAAATTGCCGGAAAATCTAATGCTGTAATTTTCATCGACGGTCGTGTAACCCAAATGGATGCGGAATCTTTGGTTGCTTTCCTGAAAAATACGCCTGCTGAAAACATACAGAAAATCGAGGTGATTACCGTGCCCGGAAGTGAATATAAAGTGGAATCTTCCGACGGAATCATCAATATCGTGCTGAAAAAGAAAAGCAGCAACGGGCTGAACGGAAATCTGCGCCTAAATAACGAGCAAAATTATCACAATGCAGCGGGCGCCGGCATCAGCTTGAATTACCGCAAAGACAAACTTGGTGTAAACGCCAATTTTAACGGCAGCGAAAACATCCGAGAGCAATATTATATTTTGCGAAACGGAAATGCTTCTGCAGCAAACAGAACTGAAGGAAACCTTACCGACCCCAACCAAAATCTTGGTGGTTATCTGAACCTCGATTACCAAATTAATGACAATAACAGTTTGGGACTTACTTTCAATTCGCGCGCGAACAGAAGTTACGGTTCCAAAGCAAATCTTTTCAATACAAGCACGGATCTTACCAGCGGTGAAACCGATTATTCTTTAACCAAAAGCGAAGAAAATGCGCGTTCTTACAACAATTCCCTCAACTTAAATTACGAATTGAAAACCGATACGCTGGGAAGTAAATTAAATTTAAATGCTGCTGGTTTGCTGTACCGTAGATTCCAGACTTCAGAAAACTTTACCATTTTAGCCGATAAAAACCAAAACCAGGTTGAAAATTTATTGAAGATAATGCAGGCGCAGCCGCAGCTTATCGACAATTTTTCTGCAACTGCAGATTATATTCAGAAATTTAAAAAAGATTTCACAGTATCCGTCGGTGGAAATTTTAACAATACCAAAACTGATAACGACACGAAATACAATTCTTTTGATTACAGAACCGGAAATTCCGCAAGTATGCCGAATCATTTTGTTTACGATGAAAGTATTTTCGGTGGTTACGTTACGGTTGACAAAGTATTTTCACCAAAATTTTCAGCGAAAGCCGGCGCCCGCTATGAGCTGACTACAAGTGAAGGCCGATCTGATAACGCGCAGGACGAAAATCTGCGAAACATTAAACGTGATTACGACAAACTTTTGCCATATATAAGTCTTAATTACACCATCAACGATCGAAATACGCTTTCTTACGCTTTTTCCAGCAGAATGAGAAGGCCAAGTTTTTGGGAGCTAAATCCGGTAAAAAATGTTCTTACAGAGTTTAATTATATCCAGAACAATCCGTTTGTAAAAGCCTCTTCGGTTTACACGCACGAGCTGACGTATATGTTTAAAAACTCTTATTTTCTGATTTTAAACCACAGTTTAACTAAAGACCAAATCACGCAGGTGCCTTTACAGGGTGTAATTGATGGAAAAAACCAGCTCCGGTACATCCGCACCAATTTCGGTGACAAGCAGGAAATGAGCGCGATGCTGGGAATGCAGCGAAGCTTTTTCAAAGGTTATTTGACTTCCAATTTCAACATCGGCGTTCAAAGAAATGTTAATGACGGAAATCTGGACACAGATCCACTAACCGGCGATGTTTTCCCGATGTATGAAAACCATATTGCGTCCAACAGCTTACTGATCCAAACTAATAATAATATTCGCCTTGATGAAAAAAAGACCTGGTTTTTGGGAATAAATTATTTTTATGTGGACAAACAGCAAATAGAACTCGGTCAGCTGAACAGTTTGATGAGTTTAGATTTGAACTTGAAAAAACTATGGAATCAGTGGACTTTTTCGTTGGGTGTGAATGATGTTTTGAAAACCAATAAAGTGGTTATCGAAGATTTGCAAAGCAACGGAAACTACAACTTCATCGATCAAAATCAATATAACCAAGGCGTGGAACTTACCATCGTATATAATTTCGGAAACCAAAAGGTGAAAAAAGTACGAAACATTGAAAGCGCCGACAAAGACATTAAATCCAGAACTAATTAAATTATTTCCCTTTATTTAACTAAATTTTTTTCGCAAAAAAACCCTTAGAATTTTCTAAGGGTTTTTCGTTATTTTAAAAAAAATGGTCAATTCTTCGGCAAAAAAACTTCTGCCAACATGCAGCGTGCGCTTCCGCCGCCGTTAATTTCAATCGTACTCAAATCTGAATAAATGATTTCGCAATACTTTTCAATTTTCGCGATTTGCTGCGGTGTTAAGGATTTATACGCGGTTTCGCTCATCACCAAAAACTGTTTCCCCTCGATATTTTTCACCTGAAGCATATTTCCGGCAAATTGCTGCATTTGATCTTCAGAAATTTCAATCAGCTCTTTATTGGTTGTTTTAATGATTTCCTGCACTTTTTCACGCTCCATTTCATTGTCGATGCAGTCCAGGCAAATTACCACAAACTGTTCCGCGACACACATCATGACGTTGGTGTGATAAATCGGAAAACGCTCATTTCCAACGTTTTGGTAGGAATGAAAAATTACCGGCTTGTAGTCGTATTTTTTGCAAAATTCCCGGAACAGTTCTTCGTCAAGACGTAAAGAAACCGAGCCGTACGCGATTCGGTAATCGTGATCGAAAATCATGCTTCCGGTTCCTTCCAGAAATTTATTTTCGTTTTCAGCAGAAGACCGGTCATCGATTTCGGTAATGACAAAATTTTCCCCTTTCACCGCATCCAAAACATCTAAGCGGCGCTCAACGCGGCGGTTTGGTGCAAACATCGGGTACAGCGCTACGCGACCGTCCTGGTGAAAACTCACCCAATTATTTGGGAAAATAGAGTCCGGCGAATGCGGTTCCAAAGTATCTTTTACCACAATAACATTCACGCCTTTTTCGCGGAGTTTTTCGGCAAAAGCATTAAATTCTTCCAAAGCTTTCTGCTGTGTAGAATCGTTCTCGAAATTTACCTGGAAATAATTATTTTCGGCGGTTTCAGAATTAAAACCAAAAGCAACTGGTTCGATCATCAAAACCGTATCGGTTGTCTGCATAAATATTTTAATTTTGAGCAAATTTAACATTTCAAAATGACTGGGCTCCATCCGTTTTGCAATATTTTGCGTAAATTAGTTAAATTCAAAAAATTACCTGAAAAAACACGGTATTTTTTAATAGTGAAGATTGAAAAATTACCTGAAAAAGCACGGAATTTTTAAAGATGTAAACTGAAAAAATTACCGGGAAAAGCAGCGAATTTTCCGAAAGCTAAATTGAAAAAATTACCCGTTTAAACCCCGAAAAAATGCTGGAAATTGCCTGCTTTGAAATTACTTCCGCGGAAATCGCGCTTCAGTCCATGGCGGACAGGATAGAATTCTGTGCTGATATTTCACGCGGCGGCACCACGCCCGATTTTTATGAATTTCTGCATTTAAAGAAAACTTATTCCACATCAATTTATGTGATGATTCGCCCGAAAGGGGGCAATTTTTATTACACCGCGCACGAATTTTTGCAGATGAAAAACAGCATCATCAGTTTCAAAGAAGGTGGCGCCGACGGGTTGGTTTTCGGGATTCTGGACGCGCACAACGAGATCGATGAAAGGAAAAACCGCGAATTGCTGGAACTTGCGGGCGATACGCCGTGTACTTTTCACCGCGCTTTTGACCGTACTTCAGATTTGGAAAAATCAATCGAAACTCTAATTAAACTCGGTTTCCGAACGGTGCTGACTTCAGGTGGAAAAAAAACAGCCCTGGAAGGGCAAGAAAATCTGAAAAATCTTATCGAGAAATATCAGCATAAAATCGAAATTTTAATCGGCGGCGGCGTGCGTTCGGAAAATCTCGCGGAAATCCGAAAATTCACGGGCGGCACAAGTTTTCATTCCTCCGCGATTTTGAAATACGATTCGTTTGTTTCCGCGGAAGAAATCAGCAGGTTGAAGCAGCTTTCTTCTTAAATTATTCGCGTACAAGCGGCAAAGTGGAGCATCTTAAAAGTCCGCCCATTTTTGAAATTTCGCGATACGGGATTTCTTCAACCGTCATTCCCCATTCTTCGCGTAAATGCTTATTCATTCGCGTAAATGCTTTGTCGGAAACCACAACTTCCGGCGAAATGGAAAAAATATTAGGGCACATTTCGAACATTTCTTCATCGGTGACGTGGAAGCAATTTTCTTCGCCGAAAATATCCAGAATCAGCATGTAGTCGCTTTCGTCCACAAAACCATCTTTATAGATAATGCATTTGTCTTTACCAACCGGATTAAAAGTGCAGTCCAGATGCAGAATTCCCTGGTAAGGTTCGCGGTCATTTTTTTTGAGTTCAAAATCGAGAATTCGTTTTTTCGGGAAATATTCCTTTAAAATTTCAATGGCGTATTCGTTTGTCCGCGCGGTTTTGAAATTGCGGTAATCCTGAGAGAAGCACGTTCCAATGAATAGGAAATCGTTCCAAACAATAACGTCACCGCCTTCAACATGCGCGGTGTCCGGCAAATTAATGATGTCGCGCCATTTTACTTTTTCAAAAATTTTTCGGTAAGCGTCCTGCTCATCAGCGCGGTCTGCAATTACGTTTGAAATAATCATTTTATCATCAATCACAAAAGCAACGTCGCGCGCAAAAACCTGGTTGTAATCCGGGATTACTTCGGGTTGAAAAACCTGAACATTGTATTTTCTCAGCACTTTTTCAAACTCCGACATTTCGTCAATAATCTCTTTTTCTGAGGGATAAATTCCGTTCAGAATAGAATGATAAGATTTTGCATCGTAACTGTCATCAATAATTGGGACGGCGCCCAAGGATTTGGGTTGCCCTAGAACAACAGATTTCAGCGTGCCGGTTTCATTCTTTATATTGAGTTTCATCGAAATAAATTTGGATTTTGGTAATAAATTTTTTCTGCCAAGATGGTCCCAAATATACTAAGAATAGCGGCGTGGCACAAATGAGCTGAAAATATTTCAAAGCAGTTGTGACGAGAACTTCGATAAACTCTTAAAGAACATTTAAAATCCCTCAATTCCTGTTAAATAATGGTTAAAGTTGAAACAAAGGATTTTTTCCATATACTCATTTAGCATTAAATTTGTTAACCTTACAGGGAAAATTACATTCAAACAATTAAATGACAATGAAAAATACTTTTAAAAAACTGATTCCGTATGCTTTGGTTGGTGTAATGTCTGGTGCCACCACAGTTGGGGCACTTACTTACTTTAATGAAGCCAACGGGAATTCAGATTTCTCTTATTTTGCTCCGAAAAATTCCAATGCTCAATATGCTGCTTTCAACATGACAGGCGTGGGCGATGATTTCGTAAAAGCTGCCAAAATGACAGTTCCGGCGGTGGTGAGCATTAAAAATTTCTCCGCTGCAAGAACCCGTGGAAGCGAGCAGGATTTATTCGACTTGTTTTTCGGTAATCCAAGATCGCAGCAGCAGCAAACTCCACCACCGAACATGCCTACAGGTATGGGTTCGGGAGTTATTATTTCCCCAGACGGATACATTATTTCAAACAACCACGTGATTGCGGGTGCTAATAAACTAGAAGTTGTACTTTCTAACAAGAAATCTTATGTCGCAACGTTGGTGGGAACTGATCCGACAACAGACATCGCGCTTTTGAAAATTGAAGAAAAAGGTTTGCCTTATTTAAATTTCGCAAATTCCGATAATGTTGATGTTGGTCAGTGGGTGCTTGCAGTTGGAAACCCGATGGGATTAAATTCTACCGTTACGGCAGGTATTGTTTCTGCGAAAGGCAGAAGTATTGATTTGCTGAGCCAAAATTCCAGAACACCAATTGAAAGTTTTATCCAAACGGATGCGGCCATTAATCCTGGAAACTCCGGTGGTGCATTGGTAAATCCGAATGGTGAATTAATTGGAATTAACTCCGCTATTTCATCAAAAACAGGTTATTATGAAGGTTACGGATTTGCAGTGCCAGCGAATTTGGCCAGAAAAGTGGTAGAAGATATTAAGAAATTTGGTCTCGTACAGCGCGGATTTTTAGGTGTGCTTTCACTGGATTTATCAGACTCGCAGGCAGTTGCAGCTTATAACAGAGAGAAAAAAACCAATCTGAAAGAAGGTAACGGCGTTTACCTCATCGAAGTGGTAGAAAAAGGCGGTGCAGAACTGGCCGGATTAAGAAATGGTGATATTATTACACAGGTTGATAATACTCCGGTTTCAAGTTATTTCGATCTTTCTTACGCGGTAGGCAGCAAAAGACCTGGTGATAAAGTTCTCGTAACTTATATTAGAAATGGTAAAACCAATACCGTAAACGTAACTTTGCGTGACCAGCAGGGTGGAACGGCGCTGCGAAGTAAAGCTGATTTATCTGTTACCGAAAAAATCGGTGCTGAGTTTGAACCTTTAAGCGAAAAATATAAAACTGCTTATGGTGTTGACAGCGGCGTCATTGCAAAAAATGTTCAAAGTGGAAGCGAAATCGCAAAAATAGGTATCGTTGATAACTACATCGTTATTGAAGTTAACGGAAAACCTGTGAATTCTCAAGAAGATATTGAAAAGCGACTTAAATCCTATAAAGGAAACGTACAGATTAAGTTCTTGGACGAGTATGGCAGAATGGCCAGCGGAGGTTTTAAAATGCCTTAAAGACCAATTTTATAAAACTAAAACGCAACAGTAAGATGTTGCGTTTTTTTATTTAAGTTTTAGGTTCCTTTCGCGGCGTTTTTTCCGCTTATAAATAACCTCGGTGATTTTTCCACCAATCCAGGAAAAAGGAAAAAACGTAAGAAATATTAGAATTTTATAAAAAGTAGGGTGATACGGGAAAATAATAATATCCAGCATCGCCATAAATAACAGGATAAAACCGATTAAAATCGCATAAGCTACTTTCGCGTATTTTACGATAATTGCAGTAACCACGCCACCAACCGTTGCAGCAATCCCGGAAGATATCAGCAAAGCCACAAAAAAGTACGGTTTATGCTCCATTTTTTCCAGCAAAGATTTCCAGTGCTGAAAAGGCGCAAATTCGTCGTACGTGATCCACGCAGAATTCAGGCGGATGCCGATAGAGATTAATAATCCTGCAACAGCCAGCCCAGTGAGAACTGCAAATGTATTCCGAAGGAAATTCATTTAAAATTGATGTGCGATCATCGAAATTTCAATTTCTACATTTCTCGGAAGGCAGGAAACCTGAACTGTTTCGCGCGCCGGGTAATTGTCAGCATCAAGGTATGAAGCGTAAATTTCATTCATTGCTGCAAAATCATCCATATTTTTCAAAAAAATCGTAGATTTTACTACGTTTTTAAAGCTAAGCCCGGCTTCGGTTAAAATGAATTCCAGATTTTTCATCACCTGATGTGTCGCCTTTTCTATTCCTTCTTCAATCTTTCCAGATTCGTTATTAAAGGGTATTTGCCCCGAAATATATAGGATTCCGTTTATTAAATTGGCTTGAGAATAAGGCCCGATTGCCGCCGGCGCTTTATCAGTTGATATAATTGTTTTCATTTTTCTTTAGGCTTTTGGCAAATATAAAACTTATGTTTTATTAAATAAAATTAAAAAGGAGCGTTTGGTTGTGTAAAGCTGCGGTCTTTGTATTTCAGCGCATCACGTAGAATATTGGCTTTAATGCCGATAAAGAAATCATACACTTTGTACTGTCCGTAAGGAATCCAATTGAAGTTGATGGTGAAACTCCGCTGATCACGTGAAAAACCAATTTGTGTATTCGCAATTTCTTTGGTGATGATGTCGTAATACAGATTTCCCGTAATATTCCAATAAGGAGTTAAACGGATGCTTCCATCTAAACCAAGCGACGCCACGTTATTCCCGAAACGGGTTAAACTTCTGGTATAACCGTATTGCGCATTGATATTCAGTGACCACGGCTGCAGAAACCGCGCATAGTTGTCCTCATCAAAATAGTAGCTTTCATTACGGATTTCTCCCTTCTTTTTGTACTTTTTTGCGGGATCTTCACGTTCACCAAAAATCGCTTCACTCAGCGGATAAGAAAGCTGCGCATTGAAACCCTGAATGCTGAAATGTCCGAATCTTTCCGTACGGAGGCCGGTATCCTCACCGGGAGCAAATACAATCTGATAAGGTTCCAGGGTTAGACTCGTGTTCAGGTTTAGCTTTTCAAACAAAGTAGTTTGCCCGTTGAAACTGAAAATTGACCATTTATATTTTGGTGCAGCAAAATTATAGCTGGTGTTGAAAGTTAAGCTTTCAAATATTTTTAATTTTTTAACGCCTGTAGAGTCCTTTTTTGACTTTATTTTCATCTCCAGATTATTGTTGATGGAAAAGTTCAGGGCTTGCACAAGTCCGGAGTTTGGTGAACCTACAATTCCGCGGTCGAAAATCGAATAGGGCGTCATTTCGCCTCTGTCGCTGAAATAATTTTTATAATATCCAAAAGACGGCGCAGAAAAATCCGGTGAATAACTGAAGCTGATCTGCGGCGTCATCATGTGACGGATTGCCTGGATTTTTGCATCTTTTTTAAAGTTCAGCATTCCGTATAAAACCGTCTGCAAACTCGCGCTGGTGGAAAATGAAGAATAACCTGCGATTTTATTATTTAAAACATCAACCACTTTATTACTGAGCGGATTGTAACTTCGGGTTAAAGTTTTGGTCGTTAAAGCATTATCAATATTCGCCGACACGGAAAAGGTGAAATACTTTGCAAGCGTGGTATTGGTTCCTAAGGAGATATTGTTTTTAAGTCCGGTCTGCATTTTATCCCACATCGCTTTGGTGAAAAGTTCGCCTTCATCGGTCTGCACGTAGTTATTTAAATTTAATCCTGTATTTACCGTAATATTTTCCAAAAGTCCTTGGCGGATTCCGTTTTTAGGTTTGAAAAGATAAAACTGGTTAATCGCTACATTCAAAACCGGTAATTTCAGGTCAGCTAAGCCGGTAGAAAAGTTTTGGGAGTAAGAGGAAGTTCCAGTAATTGTAACCGGCAGCGTCAAAAATCTTTTAACAATGCTTATTGATGAATTCTGCTGCGCGTTGAGGTTATTCTGGTTAAATGCGTAATTATTATTTACGGTATTGTTGTAAAATTTACTGCTTACAACATCCACCGACGCGGAAAATGTAAGGAAAGGATTTGCCTTAGAATCCTGCTGATGCCGCCAGGCAATTCGGTAGGTTCCGGTTTTCGAATAATCGCTTAAACCTTTAATTCCACGCACCGTAGTGCCAATGTCTGCAGAAAAATTACCGGTATATTTATAGTTTTTTTTGTAATTAACTTCAGGCCGCAGATTCCAGCTTCCTTTGGTATAAATGTCTGCCAGAATTTTCACATCGAAATGTTCACCAATCGGCTGATAATATCCGAGGGAATTCAGATAAAAACCAACGTCTTCGCGCTCGCCAAAACTTGGAATTAAAATTCCGGCGCTTCTTTTATCCGAAAAAGGCAAAATAGCAAACGGCATAATAAGCGGCGTTGGAACCTGCTCTATATAAAGCTGAATTGGCCCCGTAATTACCTGCGATTTTTTTTCGCCTTTAATCAGCTTAATATTTGGTGCCAACAGATAATAATCGGCGATGGTATCTTTTTTCTTGATGAAATATTCGTCGGTTGTATATTTCCCGCGGCGCATAAAAAAAACCGAATCGTTATACTTTTTGGTTTTTTCAGCAACTATTACCCCTTCACTTTCTTCGGTTCTGGCATTGAAAGCAATTGCCTGACGCGTTTTAATATTATAGGTAAATTCGTCGTATTCGTAGGTTTTTCCACCCTGAACGGCAATAGCAGGTTTGGTGATTTTTCCCAAAGAATCAATCTCACCACGCGCGAAAACGAGTGATTTGTTCCAGTCAATTGAAATATAGTCAGCGGAAATGCTTAAATCCTGATAATTTACCTGCGCATTTTTGTTCAGGTAAGTCATCTTTTTCGGGATGTCGTTTCGTATTCGGTCCGCCTTGGTTTTCACCACGGCTTCCAGTTGCTCTTTGGGCAAAACAATGGTGTCCTGCCTGGCAATGGTATCATTAACTATCTTATTTCCAGCCAAATTTTGAGCCCCAAGATGTGCTAAAAAATTGTTAAAAATTAGGATAATTAAAATTAGTGGTATATTTTTGAAGCCAGTTTTGACCAAAGTGCTTGATATAAGTTGGCGTCAAAATTAATATAATTTTTAAAATTTACAGATGATTACGTATAGTTTTTCGTTTAAAAAATATTTCCCCTTATTTTTCTGTTTTTTCTTTTTTCTCCCTCAAGCCCAAAAAAAATTCACCCTCGTACTAGACGCCGGACACGGCGGAAGCGATCACGGCGCAAACCGCTATTATAGCGAAACGGGAACCCTTCGTGAAAAAGATGTGACCTTAGCGGTCGTGCTGAAATTAGGCAGAATGCTTGAAAAAAATAAAGATTTTAAAATAATTTACACCCGAAAAATTGATGAATATCCGTCATTGACGGCGCGCACAACGCTTGCAAACCGCAGCAAAGCAGATTTATTCCTTTCAGTTCACTGTAATGCAAACGAAAGAACTTCGCCGTACGGAACCGAAACTTTTGTGCAGGGCCCGGACCAGAACAAAACCAACCTGGAAGTTGCAAAAGCGGAAAACGACGTAATTTATCTCGACGAAAAAGACCGAGAAACCTTCGCTTCTTACGACCCAAAATCCATGGAATCGCTGATTGCGCTAAAAATTCAGCAAAGTAAATATCTCGAAAGCAGTTTGCTTATTGGGAGTTTCATAGAAAATAATTTTGAAAAGAAAGACAAACGTTTGTCCCGTGGTGTAAAACAGCAAAATTTGCACGTTTTAAGGCTGAATGCGATGCCTTCGGTACTTATAGAAACCGGGTTCATCAGTAATCATGACGAAGCGATGTATTTAGCTTCAGATAGAGGTCAGGAAGAAATTGCCGAAAGTATTTACGATGCGATCATCAGTTATAAAAAAGCAATAGACAGAAACGGCGGCGGTTATAATGAACCGAAAATTGTAGAAAAACCTGCCGAAAAGCCGTTAAAAAATGATTTCCGGATTTTGCTGATGTCATCACCGATGAAATATAACAGCGGAGATCCTGCGCTGAAAGGTTTGAATTACGTTCTTCCAATCAAAGAAAACAACCTGTACAAATATTATTACAGCGTCACCAATCTCGCTTCGGTACGCGATAATAACCTGGAAACAGCGAAAGATGCCGGCTTCAAAAACGCGACTTCCATTTCATTTGTTCCGAACCAGCGGCTGGGAATTGGCTCTTATACGCTGGAAGTGGCTGTAAGCAACCAAAAGCTCAGCGCAAATTCTTACCTGCTAAATACATTGAAAAATGTAACCCGCGTTAAGGAAAACGGTAAGTTTTATTATACCTACGGGAAATTCGCAACTTTGGAAGAAGCGGTGAAAACGCAGAAAGAACTGGAGGAAAAGGGAGTTAAAAATACCACGATCCAAAAACTTTCCAAATAAAGCCGAAAGAGTGTTGCAGGTTTAAAACATAATTAATATTTTTGCAGTCCTCAAAGCAAAGGCCTATTCGTCTAGTGGTAAGGACTCAAGATTTTCAGTCTTGCGACAGGGGTTCGATTCCCCTATAGGCTACAAAACTGAAATTTTGAAAAGTTTGTAAATAATATTTTGTAATCAAAAAAGATTTTATATCTTTGCACCCAAGTTTTTAGAAAGATATGGCAAATCATAAATCAGCTCTGAAAAGAATCAGACAAAGCGAAAAGAAAAGATTAAGAAACAGATACTATCACAAGACTGCTAGAACAGCTTTGAAAGTATTCAGAAATGAAGAAGATAAAGCTGCTGCTGCATTACAGTTGCCATCAGTAATTTCTTTGTTGGATAAATTGGTTAAGAAAAACATCATCCACAAGAACAAAGCTGCCAACTTGAAAAGCAAATTGACAAAGCACGTTAATAATTTAGCGTAAACAATACACAAGACGCACTGGCCCGTTCGTCTATCGGTTAGGACCTCAGGTTTTCATCCTGGTAAGAGGGGTTCGACTCCCCTACGGGCTACTTAAACTTCCGAAATTAATTTTTCGGAAGTTTTTTTGTGTGCTATAAAGCGTAGAGCTTAGAGCGTAGAGCCAGGAAAAAGTGCTAGTTCTTTGCTGGAAAAAATTCCGTGCTAAAAGGGCATTTTTTTTCGTTTTTCAATTATGCCGTTATATTTTCGGTTTCCTGCAGCGATTTCAGCTTTTCCATTTCCTTCTCCTGTTCTTTTTCGTAAAGTTTTGCAGCGCTCCATTTCGCGTGACGCGACGGTTTTATGGAATAACCTTTCTTCAGCGAATAAATTTTGGTGAATTCTGCCCCGAAAAATATCAGCATACAGGAATAATTAATCCACATCATAATCAGGATGATGGTTCCCGCTTTCCCAAAGGTCGACGTAGGCTTTAATTCTGCGAAATATAAACCAAGCAGAAATTTACCGATGGTGAACAGAACGGCGGTTAGAATCGCGCCCGTCCACACCGCTTTCCAGGAAATTTCAACATCGGGCAGCACTTTAAACATAAATGCGAAAACGGCGACCACCAAAAGGAAGCCCAGCACATAATCCATTACTTCCATTAAAAGATAGGTTTCAAGCCCGAGTTTCATTGTAATAAAATTATTCAGTAAACTGATGAGCGACGTCAGAATCATCGTAATCATCAACAAAAAACCAATCACCAGGATCATCCCGAGTGAATTTGCGCGGTCAAGCAGAAATTTAATTAAAGCTTTTCTCGGCGCGGCTTCTACGTCCCAAAGTGTATTCAACGATCTTTGAAGGTGAAAGAAAATGGTAGTGGCACCGTACACCAATGAAAATATTCCCACGATTTTCATGAAAATATTTTCTTTGTCAATCAGCGCGCTTGCGATCATTTCTTCAATACTTTTCGCCGCGTCAGAACCCATCATTCCGCTGATCTGGTCTCCAATCTGCCCACGAATGGCTTCCTGACCGAAAAAATATCCCGCAATCCAAATGATGATAATCAAAAGTCCGGGAATGGAAAATATAGCGTAATACGCCAAACTTGCAGAATCGCTGGTTGCGTTGCTTTTGTTCCATTCGGTGAAGGTTTCCTTTAAAGAATCCCAGAAAAAACTTATATTTTTCATCTTTTTAATGTTTTAGAACCGAAAGCTGAGATTCTGAATTGATAAATTTTCAGCTCACAGAGATTATTGAAGCAAAAATCGCGGCAAAGGCGTTGCCAAAATTGAAGTCGATATTATTTGAAAAAAATATTTTTAAAGTTTAAGCTTAGAAAATTCAAAAAAAATGCCTTTAAAGCAGGTAAAATTTCCAATGCGCATTTTGCTGTTAAACGGTTTTAATGCTAAAACTGCTTATATTTGTAAAAAGCTAAAAATGAAAATTTTAATAGTAAACGGCCCGAATTTAAATCTTTTGGGCACGCGCGAACCCGATATTTACGGAAATATTTCGATGGAAGAATATTTAAATCAGCTTGAAAACAAATTTCCGGAACACGAAATTTCCTACTACCAATCCAATATTGAAGGTGAGCTCATCGACCGTTTGCAAAAAGATGATTTTGAAGCTTTAATCATTAATCCGGGCGCTTTTACGCATTATTCTTACGCGATTGCAGATTGCCTGAAAAACATTTCGCAGCAAAAAATGGAAGTTCACATCAGCAATATTTATCAGCGCGAAGAATTCCGTCAGAAATCTGTGACCGCGGTCAATTCGGACGGAATCATCAGTGGTTTTGGTTTGAAAGGTTATGCGCTCGCTATTTTAAGTTTAAATTCAAATTAAAAAAATTGGTCATGAAAACGGCATTTTTTTTCATTTTAGCTTTTTCATTTTCCTTTCCTTTTTCGGGAAGTGCGCAAACAAAGGATCCGCGCTATCAGCCCAAAGAATATGTAGAAATCAACCATCCGGAGTGGAGCAAAAATGCCACAATTTATGAAGCCAATATCCGCCAATACACACTGGAAGGCACTTTCAAAGCTTTTGAAAAACATCTGCCACGCCTGAAAAAAATGGGTGTGGACATTATCTGGCTTATGCCGATTCACCCAATTGGTGAACTGAACCGCAAAGGAAAATTAGGCAGCTATTATTCGGTGAAAGATTTTAAAGCCATCAATCCTGAGTTCGGGACGATGAAGGATTTTCAGCATTTGGTAGATAAAATTCATTCCTTAGGCATGTACGTCATCATCGATTGGGTTGGCAATCACTCGGCCTGGGACAATCCTTTAGCAAAAGAGCATCCCGAGTGGTACACGAAAACGCGCAAAGGCAAATTTCAGCCAACGCCTTGGTATGATTGGGATGATGTCATCGATTTTGATTATAACAATCCGGACCTGCGGAAATATATGACCGATGCGCTGAAATTTTGGGTGAAAGAAACCAATATCGACGGTTACCGCGCGGATGTTGCAGGCTTTATGCCGGTAGATTTCTGGGAAAATGCGCGCGCAGAATTAGATCAGATCAAGCCGGTTATTATGTTGGCGGAATGGGAAAGCCGCGATTTGTACAAAAAATCGTTTGACATGACGTATTCCTGGTCTTTGTGGAATGAAATGAAAGTCGCCGTAAACCAGCAAAAATTAGGCGGTTTGGTGGAATACCTTGCGCACGACGTAAGCACGGTTCCGCGTAATGCGTATCGAATGACATTTACTGATAATCATGACAAAAATTCCTGGGAAGGAAATCCGTATCTGAATTTTGGACCAGGCTTAAAAACTGCAATCGTTATGACCGGCGTGGTGAACGGAATGCCGCTTTGCTACAGCGGTCAGGAAGCGGGTTTGAATAGAAGTCTGAAGTTTTTCGAAAAAGACCCGATTGAATGGAAACAAGATGAAAACGGTGAAATCTTCACCAAACTATTCCATTTAAAACACAAAAATAAGGCGCTTTGGAACGGAAAATTTGGTGGTGAAATGATTCGCGTGGTGAATGATCATCAGGACCAGATTATTTCTTTTTACCGAGAAATGGAAAAAGATGCCGTTTTGCCGGTTTTAAATTTTTCCGATAAAAGTGTGAATGTAAATTTAAACACCAATTATTTTGAGGGAAAATATAAAGAGCTTTTTACCGGTAAAATCTACAATATTTCCGGAAAAACCACTTTGAAGCTGGAACCGTGGGCTTATTTGGTTTTGGTGAAGGAAAACGAACCGAATTAATTTGGATCTTCATCGTACTCGTTCCATTTCGTTTCATCGAAAGAGTTGGTGTCTTCCGCGAGTAATTCGGCTTCGCGGCTAAGATATTGGCTCATCGTGAAACTTACTTTATCTTTTACCTGCTCTTTTGCCAATTTTTTTGTCATCGCAATGTCGATCATGGTAAATCTCTTCCCGAGTCGTCGCGCAGCATAAGCGCGCATTCCCGTGGCTTGTAAAATATCCACCGCCATATTTACAGCAGTTCCCAAAGTTTCGCGATAAATATGATCCACGCCGTTATTGATGAAATCATACGCATCAAGCCGGTTTTTCGCACGTACAAAAATCTGAAGTTGGGGGAAATGCTCTCGCGAATAATTTAAAATTGCTTTATTTTTTTCGGGGTTATCCAGGCATAAAATCAGAAGATCTGCCGTTTCCGCTCCAGCGGATCGCAAAATTCCAGGTTTGGAAGCATCGCCGAAATAAACTTTAAAACCATTTGAGCGCAGCAAATTCACGCGTTCCGCGTCATTATCCAAAATTGTTGCACCAATACCGTTTACACGTAACAGCCTGCCAACCGTACTTCCGAAATGCCCGAAACCAACAATAATGATTTTGTGTTTGATTTCTGGTGTTTCAAGTTCTTCCGGACTTTGTATAGCTTTATTCGTGTGTGGTTCAATAAATTTTTCGTTGATAATTAATAAAATCGGCGTAATACACATCGAAATGGCGGTAATTGCCATCAGCTGCGCTTTCAGCTGCGGATCAACAATATATAAATCCGAAGAATAATTAATGAGCACAAACGCGAATTCACCAACTTGTGAAAGCCCCAAAGCAACCAGGAAATTCTGATTCATTTTAAGCTTAAAAAACTTCCCGACACCGAATAAAACCCCAAATTTCACCAACAAAACCACGGCAGTTACGGTGAAAATAAACATCGGGTCCTGCATGATGACAAAAAAGTTAATTGTGGAACCGACGCTTACAAAAAATACCGCCAATAAAACGCCTTTAAACGGATCAAGCTGACTTTCCAGCTCGTGCCGGAATTCGCTTGTCGCCAGCATGACGCCCGCGATAAAAGCGCCAAGTGCGGCGCTCAAACCTACGGCATTCATCAGTTCTGAAACACCGATAACCAGGAATAGTGAAGTTGCGGTAAGAAGTTCATTCATTCCGGAACGCGAAACATAGCGTAAAAACGGGACAAAAGTATATCTGCTCAAAAAAATGAGCGCAGCAATTCCGAGTACAATAGAAAACGGTTGTAGCCAGTCGGGGAGAAGCTGTATCAGTTTTTGGTTTTCGGTGTTTTCAGAAGTTTTCGCAATCACCGGCAATAAAGCTAAAAGCGGGATTACCGCCATATCCTGAAATAAAAGTATGGAAAATGACGCTTCACCAACATCGGTATGAAGTGTATTTTTCTCTTTTAAAGTCTGTAAAACAATCGCGCTGGACGACATTGCAAAACATATGGCCGCGACCAGCGCCTGATCGGTGCGCCAACCCGCAAAATAGAAGATCGGGAAAAGTATAGCGATGGTGAAAATCATTTGGCTGAAACCCATACCGAGAATTTTCTTCCGAATAATCCAGAATTTTTTCGGTTCAATTTCCAGACCCACCAAAAATAAAAGCATAACGACACCAAACTCTGTTGCATGCATGATATCATCGGAATCGCCAGTTAGCTTTAAACCAAATGGACCAATAATAATTCCGCCGAGAATAAAACCGATTACAGAGCTTAATCCCAGTTTCCGGACAAGCGGAACCATGATGATGGCCGCACCTAAAAAAATTAACGCTGTTTGTGCTAAAGAATCGTTACTCATAGCGTGTTAAACTTTGTTTAATTTTTTCGGTCATATCCGCAAGTTCCTGCTCTTCAAGATCATCCGCGTTATAAATGGAGATGATTTCTTTAATTTCAATACCGGTTACGGAAAGCGAGAGAATCAGCGGTTTCATCAGTTCCTCAATGGTCGTTTTGTACAAACCTTCGCGGTGATAGCTTTCTTCTGAGGCGCCCATTGTTACAATGATTATCGCATCTTTATTCATCAGCGGGTGATTGCTTTCCGCTTTCCAGCTCATATCGAAAACCTCATCAATCCAAAGCTGGATTAATGGTGGTAAACCAAACCAAATTAAAGGAAAATGAAAAATTAGCCGCTCAAATTCACGAATTCTTTTCCGTTCCCGGAACGTTGCGATGTGAAAATCCGGATATTCTTCATACAAATCCCGGAAAACGAGTTGCTCGGAATTCCCGTATGCCTTGATCAGCGCTACATTGGTGGTAGAATATTCAAAGTAAGGATGCGCGAATATGACGAGCGTTTTTTTCACAAATGGGCTAATTGCCCGAAATTACAAAAAAAACGAAAAAAAGTACGTTTTATGCAGATAATGTTTTTATTTTTGATGATATGAAGGTTATACAAGTGACTTCAGCATCTACGATACGGGAATTTCTGGATTTTCCGGCAACCTTATTTTCGGGAGATAAAAATTACATCCGCCCTCTGGACCAGGACATCGAAGCGGTTTTTGATCCGAAGAAAAATAAATTTTTCAAACTAGGGATTTGCGAACGATTCATCTTTAAAAATGATGATGATAAAATTTTAGGAAAAATTGCCGTTTTTACCAATAAAAAATACAAGCAGAGCCAGCCGACCGGAGGCATTGGTTTTTTCGACTGTATTAATGACCAGCAAACCGCAAATTTTATTTTTGATTTTGCGAAAAACTGGCTTCAGGAAAAAGGAATGGAAGCGATGGATGGCCCGATAAATTTCGGTGAACGCGATAAATTCTGGGGTTTGCTTATTGAAGGATTTTCCGAGCCGCTGTACGCGATGAATTATAATGCGCCGTATTACAAAGAGCTTTTTGAAAATTACGGTTTCGAAATTTATTTCAACCAGTTGTGCTTTGGCCGAAAAGTTCACGGTCCGGTTGCGGAAAATTTCATGGAAATGCACGCGCGCGTTTCGCAAAACAAAAAAATAAGCGCCAGACCTTTGAAAGTGAAACACCTGGAAAAATTTGCCAAGGATTTCACCGAAATTTATAATCAGGCGTGGGCAAAGCACGGTGAAGGAAAACAACTGACCGAAGCGCAAACTTTAAAAATTTTTACCACGCTAAAGCCGGTAATTAATGAACATATTTCCTGGTTTATCTATATGGAGGAAAAGCCAATCGCTTTTTGGATGAACATTCCGGACTTGAACCAATGGTTTAAATACTTCAATGGTAAGTTTGGTATAATCCAAAAATTAGCCTTTTTAGTGCTGAAAAAACTGAAAAAAAATAGGAAAATGGTCGGTTTGGTTTTCGGTGTAATTCCCGAATGGCAGGGACGCGGCATCGATGGATTTATGATTTGGGAAGGCACCAAGCATTTCCGCAAAACCACGGATTTCGAAGATTATGAAATGCAGTGGATTGGAGATTTTAACCCGAAAATGATAAAAATCGCTGAAAATCTGGACACCACGGTGACTCGAAAATTAGCAACTTATCGTTATCTTTTTGACCGTACGCAAGAATTTCACCGGCACAAAATTTTATAAAAATTACCGGCTATTTTAGAGAAATTTTACGTCTCTGATGTTGAGGTAATACGTTACGTTTCCTTTCCAGTGATTTTCTTCTGCGGTAAACGCCATGTCGAAACTTCTTTTGCGGAATTCATCAGCATATTTTCCCAATTTAAAACCAATGCATTCAATATTTCTGCCCGAAGATTCCTGTCGGATGAAAAATTTGACATGGGAATTATCTTTGCCCATTGTTTTTACATAACCAGCAACTTTTTGGTTTTTCAGGACCAAATTCGGTTTCATATTGTGCGGACCAAATGGCGCAAGCTTTCGGTGAAAATTGAAAAAATCCTTGTTTAAATCTTCAATTTCTACCACAGAATCAATGGTGATGCTGGGCTCGATCTGATGTTCCCTAATTTTTTCACAAACAACCTGCTCAAATTTCTGCTTAAAAGCTTCGAATTTAGCTTTCTCCATTGAAAGTCCTGCTGCAGCAGGATGCCCGCCGAATTTCAGAAACAAATCCGAACAGCATTCCAGCGCGTGGTGAACATCAAAATCAGCAACTGAACGTGCCGATGCCACCATTTCGCCATTATTACCATCGGTGAAAACCAAAGTCGGTTTGTAATGGGATTCAATCAATCGTGAAGCTACAATTCCGATTACACCTTTATTCCAGCCGGGACCGTAAACAATGGTAGAACGGTTGGTAATCTGACCGGAAGTTTCTACCTGTAAAAGTGCCTCGGTAGTACTGCTCATGTCCATTTCGCGGCGCGAATCATTCAGGCTTAAAATATCGCCAACGATTTGATGCGCGTGTTTCAGGTTGTCGGAAACCATTAATTCCACCGCGGCTCTTCCGTGTGAAATTCTGCCCGCCGCATTTATTTTTGGAGCGATTTCAAAAACAATATTTGAGATTTCAAAAGTTGCCAGTTTATCTTCCGGAATAAGCAAGCGCAAACCGATATTCCGGGTTTTCCGTAAAACTTTTAAACCCTGTTTTGCCAAAACACGGTTTTCACCACTCATCGAAACAATGTCGGCCGCAATGGAAATGGCGAGCAAATCGGTAAGTTCAAAAAGTTCGGCTTCCGGAATCTTGTAAATGCTGTTCAGGCCCTGACAAAGTTTAAAACCAACGCCGCAACCCGAAAGTTCCTTGAACGGATAACGGCAATCTTTACGTTTCGGATCTAAAACCGCAACCGCATCGGGAATTCTTTCGCCAGGTAAATGGTGGTCGCAGATGATAAAATCTATGCCGAGACTTTTTGCGTAGTCAATTTTTTCGATAGCTTTAATACCGCAATCAAGCGCGATAATGAGTGAAAATCCGTTGTTTTTCGCGAAATCAATTCCTTCGGTGGAAATCCCGTAGCCTTCTATATTTCGGTCCGGAATATAATAATCGAGGTATTTCTTTTCAACAATTTTGCTTAGGTAAAGATACATCAGCGCAACAGCGGTGGTTCCGTCAACATCATAATCACCGTAAACCAGGATTTTCTCACCGTTTTCAATTGCGGTTGCAATTCGGTCCACGGCAACCTGCATATCCTTCATTAAAAAAGGATTGTGAATATCGCCGAGGTTTGGTTTAAAAAATTCGCGTGCTTTCTGATAATTGTCTATTCCGCGCAGAACCAGAATCTTGGATTCAAAGGTTCCGAAACCCAATGAGGAGCTGATACTGTCTACAATATCTTCATTTGGCTCGGGTGTAAAAATCCATTTTTGACTCATAATCTTACAAAAATAGGAAAAAATATCAGGTTATTTCGGGCAATTTTTCAGTGTTTTCTATTTTAAAAAGTCGATAAGAAAAGCCGAAGGAAATGCTGATTTTCGGTAAAAAATTAGCTGCTTTATTGCCGTTTTTTTTTCGATTTTGCTATAAACATTTCATTAATGAAAAACAAAATATAAAATTTTTTAACCTGATGTTCAATGCTTTACATATTATTTTAAAAAATATTCTGCATTCCGAAATCTGAATTAAAAAGCTGCTCGTAATTATTTTATACAATCATTAATCATAAAAATCATTATTATGCAGAAAACAATTACTGTATCGAACAAAGGAGCGACTTTGGATACAAGCAGAAGAAATTTTTTGAAATTAAGCGGAATAGGACTCGCTGTCGCAGGTTTGGCTGTGGTGGGCTGTAGAGATGACAACATGGATATGCCGATGAACCAAAATGTATTCGATCTTGGGAAAGGCGATGTGGGCGTTTTAAATTACGCTTACGCGTTGGAACAGCTGGAAGCCGATTTTTACACCAAAGTTGTCAACAGTTTCTACGGTGGAATTTCTACAGTTGAAAAGCAACTTTTTACTGATATTTATAACCACGAGGTTATTCACCGTGATTTCTTTAAAGCTGCAATTACAGCGGCTGGCGCAACACCAACACCAACGCTGGAATTCAAATACGACGGAGTTGATTTCAAAAGCAGAAGTTCCATTCTCGCGACAGCAAAAGCTTTGGAAGATACAGGTGTCGCCGCATATAATGGTGCAGGTAAGTACATTACAAATTTAGATTACTTGGTTATTGCTGGGAAAATTGTTTCAGTAGAGGCGCGGCACGCTTCAGCGATCAGAGATTTGATCAGCCCCGGAACCGGTGCGTTTTCCGGTGATGATGTGGTAGACGCCAACGGTTTGGATGTTGCAAAAGAGCCGAAAGATATTGTAATGGCAGCGGGCGGTTTCTTTAAAACACCGTTCACGTGGAAAGAACAGGGAATCGGTTAATCACTTTACATCAATTTTAACTTAAATAACAGCATTATGAACTTACTCAATATATTAGATAAATTATCAGACGATCAATTTTTCACTAAAATGACCTCGAGGTCAGAAGGTCTTTTAGATATCGCCAATTTCGGACGAAAAACCGCAATAGCGAGTATTCCTTTAGGATTAGGCTCTTTTATGGCGACGGATGCTAAAGCAGCAACTACCACGGTAGCAAGCACATCTTCGGCAGCTTCCGCTTTAACCGACGCGTTACAACTGGCGCTTGTTTTAGAATATCTGGAAGATGAATATTACAGAACCGGCTTAGCAAGTACAGGATTAATTCCGACAGCTGATCGTGTAGTTTTTCAGCAAATAAGCAAACACGAAACAGCGCATGTCGCGTTTTTAAAAGCTGCCATTTCTTCACTCGGAACAACACCGGGCGCAAAACCAAAATTCGATTTTACCGCGGGCGGAAATTTCCAACCGTTTACGGATTATAAGACATTTATGATTTTGGCGCAGGCTTTTGAAGATACGGGAGTTCGTGCTTATAAAGGTCAGGCGGGAAATGTTGCATCAAATAAAGCAATTTTGCAGGCAGCGTTGCAAATCCATTCCGTTGAAGCAAGACACGCGTCACAAGTTCGCAGAATGCGGATGAACAAAGGCTGGATAGAACTGAAAGACGGCGGAAATATGCCGGCAGCCACAGATGCTGTTTATGCAGGCGAAGAAAATGTCATCCAGGCTGGTTATAATACTTCGACGAAATTTGGCGCGGCGGCAGGTTCGGCATCGTTCGATGAAACTTTAAGCGGAAGCGATTCAGCAGCAATTGCGGGATTATTCATCGCTTAAGCAGCAAATAAATTTTTCTCATTCTATATATTTTGGTTAGGAAGACTTTGATTTTATCAAAGTCTTCCTGCAAAAAAAAACCGCCTTATTTGGCGGTTTTTTTCATTTTGTAAAAGCGGTTGGTTAATACATTTGTTGCTGTAATTCCTTCACTTTTTTATCTGATAAATATTCGTCGTATGTCATTTCACGATCGATAATTCCTTTCGGAGTTAATTCGATGATGCGGTTACAGACCGTTTGCAGCATTTCGTGGTCATGTGAAGCCAGCAGAATATTTCCTTTAAAGTTAACCAAAGAGTTATTTAAAGTCGTAATACTTTCAAGGTCCAGGTGGTTGGTCGGCTCATCTAAAAGCAAAACGTTCGCGCGCTGCAACATCATTCGGCTGAACATACAACGCATTTTTTCACCTCCGGAAAGTACGGTGCACGATTTTAGAGCTTCGTCGCCGGAAAATAACATTTTACCTAAAAAGCCGCGCATATATTCTTCGTGGCGCTCTTCATCATTTTTGGTAAACTGTCGAAGCCAATCAACCAAGTTGATATTTTCCTGGAAAAAGCTTGCGTTATCCAAAGGCATATACGATTGGTTCGTGGTAATTCCCCAATTGAAAGTTCCTTTATCCGCTTCCGTATTTCCACTTAAGATCTGGAAAAATTCTGTAATTGCTAAGCTGTTTTTAGAAATTACCGCTACTTTGTCTCCTTTTTTCAGATTTAAATCGATATTGGAAAAAAGAAGTTCACCGTCTTTTGTTTTTTCAAGATTTTTAACCTCTAAAATCTGGTCACCAGCTTCGCGTTCCGTATCGAAGATAATTGCCGGGTAGCGTCTTGATGAAGGTTTGATGTCTTCGATGTTCAGCTTATCGATCATCTTTTTACGCGCAGTTGCCTGTTTTGCTTTTGCAACGTTGGACGAGAATCTCGCGATGAAGTCCTGAAGTTCTTTCTTTTTGTCCTCTGCTTTTTTATTCGCCTGTTGTCTTTGTCTTGTAGCCAGCTGCGAAGCTTGATACCAAAAAGAGTAGTTTCCGGTGTATAAGTTCAGTTTCGAATAATCTAAATCCCCGATGTGCGTACAAACCGTATCCAGGAAGTGACGGTCGTGAGAAACAACGATTACCGTATTTTCGTAGGTCGAAAGGAAGTCTTCTAACCACGCAATGGTTTCAATGTCCAAATCATTGGTAGGCTCATCGAGAATAAGCACGTCGGGATTTCCAAATAAAGCCTGGGCAAGAAGCACTTTTACTTTGTTTTGGTTTTCTAGTTCGCCCATCATTTGGTAGTGCATTTCATCTTTGATACCAACGTTGGAAAGCATCGTCATCGCATCGGACTCTGAGTTCCAGCCGCCCATTTCATCATAAATAACGCCGAGTTCGCCCGCTTTTATACCATCTTCATCCGAAAAATCTTCTTTAGCATAAAGCGCATCCATTTCGGTTTTAATCTCGAACAATTTTTTATTTCCCCGTAAAACCGTTTCCAACACGGTAAAATTATCATAAGCGAAGTGATCCTGCTCTAAAACGGACATTCTTTTTCCCGGTTCAAGGGAAATTGAGCCCGTTGTGGGGTCTTGCTGACCTGTAAGAATTTTTAGGAAAGTAGATTTACCGGCACCATTTGCGCCGATAATACCGTAACAATTTCCCTTACTAAACATAATATTTACATCGTCAAAAAGCACTCTTTTGCCGAATTGTAAAGATAAATTAGATACTGTTAACATATAGTTTTGTAAATTTGGTGCAAAATTACGAAAACAAATTGGGTTTATAGCATTGCTTAACAGGTGCTGAAATTTTACCTGTTTTGGACCAATATTTGACTGCCAAAAATTAATAGTTTCGTGTTAAAATTTTATAAAATTTAACGAAAAATTAAAAATGAAAAAATCATCAAAATGAAAATTGAAAAATCGATCGCTATTTACAATAAAAGAGCCCGCTTCGAATTTGAGATTTTTGATGAAATCGAAGCAGGCATGGTACTTACGGGCACCGAAATAAAATCTTTACGCTCTTCACGAGCGAGTATTACCGAGTCCTTTTGCCAGTTTATTGACGGTGAATTGTACATCATAAATATGACGATTGACGAGTATAAATTGGGAACATATTACAACCACAAAACAAAAAGGGAACGGAAGTTGCTGTTGCACAAACGAGAATTACAGAAGCTGGAAAAGAAGCTAAAGGATGTTGGAAATACCATTATTCCTTTAAAACTTTATATCAATGATAAGGGGAAAGCCAAAGTTCTTATCGCCCTTGGCCGCGGTAAAAAACTCTATGATAAACGCGAAAGCATAAAAGATAGAGAAAACCGAAGAAATTTAGACAGATTATTAAAGAAAAGTTAAATAAAGCCTACAAATCTTTGTTTATAAAGAAAATTTATATTTATTTTGCATTATCAATTATTTAATCATTTAATTCTATGAAAAATCTAAAATTAGGAATTTCAGCATTGGCACTAACTGTTGCCTCTACTGTGTTCGCTCAGACTACCAACAACCCGTGGTTAATCGGAGTTGGTGCTCATGGGGTAAACCACGCTGCGGCTGGAGGAAAAGTTGGAGATGTTGTCTCAACTGCTTTCGGTGGTGGAGATCAAGGTCAGTTGTACAATATCAACAATTTTACAATTACACCTCCACTTTCCAAGTTAACTGTTGCTAGAAACCTGAACCAATACTTGGTTCTTGATTGGCAAACTTCTGTTGGAAATATTGACAATACGAGAATTGGTATGGGAAAAGAATTTTTCCTAATGACTGGTCTTGGTTTGCAATTCAAATTCAACGGACTTTGGGACGAAGAATCTTGGTTTGACCCATATTTAAGAGTTGGTGCTAACTATTTGAGACACGACTACTCAGGAGCTATGAACGCTGTTGACGAAGACGGTCAAAACATTGGAGCGAACCACTTTGCTTTAGCAACTGGTTTAGGATCTAACTTCTGGATCACTAAAGGTTTCGGTATTGGTGTTCAGGGTGATTACGTTTCTACTCCAGGAGACAAATCTACTGTAGCTAACTTCTTCCAGGCATCTGCTTCATTATTGTTCAGATTCGGAAACATGGATAGAGATAAAGACGGAATTTTAGATAAAGATGACAGATGTCCTGATACACCAGGTTTAGCTGAATTCCAAGGTTGTCCAGATACTGATGGTGACGGAGTTCCAGATATCGACGATCAATGTCCAGATGTTGCAGGACCAGTTGAAAACAACGGTTGTCCTTGGCCAGATACTGACGGTGATGGTGTAGTTGATAAAGATGATGCTTGTCCAGAAGTTGCTGGTCCAGCTGAAAACAACGGATGTCCTTGGCCAGATACTGATGGCGACGGAGTGTTAGATAAAGATGACGCTTGTCCTACAGTTCCAGGTCTTGCACAATATAACGGTTGTCCAAAACCAAAATCAGTTACTGCTTCTGAAGTAGAAGGAGAATTGAAAAACATCTATTTCGATTTCGATAAAGCTACAATTAAAGCTGAGTCAGGTCCAAGATTAGATGCTGCTGCAACCCTTATCAAAACTGACGGTGGTAACTATTTACTAGAAGGTCAAACTGATAAAAAAGGTGCTGAAGCTTATAACCTTTCATTGTCAAGAAGAAGAGCTGCTGCTGTAGTATCTGCTTTAGACAGCAGAGGTGTAGAAGCAAACGCTCTTAAATCAATTGGTGTTGGTGAAGCTAAAGCTGTAGTTCCTGAAACTGCTTCTAACGAAGAAAGACAACAAGACAGAAAAGTTGTTGTTAGAGCAATCGAAGATGCTGCAGAATGGGCTACTTACCAAAAATCTGATGTACCAGCTGCAAAAAAGAAAAAATAATCAATTATTTTTCTAAATAAATGACGCTCCCTTCAAAGGGAGCGTTTTTTATTGCCATATTTTATTATTTTTGCACACACAAAATAAACATTACGATGGGACGCGCATTCGAATACAGAAAAGCTTCAAAAATGGCCCGCTGGGACAAGATGGCCAAAACGTTTTCAAAGATCGGGAAAGATATCGCTCTGGCGGTAAAAGCCGGCGGTCCGGATCCTGACTCCAATCCAGCATTACGACGTTGCATCCAGAATGCGAAAGGCGCCAATATGCCCAAGGATAACGTTGAACGCGCCATTAAAAAAGCCAGCGGTGCAGATGCTGAGAGCTATGAAGAAATTACATACGAAGGTTACGGCCAGGGTGGTGTAGCTTTTTTTGTAGAATGTACCACCAACAACCCAACGCGCACCGTAGCAAACGTACGTGCCGTCTTCAATAAGTTTGATGGAAATCTCGGTAAAAACGGTGAACTCGCTTTTATTTTCGACAGAAAAGGTGTTTTTTCTCTGGACCGTTCACAAATTAAAACCGAGTGGGATGATTTCGAGATGGAAATGATTGACGGCGGTGCCGAAGAAATTGATCACGACGATGAAGAAGTTTTTATCACCACCGCTTTTGAAGATTTTGGTACACTTTCACACAAACTTCATGAGCTCGGAATTGAACCGAAAAGCGCCGAAGTTCAGCGAATCCCGAATAATACCAAAGAAGTATCTGAAGAGCAGTTTAAAATAAATATGAAAATGCTGGAGCGTTTCGAGGAAGATGATGACGTACAGAACGTTTACCACAATATGGAAATCACCGATGAGTTGATGGCTTCCATTTAAGCTATACTCATCAGTTTAGAAATTCAAAAAAAAGCCACTTTTAACGGCAAATTTTTTATAATTAAAAGACCAAAACAAACTAATGTTTTGGTCTTTATTTTTTTTAGGTGCTAAAAGCAGGTTTTTTTTAATTCTAGCTATAAAAGCTGCGGCAGGCGTTCTTCATCAAAATCAAAATAAAGCCGCTTTAAACGGCAAATTTTTATAATCAAAAAGACCAAAACAAATTGATGTTTTGGTCTTTATTTTTCGGTGCTAAATGCTGCTTTTATTTTAAAATACCCACTTCCAGCGAGCTGTCGCCAAATATTTTAATGAAAGCTTTGGTGTAATCTTCCTTGCTTGCGAAATTAGGGTTATCTAAAAATTTCTGTGGATTCACCGCAAATAACGGGAACCAAGTACTTGAAATCTGAATTTGAATACGGTGTCCTTTTTTAAAGGTGTGCAAAACATCCTGCAGTTTCACATCAACCGAAGTGTTTTGGTTTGGTACCATAGCTTCAGGTTTTTCACGGGAGTTTCTAAATCTCGCCGGCATAATTTCGCTTCTCACCATTTGATGATAATTGCCGTAAACAACACCGTCTTTTTTCTGCGCCGGAACAAAATCCGGTGGATAAACATCGATTAATTTTACAGCGAAATCCGCGTCCGTGGAAGTGGAAGCCACTTTTAGTTTAGCTAAAATTTCTCCCGCGAAAGTCATGTCTTCAGTTAGAACATCGGTGGTGAAAGTCAGTACGTCTGGCCTGCCGACCGCGAAACGCTGGTCTTCACTCATATAATTTCTGGGCGTAAAACCGTTGAAATCTTTCAGATTTTCAGAGCTGATCACCGGATTATTCGGGTCGCTGAAATATTCCGAAACACTTGCAGAAGCTTTATCTCTCAACGTTCCATCAGCAAGATACAACTGTATTTTCTGTACATTTTTCGGCGGATAAGCGGCAAATTCTTTCCATTCCATTTTACCGGTATCAAATAAAGCTGCTTCCGGTAAACCTGCGTCAGTTTTAGAATTTTCCTTCAAATAGTGGCGAAAAAATGGCGTTTCCAAATTTCTTTGATAATAAGTTGCGATGCTGTCGCCGAAGTAAATTTCGTTATGAAAATGCTTTCCGGTTTCACGAGCCCATGCACCATGGGAAAACGGTCCCATTACTAACGTGTTTTTAGCTTTGGGGCTGGTTTTTTCAATGGTTTTGTAAATATTCAGCGGACCGGCTAAATCTTCAGCATCAAACCAACCACCGACGGTCATCACCGCGTGTGTCACATTTTTCAGGTGTGGTAATAAACTTCTCTTTTGCCAGAATTCATCATAATTCGGGTGGTTCATAATTTCAGTCATGAAGAAATTATTTTTGTAATATTTCTCATAACCGTCTTTTAAAGTTCCCATGTCACGGTAAAACTGCAAACCGTCTTCAGAAGTCTGTTTTACGAAAGTATCCATATACCACGCTTTATCTTCGGGTTTTGTTTTCTGAATGCCGAAAACCGGAAAAGTGCGGAAATAACCCAACATAAATTTTCCGTTGTGCAGAAAGTCGTCATTCCAGAAATCGGAAATCGGTGCCTGCGGCGAAGAGGCAACCAGCGCGGGGTGATCAGATAAAATTCCAGCTGCAGTATAAAATCCTGGATAAGAAGTTCCGTATTGCCCAACTTTACCGTTATTGTTCGGAAAGTTTTTCAGCAACCACTCGATGGTGTCGTAAGTGTCGGTGCTTTCATCAACATCTTTTTTGGTTTTATGGTCCACCTGCGGTGTCATGTTGGTGAAGGTTCCTTCGCTCATGTATCGCCCGCGAACATCCTGATACACAAAGATGTACTTATCTTTCATCAGGTATTGGTTCGGGCCGAGACCGCTGCGGTATTCGTTTTCACCGTACGGCGCTACGCTGTAACACGTGCGCTGCATCAGGAACGGATATTTGTTGTTTTTGGAAATATCTTTTGGGACGTAAACCGAAGTAAAAAGTTTTATACCGTCGCGCATCGGAATGTAAACTTCTTTTTTGGTGTAATTTTCTTTAATAAAAGTATTGTCGGGCCGTTTTTGAGAAAAGGCCGTCACAAAATAAAAAGCCAGTAAAATCTGGAATATTTTTTTCATAGAATTTATTTTGAACGAATTTAGCAAAAAATCCGAGAAATTCTCACCAATTTATACCGAATGGAATTATTTGAACATCAGCCCGATCCGCACGCCAATTTATTGCCATACGACGGAACCGTGAATTATTACGGTAAAATTTTATCCGCCGAAGAAGCCACAAATTTTTTCGAAAAATTAATGCAAAACGGCGCCTGGAAAAATGATGAGGTGATGATGTTCGGTAAACACATAGTCACCAGCCGAAAAATAGCATGGTACGCCGATGCCGAAATGGATTATACTTATTCTCAAATTAAAAAAACCGCTACCGTTTGGTTGCCGGAACTTTTAGAGCTGAAAAATAAGGTTGAAGAGCTTACCGGTGAAAATTTCAATTCCTGCCTTTTGAACTTATACCACGACGGTAGCGAAGGACTGGGCTATCACAGCGATTCCGAAGGCGACATTACAAAAAACAGCGCGATTGCTTCCTTAAGTTTAGGTGCTGCGCGCAAGTTTGTTTTCAAGCATAAAACCACGAAAGAGCGGCTGGAATTTATTCTGGAAAACGGCAGTTTACTGCTGATGAAAGGTGAAACCCAAAGACATTGGCTACACAGTTTGCCACCATCAAAAAAGATTCATTCGCCACGCATAAATTTAACTTTCCGCTCGCGAAACCCTACCAATTAAAAACATAAAAATTGGTCAAAATAGCACCGTAAATTTATCAATTTCGAAAATAATTCCTTAAACTTTAAGAAAATTTTATAATACTTTAAGGATTTAAAGGCTTATTAATTGTTAAATTTGAGAATAATTATTAACGTTAAACATTAAAACTATGAAAAAGACACTTGCTCTTGCCGCTTTGGCGCTTACGATTTCTATGGGTTCTGTTTCCTGCGAAAAGAAAGTAACCGACGCTGAACTTCAGACTCAGGCGACCACTGTAGTGACTTCTAACCCCAACGCTTCTGTGGAAGTTAAGGACGGTACCGCACATTTAAGCGGAACTTTCGAAGATCAGGCATCCAAAGACAATATGATCGCTTCGCTTAAAGCCATTCCAGGTATTAAAGATGTAATGGATATGTCCACCGTTGCCGCAACGCCACCACCGCCAGTCGTAGATACCGTCAGCGCCGTTGACCCGATGGTGAAACAGAAAGTTGATGACGCGCTGAAAGATTTCCCTTCCGTAAAAGCTGAAGTGGTGAACGGCGAACTTACCTTGACCGGAAATGTTTCTCCGGCACAAGCACGAAAGATTAAGGAATCTGTAGATGCACTACAGGCCGGCAAAATAAACTATAACTATACAGTAAAATAGAGATTATGAGTACATTACAGGATAAATACGCCAGTGTAATAGCGGCTGCGCAAAATGCAGGAATTTCCCATTTGCGCGTGGCGGAACAGAACGGCATTCTTTACGTTTCCGGCTACGCGGCCAACAGCGCCGCAAAAGATGCAGTATGGAACGCTTTGGGCACCATCGATTCGAACTATTCAGCCTCAGACATTAATTTAGATGTTCAGGTCAATGGCTTGGCTTCCGGCTCCACGTTAACGGTCAATACCGAGTCTTCTAATTTGAATATTCGTCAGCAACCATCCACCGACGCTGCGGTAATCGGCAAAGCCGCCAAAGGTGAAACCGTAACTTTAGTAGAACAGACTTCCGATGAATGGTGGAAAGTTCGCACTTCCGATGGTGAAGAAGGTTACGCCTACGCACGCTATCTGCATTCTTAAAAGATTTTTGCAAAAAGAAAAATTCCCTGTTTTAACAGGGAATTTTTTTTGGGCCATCCCGCCAGAAAATTCGCCCATGCTTTTCCTCACCAAATTTTCTGCCGGGACCGCGCTTTCCGTTCAATCTTTTGCCGCGGCTGCGCCGCGGCAAAAGGATTTCCACTTCAATCGCTTGTCCACGCAGAAATAACCCCAATTTTTGGCAAAAAAACATATATTTGTATTCTTACATTTAATAACTCCTTATGAAAGGTCAAAACAAACTGTTCATCGCCATTATCGTCGCTTTAATCATAGGCGTGATTATGGGCGGTGTCGTCCACACCCAATATCCGGATAGTGCTCCCGACTTTGCAAAAAACATCAAGCTTTTAGGCACAATGTTCATCCGTTTGGTGCAGATGATTATTGCGCCGTTGGTCTTCACCACTTTGGTGGTTGGTATTGCAAAGATGAGCGATATGAAAATGATTGGACGTGTAGGTTCCAAAGCAATGCTTTGGTTTATTACTGCATCTTTGGTTTCACTTTTCATCGGACTTGTATTTGTAAACTGGCTGGAGCCGGGCTTGGTAATGCAGCTGGAGAAACCTGCAGCAGATGCAGCGGGCGAGGTTTTGGCTACAAGCCAGGGATTGTCTTTGGAGCAGTTTGTAAACCATATTATTCCGAAAAGTTTATTCGAAGCTTTCGCCACAAACGAAGTGCTTCAGATTGTGGTGTTTTCAATTATGTTCGGTATTGCTTTAGCAAATATGGGCGAAGAATACACCAAGCCCATTGTCCGCGCTTTGGATATTTGCGCACATGCGATCCTTAAAATGGTGGGCTACATCATGTGGTTTGCTCCATTAGGCGTTTTAGGTGCAATTGCAGCGACCGTTGCAACCAATGGTTTTGAAATATTTAAAGTATACGCGATTTACCTCCGGGATTTCTTCTTTGCGCTGGCGGTTTTATGGTTGGTGCTGTGCATCGTTGGATATTTAATTCTCGGCAACCGTTTGTTTGAATTGATGCGCCGGATTAAAGCACCGTTACTCATCGCTTTTTCCACGACGAGTTCCGAAGCGGTTTTCCCGAAATTGGTAGAGGAGCTGGAAAGATTTGGCTGTAACAACAGAATTGTTTCGTTTATTTTACCGCTTGGTTATTCCTTTAACCTGGACGGAAGTATGATGTATATGACTTTCGCAGCGATTTTCATCGCGCAGATATATGGTATTGATATGTCCATCGGTCAGCAGGTTATAATGCTTTTGGTATTGATGCTTACTTCGAAAGGAATTGCGGGCGTGCCTCGCGCGAGTTTGGTCATCATTGTCGCGACGTGTACCATGTTTGGTATTCCGCCAGAAGGTATCGCACTGATATTACCAATCGATCATTTTTGCGATATGGGAAGATCCATGACCAATGTTTTAGGTAACGCTTTGGCAACTTCAGCAGTTTCGAAATGGGAAGGTCAGCTCGAAAATCACGGCGGGGATTTGTAATAAAGATCAGCTGAGAATATAGAAAAAACCGGTTAAAAACCGGTTTTTTTCATTTTTGCCAATTGGTATTTATTTTAAATTATTCATCACATCTTGTGATGCTTTCAGATGTTTCTCCAAAATCGGTACTGTTTTCGAGGCGAATGATTTTAAATTGCCATCTCCACCGGCATCTGCCTGCTTTTTATAGGCAGCAATATCTTTTTTATGATCAGTCACCAAAAAGTCCACATATGCCTTATCGAAATCAGCGCCCTTTGTGGCTTGCATATCATTGTATTTTTGCTGCATATCAGCTTTAAGCGTATTTGGTAAATCGTAACCGGCGCTTGTTGCCCAGCTTTTAAGCTCCTCGTTGGCTTTGGTGTGGTCATCTACCATCATTTTGCCGAGCGATTTTACTTCCTGCTGACTGCTGTTGGTTTCTGCCAACACCCCCAACATCACTTCCATCATTCCGCCCGTAGCAGCTTCATTGGCGAACATTTTATCCTGTTCTGTAAGCGTTTCATTGGTAGTGCCAGTCATCGTTGAATCTGTCATCATCATAGTTGAGTCGGCAGGCATGGTCATTATACTATCCGTTGTGGATGTGGTTTGCGTGTTTTCGTTTTTGTTACAGGCCATCAGCGCCGCAGCGCACAAGACCGAAAGCATTGCATTTTTCATAATAGTAATATTTTAAGATTAAACTGAGTTTAGCAGTCTGTGTATCAGAGAGTTGTGAAACATCAAGAATTTTGCCAATTCAACGGCTAATTTTTAATTTTAATAACTGTGCAATAAGTATTTAAGCATAACTTTATCTACAAAGTAACCGTGATGTAGATTTAACACAAACATTTATCATAAATTTTAATCATTCTAAATAAGAAAATATTGCTTAAATTTGACCATCAATTTTTTATAAAGAATTATGTTGACGAAAGCAAAAGTTCAGGATTTCCTGAAAGAGATAGAAGTAGATGATTTGGTGCACAATTTCCAGGTGATGGGAAATGATGTGTATATCGATATGACCGCGCATTCACCGGCAATGCACGAAAAGAAAAAGCTGGAAGCTGCCATGAAACAGGCTTTCGCTTCGCAGTTTGGTGAAGAAGTGGTTTTGAAACTGAAAATTTCATCTCCGGAACCGTCCGAAGTTCAGCAAAATCAAATCAAAGGAAAACAGATCCCGGGAATTCAGAATATTATTGCCATCGCTTCCGGAAAAGGTGGCGTTGGGAAATCTACAGTTGCAGCCAACTTAGCGGTAACTTTAGCTTCAATGGGTTTTAAAGTTGGTATTTTAGATGCTGATATTTACGGACCATCAATTCCAACGATGTTGGATACGGAAGGTTCAAAACCGATTACCGTGGAAGTTGACGGAAAATCACTGATGAAACCGGTAGAAAATTACGGGGTGAAAATGCTTTCAATCGGATATTTTTCCGGTGCAAACCAGGCGGTTGTTTGGCGTGGCCCGATGGCTTCTAAAGCATTAAACCAAATGATTCGCGATGCGGCTTGGGGTGAACTGGATTTCCTTTTAATCGATTTACCACCGGGAACAGGCGATATTCATTTATCAATTATTCAGGAAGTTCCGGTAACCGGCGCGGTAATCGTAAGTACGCCGCAACACGTTGCGCTTGCTGATGTAAGAAAAGGAATCGCAATGTTCCAGATGGAAAGCATCAACATTCCGGTTTTAGGTTTAATTGAAAATATGTCGTATTTTACTCCGGAAGAATTGCCGGAAAACAAATATTATATTTTCGGGAACCAGGGCGCGCAGTTTTTAGCTGAAGATTTGGGAATTCCTGTTTTGGGCGAAATTCCTTTGGTACAAAGCATCCGCGAATCCGGCGATGTTGGCAGACCGGCAGCTTTGCAGGAAAATTCTGTAGTTGCAAAAATTTATCATGAAACTACCCAGAAAATGGTAGAAAGCCTGGTAGAACGGAATAAAAACATGCCGGCGACCGAAGCGGTAAAAATTACCACAATGGCAGGCTGTTCACCAAAAAACAAAAAAAACGCCTAAAAAACACCTTTTATTCTTCGAAAAAAGAATGAATCTCAAACGATGGAAAAACAATTAACACAGGAAGAAACGGTAACCAAAGTACTGTTGGCACTGGAAAGTATACGTCCGTTTTTGAATAAAGACGGCGGCGATATCGAACTGATCGATGTGCGCGAACACACCGTATTGGTAAAACTCCACGGCAACTGCAACGGCTGCCCGATGAGTTTTTCTACAATGAAACTTGGTGTGGAAAATACCGTGAAGCAATTTGCGCCGGAAATCACCGAGGTGCTTGCGGTAGAGTAAAAATATTTCACCAAAAAATTAAAACGGGCAATTGTCCGTTTTTTTTATCTCTGCTTCGGCAAGACGGTAATTATGCGTAATTTCGCATAGTCTAAAATTTTGACGTTGAAATTAATTATTTTAGCACTTTAAACTAATGATTATATGATTGCCATTATAGACGGCGGTTCTACGAAATGTGACTGGGTTATCCTGGATAATTCCGGGAAACTTCACCTGCGGACTACAACTTTAGGCTTTAATCCAAATATTATCAATCCGGATTTTATCGGAAAAGAAATTGATCGTAATGAAGACCTTTTTTTCCTGAAAAATCATATCGAAAAGCTGTTCTTTTATGGTTCTGGTTGCGGCACCGCTGCGAATGCAAAAAAGGTGAATGACGAATTTGTAACCTCTTTTCCGCAAGCGGAAATTCGGGTGAAAGAAGATATGACCGCCGCGGCCTATGCGGCTTACGACGGTGAACCCGGTATGGTTTGCATTCTGGGAACCGGTTCTAATTCCTGCTTTTTCGATGGTGAAAAAATCCGTATTGATTTGCCTTCTTTAGGTTTCCTTATCGGTGACGAAGGAAGCGGCAGCGCTTTGGGAAAACATCTATTGCGCAGGTTTTTCATGAAAAAATTGCCCGTCGATTTGGAAAAGCAATTCAAAGAAAAATACCAGCTAACCATCGACGACGCCATTAAAAATATGTACCATAATCCTCGCGCCAATGCGTATCTGGGCGACTTCAACAAATTTATCGCTGAAAGAAAAGAACATCCATATTTTCAGAATATGGTTTTCGATGAAATGAAAAACTTTTTGGATTACCAGGTTTTACCTTACCCGGAAGCGCGTGAGGTGAAAATAAATTTTATGGGCTATATTGCCTTTATTTATGAAGATATCCTGCGTTCTGCAGCAGCTGAACTCAATTTAAAAATCGGCAGAGTGGTTCAGAAACCTATTGAAAGTCTGGTCGATTATCACAAAAAATACATTCTCAATCTGGACTAATTTTCGGTCCGGAAGAACTTTAATAAAATTCAGGTATTTTGAAATAATTTGCTCAAAATGCCGCCAAAAAATTTAGATATGTCCACTACAAACAATCGAGACGAGCGCAATTTCAGACAAGCCGCTTTGGATTACCACAGCAACGAACCGAAAGGTAAAATTGAAGTAATTCCTTCTAAACCACATTCTTCGCAGCGCGATCTGTCGCTGGCATATTCGCCCGGAGTTGCTATCCCGTGTCTCGAAATTGAAAAAGATCCGAAACTCGCGTATGAGTACACCGGAAAAGGAAATCTTGTTGCTGTAATCTCCAACGGAACGGCTGTTTTAGGTTTGGGTGACATCGGCGCTGAAGCTTCAAAACCGGTGATGGAAGGTAAAGGATTGCTTTTTAAAATTTTCGCGGACATCAATGTTTTTGATATTGAAATCAACGAAAAAGACCCGGATAAATTCATAGAAATTGTAAAAGGTATTGCCCCGACTTTTGGTGGAATTAACCTCGAAGATATTAAAGCTCCGGAAGCTTTTTATATTGAACAACGCCTCAAGGAAGAGCTCAATATTCCGTTGATGCACGACGATCAGCACGGAACAGCAATTATTTCTGCTGCAGCTTTGGTGAACGCCCTTGAAATTGCCGGTAAAAAAATCGAGGAAATAAAAATGGTGGTAAATGGTGCCGGCGCCGCTGCAATTGCATGTACCAAACTGTATGTTCAGCTCGGTCTTCGCATGGAAAATATTTTGATGTGCGACTCCAAAGGTGTCATCAACAAACGCCGTGAAAACCTCACACCTGAAAAACTGCATTTTATTGCTGATACCGACCGGAATACTTTAGCGGAAGCTTTAAAAGGTGCCGACGTATTCATCGGTCTTTCCAAAGGAAATATCATGACGCCGGAAATGCTGTTGAGCATGGCAGAAAACCCGATCGTTTTTGGTTTGGCAAATCCGGACCCGGAAATTGAATATGATGTTGCGATGGCGACCAGACCGGACACCATTATGGCAACCGGTAGAAGCGATTATCCTAACCAGGTGAATAATGTTCTGGGTTTCCCGTACATTTTCCGCGGAGCGCTTGACGTGCAGGCGACCGGAATTAATGAAGAAATGAAATTGGCAGCAGTTCACGCGATTGCAAAACTGGCAAAAGAACCCGTTCCGGAAGCTGTTATTTTAGCATACAGCTTAAACGGTTTAAATTTCGGCCGCGAATATTTTATTCCGAAACCATTTGATAACCGATTGATCACCAGGGTTTCTGTCGCGGTTGCAAAAGCAGCCATGGAAAGTGGTGTAGCAGGCAAACCAATTGAAAATTTCGACGATTACGAAAATGTTTTGCTAGACCGAATGGGCCGCGATGAAAAACTTATCCGAATGATGCAGACCCGTGCACGCTCCAATCCGAAACGTGTGACACTCGGCAACGCTGATGAATATAATGTGTTGAAAGCTGCTCAGATTCTTTACGAAGAAGGTATTGCGCACCCGATTTTATTGGGCGAGAAAAAATACATTCAGCAGCAGATGAAAAAATTCGGTATTGAGCTTGACGTGCCAATCATCGACCCGATGGATGATGATCAGTCAGAAAACCGCCTGAAATATCGTGAAACACTTTGGAAAATGCGCCAACGCAAAGGCATGAATGAGTACAAAGCCAAAAGATACGTACGCCAGCACGATTATTTTGGTCCGCTGATGCTTCACCATGGTGATACCGACGCGCTGATTGTAGGCTTCTCTAAAAATTATGCTTCTACGATAAAGCCAATTTTAAAAATTGTAGAAAAAGAAAAAGGCGTTGAAAAAATTTCATCGATGATGATGATTATGACTGAGAAAAAGCCAATATTTTTTACTGATACCTCCATTAATCAAAATCCAACCGCTGAAGACTTGGTAAATATTGCAAAAATGGCCGAAATGACGGTAAAAACTTTTGCCGTAGAACCGAGAATTGCCATGTTGTCTTTCGAAAATTTTTCCGGCAGGACAGAAACTTCGAAAAAAGTGGCAAAAGCCGTTTCTATTTTGCATGAAAAATTCCCGAAAATGATTGTTGATGGAGAAATTCAGCCGGATTTTGCTCTGGACAGCGACCATCTTTCGGATTATCCATTTTCTAAATTGGGGACGACACCAGCGAATGTATTTGTGTTCCCGAATCTGGAAAGTGCAAATATTTCCTATAAAATCATCAGAGGTTTAAAAGTAGCGCAGGTTGTTGGACCAATTTTAATGGGATTGAAAAAACCGGTACACGTTTTACAAATGCGTGCAAGTGTGGATGAAATCGTGAATTTAGCAACGATTGCGGTTCTGGATGCGCAGCGCCGTGAAGAATCAAAAGCGTAATTTATTAATTTTTAAAAATGATATATTCGCTTAAAGGAATTGTTCAGCAACTTAACCCAACTTCCGTTGTCGTTGATGTAAATGGCGTGGGTTATTTTGTTGGCATCAGTCTGCAAACCTCAGAAAAATTGGTCTTAGGAAAGGAAACTTTTTTAAACATCCAGCAAATCATCCGTGAAGATGCAAACCTGCTTTTTGGTTTTGATACCATCGCTGAAAAAGAGCTGTTCAACTTGCTGATTAGTGTGAATGGGGTTGGACCGGTTTCGGCTTTAATCATGCTTTCATCACTGTCTTTGCAGGAGATTGCAGCCGGCATCATGTCGAACAACAGCATGATGCTGCAAAAAGTAAAGGGAATTGGTTCCAAGACTGCAGAACGTATTATCGTGGAACTGAAAGATAAAATGCAAAAATTTGCCGTTTCAGCTGGTAATTTTTCACCAACCATAAATAATAAAGTTAAGGAGGAATCGTTATCAGCTTTAGAAGTTTTGGGTATTTCAAAGAAAATGAGCGAGAAAATTGCCGACCGTATTTTAAAGCAAAACCCGGACTTGACGGTAGAAGACCTGATAAAACAAATATTAAAAAATATTTAACATTTGGGAAGAAAAAGATTAATTCAACAGCGTTTTTTAGGTTTTCTACTTACGTTTTTTTCTCTTACGTCGGTTTTCGCGCAGGTTAAACCCAGCGACAGTGCCAGCGTACGACAGGATTTTTCTTTGCCCAATCCCACGCGCTACGAAGCATTTTATGATGTTTCCAGCGGCATGTACATTCTATATCCCAAAATCGGTAATATAGTGGTGGGAAATCCCGTTTCTATGACGTCTGCAGAATACCAAAAGTTTATGCTGACCAACGAAATAAGCGAATATTACCGTGAAAAATCATCAATTAATGATTTAGGTTATAGGAAAGATCAGACGGAAGCCATAAAAAAAGGTTTACTACCATCTGTAAAGATTAAAAACAAACTTTTTGAAACCTTATTTGGCGGCAATAAGATTGAAATTATTCCGCAAGGGTTCGCTTCCTTTGACATTGGAGGTCTTTACCAAAAAATAGATAATCCGTTAATTTTACCCCAAAACAGGACCAATTTTGCTATTGATATTCAGCAGAGAATCCAGTTGGGAATGATTGGCAAAGTAGGTGAAAATCTACAGCTAAAAGCCAATTACGATACCCAAAGCGGTTTTGCTTTTGAAAACCGTATGAACCTGATCTGGCAGGCAAAAGGGACCTGGCGCGATTTACAGACCAAAGGACTGAATAACCCAACTTCAAGCGGCGAAGATAAAATCATCAAGCGCGTAGAATTCGGTAATGTAAATATGCCGCTTTCCACTAGTTTAATTCGCGGTTCCGAATCGCTTTTTGGACTAAAGACGGAGTTTCAGCTGGGGAAAACCTACGGAACTTTGGTGTTTTCGCAACAACAGGGTGAAGCGCGAAATATAATAGCACAAGGTGGAGGCGTTATGAACACTTTTAAGTTCAACGCGGTAGATTATGAAGATAATCAGCACTATTTTCTGGGACATTTTTTCTTAAATACTTACGACAAAGCGCTTCTTAATTACCCGCAGATCAATTCCCGTGTGAATATCAGCCGCATTGAAGCCTGGGTTTTAGACCAGGGCTCCGGAAATCTTCAGGATCAAAAAGGAATTCTTGGAATTCGGGATTTAAGTGATGGAACTTCAGGTTTTCCGGATAATTCACAAAATAATTTATACCAAAGCATCGTCAGTTTAGGACCGGCCATTCGCGACGTAAATACCGCCTACAATGCAATAAATGGTAAATCTTTCCCGAACGCAAACGGTTCAGCAGAAAATTACGTAGACGGTGAGCAATTTATTTTCAACCGTAAAGCAAGAAAATTAAATCAAAACGAATTTACTTATCATCCGCAGTTAGGTTACGTTTCACTGAACCAGAGACTTAATGACAACCAGCTTTTGGCAGTTTCGTACAGTTATACGTTAAACGGTGACAACAAAGTTTATAAAGTTGGCGAATTTTCGGAGGAAAGTCCGGTGCTCATCACCAAAGTTCTGAAACCGAACAGCACCGTGAAAACTTCATCGCCGATGTGGGATTTGATGATGAAGAATATTTATTCTTTGAACACCAATCAGATCAATTCCGATGGATTTTTACTCAACGTTTATTACCGCGATCCGCAAACAGGGGGAAAAGTAAATTATTTACCAACAACTGTTAACGCGCCCGACCCTCAGGTTAATCCTAATTTACTGAAACTCTTCAACTGGGACCGTTTAAATATGAATAACGATTTGCAGGAAGGTTCAGGTGAAACAGGCGATGGCATTTTCGATTATGTTCCCGGCATTACGGTGAGTTCCGAAAACGGACGCGTAATTTTCACTAAAGCAAAACCTTTCGGCGCTTATCTGGAAAGTGTATTGGGAAAAGACGATCCGGATTTCGTTTTTAATGACCTTTACAATCAGCAAAAGCAGGTCGCTTCGCAGAACAATCTTGCGTTGCGATATACCATGGAAGGCCGTTATAAAGGCAGCCAGGGTTCGGGCATTTCATTAGGAGCGATTAACGTGCCGCAAGGTTCTGTAAAAGTTACCGCCAACGGCGTACAGCTTCAGGAGGGTATTGATTATACCGTCGATTATATGCTGGGAACGGTAAACATTATCAATGAAACCGTAAAGCAGTCGGGGCAGGCGATCAATATTTCATTGGAAAATCAGCTGACTTTCAATACCCAAAGAAAAAGATTCCTGGGTTTAAATCTCGAAAGAAGATTTAATGAACATTTAACCGTCGGTGCTACGGTGGTAAATTATGCCGAAACGCCGCTAGCCCAAAAGGTAAATTTTGGTCAGGAAGCTGTGAATAATACAATGGCTGGCTTCAATGTTTTGTATAACAACGAATTGCCTTTTTTAACCCGCTTAACCGATAAAATTCCGTTTGTAAATACCGAAGCACCATCGAATTTGAACTTTATGGCTGAAGGAGCCTATTTAATTCCGGGACAGAATAAAGGAATTGGTGACCAGTCTTATATCGATGATTTTGAACAGAGCACTTCTAAAATTTCGCTTAAAGAACCGGCGATGTGGAGTTTGGCTTCAAAACCTGAAAAAAACCCGGAACCTATTTTTTCTACCGGTAATCTCAATGATAATTTATCTTTTGGAAATGGACGTGGCTTATTAAGCTGGTATAATATTGATCCGAGATTTTATGGAATAGGGGGAAAAGCGCCGAGTGGAATTAATGCCGAAGCCGTATCAAATCACTCTTCCCGACGTGTGAAAACATCTGAACTGTTCAACAGCCGCGATTTCGTTGCCGGTGAACAACTATATACCAACACGTTAGATATTACTTATTTCCCGACCGAAAGAGGACCATATAACGTAAATCCAGCTTCTGAAACTACGCAGCAGCGCTGGGCGGGGTTAATGAGACCTATTTCGGTGTCCAATTTCACCAATTCAAATATCGAATATGTGGAGTTCTGGATGATGGATCCTTACGCAGACGGAAATCCGTTAGGTGCAACACCAAAACTTCTTTTACAATTGGGAAATGTTTCCGAAGACTTGCTGAAAGATGGTAAACTTATGTACGAAAACGGCTTGCCAACACCTGCCGTTCCTGCAAATACCACGACTACAAATTGGGGTGTTCAACCGAATCAATTCCCGGTGCTTTATGCATTTTCTTCGGAAGGTGCAGAGCGTACGGCGCAGGATTTAGGTTATGACGGTCTTGATGCTGCGGGAGAAACAGCCAAGTTCGCGACCAATTTTATTAATCCGGTTACCAATAATTCGGATCCGGCGTCGGATGATTTCGTATTTTATTTATCAGACCAGTTTCAGGGAAATCAAGCGGGTTCTGTAACCCAACGCTATAAGTACTTCCGTGGTCCTGAAGGTAATTCGCAAAGCAATTCTCTGGAAGTTGCCACACAAACTCCGGATGCTGAAGACGTAAACCGCGATTACAACCTGGACCAAAGCGAAAACTATAATCAGTACACCATTAATCTCGATAAAAATAACCTGCAATTAGGGCAAAATTTTATTGTTGATGTTAAAGAAGTGGAAAGTAAATTTCAAAACGGACAAACCGGAACCAACAAATGGTATTTATTCCGTGTGCCGGTGGCGCAATATGATTATGATGCCGGCGAAGCAGATGCTTCCATTCTGAATAATGTACGTTTCGCAAGAATGTTGCTTACCGGATTCGACCAAACTTCTACGCTTCGTTTTGGAACTTTGGATTTGGTTCGAAGCGATTGGCGAAAATATACCAAAAACATCGCGACAAATGCTTCTGATACTGAAGGAATTGAGCTGGTAACCGACCAGAATTTAGATGTCGGAAGTGTAAATTTGGAAGAAAACGGTTTAAGCCAACCGCCTTATGTTCTGCCTCCGGGAATTGACCGTCAGGTTTTGAGCGGAAATGCCGGTGTACAGAGACAGAATGAAGCTTCTTTATATTTAAAAGCGGCGCCTTTACAAAAAAATTCTTCGCGCGGAGTTTTTAAAAATGTGGCTTTGGATATGCGCCGGTACAAAAAGCTGGAGCTTTTCGTTCACGCTGAAGATTTAAAAGATGTTACTTCTTCGAACTACGATGAAGACGCTAAATTTTTCATCCGTTTTGGTAGTGATGCAACCGACAATTATTACGAGTATGAAGCTTCGCTGAAATATACTTCAAAAAATGCACGTTCACCGCTGGAAATTTGGCCTTCGGAAAATAATGTAGATTTAGAAATCCAGGATTTTGTGGATGCAAAACTGCGCCGCGACCAAAACTATCCGACCGAAATAGAACTTCGCCGCGAAGATGTGGAATACGGTTCACTTGATCCTAACAAAAAAATATATATCAAAGGTCGCCCGAGTTTAGGCAACGTAACGACCATTATGTTGGGTGTGCGCAATAAAAATTCCGTTGTTTCCAAAGAAGTGGTGCTTTGGGTTAATGAAATCCGTCTTTCTGAAATAGAAAATAAAGGCGGTTATGCTGGGAATGCAAGTGTGAATTTTAACCTTGGTGATTTTGCTTTGGTTAATGCCAATGCTTCTTACTCAACCATTGGTTTTGGAGGTATTACTGAAAAACCTGCTGAAAGAGCCCAGTCTACATTAGCTGCTTATAACATCAATACGACCGTGAACGTGGATAAATTTTTACCGGAAAAACTTGGTTTAAAAGTGCCGGTAAATTATTCGTATACCCAAACGATTGAAGATCCGAAATATAATCCGCTGGATAATGATGTAACTTTTGAAAAAGCACCGAATAAAGAAGAGCTGAAAACCGTTGCACGAACTTACACGCAGCAACGCAGCATTGGCGTGGTAAATATGCGAAAGGAACGAATGAATCCTAATAAAAAACCGCGATTTTATGACGTAGAAAATCTATCGGTGACCGCGATTTATAACGATGATTATTTCCGCGATGTGTATACCAAAAAGAATTACCGCCAATATCTGAAAGGTTATATCGACTATAATTATTCCTTCAAACCTTGGGTTTTAAGACCATTTAATAAACTGGTCAGCGACACGGCAAAATCGTACAAATATTTGCGTTGGGTTAAAGAAGTCAACTTTAATCCGGTTCCTACACGACTTTCTTTCAGAACAGAAATCGACCGAAATTATAATGAGCTGGAATTCAGAAACATCGATGCAATTCTTGGCGGAAATGCTGCCCAGGATTTCGATGTGATCAAAAACCGAAATTTCTATTTTGGCTGGCAATACGGTATTGGTTTTAATTTTACAAAATCGCTTAAACTTGATATAAATTCCGCCATGCGGACTTTAAACGACAATCTGAGTGTCTATAATATGAACACAAAATCGATTTTCGCTGATCCTTTCCGCGCCGGTCGTCCGGTATTGTATAACCACCGCGTGCAGCTGAGCTACCGTCTACCTTTCGAATATTTGCCTTACCTGGATTTCATTAATGCCGAACTAGGTTATGGTTTTACCTATAACTGGAACGCGCGCAGCACTGTACTTACAAATTTTAGAAATCCGGACACTGGACGTGAAGAAAGTTTGGGTAGTATCGGCCAAAATACCAATAATATTATTGCGACAGCAGCGGTAGATGTTCCAAAATTTTTCGGAAAATTTAAATATTTCCAGGCAATTAGTTCCACAATGCAAAAACGCCGTCAGGAAATCGATTCACTGAACAATGTTTATAATTTAGCCTGGCAGAAGAAAAACAAAAAGCGAAATTTCAAAAATTACAGATTCAAAAATAAATTAAATCCAATGCAGGCGGTTGCTTACGCATTAACCTCCGTGAAGCAGCTGGATATTTCTTACAACGAAAACAACGGAACTGTATTGCCTGGTTTATTGGCAGCGCCGAACTGGTACGGATATGGCCAGAATATCGGCGGACCAACTGTTGGTTTCCTTTTAGGTTCCCAAGCAGACATTAGACGAACGGTAATTGAAAACGGTTGGATTTCGGATTCCAATTATATGAACGATCCGTATTCGCAGCTGAAAAATCAAAACTTCCTCGCGAACGTCCAGATTATGCCGGTGAACGATTTCCGCATCGATGTTAATTTCCTGAAAAATTACAACAGCAATTTCACTCAGGGCGGTTATAATGTAGATGCAGATTCCGATCCTAATAATGGTTTTCAGTTCTCCTTTGGCAGCGATTTATTCACCTATTCCAAAACGGCGTGGACCTTCGGAACTTCGTTTGTAGACGGCCGTACGATTTACGAAAATATGATCTCAAATGCCCGGGAAATTTCTCAGCAATTCGGTGGACCGCTTGATGCGAACGGTTTTACGGATGGTCATTCATTAGCAAACGCGTACATTTTGGTTCCGGCTTTTCAGGCAGCTGTTGAAGGTAAGTCGGCGGGTGGTCCGCTGGACGATCCGAAAAAATCCGGTTTCCCATTACCGAACTGGCGTGTGACTTATTCCGGTTTAAAAAATATTCCGCTTATAAACAGCCAATTTTCCAAATTTGATATTTTGCACGGTTACACTTCCACGTACACCGCCGCGGGAATCCAGTCCAGTATTGATTATTACAATGTTCAGAACAACGGTACTGACAACCGCGACGCGTTTGGCGATTTTTACAATCCTTACACGTTTTCGCAGGTTGGCTATGTTGAAGCTTTTGCGCCGCTGATCGGTGCTGATGTTACCATGCGCAACAATATGCAGTTCCGTGCGCAGTACAACACCGACCGTTTGTTTATGCTCGGTTTGATAAATCATACGCTGACGGAAGATATCGGGAAAGAATATATCCTCGGTTTTGGTTATATTTTGAAGGATTTAAAATTGAAGCTGAACTTCAAAGGAAAACAGCGCAATATTAAAAGTGATTTGAATGTGCGTGGCGATTTTGCGTTGCGAGACAGCCAAACCCGAATTACCAATATTTTGCAGGACGATTCTCAGGTAACGGGCGGCCAGCGCATGTTGAGCTTAAAACTTTCCGCGGATTATAATATGTCGCAGAATTTCAATATCCGCTTTTTCTACGATCAGCTGATGACGAAATACAAAATTTCCACGGCGTTCCCGCTTTCAACAGTACGCGCGGGACTTACAGCGACATTTACTTTCGGTGGCACCGGTGGGTTTTAATTTGGTTGAAAAAAATTCCCTGCTAAATGACCGTTTTTTTCGGATTTGAAAACCTGAATAAAAAATCATTTGGTTTAAAAATTCGCTGCTAAATGACCGTTTTTTCTGATTTTAAAAAAAGCAGAATTAAAGTGATTTAATCTGAAAAAAATCCGGGCTATTTAAGCCTTTTTTCCTGAATTGAAAAAACATGAAATTAAATCCTTAATTTTGCTTTCATTATAACATTTTATGGATCAGGATATCGACTTTGACGACGACGTGTTTACCGGAAAAGAACATACGCCATTGCGCGCAAATGCTTTTGATAAATTACCGGCGGAAAAAATTCAGCTTATTCAGCAACATTTCCATGAAATTATGGAAACGCTTGGCCTGGATATGACCGACGATTCGCTGAAAGATTCACCAAGACGCGTGGCGAAAATGTATGTAAATGAAATTTTCGGCGGTCTTCTGCCCGAAAATAAACCGCGAATTTCCACTTTTTCCAATAAATACAAATACCGCCAAATGCTCGTGGAAAAAGATATCACCGTGTATTCCTTCTGCGAACACCATTTTTTACCGATTATCGGCAAAGCACACGTGGCGTATATTTCAAACGGCGAAGTGATAGGCCTTTCAAAAATAAACCGAATTGTGGATTATTATTCAAAACGTCCGCAAGTTCAGGAAAGGCTGACGATGCAAATTGTGGATGCGCTGAAAGATGCTTTAGGTACCAAAGATGTAGCGTGTATCATTGAAGCAAAACATTTGTGCGTGAACTGTCGCGGCATTAAAGATACTGCAAGCTCCACCACAACCGCCGAGCTTAGCGGCCTTTTCCGAACCAATCCGATTACGCGTCAGGAATTCTTACATTATGTAGGAAACCACGCAAAACTGGACTAATTTCAAACTAAAAACAATGAATTTAAAAATATACAATTCCCTTTCCGGTGAAAAAGAAATTTTCACGCCCATTCACGAAAAAAGCGTCGGGATGTATGTTTGCGGTCCTACCGTGTACAGCAATGTGCATTTGGGAAATGTACGGACTTTCATGTCTTTTGATTTTATTTACCGCACTTTGATGCATCTTGGTTACAAAGTCCGGTATGTGAGAAACATTACCGATGCGGGCCATCTTACCGACGATGGTGATGTGGACAATGACCGTTTTGTAAAGCAATCGCGCCTGGAAAAGCTGGAGCCGATGGAAATCGTGCAGAAATATACCGTAGATTTTCACAAAGTTCTAGAGGTTTTCAATTTACTTCCACCGACGATTGAACCCACTGCAACCGGACATATCTTAGAACAAATCGAACTTACACAGAAACTTTTAGATAAAGGTTTTGCGTATGAAAGGAACGGTTCTGTTTATTTCGATGTCTTGGAATACAACCGCCGCGGTTTAAATTATGGTGAACTTTCCCGTAGAAATATTGAAGAACTTTTTGCAAACACGCGCGACCTCGACGGACAAAGTGAAAAGAAAAATCCGCAGGATTTTGCCTTGTGGAAAGCCGCTTCGCCTGCACATATTATGCGCTGGAATTCGCCGTGGGGCGAAGGTTTTCCGGGCTGGCATCTGGAATGTACAGCCATGTCAACTAAATATTTAGGTGAAAGGTTTGACATTCACGGTGGTGGAATGGATCTGAAATTTCCGCATCACGAATGTGAAGTTGCCCAGGGAAAAGCCTGCAATGGTGTAGAACCTGTTAATTACTGGATGCACGCAAACATGCTGACGATGAACGGTCAGCGCATGAGTAAATCTACCGGGAATTATATTTTACCGATGGAATTGGTTTCCGGAAGCAACGACTTTTTCGAAAAAGCTTTTCATCCGACTATCGTGCGTTTCAATTTTATGCAGGCGCATTACCGCAGCGTTTTGGATATTTCCAATGAGGCCATGATCGCAAGTGAGAAAGGATTTCAGCGTTTGATGGAAGCGCTGAAGGTGCTTTCAAATACAACTTTTTCCAGTGCTGAGGTTTCCAGCTTTGATGTTGAAGCATGGAAAGCAAAATGTTATGCTGCGTTAACTGACGATTTTAATTCACCCATTTTAATAGCACATCTTTTTGAAGCTGCTAATTTCATTTTTAAATTAAAAGAAGGCAAAGAAAGCATTTCCACTCAGGATTTAGAAGAATTGAAAACCTTGCTGAACAGCTTTATTTTCGATGTTTTAGGCTTGCAGAATATCGAGGAAAATAACAATGAAAAATTGGATCAGACTTTACAGGTTTTAATTGAACTCCGAAATCAGGCACGTAAAGCCAAAAATTTTGATCTATCAGACCAAATTCGTGATCGCTTGCTGGCTGAAGGAATTGAGCTTAAAGACGGAAGAGACGGCACAACGTATTCGATATCATAAGGTTATCTGAAGCATTTTATTTTTTTTGAAAAAATGCCCAAATAGCAGCTAAAATTTTTATTATTTCACCTGGCGGAAATGTTTAATCAAACATTTTTTCGTATCAGTTTGTATTGGTTCTGTAATAAAATGATTATCAATAGTTAAACTGAAAAATATCACCTTTAAAGCAGCTGAAATTTCAGATTAATTCTTGAAAAATTTGCTAAATTGCAGTCATTAAAAAATAAATTTGATGAAACTTTATCTTAATATAAATTTCCAGACGAAAGTTGGTGAAAATCTGCAACTTCTGGTTTTAAATGACGGAATTGAAGAGAAAATTTATCACCTTAATTATACCGATAATGGAAACTGGACAGGTGAAATAGATTTTTTTTCGAAAACCATTTCATATAAATATCGGGTTACCGGCCAGCACGGCAATATTATTAATGAAGAATATTCGGTGCACTATCTGGCTTTTCCGCATAATTATGATGAGTTTGTAATTTATGATTCCTGGAACGCCAAAAATTTCCCGGAGAATTACCTGAACAATAAAATTCTTAAGAATAAGCTTCAAAGCTTTACACCCGGTAAAGTTAGCGCGCTAAAAAAACACACCCATCTTTTCCGCCTGGAAGCGCCGGTGTATAATCCGGACTGGCAGATTGTCATGCTGGGAAACTGCGAAGTGCTGGGTAATTGGCAATATTTGAAAACTTTGCCGATGAATCAGACAGATTTCGGAATCTGGGAAGTCGCTGTGGTATTGCCGCAAAACCACATGATCGAATATAAATACGGTTTGATGAACATCGAGACCGGCGAAGTTTTCGGTGTGGAATACGGCCCGAACCGTTGGGCTTTGCCGAACGCTGAAAACAATGCACTTCAAATAAAATCCGATCATTATTTCCGTTTCAAGTCGCATGAAATGTACCATGCCGCCGGAGTTGCGGTGCCGGTTTTTTCGTTACGAACCGAAAATGGTTTTGGTGTTGGTGAATTTCCCGATTTAAAAAATCTGGCAGATTGGGCGAAAGAAACCAATCTTTCGATTTTGCAGATTCTGCCGATTAACGACACGACTGCGAATTATTCCTGGACCGATTCTTATCCATATGCGGCGATTTCGGTGTATGCGCTTCACCCGCAATATTTGTCGGTTGAAAAACTTCATTTTCCTATACCGAACGATTTAGTTGAAGAATACAAAGCAGAAAAAGATGCTTTGAATGAACTTTCGCTCATCGATTATGAAAAAGTAATTTCCGGAAAATGGAAATATTTAAAAGCAATTTTTGCCGGCAATTTTGACCAAATTTTAAAAGACAGAAATTTTAAGAAATTCCTGAAAGAAAATGAAGAATGGCTTTTACCGTATTCAGCTTTCTGCGTTTTACGCGATAAATATCAAACGCCGAACTTCAACGAATGGAAAACGCACCGAAAATTTATTTTTGGTAAAGTTTCACCGTTCTTTTCACCAAAAAACAAAGATTTTGCTGCTGCCATGGTGCACGCCTGGGTTCAGTACCAACTTCATCTTCAGCTAAAAGACGCTATAGATTATACACACCGCTTGGGAATTTCGGTTAAAGGTGATTTGCCGATCGGTATTTACCGCTATTCCGTGGAAGCTTGGGCAGAACCGGAACTTTTCGGTATGGATTTTCAGGCGGGCGCACCGCCGGATCAGTTTACTGAACTCGGTCAAAACTGGGAATTTCCGACCTACAACTGGGAAGCGATGAAAGCCGACGGTTACCGCTGGTGGAAAAACCGCTTCAAAGCGCTCGAGCAATATTTCGATGCGATGCGAATTGATCACATTCTCGGTTTCTTCCGAATCTGGCGGATGCCAATGAGCGCCACGCAAGGAATTTTGGGATATTTTTATCCTGCTGTTCCGGTTAAAATTGAAGAATTCCACGCGCGTGATATTCATTTTAATTACGAAAGATTCTGCAAGCCCTTCATTAATGACCAGATTTTATGGGACTATTTCGGCGAGGAACGCGAACATATTCAGGAGCATTTCATGAATAACCACTTCGATGGAACTTACACTTTCAAAGAAGAATTTGATACCCAGCGAAAACTTGCTGATTACTTTAAAACAAGATCCTTTAACGGTGCAGAGGAGCGCTTGCTTTCTTTAGCTGCGAATGTTTTGTTTTTACAAGAAGCGCTCGGCGATGATCAATATGTTTATCATCCGCGGTTTAATGTGGAGAAAACAGAATCTTATAAATATTTAAACGACAGCGAAAAGTGGAAAATTTCCGAATTATACCGGGATTATTTCTTCCACCGACAGGATGGATTGTGGTATCAGCAAGGAATGGAAAAACTTCCAGTCATCCTGAATTCTACTGACATGCTGATTTGTGGCGAAGATTTAGGTTTGGTTCCGGATTGCGTTCCCGAGGTGATGGACCGTCTGGGAATTACCGCTTTGAAAGTGCAGAGAATGCCCGCCGATGATTCGCTGTGGTACGATCCGCAAAATGCGACTTATATGAATGTGGTGACGGCGAGTTCGCACGACAGTTCTACCTTGCGGCAGTGGTGGCAGGAAGACCGTGAATTGACGCAAAAGTATTTTCAGCATCAGCTGGGGCAATACGGTACCGCGCCATGGCATCTGGAATGTGAACTGGCGGAAATTATAATGCTGCAGCATCTTTATAACGATGCGATGTTGGCAATTTTCCCGATCCAGGAGTTTTTAGCAACCGATAATAAGCTGAAAAACCCGAATATGGATGATGAACGTATTAACCAACCGGCGGTTTTCCCTCATTACTGGCGTTATAGAATGCATCTGAACATAGAAGATATGGTAGCAGAGACAGATTTCAATAAAAAAATAGCGTACTGGATTTCTGATTCAAATAGAATTTAAAAATAGTTTCTAAAAACAGCAGCTATATAAATCGCTAAAAAATAGCGTTTTAGCCCGGAATAAACAGAAGTTGAATCACTGCATTTAACTTCTGTTTTATTTTTATATCAAATAACCAGCTAATACAAAAAGCAGCTGATTATTTTTATGCTGAATTTAATTATCACTGAAAATTATGGCACGTTTTTTAATTATTAGTTAAAGAATCAATACATAAATTGAAATTGAAATGAAAAAAATTATACTAGGTTTATCGGTGTTTGCAATGACATTGGTTTCCGCTCAGAATTATCCCGATTATTACCCGAACAGCAGCTATGGAAATGGCAACTACTACGGCGACGACGATGATGCGTTTTATTTCCCGGACGATTATTACTACGAATATCCGAGTGATTATTACAATAATGACCTGTACAGAAATTATTACAGCGACTACCGAAGCAGCATTAATAATGTAAACTGGAACCGCTTCTTTTCGATGTACCGACTTTCACCGTGGCAAATTCAGCAGATTATGATGTTGAATGACAGCTTTTCGTCTTTCAGCGCCTGGAATTCATATTACAGATATAACCCGGACCGCTGGTATTACGATCGCTTCTATGCTTTGCAGAGAATTTTGGGACCGAATTTGTTTGTCGTTTTCCAGAACAGTTATTATAACGGGTACAACCCGGTAATTTATTACCAGAATTATAACCAAAGACACTACGCCAGAAATATTTACGTAGTACCGAGATACAGAAGTGTAAATGTTAATGTTTACCGTGTGGACCGAAACAACTATCACCAGAATAATTCGCGCAGAAATATTGGTTTTGAACAGCCGTCGCGCACCGGACAAACACAAACAGTTACTCCGAACCGCAACAGTGGTTTTAGAAATGACACCAATGAAAGTGCTTCACGGACCAGAACAAATACTTTTAAGTCTGAAACTGTAACACCAAATGCATCTGCAAGAACTGATGCAGGAACAAGATCAAATTCCACAAGAAGACCAGCAGAAATGCCTTCGAAATCAGGATTTAGATCAGAAACAGCACAGCCAGACAGAACTTTGCGAAATGTTACACCGTCTCGCAGAATGGAAAATAATTCCGGCAACTCTACCCAGGATGCCGGCGCAGGAACCAGAAATTCCAGCGTAAGAAACTCGGGAGGCCGATTAACTTCCCGATAATTTTAGATTTTTAATGTTAATAATGATGGGAGAGCAGTTTAATTTTAAACTGCTCTTTTTTTAGCCGCTAAAAGCACTTTTTTTTCGATTTTGGCTTCGATGTTAAATTCAGAAAAAAAGCCCTGAAATGTGGGTAATTTTTATTTAACATAATTTTATGAAGAGCTGCTTTAACTCTCGGATTTTTCTAGTATCAAAACCATATAAAACAACAATAGCAATATATACAAAATGAAAAAATTAATCTTCAGTGCTGCATTTTTAGCAGTTGGAACATTTGCCTTTGCACAACAAAACGGTCAGATGGCTAAAAAAGATCAGCAAACCATGGAACAGAAAAAAGCTGATCATTTCAAAAAAATGCAAACCGAGTTAAATCTTACTGAAACACAGGTTGCGCAGCTGAAAACGCTTCATGAAAAAAGAATGGCGGAAAGAAAAATGGAGGCACCACAAAGAAAGGCGGAAAGAAAAGCCAAAATGGAAAAGATGAAAGCCAAACGCGCAGAACATCAGGCTGAAATGAAAAAAATTCTTTCTCCGGACCAATACCAAAAATGGATGGCAAGCAACCAGGAAAAAATGCAGAAAAAGCGCCAAATGATGCACAAAAAAGGTGATATGATGAAAAAGCACCACATGCAAAAAGCGCAGTAAAATAGTTCTTCATAGTTTTATTTTTTTAATGTTAGAGCGGAATTTATTTCCGCTTTTTTGTTTGCCTTTTTTTATTATATTTGGTTAAGAAGTTAATATTATGATAAGTACAAAAGTCGCTGAACTTTTAAATCAGCAAATTACCAATGAACAGTTCGCCGCTCAATATTACCTTGCAATGTCCGCATGGTTTTACGCGCGGGATTTAGACGGGATAGGAAATTATTTCCGCGTGCAAAGTAAAGAAGAGCTGATGCATGCCGACAAGATTTTCGACTACTTAAATGACGTGGGCGCCGCTATCGAAATGGGAACAATTGAGAAACCGCCACACGAATTTGTGAACGCGGTCGAGATTTTCGAGAAAGCGTTTGCACATGAAAAACTGGTGACAAAAAGCATTTTTAATATTCTGAAAAATGCCAACGACGAAGGCGATTTCGCTACGGTGACGTTCCTTCAGTGGTTTGTAACCGAACAGATTGAAGAAGAGGCCAACGCTTCGCAGCTGGTTTCTAAGATAAAAATGGTTTCCGACAATCCGTCCGCGCTTTATCTTTTCGATCAGGAACTGGCGCAGCGCACTTTTCAGCCTGAAGCCGGAAATTAAATTCACCTAAAAAATTTATATATGAATAAATTTTACCTGCTGTTTTGTGCTTTTTTTTCGATTTACAGTAGCGCTCAGGAGTATGCTGTTTCATCAATTCCACAAAACCTTCTTACGAACGCGAACGCCGTAGTCCGCGAACAGTCACAAGATTACATTTTGAAATCTGTGAACGAAATGACCATCACGAAAAGCCAGGTGATAACGATTCTGAGCGCGGCGGGTGATCCATTTGCTACAGTTTATATTCCATATAATCCTACGACGAAAATCAGCAATATAAAAGTTGAAATGTTTGACGAAACCGGAAAGCTCAGCAAAACATTTTCGAAAAAAGACTTTTCAGATTATACGAACAATCCAAGTGCTGGCTTGTACACGGATGACCGCGTTTTGGTGCTTCGGCCAGTTTCGCCAAAATATCCTTTTACATTAAAAACAACTTACGAAACCAGCACATCCAACACCATTTATTTAAGCAATTTCTCGCCTGTACGAAGCTATAATATGGCGGTGGAGAAAAGCAACTTCAGCGTTACAAATTTGTCGGGAATTACAATCAGAACGAAAATTAGCGACAAACCTTTAGCTAAAGTTTCGGAAAATAAACTAGGTAACGTCTGGAAATACTCCTATCAGAATATCAGTGCGTTTGCACCTGAAGATTTATCGCCAAGTATTGATTATTTGGTGCCGGGAGTGGAGTTTTCACCGGAAAAATTCACCTTGGAAGGTAAGCAGGGCGATTTGACAGATTGGAACAGTTTCGGTAAATGGTATTTTAATGATCTCATAACGCCGGTTTCGCAAATTACACCTGAAATTAAAGCGGAAGTTGCGGCGCTAAATTTATCCGGCTCAACTTCGGAAAAAGTAAAAACACTGTATCAGTACATGCAGAACAAAACGCGCTATGTTTTGATTTCCATGGGAATCGGCGGTTGGCAACCGATGCCGGCGGCGGAAGTTAGTAAAAAAGGCTACGGCGATTGTAAAGCGCTTACCAATTATATGCGGACTTTGCTTACTGCCGCAGGAATTCCGTCGTATTATTCGGTGATTTACAGTGATGATTCTGTGATCAGTTTTGATAAAGATTTCCCTAAATTAGACGGAAATCACGTAGTACTGATGGTTCCTACCGAAAAGGAGCAAATTTGGTTGGAGAATACTTCGCAACGCGTTGCGTATAATCACCTAAATTATTCTTCGTATAACCGCAATGTTTTGGCGGTGGATGAAACTGGGATTAAAATAATTGATACACCTGTTTATAAACCGGAACACAGCAAGGAATTGATGGTCGCAAAAGTAAAACTTGCAGAAGACGGCTCCATAATTTCGGATGCGAACTTTCAGTTCACCGGTGGTCAATATGACCACAATCTGAGTTTAATGACTTTAAAAACAGATGAACTTAAAGATGCACTGAAAAGCCGGCATTTCAATTTACAGATTGATGACCTAGCCATGCAAAACCTTGCCAACAACCGCGACGATGCAAAAATCAGTTATGATCTGAACCTGAAAGCGAAAAGTTTTGCTAAAAAATTGGGTGATGATTTGTTTTTCCCGGCAATGCCGTTCTACCTGCCGGTTTCTTTCACCACCAACACCGAGAGAATGCTTCCATTCGAAACTGCTTTTCCGTTTCAGGACGATTACGAAATAGAGTTTACGGCGCCAGCAGGTTATAAATTTGCGGATTTGCCGGCAACTTCAGATTTTTCCACGGAGTTCGGTTCTTATTCTCTGACCTATAAAATGGAGGGTGAAAAATTGCTGGTCCGAAGAATTTTAACCATTAAAAAGGGTATTTATCCGAAAGAAAAATTTAAAGATTATGTAGACTTCCGGAAAAAAACCGCAACTAAAGACAATACAAAAATTTTAATTTCCAAAATATGATTAAAAAATTACCCCTTTTAATTGGATGTTTTTTTGCGAGCATCCTTTATTCCCAACATAAATTTTTAAACGACCCGAAAATTTCTGCTGCAGATCTGCAAAAAACAAAATCTGAAATTGATGCCGACGCACCGGCAGAAATACTGTACCGTTCCGTTCATTTTATTGTTGATTATGACGGAAGCTTGAAGCAGGAAATTGTAAGCCGCGTTAAAATTTACAATAAAGACAATGCCGGAGAATACCTGGATTATGAAATCCCTGTTTTCAACAACGGAAAAGGTGATTCGGAGAAGCTCATCGACCTGAAAGTTGTAACTTACAACTGGGAGAATGATAAAATTACACCGACTAAAATTACGCGTGACGAAAAATTTAAATCTAAAGAAGATAAAAATTACACCATCACCAAATTTGCCTTTGCGAACGTAAAAAACGGTTCTGTGGTAGAGTATTCCTACACAATTTTCAGCCCTTTTTTAAATTCAACACCACGAACTTTAATTGAATCGAAAATTCCAACGCGTTATGTAGAGTTTGTTTTTGACCACGCACTGCCGATCGGATATTCCATTAATTACAAAGGAAGTGTAGCACCTAAACACCGCGATGCCGGTCATAAAACGCTGTATGGAAACCAGTTTCAGACACACCGTTACGCTTACGAAGATCTGCCGGCTTTCAAGGATGAGCGTTATGTTTTAAACAATGATAATTATAAGACGGGTGTTAGAGCAGAACTGAATTCCACGCTGTTTAACAACATATTCAAGTCGTATTCCATTTCATGGAAGGATATCCAGAAACGCCTGTATGATCACGACGATTTCGGCGAGCAGCTGAAAAAAGAGAGTTTAGTTAAAAACCTGTTACCGAATGAAATTGCTGCAATGTCCACCAAAGTGGAAAAAGCTGCTGCTGTTTTAAAATTTGTTCAGAACAATTATACCTGGAATAAAGAAGATGAAGCTTTTACTGATAAAGGCATCAAAAATTTAATCACCACAAAAATCGGTAATACCGCAGAAATTAATTTGTTGCTGACAATGCTTTTGAGGAATGCTGGTTTAAATGCGGATCCTGTGGTGCTTTCCACCATTAATCGTGGGAAACTTACCACTTATAATCCGTCTATTTCACAGCTTAATTTTGTTTTAGCGTCATTTGACGACAATGGGAAATTTTATCTTTTAGACGGTACTTCAAAACTGACGGAGCTTAATATGGTTTCGCCGCGCGCCCTTAACGAATCGGGAATCATCATGTCGAAAGACGATGCAAAACTCATCAACGTTCTTTACCCCGAAGTTAGCAAAACCATACTTTCCATCGACGCTAAATTAAATTCTGACGGTACTGTTGAAGGGAAATTTGCCGACCGCGATACCAAATTGTACGCGATGATCGCCAATGAAGGCTTTACGGATGACCAAAAAACCTATTCGAAAAACTATCAGGATGAGTACAGGTTTCCGTTCACCAATTTAAAACATCAGCTGCACGAAAATAACGATTTCGAAACCACTTTCGATTTTTCCGCCGACAGTTTTGTGGATCATATCGGAAATAAAATGGTCTTTAACCCGCTTTTATTTCTTTATTCCCAAAACCACAGTTACAACCAAACAGAGCCGCGAAGATCTGCCATCGAGTTTTATTCGGCGTTTGACCGTGTAAAATCAGTAACCATTACACTTCCGGATGGATACAAGTTTGAAAATGTTCCGAAATCTAAGAAAATCCGTACCGAAGACAGCGGGATACAATACACTTATCTTGTAACTCAGAAAGAGAACAAGCTGACCATTGAAACCACCGTGCAGATTGATGACTCATCATTTCCGGCTGACTATTATCCGTTTTTCAAGCAGATTTACGATAACGTAACCAAGCTTGAAGCGCAGGTAGTCACCGCGGTGAAAAAATAACTTTATTTACCAAATTCAAAGACCGGTTTTCGTTTGCAAAACCGGTCTTTTTTTTAAACATAAATAATTGCTGTTTCCGCAACCTGATGTCCGAGAATTTCCAACACAGCGCGGTATTCATCAATTTGTTTCTGATGTTTTTCCTGCACATCGCCGGTTTTAAAATCAATGATGATGAAACCCTTTTCGGTAGAAATTAACCGGTCCGGACGATAAATTTTCGATTTTCCTTCAGCCGAAAGCATGATGTCTTTTTCATTAATCACCACTTGCTCCGGCAAAAAATACCGGGCGTAATCGGGGTTTTTTATGATTTTATAAATCCGTTCCGCGATATCTGCTTTTTCTTCGCTGGTAATTGTTCCGTCTAAAAGGTAAGTTTCCAGCGTTTTTTCAACATCATTTTCAGAATTTATTTTTGCTAAAACTTCGTGCGTGAAAATTCCGGTGCGAACTTTTTCAATTCTGTTCTGATAGTTTTTGGACGGCGTTGCAATTTTTATGGCATTTGGATTTTTCTCCTCTTTATTCCGGAAACTGATCGGCTGCGTGGTAAACTGCTCTTTCCGCGCGGTTTTATTCTTGCGAAGACCGTTATCGGAAATTGGGTAAAAATCAAAAGACGTCAGTTCTTCCAACATTTCATTTCTCGGAATTTCATCTTTTAAAAAGTCAAAAATTTCGAGGTAATTAGAGGTTTTTCCACCTTTTTCTACATACAGAAAAAGCTGCTCTGCTGCGCGCGTGGTCGCTACATATTGCAGACAGAAATCATCAATTTTTTGCTGATACGAATTTTTGGCATTAAAAGTGGAGATTTCTTCATCGTAAATCACCAGCTCATCCGAAAATAATTTTACGTTTACCGACGACAGTTTTTCTTCCGCGTTGGTATCAAACCAGTAGCTGCTTTTTCTGCTCGGCGCTTTGTTCCGCATCGGCAGCAGAACCACCGGAAATTCCAGACCTTTCGATTTATGAATGGTCATAATTTGCACCGCGTCCACATTTTCTGACGCCTGAATCGTGGTTTTTTGCGCTTCTTCGTCCCAAAATTTTAAAAATTCTTTCAGTGTAGAACCAGCGTTTTGCGAATAAGCGTACAGCATTTCGAGGTAATTTAAAAGAAAATCGGTTTCCTTGCCTTCCACCGAAAATTCCTTCAAGAAATGCTCCACGAAATTGTAAAGATTAAGCTGTAATAGACCGTCGGCGCTAAGGTTAAGGCTAAATTTTTCCGAGATAAACTGCTCAATTTTTTCCTTTTTACCAAAAGCTAAAATTTCGGTCATTTCGCGGGTAAAATCTTCGATTTCAATTCTGCCCAAAACATTCAGGTAATACAACATTTTTACGGCAAACTGCAGGTTTTTCGGATTTTCGTGCCAGCGCAGAAATTCCGTTAAAGCTAGCAATGTTACCGAAAGATTTAAGGTTAAACCTGATTCTGAAATGGTTTTGATGAAAACTTCTTCTCCATTGTAAGTCACTTTCAGATTTCCTAGATGTTGCGAATAGCTGAAAATATCGAAGTTTCCGCGGCACAAAATCGTGATATCTGAAAAGCGGAAACCTTGATCCAAACACGTTTGAATGTCGTTTTTCATTAATTCTGAAACTGCTTCATAATCCGTGGCTTTGCTTCCGGTATTTTCCAACATATTGATGCGCACTCGGCCTTCCACGGAAGATTTTGCCATTTGCTGCGAACCCGGACCGAAAATTTTCTGATGCTCCGGCTCTGTAAACTGCGACATATAAAGATAAAGCTGATTGTTGAAATCAACGATGTTTTTCGCGCTGCGGTAATTGTATTCCAGGTTTTCTACTTTTGCTGAAGCTGCGGAATTGTCGGAATTATTAATGATATCCAGCATCAGCTGAGAATCGCCGCCACGAAAACGGTAAATACTCTGTTTCGGATCGCCCACCAGCGTAAAACTCATATTTTCTTGAGAGTTTGCGTGATCGCGCAGCGGAATCAAATTTTGCCATTGCAGGAAAGAAGTGTCCTGAAATTCATCGAAAAAATAATGGCTGAATTTCGTGCCGATTTTTTCATAAATAAATGCCGTAGGTTCTTCACGAAGATTTTCGTGAATCATAATATTAAACTTGGAAAGCAGCACCAAATCATTTTCAAGCTCTATTTCCGCGAGTTTATCCTGAATATCTTTATTTACTTTTAATGGTAAAAGCGCTTCTAGAATTCTGGTTTTTTTCTCGATTTCAACGTAATTGGTGATAATTTTTTGCCGCTCAAAGAGCAAAAAATCCAGAATTTCTAAAATCTCAGACTGCTTTGCTTTTCCCTTTGCGGAAGCACCTTTCCTGATTCTTTCAATGCAGTTTTCTTCTTCCTGAAGTGTTGTGTAAAGCTTTTGTTTATTACTTAATGTTTTAAAAAAGAAGCCGCCAATACCGTTTGCACCTCCGGCGAAATCAGCAATTTCGATGTTTTTTTCTTCGAGCAAATTGAGCACATTTTTAGCAATTTCTAAAGATTCTTGCCGCAGTTCGCGGATATTTTCCCGCAGTTTCTTTTTGGATTTTTCATACAAATCCCAATCAAAATCTTTGTTTTGTTTCAGCTGAAAATAATGTTTATCCTGCACATATTCTTTTGCGGATTTATAAAGCGTTTGGTTCAGGTTTAAACGGTCGTTGTTGTCGAGTGAATAATTCACAAAATCCATAAAGGCGTGCGAAATATTATTTTCCTGACCGATGTCTTCCAACATTTTATCGACTGCTTCAATTAGAAAAGGTTCGGCATTGATTTCCAAAGCAAAATTTTGCGCAAGTCCCAATTCCTGAGAAAAACTGCGAACTAATTTTGCATTAAACTTATCAATGGTTCCAATGTTTAAAGTGGAGTAGTGGTGCAGCACATAATCCAGCATTTTTTTGGAACGCAGGTGAAGATCGTCCAACGAGATTTTAAAACCATCTTTTTCGAGCTTTAACTGGATATTTTTTAAATCTTCATTAGCTAGATAATCTTCCGCAGAGAAATCTTTTAACCAACTGATGATGCGGTGCTTCATTTCATTCGCGGCTTTGTTGGTAAAAGTAAGCGCGAGAATATTCTGAATTTTATCGGCTTGAGCGGGATATTTTAGACAAATAGCGAGAAGGTTCTGAACCAGCGCGTAGGTTTTTCCGGAGCCGGCAGAAGCGTAAATAACTTTATAATCGGGATTCATTTAATTCTAGGAATAGATTTTAAAAATACTAAAATAATTTGTCAATTCAATAAAAAATCATACTTTTGCAATCCAAAATGAGATGTAAACTATGTTAATAATCCCGGTAAAGGATGGTGAATCCATCGACAGAGCGTTAAAAAAATACAAAAGAAAATTCGACAAAACAGGAACTATCAGAGCCCTTAGAAGTCGTCAACAATTCAACAAACCTTCTGTTGTAAACAGACAGGCGAAATTGAAAGCTGCCCACAAGCAGAGAAATATAAGCCGCGACGAGCAAGCTTAAATAAAATTTTCTTTCTGAAAATATTCAAATCACTTTTCAAATACATATATTTGAGGAGTGATTTTTTATTGGTTACAGGGGTATGATTGAGCGATTTTTGGACTTTATTGCAGTGGAACGGCGCTACTCGCCACATACCATAACCAGCTACCGTAAAGATCTTTCAGACTTTACGGACTTTCTCCTGAAAACCGAAGCGCATCAGGAAACCACGAAAGTGGACAAAAAAATCATCCGCAATTTTATGTCGGAATTAAGTTCCACAGGAATTGCAAAACGCAGCATTAACCGAAAGCTTTCGACGCTTCGGAGCTATTACCTTTTTCTTTTGAAAGTTGGTGAAATAGAGATTTCGCCGCTGGAAAGCATCCAATCATTAAAATTTTACGCTGAAAAGCAAATCCCCTTTTCGGAAGATGAAATGCGCACATTGGAAACTTTGGAAAAAGCACCAAAAGACGGCGATTTTTTGAAAGAACTCATCATCGAAACGCTTTACCAAACCGGTATGCGGCGCGCAGAACTTACTTCGCTTCTTTTAAACGATGTGGATTTCAGCAAAAACGAAATTAAGGTGACAGGTAAAGGCAACAAATCCCGAATCATTCCAGTATCAGAAAAACTCTTAGCAAATTTTAAGAAATATTTAACCATCAGGAAACCCTTGACGGAGAGCGAGATGTATTTTTTCGTGGGTAAAAAGGGCAAAAAACTAAATGACAAGTTTGTCTATTCTACGGTTAATTCCTACCTTAGTCAGGTGTCATTAAAAGCGAAAAAAAGCCCCCACATCCTGCGACATAGTTTTGCAACACATGTTTTGGATAACGGCGCGGAGATTTCGAAAGTGAAAAAACTCATGGGACACTCGTCATTGGCTTCCACGCAGGTGTACACCAATGCGAATATCGAACAATTAAAAAAAGTGTTTAACAGTGCTCATCCGCGGGCGAAAAAAAATCTAGATTATGAAAATTAACGTTCAGTCAATCGGTTTGACTCCACATGCACCATTAGAAGAATATTTAGACAAAAAACTCAATAAGTTAGAAACTTTTTACGACAAAATCCATGGCTGCACGGTTTTTCTAAAAGTAGAAAATACGGGCGAAAAGGCCAATAAAACGGCAGAGATTAAACTGGAGGTTCCGGGTGATGATATCATGGTAAAGAAAACTACAACCACATTTGAAGAGAGCATAGACCTGTGTGCTGAAGCTGCTAAAAAGCTGCTAATCAAGAAAAAAGAATTGGCTTAAAAAAAATTGTAAAAAAATATTAAATAATATTTGTAGATTTAAAAAAAACTCCCTTATATTTGCACTCGCAAAAAGAGATAAGAGTTCTTTAAAAATCTTTGCCTCCGTAGCTCAGCTGGCTAGAGCAGCTGATTTGTAATCAGCAGGTCGTGGGTTCGAGTCCCTCTGGAGGCTCTGTTTTATAAAATATTGGGGAGATTCCAGAGTGGCCAAATGGATCAGACTGTAACTCTGCTGTCTTACGACTTCGTAGGTTCGAATCCTACTCTCCCCACGTTTTATAAAATACCTTGCAAATCTTAAAATTTATTTTAAATTTGCGCACCGTTTACCAACGTTTTTGGAAACAAAAATGCGGAAGTAGCTCAGTTGGTAGAGCGTCAGCCTTCCAAGCTGAATGTCGCGAGTTCGACCCTCGTCTTCCGCTCTAAAATCACAACCAGTACAGCGGCTTGTGATTTTTTTTTAAAATTTCGCCGACTTAGCTCAGGGGTAGAGCGTTTCCTTGGTAAGGAAGAGGTCGTGAGTTCAAATCTCATAGTTGGCTCTAAAAAAAATCTCTCTTTTAGGGGGATTTTTTTATTTTCAATAATGAAAAATTCGACAAAATTTTCGAGGTTAAAATGGCAAATTTTTCCTTTTTAAAAGAAATTGAAGTTTTTATAAAAATTCGCCGAGATTTTCAGAAATAAATATTTTTCTGTAAATTTGCAGTCCGGTATTTTAGCTAATATCTAACGCAGTGTAAATCAATATCTTTGGTGGTGGCTTTTTTTTATCGAAAAAAGTTTTCAATATTTAAAAAATCACTATATTTGCGCACTGAAAAAAGGAATAATTAATTAATAAATAATTTATATCATGGCAAAGGAAACGTTTAATCGTAACAAACCACACTTGAACATTGGTACCATCGGTCACGTAGACCATGGTAAAACTACACTTACTGCTGCAATCAGCAAGGTGTTATCTGACAAAGGATTCGGAACTGCAAGAGATTTCTCTTCTATTGATTCTGCTCCGGAAGAAAAAGAAAGAGGTATTACTATCAATACTTCACACATTGAATATGAAACTGCGAACAGACACTACGCTCACGTAGATTGCCCTGGTCACGCGGATTATGTAAAAAACATGGTAACTGGTGCTGCGCAGATGGACGGTGCTATCCTTGTAGTAGCTGCTACTGACGGACCAATGCCACAAACAAGAGAGCATATCTTACTTTGTCGTCAGGTAAACGTACCTAACGTATTGGTATTTATGAATAAAGTTGACATGGTTGACGATGCTGAGTTGTTAGAACTAGTAGAAATGGAAGTTAGAGACCTTCTTTCTTCTTATGACTATGATGGTGACAACACTCCCGTAATCCAAGGTTCAGCTTTAGGTGGACTTAACGGTGAGCCAAAATGGGTAGAAAAAATCGAAGAATTGATGGAAGCTGTTGATACTTGGATTGAACTTCCTACAAGAGATGTGGACAAAACTTTCTTGATGCCAATCGAAGACGTATTCTCTATTACAGGTCGTGGTACTGTTGCTACTGGTAGAATTGAAGCTGGTGTAATCAATACTGGTGATCCTGTAGACATCGTAGGTATGGGTGATGAAAAACTTACTTCTACCATTACAGGTGTTGAAATGTTTAGAAAAATCCTTGACAGAGGAGAAGCTGGTGATAACGTAGGTCTATTGTTGAGAGGTATTGAAAAAACCGACATCAAAAGAGGTATGGTAATCGCTAAAAAAGATTCTGTAAAACCACACAAAAAATTCAAAGCTGAGGTTTATATCTTGTCTAAAGAAGAAGGTGGTCGTCACACTCCATTCCACAACAAATACCGTCCACAGTTCTACGTAAGAACTACAGACGTTACAGGTGAAATCTTCTTACCAGAAGGTGTAGAAATGGTAATGCCAGGAGATAACATCTCTATCACTGTAGAATTGTTACAGCCAATCGCTCTTAACGTAGGTCTTAGATTTGCGATCAGAGAAGGTGGTAGAACAGTTGGTGCAGGTCAGGTAACTGAAATCTTAGATTAATTTCTAATTAAATATTAAAGTTCCGTAGGGATTCTTACGGAACTTTTTTTAATCTACGGGCATCGTCCAATGGTAGGATACCGGTCTCCAAAACCGTTGATCAGGGTTCGAGTCCTTGTGCCCGTGCAAATAAAAGATAATGAGTTTAGTAGATTTTATTAAAGGTTCTTATACCGAATTTAAAGACAAAGTTGAATGGCCAAAATGGCCAGAGTTGCAGTCGTCTACGATTGTAGTTACCATTGCTACCATTATTTTAGCGCTTTTTACTTTTGGTGTAGATTCATTGTTCAGTAAATCTATTGCGAATACCATCTCGCTCTTTATCAATCTGTTCAATTAAAATTATTTTCCCAAAATGAGTGACTTGAAGTGGTATGTACTGAAATCCATCAGCGGACAGGAAAATAAGGTGAAAGCCTATATTGAGAACGAAATGAAACACCACGGTTTCGAAGATTACGTTACTCAGGTGGTCATTCCTATGGAAAAAGTGATCCAGATTAGAAATGGCAAAAAAGTACCGAAAGAAAAACCATATTACCCAGGTTATTTGATGGTTGAGGCCAATTTGGTTGGAGAAATCCCACACATCATTAAAAACATTCCCGGTGTAATTTCATTTTTAAGTTCTACTAAAGGCGGCGATCCTGTGCCGATGCGTAAATCTGAGGTAAACAGAATGCTGGGCAGAATGGATGAACTTTCAGAATTTGCCATGGAAACAGCAATTCCGTTTGTGGTCGGTGAAAACGTAAAAGTAATTGATGGACCTTTCAATGGTTTCAACGGTACAGTAGAAAAACTACACGAAGAGAAAAAGAAAATCGAAGTATCCGTAATGATTTTCGGCCGAAAAACTCCGATGGAGCTCAGCTTTATGCAGGTAGAAAAAGTATAACAGCTTTTTTAAAAAATAAATTAAAAGTCAACTTTCCCGAGTTGACTTTTTTTAATTATTAATGGTCAATTATTAATTATTAATGCTTAATTATTAATTTTCAAAAATTTCCTGCTTTAAAGGCAAATTTTTCTCTTTTAGATTTTGAGAAAATCCATCATTTTAGCGGCGAAAATTTTCCACCCTGAAAATCATTTGAAAAAAATTCCTTGCTTTAACGGCAAATTTTTCTCTTTTAGTCCACGACGCGTTATTACGACACAACTATAATTTTTACCTGTTTATTTTAATTATAAACTGATCACTTTCGACTGTCAACTTCCACTGAGTAAAATTCTTTCTAAAAATCAAGGTCTTACCGCTTGTGTAATTAAAATTTATTCTTAATTTTGCAGTCCGAAATGTAGAGTGGTGATATGAGAACCCGCCCTGCAGATTTATAAATGCTTCCACATTCATAAATTACTTAATTTTTAAAAAGAAAAAATGGCTAAAAAAGTCTTTAAAATGGTGAAGCTCCAAGTAAAAGGAGGAGCGGCAAACCCATCTCCACCGGTAGGTCCAGCTTTGGGTTCTGCAGGGGTGAACATTATGGAGTTTTGTAAGCAATTTAACGGAAGAACTCAAGATAAGCCTGGGCAAGTTTTACCTGTAGTTATTACAGTTTTCGAAGACAAATCATTTGAATTCGTTATCAAAACTCCTCCAGCTGCTATTCAGCTTTTAGATGCTTCTAAGCAAAAGAAAGGTTCTGGTGAACCTAACCGCGCGAAAGTAGGAAGTGTATCTTGGGATCAGGTTAAAAAAATTGCAGAAGACAAGATGACTGATCTTAACTGCTTTACATTAGATTCTGCAATGACAATGATTGCAGGAACCGCCCGTTCTATGGGATTGAGAGTAACAGGAACTAAACCAACTAACGCTTAAAACCACAGAAAAATGGCAAAATTAACTAAAAAGCAAAAGGAAGCTTTAAGCAAAATAGAAAAAAACAAAATTTACAGTCTGGACGAAGCTTCGGCTTTGGTGAAAGAAGTAAACTTTGCAAAATTTGACGCATCTGTTGACTTGGCTGTTAGATTGGGTGTAGATCCAAGAAAAGCAAACCAAATGGTAAGAGGCGTAGTTTCTCTTCCACACGGTACAGGTAAAGATGTAAAAGTACTTGCTCTTGTAACTCCAGACAAAGAAGCTGAAGCTACCGCAGCAGGTGCTGATTATGTAGGTCTTGACGAGTATTTACAGAAAATAAAAGAAGGTTGGACGGATGTTGACGTTATCGTGACTATGCCTGCTGTAATGGGGAAATTAGGCCCGTTAGGTAGAATTTTAGGACCACGTGGTTTGATGCCGAACCCAAAATCAGGAACTGTAACCATGGATATTGGTAAAGCAGTCTCTGAAGTAAAATCAGGTAAAATTGATTTTAAAGTTGATAAATATGGTATTATCCACGCAGGAATTGGTAAAGTATCTTTCGAGCCGGCTCAAATTAAAGAAAATGCAGCTGAATTAATTCAGACATTGATGAAATTGAAGCCTACAGCATCCAAAGGTGTTTATGTAAGAAGCATCTACTTGTCTTCCACCATGAGTCCGGGTATTGCAATTGATACTAAATCTGTAAACTAATAATCTGTAAGACAATGACAAAAGAAGATAAAGTATTAGTAATACAAGAATTGAAAGACGCATTACAGGACGCGAAAGTGGTTTATGTAGCAAGTCTTGAAGGAATGAATGCTGCTGCAACTTCAGAATTCAGAAGACAGGCATTCAAGCAGAATATTACAGTAAAGGTTGTAAAAAACACTTTGTTACAGAAAGCTTTGGAGCAAATTGAAGGAGTAGATTACTCTGAAATGTTCCCAACTTTCGTAGGTAACTCCGCTTTGATGATTTCTGAAACAGCAAACGCTCCGGCTAAGTTGATTCAGGGATTCAGAAAAAAAGCTGAAATTCCTGCCTTAAAATCTGCTTATTTACAGGAAACTTTCTATGTAGGCGACGAAAACTTAGACGCTTTAGTTAGCATCAAGTCAAGAGAAGAAATGATTGGTGAAATCATCACATTGCTTCAGTCTCCACTTAGAAATTTACTTTCTGCGCTTCAGAACAAAGAAAACGCTGAAGGATCTTCAGAAGAAGCTGCTCCAGCAACCGAAGAAGCACCGGCAGAAGAAACTCCAGCTGCAGAAGCTGCTCCAGAAGCAAGCGCTGACGCTACAGATGCACCAAGTGCAGAGTAATTAGACTCAAAAAAAAATCAAAATAAATCGTTCAACAATTAAAACATTATTAAAATGTCAGATTTAAAAAACTTAGCGGAAACGCTTGTAAACTTAACCGTAAAAGACGTAAACGAATTAGCTGCTATTCTTAAAGAAGAGTACGGTATTGAGCCTGCTGCTGTAGCTGTTGCTGCCGGTGGTGGTGCTGCTGCTGAAGCTGTTGAAGAAAAAACAGAATTCGATGTAGTCTTGAAAGCTGCAGGTGCTTCTAAATTAGCAGTTGTAAAATTAGTTAAAGATTTAACTGGTGCAGGTCTTAAAGAAGCTAAAGATATGGTAGATTCAGCTCCGACTGCTATCAAAGAAGGTATCTCTAAAGACGAAGCTGAAGCTTTGAAAAAACAATTAGAAGAAGCTGGTGCTGAAGTAGAATTGAAATAATTTCTACCGCTAATTATAAAAAAAAACCGCCCTCAAAGGCGGTTTTTTTGTTTTTTACATAGGTGTTATTGAAAGCTCGAAAAATTCGCTGCTATTACGGCAAATTTTTTCGTTTTCTAAAATTGAAAAAAATGCCCGAAAAGCTCAGTATTTTTCAGTTAAATATTTCCAGTAACGCTTCGGCAACGATTGCACATGAAGTTTTAAATTTTTCCGTTCCGGAATATTGGTTTTGAAGAAATAACGTTGCCACAGTTTTTGATAGTTCATTTCCTCTTCGTGCAAAAGGGTTCCCGTTTTTTTCAACTGAAAATTTTCGTCGAAGTTTGGTTCAAAAAACTGCGCCTCTTCTAAATCATAAAAAACACCGTAACCGCGCCGAATATCGTAAATCATCCATTTCTGGTCCTGATAACGGTTTTTAAAATGGCTGATGATTAATGGTAAAACATTGAAATCCGGTTCAATCTTCGCGAAATAAACCTCGTCCTGCAACTTTTCAAATCTTACGAAAGCGTGCATTCTGTGCACTTCACGGCTTATGGATTTTGTAATTTTCGCAATTTCCATCATATCCGGATGCGCAAAATTATTCAGTATATTTTCCTTCGGAAATTCCAGCGACAGAGCAACCGCGGAAAGAATCAGGCGCTCTGCACTTTCCTTTTCCGAAAGATATACGCGCAGCAACTGCGAAACGCCTTTTTTGCCCAAATTAGCCTCCAATTTTTGCAGAACGCGTTTGGCTTTTTTCTCGTCGGTTTGCACTTCGTGAGTTTCAGAAAAAAATGCCGCTGTTTGGTGGTTTTTTTCGGAAATAATCTCAGCAGGTTGGAACTGATATTCGTAAACTTCAAAAATTGCGGTGAAAAGTCCTTCAAAAGTTCCGTCGTACAAAAGCGTCGTCATCTAAAAAAGCGTCAGTTGCTCCGAAAAAGGATTCTGAAATTTCGATTTCATGCCCTGCAAAATTATTTTCCTGAAGTTAAAATCATCAATGTATTTATTAAAAATATTTTGCGATTCAAATTCTACAAAATATTTTGCGCGGTTTGTCGCCACGCCCATTTTTTGCAAATGACTCAGATTCAGTTTTTGGAAAGTTCTCGCACTTAAAATTTTAAATACCGATTTTCTGCCGATTCCGGGTACGCGCAAAATCATTTCTTTCGTTGCGGTATTGATGTTCACCGGAAATTGCTCGCGGTTTCGCAGCGCCCACGCAAGTTTCGGATCGACTTCCAAATCCAGGAACGGATTGCTTTTTTCTAAAATTTCATCGGCTTTAAAGCCATAAAATCGCATCAACCAATCTGCCTGATACAATCTGTTTTCGCGTAACATCGGCACCTGCGAATCTATCGACGGCAGTCTTTTATCTTCCAGCATCGGTACATAACCGGAATAATACACGCGTTTCAGCTTGAAATTCTGGTAAAAATGATCCGCGACTTTAATGATTTTCAAATCAGTTTCGTCGGTTGCGCCTACAATCATCTGTGTTGATTGTCCGGCCGGCGCAAATTTTGGGACATTTTTGAAGAGTTTTTTCTCTTCTTTATAGAGAATGAGTTCATTTTTAATAAAACCCATCGGTTTAATCATTTGGTCGTGCGATTTTTCGGGTGCTAAAAGTTTCAAACCTTTTGTGGTCGGAATTTCCAGATTAATGGAAAGTCGGTCGGCATATAAACCGGCTTCTTTCATCAATTCATCACTCGCGCCGGGAATAGATTTCAGGTGAATATAGCCGTTAAAGTTGTGTTCTGTACGCAGTTTTTTCGCAACGCGAACCAATCTTTCCATCGTGGTGTCCGCATCTTTGAAAATTCCCGAGCTTAAAAACAAACCTTCAATGTAATTTCGCCGGTAAAAATTAATGGTTAAATCCACCACTTCTTCCACGGTGAAAGCGGCTCGTTTAATATCGTTAGATTTTCGGGAAACGCAGTAGGCGCAATCGTAAATGCAATGGTTGGTCAACAGGATTTTCAGCAAAGAAACGCAGCGCCCGTCTTCGGTGTAAGAATGGCAAATTCCGGAAGCGTGGCTGTCACCTAAACCGCCTTTGGTGTTTTTACGGTTTCCGCCGCTGGAGGAGCACGAAACATCGTATTTCGCGGCATCGGCCAGGATTTCAAGCTTTTCTTGCAGGCGGGGAAAATTCATAAATTTTGCGTTTTTGGAGCGTAAATTTACGAAGTAAAAGCATGGCGGCAAAAATTTTAATACTTATTTAACATAATAATTTAATCATTGATAATCAAGTATTTGGGCAAATTTTTTCAGTGCGGTTTGGGCATTTTTTTCCAGAATTCTGAATTCATCACCTTCTAAAGATCAAATTATTATTTGCAATTTATTGAAAAATTTAACTTAAATTTATAACTTCGTAGCTGTTCTACGGATAGACAATATTTGCCAATCCCGCAAAGAAATTGTATCTTTGCAGTCTATTTTGGCGCAAATAATTATACATCAGACCTTAATTAATTGATTTTCAACTCTTTCATTTTTTGAAAGAGGATTTTCCGTTTTCTATAGTCAGCAAATAATAATTTAGCCGAAATACAGTGAAAATATTTTGCATTACGTCGTGAAAAGATATACCGATGTTGCAGTTAGAGAGAGCTTCGAGGAACTGTGAGTGATAATTCTACTGATTGCGCCAAAAATCACCTGTTAAATCACCCTTTTTTCCTGTTTTTCTTTCTGATATTTTGAAACAAAATATTTTTTAACCCTCATTCTTTAATTTTTTTATGAGTAAATCTAAAGCAGTCGCTAAAGCTCAGGCCAACCAAAGAATCAATTTCTCCGAAGCAAAAGGGAAAATTGTGACTCCTGACTTTTTGGACATTCAGATCCAATCTTTCAAAGATTTTTTCCAGTTGGATACCCTTCCGGAGCAAAGACTCAATGAATCTTTGTACAAAACCTTTCAAGAAAATTTCCCAATTACCGATTCCCGAAACAATTTCGTTTTGGAGTTTTTGGACTATTTGGTTGATTCCCCAAGATACTCGATCGACGAGTGTGTAGAAAGAGGTTTAACTTATTCAGTTCCTCTAAAAGCGAGATTAAAACTGTACTGTACAGACCCGGAACATGAAGATTTCCAGACTGTTGTACAGGACGTTTATTTAGGACCGGTTCCATATATGACGCCTTCCGGTTCATTTATCATCAACGGTGCAGAGCGTGTTATCGTAACACAGTTACACCGTTCTCCTGGTGTTTTCTTTGGCCAGACTTATCACGCCAACGGAACAAAATTGTATTATTCCAGAATTATTCCTTTCAAAGGATCTTGGATGGAATTTACAACCGACATCAACAATGTGATGTTCGCCTATATCGACCGTAAGAAAAAATTGCCTTTAACAACTTTGTTAAGAGCGATCGGATACGAGTCTGATAAAGATATCCTTCAGATTTTCGACCTTGCCGAAGAAGTGAAAGTTTCTAAAGCTGCGTTGAAAAAAGTAGAAGGAAGAGTTCTTGCTGCGAGAGTTTTGAACACCTGGTTCGAAGATTTCGTGGACGAAGATACTGGTGAAGTAGTTTCTATCGAAAGAAACGAAATCATCTTAGACCGTGAAACTGTTCTTGAAAAAGAACACATTGATATGATAATGGATTCTGGTGTGAAATCAATCTTGATTCACAAAGAAAATGCAAACGAGTTTTCTATCATCCAGAATACTTTACAGAAAGATCCAACCAACTCGGAAAAAGAAGCGGTAGAATATATTTACCGTCAGTTACGTAACGCAGATCCGCCAGATGAGGAAACAGCACGTGGAATTATTGAAAAATTATTCTTCTCGGAGCAGCGTTACTCTTTAGGTGAAGTTGGACGTTACAGATTAAACAAAAAATTAAACCTGAATATCCCGGAAAAAACTGAAGTTTTGACCAAAGAGGATATCATCGCGATTGTACGTCACCTTATCGAATTGGTGAACGCAAAAGCAGAGGTTGATGATATTGACCACTTGTCAAACCGACGTATTAAAACCGTTGGTGAGCAGTTATCAGGTCAGTTCAGCGTAGGACTTTCAAGAATCGCAAGAACCATCAGAGAAAGAATGAACGTTAGAGATAACGAAATATTTACTCCGATTGATTTGGTAAATGCGAAAACTTTAACTTCTGTTATCAACTCGTTCTTCGGAACCAACCAGTTGTCACAGTTCATGGATCAAACCAATCCATTATCCGAGATCACGCACAAGCGTAGACTTTCGGCTTTAGGACCTGGTGGACTTTCAAGAGAAAGAGCAGGTTTTGAGGTACGTGACGTTCACCATACACACTACGGAAGAATTTGCCCTATTGAAACTCCAGAGGGACCAAACATTGGTTTGATTTCATCTTTGGGTATTTATGCGAAAATCAACAGTCTTGGTTTCATCGAAACTCCATACAGAAAAGTAGAAAACGGTAAAGTTGACTTAAAAACTGCGCCGGTTTACTTAAATGCGGAAGATGAAGAAGATCGTGTAATTGCGCAGGCGAATATCGAGATGAAAGACGACGGAACCATCAGCACTGACCGTGTGATTGCACGTTTGGATGGTGATTATCCGGTTGTTGAGCCACAACAGGTTGACTTGATCGATGTTGCACCGAACCAGATTTCCGGTATTTCTGCGTCATTAATTCCATTCTTGGAGCATGATGATGCGAACCGTGCGTTGATGGGATCGAATATGATGCGTCAGGCCGTTCCGTTATTGAAACCGGAAGCACCAATTGTTGGAACAGGTTTGGAAAAACAGGTTGCTACAGATTCACGTGTTTTAATCAATGCTGAAGGAACAGGTGTAGTAGAGTATGTTGATGCAAACAAGATCACCATTAAATATGACAGAACTGAAGATCAGGATCTCGTGTCTTTTGATTCAGGAACTAAAACATATAAATTAACCAAATTCCGTAAAACCAACCAAAGTACCACTATCACCTTGAGACCAAACGTAAGAGTAGGTGACAAAGTAGAAAAAGGTCAGGTTCTTTGTGACGGTTATGCGACAGAAAATGGAGAATTAGCGATCGGTAGAAACCTTACTGTAGCATTTATGCCATGGAAAGGGTACAATTTCGAGGATGCGATTGTAATTAACGAAAAAGTAGTACGTGAAGACTGGTTTACTTCAATTCACGTTGATGAATATTCACTGGAAGTTCGTGATACCAAATTAGGTATGGAAGAATTAACCGCGGATATACCGAACGTTTCTGAAGAAGCTACAAAAGATCTTGACGAAAACGGTATGATTAGAATCGGTGCTGATGTGAAGCCTGGTGATATTATGATTGGAAAGATTACTCCAAAAGGAGAATCTGATCCAACACCGGAAGAAAAACTATTACGCGCGATCTTTGGTGACAAAGCAGGAGATGTAAAAGATGCTTCGTTGAAAGCAGATTCTTCTTTAAGAGGAGTTGTTATCAACAAAAAACTGTTCTCCAGAAATATCAAAGACAAAAAGAAAAGATCCGAAGAGAAATTAAAACTTGAGGAAATCGAAAATACGTACAAAGCGAAGTTCGATGAATTAAGAAATACACTTCTTGAAAAATTAGGAACTTTAGTTAACGGTAAAACTTCACAAGGCGTAAATAACGACCTAAACGAAGAAATTATCGGTAAAGGCGTGAAGTTTACAACAAAACTTCTACAATCTGTTGAAGATTATGTAAACGTAAGCGGCGCGGACTGGACTGTAGATGCAGAGCGTAACAGCCTTGTAAAACAGTTGATCCACAACTATAAGATTAAATATAACGACATTCAGGGAATCAAAAACCGTGAGAAGTTTGCCATTTCAATTGGTGATGAACTTCCTGCAGGTATCATTAAACTTGCGAAAGTTTATGTTGCTAAAAAACGTAAACTGAACGTAGGTGATAAAATGGCGGGTCGTCACGGTAACAAAGGGATCGTTTCCAGAATCGTACGTGAAGAAGATATGCCGTTCTTAGAAGATGGAACTCCGGTAGATATCGTTTTGAATCCACTTGGTGTACCATCCCGTATGAACATCGGTCAGATTTATGAGACCGTTTTAGGCTGGGCAGGTCAAAAATTAGGATTAAAATTTGCAACGCCGATCTTCGATGGTGCAAGTTTAGACCAGATTACAGAGTATACCGACCAGGCAGGTTTACCAAAATATGGCAGCACTTACCTTTATGACGGAGGAACAGGTGAAAGATTCGCGCAGCCGGCAACGGTTGGAATTATTTACATGTTGAAACTTGGTCACATGGTAGATGATAAAATGCACGCACGTTCTATCGGACCTTACTCATTGATTACGCAGCAGCCGTTAGGTGGTAAAGCGCAGTTTGGTGGACAGAGATTCGGTGAGATGGAGGTTTGGGCATTGGAAGCGTTTGGTGCTTCAAACATCCTTCGTGAAATCCTGACCGTGAAGTCGGATGACGTGATTGGTAGAGCTAAAACTTACGAAGCAATTGCAAAAGGTGAAGCAATGCCTGAACCAGGTATTCCGGAATCCTTCAATGTATTGCTGCATGAGTTACAGGGTCTTGGTCTTGATGTAAGACTTGAGGAATAATTTTAAATTTTAAATTCAAATTTTTCGGCCTTTTAGCCCGGAAAAAATCTAAAATCTAAAATCTACAATCTAAAATCTAAGAAATGTCAAACAAAAATAAAACAAGTAATTTTACAAAAATTACGATTGGACTTGCTTCTCCGGAAATCATTTTGCAGGATTCCCGCGGTGAAGTTTTAAAGCCCGAAACTATTAACTACCGTACGCACAAGCCGGAAAGAGATGGTCTTTTCTGTGAGAAAATCTTCGGTCCTGTAAAGGATTATGAATGTGCGTGTGGAAAATACAAAAGAATCCGATACAAAGGAATCGTTTGTGACCGTTGTGGTGTAGAAGTTACAGAGAAAAAAGTCCGTAGGGAAAGAATCGGCCACATCGGTTTGGTTGTTCCTGTTGCGCACATCTGGTATTTCCGTTCTTTGCCGAATAAAATCGGATATCTTTTAGGATTGCCGTCTAAGAAATTAGACATGATAATCTATTATGAAAGATACGTTGTAATTCAGCAAGGTATGGCTAAAAAAGCCGACGGTGCTGACTTTGATGATAAAGAATTCTTAACTGAAGAAGAATATCTGGATGTTTTGGAAACGCTTCCACCGGATAATCAATATTTAGATGATTCGGACCCGAACAAATTCATCGCCAAAATGGGTGCTGAAGCGGTTGAAGAATTATTAAAAAGAATTGATTTAGATGCATTGTCGTTCGATTTACGTCACAAAGCACACAACGAATCATCAAAACAAAGAAGAACCGAAGCCTTAAAAAGATTGAACGTAGTTGAAGCCTTAAGAGGTGCAAACACACGTATGGTCAACCGTCCGGAATGGATGATTATGAGAGTGCTTCCAGTAATTCCACCAGAATTGAGACCTTTGGTTCCATTGGATGGTGGTCGTTTCGCGACTTCAGATTTAAATGACCTTTACCGTCGCGTAATCATCAGAAATAACCGTTTGAAGAGACTTTTAGAGATTAAAGCTCCGGAAGTAATCCTTCGAAATGAAAAAAGAATGCTGCAGGAATCGGTGGATTCACTTTTTGATAATACCAGAAAATCTTCTGCTGTAAAATCAGAATCCAACAGACCGTTGAAATCACTTTCAGATTCCCTGAAAGGTAAGCAAGGTCGTTTCCGTCAGAATTTATTAGGAAAACGTGTTGATTATTCTGCGCGTTCCGTAATCGTCGTAGGTCCAAACTTACAGTTGCACGAATGTGGAATTCCAAAAGATATGGCAGCGGAACTTTACAAACCGTTCATCATCAGAAAACTGATCGAAAGAGGAATTGTAAAAACCGTAAAATCTGCCAAAAGAATCATCGACAGAAAAGAACCTGTTGTTTATGACATTTTGGAAGGCGTGATGAAAGGGCACCCTGTACTTTTGAACAGAGCACCTACGCTTCACAGATTGGGAATCCAGGCGTTCCAGCCAAAAATGATCGAAGGAAAAGCAATTCAGCTTCACCCTTTGGTAACTACAGCTTTCAACGCGGATTTCGATGGTGACCAGATGGCGGTTCACTTACCTTTAGGTCCGGAAGCTATTTTAGAAGCTCAACTTCTAATGTTAGGTTCTCAGAATATCTTAAACCCTGCGAATGGTTCCCCGATTACAGTACCTTCTCAGGATATGGTTTTGGGTCTTTATTTTATGACCAAAGAATTGTCTTCAACAGATGACATGAAAGTGAAAGGTGAAGGCCTTGCTTTCTATTCTCCGGAAGAAGTAGAAATCGCTTATGCTGAAGGCCAGGTGTCTTTAAATGCAAAAGTAAGATGTAGAGTTCCTGTGAAGGAAGATGGAGAATTGGTTACTCGACTTACTGAAACTACTGTAGGTAGAGTATTGTTTAACCAGATTGTACCGAAAGAAGTTGGTTTTGTAAATGAACTTTTGACCAAAAAATCATTGCGAAATGTAATTGGTAGAATTCTAGCAGATACTGATTTCCCAACAACAGTACGCTTCCTGGATGATATGAAAGACTTAGGTTACTCAAATGCATTCAAAGGTGGTCTCTCCTTTAGTTTAGGTGATATCGTAATCCCGGAAGAAAAGAAAAACATGATCGCTACTGCTGTGGAAACAGTAGATGAGATCAAGGCCAACTACAACATGGGATTAATTACCGATACTGAAAGATATAACCAGGTAATTGACGTTTGGACCAATACCAACGCCGGATTAACCGAGATGATCATGAGCAGAATGAAAACCGACCAAGGTGGTTTCAATTCAGTTTATATGATGCTTGATTCCGGTGCAAGGGGTTCCAAAGAGCAAATCCGTCAGCTTTCCGGTATGCGTGGATTGATGGCAAAACCGCAAAAAGCGGGCTCAACAGGGGCAGAAATTATCGAAAACCCAATTGTGGCAAACTTTAAAGAAGGTTTATCCATTTTGGAATACTTTATCTCTACTCACGGTGCTCGTAAAGGTTTGGCGGATACCGCTTTGAAAACTGCCGATGCGGGTTACCTGACCAGAAGGTTGGTAGACGTTGCACAGGATGTGATCATTACAGAAAACGACTGTGGAACTTTAAGAGGAACAGAAATTACACCACTTAAGAAAAATGACGAAATCGTTGAAAGACTTTCTGAGAGAATCTTGGGTAGAGTTTCTTTACATAACGTGTACGATCCCGAAACCGACGAAATTATTTTGGAAGCTGATCAATTAATTGATGAAGCTATTGCTAAAAAAATCGAAGCTGCGGGTATCGATATCGTAGAAGTTCGTTCGCCATTGACTTGTGAAGCGAAAAAAGGAATTTGTGCCGCTTGTTACGGTAGAAACTTAGCAACCGGAAAACCAATTCACATGGGTGAAGCGGTAGGTGTTATCGCAGCACAATCCATCGGTGAGCCGGGAACTCAGTTAACATTGAGAACCTTCCACCAAGGGGGAACTGCAGGAAATATCTCCGAAAATCCTTCCATCGTTGCAAGACGTGATGGTATCGTAGAAATGGACGAAATCCGTACGGTAACTTCCGAAAACGAAGAAGGTAAAAAAGCGGAAATTGTAGTTTCACGTTCAACGGAATTCCGTTTGGTAGCAGACAATGCTGCCAGAACGCCATTAATGGTTGCGAATATTCCTTATGGATCAGAGTTAGCGGTAAAACCGGGTGACAAAGTGAAAAAAGGTGATTTAATCTGTAAGTGGGATCCGTATAACGCGGTAATCATCGCGGAATCTGCAGGTAAAATCGAGTACGAAGATATTATTCAAGGGGTTTCCTTCCAGTTGGAAATTGATGAGCAGACTGGTTTCGAAGAGAAAGTAATTTCTGAATCTAGAAACAAGAAAGCCGTACCAACTTTGAAAGTTGTAGACTCTAAAGGTGTTGAACAAAAAGCTTATAACCTACCGGTTGGCGCTCACATTATGGTAAATGATGGTGAGAAGATTAAAGCAGGTAAAGTAATGATCAAGATCCCAAGAAAATCAGCAAAATCAGGGGATATCACCGGTGGTCTTCCTCGTGTTACCGAATTGTTCGAAGCGAGAAATCCTTCCAACCCGGCGGTAGTTACAGAAATCGATGGTGTAGTATCTTATGGAAAAATCAAAAGAGGTAACCGCGAGTTGATCGTGGAAGCTAAAACCGGAGAAATCTCCAAATATTTGGTGAAGCTTTCCAACCAGATTCTGGTACAGGAAAATGACTTCGTGAGAGCGGGTTCACCACTTTCTGATGGTTCTACAACACCAGACGATATCTTGAAAATCAAAGGGCCAACTGCCGTGCAGGAATATTTGGTTAATGAAATTCAGGAAGTTTACCGTCTTCAAGGGGTGAAAATCGATGACAAACACTTCGAAATTATTGTGCGTCAGATGATGACCAAAGTTTCTATTGTGGATGGTGGAGATACGCAATTCTTAGAAGGTGCATTGGAACACAAAGGTGACTTCTTAGAAGAGAACAACCGCGTTTTCGGCCTTAAAGTAGTTGTTGAAGCTGGCGATTCGAAAGAATTTAAACCAGGTCAGATGATTACCGCAAGAGAACTTAGAGACGAAAACTCAAAACTGAAACGTGAAGATTTGGCCTTGGTAGAAGTTCGTGAAGCTCTATCAGCAACGGCTACTCCTGTGTTACAGGGGATTACCAGAGCAGCGCTTCAAACCAAATCGTTCATGTCGGCGGCTTCCTTCCAGGAAACAACCAAAGTATTGAACGAAGCGGCGGTTTCCGGAAAAGTAGATTACCTGAGCGGTCTGAAAGAAAATGTAATTGTAGGACATAGAATTCCTGCAGGTACAGGTCTGAAAGATTATCAAAATGTAATCGTAGGTTCTAAAAAAGAATTCGAAGACATCAATTAAAATAAGACAAAAGACATCAGATTTCAGAATTTTAATTTCTGAAGTCTGATTTCTGAAGTCTACAATCTAAAATTAAAAATTTAAAATATTTCAAAAAATGGACAACCAAGATCAAAACCAAAATCAAGATCAGAACAACATTAACATTAACTTAAACGAAATGGTTGCACAGGGCGTATATTGCAACCTTGCGTTGGTGAATAATTCACCTTCAGAATTCGTTTTGGATTTTATCCAGATGATGCCCGGAGTTCAGCAGGCAAACGTAAGATCAAGAGTAATTCTTGCTCCATTGCACGCAAAAAGAGTATTGGCAGCTTTGCAGCAAAACATCGCGAACTACGAGCAGCAGTTTGGTGAAATCAAAGAAGTTGAACCTTTCGTATTAGGTCAAAATAACGTACAGGCGTAATTAGTTTCCACGTTTTTTCAAACTAAATCCCGGTTCAGTAATGTACCGGGATTTTTCATTTGTGTTTTTGAGAGAAGCTCACAGCAAGCTGTTTTTGAGAAATTTTTTCTCCATCATTTGTGTACCTGCAAATATACATTCAATTAAGGTAAAGTTTTTGTACATTGCTGTACATTATTAACTGCCGGCAAGTGACACAAATAGAAATGTTAAATTCATGAATCGGAATACAGACGCACTTCTTCAGCTCCGTCTAAATGTAATTGATCAGTTTGGGAAGCAGATCGTAACTGCCACCGACTGCGAAAATCTTGCAGCTATTCTTGCAGAAAAACTTAAGGCCAATATCAGTGCCCAAACTTTGCGGCGGTTTTTTGGATTGATTAAAGCATCTTCACAACCAAGCCTCTATACATTGGATATCCTGGCGAAATTTTGCGGATTTACCGATTTTCATCACTTTGCAGATTTTAAGACAAACAGCGAGCTGGAATTATTCTTCGGTTCTGCCGAAGATTCAGGAAATGATTATTGGCTTAAAAGTGAGCAACTTTGCAGGCAAATAGCTGATTCGCCCTTTCACCTTGCCACCATCCATCACCGAATGATGCCTTTTCCATTAGTTAGAAAATATTTCATGGAAAATCACCCGATGCGCGACATGCTTGGGACCGTGTATTCGCAATACTTCATGTCTTACCTTAAATTCAACCAAACAAACGAAGCCCGAATTTTTGCATATGGTTTCCTCTACCAAAGTGCTTTTTTACAAGGAAATCAGGAACTTATGCACCTTTTTTTTCAAAAAGTAAAGGAGACAGAACTTTCGCCGGAAGTATTTGTAATTCCCGCCGGACTGAAATTCGGAATAACACTTCATTATGCCGATTATATCGGTGATGAAATTCTGTTCACTAAAACGTATTCAGCAATGAAAGCCAGTCGCGAACTATATATTTCCGCTTCAAAATCCTCTGTCTGCAGTTTTGAATACACGGTTCTTGAATCGCTGATCTTTACGGAACGTAAAAGTGAAATACGGTTATTACTCGAAAACAATACTTTCCAAAGCAGTGCTCAGCAAAATTTTATTCCGTCTCAAAGGAAATTAACACACGATGAGGTTTGGAAAATTCTCTCTGCAGTCGGCTATCACAAAATCGGCGACGAAGAAACTGCCAAAAAATTTGCAGAGCGTGTAAATCTGGAAAATCTCGGTTTTGGCTGGCAAAAATATTATTCAATAATCTATTACTTCCTGCTGCTTGAAATTGTAGAATTAAAAGAAAAGTCCAAAATTCTTAAAAAACTGCATCATCTAATTTCAGAAACGCATTTCACGCACTTTGAAGAAAAACTATCGTTATACAATTCGAAGAAGCAACAGGTTGCTGGAACCAACCAAGTTGAACCTTTAATGGGTAAAAACATTTAGTACAGCTTTTTTTAATCAATCCTGTTTCATTTAAAGGAATTGGAACTTTTTCCGAGCTAAAACCTCATTTTTTTATAAAATTCCCTACTTTAGAAAAATGAAAAAAAATTTAATTCTAGCATGAAAAAAATAATTCTACTCTTTCTATTTCTATTCAGCGCAAATACTTTTTTCCCTGCTTCGCAGCCCTTTTTTCAGAAAACAGATCAGCTTGTGCTGAAAGTAAAAGTTATCGGAATTAAAGACGGCGACACTGTTGAGGTTTTATATTATCAGTTGCCAATCATTGTTAGGTTAGAGCACATCGACGCGCCCGAAAAAAAACAGGCTTTTGGTTCGGTTTCAAAACAGAAACTCGCTGAACTTGCTTTCGGAAAAACAGTAACATTAGTGAGCACCGGAAAAAAAGGGAATTACGATGCGCGCGGCCGCATAATCGCGGAAATTTATTTGAATGAAAAAACCTGCCTCAACAAAGAAATGCTGAAAGCAGGTTTAGCCTGGCATTATAAAAGATATTCCGTGAATCTGGAATATGCAAAGCTGGAACTTTTAGCACGCAGAAATAAAGTCGGTTTGTGGTCCGAAAAATCTCCCGTCGCGCCCTGGGAATACCGGAAATAAATTCAAAAAAAATATCGCCTTAAAAGACGATATTTTTTATTTTTCTATAGCTGCACCATTTCGGTGACTTCCACATCATAGCCGCCAACTAAAGGTTTTTGGTGAATATTCTGCGAAATCACACGGAATTTATTAATTCCTAAATTTTTCAAAATCTGAGTTCCAATTCCATAATCATGAAAATTTGAAGCTAAAGTTGGCCTTTTTTCCTGCCCGTCCTGAAAATCCAAAAACTGCTGAAGTTTGCGCATCGTATTTTCAGAATTAGAAACATTGTTGATGAAAATAATCGCGCCTTTTCCTTCAGCATTGATCATCGAAGTTACTTTTTCCAGCAAAGGTTTTTCACCAGTTGTCAACCGGCTTAACACATCAAAATATGAATTTGAAGCCTGAACGCGCACTAAAATCGGTTCGTTTTCTGCCCATTTTCCTTTTGTTAAAGCAAAATGTATTTGATCTGTACTTGTTTCTTTAAACGCAAAAAAATCAAATTCGCCATAGAAAGTTTTTACTTTTCGCTCTTCAATTCTTGCAATTAAATCACCTTTTTTCAGTTGGTATTCAATCAAATCTTCGATGGAAACCAGTTTCAGGTCGTGCTTTTTCGCCAATGCGTAAAGCTCGGGAAGCCGCGCCATCGAACCGTCATCATTCATGATTTCGCAAATCACGCCGCCTTCCTGCAAGCCCGCAAGTTTAGTTAAATCAATGGCAGCTTCGGTGTGACCGGCCCTTTTTAAAACGCCGCCTTTTTTTGCGCGTAACGGAAAAATATGGCCCGGACGCATAAAATCCGCTGGTTTAGTATTCGGATCCATTAAAGCTAAAATCGTTTTGCTGCGGTCGCTCGCGGAAATTCCGGTAGAAACGCCTTCACCCAGTAAATCTACGGAAACCGTAAAAGCGGTTTCTTTCGGATCGGAACTGCGCGTCACCATAATATCGAGACCAAGTTCGTCGCATCTTTTTTCCGGAAGGGGCGTACAGATCAATCCGCGACCGTGAATCGTCATAAAATTGATGATTTCCGGCGTCGTCAGTTCTGCCGCAGAAAGAAAATCTCCTTCATTTTCTCTGTTCTCGTCATCAACCACGATGATGATTTTGCCGTTTTTTAGATCTTCAATCGCTTCAGCAATCGTATTTAATTGAATGTCGGACATTTTACTTTTAGATTTTTGCAAAGATACTGAGATTTAGCGCAATCGACAATTCAAATATTATATCGGTTAAATCTCAAAAATTACCTGCTTTAGCGGCAAATTTTTACGTTTTACAAAACCGGAAAATTTGCCTATTTAATGCCTAAAAAATCTCTTTCACCACTTCGCTGAAAATTTCGTAAGATTTCAGTCGCGCTTTCTGCTCGTAAATATGCGAGGTGATCATCATTTCGTCGACACCAAACAAAGCCTGAAACTGCTGCATTTCATTTTTAATTTTTTCCGGACCGCCGACAAAGCTGTAACGTAACATTCGCAATACGTGACTTTTTTCCATATAATTCCAGACTTTTTCAATGTCTTCAACCGGCGGTGAATACGGTTTTCTGTCACTTCTAATGATATTTAGAAAAGCCTGATACAGCGTCGTCGAAAGTTTTTTAGCTTCGGCATCGGTTTCCGCAGCAATTCCGTTTACACACGCTATAATATATGGTGTCGGGAATTTTTCACTTGGCTGATAGTTTTGGCGGTAAATTTCAAAAGCGGCTTCCATCATATCGGGCGCAAAATGTCCCGCGAAGGCATAAGGTAAGCCCATTTCGGCAGCCAGCCACGCGCTGTCGGTGCTGGAACCTAAAATATAAATCGGGATATCACAGCCTTCACCCGGAATTGCGCGTACTAGACTTTCCGAATTTTCAGTGGAAAAATAACGCTGCAATTCCTGTATCTGATTAGGAAAATGCTGATTGATATTCTGCGGATTTCTACCCAGCGCTTTTGCCGTTAAACCGTCGGTTCCCGGCGCGCGACCAACGCCCAAATCAATTCTGTGCGGAAAAAGACTTTCCAAAGTCCCGAATTGTTCTGCAATGACGAGCGAGCTGTGGTTCGGCAACATGATACCGCCGGAACCTACGCGGATTTTTTTCGTTCCGTTTGCGATAAAACCGATTAATACTGATGTTGCGGAACTTGCGATGCTCGCCATATTGTGATGTTCCGCCAACCAGAAGCGTTTGTAATCTAAATCTTCAACTGTTCTGGCGAGTTCTAAACTGTCATTAAATGTATCGTGGATGGTTTTATTCTGTTTTACCGGCGCCAGATCCAGCACAGAAAGTTTAAATTTTTTCATGAGAAGTAAGTTACCAAAATAGTTTTAAAATTTCCGGAAATTCTGCCTATCATTGTGATTGATTTTTTCGAGCAGAAATGCCGATTTTTTTCGTTTTATCAATTTTCCGCAAATTTGCGTTTCAAAAAATAAACCTAATGAAGTATTTGTTTTCGATTTTATGGATTTTTACCGGTTTTGCTGTATCCGCACAAAGCTTAAATTCAGAAAAAGTGGCGCCGACGGTATTTCCGAAAATAAAATCATCAGTGCTGATTCCCGTTCAGATTCCGCTCGCTGAAATTTCGAATATCATCAATTCGTCCACACCAAATTTACTTTTCGAGGACAATTCGTTTACGGATAACGACAACGATCAGTTTAAAGTAAAAGTCTGGAAAACACGACCGATTCGTTTGGTTGGTGGAACTGAACAGAACCTTTTAATTGAAGTTCCACTGAAGATTTGGGCGGAAAAAGGAATCGGAAAATTTGGGCTGTATAACTACCAAAATACCACTTTTGAAACGGTAATGTATTTCAGCACGCAAATTAATTTTCAAAATAACTGGACGGTTGCGACCAAAACTTCACCGCGCGGATTCAAATGGGTGACGAAGCCGGTGTTGGATTACGGTAAAATTAAATTACCGATAACGTCTTTAATTGAAAGCACTTTGCAGAAGCAGCAGGCTGAATTTTCTAAAACCATCGATGAAATGTTGAGGGAACAGCTGAATTTTCAAAAATATGCCGTTTTAGCTTGGAATAATTTTGCCCAACCGTTTAGTATTTCTGCCGAGTTTGATACTTGGTTAAAAGTTTCACCTTTAAATATCAGCATCTCGCCGCTGGTTTTTTACCGCGATCGCTTGGATTTCGGAGTCGGTATTGAAACGTATTCCGAAACTTTTACCGGCGAAAAACCTGCCGCTTCACCGCTATTGAAAAATGTGGCAAACTTCAAAAAAGTGCCCGAATTGCCGCAAAAATTTGTGCTTCAGACCACCGCAAATATTCCGCTGCAAGAAGCTGAAGAAATTGCCGAAAAAATGTTTCTCGGAAAAGAGTTTGATTTTCGAGAAGGAAAATCAAAAATCATTGTTGATGACGTGAAAATTTCCAGCGTGGAAAACCGCATAATTATGGAAATATCAACGAGCGGAGCTTTGGAAGGAATTTCTACCATTTCCGGAATTCCGGTTTATGACGCGGCAAAAAGAAAGATCACGCTTTCGGAAATGACGTATAAATTATCGACCAAAAATATTTTACATAAAGCTGCAGCATTGCTTTTCAAAGGAAAAATCGTTCATCTAATCGAGACGGAATATGGGATTCCGACCGCTGCAATTGAAGATGAGGCGAGAAAAAGCATCGACGAAGCCTTTAACAAAGAATATTACAAAGGTGTGAAACTCAACGGAAAAGTCTTCGGATTAAAACCTTCCAAAATTCTGCTGAACGGCGGAGTGCTGACGGTTGTTATCGACACCGAAGCGCAATTGGTGCTGAAAATTAGCGGTGTCTAATTAAGTCAGAATTAATTTCGGCAATTTTAATTAATTTTCTATATTTGCAAACCCAAATGGTTCTTTGGCCGAGTGGTTAGGCAGTGGTCTGCAACACCATCTACAGCGGTTCGAATCCGCTAGGAACCTCCAAAACCCTATTATCTTTTTTCGAAGATTTTAGGGTTTTTTATTTTAAGGTGGATTTTGACGCTGCCTGTAAACGTTATTTAAATTTCTAAATTTGTTCAATCCGTAAATTTATTATATGAATAATTATTTCAACCTTCAGGACGGCGAAGAGCAAAAAGAAAAAGTGCTGGCAAATGTGCAGAACAGCATTGTTTTCTCGGGCTCAAATGTTTGGGTTTTAGCCTGTGCTATTGTCATCGCTTCTGTAGGTCTGAATTTAAACTCTACTGCGGTGGTTATTGGCGCGATGCTTATTTCCCCGCTTATGGGACCGATTGTTGGTGCCGGTTTCGCGTTGGCAATGTTCGATTTTAAGTTACTGCGGAAGTCTTTAAAAAATCTCTTGGTATCAACTCTTGTAGGTCTGTTGTTTTCCTCGCTTTATTTCTTTCTGACGCCTTTCAAAGAAGCCCAATCGGAAATTTTGGCCCGTACAGCGCCTAATATTTATGATGTGATCATCGCCTTTTTTGGCGGATTAGTCGGCGTAATTGCTGTAACACGGGTTGAAAAGGGGAATCCAATTCCCGGCGTTGCTATTGCGACAGCGCTCATGCCGCCGCTCTGTACTGCCGGTTATGGTCTGGCAACGGGTAATTTTTCCTTCTTTGGTGGTGCTCTTTTCTTATATGCCATCAATTGCGTTTTTATATGTATCGCGACCTATCTCATCGCTAAATATTTAAAATATCCCGCCGTAGGATTTGTGGATGCAGCCCGCGAAAAAAAAGTACGGAACTGGATTACTTTTATTACCGTTTCCATGATTGTTCCAAGTATTTTCTTTGCGTATAAATTTATTCAGGAACAGCGTTTTAAAGAAAAAGTTTCAGAATACGTTCAAAAAGAATTTGAAAGAAAGAACAACACCATTGTTTACCAAAAAACAACTTATTCTGCCACCGGACAGCGTACCATTGAGCTCGCATTTCTCAACAGGAAATTTACCGCGAAAGAAATCGCAGACGAAAATAAGAAGTTGGAGGCGCTGGGTTTACCAAATACCCGCTTGATTATTCGCCAGGACAGCGCATTTCTTGCCGAAGCCTCCACAAAAAAAATTGCGAATAATGAAATTGAAAATGATTTTTCGAATGTCATTGCTGAGTTAAACGCTTCTGTTGACCGCTATTCTTTCAAAACCGATAACTTATTCAACGAAACCAAGGCGATATTTCCGGAGCTCAGCACCATTTCAGTGGCTAAACAGGAAATTTTCCTTAAAAAAGATTCAACACAAATTATTCCGGTGGCGCTTTATCAAAGTGAAAATGATCTGTCAGATGAGCGAAAAACGCTTCTCGCCGATTGGTTAAAAACAAAATTAAAGGTTGATACGCTGGAAATTTACCGCCGACCTTGATTTTTGAAAGCGGTTAAAAATTTGACTGTAACAGGTTTTAATACATTTTAAATAAATTAACATTTCCTTAACGCTACATTGGTTCCAATTTTGGCATTAGGCTATAACAATCTGAAAATGATTCTTAATTTTTAAAAAGTACGTTATGAAAACTATAATTCAAACACCATCAATATTCAAAAAGTTATTTTTAACAAGTTCGCTTTCAGTGCTGATGTTAGCAGCCTGTACAAAGGACAATAAAGTAGCTGAAAGATCGGTGGAGCAACAGAAAATGGAATTCCAGGCAAGACAGCTGGAAATTGAAAAACAGAAATTAGCGATTGAAAAGGAAAAAATCGCCTACGAAACACAGAAAAAACAGGACAGTATTGCTGAAGTCGAAAAAGCGCGTGCTGCCGCTCCAAGACCTCAGGTCATCCGAGAAACCAAAACAGTTTATGTGAATAACACACCGCGACAATCGTCTTCTTCTGGTAATTATTCCAATGACGGCGCTGGTACTACTACTCAAGCTGCACAACCACAGGGAATGAGTAAAGCTGCTAAAGGTGCTATTATCGGTACAGTTGGTGGTGCTGCTGCCGGAGCAATTATCAGTAAGAAAAATCGTGCTCTAGGTGCAGTAATTGGTGGTGTTGCTGGTGGTGCAACCGGTTATACCATCGGTAGATCGCAGGATAGAAAAGACGGTAGAGTACAACCTAGATAATATTTACATATTTTAGTTAAAAGATTGCTTATTTTTAAGCAATCTTTTTTTATGTTTTATATTTTACTGATGCTGACTGTGCTGCTTCCTGCCTTAGCGGGAATTGGCACGTTTATAGCTAAAATATTTAAAATTACTGACTTCGGTCTTACACTAACCATTTTATGTGGCATATTTTGCTGTACCATGCTGTGGACAGTGTTCGCGTTCTTTTTTCCGCTGAATATTTATCTGGAAATTCTGACCATAATTATCGGGATTTTTTTCTTTTTTTATTTAAAAAATTACCTGCTTTTTTGGCGATTTTTTTCTAAAAATGCAATTCCTTTTTTGGTAATTTCCTGCATCACCATTTTTTTCGGTTCTTATTACCCATTTATTTTAGATCATTTCGGATATTATGTTCCGTCAATCAAATGGCTTTCGGAAGTTGGTTTAGTAAAAGGAATTTCTAATTTGGATTTGATGCTTGGGCAGATGTCGCTCTGGCACGTTTTTCAGGCAGGTTTTTCGCATTTTGCAGATCCATTTTTGCGCATCAATGTTTTGGTTTTAATCATCTACACCGTTTACATTTTCGAAAAAACATTCTGGGTTCATTTGGCATTTTTTCCGGTTTTGTATTTATTGGTTCAGTCGCCGAGCCCGGATTTGCCGGTAATCGTTTTCTCCCTGATTATTTTAAATGAAATTTTTACCTCAAATAAAAATGCCGGCTTTTTGCTGGCTTTTTCGGTTTTCGTTTTTGCTATAAAACCCACAGTTTTGTGGTTGCCGCTTTTTACTTTTTTGTACTTTATGTTCATTGAGAAAATTTCGCTGAAAAACTTGGTATTACCAACTTTGGTGATGTTTTTATTCCTATTTAAAAATATCTGGACTTTCGGATTTCCAATATTTCCCGTACAATTTTTAGATTTTGGTCTTGCGTGGAAACCAAATGCTGAATTGCTGAAAAATTCTGCAGAAGTCGCGGTTCGGAAAACATTCGATGCGAAATATTCCTATGCTGAAATTCAGCACTTTTTAAATTGGGAATATTTTAAAAAGTGGCTGTTTTTAGGCGGAATAAAAGGTAATATCCATATTTTGTTTGTTCTGAGTTTGATTGGATTTTTTGTTTTCGCTTTTCTTAAAAAATCGAGGTTAATCTGGTTTCTTTTTATTTCAGTTTTAATTAAAAGTGTGGCGGTTTTTATTTTTTCGGCGCAGTATCGTTTTTTTATCGAAGTATTTTTTGTGCTCTTTTTTGTGCTTTTTTTTGAAATTTTTACAAAGAAACTTTCATTCCTGATTTTCGGCGTTCTTTCAATTTTTGTTTTTGCATTTCTCACTTTTCCATTATTGCCGAAGAGCTATTTCCCAAGTTTTAAGCTCGGTCCATACATGTCGGGACAACACAGCACTTTTCTAGTCGAACCCGCATATTTTAAATGGACAAAATATAAATCTCATCAAATTGGAAACCTCCAATTTCATGTAGTTGATGGATATATCTATACTTTTGAATCGCCGCTACCAGCTATTACGCCGCAAAGTCTTTATGAAGATATGGAAGCTGGCATTTTCCCGCAGCTGAAAGGAAAAACCTTAAAAAATGGCTTTATATGGCGGAAAATTTCTCCGGAAGAAAAAGAAAAACTGCGGCTGATACTCCAAGATTTTGAGTAAATAAATCTTTTCTATCATGCTGAAAGTGCTTAAAAATGCCGATTTATCTCCTTAACTTTGTAAGATGTTCAACTTAGGAAATTTTCTCACGCTTTCTACCTTTGGTGAAAGTCACGGCGCTGCGTACGGCGGCATCATTACCAATTTTCCCGCGGGTTTAGAAATCAATTTGGAAAAAGTTCAGCAGCAGTTAGACCGTCGCAGGCCCGGGCAAAGTGCTATTGTTACCCAACGGAAAGAAAGTGACGCAGTGAAATTACTGTCCGGAATTTTTGAAGGTAAAACTACCGGAACACCGATCGGTTTCACCATTGAAAACGAAAATCAAAAATCGAAAGATTACGACCATATTGCTCAGGCAGCCCGCCCGAGCCACGCAGATTTTACCTACGAGCAGAAATTCGGCATTCGCGATTATCGTGGTGGCGGCAAATCATCAGCGCGCGAAACCGTAAACTGGGTGGTTGCCGGAAGCATGGCGCGACAACTTCTGCCTGAAAATGTAGAAATTTCATCTTATGTTTCATCGGTTGGTGAAATTTTTTGTGAAAAACCGTATCAGAACCTCGATTTTTCTAAAATTGATTCCAACGAAGTGCGCTGTCCCGATGAAGAAACGGCGGAGCGCATGATTGCAAAGATTAAAGAAATAAAAAAAGAAGGCAACACCATCGGCGGTACGATAACGTGCGTAATTAAAAATTTGCCCATCGGAATTGGTGAACCGGTTTTTGGCAAACTTCAGGCTGAACTCGCCAAATCAATGCTGAATATCAACGCTTGCAAAGGTTTTGAATATGGCAGCGGATTCTGCGGCGCAAAAATGACCGGCAAAGAACATAACGATTTATTCAATGCTGATTTTACCACCAAGACCAATCTTTCTGGTGGAATACAGGGCGGAATTTCAAACGGAATGGATGTTTATTTTCGCGTAGCTTTCAAACCTGTGGCGACAATTTTACGCCCTCAGGAAAGTTTCGATCAAGACGGCAATCCGATTATAATTGAAGGAAAAGGCCGTCACGATGCATGCGTTTTGCCGCGCGCGGTTCCGATTGTTGAAAATTTAGCAGCTTTTGTGCTCGCTGATTTGTTTTTGATCAATAAACTACGTAAATTCTATGTGTGACAATGATCACATGTACTTCCTATAAATTTCCGGAAATTTGATAAAAATTTAAAATAATGAATTCAACAACAGCAGACCAAAAAAACAATACATTTCAAAATCTCCAAAATTACTGGTTTTATGCTCTGACTTTCGAAGAATACATGGCGGTTGCCGTGCAAAGAGCGACCAACAATATAATCGAAAACGATCCGTATCAGGAATATTACGATTTGGGTTTGCAGCGTACGAACAGAACGCTGAAAACTTTAAAATTAGATGCAGAGCAGCTTGAAAGAGCACAGGCAAAAAATTTTAACGGCAAAATCCTTATTATTTCTGAACCCTGGTGTGGCGACGCGAGCGCAACAGTGCCGGCAGTTGCCAAATTTTTCGAAGCTTTGGGAAATGATGTTCGTGTATTTCTCCGCGATCAGGACACCTCGCTAATCGATCATTTTTTAACCAACGACACACAGTCTATTCCAAAAGTGATTGTTTTAGATGAAAACTTCAACGTCACCGCAAACTGGGGACCGCGTCCGCAATACGGAAATGATTTGTTGAAAAAATTCAAAGAAAATCCGGAAACGTATCCGCGCGAGGTTTTCTACAATGATTTGCAGGTGTATTATTCCCGAAACAAAGGAAAAGACGCCATCGAAGAAATTATCACTTTGCTTTAAACTAAAAATTAATGAACTTTTTAAGGAAAAATGGCTTTTTTATCGTCGCCATGGCTTTCGTGGCGATTCTCTACCTTTTCCCGTCGGTAAAACTGAAACTCAAAGATTTGTTTTTTCCGGTGGCGGCAATTGAAAATGCAATTACTTTAAGCGACGAAGATTACGATATTCAGCTGAAAGGAATCAACGTTCCAGACACCAATCTGAAAACTTTGAAAGGCGACAAACTGGTTTTCCTGAATTTCTGGGGAACATGGTGTCCACCTTGTCGTGAAGAATGGCCGACAATTGAAAAGCTGTATCAGTCCAGAAAAAATGACGTAGATTTCGTGCTGATAGCGATGCAGGACAAAGAAGAAGATGTGGTGGAGTTTATGAAAAAAAACAATTACACCACTCCCGTTTACATTGCGCAAAGCCCAATCACCAATCATGTTTTGCCAAAGGTTTTTCCAACCACTTTTTTACTGGATAAAAACGGCAGAATTTTGCTGAAAGAAGACGGCACGAAAGACTGGAATTCCAAATCAGTCCATGAGTTTATCGACAATGTAACCAAATAAATTAACGAATATTTACGAATTCATGGTATAGTATTTGCGAAATACTTGGCGTTTAAAAATACCACAAACAAAGATGAAACTATCAAAAATTCAGTTGGCCAGAGAAGCATTTAAGCACAAAGGGTTTATCTCGAAAATTCCGGTTATCGTGCGAATGATAAGATCTGCCACCAAAAAAGGCGGTTACAAGCCGCATTTCAAAAACGTAATTGTTCCCGGCCTGGTGCTCGTATATTTAATATCCCCGATAGACTTTCTTCCAGACTTTATCCCTGTAATCGGCGTTTTAGATGATATTGCGCTCCTCGCATTTGCAATTCCGCTGCTGATTACCGAAGCCGAAAAGTTTGTCGCCTGGGAAGCTTCCCGAACCGAAGACAAAGTGATAGACGCCGAGATTATTCATTAAAAAATAAAAATTCCGCTTATTTAAGCGGTTTTTTTTGGAGCAAGGAGATTTGTCAGGTGCTCAAAAGGTACAACCCGCTTTCCGTTACAATCTTTTTTGGGGGCGGCGAAGCCGCCGCCCCAAAAAAGGATTTCCACTGGAATCGGGGCTAGAAGTCCGGGTTTTCCTTCTTTCAAAAATTGGCAGTTTTAATTCGAAAAAAAACAGGAAATTTGCAGCGTGAAAACTCTCATCTCTATTGTCGGCACCACCGGAATTGGCAAAACAAAACTCGCTATCGATTTGGCGAAACATTTCGAAACCGAAATTATTTCTTGCGATTCGCGGCAATTTTTCCGGGAAATGAAAATCGGCACCGCAACGCCGTCGAGTGAAGAACTTGCTGAAGTTCCACATCACTTTATCAGCAATCTTTCGGTTCAGGATTATTATTCGATCGGGCAATATGAAAAAGGCGCGCTGGAAAAACTCAACCAGCTTTTCCAGGAAAAGAATATTGTTATTTTGGTCGGCGGAAGCATGATGTACGAAAAAGCGGTAATAGACGGACTTCACGAGCTTCCCGAGGCAAATCCGGAAAATCAGGCCAAATTAGAGCAAATTTTTGCAGACGAAGGACTTGAAAAACTTCAGAATATTCTTTCTGATTTTGACCCCGAATATTTCGCGAAAGTAGATATTGAAAATCCGCGTCGCCTTTTTCGCGCGATCGATATCATTTGGCAAACCGGGAAAACTTATACCGAAAACATTTCCGCACAAAGAAAAAACCGCGACTTCAACGTCATTAGAATCGGGATTCAGGCACCGCGCGAAGTTATTTACGCTCGCATCAACCAGCGCGTCGACCAAATGCTGGAAAATGGGTTGCTGAAAGAAGCAGAATCTTTAATTCCCTTCCGAAATCTAACCGCTTTGCAAACCGTTGGTTATTCTGAACTTTTTAAATATTTCGACAAAACCTGGACTCTAGATTTCGCCGTAGAAGAAATTAAAAAAAATTCCCGCCGTTTTGCGAAACGCCAGCTCACCTGGTACCGCAAAGAAGAAAACATCAATTGGGTAAATTTTGAAAATTCCCTCGCGGAATCATTATCTTTGCTTCAATCTTTAAACCTCAAAAAATAAAACCATGTCAGATACACTTTCAAATATGCTCGAGCTCGGGACAAAAGCGCCGTTTTTCGAACTTCCGAATCCGTCGCAAGGCAACGAAATTCAGTCGCTTGAAGATTTAAAAGGCGAGAAAGGAACTTTGGTGTTTTTCATGTGTAACCATTGTCCGTTCGTGCTTCACGTCATCGACAAACTGGCGGAACTTTACGAAGATTACCAGGAACAAGGCATTGAATTTATCGCGATTAATGCGAACGACAGCCAAAAATATCCGGCAGATTCACCGGAAAAAATGATCGAATTTCAAATGGAAAGAAAGTTCGATTTTCCATATCTGTATGACGAAAGCCAGACAATTGCAAAAGCTTACGACGCGGCTTGCACACCGGATTTTTTCTTTTTTGATGAAAAACTGGATTTGGTTTACCGCGGTCAGATGGACGATTCGCGTCCGGGAAACCAAAAAGAAATTACAGGCGAAGACTTAATCATCGCTTTCGAAAATCTTTTGGCCGGCGCGCCACAGGAAGATTTCCAAAAGCCAAGCATGGGCTGCAGTATTAAATGGAAATAGCTTTAAAAAATTCAAAAAATTACCCCTAAAACGGCGATTTTTTTATTTTAAAAAGAGCATAGAATTAAAATTTTGCCCCAAATAACCCGGAATTTTTTAAATTTAAAATAAAAGACAAAGCATAAACTTTGTCTTTTTTATTACCTGAAAAACGGATTATAACTTTTTTCAAAACCAATTGTTGTCGGATTTCCGTGACCGTTGAAAACCTGAGTTTCCGTATCAAGCACAAAAAGTTTTTCCGAAATGCTTTTTAACAATTGTTCCGAATCACCTTTGTACAGATCGGTTCGGCCAATGCTTCCTTCAAAAAGCACGTCACCTGAAACCAGAAATTTTTGCTTTTCAGAGTGAAACGCAATGCTTCCCGGCGAATGTCCCGGAACGTGCAGAATATTAAATTCGTCGTCTCCCAAGCTGATTTTTTCACTTTCTTTTACGTAAGAAATTTCACCTTCAAAAGGTTTAAATAAAAATCCAAAACGATTAGCGTCCATCGGATTTCGGTCCAGAATTTCCTTTTCAATTTCATGCATCAAAACCGGAACCTGGTATAAATCGTACATTTTTTGCAAGCCCAAAACGTGGTCGATGTGCGCGTGCGTGAGCAGAATATTCTGAATTTTTAGCTCTTTTTGCTCGATAAATTTATTTAAAAGTTCGGTTTCCTTTTCCGCAAAATTTCCCGGATCGATGATGTACGCCTGCTTATTTTCATTATAAACGACATACGTATTTTCAGAAAACGGATTGAAAACAAAAGACTGAATCTGCAACATAAATTTGATTTTCTACAAAGTTAAACGCTATTTTTTAATTAGAAAATTTTCAGCTTTTTACAATATCTTCAGCATTTTACTGTTATGCTTTTAAATCAAAAATCCAACTGCTCAAAATTCTCTATCTTCGTACTCATGAAATTTTTCCGCCTTTTTTTATTGCTTTTTGGGTCGCTTTTATTTGCGCAGGATATCCGCAGCATACAGCTTTTCAATCCGCAAACAAACGACGAAACGGGGGTCATTGGTTTTAATGAACAGTTGATTTTACGTTTTGATGATTTTTCGAATTCCAGCACGATTTACCGCTACACGATAAAGCATTTCGACAGAAATTGGCAGGAAGACAACCTTTTTTTTACAGAATTTGCCAACGGCAGTTTAAACGGCTTAATCGACCAGTTTCAGTATTCATTCAACACTTTGCAACCGTATACGCATTATTCTTTAACCTTTCCGAACGAAAAAATTCAGCCTAAAATCTCCGGAAATTTCAAATTGATTGTTTACCAGAATTCTCCGGAAAAACCACTTTTTACCAAGAGATTTTCTGTGGTGGAAAACGGCGCAAATGTCGCGCTGAATATTTCCCGGACTTCCGACATCAGAAATAAAATGGTGAACCAAAGGGTGGAAGTGCAGGCAATTGGTAACGGTTCTTCGATGAATTCAAACCTCAATTCGCTTTCCATCAACATGCTTCAAAATAACAATTATGAAACCGGAATTTACAATCAGAAACCCAGCTCAACGTTAGGAAATAAGGTGCTTTTTCAGCAAATGAATTTGGCTTTTCCGGGAAATAATGAGTTCTATTATTTCGATAACAAAAACATGAATCAGCCGTTCGATATGGTCGCGCAAACCGAAACGCTGGACGGAATCAATTACACCTATCTTCATCCAGTGTGGGCTTTTCCGCTGAATTACCAATATCAGCCGGACGTGAACGGTGCTTTTTATTTCCGCCGAAATGATCTCGGAATCGAAAGAAATGCCGACAAAGAAGCCGATTATTCCTGGGTGTATTTTGCCTTAGATTCCGAAAAAACTGATAAAGAAATTTTCGTCCTCGGCGCTTTTAACGAATACCTTCCGAGCAAAGAAAACCAAATGTTTTACGATGAGGTTTCAAAAAAATATCTCGCAAAAATCTATTTAAAACAGGGTTTTTACAATTATATCTTGGCAACTCGAAATCCCGATAATTCGCTAAATTTTGGCGAAATAAATGGTAATTTTTGGCAGACAGAAAATCTCTATCAGGCTTTTTTATATTACACGCCTTTCGGCAGAAACTATGATGGTTTGCTGGGCTACGGCGAATTTCGCGCGGCAAGAAACTAAAAATTCGGGGCAAATCACCCCGAATTTTTTAATTTTCTAAATGCAAATATTTGGCTCTTTCAGACCAAATAAAATTCATTAAGTTTTTCTTCACACAAACTTTTTACCACTTCAATCCAGCGGTCTTCATCGTTCAGACACGGGATATAATGGAAATTTTCACCGCCACCGTGCAAAAACTGCTCTTTGCCTTCCACGGAAATTTCTTCCAGCGTTTCCAAACAATCCGAAACAAAAGCCGGACAAACAATCGCCAGATTTTTTATGCCTTTTTTGCCCAAACTTTCCAAAGTTTCGTCGGTGTACGGCTCCATCCACTTATCATTTCCCAAACGCGACTGGAAGGTCACCATCACTTTTTCTTTCGGTAAATCCAGTTTTTTAATAACTTCTTCGGTCACTTTAAAACACTGGTGACGATAGCAAAACTGATGACTCGGGTTTTGATCGCGCGAACAGCAATCGTTTAGGTTACAGGTATTTGTAGGATCGGTTTTGTAAATGTGTCGCTCCGGAACGCCGTGATAGGAGAATTGCAGCGCATCGAAATTTTTCGGAAGTTTTTCACGGATACTTTCCGCGAGACAATCAATATAAATTTCGCGGTTATAAAACGGCTGAATATAATTGATCTTAATGTCGGGGAAATGTTTTTTGCGAACTTCCTCGGCTTTGTCGATCACCGTTTCCGTCGTGCTCATCGCGTACTGCGGATAAAGTGGGAAAAGCACTATTTCGGTCACGCCTTGGTCTGTAAGTTTTTGGATTCCGGTTTCGATGCTTGGTTCCGCATAGCGCATCCCAATTTCTACCGGCACTTCGACCATTTTTTCGAGTTTTTTCTTAATCCTTTCGGTGATGAAAATCAGCGGAGAACCTTCGTCCGTCCACACGGTTTTGTAGGCTTCCGCAGATTTTTTCGGCCGCGTGTTCAAAATGATGCCGCGCACCAGCAAAGTCCGGAAAAACCAGCGGTAATCAATCACTTTTTCATCCATTAAAAACTCATCCAGATACTCCTTTACGTCTTCAACTTTCGTCGATTTCGGAGACCCGAGGTTCACAAGTAAAATTCCTTTTTTAGACATTTATTTTTTTATTTGTGCGCCTTTTTCCGCCTTCCACTCCCGCTTTTTTATAATTTCCGCTCCGCGTCATTTATAAAAAGAGCTCCGTTCAAGTCGGGGCGCAGCACTCGTATTATATAAAAATTACCGGCTTTTTTGGCAAATTTTTCAATTTTCCACTATCAACTTAATCACTAATTACTGACCACTGACAACTATCTTACCCATTCACCGCTTCTACTTTCTCCACCAGTTCGGGTACAAATTGTTTCAGAAGATTTTCAATTCCGCCTTTCAGCGTCGCGGTAGAACTTGGGCAACCGGAACAGGCGCCCTGCAAAAGCATTTTTGCGGTTTTGGTTTCCGCGTCATATTCCATTAATGAAATTTTCCCGCCGTCACCTGCCACTGCGGGTGCTACGTATTCGTCTAAAATATCAGAAATTTTCTGTTCCGTTTCCGTGTATTCGCGCTTGGCAACCGTTGCTACCGCCGGACTTTCATGTTTCTGCGCCGCAGTGTTGGAAACTTTTCCACCATTTTGCAGATAATTTGCTACAAAATCGCGCACTTTTACCATCACTTCGTGCCATTCAACCGAAACATTTTTGGTCACCGCCACAAAATTGTCGGAAATAAAAACTTCTCTGGCAAAGTCGAATTCACCAAAAATAGCTTGCGCCAAAGGCACATCATCAGCTTCTAGTGGCGATTTTACTTCGATAAAACCATCCAGCAAAGCTTTGCTGGAAACGAATTTCATCACCATGGGATTTGGCGTCATTTCCGCATAAACAATATATTCCTCCGAGTTTTTTTGCTGATAAATGCGTGGATTTGCCTGAAGTTCATCTTCAATGATGTGCTGCAAAGGTTCTGCAACATTTTCCCAGTCAACGCCGTCCTGTTTTGCCACCGCGATGAAATTTGCCGTAATAAAAATGCGTTCCACGAAAGGATATTTAAAAAGCTCGCGCGCTAAAGGTATTTCTGTAAAGTCTGAATCGCGGTCGAGTTCCAAAGATCCCGGAATCAGGTTGTAGTCTGCTACAAACTTCATCACTTTTGGATTCTCGGTCGGTTCTATAATAATTGGTCTCATTTAATTTTCTTAAATTTGAGTACAAAAATAGGGATTTAGAACTTAGAAGCCGGTGGTTGAAATTAGATTTTATCAATTCGACATATATTTCTAAAATTCTAAAAATACTCTGTTTGAAACCAAATTATCATATTAACACATTTTCAAATTCCCAAATTGAATTATGGCAATTGTAAAAGAACTTTTAGGAAAAAAACCGGTAATCGGTGCTGATACTTTTTTAGCGGAAACCGCAACCATAATCGGCGACGTCACCATGGGAACGGAATGCAGCATTTGGTATAACGCCGTGGTGCGCGGCGATGTGCATTACATCAAAATGGGTGATAAGGTAAATGTTCAGGACAACGTGATGTTGCACTGCACTTATGAAAAATTCCCGCTGAATATCGGCAATAATGTTTCCATTGGTCATAACGCTATTGTTCACGGCTGCACCATTCATGACAATGTGCTGGTCGGTATGGGCGCCATTGTGATGGATGATTGCTTGGTTGAAAGCAATTCCATTGTTGGTGCCGGTTCTGTGGTAACGCAGGGAACGCACATCAAATCCGGCGAAGTCTGGGCGGGTGCGCCAGCAAGAAAAATCAAAGATATTTCCGCGGAACTTTTGGAAGGCGAGGTGAACCGCATTGCAAACAATTACGTGAAATATTCTTCCTGGTATAAAGACCCGGAAAAATATCCTGCTATTTAGGCAATTTTTTACTGAACAACTTCAACATCGCTTTTTACCAAAACGGCTTTGCCGTTTTCGCACTGAATTCCCGCTGGTGGCGGTACCATGGCGCAATCTGACATCAACTGATATTTTTTATTGAAGGCATCCTGCTGTGCCGTAAATTCCTTGATTTTTGCAAGGATTTCGTCTTCCATTTTTATTGGATAAGCAATATAAGAACTCGGTCCGCCACACGGTTTTGCGCCAATTGGTGAAGAGCGCCATTCTGCTGCATCCGTACAAATTTCGCTTCCCGCCAAAGAATCAATTTCTTTAACCAAAACCGCCAATCTTTCGCGATCCAGCTGCTGGCTGTAATTGTTTTCTGGTTTCAGCGCGATATCTTTTGGCAAAGTTTCCGGCGCTTTATCACCTTTTTTTGCTTTACACGAAAAAAGCGTAAAAACGACAAGCGGAATATAAATCAGGTGTTTCATGGTTTTCAGTTGGTGTGAAAAACAAAAATAGCAATTTTCAGTTAAACTAAAGCGCGGTTTTTGCTTCGGAGAGTCGGGGCAATTTGCTTAAATTTGGCACATGAATGAATCGCTGTTTAATTTAGCCGAACATACGAACCGTAGTATTTTTCTCACCGGAAAAGCCGGAACCGGAAAAACCACTTTCCTGAATGATTTTGTTAAAAAAACCAAGAAAAAACATATCGTAGTTGCGCCTACGGGAATCGCGGCGATCAATGCGGGCGGTGTCACCATTCATTCCATGTTCGGGCTGCCGCTGCGAACGTTTATTCCCACAACGGACCGAATTGACAGCAATCTAGGCAATAATATTGCCGATTTGATGCAGCACTTTAAATATCGCAAAGACAAACTGAAATTGCTGCGCGAAATAGAAATCATTATCATCGATGAAGTTTCCATGTTACGCGCTGATGTGCTTGATATGATGGATTTTTCCCTGCGTTTTGTACGACGGAATCAGCAAAAATTCGGCGGTGTTCAGATGCTTTTTATCGGAGATTTGTACCAGCTACCGCCCGTGGTTCGCGATGAACATTTTCTAGGTCAGTATTATAAATCACCCTTTTTCTTTGAGAGTTATGCCTTGAAGGAAATGCCGTTGATTACCATCGAATTAACCACGGTTTACCGACAAAAAGACGAAAAATTTCTCGATATTTTAAATGATATCCGCGATGGCGAAGTGGGTGATATTGATTTTGAAACTCTGAATTCCAGATATTTACCTGATTTTGAACCAACCGACGAACCTTATGTTTACCTGACTTCGCACAACCGAATGGCAGACGAAATCAACCAGAAAAAACTGCAAGAACTGAAAGGGAAACCGTATTTCTATTCCGCGGAAATTACCGGAAATTTCAATGAAAACCAATATCCGAATGAAGAAGAACTTCAGCTGAAAGTCGGCGCACAGGTCATGTTTATTCGAAATGATGCCAGCGCAGATAAAAAATATTTCAACGGTAAACTCGCGGAAATCATGAGCTTGGACGACAAGGAAATCACCGTTCTCATTGATGGTGATGATGAAGTTTTCACCTTAAAAAAGGAAACCTGGGAGCAAAAAAAGTACGGTTTGGACGCCCAAAAAAATATCACTGAAGATGTGTTGGGGAGTTTTCAGCAGTATCCGATTCGGCTCGCTTGGGCGGTGACCATTCACAAATCTCAAGGTTTAACTTTCGACAGGTTGATTATCGATGCCGGAAAATCTTTTGCTTCCGGTCAGGTTTATGTTGCGTTGTCGCGCTGTCGTACGCTGGAAGGCATTGTTTTAAAATCGAAAATCACACCGAACGTTATTTTTGCAGACCGTCGTGTTTCCCAATTTCAGGATGAAACCAACGCAAATGGGAAAGTGGAAGAAATTCTGCAGGCCGAAAAATACGATTACAGCATAAAAAAAGTCATACGAAGTTTGGATTGTACCTGGTTTCGGCATTCTTTTGAAACCTGGTATCAGTCCACGAAAACCAGCAAATCCCTCGACAAAAATAAGGCGACTTATCTCTACCAAACGTTAAAACCAAAAATTGAAAATTTCGCGGCGGTTTATCAGAAATTTGAGAAAATTATGGTTCAGAAGAACCAAAAATTTATTCTGGGTGAAGAAGACTGGGCAGAAATTGAAATTAAAGCAAAAGGTGCCGTAAATTTCTTTTTTACGAAAGTGAATCTGGAAGTTTTTCAGCCACTTTTGGACTTCTATTCTGAAAATAAAGGCACAAAAGGTTTGAAACAGTACAACGAAGATTTCCGCGTTTTTCTGGATGATCTGGAGGATTATCTGAATGATATGAAAAAAGTTCACCTTCTGGAAAAACCGCTTTTCAATACCGAAAATAACGTAGCTATTTCCACAAAAGTTGCGAAAATTCCGTCGCATATTTTAACCTTTCAGCTTTTCGAAAGTGGTAAAACCATTCCGGAAGTTGCGAAGGAACGCGGCCTGGTTCCGGAAACCATTTATGGGCATTTAGCGAAATTTGCGGAGCAGGGTTTGCTGGATATATCCCGGATTTTTGCCAAAGAAAAAATTCAAACTTTCGAAGAAGAATTCAAAAAAAACCAATTCGAATCGCTGAACGAATGGAAAAAAGCCTTGCCGAACGATTTCGAATTTAATGAAATACGTTTGCTGCTGAATCACTTTTTACACAAAAGTGGTCAGTAGTCAGTAAATCAGTAGTCAGTAATCAGTCGAATTTTTTACCGTTTTATCACGATTTTTTTCATTGGTTCCTGCGGCTTTTTGTTCTGGAACTTTTTAATCAAATTGTAAAAAACCAGAAAACCAAAGACAAAAATGCAGATTCTTGAAAGCAAATCACCGGCTCGCGTGTAGAAAGTCTGATGTTCGTACAGATTTATTTTCGCAAAAAGCGTCGTTTTATCGCCATAAAAAGTATCAGCCACCACATCGCCTCTCGCATTGATGTGCGCTGAAATTCCACTGTTTGCCGCGCGGGCAATTTCCAGCCGCGTTTCGATGGCGCGCATCCTGGAATACGCCATAAGCTGCTTGTGGCCCTGCGTTTCGCCCCACCATGAATCGTTCGTCATAATGGAGAGAAAATTCGCGCCTTTTTTCACATAATCAGTTACGAATTCGCCGTAGATGCTTTCGTAGCAAATGATTGGCGCTAATTTCCCTTCATTAAAAGGGTTTGAAAATGCTATTCTTTCAGCATCAACGCCCAAAGATGCAGTAGTTCCGCCCAAATCAAGCATTGCGTTTCCCAAAAGCGGCTTTAAAACATTGATGTACGGGAAAATTTCCACGCCGGGAACGAGTTTTCCTTTGTGGTAAACCTCGACTTTTTGGTTCGGAAGAATTTGAACCGCCGAATTATAACTGTCTACAAAAATTCCCTGCGAAGTTTGGTAGGCGGTATTTGATTTCTGATTTGCGTCAGGATAAAAACGGTGCGAAGAAATGCCCGTCGCGAAAACGGATTCTGGATGGCTGCTTAAAAAATCTTTGACTTTATTTAAAAGTTCGCTGTCTTCAAATCCGGTTTCGGAAATGGAACCAGATCCCGGAATTGAGGTTTCCGGACCGATATAATAATCGATTTTTCCGGTGGAATTTTCTTCGGCTAAAGTGAGTAAATCATTTAAAATCGTAAGACTGTCTTTGGAATATTTTTCGGTATACGGATTCAACTCCGGCTGCAACATCAGCACATTTACCGAACCGGTGGATTTTAAATCGAAATTCTGGTATTTAACGCTTGAAATAAGCATAGGCAATAAAATTCCGGCTGCGAGAATAGAACCGTTTAAAACCAAAGATTTGCGTTTTCTGCCGGCTTCCCAAATTCTCAAAGTATAAAATGCGTAAACATTGACGAGCAAAATCCAGAAACTGCCGCCGGTGGCGCCCAAAGTATCGTACCACTGAATAATTTTTGGGTAAGCGGCGAAGACATTTCCTAAATTCAGCCACGGCCATGTAAGTTCCCAGCTTAGATGAATTTTCTCAAAAACCATCCAAATCGCCACGAAAAAAACCAAACCGAAGTAAGTTCCCTGCGCGTTTTTGTACCAATGGTAACATTGAAAAATAAAAGCATAAAACAAAGAATTCAGCACCACGGGAACAACAACTGCGAATAAAGAATTTGAACCATCCGGGTTTTTAGCGCCGTAAAGCCAACCTGTGGTGACGATATTCCAAATAATAAAAGCAAGATAGGAAAGCCCGAAAATGGTGAGACTTTTTTTCCTGATATTTGAAAACTTTGAAATGTCATGCTCCAGAATCAGAAGCGGAACGAGCGCAATAAAAATGAAAAACGGGATGCCATAAGTAGGCCAGGAAATGCTCAGCAAAACGGCTGAGAGTAAAGAAAGGATAATATATTTCATTGGTATTTTACGAATTGTATTTGGTTTTCAAAGTTAAGATTACTTCGCGGGAAAACCTTAAAATTGAAGCAAATAAAAATCCGAAAAAAATGCTCGTGACGCAAGCAAAAAATAAAAAAAAGCGGTTATTTCCGCTTTTTATTTTTAATTTCTAAAATTTATAAAATGAAAAAATTACCGGTTTTAGCGGCAAATTTTTTTAAAATTCATTTTCAATTTCTACGCTGACGCCTTTCATTTCGCCTTTCATGGGTGGATTGGTTTTGGTGATTTTGATTTTGAGGAATTTTACCCGCGGAAATTTCAGTTTGATGTTTTTTAAAATTCGACCCGCGACATGTTCCATCAGTTTTGAATTGATTTTCATTTCCTGATGAATGATATCATTGATTTCAGCATAATTAATGGTGTCCGCCAAATCATCAGTGCCGACGGCTTTCCAAAGATCGGCGTGAACTTCAACATTCAAAATGTAATAGGTCCCGAGAATGGTTTCTTCGGGTAAAACGCCATGATACGCGAAAATTTTCAGGTCTTCGATAAATATTTTTGAAGTCATTTACAAACATTTAAAAAATTAAAAAATTGCCTGATTTAACGTCTTATTTTTCATCTCCATCCTTCAACCTATGCGTTAGCACGCAATAGTGATGGAAGTGGAAATCCCGGACCCCGAATATTCGGGGGAGGAATTGCAACGGACAGCCCGGCTTTTTTTTGCGAAGAGCAAAGAAAGGCAAAAAAGATTGCCCAAAAAATTTGCCCTTTTAAGCCCGAATTTTTATTTGATGGTGGTGGAAAGTTCCAGCATTTTTTCGATGGGCTTCAATGCTTTGAGGCGAAGTTCTTCGTCCATCGTAATTTCCGGAAGTTCATATTTCATGCATAAATAAAGCTTTTCAAGCGTGTTTCTCTTCATGTAAAAACATTCGGAGCAGTTGCAGGATTCGTCGAAAACCAGCGCGGGCATGAGTTTTTTGTGTGGCGCGCGTTTTTTCATTTCGTGTAAAATGCCTTCTTCGGTGGCGACGATAAATTCCTGTGCATCATCTTTTTCCACGAAATTCAACAGTGCGGAAGTGGAACCGACGAAATGTGCGAGATCCAGCACGGCGCTTTCGCTTTCCGGGTGCGCGATGAGTTTTGCGTGTGGGTTTTCAGCGAGCTGCTGCGCGATTCTTTCCATGGAAAAAGCTTCGTGCACGATGCAGGTGCCGTCCCACAAAATCATGTCGCGGCCGGTTTTTTTCATGAGAAATCTACCGAGATTTTTATCCGGCGCAAAAATAATCGGTCGATCCGTGGGTAAAGAACGGATGATGGTCTCTGCATTGGAACTCGTCACGATAATATCAGATTCTGCTTTGGTTTCCGCGTTGCAGTTGATGTAAGTCGCGATCAGTGCGTTGGGATGTTTCGCGCGCATTGCACGTAAACCTTCGCCGCTGCAGCCATCTGCAAGCGAACAACCGGCTTGCGTGTCGGGAAGAACTACTTTTTTAGTTGGATTTAATATTTTCGCGGCTTCTGCCATAAAGTGTACGCCACAAAAAGCGATCATATCTGCATCGGTATCTTTTGCGGCACGCGCGAGCTGCAGGGAATCGCCAAGATAATCTGCAATATCCTGAATCGCCGGCGGCTGGTAATAATGTGCCAGAATAACGGCGTTTTTTTCTTTTTTAAGGTCCAGAATCGCCTGCACCAAATCGTCGCCTTGCGGAATGATGAGGTCATCAATTTTCAGAAATCCGCGAACGGGAAGATTGGCTTTGGCTTTATTTAAATTTTCGGTGCTCATGGTATTTAAAAATTTTTCGGATTTGGATGAATAAATTGATAGTTGAAATCGCGGATTAATTTTTCCGAGGAAATTATTCGCTGCTTCTCGGTGGTTTTTTTGGTTTTTTCCGGATCTAAGATTTCGGCGATTGTTGGATGTTCCGGCGCGACCAAATTATAGGTTTCACTTTTTCTTTCGGTATTAATGAAAAGCTCCACCACCGCCAAAATATCTTCGTAATGAATATAATTTGAGGCTTTGTCCGGGTTTTCAGGTTCGCGGTTTTTATAGATGTTTTTCAGGGAGCGGTCTGCGCCCATTAAACCACCCAAACGCAAAATATTGGTCTGTGGATATTGATTTCTGACCAAAGTTTCCGCTGCGCTGATGTCTGTCCGTAAATTTCCGGTGTTTTCTTCGGTGAAAACTTCTTTTTCCTGCGGATAAATCCCAGTGGAGCTGAAAAGTAAAGTTTTCGGGAATTGAGTTTCGAGTGTTTGAAAACCTTCAAACCAGGAATTGCGGGAAATCGGCATGCTGAAAATGGCCATATCAACGGAATCCAAAACGCTGAAATCCGGATTTTGTGCAAAATTTAACAAATGAACTTCACTCGCGACTTTTTGCAAAGGCAAAATTTTGTCCGCCGAAGTAGTGGTGGCGATGAGGTGGTAATTTTTTTTAGTCAGATAGTCTGCCAGTTTACTGCCAACCCAACCTGCACCTATTATTGCTATTCTCATGAGTTCAGAAAATTTTGCAGCAGTTGCTCTACTTTATGTTTTGCGACTTCCAGTTGGTCGTTTACTACAATTTCATCGAAGTCGTCTTTGAAGGAAATTTCTTCCGTCGCTTTTTCCACACGCATTTTTATGGTTTCCATATCGTCGGTTCCGCGCGCGATTAAGCGAAGTTCCAGATCTGCAACCGACGGCGGCATGATGAAAACGGAAAGTGCTTTTTCGCCGAAATATTTTTTTAATGAAATTCCGCCTTGCACATCCACATCGAAAATTACGGTTTTTCCTTCAGCCCAAATTCTTTCAACTTCGGATTTTAAAGTTCCGTAAAATTTATCGGTATAAACTTCTTCAAATTCCACAAAAGCATTTTCACCGATTTTCCGGCGGAAAACTTCGGTGGTGATAAAATGATAATCGATGCCGTTTTCTTCAGTTCCTCTTGCAGCGCGCGTTGTACACGAAATGGAAAAGGCGAGCTCCGGAAAGCGCGAAAGGCAATGTTTAACCAAAGTTGTTTTTCCACTGCCGGAAGGTGCTGAAAATATGATTACTTTTTCTTTCAAACGGTATTTTTTAATTAAAATCTATTTTATGTAAAACGAAAAAAAATGCCTTTAAAGCACGTTTAAAGTTTGTTCTTTTACTTTTTCCAGGTCGTCTTTCATCATGACGACAAGTTTCTGAATTTCCGCGTGGCTGGCTTTAGAACCAAGTGTATTGATTTCGCGCCCGATTTCCTGAGAAATAAAACCGAGTTTCTTCCCGTTGAAATTTTCCTGCTGCATCACTTCCTTATAATATTTAAGGTGTTGCGCAAGACGCACTTTTTCTTCGGCGATATCCAGTTTTTCGGTGTAATACGCCATTTCCTGGTAAAAACGCGTTTCATCAAGCTGGTCAAATTCGCTGAGCGATTTGCGGTAACGTTCTTTTACCCCTTCCATCCGGATTCCTTCATACGGTTCCACCTGCGAGAGATAAGTTTCTATATTATCAATATTTCGCGTGAGCTCGTCCTGTAAAATTTTACCCTCTGTTTGGCGGAATTTTCCGAAATTTTCCAAAGCTTCTTCTACAAGCTTCACAAGGAAATTCCATTCTTCTTCGGTTAAGTCTTCGGATTTTGATGCGATTGCATCGGGCATGCGGATCGCCATTTTCAGATATTCAAATTCTGGCCCGTCTGCGGCTATTTTTTTCAGTTCTGCCATGTAAGATTTTACCAAAGTTTCGTTCACTGTGGTTTCAGAAACTTCACTCAGCGATTCTACGTTGACGTAGCAATCTACTTTTCCGCGCTGTACCCGGTCGTTCAATAATTTGCGGAGTTCGTATTCTTTTTCTTTGTATCGAAACGGAATTTTTATGTTGAGGTCAAATGATTTGCTGTTCAGCGATTTCAAGTCTACGGTAATCTTTTTACCTTCGAAAACGCCTTCACTTCGGCCAAAGCCGGTCATTGATAAAATCATGGAAATACTTTATTAGACAAAGATAATTATTTCCAACCGTCTGCGCTTAGTAAGCGTCCTGAAAACTTTCCGCAGTTACGGAAAAGATTATTTTATATATTTGCACTTATTAAATAAAGACTCAAAAATATGCTAAAATCGCTTTTCCATTGGAAAGTTCTGGTTAATTTGCTGGTAGCGGCAGCAGTTTTCGTAGGATTGGTTTGGCTTACTTTCCGGTGGTTGGAAGTTCATACCAATCATGGCAAAGAAATTCCGGTGCCGAACGTGATGAACCGTTCTGTGCACGAAGCGATTAAAATTTTGGACGATTCTGGTTTGGAATATGAAGTAGACAGCTTTAAATATGACCCAAAATACCGACCTTTTCAAGTTTTGCAGATTTATCCTTCCGCGGGTTCGCGTGTAAAAGACGGCAGAACCATTGTACTGAAAGTAAACCCAAGAACTTACGCGCAGGTTTCCGTGCCGGATGTTCTAGACCGTTATAAAGGCCTAGCTTTCCGACAGTTAGAGCAGGTTGGCTTGAAGGTTGGCGATACGATTTATGAACCGAGTATTCAGCGTGATGCGGTTTTACGACTTTTATACAATGGAAATTCCATTAAACCTGGCGCTTTGCTGCCGCGATTTTCTTCGGTTGACTTGGTTATTGGCGCAGGTCCGCAGCGAAATATTACCATTCCAAATGTAGTTGGACTGACGGTGCAGGAAGCGAAAGCGATTATTAAACAAAATCTTTTCGAAGTTGGTCTTGTAGAATATGAAGATGGCGTGGGTGATGAATCTGATATTGTGTATTTCCAGGATCCGGCGCCGGGAGATGTGCGTGACCAGGGAATGCAGATGGATATCTGGGCGAGTAAAAAAACTCCGGCTGAAATGGGCAGAAAAATTTCGGAACTCACATCGATGTACCGAATTAAAATCGATATGAATGCACCGGTTTATATCGACGAGGGAGCAGATTATATTCCGCCGGCACCACAAAGACGTGAACCGTCACAGGAGGTTCCAAGACCAACAATCCCGGCGGAAACAGCTCCGAAAGTGGAGACGCCAAAAACAACTACGGAGACAAAACCGAAAACAACAGACCCTAAAACTACCACGCCAAAATCTATGGTACCAAAAACCGAAGAAAAAGCGAAAGCCAAAAAAGTCGTGGTGGAGTAATAAAAATTCCTTAAAAAATTCTAAAGCTTCAACTAAATGTTGGAGCTTTATCTTTATAATTAATGATGATAGACGAGAACGAAAATTTTTCAGATGAAGAGCTGATTGGTCCGGAAACCGAAACGGAAGCCGAAGGACTTTTTGAACATCTTTCGCTGAAAGTAGACAAAGGTCAGGCGCCTTTAAGAATCGATAAATATTTGCAGATTTTCCGGCAAAATTCTTCGCGAAATAAAATTTCGCAGACTTGCCGCGCGGGAAATGTCGTGGTGAACGGAACTGCAGTGAAGCAGAATTATAAAGTAAAGCCCGGCGACGAAATTTCGGTTCTTTTAACACATCCGCCGCGGCAAAATCTTATTATTCCACAGGATATTCCCATTAATATCGTTTACGAAGATGACGATTTGGTGGTGGTTGACAAAGATCCGGGAATGGTGGTTCACCCGGGACACGGGAATTATGACGGAACTTTGGTGAATGCGTTAGCTTTCCATTTTGAAAAAAACGGACTGAAATCGGATTTAGATCGGGTAGGACTGGTTCACCGAATCGATAAAGATACGTCCGGACTTTTGGTCATCGCGAAAAACGAATATGCTTTAAGTTTTCTGGCGAAACAGTTTTTTGACCGAACAACAAAAAGACTTTATTGGGCTTTTGTCTGGGGAAATCTGGAAGAAGATTCAGAAACGATTACCGGAAATATTGGGCGCCACCTGAAAAACCGGATGCAGATGGCGGTTTTCGAAGACGGAAGTTTAGGTAAGCACGCTGTAACGCACTATAAGGTTTTGGAGCGTTTCCGCTATATGACCTGGGTGGAATGTAAGCTTGAAACCGGGCGTACGCACCAAATCCGTGCACATTTTAAGCATATTGGTCATACATTGTTTAATGACGAACGGTATGAAGGACACCAGATCTTAAAGGGAATAAATCTGCCGAAATACAAGCAGTTCATCAAAAATGTTTTTGAAGTTCTGCCACGTCACGCGCTGCACGCGCATACCTTAGGGTTTATTCACCCAACCACAAAAAAAGAAATGTATTTCGAAAGTCCCATGCCTAAAGACATGGAAGACGCTTTACAAAAATGGCGCAAATATTTAGAATCCTAAGTCACCAAACTTTTTTTATATTTGATGAAAATTCAGCCTTTTAGCATGAAAAAATTTGGTTTTTTATTTTTCACCCTCGTTTTTTTCGCGACCGGAAAAAGCCAGGAAACCCTGCCGTATTATCAGCAATATTTGTTAGACGGGGATTTTCTATTTAATCCGGCACTTTACGGAAAGACTGATGATGTGGTTTTGAATTTAAATTACCAAAAACAGTTTTCAAATTTCGAGCAATCGCCAAACGTACAGTCCATCGGGCTTAATGCCAACGTTTTCGATCGTGTGGGAGCGGGTTTGTCATTTTTTAAGGATCAAAACGGTCCAATTTCTTCAACCGGCATTTCTGCAGGTGCGTCGTATTTTATTCCGTTGGATGATGATGGCGAACGTGCAAACCAGTTCTCTTTCGGTACCAATGTCAATTTTTATAATATGAATTTTGACTTGAGTATGCTGAATCCAGCCGATCCTGGAGATCCACTCTTAACCGCGGATTCCATTTTTCTGATTTATGCTAATCTCGGACTTGCCGTAACTTACCACAATTTTTTCGGTGGAGTTTCCATCAACGATATTGCTTTGAGCAACGATATTCCGATTGTCAACGGAATCGAGCCGGAACCAACGAAATATTTATTAAACGCGGGTTACGATTATTACTTAAGCGACGGTTTTTATATCAGTCCTTCGGTTTTGCTTAATTTAAATACCAATTCTTCGCGCTTTGTGGACATCAATTTGATGGCGACCGCGCAATCCGATGAAAATTCATTTTCCGCCGGAGCAAGTTTCCGCAGCGGACTGAATAAATTCGGTAACCAAACTTTAGCCCTTTCACCGGTGGTTAAAGCCACCGTAAACCGTTTCTTTTTCGGTGCGAGCTATAATTTTGGTATGTCGGACATTCAGCAATATGCGGGCAGCAGTTTTATGATCAGCATCGGTTATAAATTCGATAATTTTATCAATACCAGAGGTTATCGTTATTAAAAATTTGCCGCTATTCGGGCATTTTTTTTCGATTTTCTAAAGTTTAAATTTCAGCCTTGATTTACTTTCACATTCCGTTCTGCAAACAAAAATGCAGTTACTGTAACTTTCATTTTTCAACTTCTTTAAAGTATAAAGATGAAATGGTTTCCGCGCTGAAAAGGGAAATTTTTCTGAGAAAAAACGAGCTTGAAAACCAGAATTTAAAATCTCTGTATTTTGGCGGCGGAACGCCTTCGCTTTTAAGTGTTGATGAATTACAGTCGCTAATCGATGAAGTTTTGAAGTATTTTTCTTTCGATGAAAAAATAGAAATAACGCTTGAAGCAAATCCCGATGATTTGAATTCGGAATTTCTGAAAGGTTTAGCAAAAACACCTTTTAACCGTTTATCCATCGGCACGCAAAGTTTTTTTAATGACGATTTGAAATTGATGAACCGCGCACACAACGCCGGTGAAGCTGAAGATTCTATCAAAAGAGCGCAAGATTTTGGTTTTGAAAATATCAGCATCGATTTAATTTACGGTTCACCAACTTCTAATGTAGAAATCTGGAAGCAAAATCTGGAAAAAACGATTGAACTTCAGGTACCGCATATTTCTTCCTATGCGCTAACAGTGGAGCCGAAAACCGCTTTAAATGCCTGGATTTCTCAGGGAAAAGTAGCGGCACCAAAAGAAACCGACCAGCATCAGGAATTTTTTTTCATGACTGAATTTCTGAAAAAAAACGGTTTTGAACATTACGAAATTTCAAATTTTGGAAAGCCAGGGTTTCATTCAAAACATAATTCCGCGTACTGGAAATATGGCGAATACTTGGGAATCGGCCCGTCCGCACATTCCTATAACGGACGAAAAGAACGAAGCTGGAATGTGGCGAATAATCAGCAATATATGCAGACTTTAAACCAAAATAAACTGGCGAAAGAAACGGAAATTTTAAGCGAAAAGGACCAGTATAACGAAATTTTGATGATCGGTTTGCGGACAAGCTGGGGCGTAGATTTAAATTTTTTAGAAGAAAAAATAAGTGCGGAACTTTTTGAATATTTTACAAAGGTGACGGCTGAAAAACTGCAGTCCGGACTTTTAGAAATTTCCGAAAATCACCTCAGAATACCGCAAAAAAACTGGTTTTTAGCCGACGGAATCGCGAGTGATTTATTTTATGTGAATTAAACCTGAATTTATTTGCCGCTTTTTGGGCATTTTTTTTCATTTTTAAATAATGCCTTTCCATGCTTTTGTTGCACATCATCAAATCATCACATTATCGCATCAATGTAAATTCGTATTTTTGCAAAAATTCTTACGCTTGAAAACTCCTGATTTCAGTCATCTCTCGGCAGACCAGCCTATTGGTATTTTCGATTCCGGTGTCGGCGGGCTGACCATCGCAAAAGAAATTAAACGGCTTTTACCCCAGGAAAACCTGATTTATTTTGGTGATACGAAACATCTGCCGTACGGCGAAAAATCGCGTGAAGCGATTATTGGCTATTCCACAAAAATTACCTCTTTTTTGCTCGAAAAAAATTGTAAGGCAATTGTAATTGCGTGCAATTCCGCGACGGCAAACGCGCTGAAAGAAGTTTTAGAACTGGTGAATCAGAAAGTTCCGGTCATCGATGTTATTAATCCCGTTGCGGAAAAAGTTTCCTACGAAATTCATAACAATGTGGGCGTAATTGCGACAAAAGCAACGGTTTCGTCCGGTCTTTACCGAAAAACCATCCGGAAGCACAATAAATTCATCAAGGTTGATGAACTCGCGACGCCGCTTTTGGTGCCGGCGATTGAAGAAGGTTTTAAAAATCACCCCATCACGCATGCGATTGTTTATAATTACCTGAGCAACAGTAAATTAAAAAATATCGAAACTTTGATTTTAGGTTGTACGCATTATCCACTTTTGCTGAATGAAATCAAACAGTTTTACGGAAACCGCGTGCGCGTCATCGATTCGCCGAGTATTGTGGCGAACCAATTGAAAGTAATTCTGGAAAAACACCGTTTGCTGAACAAAGATAATAACGAAGCGACTTACCAGTTTTACCTTTCGGATATCACCAAAAATTTCGAGAAAATATCCCGAAAATTCTTTGGAAACTCCATCGATCTGGAGCTGAAAGTTCTTTAAAAAAAGTTATTCTTCAATTACAATTTCTTCTTCCGCAGGCGCAGTTTCATTAGCTTTAAAAAAAGAAAAGCTCACGTTCCCATACTTTCTGGTATCCAGTAAATTGGGATGTTGCAGCAAATTTCGGCTTTGATGTTCCAGCACGAAAATTCCGTCTTCTTTCAGATAGTTATTGTTTAACACCAGCGAGAGCAATTCCTGGTATTTTTTATCGTCGGTATCAAACGGCGGATCAGCAACAATTAAATCAAAGGTTTTCCGGTTGCGGTTTTTCTTCAAATAATCATAAACATCAGCACGCTGCACGCTGACCTGCAAGCTCATATCCAACTCCGCGGCCGTAGAATTAATGAAAGCCGCATGTTTTACGTTCATTTCTACAGCTGTAATGTCGTTACAAGCACGCGATGCAAATTCAAGACTCAAAGAACCAATGCCCGCGAACAAATCCAACACAGAAATCGACGCAAAATCAATTCTGTAACGGTTTTCAAGGATGCTGAACAGCGCTTCTTTAGCGAAATCGGTGGTTGGTCTTACCGTAAAATTTTTCGGTGCGGAAATTCGTTTGGCTTTCCACTGGCCGCTTATAATTCGATACATCGGATTTAGTTGATAGTTGTCAATAATCAGCTGTCAGTTGACAGTGAGTAGTTTAAAGGTTTTAAAACGATAATGCTTTCGATTAATTGTAAAAGCTAAAAAATTTAATCATTAGTAATTAACCATTAACCATTAACCATTCACAATTAACAATTGGTAACTATTTAAGAAGAAAATTCTTTTGCGGAATATTATCAAAATTTATTTTGAGCTTTTTCACGAATTTTTTCAATTCTGAAATAAATGTTTCGTTTTCAGTGGTTTCGCCATAGACGAAAAACTGAGTTTCATCGATGCCAAAACCGATTTTGCTTAAAGTAAACATGATGAAATACAAAAAATCTACTTCGGAATTTACGTCTAAATTATTGTAAAGTATAATTTTTTTATGATCAAACGCGAAAAATTCGCATTGCTGATGATACAAATTGATGTGAATTTCTTTCTGATTTTTCACCGAAATCCTGTTCAAAAATTCTTCACCTGAAAAATTAAATTTCGTCGGAATTGCCAGAAATTTTATCTCATGGTAGAAAACTTTCGGAAAAGCGTAATAAAACTGAACATCAAATTTTTTATTCAGCGCCAACATCAATTCTTCGTTTTCCTTCTCTACAGGCGCGTTGTAGGCGATTAAATCAAAACCGAAGTCGTGCTGCGAAAAACCTTCCGGCATCATCGTGAAGTGGTTAAGCGCCGAAATAACATTTATTTCTTTGAATTTTTGCAGCTTTAAAATCCGCGCGATTTGATCTGCACAAAATTCTTCCGGATTTTCCTCGCCACAAAGCAATATTTCTTCTTTGAGCACGTTTTTTTGCCGGTGAATCTGGTATTGAATGCCGCCTTTGGTAAAAAGTAGTTTGAGATTTTCCATGTTTAGAGCCACAAATTTATTAAAATAAATCGGCTTGCGAAATTCCGGATTTGTGGTCAGCTGAGCAATGTCATTGCGAATGATAAATCAGAATTTATATCTTTGTCAGGAAATTAATTTTCAAAGACATAAGCCGGAAAATTTCGATTTTGGAAAATGAAATTTCAATAATTTAAATATGAAAAAAAATGCCATTTTAAGCGGTAATTTTTTCATTAATTTAAACCAGAAAAATTAAATAAGTACAATATGAAAAAACTAATTATGATTTTTATGCTGATGTTTTCTGTGACGATATTCGCGCAGAAAATTCAGAATCAAACGGTGGACGCGGCGTGCGGAATGTGCATGTTTAAAGTAAAAACCGATAAAGGTTGCGCAATGGCGGTGAAAATCGATGGGAAAATTTACCACGTTGAAGGTCTTGACAAAAAAACTTTTGGTGACGCACACGCTGCCGATGGTTACTGCAAAATCATGAAAAAAGCAGTGGTGAGCGGCGAAATCAAGAAAGACAAATTTTACGCGACAAGCTTTAAATACGTGAATTAATTCCGAATTTTTTGCCCAAATAGCAGCGAAAAAATTATTTTAACGAAAATAAACCAATACTGTACCAGACTGATGGTGCAGTATTTCTTTGTTATGAAACTCCAGATTGGTTTGGCTTTCCAGCACCTCGTGAACCATTTGTTGAAGCACGCCGTCGCCGATTCCGTGGATGATTTCGAGGCGTTTTAAATTATTCTCGCGACAAAAATCCAGCGTTTTCAGCAGTTTTTCCTTTTGTAAAAATAACCGCTCAAAAGCATCAATTTTTCCGGAATTCTTTCCGAAGGTTTCAAAATGTAAATCCAGAACTAAAGGATTCTTTTGATGTTTCTTTGATTTTGATTTTGAAGTATCTTCTTTATGAACAGTTTTTAGCTGATTATAAATTTCAGGATTTTGAAGCACGATTTCATTTTCATTATAAACGTGGGAAAAGCCGTGTTCATCTTCAACGGTAATTTTTTTGCCGTTTAAGGCGGTAATTTTTCCTTTTAAATTATCATCGATCACCGAAACTTTATCACCAATTTTCATAGTGTACAAAATTATGATTTATTCATTAATTAAATAAAAGTCCGCTTTTTTTAAAATTAAAAAAAAGGTGCAAATAGCCGGGAATTTTTTGGATATAAATTGATGGAAGTTATTTCAAAAAATTTGGCCCTTAAAGCAGGTAATTTTTCAAAAAAGCAAAAGTGGGGAATATGAACATTTTGAAAGAACGACAAATCAGGAAAATTTCCATAAATTTGAATTTCAGAGAAATTGATATTAAAATAAAAAATATTAGATAAAGAATGGATCCTATTTTTGACCTTATTGAGCAGGAAAGACAGCGACAAACGCAAGGAGTGGAGCTAATTGCATCCGAGAACTTTGTTTCGGAAAACGTGATGAAAGCAGTTGGTAGCGTTTTGACCAATAAATATGCGGAAGGTTATCCTGGCAGACGTTATTATGGCGGATGTGAAGTCGTGGACGAGGTGGAGAATCTGGCTATTGATCGTGCGAAAGAACTTTTCGGTGTGGATTATGCGAATGTTCAGCCGCATTCTGGATCGCAGGCGAATGCTGCGATTTATCTTTCGATCATGAAACCTGGTGATAAAATGTTGGGTCTGGATCTTTCGATGGGCGGACATTTAACGCACGGTTCTTTCGTGAATTTTTCGGGAATTCAGTACGATGCGCATTTTTATGGCGTGGAAAGAGAAAGCGGACTGATCGATTATGAGGCGATGCGCCAAAAAGCGTTGGAAGTAAAGCCAAAAATGATTATTGCGGGGTACTCGGCTTATTCGCGTGACTTGGATTTTAAGAAATTCCGTGAAGTTGCGGATGAAGTGGGAGCGACTTTATGGGCAGATATTGCACATCCGGCCGGTTTAATTGCAAAAGGTCTGTTGAGTTCTCCGTTTGAGCATTGCCATGTGGTGACAACTACGACGCATAAAACCTTGAGAGGTCCGCGCGGCGGACTGATTATGATGGGCAAAGATTTTGAAAATACGTACGGCCATAAGACACCAAAAGGCGATATTAAAATGATGAGCCAGGTGCTTGACAGCGCGGTTTTCCCGGGAATTCAGGGCGGTCCGCTGGAGCATGTGATTGCCGGTAAAGCAGTGGCTTTTGCGGAAGCGCTTGATGACAGGTTTTTGGTTTATATGAAACAGGTGGTAGCGAATGCGCGTGCGTTGGCTCAAGCAATGATTGACAATGGTTTTGATATTGTGAGCGGTGGAACGGATAATCATTTGATGTTGGTGGACCTGCGGAATAAAAATGTTAATGGCAAAGAAACCGAAAAAGCATTGGTGAAAGCTGATATTACGTGTAACAAAAATATGGTGCCTTTTGATGATAAATCAGCGTTTACGACGTCGGGAATCCGTTTAGGTACGGCAGCGATCACCACACGCGGTTTGAAAGAAGCTGACATGGAAATTCTTGCAGGTTTGATCAATGATGTGGTGATGAATATTAATGATGAAAAAACCATTGCTGAAGTACGGAAAAAAGTCAATAAGATGATGGAAGGAAAGGCCTTGTTTAATTTTTAAAAAAAGTTGCTGATCTTTTTGAAATTTTATTTTAAGTTTGATAAGAAGTAAGCATTTTTTTTAATTTAATTGTAGTATAACTGTTTGGATCACAAGTCTTATACGTTTTTGGAAATCAAACAGAAGATGGTTAATTACTGTGTTTACCAGGACCGTTGCCATCAGGAAGTTGAGCAGAAAATGCGTGATTTTTTACTGGTGCCCGAGGCAAAGGAAGAAATTCTGCTTTATCTGATGCGGGAAAATTATCTGAATGAAGAACGTTTTACGCGCAGTTATATCCGGGGAAAGTTTTATATCAAATCCTGGGGACGGAATAAAATACGGAATCATTTGAAATTTAAAGGTGTACCGGCAAAGCTGATCAATAAAAGTTTCGATGAAATTGATGAAGCTGATTACGAAAAGACTTTAAAGAAGCTCTGGCACGATTATTATTACAAGCAGAAAGGTTTTAAGGAATACCAGAAAAAATCGAAGACGATAAAGTACCTTTTAGGAAAGGGTTTTGAATATGAAGTTATTCAGCAAACCCTAAGTGAAATTGGAAAATAAATTCATATATTTTTAAGAATAATTTCTGATTATTTTTATTTAAAATTATTGGTAACATAAATATAATATATAAAAAACGAATTAGTATATGATTGTCTTTATGAGCCTTTGAGAATCATTCAAATTACAAAAAACTTTCCAGTTCAAAAATTTTTAATTAATTTGCGGGATATTTCTAAAAACTGGGAACACATACTATTGAAAAAAACTACTTATGAAAAAAATAAATTTAATAATTGCACTTGTGCTTTTTATAACCTTAAGCGCTCAGAACTCTGGTGAAACAAGATTCGGTGTTACCGGAAATTTTCATAGAGGATCAATTGTAAATGTACATGACAGATCCGTAGGTCGTTATGGTGGTACTCTGGGGGTACTGGCAGAAATTCCAATTTTAAGATCAGACATTAGTGGTGGCGAGTGGCTTTTCTTTGTGCCGCAGATCGAATATAGTATGCAGGGAGAACATGCCAAAGCAAATGTTGGTAAATATGATCGTCAGAAATTTAATCATGATTATATTGCCGCGCAGCTTTATATTAAATATTTTTTCCACCCAAACAATAATTTAAGTGATTATTTTGTTTTTTTAGGGCCACGTGTGGAGTTCTTAGTAAGAGAGGATAGGCAAGTGAGTGCGCTTTATGATGCTGATCATTTTAAATTTAATCACGATGACGAATTAAATAATATTGGAATTGGTCTATCGGTAGGTGCTGGTGCCCGCGTAACCGATGACTTAGAAGCCGTACTAAGGTTTGACCGCGGATTTTCAAAAGTTTATCCCAACAATACCAATGGGGTAACCTATAACCGACAGTTAAGTGTTGGGGTTAATTATTATATAAGAAATAATAGATAGGTAAATCTTTAGACGTTTAACAACTTCCAAATTTTATACTGAGTCGAAAAACACAAAAATGAAGAAATACGTAACGGTATTTATTATATTCGCTATTTTTATACATTCCTGCAAACCTAAAGAAAATGTTGTTTACCTTTCCAATGATAATTTCGAGCAGGAAGTTTCGAAAGCGAAATATGAAGGCCTCCATATTCAGGAAGGCGACAGATTGCAAATCTTGGTATCTGCATTAGACGAAATTGCAGTGCGGCCCTTTAATATTTCTACGATGTCCAGAACAAGTTCTGCTAGTTCTGGTGATGCGGGTACAAATCAAGTAATAAGTCCAGCTGAATATATGGTTACCTCTGAAGGAACCATTACCTTCCCTGTTTTAGGGATTATTTATTGCGAAGGCATGACCAAAAAACAGCTCCAGCAGGACTTGGAAAACCGTTTACTTCGTTATCTTACAGATCCCATGGTTACCGTAACCCTGGCCAATTTTAATTTCAGCGTTTTGGGTGAAGTGAATAGTCCCGGTCAAAGGACCAGTACCACTGAAAAGCTCAATATCTTCCAGGCATTGGCTCTTGCGGGTGATGCCACTTATGATGCCAACAGAACCAACGTGAAATTGATTCGCTATTCTGAGCAGGATGAAAAAGATAAGGTGGTCTCCTTAGACCTTTCTGAAGCTTCTATTGTGAACTCACCTTATTACTATATCCAACAAAATGATATTCTCTATGTGGAGCCGGATAAAAACAAACAGGTAGCTGTCAAAACCAATTCCGCCGTCGAGCAGTGGATCAGATACGGTGGTGTAGCCCTTGGTCTTGTCACCTTAATTCTTACCTTAACCCGATAATACTGGCTATGGAACTTCTGGAAAATTCTTCGCTTTCAAAGCCGGTACAGCCTATCAATATTAAAAAGGAAATCGGGAAATATTTCCGCTATTGGCCTTGGTTTCTTTTAAGCATGGCTCTATTCTATGCTGCTGCAAAAATTTATCTTCGCTACGCAGAACCTCAGTATTACACAACTACCTCCCTAAAACTTCAGGAAACCAAAGGAAACAGTACTGCGGCTTTAAGTGATCTTAAAACCTTAGGAGTGGGAATAAGTGGTGATGCCGAGCTTCAGGGAGAAACGACAATTATTGTTTCAAAGCCGATCCTAACTGAAGTGGCAAAAAATCTTGGCCTAAATGTTAGTTTTTTTAGTATTGGAACCATCAAAGAAATTGAACTTTATGCTGACTCCCCTTTAAATGGTAAGATTATAACTCTCGATAATACTTCTACATTTCGGGAAACCAGCTTCATCGTAACACCCGTAGGTAAAAATTCGTATAAGCTTAGCGATTCCGACAAAGTTTACGGCTTTGGTAGTCCCGTCAGATTAAACTTTGGAACAGTACAACTAGATGCGAAACCTGGCTTTACTTTAAATTCACCGTTAAAGGTTGTTTTCCGCTCCCTGGGAAATGCTATCGCCAATCTGGAAAATAGAATCAGCGTTTCATTACCTCCTGAAAAAGGTTTGCTGATGGAGCTTTCCTTTGTAGGTCCTACACCTCAAAAATCTGAAGATATATTAAACGAGCTTTCTAAACAGTATATTATTGACGGGATTAACGATAAAAATCAGGAGGCCCAGAACACCCAAAACTTTATCAATGATCGTCTGGCTATTATTACTGATGATCTGTCTGGTATTGAAGGCGAAAAAGAAACATTCAAACGCACCAACCAGATTACGGATTTGGAAGCTCAGGCGGGTATTTCCCTGACAAATGTCGAAGAAAATACAAAAGCCATTCTTACCAATACGATGCAGCTGGATTTAATTAATTCAGTTTTGGCCGCAAGCGCAGGAAACCAACTCATCCCTTCCGGAATGGGCCTTCCCGCAGGTTCTGAAACTGCCATTTCTGAGTATAACAATCTTGTTATTAACCGGAACAGGGTTTTGAAACAAGCAACGCCGGAAAATCCTGCCGTAATCGAAATGAATAAGCAGATCGCTTCTCTAAAGAATCTCATCCGTCAAAATTTGATGGAATCAAAGGAAACATTGCAGCTCCAAGTGGCCCAAGCAAAGGGCCAGCTGAATATCGCAAAAGGGAATATCAGTAAGTTTCCAACTCAGGAAAAGATATTTCGTAGTATTGACCGACAACAAAATCTGAAAGAACAGCTTTATCTTTACCTACTGCAGAAAAGAGAAGAAAATGCCATTACACTTGCCGTCACAGCTCCTAAAGCGAAAATTGTCAATCCAGCTTACACAACAGGAGTGGTCAAACCAAATAGCACTCAAATTGTCTACGGTGCATTAGCTGCAGGTTTTTTACTTCCTCTTTTATTTCTTGTTGGAGCAAATGTTTTGGATACAAGGGTACATTCCAAGCTTCATATCTTGAACCAAATACCTGAAGCGTCTGTCGTCGCAGAGATTCCTTTCCATAAAGAGGAAATTATGATGGTACACCCGAATGATTTTTCAGTTTTCGCCGAATCCTTCCGTATCTTAGCGTCCAATCTCAAATATGTGCTGCGTGCTAAAGAACAGGCACACGGCGGCGTAATTCTGGTCACCTCGTCCGTGAAAGGCGAAGGAAAGACCACCATTTCAATGAACTTAGCGTTAACGCTTGCTGGTAAAAACAAAGTTATCGTGGTGGGCGCGGACATTAGAAATCCACAACTGCATCGTTTCATTTCGGGTGAAAATATTGGTTTAACCGATTTTCTGGTCTCTGAAGATACTGATCCCAATTCGTTTATCATACCTTCTAAAGTCAATGACAACCTGGATGTTTTTTTTAGTGGACAAATAGCTCCAAATCCTAACGATCTTTTGGATATGACCAAGTTCGATAACCTTATTGACTATCTAAAAGGTCGCTACGATTATGTCGTTCTTGATTCCGCGCCGGTGATGCTCGTGAGTGATACTCTACATCTGGTTGAAAATTCAGATGTCGTACTTTACGCCGTAAAATCAGATTTTACTGAAAAAGAGATGATAACTTTCGCTGATGGCTTCCAAAAGGAAAATGGAATCAAAAACTTAGCATTTGTTCTCAACGGCGTAAAACCAGAAAATACACGATATGGTAAACGGTATGGCTATGGGTACTATTCTTACACGCATGAAGAAGAAAAAGTAAAATTTTGGAGAAAATGGATTTAACTAATAAAAAGATTTTAATAACGGGCGGAGCCGGTTTTATCGGCTCCAATTTATGCGAATATTTTATTGGGCAGGGAGTTCAAGTGAGCTGTTTGGATAATTTTTCCACAGGCTTTCATCATAATATCGACCATTTAAAGGCTGATCCTAACTTCGTACTTATTGAAGGTGATATCCGCAACTTGGAGACCTGCCAAAAAGCCGCGGACGGACAGGATTATATTTTACACCAGGCGGCTCTCGGTTCGGTTCCGCGCTCGATTAATGATCCTATTACGAGCAACGATGTGAATGTTGGAGGCTTCCTCAATATGTTGGTTGCGGCACGCGACGCCAAAGTAAAACGGTTTGTCTATGCTGCCAGTTCTTCTACCTATGGCGATTCGGAAGCCCTGCCTAAAGTGGAAGACGTTATTGGGAGACCACTTTCTCCCTATGCCATTACCAAATATGTGAATGAGCTATATGCAGATGTTTTCAGCAAAACTTATGGTCTTGAAACGATCGGTCTGCGCTATTTCAATGTTTTCGGTCGGCGCCAAAACCCTGAGGGTGCCTATGCGGCGGTCATTCCGAAGTTTGTTATCCAACTCATGAACCACGAAAGCCCTGTCATCAATGGTACGGGTGATTTTTCGCGTGATTTTACCTATATTGATAATGTAATTCAAATGAACGCGCTGGCCCTTTCTTCTGAGAATCCAAAGGCGGTCAATACAGTATACAACACGGCGGTGGGTGACCGTACCACTTTAAATATGCTGATTGACTATCTAAAGGAGTTTTTATCGCTTTACGATCCGGAAATTTCGCACATTGAAAGCATTCATGGCCCTAATCGTGTGGGTGACATTCCGCACTCCTTGGCCTCCGTGGAAAAGGCAAAAAATCTTCTCGGGTATCATCCTTCTCATGATATTAAATCCGGTCTGAAAGAAGCGGTGAGTTGGTATTGGGATAATCTCAGATAAATATTGCAAGAAGCTTGCGGCCTGAAATATCAGTGATGCAGCTTTTAGAGAAAAGATGTTGAAGAAAACCGACATGCTATATGAGATTATTAGAACTGTGGCAAACCGTGCAGATTTTTTGCCTGCTAAATCACTGTTTTTTCTGGTTTTCATTTCCCTCTTATATATTTGATTTAACATAATAATTTTAAAAAAAAGTAAACAAATAGCACGAAAAATTTGTTTAAAAAAAAATATGCGTACTTTTGCACCACTTTTTTTAAGCACCTTAATTTTTTTTTCAAGATATAATTTGCTTGCAAACTGACAATACTGATGAATTACAAAATCGCAATAATCGGCTTAGGATATGTAGGCCTGCCTTTAGCCCGTCTCTTCGCCACAAAATATCCGGTCGTCGGCTTCGATATTAACCGAAAAAGAGTGGAGGAGCTTAATAGCGGACATGATGACACTTTGGAAGTTTCCGACGAGTTATTGAAATCTGCTCTGGTTACCTCCAATCCGACATTCGACGAAAAAGGACTTTTTTGTTCCAGTGAGATGCAGGATATAGCAGATGCCAACATTTACATAATTACTGTCCCAACACCGGTGGATAAAAATAACCGCCCGGTTCTTACTCCTTTAATAAAAGCCAGTGAAACGGTGGGACAGGTTTTGAAAAAAGGTGATATCGTAGTTTATGAATCCACCGTTTACCCTGGTGCGACCGAGGAAGATTGCATTCCAGTCGTAGAAAAAACCTCCGGCCTCGTATTTAACGAGGATTTTTTCGCCGGTTATTCTCCGGAACGCATAAATCCGGGCGATAAGGAGCATACCGTTGAAAAAATACTAAAAGTCACGGCAGGATCCACCCCTGAAATTGGAAAAATTGTTGATGCTTTATATAAATCGGTAATTACCGCCGGTACGCATTTGGCACCCACCATTAAAGTAGCCGAAGCTGCAAAAGTCATTGAGAACTCCCAGCGCGACATCAATATCGCGTTTGTGAATGAACTGGCGAAGATCTTCAACCTCATGGACATCAATACCCATGATGTGCTGGAAGCAGCCGGCACCAAATGGAATTTCCTTCCCTTTAAACCCGGCCTTGTGGGTGGACACTGCATTGGCGTGGATCCCTATTATCTGGCGCAGAAAGCGCAGGAGTTTGGCTATCATCCCGAGATCATCTTAGCGGGACGACGCATGAACGATTCCATGGGCGCCTATGTCGCCTCTCAGGTTGTAAAAGCCATGATCAAAAAAGACATTGCGGTCAATGGTGCCGAAGTGCTGATGCTGGGAATAACGTTTAAAGAAAACTGTCCGGATGTCCGCAATACCAAGATTGTAGATGTTGTAGCCGCATTGAAAGACTACGGCATGAAGGTCACCATTTACGACCCCTGGGCAAAACCGGAAGAAGTAAAACATGAGTACGGATTGACCTGTTATAATACTCTACCCTGTCATTCCGGGCGCAGCGAGGAATCTCTTTCCGCCGCGCAGCTGGAAAGCACCTCAGCATCCATCGAGAAATACGATGCAGTAGTCCTCGGAGTAGCCCACAACGAATTCCTCAACCTCGACCTTAAGCTCAGCCTTAAAGACAATGCAGTGGTGTATGATGTGAAAGGCATCCTGCAACACGCAGACGCAAAATTATAATCCAATGAAAATAACCATTGTAGGAACAGGATATGTAGGGCTTTCCAATGCCCTTTTACTCGCGCAGCACCATGAGGTGGTGGCGCTGGACATTGTTCCTGAAAAAGTCGCGATGCTCAATGCACAGGTATCGCCGATCGAGGATCAGGAAATCAGTGATTTTCTTCAAAATAAACCTTTACAATTCAAAGCCACTACTGATCAACTTGAAGCGTACCAAAATGCCGATTATGTCATCGTGGCGACTCCGACGGATTACGATCCCAAGACCAATTACTTCAACACCAGCAGTGTGGAAACGGTGATTGCTGACGTTAAAAAATACCGACCGCAAGCTGTGGTCATCATCAAATCAACGGTTCCGGTGGGCTTTACTGAAGATTTAAAAAAGAAACTGGATTTTCAGAACATCATCTTTTCCCCCGAATTCTTGCGGGAAGGAAAGGCGTTGTGTGATAATTTATATCCTTCGAGAATCATCATTGGCGAACAGAGCGAAAGAGCAGCAATTTTTGCGGAACTCCTCAAAGAAGGGGCGATCAAAAAAGACATTCCGGTGTTATTTACCCATTCCACAGAAGCCGAAGCGATTAAACTCTTCTCCAATACCTATCTTGCATTGAGGGTGGCGTATTTCAACGAACTCGACAGTTATGCCCAGACGCATCAGCTCGACAGCCGGCAGATTATCGAAGGTGTAGGTTTGGATCCCCGCATTGGTTCGCATTACAACAATCCGTCTTTTGGGTACGGCGGCTACTGTCTTCCCAAAGATACCAAACAGCTGTTGGCCAATTACGATAGCGTGCCGAACAATATCATTCAGGCCATTGTAGATGCCAACCGCACCCGCAAAGATTTTATCGCCGATTCGGTGCTTGCGAGAAAACCCAAGAAAGTGGGGGTGTACCGCCTGATTATGAAATCCGGTTCCGACAATTTCCGGGCTTCAGCGATCCAGGGCGTGATGAAGCGCATCAAAGCCAAAGGCGTGGAAGTGGTGGTGTACGAACCTGTAATGGAAGAAGAAACCTTCTTCGGTTCCCGCGTGACCAAAGATTTGGAAAGCTTTAAAAAGGAGTGTGATGTCATCATCTCCAACCGCAAAGCACCTGAACTCGCGGATGTGGAAGAAAAGGTTTATACGAGGGATTTGTTTGGGAATGATTGATCTTTAACCAATGAACAGAACAAGCATATTGACGCTATTGCAAACCCTGCCTTAATAAAATAACGACAAGATGTCTTCTACTAAAAATATTGCCAAAAACTCCCTCTTCCTCTACCTGAGAATGTTCCTTAATATGGGAGTAAGTCTTTTTACAGCGGGTGTAGTCCTGAATACTTTAGGAATTACAGATTATGGGACCTACAACATTGTGGGAGGGTTTGTCTCTTTATTTGGCTTTCTAAACGGTTCGATGTCTCAAGCAACGCAGAGATTTCTGTCATATGATTTAGGAAAAAAAGATAAAATACAAATTAAAAAAACTTTTAGTACAACAGTAACAATTCATTTTTTAATAGGTTTACTTATAGTTTTATTATTAGAGACTATTGGGCTATGGTATATAAACAACAAATTAAATTTGCCAAAACATCGAATGTATGCCGTTAATATTGTATTTCAGTTCTCGGTTCTTACTTCTTTTTTTAGTATTATACAAGTGCCTTATAATGCTCTAATATCAGCACATGAAAAATTTAATGTATATGCTTATATTAGTTTTTTAGAGATTTTATTTAAACTAATTATTCTTTATTGTCTAGTAATAGTTCAATATGATAAATTAATTTTGTATTCTAGTTTACTCTTTATATCTTCTTTTATTATAAGAATGATTTATAGGATATATTGTAGAAAGCATCTTAGTGAAAGTCACTATAAATACTATTTTGATTCTTCATATTTTAAAACCATGATTTCGTTTATGGGCTGGAATCTCTTTACAAATGTTGCTGTTGTTTCAAAAAACCAAGGAGTAAACTTATTATTAAATGCATTCTATGGAACAGTAATTAATGCTGCTTATGGAATTGCAATGCAAGTACAAGGTATTGTTTTAAGCTTTGTTTCTAGCTTTCAAAATGCAGTAAATCCACAAATTGTTAAAAAATATGCATCGGGTGAAATTAGCAGTTCTATAAAACTGATGCAACAAAGTGCAAAATTTTCATTTGGTTTAATGTTAATAATAGCATTCCCAATTTTGGTGTCTTTGGAAAATATTTTTGATATTTGGTTAAAGCATTACCCTATTCAAACTTTGGTTTTTGTTAAACTTACATTCATAAATATCTTAATTGATACAATTTCTAATCCGTTAGGATTTATAGTACATGCAAGCGGTAAAATTAAAAATTATCAGATTGTATTAGGAATATTATTATTCCTGAATTTACCTTTTTCTTATTTAGCACTTAAATTTTTAAATGTACCATATACTGTATTCATTATAAGTATATGTATTACATTTATAGCATTACTCTGTAGAATTTTTTTTTTAAAAAATTTAATTAATCTTAATATTAGTGAATTTTATAAAGAAGTTATATTGCCTATTATTTTTTTAGCCACAATTATTATTTTTATTTACATCATTAACTCACATTTAAATATTATAATCACTAATAAATTTTCGTCAATAATATTTCACTCAGGTTCTGCATTTATTATAGCTATTGCTTCTTGTTATATAACTTTACTTAACCAAAAAGAAAAACAAGCTATATATAAAATATTAGAAGGAAAATTAAAATCATTGCGGTAGGGTTGAGTATTAATATAGCTTCTTTTTCTAAACGATTATTAAGTACAACATATAATTATAGATATGCATAAAGTTTATTGTATCATAGTAACCTATAATGGTGAAAAATGGATAAGAAAATGTCTATCAACGATTGAGGAACCGAATTTAGATCTTACTATTTTAGTAGTTGATAATAATTCTACTGACAAAACAGTACAAATCATTAAAGATGAGTTTCCATTTGTGAGATTAATTGAGAAAAAAGAAAATTTAGGTTTTGGAGGTGCTAATAATTTAGGATATGAGATTGCTAAAAAAGATAATGCAGAGTTTATTTATTTATTGAATCAGGATACGGTAAGTTATCAAGATACGATTTTTAAATTGATTAAAGTGTCCCAACTGATAGATAATGTTGGAGTAGTTTCTCCAATACATTTAAATGAGAAAGGTGATTTATTAGATAGCAATTTTGAAGGCTATATCAATTCAAAAACTTGTAAAAATTACATTTCTGATCATACCTTAGGAAATGTAAAGGCATATTATGAACCTGGATTTATCAATGCTGCAGCATGGCTAATTAAGATGGAGCGCATTACTTATTTAGGGGGGCTTTTTTCCAAAGCTTTTTATCACTACGGAGAAGATGTTAATTTCATAGGAAGGCTGAGGAAATTTGGTTTTACCAATATTATTGTTCCAGGTATCTACATACATCATTGCAGAGAAGAAAGAAAAGGAGCAATGTCAGCTGATTTTCAAAATAGAATTGTTGAAATTAATAGAGTTAATATAATGCATGATATTAGAAGCGATTATTCCCGTTGTTTAAGTAATATAGTGAAATATGCACTTCAACAACTTTCTAAAGTTAATGTAATAGCTTCGCTGAAAATTATAACTTATCCGATTTTGAAATATCAGGAAATAAAGAAATATAGGAGTTCTTATTTAGAACGAAGTTTAGAAAAGTAGAAGATTGAAAAAAAACTGATACTAATAAGAAATATTGTGCAAAAATAAATTAGTAAGAAGATAATTAGATCAAGTAAAAGAGCAACTTCCAAATTGTATAAAAAAATATCAACCAATGTTCTCAGTAATCATCCCTTACTACAAAAAAAGAAAGTACATCGAAAGATGTCTAGATTCTGTTTTGAATCAAACTTTTAAAAATTTTGAAATCATTTTAATTGATGACGGTTCTAATGATGATATAGCACTGCTCATCGATCAAAAATATCCAGAAGTCAATTTAATCAAACAACAAAATCAAGGGGTTTCTGTAGCTCGTAATGCGGGTATTGCTATTGCAAAAATGTCATATGTTGTTTTTTTAGATGCTGATGATGCTTGGAATCCATTGTTTTTACAATTTGCTCATGAAGTTATTGAAAAGCATAAAAATCTAAAAATTATTGGTGCTCATTATTCTCGGAATAGAGAAATATTGGAAAAGGTATATAATTATAATGACTACATAGAAGTTAATAATTATTTTCAGATAGCAATTAAAAATATCCTTTTTGCTACAGGGGCAACAATTATAAACAAAAGTTTTTTTGATACCAATCATGGTTTTAATCCAATTTTAAAACGCGGACAGGATGTTGATGTCTGGATTAGAACAATAGAAAGTGGGGGTGAAGTATTTTACATCAAAAATACGATGATGTATTATTCAGATGAAGATCCAAATCAAGCATCAGGAAAAATTGGAAAAGTGGAGAATGGTTTTGTAGGAGTAGTAAATGAATTATATAAACCAATCATAGAAAAAAATATAAATTCAGATTTTTCAAAGTTTATTTCAAAGTTTGTTTATCTAAATCTTTACCCATATTATTTCAGTCCTGAAAACCATGCTAAAGCACAACTTAGTTTAAAACAAAACAGTCACTATTATTTCTTTCTGCATCTGCCATATTATCTCCCTCTTCATATAGGTCACAGAATAGTATCTAATCGACGTAGTAGTAAACTCATGCGTTTATGGTTGAAATTTTTTTTAAGAAAAATTTACAATAAGTCATTTTTAGATTAAAATCTAACTTATTATTGTGATTAAGTATAAGAATAATGAAGTTGCAAGAAATTTTTGGAAGAGTCATTGCAAAGCAAATTTAATTTAATCTGAATAACTGATGCTTCTATATAAATTGCTTTTAATAATAAAATAAAAATAGCATGATCAATAAATATTACATCAAATTATGGTTACATGATTTTAAAAAGAAAATCATACCTATCCGTGGAAAAGGTAATGTCATAAAAAATCGTGCACAATATTTCAATTTGAAATATGATATTGTAGGAAACCAAAATACAGTAATTATAGGTAAATCTAAACTACATAATTGTACAATATATATCAGAGGCAATGGGCATCAAGTGACCATTGAAGATGGATGCTATTTAAAAGACACTACAGTTTATATTGAGGATAGTAACTGTAGGGTAAAGATTGAAAAAAATACAACGATTGAAGGAGCAGATATTGATGTTAAAGAAGATAATAATTCCCTTTACATTGAGGAAGGATGTATGTTTTCCAAAGAAATATACATTACGACATCTGATTCACATTCCATTGTTAAAGGGATTACTAAAGAAAGAATCAACCCAGGAAAAGGGGTTGTAATTAAAAGTAGAGTATGGTTAGGCAGAGGAGTGAAAGTACTAAAAGGAACATCAATAGATTCGGGTACCATTGTTGCAGCGGAAAGTATCGTTACTGGTCATCTCGGTGAGAATTCTATATATGCTGGAAATCCAGTAAAACTCATCAAAGAAGAAATTTCTTGGCTAAGAGAAAGAATATGAAAATACTACGCCTCACTACCCTGCTTGATTTCGGAGGTCAAGAAAAACAATACTTGAGTTTTACGGAGCAACCGGAATTGCTCAAGCATCACTATGTTTTTGCGGCCATAGGTTTTGGAGGAAATGCTGAAGAAACCCTAAGGAAAAGAGGATTTGAAGTTCATATTCTGAATCAACCTTTTGCCATCAAGAATATGTCCAATATCTGGAAGGTCTATCAATTGATTAAAAAAGTAAAGCCCGATATCGTGCATACCGCCGCAGCGGAAGCCAACTTTCATGGCATTATTGCAGCGAAATTAGCCGGGGTCAAAACCATTATCGGAGAAGAGGTGGGGATTCCCAATCATTCTTCTACTGCCCAAAAAGTCTTTCGATGGGTGTACCGCTTGGCAGATCAAGTGATTGGTGTTTCGCAATCTGTAAAAAATCATTTGGTGAATACCGGAGAAATTCCGGAAAGCAAAGGAAAGGTCACTTATAATCCGGTAAGCATTCCAACACCATTTCCTAAAAAAGAGAGCCCGAATTTCGAAATCGTGTATGTCGGAAGATTAGAAATCGTGAAAAATGTGGAAACCTTAATCAAAGCTTTCGCGAATTCCAATCACACTCATGCTCATTTGACCATTGTAGGCGATGGCAGAGAGCGTAATCATTTGGAAGCATTGACTTCAACATTACAGATGGATTCCAAGATTACCTTTACCGGTTTCACTTCAGAACCGTCTAAATACCTTTCGAATGCCGCTTTGTTTGTATTACCTTCTCATTCAGAGGGTTTTGGCATCGCTGCAGCAGAAGCTATGTTTTTAAAAGTCCCGGTGTTGTGCTCTAGGGTTGGCGGCATTCCGGAGTTTGTGAAAGACGGCGAAAACGGGTGGCTTTTCGATCCTAAAAATACTGCGGAACTGACGGTAAAACTCAACCAAATAATCTCAATGGATGCCGAATCCCTCAAGATGATGGGAAGAAAGGGTTATGACAAAGTCATTAATGAATTTACGGTTGAAAAATATATTGAGAATTTAGAACGTTTTTATCACCAATTGCACGATGATTAGAGTATTACATATCATGTCCACCGTTACCGGGGGTGGCGTAGAACGCCGACGTCTTTCTTTGGCTAAAGCTTTCAAAGGAAGCAATTTTCAGATGAAACTCGCAGGGACTTTCAAGAGTGGTGCTATTGCAGAGCAGATTGAAGAAAACGGAGTAGAAATAATTGAAGTCGGAGATTTTAATGGACCTTTCCATTGGGAGAAACATCGGAAAATTCAGAAAATTATCGATGATTTTCAGCCGCATATCATCCATGGTGCGGTGTTCGAAGGCGTTACCATGGCAGCCATCAATGGTTTTATCAAAAAAGTTCCTGTGGTGATTTTAGAAGAAACCTCAGATCCTCAAAACAGAAGTGCAAAAGCGGATTTTCTGTTGCGCATTTTTTCTTGGGCAGCCGATCGGTTTATTGCCATTGCGCCCAATGTGGCCGATTATCTTCGAGACAAAGCTAAAGTATCTCCCAAAAAAGTCATCACCATCAATAACGGAGTCGAAATACCAAGAGCGGTTTCAGCCCAAGAAATTCAGGATTTAAAAGCGGAATATGCCATCAAGGAAAGTGATTTTGTAGTGGGAACCGTGGGGCGGTTGTTCAATGACCACAAAAAAATCACCGATATTTTAGAAGCGGTAAAACAATTGGATTTGCCTCATTTGAAACTATTGATCGTTGGAGGGGGAAGAGATGAACAATTATTGAAAGACAAAGCCCGGGAATTGGGCATTGAAGAGCAAGTGATTTTTACGGGGTATCAATATGATACCGCACCTTTCTATGAATTAATGAAAGTCTTTTGTATTGCCTCTCAACGAGAAGGTTTTGGTTTGGTGGCAGCAGAAGCGATGTTGCACCACCTTCCGGTATTGGCAACCCAAGTCGGAGGGTTACAGAATGTAGTCGTGAATGGAGAAACCGGTTTTTTAGTTCCGCCCAATACCTCTGCAAAGCTGGCAGAAAAAATACACCATTTCTACCATCATCCGGAAGCCGTCACCACAATGGGCGAAGCCGGCTACCAAAGAGCGATTCAGAATTACACCGAAGAAAGATATGTGAAGGAAGTGGAAGCACTGTATAATGAGTTGCTTATAGAAAAAAGAATTATATGAAAAACCTCCTCTTTATCACCTGGGACGGTCCGCAGACTTCCTATATGGAAGGACTGTTCATGCCTATTTTTCAGGAAATGGCAAAGCAGGGAGATTATCAATTCCACGTGGTACAATTCACTTGGGCGGATGATGATAAAATTGCGCATACAAAGGCAGCAGCAGATCAAATGGGAATTACCTATACGGCCTGGCCTGTTCTTAGGAAACCTAATGTTGCCATAGGAAGTCTCTTGACGGTGCTTTCCTCATCGGGTAAAATCAAAAAATACATCAGGGAAAATAACATAGACATCGTTATGCCGAGAAGTACTTTTCCTGGGATGATCGTGAATCAAATCAAAAACAAAACATTTAAACTCATTTTTGATGCAGACGGTTTACCCATCGAAGAACGGATTGATTTTGCAGGACTGAAAAAGGAATCCTTCCAATATAAATTGATGAAGTCGGCAGAGACAAAAATGCTGAAGTCAGCAGATGCCGTCATCACCAGATCGCAGAAAGCTATTGACATCCATATCGCCCATATCGGCGAATCCTACCGATCAAAGTTTTCTGTGGTTTTTAATGGAAGAGATAAGGATGTATTTGCTTATCAACCACATTTAAGAGAAGAAGTAAGGCAGGAATTGGGCTTGAAAGACGAATTGCTGTTTGTGTATGCCGGCTCTTTGGGACCGCAATACTGCCTGAATGAAATGTTGGAAATATTCCAGGCATACGCCGAAAAGCGGGAGGCAAAGTTTCTCATCCTGACTGGAAATACAGCATTTGCGCAACAAAATATTCCCGCAGAGTTGAAAGCTCACATTATCTTAAAATCAGTGCCTGCGGTAAAGGTGTCGTTTTACCTCAACGGCGGTGATGTAGCATTCGGACTCAGAAAACCCACCTTCAGTATGCAGGGGGTAGCACCCATAAAATTAGGTGAGTATCTGCTCTGCGGACTCCCCGTGATTGCCAGCAAAGGCATTGGCGACACGGAGGAAATCCTGAAACATTTTGAAGACTGTTTTCTGTTCGACCATCATGCAGATGCAGATCTGCAACAGATTGGAATTCTGAGCTGGATAGAAAAAGTACGCAGTAAGGATATCAATACCAGAGAAAAAGCCCTGAAATGGTTTGGGCTACCAGCTGCAGCAGAGTCCTATCTCAAAGCGTTGGAATAACACTGCATCTTACTACTCAATTTTTCTTTACTTTTGCACACAAAAATATAATCACCGAAATCTTTCTTCCTTAATGAAAATTCTGTATTTCACCAAATATTCCCGCAACGCTGGCAGCAGCAGACTCCGCAGTTATCAGTATTTTCCTTACTTGGAAGAGGCGGGTTTTCGGGTGGAGGTGAGTCCGCTTTTTAGTGAGGCGTATTTGAAGCAGTTGTATAGTGGACAGTCCACGGCGCGAGAGGCTTTGAAAGGATATGTCAAAAGATTTTTTAAACTCTTTGCGGTGTTGTCTTATGACCGGGTGGTGATTGAAAAAGAGCTTTTTCCTTATTTGCCTGCATTTGCAGAAAGAATTTTATCTCTTTTAGGACTGCAATATGTGGTGGATTATGATGATGCTATCTTTCACAATTATGATCAAAATCCTAATATTGTGATTCGAAAAATTTTAGGAAATAAAATTAGAAAGGTAATGAAATATGCAAAACATGTTATTGCAGGTAATCAATATATTGCAGACTTTGCTATGATTTCAGGGGCAAAGAACATTACAATAATTCATACAAATCCTAACTTAAAGAAATATAATTTTATTGCTTTGGAGAAGCGTGGGCAAGATGAATGTGTTATTGGATGGATTGGGAATCAGTCTACGTATGATCGTTTTGTGAAACCACATAGGAATCTTTTGTTAAGAATTATGGAAGAAACAAAAGTTAATCTTTGTTTTATTGGTTGCCACGATGATAGCCTTGAAGGGGAAAGGGTTCGCTTTGTGAAATGGAGTGAGGAGTCAGAAGTATCCAGTTTGTCTAAACTCGATATTGGGATTATGCCTATACCTGATTCTCCATTTGAGAGAGGAAAATGCTCTTTTAAATTATTACAATATATGGCTTGTGGACTTCCTGTTATTGCTTCACCGGTGGGGATGAATACGCAGGTCGTTGAAAATGGTGTAAATGGTCTGCTTGCTTCCTCACATGACGAGTGGGTTGCTGCGATCCGACACCTGGCTGATAATCCGCTGGTGCGAAAGGAAATGGGGAAAAGGGGCAGGGAATATGTCACAGAAAATTTTCAGCTGGAGAAAAGTTTTAATAAATTGCTTGATGTAATATCGGCAGAATAAAAAAATATGAATAACGGTGTTTTTATTATATCTCTGGACTTCGAGTTAATGTGGGGCGTAAGGGATAAACGCACAATATCTGATTATGGTGATGCAATTTTAGGGGTGAGAGAAACCTTTGACAGACTGTTGCACCTTTTTTCTCTTTATAAGGTTGCGGTTACATTCTCAACGGTTGGGTTTTTATTTAACAGGGATAAGCAGGAATTTCTTGATTTTCCAAGTGAATTGCCGCAGTACCGGCAAAGTGAATTAAATCCATATCCCGTGATAGAAACTGCTGTTGGAACGGATGAAGGTCATGATCCGTATCATTATGCAGCATCTTTGATACAAAAAATTATAAAGGAAGGAAAACATGAAATAGGCACCCATACCTACTCCCATTTTTACTGCTTGGAGGATGGTGTAACGTCAGCACAATTTATCGCAGATATCAAAAAGGCAAAAGCAGTCGCATCCCATTATAACGTACAGCTGCAAAGTATAATATTTCCCCGTAATCAGTATAATACAGAGATACTGAATGCCTGCAGGAAGTTAGGGATTTTGGTGTATCGCGGAAATGAAGAAAGTGCAGCTTTTGCCAGTTCTAAAAACAAGGATCAAACCTGGACGATGCGTTTAATGCGGCTGATGGATTCCTACTTTAATGTTTTAGGACATCACACCTATCCTCTCCGTTCGGAAGGAATTTTAATAAATCTTCCGTCCAGCCGTTTTTTCCGAGCTTATAATCCAAGACTGAACTTTTTAGAAAGTCTGAAAATGAAAAGGATTATAAACTCCATGACTTATGCGGCCAGAAATAATCAAGTCTTTCATTTGTGGTGGCATCCCCATAATTTCGGACGAAATTCCAAAGAAAATTTTGCCCAATTGGAGACGATTTTAAAACACTATCAGTTTCTAAAAGATAAATATGGGTTTGAATCATTAACCATGCTTGAAGCAGCAAATAGGGTGCAGCCATGAAAATAGTAGTTTTATGTGGTCAGGGAGACAGTTCTCGTTACTTCTACCATGCGATGGCAGGAGATTTTGAAATCAGTAAAGTAATCATGGAGGAACCCGTGCCAAAAAGTGTACTGATAAGAAACCGGATAAAAAGGCTGGGATTACTTACGGTAATCGATCAGTTGTTGTTTCAGACTATTGTGACCAGGGTTTTGAAATTTGTGTATGCCGGAAGATTGCGAGAATTAAAAAAGGTTTATAGGTTAAATGATGCGCTGATTCCGGAGAATGTATTAATTAGCGTGCCCTCAGTTAACGATGCTGCGACACTTTCAATTTTAAGGGAGTTGCAGCCGGATATTGTTATCGTTAACGGGACCCGGATTATATCCCGCAAAGTTCTGAGGATTTTGAAGAATGCAAAGGTGGTCAATACCCATCTAGGCATAACACCGGAGTATCGGGGTGTTCATGGGGCCTACTGGGCGTTGGCGAATGCAGATGAAGAACATTGTGGTGTTACCGTTCACGAAGTGGATTCGGGAATTGATACAGGAAAAATCTACAGACAAAAAAAAATTGAAGTAGACCGCAATAAAGATTCATTTATTACTTATCCCCTGCATCAGTATTTTATTGGCATAGGTCTTCTAAAAGAGGTTATTGCGGATTTAAATTCAGGAAAAAGTGAGACATTCAGTAAAGTGTCGCCTGATTCAAAACTGTATTATCATCCGGGTTTTACATACTATATTAAAAATTTTTTAAAAGGACGGAAGTGATTTTGCATTAAAGCCACCAAGATGATTATTCGTTGGGCTTGTGCTACTACTTAATCTATAAAAGGCATGTAATTGCTTTCAAAATGAAGTTCGAAAAATATGGTTCTTGATCTCATTTATATACCGATTATTATTGTGTTAGGATTGGGTTTCATCAATCTTTTCAGCAGTCAGCTGACCGAAAGGGATCATCAGATGTTGCGTAAGCTTTTTTTCTTTCATCTCTTGCTTGGGACCTATTATTGTTTTTTTATTCAGGGTGACGCCATAGGATACTGGCGCGTTCCAAAAGCCTACACTTTTGATACTTTTAAGGAAGATTTATTTAATGGCGAGGGGACGATGTTTATGTACGCGTTTAATTTCATCTTTTCGAACCTGCTTAGCATGTCCTATCTCTCCAATACCCTGCTGTATTCCCTGTTTGGGTTTATGGGACTGACCTTTTTTTATATGGTTGTTGTCAAGACCGTTCCCTACAACAAGATGATCAATGGCTATATTCTGTTTCCGCTGATCTTCTTTCTTCCCAATCTCCATTTCTGGAGCGCCGGGGTGGGGAAGGACACCACGCTTTTTCTCTGCATCGGCATGTTCGCCTATGGCATCCTGAAACCGATCACGCGCATTCCGCTTCTGGTGCTGAGCATCCTGCTGGCCATGGCCATCCGGCCGCATATCGTGCTGTTCCTCATGGCAGGTTTTGGACTGGCCTATATTTTCGGCGGTAAAGTCTCGGTGTTTCAGCGGGTGCTTTTTTCCGGCGTCCTTATAGGAATTGGTTTGGCAATCCTGCCGTCCGTGATGGAGTTTGCGAAGATTGAAGAAGCCTCTGCAGAGGGATTTGATAAATTTGCTGCAGATAAAGCATCAGTACTTAGCCGTAAAAGTGTAGGGTCTGCCATCGATGTCAGTGCAATGCCTTTTCCTCTGAAAGTGCTTACCTTCTGGTTCCGGCCCTTTTTCTTTGATGTCCGCAACCTCAACGGGTTGATTGCCTCCATTGAAAACCTTATTTTCGTCATTGTCTTTGTAAAAGCCATGCGCACTAAGCCCATCACCGCTTTCAGAAAGGCTCCTTTTGTGATCAAAGGCCTGGTCTTCTTTCTCCTCTTCGGGTCCTTTGCCTTTTCACAGTCTTTGGGCAATGTGGGGATTATGATCCGCATGCGGAATATGTTCCTGCCCGGAATGCTGATCTACCTCATGTGGGTGTTTTCGTATCAGCAGCAGGTGGCGAAGGAGCAGATGCTGGCATACCGCGAGAAACTGAGGCAGAGGCTGAAGCCCAAAGAGCAACTGATGAAGGAATAACCACCCGCTTAAACCACCCATTGAACCACCCCGTCATCCGCTTTCGCGGCTGACACCCCTCCAAGGGAGGGGAATATGCGGTTTTTCTTTTTCTTAAGTGGATTTTGATAAGTCACTTTGGGTAGTTTTCGAGAGTGTCGTTTTATTATTTTCCGTGTTAAAAGGTAGTTTTCAGTAGAATTCCACCGTACAACCTTATCCGATTCTATATTAAACACCGGGATATTCCCCTCCTCTGGAGGGGTGTCCGTGTGCCTGCACACGGACAGGGTGGTTCATCTATTCGGGGAATAGATTGGGGTTTCGGGATATTTCCTCGTGAGACCACCCCGTCATCCGCTGGCGCGGCTGCCACCCCTCCGGAGGAGGGGAATATGCGGTTTTTCTTTTGTGAGGTGGATTTTACAAAAGGGAGAATTAGAAATCTTTCGGAAGGAGGGAATAGGCGGTTTTTCTTCTGTGAGCATGGACTATCAATAACTTCAGTTCATTTTTCCTGTGGAATGCTGTACTCCAAACAAAAATCTTCCTATTTTTACTGCGGCATGAAAATCCTCCACCGTATTTTTCCGTTTCTGTTGTTAGCGTACCATCTGATATTCGCCTGGGTAGGATACCAATACATCCTGACCCATCACGGGGATGCAGAACGGTATTGGTTTCTCTTACAGGACCTTTCAGGTTCTTCCTGGACTGATTTCCTGAAACCCGGTACTGATGTGGTGAAGTTGCTTACTTTTCCGCTCGTGAAGTTTTTTTATCTGCCGTTCTGGAGTGGATTCCTGCTCTTCAGTCTGATCAGTTTTGCCGGCGTGCTGATTCTTTACCGCAATTTGATGCGGATCGCGGTGGCTAACATAAAGCTGCAGTTTCTGATTTTTGTGCTGCTGCTGCTGCCAAATCTCCACTTCTGGACTTCCCTCATCGGTAAGGAAGCCTTGATTCTGATTCCGCTCACCGTCTTCTGCGCTGAAATCAACCGGAAAAGGTATTTCAGTTTACTGCTCATTATTTCAGTGTTGGCAGTCGCGGTCATACGCCCGCATGTGGCTTTTGTCTTAACCCTGAGTTACGTCCTGGCACTTTTGTTTACGTTTCCCCTTTCGTTAAAAAGAAAAGCATTATTATTGCTTGGGCTGGCATTGGTCACCAGTTTTTTTACTTGGCTGCTCACCCGCCTCCAGGATTTCAGCGGCGGATTTCAGCAGGTGCTTCAGAAATATGAAGCCCACATTAAATTTTTTAAAACGACAGAGGGGTATGTTCCCCTTGACGAATATCCGCTGCCTTATAAAATTTTCACCTTCTGGTTCCGGCCGCTGCCTTTCGAAAAGGAAGGGTTGATGTATGCGGTCATCAGTATTGAAAATACCATACTCCTTGTGCTTTTTGCCTGTGCTGCCTTTTATGTGGTAAAATACTTTCGCATTTTAAAAGATAGGATGCTCTTTGTGCTGCCTGGACTTTTTCTCTTTCTTTTTGCCCTGATGTACGTATACGCATATGCGAACTATGGCATTATCCTGCGCACCAAAATCATGGCGGCACCTTTTATTTACTTGTTAATTTTGGAGGTGTTCTCTATCCGCATCCCTAGAAAGGGTCAAAATCAATAAATTCTCAGAACTTCATTTTTCAAATGTTCTTATCTTTGTCAATATTTACCCCAACATCCTACATCATCACCTTTTGAAAAAACTCCTCCGCATTACCACCGTTCCGCTCTCACTGGATAAACTCCTCGGCAGGCAGCTCTCCTTTATGAATACGCATTTTGACGTGACTGCCGTGTCCGCAGACGCGCAGGAGCTAGCGCGTGTCGCAAAAAAATATGGCGTAAAGCATCATCATATTGAAATGACCCGTCAGATTTCGCCACTTCTGGATTTGAAAGCGCTCTGGCATTTTTACAGTTACTGTAAAACAGAAAAGCCTTTTATTGTGCATTCGCACACCCCCAAAGCGGGAATCGTCGGAATGCTCGGTGCTAAATTAGCCGGTGTGCCAAATCGTTTCCATACCGTGGCGGGATTACCACTTATGGAAGCCACTGGTCTTAAACGAACAGTCCTCAATTTTGTGGAGAAGCTCACTTACACTTGCGCGACCAAAGTTTATCCTAACTCGCGCGGACTGCATGACTTTATTCTTAAGGAAAAGTTTACGGGGTCTTCTAAACTGAAAGTACTGGGGGAGGGCAGCAGCAACGGCATCGACACCTCTTTTTTCAACCGCTCTCATGTTCCGGAAACACAATTGCAGGCACTACGACAGTCTTTAGGTCTACTGACTGACGATTTTGTTTTTATATTTGTCGGTCGCCTCGTGGGCGATAAAGGAATCAATGAGCTGGTGCAGGCTTTTAAGGAAACCAACCTGCCCAAAACAAAACTTCTGCTTGTAGGCCCTATGGAAACTGACCTGGATGCTTTACTTCCCGAAACATTAAAAGAAATCGAAAATAACAAATCAATTATCAGCGCAGGATATCAGGATGATGTCCGCCCTTATTTTGCCATCAGCGATGCCCTTGTCTTTCCGTCCTATCGTGAAGGATTTCCCAATGTCGTTTTACAGGCCGGCGCCATGCAACTTCCCGCGATAGTTTCGGATATTAACGGCTGCAATGAAATCATCATCGACGGAGAAAATGGCCTGATTGTGCCACCTAAAAATACCGAACAACTTCGGGCTGCCATGACAAGGTTAGTCGCTGACAAAAAGTTGTACATTGAATTAAAGGCTAAAACGCGAGACCGAATTGTTCAGAATTATGAGCAGTCGGTGGTCTGGCAGGCGATTTTAGAGGAATATAAAAAGGCAGAGCAGGATGTATAAAGACTTTTTTAAACGTATATTCGATTTTATAGCAGCCTTGCTGGGACTGCTCATTCTCAGTCCCATCTTTTTGTTTGTCATGACCGGTCTTTTTTTTGCAAATAAAGGCAAGCCTTTCTTTTTTCAGATTCGCCCCGGAAAAGATGAAAGACTTTTTAAGATCGTCAAGTTCAAAACCATGACTGATGAAAAAGATTCCAGCGGCAATTTATTAGCCGACGAAAAACGCCTGACCAAACTCGGTCAGTTTGTACGCAAAACATCCTTAGATGAAATTCCGCAACTTATCAATGTTTTGAAAGGTGATATGAGTCTTATCGGACCGCGCCCGTTGTTACCGCAATATCTGCCGCTTTATAATGCTTTTCAACGCCGTCGCCATGAGGTCCGTCCCGGAATTACCGGCTGGGCACAGGTCAACGGACGGAATGCTATTTCCTGGGAAGAAAAGTTTAATTTTGATGTCTGGTATGTGGAAAATGTCTCCTTTTTTCTCGATATAAAAATACTCTTTTTAACGGCGAAAAAAGTAGTGGTCCGAGAGGGGATTTCGGCTGCAGGTGAAGCGACCATCACTCCTTTTAAAGGTTCAAACATTGAGTGAAATTATGGAAAAGGTTATCATTATTGGCGGTGGCGGACATGCAAAAGTACTTATCGATTGCATTGAAAGCGAAAATAAGTTTGAGATCATTTCCGTGCTGGATGATAATCCGGATTTGCATGAAATCTTAAATTATAAGGTTCTGCGCCGTACCGAATTAAAATCTCAGAATAACGTAAAAATCATCTTGGGGATTGGTAATAATACTACCCGAAAAAGAATCGCAGAGGAATTATCAGCCGAGTATATTACAGCTGTTCATCCTTCCGCTATAATTTCGAAATATGCTAAAATAGGCAAGGGTACCGTAATTTTCGCCGGAGCCGTAGTGAACGCTGGTGCTGTAGTCGGCGATCATTGCATCATCAATACTGGGGCGATCATAGAACATGACTGCATTATCGAAGATTTTGTACATATCTCACCAAATGTCGCATTGAGCGGCGGCGTCAGGATTTGTAGCGGCACGCATGTCGGAATCGGGGCTAATGTTATCCAGAATATAAGTATAGGTTCCAATGTCACCATAGGCTCCGGCGCTGTCGTAATCGCCGATATACCAGATAACTGCACCGCTGTTGGCATTCCCGCAAAACCCATCAAATTCAACTAATCTTTGCTCCTAAAACGCCTCTTTGATCTTGTTTTTTCTCTCCTCGGACTTTTGGTTTTAAGTCCGGTTCTTTTTTTGATGGCCCTGCTTGCCGCGTGGGATACGAATTCAAATGGTTTTTTTATGCAGCAAAGGGTGGGGCAGCACGGTAGACTTTTCAAGATTTTTAAACTTCGAAGCATACACGCTAAAACGCACACAATTTCAGCTTTCGGTGAGTTTTTGCGGAAAACCAAGATCGATGAGCTGCCGCAGCTTTTTAATGTTCTGATCGGTGATATGAGTTTTGTAGGTCCGCGGCCGGATATTCCGGGTTATTATGATTTTTTGACGGGTGAAAAGCGCAAAATTTTAGAATTAAAACCGGGTCTGACTTCCGAAGCGAGCCTGAAATATTATGATGAAGATGCGCTATTAGCACAGCATGAAGATGCTTTGCGCTACAATGACACGATACTTTTTCCGGACAAAGTGCGCATGAATCTGGAATATTATTACAATCGCAGTTTTCTAGGTGATTTGAAAATTATCGCGAAAACTTTTTTCCGGCAATTTTAGCTCTTATTTTGGCAAATTTTTTCATTTCATCTTTTCCTTAAAAATGAAATGATGAAAGTATTTTACAATACAAAATGAAAATTTCACACAAACAACTCCCGGATTTCCTCCACCGTCACTTTACCGAAATATGCCGTTAAATCGACTGATTTTAGCAGATTTTCAATTTCAGAAATTTCATGCTTTTTGCCTATGAGCTGGCTTTCGAAATCTTCAATAGGATGCGAAGCGAAAAAATCACCGAAAATCTTGGCTTTTTCAATGATGCCGTGCACCACATCGAGGTGAATTTCAATAAATCCTGCCGGAATCTTAATGGCTTTTTGAAAATTATACTGCGGCGAAAAACCAAAATTCCAGTCCCAGGTCTCGTATTTTTCTTTTTGAAGTTTTTCAATTCCTGCAATATCTTCCGGCGTTAAAGTGTATTTTTCTGCCTGCGGATTGTTTTCCAGGATTTCTTCGCGCAACCAATCTTTCAATTGCTCGGTCGTGGTTTCTGCTGGTAAATAATCAATGAGGTTCGTCACGCGCGACCGCGTTGATTTTATGGCTTTATCGATGAATTTCAGTGGATTGACTTTCAGGGCGTCGGCTAAAACTTCCATTTCAGAGTCCAGCAAAATGGTGCCGTGCTGGATCATTTTTCCGTGTCTTGCAAGTTTCGCGTTGCCGCTGAATTTCTTGCCGTCCACCAGCAGATCGTTTCGCCCTTTCAGTTCTGCCGGCACACCCAACTTATTCAGCATGGTAAGAACGGGTTTTGTAAAAACCGAAAAATCGCCGAAATCATTCTGACCCAAAAGCGTGTGGAAAGAAAAATTCAGATTTCCCAAATCGTGATACACCGTGCCGCCGCCAGACATGCGCCGCACGACTTTAATTTCCTTTTCGCGTACATAATCGAGATTGATTTCCGCCAAGGTGTTCTGAAATTTTCCCACGATGATCGAAGGCGCGTTCACATAAAGCAGAAAAATATCTTCCGTGGGGAAATGCGTGAGCAGATATTCTTCGGAAGCAATGTTGAAATATGCATTGGTAGAAGGCGAGTCGATAAGCAGCATGGAAATATTTTTTTCCAAAATTACATGATTTGCGCCAAATTTTCTGAATGAAAAAAAACCTTGCTGTACCGCATAAAAATTTCCCGCTTTTCAAGCATTTTTTTTCAGTTTAGAATATTTAGTTTTCAGTAAAAATATCGTGCTTAATGGGCATTTTTTTCAGTTTTAAATTATTGAAGTTTCCCATTCGAAAAATATCCTGCTTAAAGGGTCTTTTTTTCTGGTATAATTTATTGAATCACCAATTTGAAAAAATATCGGGCTTTAAAGCCATTTTTTTTCAGTTTTAAATGATTGAAATCTGAATTGGAAAAATAACGTGCTTTAATTGCAAATTTTTCAGTTTTGTTTATAATTAAAGGTAATGAATTTGAATAGGTAAAATTTTGTTAGAAAGTGGTTCAAATTTTTAATATTATTTTTTATAAACCTATTGTGACATATGTATTTTATAATAGAATTAATGAATCATTATTTTTAGCGCATATTATACTACTCATAATATAGTATATGATCACAGATCTTTAATGTTAGAAAGGATTTAGTAATCTAAACATTTGTTTTAAAAAATTTTGATTATTAAAAAAAAAATTGTATGGAAATGAAACTTTTATTGATTATATTTGTTTTACACAAAAACAAATGTTATGAATACAAAATTTATTTTTCTAAAAGATTTTCCTTGTTGGAATATTTTTTTTCTCTCTTTCGTTTTCACGCTATTTTATTCGCTTATTCCTGGACAAAATATTGGTGATTACCGTTCCAAAATTCAACCTGCGCAACCACCACTTGTAAATTATTTGTGGACTTCACCTTCAACATGGCAGGTGTATACGACTACAGGTTGGCAAGATGCGATAATAGGGCAATATCCTGGCGCACTAACTGCTCCTGGTATAAATCCAACAACAACATATACCGTAACAATAAGTGCGGGTACCACGGTAACTAATGCAACTCCAAAATCAATAAATTTTGGGAATTTAATTGTAAACGGAACAATTATGTTAAATGCGGAATTACTGCTTCCAAGCACTTTAAATCTGATTATTTCCGGCGCAGAAGCAAAGATTGTTTATACGACTAATCCTTTAACTATGAGTATTAAATCTGATGGAAATCTTGCCGTTTTAAACGGCTCTGTAGGGTTAACAGTGCCTGAACCTTATGGCACTAACTGCAACGGTTCGCAGAGATTTAATATTGGTGAAACAATATATGCTACATGTTCTGGGCAAGGGCAAGGGGGTCGTACATTTAGAATGATCACAGACCAAGCTGGAACTTCTACTGCTAAACCTAAGGCAGATTTTTATACAATTTGTACAGGGATGCCAGTAAATATTACTGGAGGACCCAACGGTATGAAATCTTACCACTGGATTGTGCCACAATCAGGAGTTATTTTTAATTCTTCGCCGGGAACTGGTGTAAATTCTCAAAATCTAGGTTCTGTTACTTTTACAGCCGCTGGAACATATATTTTTTCTTTGCGGGTTACTGAACAAAATGATAATATAAGTAATTATGCATCAATTGCGATAGATGTTAATAAAGTTCGTACTTATACTGGAACTGCCTGGGATGGTGGGACTATACTTCCGAAATTTGAATCCATTGTCATTAATGATAATTATATAATTCCAACATCCATGGATGTCTGCAATTGTACCATCAATGCAGGAAAAGCCTTAACGGTTAATGGTGGTAATCATCTTAATGTAAGTAATAATGTGAACAATAATGGAACTTTATTCATTTTGCCTACCAATGCCTACGTAGATGTTAAAAATAATGTTACCAATACAGGTGTAATTGATGTGGAAGCAACTAGTTATTTAAAAATTAACAACAATCTTATAAATAATGGGACAGGAACAGGAATAACCATTAAAAATGATGCGAATTTAATTCAGGTACTGGATGCCGGAACTTATTCGGGAAATACTAATTTCACCGTTAATCGCGATGCCACGATGTCTAAAAACAATTATGCCTACTGGAGTAGCCCAGTTATAGCCCAAACACTTGTGGGTTTCTCCCCGAATACGGCAACCAGTAGATTTTATGAATATATTACCGCCACAGATCAGTTTGGAACAGTTGTTAAAACAACGACTTTCAATTTGGGAAATGGGTATGCGATTATGGCGCCAAGTGACTTTACCACGACCAAAGTTGCTTTTAAAGGTATTTTCAAAGGAGCGCCAAACACTGGAAGTGTTACAAGTTTTAAGAGTCTTTCTAATGATGGGAATGGTTATAATTTAGTTGGAAATCCTTATCCCTCCAATATCGATTTTGATCTATTATTTGCTCTAAATAGTGACCGAATAAATCAAGTGGCATATTTCTGGACAAACGTAGACCCTTACAGAAAAGGAACGACCGGTGGCGACCCTGCATATGCTGGCAACGGTTATGCGATTTACAACGGAGTCGGCGGTGTAGCTGCGACATCTCCAGATGGTGGGCCAGGAATGGTATCACCCGTACCAACGAAATTTATTAAATTGGGTCAAGGATTTATCGTAAAAGCAACTGCTGCATTACCGCTTATATTCAGGAACTCGATCCGCGTTACAACTGCTACCAATTTCTTCAGCAAAATGGCCGCGAAAGATCGTTTTTGGTTGAAGTTAAAAACGCCGGCGGAAAATGTGAACACGATTTTAATAGGCTATGTACAAAATGCAACCAATGGTTTTGAATGGGATTATGATTCACCACTATTTGCTATAGGTTCTGATTCGTTCTACAGTATTCTGGATGACGAGAAGTTGGGAATTCAGGGTCGTGCCTATCCATTAGACACGAAAGATGTAGTAATGCTGGGAACCAAGCATTTTGAAACCGGGAAATACACGATCAGTCTAAGCGAAAAAGAAGGAGTTTTTGCAGGTGAACAAGGTATTTACCTGAAAGATAAAGATGCCAAAACATTGACCAACCTGAGTGAAGGTGATTATATATTTACGGCTTCCGCAGGTGAATATACAAACCGTTTCGAAATTGTATATTCAGCCACAGCTCTGGGAGTGGGCGCTGATGTTAAAAAAGGAGTGCAGGTGTACCGTGATGGTGGTGACTTTGTCATGAAATCTACGGGGAAAAGCATTACTTCTTATGAACTGTATGATATGAGCGGCAGAATGATTATGAATCAGAAATCGAATGCGCAAGAAATTCGTTTCGGTGCAGATCAGTTGTTAAAAGGGACTTATCTCCTGAATGTGCAGCTGGAAGGTGGTGAGCGTGTTGTAAGAAAGATCATCAAATAATTAGTTTTTTAATAATTTAAGAAAGGATGGGCAATAGCTCATCCTTTTTTTAATGGTATTATATTGCGAATTTTTAAAGACACTACGTTACTGTAATTGCAAATGTTGCTATATTATGGAAAAGAAGAGCTTTACGTAGAAGTTATATCTATTTATTAAAGTATGAAAACCACTATGTTAAAAATTTTAATATTTAAAAAAAAGATGTACTTTTGCTGCTTATAATTTTAAAAAACCAAATGTACGACCTTCAACCGTAAAGTCGTTTTAATAAATTGCAATTATGATTAAAAAACAACTATTTTCTATTGTTCCCCTTTTTTTGGGGATTCTGACATTTTCGCAGACTACAACTAGTGCAGGCTGCTTTACAGAATCAGTATCGAAAGTATATTTAAATAATTTCGAAGGTGGAATTCAAAATTTACCTACGACACCGACAGATTATAAAGTAGTCTCAGGATGGAGTAAAAATGCTAATAATGTAAATAGCCTTGATCTTCGTTTGTTCGCGAAAGGAGGTAATAATACAGATTTTCCATTATATTCGTCTGACGTCAGTTCATGGTATATAAATAATGGCTCCAAAACAGTAAGTTTCGGACCTCTTAATGTGTCTAATGCCACAGCTAGGAAAATATCTTTTAATCTTGCAGCATTCGGCTCGACAGAAAAAACCTTATTTACTAATGCAGATCAGGTGACGCTTGAAGTCCGTAAGCCTGGTACTACTACTTGGTCAAGTGAGGTAGTAATTAAAGGAAACGGTGTTTCTGATAACGACGGTTCGCGATATCACTTTTCCATTGGAGCCACGGCAACAGAAACCTATGATGGAGATAATGTACCATTAATAAAAATAGGTAATTTTAATTTGATTGAATTGTCTCTCCCAAATAGCACCAATTTTAATAATCTAGATTTTAGAATTACAGCTATAAATACCTCTAGTGAAAAATATTGGCTGATTGATAATGTGAAGGTCACAGGCAGTTTTATAGAGCCGGTTACTAAAACATATACTTCAGCGGGCTGGATTAATGCAGCGGGCGTTTCGACAACAGCTCCAACCATTAATGAAAAAGCTATTATTGCTGGAGTGTTTACAGGAGATCTTACGGCTTGCGAGTGTGAAGTACAATCTACTGGATCTGTTGTAGTAGGTGCAGGAAAGATCGTCAAGCTAAATCATAAATTGGTAAATAATGGTTCTTTTACAGTTGAAAGCGATGGTAACTTTATTCAAGTTGATAATAACGCTGCAAACTCCGGCAACATTGTGGTGAAGCGTAATTCACCAATGCAGAAGAATGATTACACGTACTGGAGCAGTCCGGTAATAGGTCAGGAATTGAAAGGTTTTTCGCCGAAGACAAACAGTACAAGATTTTATAAATATGATGAGGCGAAGAATTTATTTGTAACAGTTCCTTCTGTTGGAGTTAATTTTGTTCCCGCTCGCGGATATGCCATTATGGCACCATCAGATTATACGACTACATTACAAACCTTTGAAGGAGTATTTACAGGAATTCCGAATAATGGCGTTGTCACTTCTCCGGTCACCTATAGTGGGTCTGTAGATCAGGGCTACAATTTGGTGGGAAATCCTTATTCCTCAAATATTGATTTTGAGCAGTTGTATACATTAAATGCAGATACGATCGAAAAAAGTGCCTACTTCTGGACAAATGTTGATCGAAACAGGCAGGGTTCTACCAATGGAAATTCAAATTATTCTGGTAATGCTTATGCGATCTATAACGGAACGGGCGGAATTCCGGCTACAAATGGTGGGGCAAAACCTACCCAATTCATCAAAGTAGGTCAGGGTTTTATTGTTAAGGCAAAGAAGGCGATTGATTTAGTATTTAACAATTCAGTTAGAAATGGAAAAGATGAAAGTATTTTCTTCAGCAAAAATGCGACCTCTGCTAAAGACCGTTTTTGGATGACTTTAACAAGTCCTTCCAACAATGTAAACACGGTGTTAATTGGATATATTCCAAATGCGACAAACGACTTTGAGTTGGATTTTGATGCACCTTTATTAAAAATTGGTTCAGATTCTTTTTATTCCATTTTAGGAGAAGAAAAGTTAGGAATTCAAGGTAGAAGCTATCCTCTAAATAAAGAAGATGTTATTGCTATCGGAACTACGCATTTCGAAACTGGTGTGTACACAATTGGTTTAGATGACAAAGAAGGAACGTTTGCAAAAGGTCAAAACATTTACCTGAGAGATAAAGAAACTAAAATTATAACAAACCTTATTGATGGGAACTACACTTTTAAAGCCAGTGCAGGTGAATATTCAAACAGGTTTGAAATCGTATTCACGGCAACTGCTTTAGGAGTTGGTTCAGCTGTGAAAGCAGAAACTCAGTTGTATAGAGAAGGACAGTATTTTGTGCTAGTCTCGACTAAAAAAATCACAGGATTTGAATTGTATGATATGAGTGGTAGAATAATTATCACCCAGAAGCCTGATGTAAAAGAAATTCGTTTCAATGCTGATGCTTTGTTAAATGGTACTTATATTTTGAATGCTCAATTAGAAGGTGGTGGACGTTTTTCTAAAAAGCTTTTAAAATAATTATTTACTTAATTAATAAAAAGGATGAGTGAAAGCTCATCCTTTTTTTATTGGAAAAAAAGGAGACGTAGATTTATTCTGATATAGTATTTAAAAATATACTGCTTATCGATACCAACTCATCTACAAAAAATTTACAAAATATTAATTAATCCATTCCGAATTAAATAAATGTTATATCTTTGTAAAAATATAAAATGATGCGTAGTATACTTGTAATTTTCTCTCTATTTTTATCAGTTTGGTGTTTCGCTCAGGATAGTGCAAATCCCTTTGCAGGTGAAAATACCAACAATAACTCGTCAAATAGATATTCTAATCCCAAAAGTTTGGGAAATGGTAGCGATAAATCTAACAAACCAGAACTTCCGTCTACAGCAAGTGAAAAAGCTGCTGCCGCAGTCCAGCGTGGTGGTCCTGTGGATCCGCCAAATCCAGTACCTGTAGATGATTATATTCCAGTCTTAGTGGTTATCGCCCTTGGGATTATCGTTTATCAAAAAAGATTGGTAAAAACTCCCCAATCTAAGATTTAAAAAAGGTCTAATTTATAGACCTGAATTTTATGTACCTTATCTTATAATTCGTGTACCGAATTTAAGCCTTCCTCAGGCAATTCTATAAAATGAAAGAAAAAATCTGGCTGTCGTCTCCCCATATGGGAGGACGGGAAATGAAATATATACAAGACGCTTTCGCTGAGAATTGGATCGCGCCGCTCGGGCCTAATGTTAATGGTTTGGAAAATGATCTTGAGAAATTTTTAGGTCAAGATCTTCATGTCGCAGCACTCAGTTCCGGAACTGCTGCACTCCATTTATCACTTATTCTTTTGGGAGTTGAACCAGGCGATTACGTAATATGTCAAAGCTTAACGTTTTCCGCTTCAGCTAACCCTATTGCTTATATCGGTGCAAAGCCAATTTTCGTGGATAGTGAAAAAGAGACGTGGAATCTTTGTCCGAACGCCGTTGAAGAAGCAATAAGATTTGGCATCGCCGAAGGCAAAAAGCCGAAAGCGATCATCGCAGTTGCTTTGTATGGCATTTCTTATAAAGTTGATGAAATTACCGCACTCTCAAAAAAATATGACATTCCTGTAATTGAAGACAGCGCCGAAGCACTTGGTAGTATGTATAAAAATCAGAAATGTGGTACCTTTGGTGATTTAGGGGTACTCAGTTTTAATGGAAATAAAATTATAACTACCTCCGGTGGTGGCGCATTGACCTTAAAGGATAGGGAATTTAAAAAGAAAGCAGTCTTTCTCTCCACCCAGGCAAAAGATGATGCCCCACATTACGAGCATACGAGTATTGGGTACAACTACCGCATGAGTAACATCTGTGCCGGCATCGGGCGAGGCCAAATGGAGGTTTTAGGAGAAAGGGTTGCGCAACGCCGTGCCATGCATGCCTTTTATAAGGATCTTTTCAAAGATAATCCTCACGTTACACTGCACGAAGAGCCAAACGAAGATTATTTCGCGAACTATTGGCTGAGCGTTGTACAAATCAATCCGACTTCGCCGGTAACGGTCGCGGAAATGATGCACCGCTTCCAGCAGGAAAATATTGAAACCCGCCCCATTTGGAAGCCGATGCACTTACAGCCGATATTTCATGATGAAGCCTATTTTGGGGGTCAGTTAGCCGAAAAATTATTTAATAATGGTCTGTGTTTACCTTCCGGGTCTAACTTAAATGACGCGGACCGAAATAGGATAGCACAAGTTGTTCATCAAATATTTGCTTAAATCTCCCAATTTAATTTACTTATATAGAATTGCCAAAAAACACATTAATAACCAAAGCTTCTCACTGATCAAAAAAACGACCAGGTTTTAAAATTTTTAATTGTTTTTCTTAATGAGCATTCGTAAACGCATTCACGACAAAATATACAGCGGAGACAACTTAGTAAACATTTCTGATATCAGGTATTTACCCCGCTGGGTAATTCTTGTTCTGGACGTCTGCATTTTAGCGGTAGCCATATATTTTTCGTGCTATATAATTGAACGACTTACTTTTGGGGCAGAAGACGTCTTCTATAATGATGTACATATGTACCTGCTCATTATTTCTATTGCCGTCTTTTTTATGTTTACGTTTCGCACCTATGCGGGAATTATTCGGCACTCTACTTTTATAGATTTATTTAAGCTTTTTTTAGCTATTTTTTCCACCACGCTTGTAGTAGGTTTGGTTACTTTCGGCTATTTTCTCCTGGAAGGGCAGCGGCTCATCTATATGTCTATTCCGTTTCTTGTACTTTTTTCCGCAAGTTCTTTTATCCTGCTATTTCTTTTCAGATTATCAGTTAAAGAATTCTTTCATATCGTTCGGGAGTTTCGTCGTAGCAGTACGAAGAAACGAATCCTCGTGCTTGGCATCAGCGAACAGTCTGTTGCAATTGCACGTGCAGTTCTGGACAATCCAAACCTTCCGTACCAAATTGCGGGTTTTGTCACACAACGTACCGATTCCAAAAGAGCAAGCCTTTTGGGAAAACCAATTTACAGCCGTGACCTCATCGAAAACAGCACAAAACAAGCATTAGTTATCGATGGTATTTTGCTGATGAAAGAAATGCTCAGTAAAGTGGAAATGAATTCCTGGGTAAATTTGTTTTTAGAAAAGGATCTTCAAATTTTTAAAGCGCCGACTTTACAAAAGCTCCGAAACAATGAAGACGGAAATTTAAAAGCGCTTCAAATTGAAGATTTACTGAACCGTAAACCGATAAAAATTGAAAACGAAGATGTAAAAAAACGACATTTCGGAAAAACAATTTTGGTAACAGGTGGCGCCGGTTCCATCGGTACTGAAATTGTGCGTCAGGTTGCGTTGTTTGAACCTGAACTGATCGTAGTTCTCGACCAGGCAGAAACTCCTTTGTATGAAATTGAGCTGGAAATGCGCGAAACCTATCCGATGCTTGCTTTCAAATTCGTATTAGCGGATATTTCGAATAAGCACCGCATAGAACCATTGTTTCAGAAATACCATTTTTCAATGGTTTATCACGCGGCGGCGTATAAACATGTTCCGTTGATTGAAGAGAATCCGCACGAAGCGATCTTGGTAAATATATTAGGAACAAAAAACCTTTGTACTTTAGCTTCGCAGTACAAGGTGAACCGTTTTGTAATGGTTTCCACCGACAAAGCGGTAAAGCCAACTAACGTGATGGGAGCCAGCAAACGTACTGCAGAGTTGCTGGTACAGGCACTTCAGAATACGAAAAACAACGAAACTAAATTTATTACCACCAGATTTGGTAATGTTTTAGGATCGAACGGGTCGGTGATCCCACATTTTAAAAGGCAAATTGAAAACGGTGGTCCTGTTACAATCACACATCCCGAAATCGTGCGTTATTTTATGACGATTCCTGAAGCTTGCGATTTGGTTTTACAGGCTGGAACGATGGGTCAGGGTGGTGAAATTTTCGTTTTCGACATGGGTGAACCTGTAAAAATCATCGATTTAGCAACCAGAATGATCAAGCTTTCCGGCTATGAGCCAAATATTGACATTAAAATTATTTACACAGGTTTACGACCGGGCGAAAAACTTTATGAAGAACTGTTAAGCGACGACGCGAAGACAATGCCGACGCATCACGAAAAAATCATGATTTCCAAAGATCCGACAATGGAATTTGCCACGATTGACCGATTTTCAAACCAAATTATCCGCGCTACAATGCGTAGAGAAAAAGTGGAGGTTGTACAAATTTTAAAAGACATTGTGCCAGACTATAAAAGCAATAATTCAATTTACGAAGTATTGGACAAGTAATTTAGAATTGTATATTTGCATAAATTGGTAAATTTAATGATGAACAGGAAATTTTGGTTGCTATTTAGCGGTATTTTACTCTTTTTACATTCATGCAAAACAAGGGATAAAGCAGATGGTCTGAATTATATGCAGAACGCAGAACAGATTGCTACTGCTGCTGCATCTTCGCAACTTAACACTGTTCAAAAAGGTGATCAACTGGTTATTTTTGTGACAGCGAAAAATATGGAGGTGGTAAAACCTTTCAACCAGGCTTATTATTCCTCGCAAAATTCTATTTCTACGACACCTTCAAGCTCAAATTCTACCGAAAAAACCTATCTGGTTAATTCCGAAGGAGATATTGATTTTCCGATTCTCGGCACCATCAATACCACAAATAAAACTTTGGAAGAGGTAAAAAACGATCTTACGCAGCGAATCACTGCATACGTTAAAAATCCGACTGTAACGGTACGTTTGGCAAACTTCAAGGTTACTGTACTTGGAGAGGTAACCCGCCCTGGACAATACTCGCTGCCGGAAGTAAATCCTACTTTGTTAAGCGCCATTGGTATTGCAGGTGATCTTACCATGTACGGTAAGCGAGAAGATGTTTTAATTGTTCGGAACGTAGATGGCCAACCGACAAAAGAAAGAGTGAATTTATTAGATGCTAATTTTGTTAATTCTCCTTATTTTTATTTAAAACAAGGCGACGTAATTTATGTTTCTTCCAATGAAACAAAAGCAAAAATTGCACGTCAGGACCCGAACACAAGCATCTATCTTGCGGTAGCAGGTACACTCATCGGCCTTGCAGGTATTTTCATTACGATTTTCAAAAAATAAATAATGAGTCAGAGCACAAACCCCGACGTGGATGCTTCGGATGATATCAACATTAATGAACTTATAAAGCCTTATACGCGGCGCTGGCCCTGGTTTTTGCTTTCTGTACTTCTGATGGTTTTAGTGACATATATTTACCTGAAAATCACAGAACCGTCTTACCAAATAGAATCTACAGTTCTTATAAAAGATGCCAAAAAATCCCCTTCGAGCGGGATGGGTGCGCTTGCCGACCTTTCCGCATTCGGAAATATGGCAACCAACAGCATTGAAAACGAAATTGAAGTTTTCAAATCAAAAAAACTTTTGAAGGATGCATTGTCGCGTTTAGGTTTACAAACCACACTTTTTGCTGAAAAAAACTTCCGGAAAACTGAATTATATGGTGAAACTGCGCCCATAATCATTCAGGTAATTAACGAAAAAGAGTATGAAAAGCCGGTAAAAAATCCGGTTGAAATAGTTTTGGATGGTGATAAAATAACCTTGAATTCACCCGAATTTTCGGCGCCAATTGTTACAACTTATAACCGGACAATCAGTTTGCCGTATGCCAATATTTTAATTCGGAAAAATATGGCCGCAGAGCCGTCAAAAATTAAAGATTTGGGTCAGATATATTTTACCTACGAAACTTTGGAAGCGGCGGTAAACAAGTTTCAGGAAAATATGATGGTTGATTTAGTTGACAAAGATGCGACTGTCATTGGATTATCGATGAAATATCCTGTAAAGGAAAAAGCGAAAAATCTGCTCAATAAGCTCATAGAATCTTATAACAACGACGCGACAAACGATAAAAATTCCGAGTCTAAAAAAACGAAGGACTTTATTGATGACCGTATTGCGATCATCGCGAATGAATTAGGCGATGTTGAGTCTCAAAAAGAAAATTTCAAACGTGCGAATAACATTACGGATATTCCAACCGAAGCTTCCTTAAACCTGGAAACTTCCGCAAAAGGCCGTCAGAAACTTTTAGAAGCAGAAACGGAATTAAGTCTGACTAACGATCTGATTTCTTATATGTCGAGATTGGGAAGTAACCAAACTTTGCCATCAAGCGTCGGCTTGAGCAACCCAACGGCTTCTGTGAACATTAATGCTTATAACCAGTTGATTTTAGAGCGCAACAGTCTTTTGGAAAACGCTACGCCGCAAAACCCGGTGATTGGTGATCTCACGAAGCAAATTAATAATCTGCGCGCTTCTGTAATGGACGCTTTGGTGAAATCGCGCACAGGATTGCAAACTTCCATTAATGAAATTCAGGCGGAGCAAAATTCCATTTCCGCAAAGATTTCGAAAGTACCGGCGCAGGAAAAAATGTTTCGAAGTATTGAAAGACAGCAGCAAATAAAGGAAAATCTCTATTTAATTCTTTTAGAAAAAAGGGAAGAAACAGCCATAAATCTAGCAATGACTGCGCCTAAAGCCCGGGTCCTGGACGCGGCGTATGCTTCTGAAAAACCGGTTGCTCCGAAAAAAATGCTGTTTTTAGGTGGTGCAGTAGCACTTGGTCTTTTACTTCCGTTCGCATTTATTTATGTCAAAGAACTTTTGGATAATAAGATCCGCTCGAAACACGACCTTGAAAAACTTTCTTCAACGCCTGTGGTGGGTGAATTGCCACGCGTTTTAAAAGGCCAGAGCGAAATTGTACAATTGAACGATCTTTCGCCGATGTCGGAAGCTTTCAGAATTCTTATTACCAATATGAATTTTATGCTGCCGAAAAAAGAAAAGGGAAAAGTGGTTTTTGTTACTTCCACCATTAAAGGTGAAGGTAAAACTTTTGCCTCGGTGAATCTTGCTTTAACATTGGCATCATCGCGAAATAAAGTGGTGATTATCGGTGCAGACATCCGAAATCCACAGCTTCAAAGATATAACCCAGAAAGAAAAGGATTGGACGGCTTAACCGAATTTCTTTACAATCCCGACGAAAAGATAGAGGACATCATTCACGTGTCTACGTTTAATCCGCATTTGGATATAATTTATTCCGGAAGTATTCCACCGAATCCGACTGAATTATTATCGAACGGCCGTTACGAAGATCTCGTTGATCAGCTGAAACCTCACTACGATTACATCATTATCGACACCGCACCGTTGATGCTTGTTACCGATACCTTACTCTCCGCGGACATGGCTGATGCTACAATTTATGTAACACGCTCTGGCTTTACCGAAAAACCACTGATTGATTTCGCCAATAAGCAAATTGCCACGAAAAAAATCAGAAACGTTGGTTTTGTTTTAAATGACGTTGATAAAAACCATTTCGGCTACGGCAACAAGTACGGTTATGGTTACCAGGCGGAAGAGCAAGGATGGTGGTTGAAATTAAAAAGTTGGTTTGAATAAAGGAAAAAATAAAATCATCAGTCACAGAGTGATACTTCGGTTTTAATAGCTGATTCTTTGACGATACGTCACTATGATAATATTTGATATATAAGAGCAGTAGAGATGGATTGTAGGCAATTTATTACATGAGAACTTACAATGCATTCTGCAAGAGAAGCACACTTACGAGATCAAAAAAAGTTTACAAGGATAATGTTACCATCATCATGGACCAGGAGGAAATGTATGGAAAAGGCGGTTGACCAAAAGGAAGAAGTACAGTGATGAGCATTAAGAAAAACTTTTTTTATAATGCTATTTTGTCGGTTAGCCAACTGGTTTTACCGTTGGTCACGTTTCCTTATGTAACAAGAGTCCTATTGCCAAAGGGATTAGGCGATGTGAACTTTGTTGACAGCATTGTACAATATTTGATGGTAGTAGCAGCATTGGGAATTCCGTTGTATGGTACACGGGAAATTGCAAGGGCTAGAAACTCACCGGAAAGACTTCATCAGATTTTTAGCGAACTATTAATATTACACGTTTTATTGTCTTTTGGCTTGGCTTTATTATTTCTCGTAGTGGGGTTTAATATTAAACCTCTTCGCGATGAGTTTACCTTGTGCATGATTGGTTCAGGACTGATCCTCTCCAATTCGTTTGTTATTACCTGGTTTTATTCTGGTTTAGAAGAGTTTGCTTATATTACTAAAGTTAATTTGATTATTCGAATATTAAGTGTTATAGCTGTTTTTATTTTTATAAAGGTGCCTGAAGACAAAAATTTATATTATGGTGTTTCGCTAGCAACAGTTGTCACGACAGCAGGCATTAATTTTTATTACGCCAGAAATTTTGTGGTATTACGTCTAAACAAGTTTTCCCTTAAAAAGTATTTTAAGCCGCTTTTGATGCTGTTTTCGCTGTCAATTTTTACAAATGCGTACGTTCTTCTAGATTCTGTAATTTTAGGTTTTTTAAAAAACACCATAGAAGTTGGTTATTATACAGTGTCAATGCGGATTAGCAAATTACCTATTTCCTTAATTTCGTCGCTAACAATTGTGTTAATTCCTGCCTTAAGCAGTATCGGGGTAAATAATCAGCAAACCGCATCAATTATAAATAAGTCGTTTTCTTTCACATACCTCTTTTGTATTCCTATTGCATTAGGATTGTTTACATTGTCACCTGAACTGGTACATGTTTTCGCCGGTACAGATTTTTTAGCATCAATCGACTCATTAAGGATACTATCATTTATTATAATTCCAATCGGAACCGCTCTTGTTTGTTATCAGGTACTACTCCCTTTAAACAAAGAGCGGCTTATGATAAGTACAGCTATTGTTGGACTATGTACTAGCTTAGGTTTAAATTTCCTACTTGTACCATTGTTTGAAAGTTCAGGCAGCGCAACCGCCAGTTTGATAACTGAAATTGTAGTTGCAGCCCTGCTTTTGTATTACAGCAAAAAAATAACGAGAATTTTTCTACCTTATAGAACACTTGCACATGCTTTTCTGACCTCTTTGTCATTTATCGCTGTGCGCTGGATTGTACTGCATATTTCAGACCGTCCAATTAGTGTCATTATATTGACGGTAATCTTCAGCAGTGTTATCTATTTATTGACAATGATTTTTCTTTTTAAAAATGAATTTTTAAAAAACAATGTCTACCAAGTTGTCCGAAAAGCATCTACCTTCGTGAACAGTCGTCATAAAAGTTAAGTTTAAGCCTTTGGTTTATCGCCAATAAATGAATTCATGAAACAAAACAATATTAAAACGTTTGCATTTTACCTGCCACAATATCACCCTATCAAAGAAAACAATAAATGGTGGGGGGAGGGATTTACCGAATGGACTAATGTGGGTAAAGCGCAAAAATATTACAAAGGTCATTACCAGCCAAAAGTACCAGCTGATTTAGGATATTACGATTTGCGAGTGGAAGAGACTAGGTTATTGCAGGCAGAGATGGCGCAAAAATATGGGATTGACGGCTTTTGTTATTACCACTATTGGTTTAGTGGCCAGCAGCTTTTGGAGAGTCCATTTAACGAGGTGCTAGAGTCAGGTTTGCCTGATTTCCCGTTTATGCTTTGCTGGGCCAATGAAAGTTGGCACTCGAAGTTTTGGAAAAATGACGGAACTGTCGAAAAGAGGGTCTTAATTGAGCAAAAGTATGACGATAAAGATGACGTCATTAATCATTTTAATTATGTATTAAAAGCATTTCTAGATCCGAGATATATCAGAATTGACGGTAAACCTGCTTTTTTAATATATTTACCTGATGATTTTCACGATGTGACTAATTTTCTGAACCAATGGCAAAAATTAGCCCGAGAAAATGGTTTGGAAGGTATATTTTTTATTGCTCAAACTTCGTTACCGGAATTGCACTACAAGAAGTTTAAGATGCAGGGTTTTGATGCCGTTAACACCACCAGATTGCGTGATGTTTTGGAGAATAGAAGCCGTGCGGCTCGAATGGTAAACCGCGTAAGACGGTCCATTTTAAATCAGCCTATTGTAGTTGATTACGAGCAGGCTACCTCAGGTTTTGTACAACAGTTAGAATACCGACCCGATGTGTTTCCGTCTGCTTTTCCTAACTGGGACCATACGCCAAGAAGTGGAAGAGCGGGACTGGTATTACAAAATTCAAATCCAAAGAAATTTGGAAAACATCTTCAGCAGATTTTTGAATGTATAAGTCAAAAACCCTTGGACAGACAAATATGTTTTATTAAGTCCTGGAATGAATGGGGTGAGGGTAATTACATGGAGCCGGATCTAAAATTCGGAAGAGGGTATTTAGAAGAGTTTTTAAGAATAAAGAAAATGTTTAGCTAAGTTAAATGTCACCAATTGTACCAAAATATTCGATTATTGTTCCTGCCTTTAATGCCGAAAGCACTATAAAAATTTGTGTGGGCAGCATTTTAAAGCAGACTTGCAAAGCTTTCGAAATTATTATTGTGAATGATGGGTCAACAGATAATACCTATGCAACGCTTGAACAGCTGGCAAAAGTGGACCGTCGAATTATCTTAATTTCTAAGCAGAACGGCGGCGTTGCCAGCGCGCGGAATTTAGGAATCACTATGGCTAGGGGCAATTACATTTTGTTTGTAGATAGTGACGATTACCTTGAAAGCAGATTTCTGGAAACTTATGATGATTTACTCCGAATTACCCCTGACGCTTTAATATACCAGAGTTTTACTTCTCAATACAAAGACAGAACCATTCGGGAAACCCTGCCAAACCAACTGTATAGCAAAGACCAAATGCCAGCCTGTTTAGTATTACTTGAAAAAAAACGTTGCATCGGAGGCGCTTGCAATAAGATCTTCAATGCAAAAATTATCAATGATAATAAAATTCGGTTTAATCCACAATTACATTATGGTGAAGACAAAATCTTTACTTTGCAGTATATGCAATTTGTCTATCAGATCGTTCTTTCTGACCGCTGCTACTACAACTACAACCGGATTTCGGAAAATTCCCTGTCAAAAAAGCACCATCCCTACAAAGAATTGTTGCTATTTATAGAAAAGGAATACGAGCTATATAAAAAGCTGCTGCTCCGGTTCCCTAACGAACAACTTAAAAAAATCATTAATACACGGTACTCTTCTTTTAGTAAATACGTATTATTATCAATGTACCGGAAACACGACCGAGCAACGCTAGAAGAACGGTCGCAGTTGCGCAGAAGTATTATTAAGTTTGACCGATGTAATTTGCGGATTAAAGAATATGAAATTGAAGTTCCTGCCATTGTAAATACAATTTATAAAAGTGATACATTAATGATGCTCAGTATGGCGTTGCGGACAAGCTTTTCCACAATTTATCAAATTATTAGAAACTAAATGGCAAAACTGTATGGTTTAATAGTATTTGTAACCACAATTTTTATTTGTCTTCTTGCCCCCGAGCGATATGATCATGAATATTCGGTCTTTTGTGGCGTGTTATATTGGATGCAGGTAGTAGTTTATATGTTGATTCGAAATAAAAAAAACTATTTTGATTTCGACAGCATTTTTTTTATCACTTACTTCTTTGTAACCCTGTACTACTCAGTGGTGATGTATGAAACAGATCCTTACCGGTATGTATTTTACCAGCTTTATTTTAAGAAAAACACCTTGCCACTTGCTTCGGGATTAGCTGTTTTAGGCATTTCTGGTTATATTTTTGGTTCTCTCCTGCTAAAAGATAAAGAAATAAGTACTCTTAAACTGGATTATGCGGATAATTTCAAACCAATTAGGACTACTTGGATGTTTATCGCTGCGTTTATACTAGTTGTACTTTACGTTGTAGTTGGCGGTTATGAAATGCTTATCAACGAGTATATCGGGGGTGGGGGGCTGCAAGCTAATGACAGTGGTTTTGGCAGCTATTTTTTTGCGTTTTTCCCCGCCTTTCTTATTTCTGGTATTATTTCAGAATTTTTTAATATGACGGTTAAAAGCCCTGAACATTTCAGGTTGAAACATCTTAACAAGGTTGGAGTTGCAGTAACCGCAATGGTCTTCCTGATGTTTTTTTTAGTGGGTAGCAGAACCATCCCGCTGCAAATCCTCTTATTATGTGTAGGACTACATGCAGTATTGTATTACCCCATCAAACTCCAACGTTTTGTGATATATATTTTGGCGGGATTTGTGGTTCTCGCTGCGGTAGGAATCTTGCGAAACCAACTTGCTGAGAAAAAAGAAATTCATATGGACGATGCTGCCCTAGACTTAATAGCAAATAACCGTAATACCTTTGTAGTAATTGACTATGTAAATAAAAATGGATTTACCTATGGTGAATCTATGCTATCACCAGTTCTTGCACCATTGCCCTTCGCGCAGTCCGCGGTAATCTCAACATTCGATCTGGACCAAGATAAGATGCGGTCTGCTTTAATTACGACAAAAGAATCCTTGGGAGAGGTGGGAAGTTGGGGCTTAGGCACCAATATAGTGGCCGATGTTTACTTAGCTTTTGGCCTTTTAGGTATCATCATTTTGTTCCCCCTTTTAGGATTTCTTGTACATTTCTCTCAAAATAATTTTTACAACAGCGTTACATCACTTACTTTATACTCAGTTCTTATTTCTTACGCAATATATTTGGCACGTGCTGAATATTTTTACTTTTTCCGTTATTTTATTTGGTGTTATTTAATATTGTTTTTTAGTCTGAGGCGCAAAAAAATAAAAAGATAATGAGGATAACAATTGTAATCGCAGACATACGCAAAGCGGGTGGAACCGAGCGCGCAATAATTAATATGGCGAACATGCTTTGTGCTGAACATTTAATTACAGTTGTAAGCATTTCAGAAAAAGGATCTCCTTTCTTCTGTATTTCTGAGCTCGTACAGCTTGAGTTTCTAAACTTACCATCGATCCCAAGACAAGTATCACATAAACCTAAATGGAACAAATCATTCTATAATGCACTAAAAAACTATCTTATAAAATCCCGACCACAAATTATTTTTGGTGCGGGTCATAATATCAGTTTAATTATGGCGCTACTTAAAATTGCGGAGATAAAAAAAATTGCTCTTGAACACATTGACTATACATCGATCCCAAAACTCTCACAAGCGGCAATGAGGTGGTTTTACCCAAAACTGGACGCTGTAGTTGTGCTCTCCGAAACAGCTAAAAGGAAAATAGGGCATTTAAACCCCAATGTTGAAATAATTGCAAACACACTGCCATTTTCAAGCGACGAAGTGTCACGGTTGGTCGAAAAGAAAATAATTTTGGTTGGCCGCATCAGCAAAGAAAAAGGTTATGACAGAATTATTCCTATAGCGGAGAGAATGTGCCGGGATTACCCGGATTGGTGTATCTATATTTATGGGCAAGGCGAAGACGAAGAAAAGTTAAGGCTTCAATTAAACAATAGCCCTACAAACAACGTTCATATTATGACCCCCGTAAAAAATATAAAAGAAGTTTATCTTAGTTCTTCACTTTTACTCATGACAAGCTATTATGAGGCGATGCCCATGGTGATTTTAGAAGCACAGCATTGTGGACTGCCGGTTTTAGGCTATTCCTGTGAAGGAACAGATAGCTTGGTTGAAGATGGTGTAAATGGTTTTGTGGTTCAGAATGAAGAAGATTTTTATAAAAAATTGGGCATTTTAATAAATAATCATCATTTACGTTTAATAATGGGGCGGCAGGGAAGGAAAAATGCCGAATTATACAATCCGCAAAATATTTTAAAAAAATGGACAAACTTCCTGGAAAAACAATAATTTCTTTCTGCTTATGCGTGTAGATAGATTTAAAACTCATTATAAAACCTTTCTTACTATGAAATTTTTTTTTAATTTATCTATGCTAAACAGAAGACCTACTGGTGTGGGTATTTATTCCAACAAGTTAAAACAAGAGCTTAGTAAAAAACTTTCGCCAAACTTCATTTTTTTATATATTAAAGATGTCAGACTTTTGTCGCTTTATCGCATTTTTTGGAATATTTTCATTTTACCTTTAAAAGTTGGTAAAAATACTGTTTATTCCTTTTCGTCGCACGGATCTCCGTTTATTGCTAATCAGGTGATTACAATTCACGATTTAATTTGTCTTAATTTTCCAAAGCAACACCGATTTCAATATTATTATTTTAGGTTTATTTTGCCATCCATAATAAGGTCAAGTAAAAAAATAGTTGTTATATCAGAGTTTACCAAATCTGAAGTACTAAAGTTCTATAAGGTGGAAGAGAACAAAATTAAAGTCGTTTATAATGGAGCGAATATTTTACAATACAGTCCGGATTCTAAAACTGAACAAGAGTTTGACAATCTGACTAATAAAAAGCCATACTTTATAACGGTTGGTGCTTCGTATGAACATAAAAACATATTTAACTTGTTATCAGCAATCAAAAAATTTAATAATTTAAACTTTTCGTTTATAATTATCGGGAAAGCAAATAAGTATGGTTTGCAACTTAGGGATTATGCGAAAAAAAACCATATGCCAAATGTTATATTTTTAGATTATGTTTCTGATCAATTGCTGTCTAAATTATATAAAGAGGCCTTATGTAATATTTATATTAGTCGATATGAGGGTTTTGGTTTCCCACCTTTAGAAGCTGCTAGTTTAGGCACAGTATCTTTAGTGTCTAATATCCCTGTAATGAGAGAAGTATTTTCAAATTCAATGATATACGTAGACCCCCTGTCCGTTGACGATATTTGTGAGAAATTGCAGATGATTTCAAAATGTAAATTTAATTTGGGTCTTTACAAAAACCAGTATCCAACGTTGATAACTAAATATAGCTGGAATCATGCGGCAGAAGAAATTATTTCAATTGTAAATACCTAATTATGCTGGTCACTGCAAGTATAGTTTGCTATAAAAATGATCGAAAAATTATTTTAGATTCTATTTTAAGTTTTATTAACTCTGAAACAACATTTCCTGTTTTTTTGTTTTTAATCGACAACTCACCCACCGATGAGTTGAAAACCCTCATTAACCATCCGAATATAGAGTACATATCTAACCCTTCAAATCCTGGTTTTGGACCCGCACATAATATTGCTATTAAAATGGCAATATCGGCGGGTAGTAAGTATCATTTTGTTTTAAATCCTGACGTTTCGTTTCAAAATGATATCATTGCACCGATGCTGAAATTTATGGAAGAAAATACTAAAGTAGGAATGTTGATGCCACAGATTTTATATGAGGATGGGTCTATTCAAAATCTCCCGAAATTGCTTCCGTCACCTATGGATGTTTTAATGCGTAAAATAAAAGCGCCAAAGTTTTATTACAAACCTTTCATTGACAAGTATGAATTGCGATTTGTTGAGAAAAGTCGCATTTATAATGCTCCAATACTTTCAGGATGCTTTACCATGTTAAGGGTTGCTGCAATAAAAGAAGTAGGAATGTATGATGATCGATTTTTTATGTATTTTGAAGATTGGGATCTGTCGCGAAGAATGTATCAAAAATATCAAACCGTTTATTTCCCTCTTGTCTCGGTCGTTCACGGTTATGAATCTGGAGCAAACAAAAACAAAAGACTGTTCAAAATATTTATAAGGTCCGGAATCGCTTATTTTAATAAATGGGGATGGATTTTTGATAAAAATAGAAACGAAATAAATAAAACTACACTTTCGCAGTTCAAATAAAAAGCACTATAACAAACTTAGAGCATGCACACAAACATCTTACGAAGCTTCTGACGTTTAATAATCTGTAGTTGCTTCCTTTTACGCGACGCAGAGGTTAGCTAATTTTCTTGCGTAATTTTTTTAGGTCTTCAATAGGTATTTTTCCTTAGTGCTCAATAAATGAAAGTATACAGAAAAATGAAAAATATACTTATAACCGCGGTGCAGGTTTTATAAGATCAAATTTAACATTAAAGTTGATTGCAAAAAGTTATAACGTAACCGTTTTAGCATTCGGCACAGTTTTGCCGATCTTTCCAAAGTTAAATCCGTTTTGGGTTTTGAACTAAAACCAGTTTTGAAGAAGGTCTGAAAAAGTTCACCACGCTTGTAAATATACAGGAGATACAGGAAGATAGATATCAAAAATAGATTGAAGAAATGAAATCGAAAACTTATTTAAGTAAAAAACTTGTTTTCAACCTAGAAGAAGAGTGGTGTTGCTATAATAAAAATTTCGGGTAAAAGGTACTTTTTTTCCGTTCAGAGTTTTATTTAATACCCGTAACCAATCCACCACAAATATCTGGGGTTTTAACTAATATTTACTATTTTTGAGCACTGACCATAAACCATAAATGAAGACGATTTACATTACGGGGCGAAACGGTTTTGTTGGCAAAAACCTCACGTCATATTTAGTAGAAAATAATTATTCGGTCGGCCGTCTTTCACTGAAAGATTCGTGGCAATATCCTGATGCCAACGCTATTATTCACGTTGCCGGGATTGCGCATGATTTGGGGAAAACTGCAAACGCGGATGATTATTTTAAAATTAACCGCGATTTAACCATTCAACTTTTCAATGAGTTTTTGAAATCATCAACTAAGGATTTTTTCTATTTCAGCTCCGTGAAAGCTGCCGCCGATAGCGTTGAAGGTCATTTAGATGAAAATTTCGCTGCAAATCCTGCGACTCCTTATGGTAAATCAAAGCGTGCAGCTGAAGAATACTTGCTTGCTCAAAAACTGCCCGAAGACAAGCGGGTTTTCATTATTCGCCCCTGTATGATTCACGGGCCTAGCAATAAGGGCAACCTGAACTTGCTGTATAAAGTTGTGAAAAAAGGAATTCCCTGGCCTTTGGCCGCTTTCGAAAACCACAGATCTTTTTTAAGTATCGATAATCTAAATTTTTTAATTTTAAAAATGCTTCAAAATGCGGATATTCCCTCGGGAATTTATAATTTCGCGGATGATCAAAATTTGTCAACAACAGAAGTGGTGAAAATTATCGGAGATTCAAGTGGAAGGAGCGTGAAACTATGGGAAATCCATGCGTCTTTAATTAAAAATTTAGCCAAAATAGGCGATATTTTTTCTTTGCCGCTAAATTCTGAGCGTTTAGGAAAACTGACCGAAAATTATATTGTTTCCAATCAAAAAATTAAAAATGCCCTGCAGATTGATCGCCTGCCGGTAACTGCAGAACAAGGTTTACGGAAAACCATCAAAAGTTTTCAAAAATAATGGAGTACCTCATAGTCACCGGGATTTTATTCGTGCTGTTGCATCTTTATTTCAGAATCGCAACCCGATTTAATATCATCGATCAGCCGAACCATCGAACTTCGCATTTTTACACCACGGTTCGTGGCGGTGGAATTATTTTTCCCATTGCATTTCTTCTTTTTATAGGCGCTGAAATGTATTTAAGTCCCGGAACCATCCAGCAAGACAACGGTGAACCCAACTTTTTTATTTTTGGTGCCGGATTCTTAGTCCTTACCATTTTGAGTTTTGTGGACGACCTTACCGATCTTTCTACAAAGACACGTTTGCTTTTCCATATAATTTCGGTATCGTTGCTGCTGTACTTTTTAAATGGATTTTCCCTGATCCCAATTTGGGCAATTCCGCTCGTATATATATTATTTATTGGCATCTTAAATGCCTATAATTTCATGGACGGAATTAACGGAATTTCCGGTATTTACAGCTTTTTCCTGCTCACTTCATTGTGGTACGTCAATCAGCAGATTATCCCTTTCGTAGTTGAAGATTTTATTGTTTATCCCACATTAGCGTGTTTGGTTTTTCTATTTTTTAATTTCAGAAAAAGAGCAAAATGCTTCCTCGGTGACGTCGGAAGTATGGGTCTCGCTTTCTGGATTATCTCATTAATTTCTTTGCTCATCATCAAAACCGGTGATTTTAAATGGCTGCTTTTCCTTAGCCTTTACGGTGTAGATACGGTGATGACGATTATTGAAAGAATCCGCCGCAAGGAAAATATTCTGGAAGCACATCGCCGGCATCTCTACCAACTTTTTGTTAATGAAAAGAAACAATCACATTTAGCAATTAGCTTGCTTTATGGGTTCATTCAGCTGTCAATGAATATTTTCGTAATATTGTCACCACTGCCAAACTGGATTGTTTATATAGTTATATTGCTGCCAACCACAGTGCTTTATATTTTTATAAAATTAAATATTTTAAAAAACTCCGTACTTAAAGAATCTAAATGAAAATTAAAAATACACCATTGCAAGACTGCTATATCATTGAGCCCACAATTTTCGAGGATGAAAGAGGATATTTTTTTGAAAAATATAATGAGAAGAAATTTGAAGATTTAACGGGTTTAAATGGTCATTTCGTTCAGGATAATATCTCAAAATCTACCTACGGCGTTTTACGCGGATTGCATTTACAAAAAGGTGAACACGCACAGGCAAAACTTGTTTCGTGCTTGGAAGGCGCAGTTTGGGATGTTGCTGTAGATTTACGCCAGAATTCACCAACTTTCGGTAAATGGTTTGGCGTGGAACTTTCCGCTGAAAATAAACTGCAATTTTACGTTCCTCGCGGTTTCGGGCATGGATTTTCGGTAATTTCCGAAACAGCAGTTTTTGCTTATAAATGCGACAATTATTACAATAAAGAATCAGAAGGTGGTGTAATTTACAGCGATGAAGAATTAAATATCGACTGGAAATTACCACAGGCAGATATCGTGCTTTCAGACAAAGATAAAATTCAACCTATCTTTGCAGCACGCAATTTTTAGAATTTTAAGAATGAAGAATATTATTATCACCGGTGGCGCCGGATTTATCGGGTCTCATGTGGTGCGTGAATTTGTGAAAAATCACCCCGAAACACGCATTATAAATTTGGACGCGTTAACCTACGCCGGTAATTTGGAGAATTTAAAAGACATCGAAAACGAACCCAATTACGTTTTCGAAAAAGCCGATATCACCAACGTTGAAGAATTACGAAACGTTTTCGAGAAATATAATCCCGACGCAATCGTGCATTTAGCGGCTGAAAGTCACGTTGACCGAAGCATTACAGACCCAAATGCCTTTATCAACACCAATGTCATCGGCACCGCGAACTTATTGAATTTAGCCCGCGAATTCTGGAGCTTAAATCCCGATCATCAGCACGGAAATTTCCCGGATGAAACGCGAAAAAATCTGTTTTACCACGTTTCCACCGATGAGGTTTACGGAAGTTTAGGAGAAACCGGCTTTTTCCTGGAAACAACGGCTTACGATCCGCAATCGCCATATTCTGCAAGTAAAGCGGCATCGGACCATTTGGTGCGCGCGTACGGAAACACGTACGGAATGCCTTTTATCCTCTCGAACTGTTCCAATAATTATGGCCCGAATCATTTCCCGGAAAAATTAATTCCGCTTTGTATTTCAAATATCATTAATGAAAAGCCGCTTCCAATCTACGGTGACGGAAAATATACACGCGACTGGCTTTTCGTCCTCGATCATGCTAAAGCCATCCACCAAATATTTTTTGAAGCAAAAACTGGTGAAACCTATAATATCGGCGGTTTCAATGAGTGGCAAAACATTGATTTAGTGAAAGAACTCATCAAACAAATGGACGAAAAACTGGGCAAACCAGCTGGATATTCCGAAAAATTAATCACTTACGTAAAAGACCGTCCGGGTCACGATAAGCGCTACGCTATTGACGCTTCTAAATTAAACAGAGAATTGGGATGGAAACCAAGCGTAACTTTCGAACAGGGTTTAGGAAAAACCATCGATTGGTTCCTGGAAAACAAAGAATGGTTGGATCACGTGACTAGCGGAGATTACCAGAAATATTATGAAAAGCAATATAATTAATATGAAGGGAATTATTCTCGCCGGAGGCTCCGGTACGCGCCTTTACCCACTGACTATTGCTGTAAGTAAGCAACTCATGCCGGTTTACGACAAACCGATGATTTATTACCCGCTTTCTACCTTACTTTTGGCGGGGATTAAAGATATTTTAATCATTACCACACCACATGATCAGGAAGGTTTCATAAAACTTTTGGGCGACGGTTCTTCCATTGGCTGTAATATTCAGTATAAAGTTCAGCCAAGTCCGGACGGGTTGGCGCAGGCATTTATTCTTGGTGAAGAATTTATCGGTGAGGATTCGGTGGCATTAGTGCTTGGAGACAATATTTTCTACGGAACCGGTTTGGCTCAGCTGCTGGAAAGCAAAGCTGCAGTAAAAGGTGGTTGCGTTTTCGCTTATCAGGTGTCTGATCCCGAAAGATATGGCGTGGTGGAGTTTGATGAAAATTTAAAAGCCATTTCCATCGAAGAAAAACCCGAAAATCCTAAGTCAAATTTTGCCGTTCCAGGACTGTATTTTTACGATAATTCGGTGGTGGAATATGCTAAAAATTTGAAACCTTCGGTACGCGGAGAATTGGAAATTACCGATATAAATCGCATTTATCTTGAAAAAGGGCAGCTGGAAGTCGGCGTCATGTCGCGCGGAACAGCCTGGCTCGATACCGGAACTTTCGATTCTCTGCACGAAGCCTCGGAATTTGTCAAGGTTCTGGAAAAAAGACAGGGTTTTAAAATTTCCTGCATTGAAGAAATCGCGTATAAAAAAGGCTTTATAGATAAAGGACATCTGCTGGAATCCGCTAAAAAATACGGAAAAAGTGGCTACGGCGATTATCTGAAAAACCTGGTCGACTAAAAATTTTAAAATTAAAAAAAAAGCATCTTTTAGGTGCTTTTTTTTTAGTTCAAACTTTCTGCTTAATACACCGTGCCGTAAACTTTTAAGCATTAAACCAAAACGGTTTTAGAGTACCGAATGTGCGGTACTAAACAGGGTATTAATTTCTAACCAATGTGCTATTGATGCTTAGTCTTTCATTTAAAAAATATCGAGCTAAAACACCTGATTTTTTCAAAAATTTAAAAAACAGCATGATTTATCTGAATAATTTTTCGCTTTTATATCCTTATCTTTGCGCCCAATAAATTTTATAATGCGCACAAAATCAGTCGGAAAAAAGAAAATAAATATTGTAACCTTAGGATGTTCGAAGAATGTCTACGATTCTGAAGTCCTTATGGGGCAGCTTCAGGCCAACGGAAAGGAAGTCGTTCACGAAGATAAAGGTGATATTGTGGTCATTAACACTTGTGGATTTATCGACAATGCGAAGGAAGAAAGCATCAATACCATTTTAGAATTTGTAGAAGCTAAAAACCGCGGTGAAGTAGAAAAAGTTTTCGTAACCGGATGTCTTTCCGAACGTTATAAGCCGGATTTGGTGCGCGAAATTCCCGATGTGGACCAATATTTCGGTACTCGCGATTTACCTCTTTTGCTAAAACAGCTCGGCGCAGATTATAAACACGAATTGGTTGGCGAACGCATGACAACTACACCAAAACATTACGCATATCTGAAGATTGCGGAAGGTTGCGACCGACCGTGCAGCTTTTGTGCGATTCCTTTAATGCGTGGTAAAAATATTTCAACACCAATTGAAAATCTCGTCATTGAAGCTGAAAAGCTGGCAAAAAAAGGCGTTAAAGAACTTATTTTAATCGCGCAGGATCTGACATATTATGGTTTGGATATTTATAAAAAACGTGCGCTTGGCGATTTGCTTCTACGTCTCGTAAAAGTAGACGGAATCGAATGGATTCGTCTGCATTACGCTTTTCCTTCAGGTTTTCCTGAGGACGTGCTGGAAATCATTAAAAACGAACCAAAGGTTTGTAACTACATCGATATTCCTTTACAGCACATCAATTCCGAAATTTTAAAGGATATGAAACGCGGCACAACGCATGAAAAAACCAATGCTTTGCTCGCAAAATTCCGTGAGAAAGTTCCGGATATGGCGATTCGGACCACGCTGATCGTTGGTTTTCCGGGTGAAACTCGCGAGAAATTTGAGGAAATGAAAGAATGGGTGCGCGAGCAGAGATTCGACCGTTTGGGCTGTTTCACCTATTCGCATGAAGAAAATACTACGGCTTTTGTTTTAGAAGACAATGTACCTCAGGAAGAAAAAGAGGCGCGTGTGGAAGAAATTATGGAACTACAGTCGCAGATTTCCTGGGAAAAAAACCAGGAAAAAATAGGCAAGATTTTCCGTTGTATTTTCGACCGTAAAGAAGGAAATTATTTCGTTGGCCGGACCGAATTTGATTCGCCGGATGTAGATAATACCGTTTTGGTTTCCGCAGAAAATACCTATTTATCACTCGGAGAATTTGCGAATGTGAAAATTACAGCCGCCGAAGAATTCGATTTATACGGCGAACTCATTTAAAAATTAGCAGTTAAAACGGCATTTTTTAATGATTTAGCAAAGACAAATTATATAAAAACACCATTGGAAATTCCTGTGGTGTTTTTTATGCTTAAAATGCTGGAAGTCAGCATTAAATCTGTGTTTTTCGGTAGGTGCTATGCAGTGTTTAGTTAATAATATTAACATTTATACCCTAATTTTAACACAATTTAAGAACCTGTGGGAAATCGCGATATAACGGCGGTCGCGGGTATCGTTAACAAATAATTAACAATTCCTTAACGTAGTTTAACACTTCAATAGTTGCGTAATTCTATTTCGGAATAAATTTGCAGAGTCAAAACCAATAAAAATAATTCAAAATGATAAAAAGAGGAATACTCCTGATCATCATGATGATTTCAACATTTGGTATTTATTCTTTCACCAAGTTTAATGCCAATGATGCCAAAACAAGTTTTGCATCGTTCTACCATGATAAGTTTAACGGTAGAAAAACAGCCAGCGGAGAAATTTTCAATAACCGAAAACTTACTGCAGCGCACCGCACGCTTCCTTTCGGGACTTTGGTAGAAGTTACCAACCTGAGAACCGGCAAAAGTGTCGAAGTTAGAATTAACGACCGTGGACCTTTCCATTCATCCCGCTCGTTAGATCTTTCAAAAGCAGCGTTTGATTCCATAGGAAATACCGCCCGCGGTACAATGCCTGTAGAATATGAAATTATCAGTTACGATTTATAATCGAAATTGTAGAAATAGAAAGCCGCCTGGTATTGTACCGGGCGGCTTTTTTTTACGCTTTATTTTTCGGGCGACTTTTCCGCCCTCCGTTCCCGCTTCCGCCACGGCGGAGAGCTCCACTCAGGTCGGGTCGCGGTGTACGCCATTTAGCAAAAATTTGCCGTTAAAACAGCTAATTTTTTGCTTTTAGCTAGTTCAAGCAAGACGAGATCAAATCAGAAAAATATGCCGTTAAAGCAGCTAATTTTTTAAGAAAATTCCACCATCACCGGACAGTGATCGGAATGTACCGCTTCTTTCAAAATTACAGCGCGCGAAAGTTTATCGGTTAATGTGGCGGAAACAAAATTATAATCCAAACGCCAACCTTTATTCCGCGCGCGCGAATTCTGGCGGTAACTCCACCACGAATAATGGTCCGGCTCGTCATTATAATGCCGGAAACTGTCGATCAGTTCACATTCATCAATAAACTGTGTGAGCCATTCTCTTTCCATGGGCAAAAACCCCGACACGTTTTTTAAACCAACCGGATTGTGAATATCAATTTCCTGATGACAGATATTGAAATCTCCGCAAATAATGAGATTCGGCAATGTTTTTTTTAAGTTTTTGATGTACTTCAGAAAATCAAAACAGAACTGCATTTTAAAATCCAGCCGCTCGATATTTGACGCCGACGGTACGTAAACAGAAATCACAGAAAATCCCTCGAAATCAGCCCTAATAATTCTACCTTCAGAATCATAATGCTCAATTCCGCAGCCGTATTCCACATGTTTAGGTTTCACCTTCGACGCAATTCCGACACCGGAATAACCTTTGCGCTGCGCACTGTGCCAGTAGCTATAATAACCCACCTTTTCCAGGCTTTCAATGTCAATCAGGTCGTTTCCGGCTTTACTTTCCTGAATGCAGATTACGTCCGGATCTGCCATTTGCAGCCAGCCCAAAAAATCTTTGGTAAAAGCCGCGCGAATTCCGTTCACATTATAAGAAATGATTCTCATTAACTTTTTAATTTGTGTAAAAATACAATATGTTTATGGCTTTGCGAAGCGGATTTTTTGGCAGAAAAAAGCGGGAAAAATCTTTGATTTTTCCCGCCCCGGAACCCAAACTAAAATAAACTATGAAAAAACTATTTGGGCTCCATAACACAAATCGGTATAATGCATTCTTCCAAAGAAATGCCGCCGTGCTGGTAAGTTTCTTTATAATAATTTACAAAATGATTGTAATTTTTCGGGTAAGCTAAAAAGGTGTTGTTCTTGGCGAAAATATATTTCGAACTCAGATTCCCCTTTGGTAAAAACAGTTTTTCCGGATTGGAAATCGCCCAGACATCGTTTTTCTCGTACGTCAAACTTCGGCCTGTTTTATAACGGATGTTGGTAGAGGTTTCGCGGTCGCCAACTACTTTACTCGGTTTTTTCACGTAAATCGTTCCGTGATCGGTGGTTAAAATCAGTTTGAAACCGTTTTCTGCCGCTGTTTTAATGATTTTCAGCAAAGAAGAATTTTCAAACCAATTGTACGTCAGCGAACGGAACGTTTTATCGTCGCGAATTAATTGGTTTACAATAACATTATCGGTTTTTGCGTGCGATAAAATATCGATGAAATTGTACACAATCACGAGCAAATCGTTGTTTTTATGCTGATTGAAATCCTCCAGAATTTTCTTTTCAAAATCAGAATTTAGGATTTTCAGGTATTTCATGCTTTTTCCGGATAAGCCCAATCTTTTCATCTGATCTTCCAGAAAGTCGCGCTCGTGCTCATTTTTATTTCCTTCTTCGTTATCATTAAACCAAAATTCCGGAAATCTTTTTTCGATTTCCGATGGCATTAAGCCGGCGAAAAAAGAATTTCTCGCATACTGCGTTGCCGTTGGCAAAATGCTGTAGTAATAATCTTCCGAAGTTTTCTGGTAAAATTTGGTGAAAAGTGGTTCAATAACTTTCCACTGGTCGTAACGCAGATTGTCCACCATCAACAAAAGCACTTTTTCTTTTTCCATTTCCGGTTTCACCTTGTCTTTAAATAAAGTGTGGCTCATCATCGGTTTGTCCGAAGAATGCAACCAGTCTTCGTAATTATTTTCAATGAATTTGGAAAACTGAATATTGGCTTCTTCTTTTTGAGATTGCAAAAGGTCTGAAAATTCACTGTCGAAAACTTTATCAAATTTTATTTCCCAGTTCAGGATTTTCTTATAATATTCCGCCCATTCCTGGTAGGTTTTCAGGTAAGAAAGCTCCATGGAAAGATTGCGGAATTCCTGCTGATATTCCAGAATCGTTTTCTGTTCCACCAAAGTTTCTTCCTGCAGATTTTTTTTCAAGGACAATAAAACCTGATTGGGATTGACGGGTTTCAGAATATAATCCGCGATTTGGGAACCAATCGCCTGTTCCATAATCAGTTCCTCTTCATTTTTGGTTACCATTACAATTTTTATGGCAGAATCGATATTTTTAATCATCGGAATGGCTTCCAAACCGGAAATTCCGGGCATATTTTCATCCAAAAGCGCGAGCTGAAAATTTTCTTTTTCAATCATTTCCAGCGCTTCGTTTACGTTATTTACAGGCGAAATTTGGTAGCCTTTGTTTTCTAAAAATACAATATGAGGTTTTAGTAAATCTACTTCATCATCAATCCAAATAAGTTTTGACATACATTTTTTTGTTTATTAATTTAAAGGAAACCGCGTAAGTCACTTATTTAAAGCAATTCGCTTTGGTCTCGCCGTCAAAAATACAACCATAAAATGCCAACTTTTCTTTAAAACCACGTTAAACTTGCGTTAATTTTTTTTAAAAATTCCGGCCTTTTAGCGGCTTTTTTTTGATTTTTATTAATGATGACTTTATCTTTTATTAAAGCCATTAGTTAAAAGCTTCAAAAACAAATATGTAAATTTGTGCCGTTCCAGCGGCAAATTTTTCGCTTTTAGATGCAGCTTATGACCAATAAATTTAAAATCATCAACGATCCGGTTCACGGATTTATCAATATTCCGCACGAAATTATTTTCGATGTCATCGAGCATCCGTATTTCCAGCGTTTGCGCAGGATTTCCCAAACGGGACTTTTAAACCTGATTTTTCCCGGTGCCACGCACACGCGGTTTCACCACGCTTTAGGCGCAATGCACCTGATGTTTACCGCGCTGGAAACTTTAAAACTAAAAGGCGTTGCGATTTCCAAAGAGGAAGAAAAAGGCGCAATGTTAGCGATTTTGATGCACGATGTGGGTCACGGACCGTTTTCGCACGCGCTGGAAAATATGTTGATGGATGATTGGCATCACGAAAAACTGTCCTTATTATTAATGCGGAAAATGAATGAGGAGTTCGCCGGCCAGCTTTCTACTGCGATCGAAATGTTTCAGGGAAAATATCACCGCAAATTTTTCAACCAGCTGATTTCCTCGCAACTGGATGTTGACCGTTTGGATTATTTGAAGCGCGACAGCTTCTACACCGGTGTTTCCGAAGGTAGTGTGAATACGCAGCGCATCATTTCGATGATGAACGTAGCGCAGGACGAACTGGTGATTGATGCGAAAGGAATTTATTCCATCGAAAATTTCCTCACCGCGCGGATGTTTATGTATTGGCAGGTATATTACCACAAAACCGCTGCAATAGCTGAATTTCTCTTGGTGAAAATTTTAGCGCGCGCAAAAGTTTTGGTTTCACAGGGGAAAAATCTGCCGGCTTCCGAAAATCTGAGTTATTTCCTCCATAGAAATAAATTTGAATGCGCGACCGCCGAAGATTTACAGCGCTTCACGGAACTCGATGATAACGACGTGATTCAGGCCATGAAATTTTGGTCGAAGAATGAGGATATTATTCTTTCTTATCTGTGCAAATGTGTCATTCAGCGAAATTTTCCGCGAACCATTATTTCTTCGCAGCCTTTTTCTGCGGAATTCATACAGGAAAAAATTAATCTCACGGACGAGAAATATGGTTCTGGCGCCGGCGCTGAGTTGGTGAATCAGCTTGCGCGGCACCTTTTACCTTATAATCAGGAAGAGCAACCGATATTTCTATTGCAGAAAAACGGTGAAAAAATCCGTCTGGACCACTCAGAAAATCAGATTTTGTCTTCGTTTATCAGCCAGCAAAACACGAAATATATTTTGGCTTTTCCGCGCGAAATTTAATTTAGAAAAATTCGGTGCTTTAAGGGCAAATTTTTTCACTTTTTAGCGCTAACCATTTGGTGTCATAGATTTTTCACGTAATTTATTTGACTATAATCGCCTCCGCTGGAAATCCATAAAAATCATAAAAAGATATAAAATATTTCATAATTTCCTATCTTTGCCGGATATGGAGTTTACCGCGTCGCAGATTGCAAGTTTTATTAATGGTCGGATTATCGGAGATGACCAAACCATCATCACGGGAGTGGCGCCCATAGAAAGTGCGGAAGAAGGACATCTTTCCTTTGTCGCACAGGCGCGATTTGTAGATTACCTGCGCGATGCGAAATGCGCGGTAATTATAGTTTCCGAAAAATTATTAACCGATATCCCGTACAAACCCACGATTATCGCGGTAGAAGATGCTTATCTTTCCTTTCAGATTTTAATGAATCTGTACCAGGAAATGCAGGGCCGCAAATCCGGTATTGAAGATGGTGCTGTTTTTCATGAAAGTGCAACGATTGGCGAAAATGTCTACATCGGTGCTTTTACCTGCGTGAGCGAAAAGGTAAAAATTGGTGCCGGAAGCCAGATATATCCGCAGGTTTACATCGGTAAAAATGTGAAGATCGGTAAAAACTGTGTTCTTTACAGTGGCGTTCGCGTTTACGATTATTGCGTGATTGGCGACAACTGTATCGTACATTCAAACACCGTGATCGGTTCGGATGGTTTCGGATTTCAGCCTACAAAAGACGGTTACCAGAAAATTCCGCAATTGGGGAATGTAATTTTAGAAGATAACGTGGAAATTGGCAGCAACTGCAGCATTGACCGCGGAACGCTCGGTTCTACAATTATCGGACAGGGAACCAAAATCGATAATCTCATCCAGATTGCACACAACGTAAAAATCGGAAAACATAATGTTATAGCGGCGCAAGCTGGTATTGCCGGTTCTACGGTGATTGGCGACTGGAACCAAATTGGTGGTCAGGCCGGAATTGTGGGTCACATCAACATCGGAAACCAGGTAAAAATACAAGGGCAAAGCGGCGTAAATTCTTCCGCGAAGGATGGTGAAATTTTGTACGGTTCCCCAGCAATCAATGCGGGCGAATACCGACGAAATTACGTGCATTTCCGCAATTTTACCGATATTGTAAAACGTATAAATAATCTTGAGAAAAACTCAAAAGATAATACTAATGAGTGATAAGCAAAAAACTTTAAATGAAGAAGTTTCCCTTTCCGGGATCGGACTTCATACCGGTCGCGAAGTGACCCTGACCATGAAACCTGCAAAAGAAAATACAGGTTTCGTTTTTATTAGGACAGATCTTGAAGGCCGGCCGCATATTGAAGCAGATGTGAATTATGTGACGACCACTGAGCGAGGAACAACCTTAGAAAAACTGGGCGTTCGCATTCATACATGTGAGCATCTTTTAGCAGCTTTAGTTGGCTGTGACATTGATAACGCCATTTTGGAAATGAACAGTGCGGAGCCCCCAATTTTAGACGGATCTTCAAAGTTTTTTGTAGAAGCCATCGAAAAAGCCGGAATTGTAGAGCAATCTTGCGCGCGAGAATATTTAATTGTTAAAGAAGTGCTCAGCTACAGCGATCCTGCAACAGGTTCAGAAATTACAATTATACCTTCAGATTCTTACGAAGTGACGACTATGGTGGATTTTGGAACTAAAGTTTTAGGAACTCAAAACGCAACACTTAAAGATATTTCGGAGTTTAAAGATGAAATTTCTGCGGCTCGTACTTTCAGTTTTCTGCACGAACTAGAAATGCTTCTGGATGCCGGATTGATTAAAGGTGGTGATATTTCAAACGCTATCGTTTATGTTGATAAAGAATTAACTCAGGAAACTTCTGAGAAATTAAAAAAAGCATTCGGAAAGGACGAAGTATCCATTCGCCCGAACGGAATTTTAGATAACCTCACCTTAAATTATCCAAACGAAGCAGCACGTCATAAACTGTTGGATGTAATCGGCGATTTGGCTTTAGTAGGTGTGAAAATAAAAGGTAAAGTAATTGCCAATAAACCCGGTCATTTTGTAAATACACAGTTTGCAAAAAAACTGAACAGACAGTGGAAATTACAGAAAAAGAAAAATGTTCCGGATATTGACATCAATAAAGAACCGGTTTACGACATTAACGGAATTATGCGTTTGATGCCGCACCGTCCACCATTTTTATTGATTGATAAAATTTTAGAACTTTCTGATTCCCACGTTGTCGGTCTAAAAAATGTGACGATGAATGAACCTTATTTCGTAGGTCACTTTCCGAAAGAACCGGTTATGCCAGGTGTTCTTCAGGTAGAAGCTTTGGCGCAAACGGGCGGAATTTTGGTTCTCGCCAGCGTTCCTGATCCTGAAAATTATTCAACTTATTTCATTAAAATTGATAAAGTAAAATTCAAGAAAAAAGTGGTTCCTGGTGATACCATGGTTTTTAAAATTGAATTAATTTCACCTATCAGAAGAGGTATTGTACATATGCAGGGCTTCGGTTATGTTGGGGACAGCGTTGTCGTAGAAGCAGAACTGATGGCTCAGGTAGCTAAAAATAAACCGGACTAGATGATTCACCAATTAGCTGCCGTAGACAAACGTGCAATTGTTCATAAAAACGTGACTATCGAGCCTTTCACCACCATCGCGGGCGATGTGGAAATAGGCGAGGGCACATGGATAGGTCCGAACGTGACCATTATGGATGGTGCAAGAATTGGCAAAAACTGCCGCATTTTTCCGGGCACCGTTATTTCTGCCATCCCGCAAGACTTAAAATTCGATGGTGAAGACACTCAGGTGATTATTGGTGACGGTACAACCTTGCGCGAATGCGTGACAGTAAACCGCGGTACAAAAGCGTCAGGTCAAACCATTCTCGGTAAGGACTGCCTTATTATGGCAACTTCTCATATTGCACACGATTGCATCCTTGGAAATAATGTAATTATTGTGAACGGCTGCGGCATTGCGGGACACGTGGAGATTGGTGATTATACGGTTATGGGCGGCCTTTCAGCTGTGCATCAATTTGGTAAAATTGGGAAACATGTCATGATTTCCGGTGGAACTTTGGTCCGTAAAGATATTCCACCTTACGTAAAAGTAGCGCGCGAACCTATGACTTACGCGGGGATTAATTCTATCGGACTTCGCAGACGTGGTTTTAACAATGAGAAAATTTTCGAAATTCAGAAGATTTACCGCGCTATTTTTCAGATGAAAATGAACGTTTCTCAAGCGGCAAGTTACATTGAAAAAGAAATGTTACCAACCGTGGAACGCGACGAAATTCTGGAATTTATCCGCAATTCCCCACGCGGAATCGTTAAAGGTTACGGAACCGGAAAAGATTAAAACAATAAAAAAATAAACAACAACCGTTAAGCAATAATCTTAACTTTTTATCCAAAGATTTAAATGGCAACAAGCAACGATATTAAAAAAGGAATGTGTATCGAATATAGCAACGATATCTTCAAAATTATTGAATTTTTACACGTAAAACCCGGCAAAGGACCCGCTTTCGTTAGAACGAAAATGAAATCGGTAACCAACGGAAAAGTTTTGGACAATACTTTTTCTGCGGGACATAAAATTGATGAAGTAAAAGTAACTACGCGAAAATTCCAGTATTTATACGAAGATGACAACGGCTTCCACTTTATGAATAATGAGGATTTTTCTCAGATTTACTTAGACAAGGAAATGATTGAAAACGCACAGTTTATGAAAGCTGGTGAGGAAGTTACTATCATTTTAAAAGAAGCTGATGAGTCTCCGTTGTCAGCGGAAATTCCACCAACAGTTTATTTGGACGTTATCGAAGCTGATCCGGGCGTAAAAGGAAATACGGCGACCAACGCGCTGAAAAATGCCATTGTAGAAACCGGCGCACGCGTAATGGTACCATTGTTCATCGAAGCTGGAGATAAAATTAAAGTAAACACCGAAGACGGTTCATACTTGGAAAGAGTAAAATAAGGCCGTTTTAGCGGCGAATTTTTTTGGGCAGGTTTTTCCGCCTTCCGCTCCCAATCTTTTGCTCGTTCCTCGCAAAAGGATTTCCGCTCAAGTCGGGCTGCAAAGTCCGCAATAAATATTTATAAAATGACATTTGCACAACCTCAAACGCTGCAATCAATTGCTGAATTAATCGGCGCTCAAATGGTGGGTGACCCGGATTTTCCGGTGCTTGGTACCAATGAAATTCACCGGGTAAAAAGTGGAGATATTGTATTTGTAAATCACCCGAAATATTACGAAAAAGCCTTAAAATCTGCCGCAACAATCATTTTGATCGACCAAATTGTTGACTGTCCCGAAGGAAAAGCACTTTTGGTTTCCGATGATCCGTTTGGAGATTTCAATAAAATCAATCATCATTTCACTAAAATTACCAACTTCGGCGAAACTTTGCACGAGCTTGAAGTTGGCGAAAACACGCAAATCCATCCTTCGGTTGTCATTGGAAATAATGTAAAAATTGGTCAAAACTGCGTCATATTTCCTAACGTAGTCATTGGCGACCGTACCGAAATAGGTGACAATGTCATCATTCAGTCAAATACGGTTTTAGGCGGTGACGCTTTTTATTACCGGAAAAAAGACGGAAATTTTGACCGTTTGATTTCTGTTGGAAATGTGGTCATTGCTGATAACGTTGAAATTGGAAACAACTGCACTATCGACCGTGGCGTTACTGATTCTACAGTAATTGGCGAAGGTTCGGTTTTAGATAATCAAATACAGATCGGCCACGATACCGTCATTGGAAAAAAATGCCTGATTGCGTCCCAAACCGGCATTGCCGGCTGCTGCATCATTGAAGATGAGGTGACGATTTGGGGACAGGTTGGTATGGCGTCCGGCGTTCGTGTGGAATCCGGAACGGTACTTTTAGCAAAATGCGGCGTAAACCGCGATTTAAAAAAAGGAACTTATTTCGGACCGATTGCAGAAGAATTCAAGCAGTATTTGCGCAAGGAAATCAAACTCAAAAATTTAAAATAACGCCTGCTGTTCCTCTTTAATTCAATAATTATTGAGTAATTTTGTAAGCATTAAAAAATAAATAAATTTAAAAAATAAAAAATGTCAGTATTAGTAAACAAAGATTCTAAAGTAATCGTACAAGGATTTACCGGAAACGAAGGAACTTTCCACGCAGGTCAGATGATTGAATACGGAACCAACGTTGTAGGCGGTGTAACTCCGGGAAAAGGTGGTTCTGAACATTTGGGAAAACCTGTTTTCAACACGGTAGCTGATGCTGTAGAAAAAGCGGGAGCCAACGTAAGTATTATTTTCGTTCCGCCTGCGTTTGCTGCAGACGCCATCATGGAAGCTGCTGAAGCTGGAATCAAAGTAATCGTATGTATTACCGAAGGAATTCCTGTTGCTGATATGGTAAAAGTTAAAGAATATTTAGCCGGCACAAGCTCCCGATTAATCGGACCGAACTGCCCCGGAATCATCACTTCTGATGAAGCAAAAATCGGTATTATGCCAGGTTTCGTTTTCAAGAAAGGAAAAGTTGGTATCGTTTCCAAATCCGGAACTTTAACTTACGAAGCTGCTGACCAGGTGGTGAAAGCCGGTTACGGAGTTTCTACTGCAATTGGTATTGGTGGTGACCCAATCATCGGAACGACTACCAAGGAAGCTTTGGAATTATTCATCAACGATCCGGAAACTGAAGCGGTTGTTATGATTGGTGAAATCGGTGGAAACCTGGAAGCTGAAGCTGCACGTTGGTATAAAGAGTCAGGTTCTACAAAACCGGTTGTTGGTTTCATCGCTGGTCAAACTGCACCAAAAGGCCGCACAATGGGTCACGCGGGAGCAATCGTTGGTGGTGATGATGATACCGCACAGGCGAAAATGGCCATCATGAGAGAAAACGGAATCAACGTAGTAGATTCTCCGGCTGAAATCGGTTCTACTGTAGCGAAAGTTTTAGGATAAGACACAAAAAACACAAGTGGTATGAAAAAAATTCTTTTAACTTCAGCCTTGGTCGCTTCCGTTGCTTTATCGGCGCAAATCGATTTTAGCAGTACACGTTTCGGTATTACGGGCGGTGGAACGTATTCGCGAATTACCAATGCACACAATCCGTCCGGAGCTTTATTTTCCGGTTACGGTGGCGTTTTGGCACTGATTCCGATTGACAGCCGCGACCAGTTTTACCTGCAACCAGGCGTGGAATATTTAGGCGCTGGTGAATCCGGTAAAAACAAAGATTTTAAAGGTGCAAGCGGTTACGATGCTATTTATGCGAATAATTACATCAGCGTTCCGTTGTATTTCAAAGGATTTTTCTCCGAAGCCGAATCAGAATTTTTTGCCCTTGCAGGCCCGAAATTTAATTTTTTGGTAAGCCAGAAGGTTACAGATTTGCCGGCTTCACGGCCATATTATGGCATTGAAGAACTGCCGCAATATCCGGGAGTTAACGGTAAAGCCAGCAGTTTTAATATGGCACTGGGCTTTGGACTTGGTTTTTCCTACCTCCGAAAACTCGAGATCACAGCGCGCTATGATCTGGGACTTTCCAATACCTACAAAGGTCTGATGAACGAGCCGGGAACGGATCCAAGCATTGCGAAGAAAAAAACTGAGCAGGTTGTAAGTGCCGGATTGAGTTATATATTTAATTAAAATTAAAAATTCCATCAAATCATTTTGATGGAATTTTTTTTGCAAAAATTTGCCGTTAAAAGGTCGGATTTTTTAGGAGCCGGGAACCTGCTTTGGCTACGCCGAACCACTTCGTTAGGTTTTCGCTATATCTTTTGCTCCGCTACGCTCCGCAAAAGGATGCCGCTGCAATCAGGGCTAGAGTTTTAGCTAAACCGAATTATTTCAGCAAATAAAGATTTGCCATTAAAAGGGAAGATTTTTTCACTTTGAAAACATTGCGCTCGCTTCGCTCGCGCGGTTTACAGCTGTTCAAAAATTAGCCGTTAAAACAGCATTTTTATTCGCTTTGAAAACATTAGCGCTCGCTTCGCTCGCGCCGAAAAATCCATCAATAAAAAATTCCACCAATCAATTTTGGTGGAATTGTTATTTTAAAAAAATATGCCCTTAAAACAGCAAATTTTTTAGCTTCTGATCCATTTCCAAAGCTCCTTGGCGCTGGCTTTATTTCCATACATCAAAATCCCAACGCGGTAAACTTTCGCCGCGATAAAGACCATTAACAACGTCGAAAGCAAGAGCAAAAGTACAGAAACCAAAATCTGCCACACCGGAACACCAAACGGAATCCGCGCAATCATCGCCACCGGCGAGGTAAAAGGGATCATGGAAAGCCAGAAACCAAGCGGACCTTCGGGATTATTCATAATTGTGAAGCTGCCGTACATTCCTAACATGAGCGGAATTATGGCAAATAAAGTAAACTGCTGCGTTTCAGTTTCATTGTCTACTGCCGAACCAATTGCAGCGTACATGGAGCTGTAAAAAATATAACCCAACAAAAAGAAAATGATGAAAACCGCGATAATCAGCGGGAAATTCATGTCGAGTAAAATGTGAGATATTTCGCCTGCCGTTTGCTTAAAATCAAATTTGTCAATCATCTCTGCTGACTGTTCACCGCCCGGAATTTGGTTTTTCACCGCGCTCAATCCGGTGTTCAAAAATACCGCTCCTAAAACCGCCATCGTAATCCAAATGCTGAACTGCGTTAAAGCCACCAAAGTCACACCTAAAATTTTTCCCATCATCAACTCAAAAGGTTTTACCGAGGAAATAATGATTTCCACCACACGGTTGTTTTTTTCTTCCAAAACGCTGCGCATGACGCGCACGCCGTAAATGATGATGAACATGAAAACCGCGTACATCAGCACCAGCGCGAGCCCTGATTTTACTCCGAAAGACAGGTCGCTGTCCGTGCTTTTATTATCGACGACATTTTTGGTGTTCAGCTCAAAATTCTTTTCCAGATCCGTCATTTGACTTTCCGAAATGCCGAGCGTTTTTATTTTTTCTGTTCTGATGATTTTTGCCAAATCCGAGGCTACCGTCGTTTTGGTGTCGAAGCCGATTTTTTTGTTGATCAGCAGCTTTGTATCTTTTTGTAACTGCTCATAATTATTGTTTTGCAGCGCCGGAATCACCAGTAAACCTTCAATTCCGTCCATGTCTTTCAGCGTGGCTTCGAGCGATTTTTCGTTTTGCGCAGGCACGAAAACATATTTTATCTGCGAATTTCCTTTCAGTTTATTTACAAAAAGTCCGCTTTTATCTACGACATTGAAAGTGCTTGAACTTTCATTGGCTTTAAACATAAAAGCGATCAAAAGACCGAAACCAATCATTAAAACCGGGCCCAAAAGCGTAAGAATAACAAAAGATTTTTTCTTAACCTGCGTTAGATATTCTCTTTTCGTAATCAGAAATATATTTCTCATGAATTTTTTTTGTTGGATGGCTTAAAGTAAAATTTCCGCGTTTTGGTTTCCGCTTACGGCATTGATGAAGACTTCATTCATACTCGGAATTTTCTCGTCAAAAGACCGTATTTTTCCGACTTTCATTAACTCATTTAAAAGCAAATGCTGGTCACGGCCGTTTTTCAAATCAAAAGAAATCAGGTCATTTTCTGTAGAAAAATGCTGAATATCAAACTGGTTTTTAAACAACTCGAAATGTTCTAAACTTACATCTGCCAGCGTTACATTAAAGATATTTTTCTTGAACTGTTCGCGTACGTCGAATACTTTTCCGTCCAGCACTTTTTTAGCCTGGTTGATGAGCGCCACGTAGTCGCACATTTCCTCCACACTTTCCATGCGGTGCGTAGAAAGGATAATGGTGGTGCCGTTTTTCTTTAAATTTAATATTTGGTCTTTGATGAGATTGGCGTTTACAGGATCGAAACCCGAAAACGGTTCGTCCAGAATCAGCAGTTTCGGTCGGTGCAAAACCGTCACTACAAACTGTATTTTCTGCGCCATTCCTTTGGAGAGTTCACTCAGCTTTTTCTTCCACCACTGGTCGATTTCCAGCTGTTCAAACCAAAATTTTGCCTGCTGCAGCGCATCATTTTTAGACATTCCTTTCAGCTCACCAAAATATAAAATTTGGTCGCCAACACTCATATTTTTGTACAGACCGCGTTCTTCCGGCATATAACCGATCTGGCGAATGTGCTCCGGATTCAGCTTTTGATTATTGATAAAAACTTCGCCGAAATCGGCCTGCGTAATCTGGTTGATGATTCTGATGAAAGTGGTTTTTCCGGCTCCGTTCGGACCGAGAAGTCCATAGATGCTCGCCTCGGGAACATTGATGGAAAAATGGGAAAGGGCAAGTTTTTTTCCGGCGTTGTAGGTTTTGGTTACATTTTCAGCTTTCAGCATCGATTCAATTTAACTGAATTAGTCCTTTAAATAGGATAAAAGTTACGGAATTGCGAATTAATTTAGTTTTAATTTTTGGCAATAATTTTACAAATTTTTCGCTACAAAAGTTTCACAATAATTTTTGATTTCTTGCCTTACTTTTCTAAACTCTTCTTTAATTTCTTCCTTCGTGCCTGTTGCTTTTGCGGGATCCGAAAAATTGTAATGAAATTTCACAGCTTTTGTGGGGAAGAAAGGGCAACGTTCTTTGGCGTGGTCGCAAACGGTAATTACAAAATCAAAATCGATGTTCCGGTATTCATCAATGTTGTTTGAAGTGTGATTTGAAATGTCAATTCCGTCCTCTTTCATCGTGGCGATGGCTTTTGGATTTACGCCGTGCGTTTCGATTCCGGCGCTATAAATTTCGGCTTTTTCGCCGGCAAAAAATTTTAAATATCCTTCCGCAATCTGACTTCTGCAACTGTTTCCGGTGCAAAGTAGTAAAATGTTTTTTTTCATTTTGAATACAATTTTGGTTTGAGATATAAACTTATTTTTACCAGGAGTATCAATACCGGAACTTCTACCAACGGACCGATAACGCCTACAAATGCCTGCGGCGAATGAATGCCAAATACAGAAATTGCCACGGCTATCGCCAGTTCAAAATTATTTCCGCTTGCGGTAAAGGAGATCGAAGCGTTTTTATCGTAAGGGATATTCATGGATCTATTGATGAAAAAACTCACGAAAAACATCAATACAAAATAGATGATTAATGGAATTGCGACTTTTACTACATCTATTGGTAATTCTACGATTTTATCGCCTTTCAGACTGAACATTAATACAATAGTAAATAACAAAGCATATAAAGTTACAGGCGATATTTTAGGCACAAATTGATGATTATACCAATACTTGCCTTTGTATTTTACTAAAAAATATCTAGTTAAAAAGCCCGCTAAAAATGGAATTCCCAGGTAAATCAAGACACTTTCCGTAACGTCGCGCATTGGAACAGAAACATTGAAATTTCCTAATCCTAATTTTTGCGGCAATACATTGATGAACAACCACACAAAAAAACTGTAGGAAAAGATCTGAAAAATACTGTTCAACGCTACCAAAAGTGCTGCATATTCGCGGTTTCCTTTAGCCAAATCATTCCACACAATAACCATTGCGATGCATCTTGCCAATCCGATTAAAATTAAACCAATCATATAATCGGGTTCATCGCGCAAGAAAATAAAAGCCAGAACAAACATCAAAACAGGGCCAATAATCCAGTTTAACAGTAACGAAATTGATAATACTTTTTTGTCTTTCAAGGCCATTGGCAATAAAGAATAATCCACTTTTGCTAAAGGTGGATACATCATTAAAATCAATCCGATTGCTAAAGGAATATTGGTCGTCCCGAGAGAAATTGCATTGATGTAATGAGGAATATCCGGAAGAAAATATCCTAAACCTACACCGATTGCCATTGCAAGAAATATCCACAGCGTGAGATAACGATCGAGAAATTTTAATTTTGATTGCATAGTTAAAGTTTAGCAACAACCGGAGTTTGGTGCACAAGAATTTTGATTAGCCTTTAATTCTACCAAATTTTTCTTTTGTTCCGGAACAAAAGTTCCGTTTTCTAACTGAAATTCAACATTTTCTAACGTTGGTAAAATCTGTTTTACATCTGCTAATTTCATCTCGTGATATTTTTGGTTAAAATTTAATAGGTAATATTGCGATATAGGAAACAAAAGTTTAACAGCATTTGGCCTGGGAAACAGTTTGTATAATTTTCGAGAAATAAGTATTTAAGATTTCAATCGTTTTTTCATCGATGCAGTAACAAACTGAATTTCCATCAATGTTCCCTTTGATGATTCCTGCATTTTTCAGTTCTTTTAAATGTTGCGAAACGGTGGGTTGAGCTAATGGAAGTTCATTCACAATGTCGCCACAAATGCATTCGTTTACTTTCATTAAGTATTCAATAATGGCGATTCTTGCAGGATGTCCCAACGCTTTTGCGATGGTAGCCATTTGGTTTTGCTGTTCCGTAAAATGTTCTGTTTTAGTAGCTCCCATAATCTTATAGTGTTTAATATTGCAATATTACGATAATTATGCTTTTGTATCATATTCTTTCTGTTAAAAACCAAAAATTACCTCATTTAGCTGGAAAAAAATTTGGTAAAAATTGCTGGTAGCTTTAATCTTAAGTCTAATGTTAGAAGAAACAGAAAGAATTGCTGGATTTTTAAAAATAAAAAAAACGGCCTTTTAGCAAGTGATTTTTCGAAAATTTGAAAAAATTTTTATGCGTCGAAGCTGTATTGGGAATAAAAGTGATCTGCTTTTTCAATGACCTCGTCCATTTCTTCCAAAGTAAAAACCTCCAAAAACTGGCGCCGGAAATCCTTAAAATGCGGGATACCACGGAAATAATTGCTGTAATGCTGTCGCATTTCGATTAAACCTAATCTTTCACCTTTCCAGTCTTTGCTCCATTCTGCGTGCTGACGAACAGCTTCAAGCCTTTGCGTAATCGTAGGTTCCGGTAAAATTTCACCCGTCGCGAAAAAATGTTTCACTTCATTGAAAATCCACGGATAACCGATGGCGCCGCGACCAATCATAATGCCGTCGCAATCGTATTTGTTTTTGTATTCTAAAGCTTTTTGTGGGGAATCGATATCGCCATTTCCAAAAATCGGGATTTCAATATTGGGATTGTTTTTTACTTTGTGAATATAGTTCCAGTCTGCTTCGCCTTTGTACATTTGCGCGCGAGTTCTTGCGTGAATTGTTAAAGCTTTTACGCCGACTTCCTGCAACCGTTCCGCAACTTCCATAATATTGATGCTTTCCGTATCCCAACCCAAACGTGTTTTTACGGTAACAGGCAAATGTGTTGAATTTACAACAGCTTTCGTGAGGCGAATCATTAAATCAATATCTTTCAAAACTCCGGCGCCAGCACCTTTGCACACGACTTTTTTCACCGGACAACCGAAATTAATGTCCACAATATCCGGGTTTACCGTTTCCACAATTTTTGCCGAAAGTGCCATGGCTTCTTCATCACCACCGAAAATCTGAATTCCGACTGGTCTTTCGTAATCAAAAATTTCGAGTTTTTTACGGCTTTTCATCGCGTCGCGAATTAAACCTTCCGAAGAAATAAATTCCGAATACATCATATCTGCGCCGTGCATTTTGCACAGTTTACGGAAAGGCGGATCCGAAACGTCTTCCATTGGCGCAAGCAACAACGGAAATTCAGGCAGTTCTATATTGCCGATTTTTATCATGGTGCAAAGGTACTGGAAAAAGTAAAAATGAAAAAGCAGAAATTGGCCCAAAAAATTTGCCGTTAAAGCAGGTAATTTTTTCGATTTAGCTTTTAATCAAAATCGTGGTGCGTGTCGTCTTTTGAATTTTTGTAGACAAACCACATTCCGATGGTCAGTCCGATAACGCCGGCAACCGCTGTCATCAGGGCGCGCTCCAGTTTGTCTGGCTGATCGTTTCCGATGTAATTAAATAGAAATAAGATAATGAAAGTGATTGCCGCAATGACAGCAAATTTTTTAGATTTTATATTCATGATTTTAATTTATAGGCGATCATTACACCGCCGCGGTAGATCAGCCATTCGCCGCTACGGTTGTAATCTCTCGTCGGATCTGTATCGTACCGGATTCCCAGTTTTTTGTGCATACCTTTGTAGAAACTCTGCACATTTCCGCCGCCCAAAAACAAATCCATATTCCAGCGGTCACTCAGCTGAAACTGGTAGCCCGCCGTCGCGCCGAACATCGTGGAAAAACCAACTTGGTAAAGATCGGAAGCAATATAAACCGGCGATTCGGGTGTGTACTGATAAGGGCCGTCGCTCCAGTAATTCCATTTTTGCATGATATAGCGCGAAGCGGCAATATTGGCGCCGAGATACCAGTTTTTAAAAGCTTCTTTAAAATAGTATCGCGCATCTAATCCCGCAATATAAATCTGCATGGGTCTTCCGTTGAAAGATTTCCAGGGTGAAATAAAAATATCCGCCTGAACGGTGATTTTATTGTTTAACTGATATTCCGCGCCGGCATTAATAATTCCGACTGGCAGAAAAAGCGCATTTGCTTTAAAATAAATTTGCGGTAAGCGCGTGGAATCTGAAATTTGAGCTTTAGAAACGAAAGAAATGAACACAGCGAAGACGAAAGTGAAAATTTTCAAAGCAGGATTATTTTAAGCTTTGTAAAAGTTCAGTTGCCATGCGTGCGTCTTTACCCTGGCTTTCAGAAAGATTCTTTGAAAGTTCGGCGTAAGTTTTTGCTTCCGTTTTTTTGCCGTTTTTTGCGTAAATTCTTGCGAGAATATAAGTGTTTTCCGGCGTTTCACCTTTCATCACCGATTTTTCTGCCCATTCCTGAGCTTTTTTCAGCGAATCTTTATTTTCCACGTGCTGGGCGAAATTCCACGCAGGCTGTAACAATTCCTGCGGATCAAAATCTTCAGAATTTTTATAATAAGTGAGAGCCGCTTTTTCGTATTCCGGGAAATTTCCGACGTTTTCGTAATAAATGACTTTCATTCTGGCCAAAGCAGTTTCCGCATCTTTTTGTCCAATGAGCGGCACGGCGTTTTTGTAAAAATAAGCATCGTCGATGAGACCTGTTTTTTGGTTCAATGAATTTTCCATGACTTTTGAAATCTTAATATTCGCATCGAACTGCTTATAAATTTCTTCCGATAGAATTTTGGAAATTTGGTCTTTTTTAGCCCTAAAAATCTGGTAATTCGGATCTGCTGGAGATTTTAAAAAGTACAGAAGCAAACCAACTTCGTCGCGCGTAAATTCCTCAGATTTTTTATTTGCAAAATATCTTTCAGAACCTTTTTTCGCGAGTTCATAATCGCTTTCCGCGTAGCGTTTCATAAAATTCAACAAAAAATCCGGGTCTTTTTCACCTTTTATAAAAAGCTCTTTCATCGAAGAATCGGTGAGTTTCGGATTGTTAGCTTCTTTCGCGATGGTTAAAAAATCTTCTTCGCCCATATAACCGAAATTCTGCATCACCAATTCACCATCACCATTTAAAAACAGAAAAGACGGGTAGGAGCGCACGGAATATTTTGCGGCGATGTCGCGACCTTCACCTTTTTCCATGTCAATACGCGCGTTGATGAAATTCGCGTCGTAATAAGTTTTCACCGCCGGAAGCGTGAAAATATTTTTCTCCATTAATTTACACGGCCCGCACCATGAAGCGTACGCATCTAAAAAAACCAGTTTTTTTTCTTTTTTAGCTTTTGCTAAAATTTCTTTGAAAGAACCGCTTTCAAAAGCGATTGACTGCTGCGAAAACGTAAATAAAAAGGACAGTAAAAAGAGCGTCGAAAATATTTTTTTCATAACCTAAAATTCGGTGCAAAGATAATTAAAATAAAAAGGTGGTTTTTCCGGTAAAAATTTAAACCGAAAAATTCGGTGCTTTTTGACCTGATTTTTTGCTTTTTGTTAAAACGAGAAAAAATGCCGTTTTTACCCCAAAAAAAACCTTCGGCAAAGTAGAAATTGACCGGAATTTTGGTGTTGAGTTAAATCGCAAAAAAATGCCGTTTTACCTCAGAAAAAATCCTTTTCCGGAGTGCAGAAAAGGATTTTAAATTTATTCCGGTTTGTAGCCGTCTTTTAAAGTTACCGTGCGATTGAAAACCGGCTTTTCCGGCGTGGAATCGCGGTCTTTAGTGAAATATCCAATTCTCTGGAACTGATACGGATGACCGATTTCAGCATCTGCTAAGCTTGGTTCCGCGAAACCTTGCACTATTTTTAAGCTGTCGGAATTAATAAACTCCATAAAGTCGCTTTCTTTTTCCGCGTCCGGTTGTGGCGTGGTAAATAAGCGGTCATAAATTCTGACTTCGATCGGCAACGCATGCGCCGCAGAAACCCAGTGAAGAGTACCTTTTACTTTTCTTAAACTTTCTTCGGTGCCCGAGCCTGATTTACTTTTCGGATCGTAAGTTGCGTATATTGTTTGGATTTCACCATTTTCATCTTTGTCCACACTTTCAGCTTTGATGATATAAGCTGATTTCAGGCGCACTTCGCCACCCAGTTTCAAACGGAAGAATTTTTTATTGCCTTCTTCTTTAAAATCTTCTCTTTCGATAAAAATTTCCCGTGAAAACGGGACTTTTCTGCTTCCCGCATTTTCATCTTCCGGATTGTTTTCGGTTTGTAACCATTCTTCTTCATTTTCCGGATAGTTGGTAATCACCAATTTCACAGGATCTACAACTGCCATGACGCGCGTTGCAACTTTATTTAAATCTTCGCGTACGAAGAATTCCAAAAGCTGAATGTCTATCAGATTTTCGCGTTTTGCAACGCCAACTCTTTCAATAAAATTTTTAATGGAAGTGGGCGTAAAACCTATTCTGCGCATTCCGGAAATGGTCGGCATTCGCGGATCGTCCCAGCCGGTAACGGCTTTTTCTGCCACCAAACGCTGTAATTTTCTTTTTGAAGTAATCATGTATGAAACATTCATCCGCGCGAATTCGCGTTGCTTATTTCGCGTGGTATTTTCTTCGTAAACCTGGTCGAGGTACCAGTTGTATAAAGGACGGTGATTTTCAAATTCCAGCGAGCACAATGAATGTGAAATTTGCTCAATATAATCAGATTCGCCATGCGCCCAGTCGTACATTGGATAAATTTTCCATTTGTCGCCGGTGCGGTGATGTGGTCGCTTCAAAATTCGGTACATCACCGGATCACGCATATTCATGTTGGGTGAGGTCATGTCGATTTTGGCACGAAGTGACATGGCGCCTTCTTCGAACTCACCATTTTTCATCTTTTCGAAAAGTGCTAAACTTTCTTCAACAGGACGGTTTCGGAATGGAGATTCTATTCCGTCTTCGAATGGATTTTTCCGCTGTTCAGTAATCACTTCCGAAGGTTGTTCATCCACATACGCTTTTCCGTCTTTAATCATTTGAACAGCCCAATCGTATAGCTGGTCGAAATAATCTGAAGCATACAATTCCTGGTCATATTTAAAACCTAACCATTCAATATCCGCTTTAATAGAATCTACAAATTCCTGTTCTTCTTTTTCAGGGTTGGTGTCATCAAAACGAAGATTGACGGGTGCGCCGTATTTTTCGCCCAGACCAAAGTTGATGCAAATCGCTTTGGTGTGACCAACGTGAAGGTAACCATTAGGTTCCGGCGGAAAACGGAAGCGCAGCTTATCCTGTGGTAAACCTGCGGCTAAGTCATCTTCTATAATTTGTTCAATAAAATTGAGGGATTTTTTTTCGTCGTCCATAGGATTGTTCATGACGCAAATTTAGTTAAAAGAGCGGAATAGAAAAAAGGTTTGAGGTCTGCCAAATACATGCAGGTAGCAATCATTGATAATTTTTTATTTTTACCGAAAGTGCATGCATATGCTATATATGGTTATTTTTCCTTAGAGAAATGTTAATTTCCTAATGGATACGAATTAAGCATTTTGTTTTTTTTCTTGAAAAAAAAATGCTTTAAAAAAGCTAAAAAAAAAATAAAAAACGTAATTTGCCCCCGAAAAAAAATAAAGGTAGGAGTAAAATCCTACGGTAAAAAAAACACAGATGAAGAGGAGGTTAACGAACAGAAAAATTACTGTACAAGATGGCGAAGAAAGTATTTTTTTTATATACCATATTGCTTTTCACCTTTCAGGTTTCGGCACAACAAACTAATACCGCACCCAAGATTACCGATTCCCGCGGAAATCAAGAGGCGAAAATCGATTGTAATTATCCGCTGACGGGCAATTGCCTTGAGCTTCAGGTGAAAGATGTTCCGGTGTTATCCGAGACTACATCCTATACTGTTTCCACGATTCCATATTCACCGCCCGCCCCGTATAATTCCGGCACAAAACTAAATGCTGGTCAGGTGGCTGATGATAGGTTTACCGATCAAATTTCTTTACCTTTTGGTTTCTGTTATTTCGGAAACAGTTATAATCAGGTGGTGGTTGGTAACAATGGGGTAGTAAGTTTCGATGCAGTACCAGTTGGCAGCCAAAATTATCCGAATGTTGTTAATAGTAACCCAAGTAAAACGTTACCTCAGAATAGTATTTTTGGCATTTATCAGGATCTTATCTTTTCTAAAAATGAAGATTCCGAAATTTATTACCAAACTATAGGTTCAGCACCAGCCAGGAAATTTATAGTAAGTTTTTATCGCGGAACAATTTGGGGCTGCGAAGGTTACACTTCAACTACTCAAATTGTACTTTCTGAAGGAACAAATACAGTTGAAATTTTTGTAGAAAATAAGCCTGCACCTTGTAACGGGGCGAAATTTAAAAATTCACTGTTGGGAATCATTAATTCCGATGGGTCTCTTGGTTATTCTCCGGCGAATAGAAATACGGGCATATGGAGTGCACAAAAGGAAGCATGGAAATTTACTCCTGCTGGATCACCGGTGGTGCCGACACTTTCCTGGTACAATTCCGCCAACGAGAAAATTGGAAATGGCGAAAAAATATCGGTTTGCCCGGATAAAAATGAGATTTATACCGTAAAAATTGAATATCCCGTTTGCGGCACCATTGCCAATATATTACAGGATGAATTTCCTGTAACTTTTGCCGCAAATTTTCCGGTTTTAAAAGATTACACCAACGTTTTTTGCGGCGCAGCTTCTCAGGTTGTGAACTTAGATGATTATGCTAAAGATCTTACCACACAAGATCCAACTAAATTTAAATTTAGTTTTCATCCGACACTGCTGGATGCACAAAATGGCACTAATTCTTTGGCGAAAACCTACACGGTGGGCAATTCTCCCGTATATGTGCGCGCTGAAAATAAAGATGACGCAAGTTGTTTTCAGACTGCTGTTTTAAGTCTATCACTTATAGCCACCAGTATTCTTACCGAAACTGTTTCGTTATGTGATATTAATAATGACGGAGTGGAAAACAATGTGGATCTTAGCATTTTAGATCAGCAGCTTTTCACTTTGCCAATCGACGGCACACTGCGCTATTTTCTCTCCAGAACCGACGCGGAAAATAATACCAACCAAGTCACCAAAACTACTTTAAACAATAGCACGCAACTCTTTGTAAAGTACGAAAGTTCAACTTGCTCAAATATTTTCGGGCCTATAAGGGTAAATTTTTTACAATCACCGCCAATTCCGGCTCCGGTGAGTTATCCGCCAATTACTATTTGTGATGAGCTCAGTGATGGTGGCGAACCTTTCAATTTTCTGTCGAATTTGGGACCATTAATAAGAGCCGGCGGAGCCACTGCCGGTGCAACCTTAACTTTTTATGAAAACCAAAACGATGCTTACGCCGGTTTGCCATCTAATTTGAAAACCATTCATGAAGGTCAATATCCCATTTACGTGCGGGTACAAAATGCAGGCGACATTTGTTTCAGTATTGCAGTGGTGAATATGGATGTAACTTTTAACAAAGTCTTAGCGGAAAATGCTGCGATTGATGTGTGTTTTAATGGAACTTCAATGGTTGTTCCTGTAGATTTAGATGTAGAAAGTAAAAAGATGCTGGCGCCAGATCAGCCAGGTATCACCACTGCATATTTTGTGAAGTTCGCTGATGCTGTAAACAATATCAATGCAATTCCCGCTTTGCAAAATGTAACCATTAACGGAAGTTTTGAAACTAAAATTTTTTACGTTCGTTTCACGGACCAGACCGGTTGTTATGCTTTGAAAACATTAGAACTGAATCTTATTAAAATAGTGGTGAAACTCGAAGCGGTGGTGTGTGATGTTGGACTTGACGGCCAGGAAACCGTGATTTTGACCAATTTAGAGCCACAAATTATCGGGTCACAAAAGGTCAATGAAGTCACATACTATCTTAATGAAACAGATGCACAAAATAAAACTAACCCGCAAACAGCACTGCTCGTAAGCAGTGGTGGTGAAAAAATATGGTTAAGGGTGGAGTCTGCGTGTGCTACCCAAATTCAGGCAATAAATATTACTTTGGGTGAAACGCCCGTAGTTGTTTCCAGCGTAGCGCCGACAATTGCTGATATTTGCGACAATAATAATGACGGAAAAGAACCCTTTGATATCACCCAATTTGAACGTTCAATCTTTACCGGTACGGAAACGGTAAAATTTCAGTATTATACGGCTTATAACTCCGCAACGAACACCCTTTCAGGATATATTGCCGATCCAAAAGCTTTTCCTGTAAAAGGCAGTACGATAGTGTACGCCAAAGTCATAAATGCCGGCGAATGTTTTTCAGTGAGCACCTTAAATCTTAATATTGCCTTCAAACCAGTAATTGTTTTAAATCAAAAAATTGCTCCACTACAAAAATGCGACTTTCAAAACGATGCAAATGAAACCTTCGAGCTAAAAGATGCCATACCACAGTTATTTGAAGCGGCAAAAAATACATATTCCCTCAATGATCTTACTGTAAGATACTATAAAACCAAAGCTAATGCAGAAGCCGGGATAAATCCAATTCCGTCCACCTATAATACCAGTGCGAATGGAACAATAACGCTATGGGCAAGATTCACCTCCAACTCACAATCTTGCTATTCGGTCGCACCGATTAATTTGTTGATTGCTTATCCTCCAAAGGCACAAAGCATTGAAATTACAGGTTTATGTGATAATAATCTAGATGGTTTATTTGAAGCGGATTTAACACAGTACACAAGTCAAATGATTTTGGGTAACAGCGTGAATTTGCAGCAATACACTTTCAAATTTTTTAAAACTGAAAACGAGGCTAATAATTTAGCGAGTGCGCCCATTGCAAATCCCGCTTCTTACTCTTTTCCTTCCACACTTACCCGACTTTGGGTTCGTGTAGAAAATGCGCCGGGTTGTTTTGACGTGGTACCAGTAGAGCTAAAATACGGTAAGAAAGTTCCGTTGAAGTCCGGGCAATCGGCCATTAATGTTTGTGACGCTAATAACGACAACAATGAAGTTGTCGATTTAACTCAGCTGCAAAATGCTATTTACGGACAGACAGCAACTTTCGAATATTTCGAAAGCTTGGCAGATTTATATGCTGGAAACAAAATTTCCACACCAGCAGCTTATTCATTAAGTGGTAATGCTAAAAAAATCTTCGTAAAGGTGAACGCTTCAGGTTATTGTGCAGAGAAAACAGAAATTACAGTTAATCTGAAAAAAACGCCCATGTTTACAATTCCAGATCAATATTTCTGCCTCCAGGAACCGGCAAATATCCAACCTAATTTTTCTGGTTTAAATATCACAAAATTTGAGTGGTTCGATCCTTCTGGAAAAGTTGTCGGAACTGGTGACAGACTTTTAAATGTAAAAACCGGCGGCCTGTACAAAATTAATGTCACTTCGATCAATGGTTGTACTTATTCTACGGAATTTAATGTAAAATCTTATGTTGTGCCGGTGATCAACAGTGTTATTCTGAATGGTAAAATTTTTACCGTCAATGCGTCAGGGGACAAACCGATTCTATATTCAACAGACGGCATTAAGTTTCAAACAAGCAATGTTTTCAATGCTGATAATTTACCTTTTGGCGTAAACACTTTTTATGTGAAATTTGAAAATTCTGCGTGTCTTGGCGAGCCGAAAAATGGTTTGAAACTTCAAAATGCTTTCACACCAAATTCAGACGGAATTAATGACACCTGGATCATCGATGAACTTAATCTTTTCAACGGTGAAAATTTAAACCTCAAAGTGTATAACAGATATCAGGAGAAAATTTACGAGCAAGAAAGCTCCACGCGTCTGGAATGGGACGGTAGAAATTTATCACGCGTCTTAGCGACAGATTCTTATTGGTATGTGCTCACTTTACCTGATGGAACAGTTTACACCGGGTGGGTCTTGCTGAAAAACAGAGATTAATTACCTGTTAATTTTAAAAAAATTGCCCATTTAGCACCCAAAATTTGAGTTTCAATATCTTTGCAGCATGATAACTTATGATATTGTAATTATTGGTGGTGGACCAATTGGTTTAAACTGCGCTCTCGAGGCTGAAAAGGCAGAACTTTCTTATCTCATTCTTGAAAAAGGAACTATCGTCAATTCGCTTTATAATTATCCGCTGTACATGACTTTTTTTTCGACGGTAGATAAACTGGAAATTGCGGATATTCCCTTTATTTCTACTGCGCCAAAGCCCGGCAGAAGAGAAGCACTGGAATATTATCAGGGAATTGCGCGCCAACGGAAAATCAATATCAACCTCTACGAAGAAGTTTTAGAAATCAGAAAAACAGAAAAATTTGCCGTTAAAACGACCAAAAATTCCTATTTGGCTAAAAACGTTATTATTGCCACCGGCTTTTATGACATTCCCAATTTAATGGAGGTAAAAGGCGAAAATTTGCCCAAAGTGCGGCATTATTACTCTGAACCTTATCCCTACGCAAACCAGAAAGTGGCGGTTATCGGTTCCAGCAATTCCGCTGTTGATGCCGCGCTGGAAACCTATAGAAAAGGTGCTGAGGTTACCATGATTATCCGGCATGCAGAAATTTCAAAAAGCGTTAAATACTGGGTGAAACCAGACATAATTAACCGCATTACCGAAGGAAGCATCAAAGTATTTTTTAATGCTGAAGTGCTGGAAATTACGCCGCAAACCATCATTTTTAAAGACGAAAACCAGCAAATTCATGAGATTGAAAATGATTTTGTTTTGGCAATGACCGGCTATTTACCAAATTTTGAATTTCTGAAAGATTCCGGAATTGAGCTTCAGGACGAATGCCTGAAACCGCTTTACGATGAAACCACCATGGAATCAAATGTTCCCGGTTTATATCTCGCCGGCGTGGTGTGCGGCGGAAAAGACACACATTTGTGGTTCATCGAAAATTCGCGCATTCACGCCGAAATAATCGTGAAAGATATTCTGGCAAAAAATTCTTAAATCTTAACGCATCATCAGTTCATCACCGTGAAGAACCAAACGGGTTTCCAGATTATTGGTGAATAGGCCACCGGTTCCCAGACCTTGCGGAATCTTCGGTTTTTTAGTAAAAGTGTACTGCGCAATAGCATTCAAACCAATATTACTTTCGAGCGCCGAAGTTATCCACCAGCCGATTCTCAAATTTTCCGCGAATGAAATCCATTCATCCGTTCCGGAAAATCCGCCCACTAGCGAAGGTTTCAAAATGATATATTGCGGTTTTATTTGCTGCAAAAGCTCCCTTTTTTTCTCAAAATCCAGAACACCGATGAGTTCTTCATCCAGCGCAATTGGCGTCGGCGTATTTCGGCAGAGTTCGGCCATATTATCAATTTGCCCTGCTTTTATAGGTTGTTCTATGGAATGAATATCCAAATCACGAAGTTCACGAAGCACAGTTTTGGCTTCATCAAAAGTAAAACCTCCGTTCGCATCAACGCGTAATTCCAAGTCGTCGATCGAAAATTTTTGCCGTAATTCTTTTAAAATTTTCTTTTCTTCATTCCAGTCAGTTCCGATTTTCAGTTTAAGGCAAGTAAACCCATCTTCAAGTTTTTCTTCGATTTGCTTTTTCATGAAATCGGTGTCGCCCATCCAAATCAAACCGTTGATTTTTATGGAATCATAACCTTCGGAAAAATCGCTCGGAAAATAAATGTCTTCACCGTTTTTTAAATTCAGCATCGCCTGTTCATAACCAAACCAAATTGATGGAAAATGTAAAAGTTCTTTGCGAAGGATTTTTTTATTTTCATTAATGTTTTCACACAGCCATTGCAGCATTTCCTCATATTCCGGAATATCTTCGTAGCTCAAACCACGGAAGATGGCGCATTCACCGATTCCGGTTTTGCCATCTTCAGAAATTTCGAAAAAAAAGGTCTCTTTAGCCGTTAAAATTCCGCGCGAAGTTCCGCTCGCCTGTTTAAGATCTAACGTATAAGGTTTGTAGGTCGCTGTTTTCATAAAAAAAGTCAGAGCACGCTCTGACCGGGTTTTAGTTAATTTTGATATTTAATTCTCCGCAGCTGCAGCCATAAATTCTTCGGCTTTTTCTACCATTTCGCGATTGCCACAGAAAAAAGGTACACGCTGATGCAGTTCGGTCGGCTCAATTTCCATAATTCTTTCGAAACCGTTGGTGCATTTTCCGCCTGCCTGTTCCGCCAGAAAAGCCATCGGATTGCATTCGTACAACAGACGCAGTTTTCCGTTTGGCGACTGTGAAGTTGACGGATAAATATAAATTCCACCTTTTATCATATTGCGGTGAAAATCCGAAACCAGGCTTCCGATATATCTCGAAGTGTACGGCCGGTCATCTTCCTCACGCTGGCAATATTTAATATAATTTTTTACCCCTTGCGGGAATTTGATATAATTTCCTTCATTAATGGAGTAAATTTTTCCGGTCTTCGGAAATTCCATGTTTGCATGAGAAAGGTAGTAAGTTCCCAAGCTTGGGTCTAAAGTAAACCCGTTTACGCCGTTTCCGGTGGTATAAACGATCATTGTAGACGAACCGTAAACCACATAACCTGCGGCCGCCTGGTTTACCCCTTTCTGTAAAAAATCCTCGATGCCGACTGGTGTTCCGGGTTCGGTAACGCGGCGGTAAATTGAAAAAATAGTTCCTACGGAAACATTCACATCAATATTTGAAGAGCCATCCAGCGGATCGATTAAAACCACATATTTGCTCAAATGCGCGTTGGAACCGCATTTTACTTCAATATAATCGTCGTTCTCCTCCGAGGCAATTCCACAAACCACTTCCCGCTGCGATAGAGCTTCGATGAAAATTTCATTAGCTAATACGTCTAATTTTTGCTGTTCTTCACCCTGAATATTTTCACTGCCAACTTTTCCAATAATATTGGCGATACCGGCTTTGTTCACTTCGCGGTTCACCACTTTCGATGCCAACCGGATCGCACTGAGCAGGCGGGAAAGTTCGCCCGTAGAATACATGAAATCTTCTTGCTTGTCGATGATAAACTCACCAAGGGTTTGGAACGACTGTTCTGACATTTTTTTACTTTTTGGGTTTTTACAAATCTCGGAAAATTCTTTGGATTTTCGCCTAAAACTTTTGCGAAATTACCGGCTAAAAGCAGCAAAAATTCTGTTTTAAATTAAATAAAATTGGTGAAAATCGCCGTTTTTTTTATTCGTTCTAAATTGATAATTTTGACAGCTGAAATCTGCGCTTTTCAGCAGGTTAAAAATTATACTAACTAATTGAAATTTAAGGTTCTGGATGAAAATATTTAAGTTTGGTGGCGCTTCGGTAAAAGATGCTGAAGGAGTAAAAAATGTGGCGGTGGTCTTGGGAACTCAGGGTTTTCAAAAATGTCTGGTTGTCGTTTCGGCGATGGGCAAAACCACAAACGCGCTTGAAAAAGTGGTAGAAGATTATTTCGCGAAACAGGATTACCAAAATAAGCTGGAAGAAATAAAGCAAAACCATCTTCAGATCGCAACAGCTCTTTTTGCCCCAAATCATCAGGTTTTTAACAGAATTAATGAATTTTTCGACGAAGCAACTTCTTTCCTACAGCGAAACAAATCTCCTCATTACAACTTTGTATACGATCAGGTGGTGAGCTGTGGCGAAATGGTTTCATCGGTTATTTTAAGCGAATATTTGCAGGAAATAGGTTTCCCGAATTTCTGGTGTGATGCGCGCGAATATTTAAAAACCGACAGTAATTACCGTGAAGGAACGATAAACTGGGAGGAAACCGAAAAACGGATTAAAACTTTAAGCACCGAAGAATGTTATGTGACTCAAGGTTTTATCGGTTCCGATGAAAACAGTTTTACAGTAACTCTTGGCCGAGAAGGCTCGGATTATTCGGCGGCAATTTTCGCTTATTGTTTGAACGCAGAAGCTTTAACGATTTGGAAAGACGTTCCGGGAGTGATGACAGGTGATCCGCGGAAATTTCAGAATGTTTCGTTGCTTGAAAATATTTCCTACGAAGAAGCGATTGAAATGGCATATTACGGCGCATCGGTAATTCACCCGAAAACTTTGCAGCCGCTGAAACAGAAAAATATTCCGTTTTATGTCAAATCTTTTTTAGAGCCCACAAAAAAAGGTACAAAAGTCGGCGCAAATCTGGAAAAAAACAATCAGGAATCCTTTATTCTAAAGGAAAATCAGCATTTGCTGCGCATCGCGACCCGTGATTTTTCATTTATTGCTGAAGAACATTTAAGTCTGATTTTTTCCCTGCTTGCGAAGCATAAAATCAAGATTTCTCTCATGCAGAATTCGGCAATTTCTCTGGATCTTTGCCTTGAAGATACCTATCACATGATCGATCTTTTGGTGAACGACCTGACCGAAGGTTTTCAAACTGAACTGGTGCGCAACGTTTCATTATACACCATTCGAAATGCTAAAATAGAAGAAGCGCCGAAACTTTACCCGAACAAAAATATCTTGTTGGAGCAGGTTTCGCAGAAAATTTTGCAGGTCGTCATTAACTAACCTTTTATGAGTCTTATTTCGATAACAGATTTAATCAAAGCTTCCGGCCTTACAAAGCTCGGAATTTTAAGCAGTCCCATCGCGTCTGCCGTGATGCGAGTAGCCAAAATCGACGAAGTTAACCGCATGTACGACTTTTTGAAAGACAAAAAAGGAAAAGATTTTTTTGATTCTTTCGTACGCTATCGGGAACTGAAATACATCGTTTTTGAAGAAGATCTGGCAAAAATCCCGAAAACCGGACCGTTTATTTTAGTTTCAAACCATCCGCTTGGCGGCATTGATGGAATTTTGATGACTAAAATTTTAAGCGAAATCCGGCCGGATTTTAAAATCATGGGCAACTTCCTTCTGGAAAAAATCGAACCGATGAAACCGTACGTTATTCCGGTAAATCCGTTCGAAAATCGCAAAGAGCTTCGCAACAGTTCCACCGGAATGCGCGAAACGCTGAAACATCTGGAAAACGGTGGCTGTATCGGAATTTTTCCGGCCGGCGAGGTTTCCAACAAAAACAACAAATTCAACGAAATCCGGGATAAAAAGTGGGAATTGCCCGCGTTAAAGCTGATTAAAATAGCGAAAGTTCCCGTAGTTCCGATGTATTTCCATGCCAAAAATAGCCGCCTTTTTTACCGATTGGCGAAACTTCATCCGGATTTGCAGACACTTTTGCTTCCGGCTGAAATGATGAATAAGCGCGAAAAACCCATCCGCATTCGCTTCGGAAAACTGGTTTCGGTAAAACTTTTAATGGACCACGATTCCGTGGAAGAAATGGGCGAATTTCTGCAGAAGAAAATTTATATGCTGAAATCCTATTACGAAAAACGGAAATCACTTGCCGAACGTTTGAATATTCCCAATTTAAAACTCAATTTTCCTATTCATAAAGAAGGGAATATAGTGCAGAATATCATTGATGAAACACCGCCGGAAAATATTTTAGAGGAAATAAAAGCCCTTCAAAAGGCAGAAAAAATGCTTTTCCGTAACGGAAATTATGAGGTGTTTTTCGCGCAGTATGGTGAAATTCCGTCGATTATGCGGGAAATCGGCCGCCAGCGAGAACTTACTTTCCGACAAATAGGCGAGGGCAGCAATTTGCCTTTCGATTTGGATGAATATGATGAACATTATCACCATCTTTTCCTTTGGGACAGCGCGGCAGAAAAATTAGTCGGCGCTTATCGGATGGCACTGGGTGCTGAGGTGATGAAAAAATTCGGTTTAGATGGTTTTTATACCAGTTCACTTTTCGAATTCGATCCCGAATTGCAGCCGTTTTTCCGGAAAGTTATCGAAATGGGAAGAGCGTATATTTCCGCGGAATATCAACAGAAACCTTTGCCTCTTTTCCTTTTGTGGCGCGGTATTGTGCACGTTTGTTTGCGGAATCCGGATCATAAGTTTCTGATGGGCGGTGTAAGTATTTCTGATAAATTTTCAGAATTTTCAAAATCATTGATGATTGAATTTATGCGCTCGAATTATTACGATTCTGCCGTAGCGCAATATATTCACCCGAAACACGAATTTAAAGTTCATTTAAAGGAGCGAGATAAGCATCTTTTTTTCGATGAAGTTGAGTCAGATTTGAATAAGCTCGACCGTATTATCGATGATTTGGAGCCGGAAATGCGTTTGCCGGTGCTTATTAAGAAATATATCAAGCAAAATGCAAAAGTTATTTCGTTTAATGTTGACCCGAGCTTTAACGACGCTATTGACGGCCTGATGTACATCCGCATCAGTGAATTGCCGGAAAGTACAATCAAGCCGGTTTTGGAAGAAATGAGTGAACATATCCGCCGCGAGGAAAATAAAGATCCTGATAATCAATAAACTTGGTGTTTCCGAGAAAAATATGCAAAAATCATTTGTGTAGTATGTATAAAGATGCTATTTTTGCACCACTCAATTAACGGAAGGTCTCTTAGCTCAGTTGGTAGAGCAATGGATTGAAAATCCATGTGTCCCTGGTTCGATTCCTGGAGAGACCACTTATAAATCAGTCACTTACAATTATGTAGGTGATTTTTTTTATGTCTTTGCACGTTCCTTGCACGTTATTGAAAAATTTTCACTCATTTTAGTGATTTTTAGGCAGAACATTTCTAAGTAAAGGTTTATTAATTTGCAGATTTTCAGGCGTAAGCCTGTATCTATTGTAGCTTCAAAAATATTTCTTCCACTAAAATTTCCGACTCTCGTATCGCACCATTGTTTACAACGGATAGGAATCAGACTTTACAGAAGTTTTCTACCTCTTGAAATTTATTGTTGGACATTCTAAGTTTCTCGAAATTCGAGGTGATAACGTAGATACAACCTGTTTGGTTGTTTTTGTAATTAAATGATTGTTTTTCTACTTTTCCAAGATCGGTGGTGTTGGTTCCTTTAAGTTCAATCACTCCAACTACATTTTCATCGATGATGATCCCACCATCCGCTTTTTTGGTGTCTTTAATGTTCCGTAATTCGGTAGTAAGATTGAAACCTACTGTTGGATTCAAAGTATATCCAAAATACTGACGAATAAATCTCTCAAAAAACCTTCCTGATACTGCTCTTCTTTTGAATTCCTGATGTTTTCCTGCATCAGTGGATTGTGAAAGTGGTTTTGGAAGTGAACCCATTTTTCTTCTAATACTTTAGAGTCGGGCGTTTTTACATATTTCTTAATTATGGTTTTTTGGAACATGTTTTAATTTAGAAATCTAAAAGTAAGAAATTCGCTTGCGGTGTGCAAGAAAGTTAATAGATGCTTATTGTTTATGAATCGTTATTCAATCTTTTAATTATTTAATACTGATAATCAGTAACATATAAATAATAATTAAAATTAGGACAAAAATAGTGGGTAATTATAAAAATATATTTATAGCTTTGTACCATTAAATGAAAGAAATGAAATTTGATCCATTGAAGACCTCTGAAGAGTTAGCGAACTTGGAAATTGATAATATACCCTTTTTTGCAGGTGCACGAAAGAAAACGCTAATGAAAGATGTGGTTTTGATTAAGAAATTTCAAAATCTTGAATTTAACGAATTTAAAAGCTCCAATGATTGGATAGAACAACTTAAGGATGAACAAAAATCCTTACTTGGTGAGTTTAACGAGTATTATTTTGGCAAATGTAATATCGGTCTGTCGGTGGAAGAATTGTTTTCCAAGATTCAGGATTACACATTGCGAATGACTAAATTAAAAATGATTTTTGAGCCAACTTACTACCATTCCATATATGAAAAGAAGGACAGTAAAATAAAATATGACAAGGTTAAGATCGTCTGGATAGATAATAATTGGGTTAAGCACAAAAATATTACCCGATCTTACGGTCACACAGGTGAGGAAAGTTTTATACCAAGTGTTATTAAATTCTTGATTGAGAATGAAAAGCTACGACATGTAAAGGAAGATAAAATAGTAATAGATAACAAAACTTACAAATTTGATGTGACGGTTGAAATAAATCACGAGGATTGGGTTTTTGAGGTTAAAAGACGGCCCAAAGTGGAGTTTATAAAAGACATGGTGCGTTTTGATCTGTGGGAGATTTACAAGAAAGAATATAAAATCTAAAACAATAAGTTATTGGGGATTACCCCATTTTTTTTAACAAAGAATGCAGTTACCCAAAATAATAGTCCTAACTGAAAACAATTTAAATATCATATTATGTCAGAAAAATTTTTAAGAATGAATTTCTCCGAAAAATCGAGGAGCGAATTTAAAGGTGCTAATCTCTTAGACCCGAAATTTAACGCCTTTATAATTGGGATTACGGACGAAAGAGTAGGCGTCTATAAAGAAGATGATCTTTTAAACTATTTCAGAACAGTGACGAGGGAGAAGTATTCAGTTGAAGTTGCAACAGGTGATATGCGCGAAGAGTATCTTGTACTGAAAACTTGGGATGTTTATCTCAAATTCCTAACAGATGTCGCAGAGGAAAAATTGGACTTTGCTCCGATTGTTTTTCATGAAGACAAATTTCTTGCGGAATTTGACTTTTTAATAGAAGGAACTTGGTACTTGTATAAGCATGAGCCACGAGCGTTTCGGTATTACGATCACCGCTTTCACAATATTGACCCATGTACTCGCTAACACAAATTTGGATTAAGGTTTTTCCGTGATAGGATAAACTTTGTCTCAATTCAAAAAATAAGTTGGATCCTTTGGCCAAACATAAACAAAGCTGTAAAATAGCTATGCAGCTTTGTTTTCAATAATTTCTAATTAAAAAAAGTAATATGAAAGAAAACAGATACATGGATATTACATCCCTATCGGAATACATTCCGCTAACCAAATCTGCCATATACAGTATGGTACGGAGAGATATGATCCCCTACAGTAAACTGGGGACAAAAAAATTAGTATTTGATCGGTTGCAGATTGATGAGTGGGTTAAAAACGGTAATAGCAAGCAACAATTAGATAATGTCCCCAAATTTTTAAATTTTTAATATGGCAACATGCAGACTTGTACTCGACAAACGGTCGATAGATAAAAACGGAAAATATTATCTCTCTGTTGTAGTGAACTCAGGAAAACACAAATGTTTTCTGAACCTGAGTAAAATGACCTTAGATAAATACCATATTATTTTTACTAAGAAGTCATCTAAATTGGAATTTATCGAATTCAGGAAAAAATGTCAGGACTACGTGTACCGAGCGGAACAAATTATGAAAGACATGGTGGTTTTCGACCGTCCGAAGCTCCGCGAGTTATTTTATAAAGAAAAGATTGCCGAAACAAATAAATCTTTGAAGATTGAAGATATGTTCGAAGGATATATCAAAGCTAAACCGCAATTATCTATTAGAACAATTGCTAAAATGAGGCAGTCGAAGAATGCGCTAATTCGGGAGAATAAGGAAATAATGGTAGATGAAGTTGACAAAGCTTTCTTGGAATCCTTTGAACGCGAAAAATTGAGAGAGGGAAGAAAAATTTCTTATATAAATGGAATATTTCGAGATCTCAGATCGAGCATAAATTACTATACTAAAACTGTTAAATTGATTCCAAGCTCATATAAATACCCATTTGCACATGATGGCTATAAGATTTGCGACCATTTTCCTAAGAAGGAGGTTCTCGGTTCAGATGATATTAAACGTTTTATTAATGATCCTTATCTTCAAAATTTAAATGAGGAGTATGCGCATAATATTTGGGTACTGCTTTACTTGTGCAACGGAATTAATTTCGCGGATCTGTTCCGTCTGCGTTGGGATCAGAAAAAAGGTAATTGCTTTGTTTTTTTTCGAAAGAAGACTGAAAATACAAGGAAAAATCACAAACAGGAAATCGTGGTTCCTATTACGGATCGGTTGCAGAAATTATTGGATAAAGTTAGTGATCCAAAGAGTCCGTATGTGTTGGGTAAGTTAAAGGAAGGTTATACGGAACAGCAGTATGAAAACAAACTCCATAAATATCGGGGAAAAATTAATAAAAACTTGAAATTAATTTCAAACCGACTAAACTTACCAATTGTAATGAATACAGCATCTGCAAGGGATTGTTATGCTACTGTGCTAAAAAGGAGTGGAGTTTCAACTGATGTGATCTCAGAAATGTTGGCCCACTCAAGTACCACCGTAACAAAACATTATTTGGCTTCCATTGACATGGAAACTGTATTTGACGTTAATAAAAATTTAATTTGACATAGGACGTAATATTCCCAATATATTGCTTGGGATGAGTCTCTAAGGCAGTGGATAAACTGCATTTTGTAAATGCTAAAAAAGTCACCGTTTCAGGTGCAATACTAACAGACAATTTAACGAAAATTTTAATTCACAAAAACATGTGAACGCATTCGTTATGCAAAAAATCTAAACAAACCGTAAAATTATGGAAGAAAGAAAATACAGGTATTCAATTACCACATTACCATTTAATGAAAAATTGGAAAAAAAACGATTCGGAAGGATTAAGAAAGCGATATCTAACACCGAATCTTCAATAAAGGAGTTTAGCAAATTAATTGAGAGACCAAATCCTCATGTATGGAGTGGAGGAGTATTCAAGGATAATTGGCCAAGCAATGAAAATTGGTTAGGTTCAAACATGATCGGCTTGGATTTCGATACTGGAGAGCAAACTATTGAGGAGATATATGAAATATTCAAGGAGTTCGGTATTACACCTACTTTGTATTACTTTACTTTTAGTGATACTCCTGGTCTTAGAAAGTTCAGAATAGTTTTATTCTTTGATGAAATGATTAATGATATTAAAATTTATGGCAAGATTATGAATTCAACTGAAAAAATTTTAAAAATTGATACGAATTGTAAGGATCCTGCTCGGGTCTTCTATGGTGGGGATGGTGTTACTATAACAAATCCCAAACCTATCCCTCTCCAACAATTTATAGATTTTTTAAATATTAATATTACGGCCCGAGACAATAACAATACTCGTTCTATTATTGGATATAGTCCAAATACTGCTAATTTACCACAGTCCCTATTCTATTATAATAAGGACTACCCTTTTTTAGCACAAATTGATGTTGAAGGTAATCCATCCTCTTCTACTTCATTAGTGGGGAGGACAAAAATCGATTTGGAAGCAGGAAGAGATAAAGTTAAGATTTGGGATGAGTTTCTCAATGGTGAATGGTTGTATCATGATCAACTTTTTCCCTTAGCAACTAACTTACAATATATAGAAGGAGGTTTTAAGATGATGAAAAATACAATGGAACATTTTAATAGTATCGGAAAAACAAGTTATACAGAAAATAATTTTGCAATACTACCGTACGTCAAGAAGCGAAGATATTATCCCGTTCCTATACATAAATTTTCCCCATATCCAGAAGATGCAGACCATTACGACTTTATATCGGCTCTTACCAACAAAAGGGGACATATAACAGTACTTAAACAAAAGAATAAAATAACATTACAAGATGCTTCAGAAAAATTTAAAGAAAAGTTTGATGACGTAATAATGGAGGAGGAGATTAATAAAACACATTTGATATTAGTTCCAACTGCTATGGGAAAGACGGAATATATTACTAACGTTGAAAAGTCAGTTATTGCACTCCCAACGCATGATTTGAAAAATGAACTTAAGGAAAGAATTAAAACAGATTTTACATTCAGTCCTGATTCAATGGAATTTGAAGGACAAAATTTGCAGAAGAAATTGAAGGACTACTACAAAAAGGGTTTGGCTACTAAAGCTATGAAGTTGATACATCTTGTGGCAGAGGGGAAGCATCAAGCAGATGCTGGTGATAAAATATCTGCGGCTGTATATTTATATCAATTAGATAAGAGTAATAATATTAATGTTTCGCTACTTACTACCCATAAGCGTATAGTAAATTCCGATTTTAATCATTCAACAGTAATATTTGATGAAGACCCGTTAACAAATTTGGTGGAGATTCAGAAGACTTCAATTAGAGATCTTTCATCGTTAATCCAGCTGCATGATCCCATTAAAAGCGTAGTTGAGCATCTCAAACAGGTTGGTAACGGTATTTATTGTCGATCTTCTTATATAATAGACATTGATGATTTAGCGGATAATGGTGATTCCATGACTGGTATACAATCCAATGTAATAGATTTTTTTAGGTGTAGCTTTTTCATATTGGAAAATGAGCAGATCCATTATATTGTAAAAAGAGGACTTCCCACGGGAAAGAAAAATATTATATTATCTGCAACTCTTTCACCATACATTTATGAGAAGTTATACCCTGAATTAAACTTTGAAATTTTTAATATCAGTAACGTGGAGCAGGTAGGAAAGGTAATACAGTATACGGGTAGATCATGTTCAAGAAGTGGTCTGGAGAAATATGGGGATGAAATCAGTAAGGAGATCGGTGACAAAATAACTATTACATTTAAAGGATATAAAGACAAATTTATAAACGCGGATGAACAAGCATATTTTGGTAATTGCTCAGGTTATAATCATCTCAGAGGTAAGAACGTTGTTGTTGTTGGTACACCACACCGATCAAATATTGTGTACTTTCTTCTTGCAAAATTGATGAATGTGGATTTTGATATAATGAATTCTCCTATGAGTTTCCAGAAAGTCAGATACAATGACTACGAGTTTATGTTCAACTCTTTTGAAAATAAAGATCTTCAAAAGATTCAACTTTCATTAATTGAATCAGATCTAATCCAGGCTGTTGGAAGAGCACGAAGTTTACGTGAAAATTGTATAGTGGAATTGTATTCGAATTTCCCCTTGGATGTTACAACAGAATTCCACATAAAAAAGCCTATTTAACCACATTACGCTTAAATTTAAGACACCATTCGGGTGTCTTTTTTGTCGTAAAGGTCGATTCCGAAAATCATACCATCACACTCCATTGAAAATTAAACAAATGTTTAATAATAAGGGTTATGAAAGGAACATTATGAGATGGGAAATTTGTTTGGCCGAAAGAACATCGATCTGAACGTGTAATAAGAAGGTTTTTTGGCTGTTTTCCTGGGACCGTAATTTATGTTGTTTGGCTTTTTGCAAAAAATGGAAGTTTTGCTTCCTTAGTGTAAAATTAATCCTCTTTTTACGGCAACATTTTTCACTTTCTGTACCGTTGAAGAAGACATCGATAAAATTTTACAGATCTCACGGATGGTTCTCCCTTTTTTCAGTAATTCCAAACACTTCTGAGTTTTAGGTTTATTTAGAAATTTGGATTCTGATTCTTTAGAATTTGCAGGTCTTCCAATGTAACCTCCGTTCTGAATATAAACTTCGCGGCCGACACGCGTTCTCTCCCTGATAGCACTCAATTCGAGCTCGCTTATCGAGGAAAGAATGGAGGTGATGAGTTTCCAAATTTGGTTTGGGTTTCCGTTAGGTCTGGATTGTAAACCAATATTTCTTACATGAACATTAATTTTTTTTACCTCAAACCATTCCAACGTACTTATGACGTCACTTGTGGACCTGCCGCAGCGATCAAGACTCTCAAGTACGATCTCTGATATTTTTCCCTCTTCAATAAGTTTCATCATCTCTTGTGCTTTGGGTCTGTCCTTAAATTTTACCGAACCAGAGATCTTATCGAAAAATACTCGATCGTATTTCTCCCTATCTGCATCAAATCGATTTCCTGTCTGTTGTATTGTGCTTACGCGGTTATACTTTACTCTCAATTTCTCCATAATGTTTCGTTTTTAATCTAACATTAAATTTACAGCTTCCAGCACTATTGGCCTAAGCTTTCGCTGGGAAATTTGGCTACTATTTATGTGTTAACTAAAACAAAAACAGCGCATTAGCCAAACAATATATTCAAGAGATGCAGACGTTATTTACGCTGGAGAATTTTTTAATAATGATGTGCTTACTAAATTTTTATCAGGTTTAACGTTCAACATCATTTACGAGCCAAACAAATAATTTACTTCAGTACCCACCAATTCCTCGGGTCGCTAATAAAGAACATTTATGGTGAAAAAATTTCGTAACTGTTATAATATTCAATGTCATCTACAATTTTTCAAAAATTACAGTGAAACTACTGCCTATACCTCCCCCACTGTACTACCTTCCTCGTATCCGCCCTGCGATAGAGCCCCTCCCCAAAAAACCTTTAACAGGGGGATGCTTCCGTGAATGAAATAAAAAAATTTCCCCCGTAAAATTCTAAAAATTTGGTATTAGAGGGATTTGAGAGAAAAAAATTTTGGCCAATTTTTTAAGGGTTAACCGAGGTGTAAACAACCCTCAATTATTTTATAACACTATAATTAATGATTCATTTACGGCTGGAGAATTTGTTAATGGTTAATCGAGATTATTAAAACGTTATAATTTCACGGAATAATTTGTTTAACGTAGTAGCGGATGTAATTCTGTTGTTCACTTATTGCAGTAAACTAAATTGTGTAATTTTCATTCGAGAAATGCATATAACCACACTCATGGCCCAGAAGAGCAAATTTCATTTGACAAACTTTTAGACAATGAAAAATTAAAAGCACTAATCCCAACAGACGATATTGCTTATTTTAAGTTTTTATACTTATCTGACGGAATGAATTAAAAAATAATATTGCTCACAGTTTTCACAACAAGAAACTATTGTTCTGGAACAATGTTATTGCTATTGGTAGCACTTTTAAGGCTTGGAAATTATAAGCTTAAATCAAATACGTAAAAAAATAAAACTAAAAAACTGTGAATAAAAAAACACCGAATTAACTTGATAGATTATTGTCACCATTTATGACAAGAAACACATCTAAATTTGTTATGGAATTTCACATCTTTGCCCTATGAAACTTATAGCAATAGTCCAGGAAATAGTCCAGCCTACGAACGATTTCGTCATCGTGAAATTTAAGTCAGACAAAAGCCATCAGGAATTTCAAATATTCATCTCTTCACCATATCTAAAAAAAATTAGAAAATATGATGAACTGTTGTTAGATGTTAAATTTAGAAGCGTGGTGATGAAAGACCTTCAAGGGGCTAAAACCTATGATACGCAGCTTTATACTGAAATGGCTATTGAAGTATCGGATATGATGAGAAAAGAATATAAATAACTGTCTGGATGTTAGAATGTTTTATACTATTCCGACAATTTTTACGGAGTTCGGTTTTATTGTTTCTTTAATTCCTTACTAAAAATATTAAAGAATTAATACACCTATATTTTTTTAAAGTTACGGCAAACGCTTACAAATGTTTATACATGCCTATATCATTGTTTTTCAATCAGTTGCCGCATAATTAAAATACTATTATATTATGTAGGTATTGCGTATATTTGAGAGTTAGCGGTAATTTTAAAACAAACAATATTTATAGAAAGTGAACGAAGAATTTGAAGTTTATTATAATAAAACAAGGCTATTTTTCTTATTAGCAGTTTCATTATTTTGTTTGCTTTTAATTTTATGGACTTTTGCCAACGTAGATACCTTAACCCAAAAAAAACCGAACGGGATTTTTATTTATAGATGGGTAGGATATTTATTCTATGAAAAACCTATGCTCTTAAAATTTTTTAATTCAATGGTTTTTCTATTATTTTCCTATGGGTTAATCATAACAATCAAAAAGTTACAAAAGAGAAAAGTAGTGCTAAGGAATTTGAAAAATCAACTTTATATTGACAAAAAATTAATAATTTCTTTTGATGAAGTGAAAGATATAAATGTTTTGGATTACAATGCAAATGAAAAATATATTAGAATTTATCTAACTAACCCTGAAAAATATATAAATTCAAAAAATAAATCAATTCAGAAATACATTCTAAAATCAAATTATAGAAGATTTGGAACACCATTATTAATAAACATGTCATTTTATGGCGAAAGTCCTGAAATTATTAAAAATAAAATCTTAAAATTAAAAAACTACCGCTAACAGCGGTTTTGCAATAGTGCGGGTTTTTCGCAAGTTTAAAGATTTTAGATATTTCGAAGTTTAATTTATAATAGAAAGATTTATCATTTTAGACCGCACCATCGCAAAGCCGCAAAACGTTGTCCGCAATTTTGAAAAAAAACCGTTCTAAAAAGAATTTTAGTGAAAATATTCAACACCTTTTTTTATATTTTAGTATTTTTAGCTTTGAGTTTTGTTCTTTACAACTCATTAACAAAAAGTAATATAAAATTAGATAAAACTGAAATAATAACAGGTACTTACAAATCGATTCATAGAAACAAACCTAAAAGAAAAGGAAGTGTTTCTTATAATTTGGAAATTGAAAACAACCCAAAAATTCTAAAAATAATTCCTGAGTACACTAAATGTTTTAATTATGAACAGTTTATTTCAGACGTAAAACCTAACCAAAATATCGAAATAAAAATTGATAAAAATGCAAAATTTCTTTTTAACAATATTAAAAGTGTCGTTTCAATTCGAGTAAATTCAAAAGAATATATAAATCTAAATTGTGTAAATAAACAAATTAAAGAGGATAAAACTAAAATTCCTTTAATACTAATTGGTGGAATAATTTTGATTTTTTTAATAATTCTGATTCAGAAACGACTTGGAATAAAAATAAACTAAAAAACCTGCGTACAACAAGGGTTTGGCAATAGCGGGCGGAAAGTCAAAAGTTCACGTTTTGTCCTTCGATTGAAATTTGTATTTTAGTTGAAAGTTTCGGCTTCGGTTTGCCCGCCATCGCCAAGCCCCGAAACGTTACCTGCAACAAAATCAAGTTTGCGCATAAGAAAAAATTGGAAATTAAACGGCCAAAATTTACAATTTGTATTTAGAAAATATGCCGCTAAAAGCACGGATTTTTGGAAAGAGTAATGCGGACTTCCAGCATTTTTCGCGGAATTTAAAATGAAAAAAACTGGGCAAAAGCAAGCGAATATTTTCAAGCTGGAACAAAAAATTATCACGGAATTTCTGAATTGTAAAATATAAAGTTTTGACGTTAAAGCAGCCAAAAAATATCGAGCTAAAACGTGCAATTTTTGGAAAATGACGAAAAGGTAAAAATGAGTTTCGAAAGCTCTCTGCGAACTCTTGAAATGAGAAGTTCAAATATTGCTGCTGGTAACAGTGTATTTGCAAAAAGCGGGGTTGAATTTTACCTTTGAAAATTTAGTCTTTATATTCGCAAAAATGCTTTTCATATTTCAATTTTCACTAATTTAGAAATCTGAAAAAGCATTTTGCTCAAGGCGGTTTCACTTATCAGTTTGGTTTGCAGTAGCCCGTTCTTCGCAAATACTTTTCGTTACCTGCAAGCGTTCCGAACATAACAAATAGACAAATTTATGCTGACAAGACCTGAAATTTTTATGATAACAAATTCCTATATCGGAGTAAGTGGAGGTTATCTTGGAGATTTTTCATACAGAACACACGAAGAATTTTATCCTTATTTCTGCGACCTAAATATTTCACCAGCAGCTTATGATGGCACAACAAGACAAAAATTTTTAACAATTCTTGAAAATTCAGACACACCAACACAAGCCAAAATACTAAAAGGAGTAATTAAAAAATATCCAGTTGACTTTTTCCCAGAGGAAGTAAGAGAAGCTAAACAAAGAATGGCAAATGAAATTGGCGAACTAATAAGACGACTTGAAAGCGGACAAGCAGTTGCATCTGAACAATTGACAATAACTAACGAGACTGTTGAAAGGGCAATTCAAGACGCCAAAATATTAATAGAAAAAAATGGTGCAACAAGTGGTGTGGACAGAATTCATACAGCATTACACGGTTATCTTAAAGAAGTTTGTAAACAAGCAGGAATTGCATTAACAGATGATGAAAATTTAACACAAGTATTTAAGAAACTAAAAGCAAATCATCCAAAACTGCAACAAGGTGGACATAGACAAGGTGAAATTGACCAAATAATAAGTTCATTTAGTAATACTCTTGACAAACTAAATCCAATTAGAAATAAAGCAAGTTTATCACATCCAAATGAAGAGTTATTGGGGGAAGATGAAGCGATGTTTGTTGTAAATTCGGCACAAACAGTTTTAAACTATTTAAACAGAAAATTTAAACAATAACAAATACGCCAGCAGGTAACAGCAGTTTGGCAAAATGGCGGGTTCAGTGCTAAATTGAACATTTGGTTTTCAAATAAACATTAGTACTAAAATGAAAGTAAGTGCTTCTAAATCCGCCACTTCGCCAAGCTGCAAAACGTTACCTGCAAGTTAAGAGAACCGCGCTTAAAAGAAATTGACTAAATATGAAATATCTGATTTACTTTCTTGCAATTTTAGATTTAGCAACGTGTTTTTATATGGATTTTCTTCTTGAAATGTTTGTGTTTGATTTCCTTCATATTTTATTTCTTTTATTATTCATTTCACTTATTGCGTCTGCAATTTTATTACTCTGGAAAACAAAATTCGGAATATTACTTAATTTTATTCAATTTCCGTTTCGAGTGTATTTTGCTATATATTCTTTTTGGTTTATATCAAGCTTATTCAAGGGCGCAAAGGATATCGCTCCTCAATTTTTCATTTTTGCTACAATCTTAGAAATTTGTCGTTTAATCGTATCGTTTATAATTTATCGAAAATTAAAAAAGACACATAAATAACCTGCAGGTAACAAAGTATTTCTATTAGCGGGGTTGAATTGTACATTATAAAGATTTTCGCTAATTGTTCGTACCTTATTATTTACAAAAGCAGTTATAATAATCCCCGCCAACAGAAATACCCAACCGTTATGTGCAACCGTATGAAAACAATTCCGATAACAATTTTATTTGCATTTATCACAATTCTGTTAGGTTGTTCCAAGGAAAGTAAAACCATTAAAGAAGACGATGAAAAAATCCTAATTAATGCAAAAGAAATTCTTGAAAACAAAAATCTTGCTGGCTTAATTACTAAACTTGAAAACACAGAATTGACGGAAGAAACCGATATTAACAAAATTCCAAAGGTTATATTAAACTTCCTAAATGCAATATTAGAAGATAAACCTATAGCAAATCCACACGAAAATTGGAATCCTACTGACGTTATTCTCGACAAAAAACTGCCAAGAAGAAAATTACAGTATTTTGGCAGTGGAAAAAATATAGCGTTAATGAATTATTTTAAGGGAGGAATAGGAAAATCAACCATAATTCTGATTTTTGAATTCAATGAGAAAAAAGTTACAAACTTTTGGTGTGGAAGCGTTTTAGTTGATTTAAATAATAAAGAAACTACCTTAAAATATCTCAAAGCAAATATTAATAAAGAAAGGGGTTTAAATACGAACATATTAAGTTATTGAGAGCCACGGCTGCACATAACAAAGTATTTCTATTAGCGGGGTTGAAGTTTACATCATAAAGATTTTCGCTAGTTGTTCATTTTGTTATATTTACAAAAACCAATTATAATAATCCCCGCCAACAGAAATACCCAACCGTTATGTGCAAGCGGAAGAAAAACTTCAGGAATAACATCAAACTTCTTCTCCGAACTTCACTAAAAGTTTGAGCTGAATTCTTGACTGAAAAAATTTTCTTCAAAAAAGTGTGATTTTTGCAACCATTGTGCGAATAATTAAGAAAAGACGAATACTTCTTAATAAAATCGAACTAAAATGGAATACAAAAACATCAGATTAATTATTGTTGTTGTTACAGCATTTACAATACTCACAACAGGTTGTAGCATTTCGATAACTAGAAATTATTATAGTGAAAAACCAAAAACACCAATAAAAACAGACAGCACAACCTATGTTTTACAGTTAGGTTCTCAAACGCACAAACCGAATGATGGACAAAAATAGAACAGCCAATTTTCTTGTTATTGTTGAGAACAATAAAGGTATTCTATTTAAAGTCGCAAACTCATATTGTCGGAATATTGAAGACAAAAAAGACCTCGTTCAAGAAATTATTTTGCAATTGTGGAAATCATTTGACAACTACAACGAAAAATTTAAATATTCAACTTGGATATACCGAATTTCCTTGAATGTAGCTATTTCGTTCTACAGGAAAGAGAACAGTAGAAAACGGATTTCAAACCCGATTACGACAGATATTTTTGATTTTTCCGACAAAGAAATATCTGATGAAAAAGAAACCGACTTGGGAATATTGAATCATCTAATTTCAGAATTAAATGATTTGAACAAAGCCCTAATTTTGCTATACCTCGAAGAAAAAAGTTACAAGGAAATTTCAGAAATCATCGGAATTACAGAAACCAATGTTGCAACAAAAATTGGCAGAATTAAAAGCATACTAAAAAAGGAATTCAATCAACTTAAAATTCAATAAAATGGAAAATATAGAACTCATAAATATTTGGAAAGAGCAAAATGTCAAAATAGAAAAAACATTGACAATTAATAAATTACTTTTAAAAGAGACTATTGGCAGAAAGGCAGAATCTACTTTAAACGGCTTGGTTAAATTAAAAACGGCAGGAATAGTAGCTTTTGTATTTTATCTTCTCATCTTAGGCTACGCCTTGTTTTATGCTATTTCAAATTATTCTTCGGCAAGTAATTATTTTATTGTTTCAGTTTCAGCAATCGCTTTGATAAATATAAAAGGGTTTGCAGACTATATTAAACATCTTGCTTGGACAAAAAATATAAATTACGATGGTAGCATAATTGAAATTCAGAAACAATTATCAAAACTTCAACTTTCCATAATTGACCACGCTAAAATTATGTGTTTACAATTTCCCTTTTTTACAACATTTTATTTGAGTGACAATTGGTTTCCACAAAACGTAGGATTACCTTATATTATCTTTCAAATAATCCTAACAGGTAGTTTTATTTACTTTTCCTTTTGGTTGTATAAAAATCACAAACCCGAAAATCTAAATAAAAAATGGTTTAGAAATTTAATAGCAGGTTCAGGAGGAAAATCCGTTGAAAAAGCCATTGAATTCTACAGAGAAATAGAAGAATTTGAAAAGGAAAATGGTTGAATAAAAAAAGCCAACACATAACAAAGTATATAAAAAATAGCGGTTTAGGTGCTAACCTGAACCGTTTTTATCTTTAATTAAGTATCTTGTTTTCCGAAAAGTTAGTTCTTAAAATCCGCTACTTTTCATATACTAACCGTTATAGGTAACCTTAAAAGACGACAATTGTGAACATTTTAGACATTCAAAATAAGACTGTTCAGGTTGACAATTACCAAGCGACATTTTTGACGCTTAAAATTGACGACCAGTTATTTCGTTTTGACCTTATTGACAAAAAGGAATTCCACTTAAAAAAGGGAACACTTGGACAGTTTAGTACTTATGAAACACATCCATTACTTATTGACTATAATGAAAATATTGTAACGACCTACATAAACTCAAAGCCAGACAATTTTGACAATTTTGTGGCTGACTTTGAAAATGCAATAAACGAAATAACCGAAGGTTGGCGTAACTGGACAAATTATGTTTCGGACAGAAATATAAACTTTACGGTAGACACTTTTTTAAGCAATGTAAAAAGCGGAACAGGAAAACTAATGGAAGCTCCTTTTTCAATTGCACAAAAAGCAATTAAGGTTTGTGACAAACATAATGTTGCGACTAAAACATTTGGAAATGAATTAAAGCAAGACAACTTTAAACTAATATTCATTGGCGACAATTATGTAATCGCAAAGGAATTTAGACGACATTTCAATTGACAATGGAAAGAAAGGCTACCTATAACAGGCGTTTGGCAAAAAAGCGGGTTCAGTGCTTAATGAAGCTTTGTGCTTCGTATCAAATTCAGTGCTGGCTGACAGTTTAGTGCTTCGAAATCCGCTTCTTCGCCAAGCGCCAAAACGTCAGCAGTAATTCAAACACCATAAATATACAGACAAATAAATAGGACCTTTAAATAAATTAACATTATTATGAATACACATAAATGTACTTATATTTTCCTCTTTTTTTTTGCGACTTTGACAGTTCATAGTCAGACATTAAAAAATACTTCATACAAAAATCAATCAGGTGAAAAGGTCTTACGTCTTGAATGTGTTCTGCCAGTTAGCTTAAATGATGCGTGGGAACTTTTCACAACTGACGAAAAATTAAAAAAATGGATAGCACCATTAGCCCATATAGAATTGAAAGCGGGTGGCTTTATTATCACAAACTATGACAAATCAAAAAGTCTGTCAGACAGCAGTTCAATTAAATTACCGATTACAAGCTTTATTGACAACGAAATACTTGTATTGAAAGTTATCCTCAATGATAATTTTGTAAAAAGCGTAAGAGAGAGTGATGGAAATCTTCAAGAAATTATTCAATTTAGAAAGGTTGACGACAAGCACACAAAAATAGTTTCATCTATGATAGGTTGGGGAACAGGAACTGACTGGGACAAAACCTATGATTTTTTTGTGAAAGGCAACGAATGGACATACCAAGAACTACTAAATAATTACAATAAAAATTCACAGCAATGACAGAAGAACAAACGTTAACAGCGTTTTGGCTTAATTGCGAGTTCAGTGGTAAATTGAAGTGTAGTAATTCTCATAAACATTTGTGCGTGGTTGATTAGTATAGTGCTCCAAATCGGTCATTAAGCCAAGCCGCCAACCGTTATGCGGCAGCTTAAAGACTACACTTCACGTAAACCGATACACACGATATTGTCGTCTACCTGACTTTTCAAGTAAGACAATCATTTTTTTTCTTTTTCAAAAAATATTTATTGTTTATCAATAAATATTTATTACTTTTGCTACCTCATTACAAATTTATATCACAATGTCAAAAACAAACAAATTCGTTTTTTGGGGCTTATATACGGTAGCTTGGCTCATTTTTGTAGGTTTATCTATTGAAGCGGGCGGCTTAATAGTAAATTTCATTTTTAGTCTGTTTAAGCCAGAGTTTCTCCCAAATCTTTATCAAAAGCTCGACTTAACTGAATTGTATAGAGAAAGCAGAATGGCATTTTTCGGTGTTTATAGCTTTATCCTAACCATTTCAGTTTTAAAAGCCGTTATGTTTTACATAGTTATTAGACTCATGCACAAAATGGATTTGACAAAACCCTTCAACACTTTTGTTGCGAGACAAATTTTACTCATTAGTTATTACACCCTTTCAATTGGGTTGTTAAGTTACATAGCCAAAGAGGTTACTAAAAATTTGATGCATCACGGTTTAGCTAGCAACATATTAAACCCGTTTTGGGAAGACAGTCAAGCATTTATTCTAATGGGAGCAGTTGTATATATTATTGCAACTATTTTCAAAAAAGGAGTACATATTCAAAACGAAAACGATTTAACTGTATAAACTATGCCAATCATTGTAAATTTAGATGTAATGATGGCAAAGCGAAAGATGTCGCTTAATGAGCTGTCAGAAAATGTTGAGTTGACTCTTTCAAATCTTTCTATATTAAAAACGGGAAAAGCAAAAGCAATACGTTTTAGCACTTTAGAAGCTATTTGTAAGGCTTTACACTGCCAGCCTGCTGATATTTTGGAATATGTAAGTGAACAGAAGAAAAGCACGTAACTTTAAACAAAAAGTAAAACACAGTGACACATTTTGACATTCACAGTAACTACAAATTAGTAAGAAGGACAATATCAAAAATCAAGACGAAATGACTTTGATAGCAAAACTTCCTGAACTGAACACCATATTTTTTTTAAAAGTTATGTCAAACGCTTACAAATGTTTACATATGCCTATATTATTGTTTTTCAATCAATTGCCGCATAATTAAACACTATTTTATTACGTAGGTATTGCGTATATTTGAGAGTTATCTGCAAGCTTATCAAAAATATGGCAAGAACAACATTAGAAGATTTTTTAAGAAGATCTAAAGAAACTCACGGTGACAAATATGACTATTCAAAGGTAAGATATACTACTACCGAAGCTAGGGTTATAATAGTATGTAGAGAGCACGGTGAATTTGACTTAAGACCTAGAGCACATTATGCGGAAAACAGAGGGTGTCCGCAATGTGACAATAGTCAAAAAAGTGGGTTTCACAAAAGTATCTGGTATGATAAAAGCAAATATTTGTATTTAATTGAATGCTATGGAAATGGAGAGAAATTTTTAAAATTTGGAGTAACAATTACTGATATTGAAACTCGTACTTTGAAAGGTGAGTTACCATATTCCTATAAATTACTTTTTGCTAAGAAAATTAAAATTGGTGAAGAAGCTATGGAGATGGAAGCAAAAATAAAAACAAAGTATTCTAGAATTTCTTACAAACCATTTAAACCATTTAGAGGAAGTACAGAATGTTTACCAATAGAAATTAAAGAAAGTGTATTAAAATATATCAAAAACTTAACTGAAGAATAAAGCCTGCAGATAACAAGGGTTTGCCAAAAGCGGGGCTGAAGTTCTTCGATTGAGCATTTGTGCAAGGCTCAACAGTAGTAATTCTATTGAACTTTTGTACTAAAAATCCCCGCCTTCGGCAAGCCCCGAAACGTTATAAGCAAGCCTAAACAACACATCAATCTAAGAATCATTTTTAAAAGTGACATACATCATATTTCTATTGAAAAATAAAGATGACCTTTAAGAAAAATTAATACAATGGATCAAACACACATTCACTTAGTCATCACCCATCTGCCGATATTCGGTTCAATTTTGGGTGGACTTGTTCTTGCTTATGGTCTTTGGACAAAAAGCAATGAGACGAAAGTTGCCGCTTATGGTCTATTTTTTCTTTCTTCAATTGGTGCAGGCATTGCATACATAACAGGCGAACCTGCAGAAGAAAGTGTAGAACATTTACCAGGGATTTTTGAAGTAACAATCGAAAGACACGAAGATTTTGCAATCTACGCTTTGGTTTCCCTAATCATTTTAGGATTGGCTTCCATCTTAGGAGTATACTTGACTTTGAGAAAATCGCCTGCCACAAGAACATTTGCATTTGTAATTTTTCTTATTTCATTAGTTAGTTTCGGACTTGTTGCAAGAACAGGCTTTTTAGGTGGACAAATAAGACATTCAGAAATTGTGAAAGACCTAACTATTCCACTTAAAAATATTGAAAACCAAGAAGATGATGATGACTAATAGAGCTAACAAAATCTTTTTTGTATGCAATAAAAGTTAGCTTAAAATGCCTGTGAATCAATTTAACATAAAAGGATTAGATAGCGAACAAGTTAACTTTTCAAGAGAAAAATTTGGGCGCAATAAGCTTGACTATAAAAAAGAAAACACCTTTTTAGATGTTTTACTTCGGATAGTTAAAGAACCTATGACCATTTTATTGTTGGTGGCCTCTACTATCTATTTTATTAGTGGTGAAACAGGTAATGGCATTTTTATGGTCGTTGCTATCCTTTTTATCGCTTCCATTTCATTATATCAGGATTCGCGAAGTAAAAACGCCCTTGAAAAATTAAAGGATCTGTCCCAACCCCATTGCAAAGTCATTCGGAACGGAGCCCTTATTGAAATAAAAAGTGAAGAATTGGTGGTTGGTGATTTTCTCTTGGTAGAAGAAGGGACCTCAATCACCGCAGACGGAACCATAGTACAATCGAACGATTTCTCTGTCAATGAATCAATCCTTACAGGCGAATCGCTTGCCGTTTTTAAGGATAAAGACAAAGAAGACAGATATATTTATAGCGGAACCATTGTATCTAGTGGATTGGCCATTGCTGAAATTACAGCTATTGGCAACGAAACCAAACTGGGTAAAATTGGAAAGAGTTTAGAGAGCATCAGCGAAGAAAAAACACCTTTAGAAATTCAGGTATCCAATTTTGTCAAATGGATGGCTATCGTAGGGGCTATCGTTTTTGTGCTTGTTTGGGTCATCAATTATTGGCAATCAAAACATATTTTAAACAGTTTACTTCAATCGCTTACTTTGGCAATGAGCATTTTACCCGAAGAAATTCCTGTGGCTTTTACCACCTTTATGGCACTCGGGGCGTGGCGATTAATGAAGTTGGGAATTGTAGTAAAACAAACCAAAACCGTAGAAACCCTTGGAAGTGCTACGGTAATCTGTACAGACAAAACGGGAACGATTACTGAAAACAAAATGAGTTTGGCCAAACTGTTTGTTTTGAAAAATAATAAAATTGTAAGCCCTCAAGAAGAATTAAACGACAGCGATAAAGAGCTTATAGAATTATCTATGTGGGCAAGTGAACCCATTCCGTTCGACCCTATGGAAGTGGCATTGCATCAAGCATATAAAAACCTGATACAAACTGATGAACGACCTAATTTCACACTCGTTCACGAATATCCTTTAGGCGGCAAACCTCCAATGATGACGCACATTTTTTCGGATAGTAATGGTCGCAAAATTATTGCCGCCAAAGGCGCGCCCGAAGCATTAATCAATGTATCTAATCTAAACGAAACGGAAATACAACAAATCCATTATGCTATCGAGGTTTTAGCAACTGAAGGATACAGGGTTTTAGGTGTAGGTGTTTCAAATTTTGAAGGTGAAGATTATCCTTCACAACAACAAGATTTACCTTTTGAATTTAAGGGGATAGTTGCCTTTTATGACCCGCCAAAAAAGAATATTCAGCGAGTAATGGAAGATTTTTATACCGCAGGCATACAAGTGAAAATTATTACGGGTGATAATGCAGCTACAACAGCTTCCATTGCAAAGCAAATTGGTTTTAAAGATTATGATAAAACCATTTCGGGAGATGAGCTGATGGAACTATCGGAGAATGAATTGAAGACTCGGGTGATGGACACGGCCATTTTCACTCGAATGTTTCCCGAAGCCAAGCTGAAAATAATCAATGCTTTAAAATCCAACAATCAAATAGTAGCAATGACTGGTGATGGCGTAAATGATGGCCCTGCTTTAAAAGCGGCACATATTGGCATTGCAATGGGACAAAAAGGAACTGAGATTGCCAAGCAGGCAGCTTCCTTAATTTTATTGGAAGATGACTTATCCAAAATGGTGGAAGCCGTGGCAATGGGAAGAAAAATATATACCAATCTAAAAAAAGCCATTCAATACATCATTTCTATACATATCCCAATCATTCTCACGGTATTCATTCCATTAGCCCTCGGCTGGATTTATCCGAATATTTTTTCTCCGATACACATCATTTTTTTAGAGTTAATTATGGGACCCACTTGCTCCATAATCTACGAAAATGAACCGATGGAACCGAACACAATGTCGCAAAAACCGAAACCACTATCCACTACCTTCTTCAATCTAAAAGAGCTTTCTATTAGTATTATGCAGGGATTCGTCATTACAATTGGAACATTGTCTGTTTATCAGTTAGCGGTGGCAAGTGGTTACAATGAAGCGATTACGCGAACAATGGTTTTCACCGTTTTAATAACGGCCAATATTTTTCTTACATTAATCAACCGTTCATTTTATTATTCTATTTTAACGACCTTGAAGTATAAGAATAATATGGTTTTATTTATTATCTTTATTACAATCGCTCTAGTGGGGTTAATACTTTATGTAAATCCTTTGACTGTATTTTTTGAATTTGAAGGGTTGAATTTGAATCAACTTTTAACCAGTATAATAATCGGTTTTATTTCCGTTATTTGGTATGAAATAATAAAAATAATAAAGCGAGCAAAAGTAAGTATAATAGAAAGGCCAGCTTATAACAGCGTGTATGAAAAATAGCGGGTGAAGTGCTAAACCGAAGGTCAGTGCCTTCTTTGAAACTTAGTGCAAAATTGAAAGTGAATACCTTTTAATCCGCTACTTCTCATACACGCAAAACGTTAGCAGAAATACTTCCCAATTATGCGCAGCATTATTATATCAGTAATTTTTATGTTTCTAGCATTCGCATGTTCAAAAGTTGAGAACAATAATTCTGAAAAAACAGAAAGTTTTATTAGAGATTGGAAAGTTGTAAGATATCCTTACTCAAATGCGACACTAACATTACTTAAAAATAACGAATTTAAGTATGAGGAAACTGGTCACATCAGTGAATTATACTCGGAAGGAATTTGGAATAAAAAAGGCGATACTTTAGTGGTAAATTCCTTTCGACCAAATAAGTGTTTATATGTTGACGACTTTTCTTTAAATAATGAAGAAACTTTTGAGTCAATGGTAACAACAATAAATAATTGCTTTCCTGAACCAAATGTTAGAATGTTCACTGAATTTAGTAATGAGAAATTTATCATTAAGAAAGATTCTTTAATTTATCTGAATCTCAATAAAGATTACAAACAAAAATATGGCAATTATAAAATTTACTGAAAAAAGTACTTCTGCTAACAAAGGTTTGGCAATAGCGGGCGGGAAGTTTTCAATTGTAGATTTTTGCTTCGATAGAAAATTGTATTTTAGTTGAAAGTTTCGGCTTCGAAATGCCCGCCATCGCCAAGCCCCGAAACGTTGTGCGTCATATTTCTACCAGACCGAATATCAATCATTAACATAAAATAAATTTAACAAAATGACAATTGAACGTAAAATTAATTTCCTAATGGCATATGCTGTTGCAAGT
>NZ_FORQ01000003.1 GCF_900114045.1 Kaistella treverensis
AATTTTATCTTTCCATCCATATTTTTGAACTTTTATTTTTGTAGATCAAGTTTTTAACTTTTAAAACCGATTTTTCGATAGCATTACAGATAACGTTCCGCGGCTATGCGCCGGGCGGGGCTTTTACCCGGGATTGTTCTTTTGAAAACGCTCATTTCTCGCATCCGTAATCTGTCAACCGAAGACGGATTTCCCGCCTGGCGCATAGCCGCTGTTAGCAAATGTTTTTTTATTCATTCGCTATTTCAGAGTATTTATTCCATTTTTATATTCGTCCAAGCAGTATTCTTCTAGTTGGATTTTGTGATTATAAGTCGTAGTTCCTTGCTCGATTGAAATATTGATGTAAATCAGTTCTAATGTTTCTAAATTAACCAATATGTTATAACCGAAATTTTCGTTTTGCTGTGAAATATCAAAATTCAAATAATATGGCATTATGTCTTTTGAATGATACCAAGACGCCAATAGCTTTATATTAGGTTTTTTGTGGATATTAAAATAATAATTCATACATCTAGGAAAAACTATTTCTTTGTCATTTATTCTTAAATATTTTCTGTCTAAATCAAATTCTGCAATACCAAATTCTTTCGGCAATCCAATTATTTTTCCGTTTTCGTCAACTTTTAATAATGTGTCTTGATGTAATAAATTTGAATCAGTCAAAAAAAGAAATGATAATAAAATCAGAATTATTTTCATATGTGATTTCGTTTTAAATATTTGCTAACGTTCTCGCGCTACAGGCAGTTTGGGATTAAGGAAGCGTAATCTTTCGGATTTGCCAAATCTTCCAAATACAAACCAAATTTTCCATTAAGCCAAATGCCCAAATTGCTTGTAGCGTGTGTTAGTGGCTGTTATTTCTTTCCATTTCGGTGATTTCTATTTCAAATGGCTTTTCATATTTGGCAGTTGCAATTTCTCCTAAACTCGTTTTTTTATGCGTGAAAATTATTTTTCCGTTCTTAACTTCAATTTTGTCAACTAAATAAAATATGTCTTCATAAAAATATAAATCTTTAGTCGTTGTTTTTTGAGTTTCATTTTCTTTATCAAAATATTTTACAACAATTTTTGACAAAGTTTTTTTCGGATTAATCATATAACCAATTTCAATTTTATATGAATTTGTTTCTTTGATTTTATAAGCGATTTCAATTTCCGTTTCAAATTTGTTTAGCAAATTTTCGACTTCAATTATTTTACCAATTTTTTCTTCATCTTTTTCGTAAAGCAAAATTAAAGTTTTGAATGTAACGTCTTTGACTAATTGATTTTTTTCAAATTCTGTAAGCGAATTAAATGATTTTGGCTCAATTCCATAATCAACATATTTTATACGTTTATCTAGAAACTTTTCGCTTTCAATTAACTCTCCAAGTTTTATGTTTTCGGTAAAGTTTATATAAATATGATCAAATTCTCCTGAAATAAAGTTCCACTCGTTAAGTTTTCTAGCAATTCGTTGACCGATTGAATTTGTGTCTTCAGTAATATGGTAAACATTACCAATAATTCCGTCAAAATCCCCTGTGAAATCTTTTGGTTTTATTTCGTAAAAACGAATATCTTTTATTATTCTTTCGGTTGATTTCATTCGATTTCTTGTATAATAGCCACTAACGTTTTGCGGCTTGGCGAAGGTGGCGATTTTACCACAAATGTTCATACGAAGCACACACTTCAAATTTACGAAAAACTGTCATACGAAGTACTAAACCGCCACTTTTGCCAAACCGCTGTTAGTGGCTGGGCTTCTTTGTTTTCCGTCTGTCAGCAACATTTTTTGTCCTGCTGAATTGGTGGACAAGCAACACTTCCGTAACTGCAATAAACACAACAGTCGCCTTGCTTTGGTTTAAGCACTTGTTTGCATTTTTCACATTCGTAAAAATATTGGCAAGCGTCTGTCGGCATTGTTTCTTCTTTCTTGTGTCCACAGTTGGGGCAAGTAATTGTTGATTGTAATTTGATTTCCATTTGATTTTATTTTTTGTCGGTTACAGAATATCCTGTTGAGTTTATTGCTTTTTCGATTTCAGAAATATTTGTTTTTGAGTTGTCAAATTCTACGATTGCGTTTCCTTTTTCGTAGGAAGCGTTTGAACTTATTATTCCTGTCAATTTATTTACTTCGTGATTTACGTGTTCGCCACAACTTGCACAAGTCATTCCGGTAATCGTAAATTCTACTTTTTGAATATTGGATTTGTCCACTACTATGATTTGCTTTTCTGTCTTTGGGTAGAAAATGCTTGAGTAGTATGGAAAGGCAAGCATTACGATTGCAAATGCTGTTACTATTCCTAAAAACATTTTTGACTGAATGAATTTTGGTTTTTCTTCTGTTTCACAATTGCAGTCAATTTGCTTTTTAGGTTTTAACTTTTGATACCAAGCAAAACAAAGAACCAAAATTGTCAAACCGATAAAATATGGTCGGAAAGGTTCAAGCCAAGAAAAAGTTGAAGCAAGTCCGCTTGTTCCTGCAATGAGAGCCAAGACAGGTGTAATGCAACACAATGAAGCTGCAATTGCTGTTAAAAGTCCTGCTCCGATTAGTTTGTTGTCTGTTTTCATAATGTTTCTAATATTTTGTTTTCGTCAAGTATTTTGAAAAACGGTTTCAGCATTTTTTCATACTCTTTTGTCAATGAGTAAAAAATGGTTTGTGCTTCACGTTCGGTTTCAATGAGCTTTCTGTCTTTGAGTTTTCGTAAGTGTTGCGAAACTGCTGAAATTGTCATACCAAGAATATCGCTTATATCACAAACACAAAGTCGTTTTTCTTCATAAAGTAGAAATAGAATTTTCAGTCTTACGTTGTTTCCTGCCAATTCAAGTCCGTTCGATAAATACTCAAACGAGCCGTTAAGTTCTGAAACTCGGTCTTTACAGCGGTTTATTTGTTTAATGTCCGCTTGTTGTCTTATGCAAGAATTATTGTCCATAAGGCAAAGATAGTCAATTTGTTTATTTAAGCAATTACTAAAATACAAAATATCAAAAAGTACCCGATTTGTCTGTCGGGTTGTGTCGTCATAGCCTTGCCACTAACGGTTACGTATTGGCGATGGTGCGGCTTAAACGCGGAAACTTTCTTATTATAATTACTCTTCGAAACATCTAAAATGGTTCAACTTGCGATTCCTCCGCACTATTGCCAATACGATGTTATGCGTTCGGCTTTTTAAAATTTATTCAATTTATGGGTTTCCAATTTCCTTTTTTAAAGTACATATTATTAAATTTATCGGAATGGAAAACTAAATAAAAACTCCAAGCGTTTCTATAAACTGTTGGATTAGTTTTTAATACATGAATTGTCGGTTGCTCCATATTTATTATAAGTCTTTCTGAACCATATGGTGCTGTTGTTGAAATTGTACCACTAAAAGTTCTTACTATTTTGTCATGATTTGTAACATAAAAATAAATTTTATCATTATTAATTTTAAATCGAAAAGTTTCATATTGCCAATCCGCCTGTTTACCTGGGAAAAAGTCTCTGTCGATAATGTACTGTCCGTAATAGTCTTTCTTTTTTAATATTTTTTTCGCCGTTAATTTTTCCACTACTAAAGATAAAATAATTAATCCAATCACGGAAAGCCAGAAGTATCCGATTACTTTTCCGAAAACCTTATTATTTGTTTTCCACCAGACGAAAATCATTATTCCCGTCAATGGAACTAGAAAGAAAAGAAAAAATAAAAATGCCATAAATTATTTATGATTATATTTCCGTCGTTTGATGCTGACGCATAACGGTTGGATATTTCTGCAGGCGGGATAAAAATACGAAAACTTTGTACTTGCTAAAAACTTAATTAACCGCTAAAATCTTCGATGAAAACTTCATACCCGCTTGTAGAAATATCTTGTTATAGGGCGTTTTTTTATTCATCAATATCTTCAAATGTCAATTCGTTTTTATCTTTATTTATAGAGATCCTTCTAAATGTTGGTGCATAACCCTCTTGTCCACTAGGTTGGAAATACTCTCTAACAAAAGCATTTGAAGTCTCATAATTTTGCGTCACTTTAGGTCCAAAATATCTTTTGTCTGAAAGATAAAGCATTTGGTTGACGGAAGAATTGTTAGTTTTGAAATTGTCAGAATTCTTTATTTTAAAAATCGCATTTTGCTTATCGCGCGCTGAAATTTTCAACGTAAAAGTGTGATAATAGTCGCCAATTGCTAACATTGATTTGTTGTCTTGTAAATCAAATTTGTCTTTTAAAAATATTTGTTGTTCTTCAACAAGTTCTTTTGCGTTATTCGTTGTAAAAAGTTGGTCTTCAAACGCAGTCCACGGTACTATAGATAATATAAAAACTCCAAAAATTATTGTTAAATACTTTCCTGTCTTTGGGTGACCAAATTTTTTTGGAATAAAATATAATAAAAGTCCAAGCCCGATTGGAAGTCCAACAAAAACAAGAATAAAAAGCCCTATTAGTAAAATTTCGTCCAATCTTTTAGTTGTGTTTTTTGGTTATGCGTTCCGTCCTAAAATGACCTACAACTTATTTATATGTCTTACTTCGTCAGACAAATACAACGTGTTTGGTAGGGATTTGTCTGATAGTCGTAGGACTTATTTCGAATCACTAAGATATATTTTTTTCCATTACAAATCATCAAACGGACTTTTTATGTGCTGTAAGCTTTTCGTGCTTACATGGGTGTAAATTTCTGTTGTTCTACTGCTGTTATGCCCAAGTAATTCCTGAATGTAACGCAAGTCAGTTCCGCTTTCCAATAAATGCGTGGCATAACTATGCCGTAACCAATGTAAGGTAACTGGCTTTTTTATATTGCATTTTTCTAATGCTTGTTTTAATACACTTTGAAGGCTTTTTGCAGAATAAATAGTACCTGGTTCTTGACCTTCAAATAAATACGTTTTTGGTTTGTAAAGTTGGTAATAGGTTCTTAATAATTCTAAAATCTTTGGAGACAATGGCGTAATTCTATCTCTTTTTCCTTTTGCTTGCTTAATCAGAACAATATTTCTTTTAGAATCAATGTCCAGTGGTCGTAATTGTAGTAACTCACTGCAGCGCAAACCACAACTATAAATTAAGGAAAGCATCATTTTGTGTTTCATATTGGCATGTGCTTCCAATATATTCTTTACTTCTTCTTTACTCAAAACATTTGGTAATGTTTTAGGCTTTTTGGGTCGGTCAATTTTATCTACTTCTATTTTTGTTTTACGTATTGTTCTAAAGTATAATTTGATAGCACTAATAACTTGGTTTTGGTAAGATGCGGATAATTTTTTTTTCAAAATGTAATCGTTATTAAAATCAAGTACATGTGCGTTGGTTAGTTCGCAAATAGCATTAGATTGGTAATAAACGAGAAATGATCTTAATGCCTCAGAATAAGTTTTGATTGTATTTGGGCTATATCTTTTCGACGAGAGCCACCGGATGAATTGATTTAGATGTTGTTGTCCATCTTCCGAAAGTGTGGTGTCTTGTTTCTGTGTGATTTGGAATTTTTCTCTATTTTCTCGCGTGTCTGGGATATGCCATAGTTTTTTCTGCTGACTCCATCGCGCTCCATTAATTAGTTTTATCCGTCGGATCAACTCTTCATCTTTATCGAAAATTACCGCAATTCTATCTTGGTTTCGATGTGTAATTAATTTTGCGCTCCACTTCATACAGTGCTGATAATTAAATATAAAGGTATCACATTTAAAATTATAAGGTATTTCGTGGCTGCACAAAAGTATTGATAACAAGACTAGTGCCTTTTATGATGTTGAACTAAATCGCAAAAAGAGTGGTGATTCGCTAAATCTGCCCTTATTCAAAGCAATTTTTTGTTGACTGAAAACTATGTTATTTAATAAAATAGAAGCACCATATTTTAAAGTAGCGTTAAGTTAACGAACCTTTAAAATGCGTAGGAATATTACCGGAAATTAAAAGTATTTTATTTGGAAACTAAAAAAATCAGGAACATTAGTCCCTGATTTAGTCCCTGATAATAGTAAAGTGCTGATTAACAGTACTTGTTTGTAGACCCACAGGGATTCGAACCCCAACTGGCGGTACCAAAAACCGAAGTGCTACCGTTACACCATGGGTCTGTCATTATTTTGGTGGTGCAAATCTAAAACAAATATTTTTAATTAAAAAATTATTTTCAAAATTATTTTTTAAAACCCGAAATTATGCCTTTTTTTAGTTTTATTTCACGTGAAAATTCCGTATTTTTGACAAAATAAATTTACAAATGAGCAGTATTGACGATAAGAAAAAAGCACTGGCTTTAGTGCTTGATAAATTAGATAAAACTTACGGTAAAGGTACCGTAATGACTTTGGGTGACGCATCTGTTGACACCAATATCGAGGTGATTCCTTCGGGGTCGCTTGGGGTAGATTTGGCTTTGGGCGTGGGCGGTTATCCGCGCGGACGCGTCATCGAAATTTATGGACCGGAATCATCCGGAAAAACGACTTTGACTTTACACGCTATTGCTGAAGCGCAAAAATTGGGCGGAATTGCTGCTTTTATCGATGCAGAGCACGCTTTCGACAGAAGTTATGCGAGAAAACTAGGCATTAACCTAGATGATCTTATTATTTCTCAACCAGACAACGGTGAACAGGCTTTGGAAATCGCTGATAATTTAATCCGTTCCGGTGCTGTGGATATCGTGGTGATTGACTCTGTGGCGGCTTTAACGCCAAAAGCAGAAATTGAAGGTGAAATGGGAGATTCCAAAATGGGACTTCACGCGAGATTGATGTCACAGGCATTGAGAAAATTAACCGGAACCATTTCTAAAACCAAATGTACCGTGATTTTCATCAACCAGCTGAGAGAAAAAATCGGGGTGATGTTCGGAAACCCGGAAACGACAACGGGCGGAAATGCGCTGAAGTTTTACGCTTCGGTAAGGATTGATATCCGAAAAGCCAGCGCGCCGATTAAAACAGGTGATGAGGCCGTAGGAAGCCGCGTGAAAGTGAAGATTGTGAAAAATAAAGTAGCTCCACCTTTCAAAATGGCAGAATTCGACATCATGTACGGTGAAGGCATTTCGAAAACTGGTGAAATCCTGGACGCTGCCGTAGATATGGGAATTGTGAAAAAAAGCGGTTCCTGGTTCAGCTATGCGGACACGAAACTGGGTCAAGGTCGCGATGCGGTTCGTGATATGTTGAAAGACAATCCGGATTTGTCTGATGAGCTTGAAGGAAAAATCCGCGAAGAGATTAAAAACAAAAAAGAAGCTTAATCCCAACTATTTTAATGATAAAAAAAACGGCATTTTTTGCCGTTTTTTTTGTTTTTCACCCGGATATTTTAATTTTTGAATGAAAAAATTCCGCGTTAAATTGGTGTTTTTTTTTGTTTTTTGCTTAAACACGATTTTGGTTTCAATAGCAGCTAAAATCTGCCGGTTATTTTACCGTTTTTTTTTCGGTTTTGCTTAAACAGAGCTTGGTTAAAAAGCAGCTAAAATTTGCCGGTTATTTAGGTGTTTTTTTAGATTTTTGCCGAATTTTGGAAATTCGGAAAATTTGGGTGGAATAACGGCTAAAAATTCTAGACGAAAAGGAAAATTAGCACGCAAGCCGCAATAGGGATAGCAACGGAAACCCCGGACCCGCCGCGCGGGGAGGAGTTGCAGTGAATATCCCGGTCCCCTTGGCCGGCGCCGCAGGCGCCGGCCAAGGGAATTGCCCAAAATCTTGACAAAATGTCACTTTCTGCAGATTGGTGTTCTATTTGAGATTTCCCTCGCATAACATAAAAATCACTTAAAATGACACAAGGAAATATTAATGTCTCGGTGGAAAATATTTTCCCCTTAATCAAAAAGTTTCTCTACAGCGACCACGAAATATTTTTGCGTGAGCTGATTTCTAACGCGACAGACGCGACTTTGAAGCTGAAACACCTGACCAGCATCGGTGAAATAAAAACCGACTACGGTACACCGAAAATTGAAGTTGCGATCGATAAAGACGCGAAAACGCTTACGATTTCTGACCAGGGAATCGGGATGACGGGTGCTGAAGTTGAAAAATACATCAACCAAATTGCATTTTCAGGCGCTGAAGAATTCTTGGAAAAATATAAAGATACTTCGAAAGATTCCGGAATTATCGGTCATTTTGGACTTGGATTTTACTCTGCGTTTATGGTGGCGGAAAAAGTGGAAATCGTAACCAAATCTTACAAAGACGAACCTGCTGTGCGTTGGATTTGCGACGGAAGTCCGGTTTATACTTTGGAAGAAGCCGACAAAACCGAGCGCGGAACGGATATTATTTTGCACATCGCTGAAGATTCTACGGAGTTTTTGGAAGAATCCAGAATTCGCGAGCTGCTTTTGAAATACAATAAATTTATGCCGGTTCCGATTAAATTCGGGACGAAAACGGAAACTTTACCTTTACCGGAAGATGCTGCTGAAGATGCAAAAGCCGAAAATGTGGAAGTGGACAATATCATCAACAATCCGACTCCAGCGTGGACAAAAGCGCCAAGCGAGCTGACTGACGCGGATTACAAGCAGTTCTACCACGAGCTGTACCCAATGCAGTTTGAGGAGCCTTTATTTAATATTCATTTGAACGTGGATTATCCGTTCCATTTGACCGGAATTTTGTATTTCCCGAAACTGACCAACGGCTTAAACATTGAGAAAGATAAAATTCAGCTCTACCAAAATCAGGTGTACGTGACCGATGAGGTGAAAGGAATTGTGCCGGATTTCCTCATGTTACTGCGCGGTGTCATCGATTCTCCGGATATACCGCTGAACGTTTCCCGTTCATATCTTCAGGCGGACGGCGCGGTGAAAAAAATATCGTCTTATATCACCAAAAAAGTGGCGGACAAAATGGTTTCATTATTCAATGAAAACCGTGAAGATTACGAGAAAAAATGGAATGACATAAAAATCGTCATCGAATACGGAATGATTTCCGAAGATAAGTTCTTTGATAAATCAGACAAATTTGCACTGTATCCAACCACCGACGGAAAATATTATTTATGGTCTGAACTGGAAGAAAAACTGAAACCAAAGCAGACTGACAAAGACGGAAATTTCGTGCTTTTATACGCGACAAATGAACACGAACAACATAGCTACGTTCAGGCCGCGAACGACAAAGGTTATGAAGTTTTGTTACTTGATTCACCAATAGTTCCGCATTTGATTCAGAAATTAGAAACTTCGAAAGAGAAAATTTCTTTTGCACGCGTTGATGCGGATCACCTAAACAATTTGATTAAAAAAGAAGATGCAGCGATTTCTAAACTCAATGAAGAGGAAAAAGAATCTTTGAAGAAAAATATTGAAGAAGCGGTGAACGATACTAAATTTTCAGTACAAATCGAGGATTTAGAAAGCACCGAAGCACCGTTTATGATTACGCAGCCGGAATTTATGCGCCGTATGAAAGATATGCAGGCGACCGGCGGCGGTGGAATGTTCGGCATGGGCGGTTTCCCGGAAATGTATAATTTGGTGGTAAATTCGAACAGCGAACTTGCTTCCGAAATCCTGAAAAATCAAAATGCAGAAGAGAAAAACACCAAAATTAAATATGCTTTAGATTTGGCGAAACTTTCTCAAAATTTGTTGAAAGGAAAAGACCTGACGGATTTTATACAAAGAAGTTATCAGCAGTTGAGTAAGTAATTGAAAAGAGCAAAGTAAAAAGAGAAAAGAAATTTGCTGATATAACCTCGTAGCAGTTGTCAAACTTTTACGAGGTTTTTTATTTCTGCATTCGTAGTTATAATTCCTCCAGCGGATTCCAAAACACATTTTTAAAATTCTGGATTTTTCCTTCTTTTACCTCGATATTTTCTGCTTTTAACTTTCCTATAAAATCGCGTTTACAGCTCGCGGTAATTCGTCCGGAAGCATTGCACACGCGGTGTGCGGGAAAATCATCATCGTAATCTCGCAATGCATTTCCCACATGCCGCGCGTGATTCGGATAACCCACCGCTTTTGCAATCGCGCCGTAACTTGTCACACGACCTTTCGGAATAAGGTTAATGATTTCAAAAACCTGCTTGTTGAATAAATCATTCATAGTTTAAAGTTAGAACTTTTAGTAAAATTCGGTGTTAAAACGGCAAAAAAAATCGCCCCATTTCTGAGACGATTTTTTTATTTCATACTTCAAACTCCATATTTCAGACTTCCAACTTCACCCTTCATCCTTCGTTTACGAGTTTTCCAAAATATAAGAGAACATCAGCGGCGCACAAATCGTGGCGTCACTTTCAACGATAAATTTCGGTGTCGTGATATCCAGTTTTCCCCAAGTAATTTTTTCGTTCGGCACAGCACCGGAGTACGAACCGTAAGACGTTGTAGAATCAGAGATCTGGCAGAAATACGACCAGAAAGGTATGTCGGTCATTTCCATATCCTGGTACAGCATCGGAACTACGCAAATTGGGAAATCACCCGCGATTCCACCGCCAACCTGGAAGAATCCAACGCCTTTTCCACCAGAATTTTTCGGATACCAATCCGCTAAATACATCATATATTCAATTCCTGATTTCATGGTCGAAGGCTTTAGTTCACCTTTGATACAATAGCTGGAGAAAATATTTCCCATGGTAGAATCTTCCCAGCCTGGCACTACAATCGGCAGGTTTTTCTCCGCCGCGGCCAACATCCAGGAATTCTCTTTCGGGATTTCATAATATTGCTCCAAAACGCCTGATAAAAGCATTTTATACATATATTCATGCGGGAAATAACGCTCGCCTTTTGCTTCTGCATCTTTCCAAATTTCCACAATATGTTTCTGCAAACGTCGGAATGCTTCCTCTTCCGGAATACACGTATCGGTCACACGGTTCAAACCTTTTTCAAGCAAATTCCACTCATCCTGCGCCGTAAGGTCGCGGTAATGCGGCACTCTTTCATAATGTGAATGCGCCACCAAGTTCATCAAATCTTCCTCCAAATTCGCGCCTGTACACGAAATAATATCCACTTTATCCTGACGGATCATTTCCGCCAGAATTTTCCCGATTTCCGCCGTAGACATCGCGCCGGCAAGGGTAATCATCATTTTCCCGCCATCTTTCAGGTGCGCCACATAACCTTTGGAAGCGTCTACCAAAGCGGCAGAATTAAAATGCAGATAATATTTTTCTATAAATTCCGTAATCGGCTTACTCATAATTTTTTCGTTTTAGCAAAGATAATAATTAAAAAGAATTCTTTTAGGACAAGACGCTTTTCGCTCCGTTCGAAGATTACAACCCGCTTTCCGTTTTATCCCCGGCTTCGGTTGCAACCTCGCCGGGGGATGCCACTGCAATCGGGGCTAGGGGAGCTTTGGTTTCTTCTTTTCAAGGCAAAAAGCAAAAAAAATCCGCTTTAAGCAGCTAATTTTTTACATCTGCGAAATTATCAAAATCTGCGGGAGCTAAAAACCAAAAAATTTACCCTTAAAACAGCAAATTTTTTCAAAAATCTATTCACCGCGAAACCGTCTGTTTTCCTTTTTCGCGGAAAGTTCCTTCTTCGCTTTCAGCCGCTTTTCGATTTTCGCTTTTGAAGGTTTTGTCGCCTTTCGCGCTTTCGGAATGAAAAGCGATTTTTTCACCAATTCTAAAATCCTTTCCGTCGCGATTTTTTTGTTCTGCAACTGCGTGCGGCTTTCCGAAACGGTGAGTTGCAAAATTCCGTCTGAATTGATACGATTTTTCAGTTTTTCAGAAATCATTTCTTTCGCTTCAATTGAAAAAAAATCGCTGGCGGCAACATTCCACATGACGGTGACCGAGGTTTCCACTTTGTTCACGTTTTGTCCGCCCGCGCCGCTGCTGCGCGAGGTTTTGTACGTAAGTTCTTTGGTGAAATCTCTCATGGAAACAAAGATAAAGAATATTGTAAAACGAAAAAAAATGCCGTTTTAACGGCGGATTTTTTCAGTTGCGATTTGAAGCAATTTCTGGCGATCGATTTTGCCGTTCGGAATACGTGGAAATTCCTTGAGGAAAATAATTTCTTTGGGCTGATGATTTTTCGTAGGAAAATTAACGGTTCTAAGCAGCGATTTTTGGGTTTCATCTTCCGCGCCTTCAATGACCAAAACCAATTTCTGCCCGAGCACTTCGTCCGGGATTCCGAGAAAAATAAGCTCCTGAGGCAGGATTTTTTTCACCAATGCTTCCAATTCTTCCGGATAAATTTTCAATCCACCGGAATTGATGACGTGATCAATTCTACCCAAAAAACGAAAACCAGTTTCGTTTTTTATCTCAACTAAATCGTTCGTTGTAAGCAGTTCCGAATTTAAATTGGGCGCGAAAATCTGGAGACAGTTTCTGTCATCGGTAGATATTTCCACGCCAGGCAAAACAGAAAAAAATGCCTCTGGAACAGGAGAAATTTCTTTAAGAGCGATGTGAGACAACGTTTCCGACATACCGTAGGTTTCAAATATTTTTGGAGCATTTTCAATTTCGGTTGAACTTAAAGCGTTGTGGATTTTATTTTTCAGCGTTTCAGATACCGAGGCGCCTCCGATAATGATATTTTGAAAAAAATGCAGTTTTTGCAGGGAATTTTCTACCTGCAGCGGCGAGAGCGCACAGAAATCAATTTGTTCGATCACATCTTCCAGCGGCGCGGCGGATGGTGATTTTACGGTTAAAATCAGATCTCTTTCAATGGCACGTACAACCATCATTTTCCCGGAAATATATTCTACGGGAAGACAGAGTAGTGCGGAATCGCCTTTTTGAAGTCCTAAAATGTCGCAAGTCATTTTCGCGGAATTGCGCATTTTTACTTTTTCGATATCGAAAATTTTCGGCGCGCCTGTGGAACCGGAAGTCTGCACTTTTACTGTTTCGGATGCTGAAAACCACTCGCTGATAAAAGCGAGCACTTTTTTTTCAAAATCCGTTTCCGGCGTGAGGTTTTGCCAGGAGTTTTGAGAAAAATCGATTTTCATTTTTTGAAATGGTTTCATATCAGCGATCACCCGCGTGAGGTGGGAGGCGGAAATCCTTTTTTTGCGGCGCGAAGCGCCACAAAAAAAGATTGCAGCCAGAGACCGACCCGATGCGCGCGGGAAATGCCGAGGGAAATCGGGGCACGCCCAAAATATTTACATGCGGTTTACGGTGCCGATTCCTAATAATTCAAGCCCTTTTTTAATGGTTTTTCCGGTTAAATCTGACAATTCAAGACGGAAATTTTTGGTGTTTTCATCTTCCTGGCTCAGGATCGGATTGTTCTGGTAGAAGGAGTTGTAGGATTTTACGACGTCATAAATGTAATTTGCCACGAGTGCCGGTGAAAGTGTTTCTGCAGCGCGCGTAACGGTTTCCTTGAAATTGGAAAGATGCATCACGAGGTCTTTTTCCGAGGCGGTAAGTTCATAGTCGGAGAGCGCAGTTGGCTGGTAGTTGGCTTTCGCCAGCAACGACTGGATTCGCGCGTACGTGTATTGGATGAACGGGCCTGTATTTCCAGCAAAATCGATACTTTCTGCCGGATTGAAAAGCATTTTCTTTTTCGGATCTACTTTCAGCATGAAATATTTTAGTGCGCCAATTCCGACGGTTTCGTAAGATTTTTCTTTTTCTTCGTCGGATAGATTTTCGAGTTTACCTAGTTCCTGTGCTTTTTCTTTTGCCGTGATGTACATTTCCTGCATCAAATCGTCGGCATCAACTACGGTTCCTTCGCGCGATTTCATTTTGCCTTCGGGAAGTTCGACCATTCCGTAGGATAGATGGTAAAGATTTTTTGCCCAGTCATAGCCTAATTTTTTCAGAATTTTGAAGAGCACATCGAAGTGGTAATCCTGCTCGTTCCCGACGGTATAGATGAGTTTCTGAATGTCGTTTTCCTGAAACCGCTGAACAGCAGTTCCCAGATCCTGAGTCATGTAAACTGAAGTTCCGTCACCGCGAAGCAAAAGTTTGTGGTCCAAGCCTTCATCTGCAAGGTCGCACCACACGGAGCCGTCTTCTTTTTGGTAGAGAACGCCGGTAATGAGGCCGTGCTGAATAAGATCTTTACCTAAAAGATAAGTGTTGCTTTCGTATTGAATTTGGTCAAAATCTACGCCTAGACGCTTGTAAGTTTCGGCGAAGCCGGCGTACACCCAAGAGTTCATTGCAGACCAAAGGGTCCGCACCGTTTCATTGCCTTTTTCCCAGTCGAGAAGCATTTTCTGTGCTTCGAGCATGACAGGTGCCTGTTTTTTAGCGGTGTTTTCGTCGGTTCCTTCAGCAACGAGTTCGGCGATTTGCTTTTTGTAGTTTTGGTCAAAAGCGACATAATAGTTTCCCACCAATTTATCGCCTTTTAAGCCGGTATTTTCCGGAGTTTCACCTGCCCCGGATTTTTGCCAGGCGAGCATTGATTTGCAGATATGGATTCCGCGGTCGTTGATGATCTGAGTTTTGATAACGTCGTAGCCGTCCTGCTTTAAAATCTGCGATACCGAATATCCCAAAAGGTTGTTTCGGATGTGGCCTAGGTGCAATGGTTTGTTGGTATTTGGTGATGAAAACTCTACCATTACGGTTTCATTTCGGCTTTTTATTTCATCAAAGTTTTCTTTGGTATGTTGGAAATTATTGAGGAAGAATTTGTTTTTAATTTTTAAGTTGAGGAAGCCTTTTACGACGTGATAGCTTTCGACAAAATCGGTTTGGGTCATGAACGCGTCGCCGAGTTCCATTGCGATATAGTCCGGGCTTTGTTTCAAAACTTTTACAAGCGGAAAAGTAACGATAGTGAAATCTCCTTCGAAGTCGGTTTTATTTTGCTGTACCTCCAGGGTGACTGTATCGGTTATGTTTAGACCATCTATTTGAAAAACCGTGGCGATAATTTCTTTTAATTTGTCCTGAATAATATCTTTAATGTTCATGGTAGATTTTTGATATACAAATATACAGAAATAAAAAAGCCACTCCGAGGAGTGGCTGAATTAAATACTGAGGATTAAACCTTAGAATTTGTCCCAGAACAGTTTTGTAGTTGCTTTGTCACCACCAATTGCGGTAGCAGCAGCAGTTACATTTGTTTTGTTCAACACATATTCCTGATCAGAGTAAGGCATTCTTACCGGTACTCCTTCAAGTTTATTGTTTTTAGGGTTTTCAAACTTAGGATAATCTAATCTTCTTGAGAATAACCAAGCACCGAAAGGCTGGTTGAATAAAGCAATGTAAGCTTCTTCCCCAATTGATTTTTTCCAGTTTGCAGCATCGTAAGGATGAGCAGCTAAATAAGCTGCAGCATCAGCAGTGCTTACCTCGTTCAAGGCCATTGAAGTTAGTACTGCTTTATTGTACATTTCAACAGCAGTTCCGCCTACGTTGTATCCTCTTGCAGCTGCTTCAGCTTTCATGAACAATACTTCTTCGTAGCTTAAGTATGGTGCTGGTGCATCAGGCGCTAACCAGAAATCACTCATGTGAGATTTACCATTAAATGGATTTAATTCTCCAAATAAACCTCCAACATATTTACCGTCAACAGTAGTAAACCAAACTTCTCTTCTTGGATCATTTTTAGCGTTCATCATGTTAATAACCAGTTCTGTTGGAACAAAGTCATTTCTACCTGAAGCAACTAAATCGTCATAAACTGGGTTATTATAAGTTCCACCAGCGAAGTCCAGAGTATAAGACTCATCTGCTGAAGCAATTACACCTGAAGCTACCGCTGCTTCTGCAGCAGATTTTGAAGTCGCAGGATCTACGTCAGCTAAGTTAAGAGCCATTCTGAGTTTTACAGAGTTTGCAACATGTTTCCATTTTGTCATATCTCCACCATAAACTAAGTCACCACTTCCGTATCCATTTGCACCTTCATCAATTTGTGCAACAACAGCATCAATTCTTTTCAAAAGGTCAGCATAAATTGCTTTTGCATCATCATATTTTGGCGCAAAATTACCTTCTGCTGCTGCTAGCGCATCAAAATATGGTACGTTACCGTAAGTGTCTACCAAGTTTTCCCAAACTATAATTTGTGAGATTTCTAAAGTAGCCATCTTATTTGTTCTTTCTGCTTCAGAAAGAGCAGCTTCGGCTGGAAGGTTCTTTTTAGCTTGCTCATAGTTGTTCAATGAGTTCACATACATTCTGTTCCAGTGGTTACGAGGTTGGTTACGGGTAACCAAGTCGTAGTTTGTTTCGTCTGTATAGGTGGTTTCGGTCCACTGTTGAACGAAGAAACGATAGTTATTAAAGTTTACGCTACCCGTAAATGTAGAGTAGAAAAACCTTTCTTGCCCCATTGCCAATAATGTCTCAGAAGGCAATACAGAGGGAGCTTTCACGTTTTCATTTAATGAAAGCAAATCTCTCTGGCACGACGTAAGGCTGATTGCAGCCAACGCACCTATGATAAGTTTATTAAGTATTTTTTTCATTGTTGTAATCTTAGAATTTTAAAGTAACATTTAATCCGATATCTCTTGTTGTTGGTAGAGAACCGATTGACCATCCGTATGAACTTAGGCCACCGCCGACCATGTTTTCAGGGTCTGCATAAGGCAAGTTTTTGTGGATAATCCATAAGTTTCTACCTACTAAAGATACTTTAGCATCTCTCACCCAAGTCCCAGCCAAGATGGTTTTTGGAAGGGTATACCCAATAGCAGCTTCTCTTAGTTTAACATATGAACCATCATATACGAAACGGCTTGCAGGCATTCTAGCATACCCGTCTAATGATCCAAATGCTGAAGGGTTACGTGTATTGGTTGTATTCGGGCTACCATCCGGATTTACACCTGGCCAAACAATTCCTTTTTCTCTGATATCACCTACGGCAGATTCAGGATACAAACCTGTTGCCAAACCGTAATACATATCGGTAGAAAATACATCACCACCTTGTCTAACATCGATCAAGAAACTTACAGAAAGTCCTTTGTAATCAAAGCTGTTTCTTACACCACCAATCCAGTCTGGTGTTGCATTACCAATAATCTTGTTGTTTTCTTTTAAGTAATAACCAGTTGTAGCATTAACTACTGGCTGACCATTTAAGAAAACATAATCACTACCTACTAAAGTACCCCAAGCTTCACCTTCTCTTGCGTTAAGTGAAACACCACCTTGGTATCCTTGAAGTAATACGTTGGATACATCAGAAACTTCATTATGAAGAAGTTCAACAACTTTGTTTCTGTTTTGTGACCAGTTGATGTCCATATTCCAGGTAAAGTTTGAAGTTTTAATCGGAACAAGTCCTAAAGCAACTTCATAACCCCAGTTGTCAATCTGTCCAGCATTTACAGAAGCTGAGCTTAACCCAGACGCTGATGAAATTGGAAGAGTAGGAAGGATCTGGTTAATGGTTTTTGTTTTGTAGTATGCCAAATCAAAAGTGAATCTGTTTTTGAAGAAGCTACCTTCAGTACCCACCTCGAATTCTTTTGCTCTTTGTGGTTTCAAGTCAGCATTTGGCTGTCTTGTTTGAGTTCCGGAAAGACCTACATCACCAAAGAATCCTGCTGGAGCATAGTAGTATGCTAACTGATATGGATCTGCTGTTCCACCAACTTCAGCATAGTTTGCTCTTAATTTCCAGAAGTTCATCCAGCTTGGTTTTATCAATTCTGATAAGATCAAAGCACCGGTGACAGAACCGTAACCATAAACGTTGTTTCCTCCCGGAAGCGTTGAACTCTGGTCAACACGGTAAGTTCCATCTAAATAGAAGATTTTGTAGAAATCGAAAGATGCTGAAGCATATCCCGAATTCGTTTGCCAAGTTACTTCACTTTCAGAAGGTGCTAACGTAGGTGCAGCACTGTTACCAAGGCTATAGATATTTCTGATTACCAAACCTCCTTCTGTAGAAGCGTAAAGGCTGCTATTGTAGTTTCTTCTTATAGTTCCACCGACGATACCGCTAACATTTACATTATCTGTAATATCAAATTTATAGTTACCGATCAAATCGTAGTTGGTTTCGCTTCGACGAACATCTCTTCTTGCGTATCCTGATGCAACATCGTTACCAGAAGCACCAAAACCAGTTGCAAGCGTACCAACTGCCATTTTTTGCTCAACGCGCAGATCACTTCTGTCATAAGAAACTCTACCCATTACACTGATATCCTTTGTAAAGTCATAGGTTATGCTCGCAACATTAAAGTTTCTGTTTCTTTGGTCTCTAGGTGCATTCTCATACGCCTGGAAGTAAGGGTTGTTCCAGAAAATTGGTCGCGTATTGCTGGAATCGTAAGGGTTCCAGGTTACGTTACCGTAATTGTTAGCTTCTACCGGATTCGCAATGTTTCTGAAATAAGCATCTCTTAGCGATAATACATCTACGTTGGTTTGCCACCATTGTCTGAAACCAGACATAATATTGTCACTGTACGCTCCGATTGCTCTACCTTTTGTATCTTGTAAAGTTAATGTTGTGTAGAATGATGCGTGAAGCTTTTCTGTAAAATCGTAATTTGCTTTTAAAGAGAAGGTGTTTTTGGAAAGTTTAGAGTTCGGCATTATTCCACTTTGCGTCATGTTATCATAAGAAAACAAGATGTTTGAGTTTTGATTGCCTTTTTGCAATGAAACAGTATTCGAGAAAGTGAAAGGTGTTTCGAAAAATTCAATTGGAGTGTTTTTACCAGCTACCCAAGGAGTCGCTTTACCATATGTTGGTGAAGTCGGATCCAAAGATTCCCATTGGTAAACCAACTGATTCGGGTTGAATCTTGGTCCCCAAGAAGCATCTTCTGCAAAGTTTGCATAGAAATTTCCGTCTGGTGCAGGATTTTCGGTATAGAAGGTAGTATCGTATCCAGCGCCGTATTTGTCTTGGTATTCAGCAAAGGTGCTTTTATCAACAAATCCTGCTTGAACACCTGTTGACCAGGTTACACCCCAAGATCCGTCATCATTTCCTCTACCGTTTTTGGTAGTAATCAAAATTACACCATTCAAACCTCTTTCACCGTAAAGAGCAGATGCTGCCGCACCTTTCAAGACGTTGATTGAAGCGATATCTTCCTGGTTGATGTCAGAAAGCGCGTTACCGTAATCTGTATTACCGTAGAGTGAAGAGGTGTTGTTAACAGGCGACCCGTCAATTACCACCAACGGAGCAGCACCGTCTACAGACTTAACCCCTCTAATTACCAAGTTGGCAGAACCCCCAAAGTTACTGGTTGTAGTAACATTAAGACCTGCAACTTTCCCGGAAAGTTGAGAAGCAATGTTTCCTGTGTTGGTTGTTCCTTCTGTTAAAGCGTCTGCTTTAACCTCCTGAGAAGAGTAACCCAGTGATTTTTTCTCTCTTTTAATACCTAAAGCCGTAACTACGACGCCTTCGATATCCTGTGTTTTAATTGTATCTCTTGTCTGTGCATTTACCAAAGCAAATGAAGCAGTCAAAACTACAGCTAAAACGCTTGTTGTTAGTTTCTTCATATCAAATTAAATTTTTTCATTACAACAAAAGTGCACACTTTAATTTATATATCCAAATTATTTGTTAACAAATTCTTAATTAATTTGTATTTTTGTCACCTTAATTACCATTTAATTATTAAAAAGATACTATAAATGAAATTGCGTAAAAGCTGGTCATCGCTCTACCTGGAGGCAGGTTGCGATGAAGTAGGAAGAGGATGTCTTTGCGGTCCGGTCGTAGCTGCAGCTGTTATTTTACCCAAAAAATTTAAGCAAAATTTGGTTAATGATTCCAAAAAATTAACGTTTCAGACCCGAATGGATTTGGACTCCTATATTAAAGAAAATGTAATGGAGTTTGCAATTGCGGAACTTCCGCCGTCTTTTATAGATGAACACAATATTCTAAACGCCAGCATTCACGCGATGCACCGTGCCGTAGATCAATTAACGACGCGCCCGGAACTTATATTAGTTGATGGCAACCGGTTCCACGCTTATCCTTTTATTCCACATCAGTGTATTATAAAAGGTGATGAAATATTTCTTTCAATTGCGTGTGCTTCAATTTTAGCAAAAAATTACCGTGATCAACTGATGATAAAACTTCATGACGAATTTCCGCAATATGGCTGGAACACCAATATGGGCTATGCGACAAAAGCACATCAGAATGCATTAATGGAATTTGGGCCAACTGTTCATCACCGAAGGTCATTCCGCTTAGATTATAGCCAAGCGGCGCCGGAAGAGGAAGCAGCATATTTAGAAGCATAAAAAAGCCGGAAGATTTTCTTCCGGCTTTTTTGGTGTTTTTTTCTATTTCTTCTTAGACTGCTGTTGCTGAAGTTTTTGCTGCTCCTGTGCTTTTTCCATCATCACGCGCATTCTTTTCTGAAGTTTTCCTTCTTTCTTCGGCTCTTTCAATTTATTCGCCTGTATTTGGGCATGAATTTTCTTTTCATCCAAAATCCAATATTTAATGACTAAAATGATTAAAATATTAATCGCATTCGATACGAAGTAATACCACGAAAGTCCGGATGCGGAGGTATTAAGGAAGAAAAGGAAAGTAATCGGGAAAATGTACATAATCACTTTCATATTCGGCATACCTTCCTGAGTTGGCTGCTGAATATTCCCCGCCGTCATTACGGTGTAAATTAAAATCACCACGGTACACGCAATCGCAAATATGCTTAAATGATCTCCTAATAATGGAATTGAAAACGGAAGTTTAATTACGTCATCATACGCAGTTAAATCCTTAGCAAACCAAAAACTTTTACCCCTTAAATCGATCATATTTGGGAAAAAGCGGAATAGGGCGTAGAAAATCGGCACCTGTAAAAGTCCCGGCAAACAGCCCGCCATTTGGTTTACTCCGGCTTTCCGGTAAACCGCCATGGTTTCCTGCTGCTTTTTCATCGGGTCGGCGTCTTTGTATTTCGCATTCACCTCATCTATTTCAGGACGAATTACGCGCATCATCGCGCTCAGCTTATGCTGCTTAAACATTACCGGCGACAAAATAATTTTCACGATGATTGTCATCAGGAAAATTACCCAACCTGCAGCTAATCCCCAACTTGAAATCAAATTGTACATCGGGATGAAAAACCATCGGTTTAAAGTTCCGATGAACGACCAACCCAGTGGAAGCAATTCATCGAAGTTTTTGTCGTAAGATTTTAATAAAGGCAAATCCAAAGGCATGAAATACCATTTGTAATTCTGGCTCATTTCACCGCCGGCCAAATCAACCTGACCGTTAAAATTAAATTTTTTCAGAAAATCGCCTTCGTCAATCATGTCCTGACTGCCCTGCGAGTTTTTAAAACCGTTTTGCGGCTCTATCACCATCGCGAAAAACTGCTGTTTTATAGCCAACCAGTTTAGGGTTTCGTCCGGTTCCTCCATTGTGGTTCTTCCGTCGTAATCAAAACTACTGTAATTATCGAAAACGTAATTAAATTCCGTATGCGTTTGTTCCTGCGAACGTCCTTTTTCATGCTGTCTTGCGGTGAAATCCCAAACAAAATCAGCTTTCGTGTCAGAAACCAATTGTGATAAACCTTGGGTTTTCACATTAAAATCTATCGTGTATTTTCCAAGCAACGTATAAATGAATTGGATCACAGCGCCGTTTGCATTAGCCTGCATCGTTACGGTATTTCCGTTTTGTGTCGGCGTGAAAACTAAATCTTTAGTGCTAAATATTTTACCCGTTTTATCTTTAAACTGAAATCCGTATGAAGAATTATTCTGGTCAAAAAGCAGTAATTTTTTGTCGTTTACATCCGTATTTTTGTTGTACGCTTTGTACTCGTTCAGCTCCACGGTAGAAAGCTGCCCACCCAAAGTTGAAATAGAAACCGTCAACTCTTTATTTTTTAACTGAACTTGCTGAATTGAAGTTGCCTGTACACTGTCGTTTAGGTTTGCAACAACAGCAGGTTTTGTAGCATTAGGAGCCGCCGGTGCTGCCTGCGTTGTATTTTGCGCCTCTTTTAATTGCTGTTCCTGCGCATTTTTATTTTGGAAATAAAACATGGCGCCGATGATAAGCATCGAAAACAAAACGAAACTGATCAGTTGGTTTTTATCTAAACCGTTATTTTGCTGCATTTTAATTTATTTGGAATTGAATTATAAAGCTCAAAAAAAAGTCTTTTTAACGCCCAATAATTTTAGGTGGCAAAAATACTGAAATTTTTGGCAATCAAGAAGATTTTACCTATTCATTTAAAAAACAAGAGATAAAAAACATTTGTCCTTTATCTCCTGCTGATTATTTTTTCGTGGAAGCTTTGATGAGCGCCTTGAACAAAGGGTGCGGCGAGGCAACCGTACTTTTGTATTCCGGGTGATATTGTACCCCGATGTAAAACGGATGATCTTTCAACTCAATGGTTTCTACCAGTTCTGTTTCCGGATTAAAACCGGTAGGAATTAAACCGTTCTTCTCGAATTCCTCTTTATATTCAGAATTGAATTCATAACGGTGTCGATGTCTTTCCGAAATATTTTTTGTACCATAAATTTCATTCAGTTTAGAGCCGCTTTTCAGCGCGCATTTCCAGGCACCAAGGCGCATTGTTCCGCCTTTTTCCACCACATTTTTCTGGTCTTCCATCAGGGAAATTACAGGTTCCGGTGTAGAAGTATCAAATTCCATCGAATTGGCTTTCTGGTAACCCAAGACATTTCTCGCAAATTCAATCGTCATAATCTGCATGCCCAAACAAATTCCCAAAAGCGGAATATTATTTTCTCTCGCGAATTTCGCGGCTGCAATTTTTCCCTCAATTCCGCGGTCACCAAATCCGGGCGCAATCAGCATTCCGTCAATTCCCTGCAAAGTTTCGGCGATATTTTCTTCCGTCAGCTCACCGCTGTACACCCAACGGATTTTCACCTCGGTTTCCATATCGGCACCAGCGTGGATAAAGGCTTCCGCGATGGATTTATAAGAATCCTGCAAGGAAACATATTTTCCAATCAGCGCGATTTCCACCGATCTTTTCGGGTTTTTATATTTTTTCAAAAAGCTTTTCCAGTCTTTCAGATCGGCTTCTTTTTCAGATTTCAGGTTCAATTCCTTTAATACTACATCGTCGAAATCCTGTTTCTGCAAATAAAGCGGAACTTCGTAAATGGTTTCCAAATCTTTACATTCAATCACGTTTTCCAGCGGCACGTTGCAAAACTGCGCCAGTTTCATGCGCTGCTCTTTCGGGATAATGTGCTCCGTACGGCAAACCAAAACGTCGGCTTGTATTCCCGATTCCATCAGCTGGCGTACCGAGTGTTGCGAGGGTTTCGTCTTCAGTTCTCCGCTTGAGGCCAAATACGGCAGCAAAGTCAGGTGAATCACCATAGAATTTTGCTCGCCCAGTTCCCATTTCAGCTGTCGTACACTTTCGATGTACGGCAGTGATTCAATATCGCCCACCGTACCGCCAATTTCAGTGATGATGATGTCGTAGTTCTGTTTCGCCAGAATTTTTATGCGGCGCTTGATTTCGTTTGTAATATGCGGGATTACCTGCACGGTTTTCCCCAGAAAATCACCTTTGCGCTCTTTTTCAATTACGGTTTGGTAAATTTTACCGGTTGTTACATTATTATTTTGCGAAGTTTTAGAATCCAGAAATCTTTCGTAGTGGCCCAGGTCGAGGTCGGTTTCCGCGCCATCTTCCGTCACGTAGCATTCGCCGTGTTCGTACGGATTCAGCGTTCCGGGATCGATATTTATATAAGGGTCAAGTTTTTGGATGGTGACATTAAAACCTCTCGATTTCAGCAGTAAGCCGAGCGATGCCGAGACGATTCCCTTGCCTAAAGAAGAAGTTACACCGCCCGTTACGAAGATGTATTTCGTGTTCTTTTTACTCATTAGATTAGGTTTGGGCAAAGTTAAGGGAATTTGCAACGTGGCGCAACTAAAGCGCTGCTAAATATTTTTAAGGAGCCGGGAACCTGCTTTCCGCTGTATCTTTTTCTCCTCGTTCCTCGTCAAAAAAGGATGCCGCTGCAATCAGGGCTAGAAATACTTCGCTGGAAAAAAAATATGCTGCTTTCGGCATTTTTTTTTAAAATTACTTCGCATGCAAAATCAAGAAAAAATGCTCATTTAACGCCGAATTTTTTAGTTGCGGAAAGTCTTCGTTAACAGATTTTCACAGATCAATGTGCCACGCAAAAAACTGTTTGTGCGCTAAAAAATTTCTTTTTCCTTTTTCCTTTTCACTTTTTCCTTTTCAAAAATCCCTGCATTCGCACCAAAAAAATTTGCTGCTATTTTGGCATTTTTTTTCAAAATTACTGCGCGCAAAAAATTTCCATAATCTGCCCTAAAAAAAGGAATTGGTCAATATGATACGCTAAAAACGTAAACCTGACAGTTGTCATACGAATGTGGCCGAAAGTGATTTAACTTCACCAAAGGAATTTTGTCCTACACACAGTTACAATGAAGTGACTGTAAAAAATTAAAAAAATGAAAAACACATTGAAATCCATTTTGGTTTTATTTGCTGTTACCCTTACTGGATTGGTAAATGCTCAAAACATCACAGGAAAATCTACAACTGTAAATATCGAAGGAACTTCACCAGTGCATGACTGGGTGATGAATGGGTCATCTGCAACCTTTACAGGAACTGTAGACGGAAACACCATCACCAATGTAAAATTCACAATGCCGACAAAAAGCCTCAAAAGCACCAAAGGAAAAATGATGGATAACAAAGCATATGGAGCGCTGAAATCAGATAAGTATCCTAACATTACTTTTACCGCACCTACATTATCAGTTGGAAAAGGAAATTTGGCAGGTAAAATGACGATAGCAGGTGTTACCAAAGAGGTGAATTTCCCTGTAACAGTAACTAAAAACGGTAAATCTTATCATATAACCGGGACTGAAAATATGAAACTTTCAACTTACGGTATGGAAAGACCTGGTTTCATGGGAGTAAAAACCGGTGATGCAATTAAAGTGACTGTAAATATTGTTGCGAACTAATCAAACAAGAAATATTCTTCAATAAAAAGTAGCCGCTTTCCAGCGGTTCTTTTTTTTGTAAAAATTTAATTATCCAAAAAAAAGAAGGAAATTCGCAACATGGCAAAAGTGAAAACGGCATATTTCTGTCAAAACTGTGGCTCACAATATCCGCAGTGGCTCGGGCAGTGTAAAAATTGTGGCGAGTGGAATACTCTGGTTGAAGAAATTGTAGAGAAATCTCCCGCGAAAACTTTTACGGAGAAATCGAAGCAGCATATTATCAATATTATAGAGGTTCAAACGGAGGAAGAACCGCGTATTACAACGCCTTCTGAGGAATTGAACCGGGTTTTGGGCGGCGGCATTGTCCTGGGTTCCGTAACCCTGATTGGCGGCGAGCCCGGCATCGGAAAATCGACATTACTGCTGCAGCTGGCGCTGAAAATGAATAAGAAAATTCTCTACGTTTCCGGCGAAGAAAGTGCCTCACAAATCAAAATGCGTGCGGACCGACTGACGGAACTTCAAAACCCGAATTGTTATCTTTTTACCGAAACTTCGGTGGAAAAAATTCTTCATGAGGCGAAGAAATTACAGCCGGATTTTATGATTATCGATTCCATACAAACATTGCAAAGCCAGCTCATCGAAAGTTCACCCGGTACTGTTTCTCAGATCCGCGAATGTTCAAATGAAATAATTAAATTTTCTAAAGAAACCAATACACCGACTTTTTTAGTTGGGCATATTACCAAAGACGGCCAGATCGCGGGTCCGAAAGTTTTGGAACATATGGTAGATGTGGTTTTGAATTTTGACGGCGACCGCAATCATTTGTTCCGACTCTTGCGCGCGAGTAAAAACCGTTTTGGCTCTACAGCAGAAATCGGGATTTACGAAATGGTGTCGCAGGGTTTGAAAGAAATTAAAAATCCTTCGGAAATTTTAATAACTAAAAAGTTCGAGGAACTTTCCGGAAATTCTGTCGCAGTGACTTTGGAAGGAAACCGCCCGATGCTGATTGAAATCCAGGCGCTGGTAAGTTCCGCGGTTTATGGTACGCCACAGCGCAGTTGTACAGGTTTCGATTCCAAAAGACTGAATATGCTTTTGGCGGTTCTGGAAAAAAGAGCGGGTTTTCAGCTCGGTGCGAAAGATGTGTTTCTTAATATAACTGGTGGAATAAAAACAGGAGATCCGGCGCTGGATTTAGCCGTGGTAGCTTCTATTTTATCATCGAATGAAGATGTGGCGATTTCTGAACATTTCTGTTTTGCGGGAGAAATTGGTTTGAGTGGAGAAATCCGTCCCATTCCGCAGATTGAGCAAAGGATTTCCGAAGCTGAAAAACTCGGCTACGAAAAAATATTCGTTTCAAACCTTAATAAAATTCCAAAGAAAAAATACGGCATTACCATCGTGGAAGTGAGCAAGATTGAGGATTTTCATGAAAGCTTGTTTTAAAACTCATCATTAACCATTAATAATTACCAATTCATCCTCCAACCTCCATCTTCCATCCTTAAAACATGAATTACCTCGCGCATTCTTTCCTCACTTTTTCCGACGAGCAGATCGTGGGGCAGTTTCTGGAGGATTATATTCCGAATCGGGACCGCTATTCTTATCCCGAAAAAATGCAGCAGGGAATTACTTTGCACCGTGAAATCGATACTTTTACCGACGCACATCCGGAACTTCATTACGCGCGGAAAATTTTCAGTCCCATGGTGCGTTTATATTCCGGTGCCTTCGTTGATGTGGCGCTGGATTATTTTTTAGCAAACGCACTGTCGGAAAAAGAGTTGAAAAAACACGCTGAAAAAGTTTATCAGGCGCTGCGGAAAAATGAAGATTTTTTGCCAGAAAAGCTCCTAAAAATGGTGGACGCGATGGAAAAAGACAATTGGCTTTTCAATTACCGCCAAGATTGGGGAATTAAATATTCCATGCAGAATGTGCTGAATAAAGCGAAATATCTGGACAAAAGTTTAGGCGCTTTCGAAGTTTTTCTCAGCAATAAACCACAACTTCAACGGCATTTCGACGCTTTTTTTCCGGACCTTGTAGCGCACGTGCATGAAGTGAATTCCGGCTTTTAAAAGGTTTTGTACAAATACCTTTTGGGATAATTCAGTTTATCGCTTTGGCGGTTTCCGGCTACGATAATATGGATAATATTCATCTGATCATCGAAAAAATTATAAAGTAAACTCACTGCTGTTTCAACCTTTTTCGGTGCATTTACAGGTTCGGATTCCAGATAAATATTTACGGCTTCACTGTCTTCTTCAAAACCGATATAATTGACTTTTAGAAATTTGTTGTCTGCTTTCAGCTTCAAATATTCATGGCAGTATTTTTTCAAATAATCGTTGATCTGATTTTTATATTTCGCGTCATTAAAATGAACCGCGCTGCCGTATTTTTCTTTCAAGGCATTTTCCAAATCATCCAGAAAAAATTTGCCGGTAATTTCGAAAGTTTTTGATTTTTGGTTATAATTAAATTCTACCGAGCCAACGTGATACGGATGAATTTCTTTGGCCGGCGCGGTAAAAAAGAAAAAAAGCAGTAAAAAGGGCAGTATTTTTTTCAGCATTATGTTTTGCATTTCAGGTGACGAAATTAATCATTATTTTCGTAAAAATTTTTTTACAATGTCTGATTTTTTATTTTACTTAAACCTCGGCTGGGAACACATTATTTCTTTAGATGCGCTTGACCATCAACTTTTTATTTTGGTTTTGGTGGCGGCGTATTTCTACAAAGACTGGCGCAAAATCCTGCTTTTGGTTACCGCTTTTACCATTGGTCATTCCATAACTTTAGCTTTCAGTGTTTTAGATGTGTTCAGATTACCGTCAGCTTTAGTTGAAATTTTAATTCCGATTACCATTGTTTTAACGGCGCTGGACAATATTTTACTTCGGGAAAACCGGCAGAAATTGATGCAAATCAATTATGTTTTAGCACTTTTTTTTGGTTTGATTCACGGTTTAGGTTTCGCAAATACCGCGCGAATGGCAATGGCAGCGGAACAAACCATCGCGGTACCGCTTTTAGGTTTTAATATCGGTTTGGAACTCGGTCAAATTACTGTTGTTGTACTGATTATGACGCTGTTTTTCTTACTTTCAAAATTCTTGAAACTTCAGCAAAAATATTGGATCACCGGAATTTCCGTGGTTGCAATCTTACTTTCTGGACAAATGATTTTGGAACGGATGTAAAAATTCTGGGCTATTTTGCCCTTTTTTTCGATTTTGACTTCACCGAAAAATTTGAATTTGCGAAAACCGCAGAAAAAATTCGGTTCCAGCGTGGTTTTTTGGAAAAAAATACCAATATTTACACAAAATAATTAAATTTGAAATCTCACTAAGCATCTATGAAAATCAAATTCCTCGCTCTGGTCTTTTGTTCTACTGTGTTTTTCGGGCAGAACATTCAAAACAATCCTACAAGCAATCACGGCAATAAGTTTGAACAGCTCGGCACAATTCTGCCAACGCCGAACGTTTACAGAACAGGTTCTGGCGCGCCAGGACAAGGTTATTGGCAAAATCGTGCAGATTATGATATTACCGCGTATCTGGATGAGGACAAAAGAATTTTAAGAGGTTCGGAAACCATAACTTATTACAACAACTCACCCGATGATTTGGAATATTTGTGGCTTCAGCTAGATGAAAATGAGCAGTCGTCTGTAAAAAATGCAGGTTATGATTCAGAATCATTTTTGCCTAAAAGAGCAACGTCTGATGATTTAAAAGTGAGCGATTTACCGGCAAAAAATAATGGTTTCGGTGTGAACCTGGAAAAGGTAACAGACGCTTCGGGAAAAGCTTTGCCATACATCGTGAATAAAACGATGATGCGCATCGATTTACCTAAAGTGTTGAAAAAAGGTGAAAAAATTACCTTTAAAATAGATTGGAATTACAACATCCCGAACCGCATCGAAATGGGTGGCCGTGGCGGATACGAATTTTTCCCGGAAGACGGAAATGATTTATATACGATTACGCAATGGTACCCGAGAATGTGTGTTTACAGCGATTTCCGCGGTTGGCAGCATAACCAGTTTACCGGTCGTGGTGAATTTGCTTTAGCCTTTGGCGATTTTAAAGTTTCAATGAATGTTCCTGCGGATCACATCGTGGCTGCAACAGGTTCCGGGAAAAACTTCGAGGAAGTTTTGACTTCAGCACAACTTGCGCGTTGGAAACAGGCACAAAATGCTAACGAACCGATAGAAATTGTGACTTTAGAGGAAGCGAAGAAAGCGGAAAAAAGCAAGTCTAAGCAGCGAAAAACCTGGAAATTTGAAGCTGAAAATGTTCGTGATTTCGCCTGGACGTCATCCAGAAAATTTGTTTGGGATGGAATGAAAGTTACCATTCCTGAAAATAGAAATGAGGTAATGGCGATGAGTTTGTATCCGAAAGAAGCTTATAATCTATACCGAAAATTTTCTACGAAAGCCGTTGCACATACGATTAAAACTTATTCTGAATTCACAATTCCTTATCCGTATCCTGTAGCACAATCAATTGAAGCCGCAAACGGAATGGAATATCCGATGATTTGCTTCAATTTTGGGAGAACTGAAAAAGACGGTACATATTCCGAAGGAATTAAAAATGGAATGATCGGCGTAATCATCCATGAAGTAGGGCACAATTTCTTCCCGATGATTATTAATTCTGATGAAAGACAATGGTCCTGGATGGATGAAGGTTTGAATACTTTTGTGGAATATTTAACCGAAGAAAGATGGGATAATAATTTCCCGTCACGTCGCGGTCCGGCGCATACGATTGTAGATTACATGAAATTGCCGAAAGACCAGCTGGAACCGATTATGACGAACTCGGAAAATATCGTTCAATTTGGTCCAAACGCCTATTCAAAACCGGCAACAGGACTTAATATTCTTCGTGAAACGATTGTTGGTCGCGAACTTTTTGACAAAGCTTTTAAAACCTATTCTAAAAGATGGGCATTTAAGCATCCGGAGCCGGCAGATTTTTTCCGGAGCATGAACGATGCAAGTGCTGAAAACCTGGACTGGTTCTGGAGAGGTTGGTTTTACGGAATTGATCCGGTAGATATCGCTATTGAAAAAGTGACAGTTGCAAAGCCAGATTTTACAACCTTGCCACCAAACCGCGAGTTCATTTATACCATTGATCCGCCGTTGCAAAATGATTTTGTGGATATTTCGAAAATCAGAAATAAAGAAGATAAAAACATCACTTTTTATACGGACACGGATAAAGAAACTCAGGATTTTTACTGGCGTTACAACCGCGGCCAGGAAAAAGTAGACAGCAAAAAAGAATACCGAATTAAGGCCGATAATTTACAAACCGTGCCGGAAAAAGAAAGAGCTGCAGTTGAAGATATTTACGCTTATCAAATTGATTTCGCAAATAAAGGCGGTTTGGTAATGCCGCTGATTTTAGAATTCACTTTCGAAGATGGTTCAAAATTAAATGACAAATCTTCGGCGCAAATCTGGAGAAAAAATGAAAATAAGGTGTCGAAAACGTATTATTTCAAGAAAAAACTGAAATCAGTTCAGCTTGATCCGATGCGTGAAACTGCTGACATCGATACTTCGAATAATTTCTGGGGAGAGATTCCGGAACCGACTTCGAAATTTCAGGTTTTCAAACAAAAGCAGGAAGGTTCAGCGCGTGGCGCTGCAAACGGAAAAGTAAATCCGATGCAGGCAGCCGGAAAGAAAAAGTAGAAAATAAAATTTAATAAAAGTCATCTCATTGAGGTGACTTTTTTTCTGCCAAATTTTCTTGCAAATGGCTCTGCCGTGACAGATTAGCACAAAAGCTCCGTTGGCATTGTTTTCGTCAAAACCACCGCAGTATAATTAATAATTTAAACTAAAAAATATGTCAGTAAACTTTAAACCATTAGCAGACCGAGTTTTGGTAGAGCCAACCGCTGCTGAAACAAAAACCGCCTCAGGAATTATTATCCCCGATACGGCAAAAGAAAAACCACAGGAAGGTATTGTAGTTGCTGCCGGTCCCGGTAAAAAAGACGAACCTACAACCGTAAAAGTTGGTGATAAAGTGCTTTACGGAAAATATTCAGGATCCGAATTGAAGTTAGATGGTAAAGATTATCTGATCGTAAAAGAAGGCGATATCTTGGGAATTATTGGGTAACACTCTGTTTTCTAGTATATCAATTAACAATTAACAAATCAAGCGCAGGTAAATTACTCCCTCGCAAAAAATAAAAGAAAATGGCAAAAGAAATAAAATTTGATATCGAGTCAAGAGACGCTCTAAAAAGAGGTGTTGACGCTTTGGCGAACGCTGTAAAAGTAACTTTAGGACCAAAAGGTAGAAACGTGGTAATCGAAAAATCATTCGGTGCACCACACGTTACCAAAGACGGTGTTTCTGTCGCAAAAGAAATTGAGCTTGAAGACCGCGTAGAAAATATGGGTGCTCAAATGGTGAAGGAAGTTGCTTCCAGAACCAATGACATCGCCGGAGACGGAACAACTACAGCAACGGTTTTAGCTCAGGCTATCGTTCGCGAAGGTTTGAAAAACGTAGCTGCAGGTGCAAATCCAATGGACTTGAAAAGAGGGATCGACAAAGCAGTTTCTGCAGTTGTAGCAAATTTAAAAGAACAATCCAGAGAAGTTGGTGATTCATCAGAAAAAATCAAGCAAATTGCTTCAATTTCTGCAAATAACGACGATAACATCGGAACATTAATCGCTGAAGCTTTCGGTAAGGTTGGTAAAGAAGGTGTGATCACTGTGGAAGAAGCAAAAGGAACCGATACAACTGTAGATGTTGTTGAAGGTATGCAGTTCGACAGAGGTTACCAGTCGCCGTACTTTGTGACAAACCCGGAAAAAATGTTAACAGAGCTTGAAAATCCTTATATTCTTTTGGTTGAGAAAAAAATCTCTTCGATGAAGGAATTACTTCCGGTTTTAGAACCAGTTGCGCAGGCCGGAAAAGCTTTATTGATTATCTGTGAGGAAGTTGAAGGTGAAGCTTTGGCAACTTTAGTCGTAAATAAATTAAGAGGTTCGTTGAAAATTGCTGCAGTGAAAGCGCCAGGATTTGGTGACAGAAGAAAAGCAATGTTGGAAGATATCGCGATTTTAACTGGCGGAACTGTAATCTCGGAAGAAAGAGGTTTCACTATGGAAAACGCAACTTTAGAAATGCTTGGAACAGCTGAAAAAGTGGTTATCGATAAAGACAATACTACTTTGGTAAACGGTGGCGGTGACGAAGCTCAAATCAAAGGTCGTGTAAACCAGATCAAAGCTCAGATGGAAACTACAACATCTGATTACGATAAAGAAAAACTTCAGGAAAGATTGGCAAAATTAGCTGGTGGAGTAGCAGTACTTTACGTAGGTGCTGCTTCTGAAGTAGAAATGAAAGAGAAGAAAGACCGTGTAGATGATGCACTTCACGCAACAAGAGCCGCTGTAGAAGAAGGTATCGTTGCAGGTGGTGGTGTAGCGTTGGTAAGAAGTATTGCTTCCCTTAATTTCGAAGGAGAAAATATGGACGAAACTACCGGTATTAAAATCGTAAGAAGAGCCATCGAAGAACCATTGAGACAAATCGTGATCAATGCAGGTGGAGAAGGTTCTGTAATCGTAGCGAAAGTTGCGGAAGGTGAATCAGATTTTGGTTTCAATGCAAAAACTGACGAGTATGTAAACATGTACGAAGCGGGAATCATTGACCCAACTAAAGTGGTACGTGTTGCTTTGGAAAATGCAGCTTCCGTTTCCGGAATGTTGTTAACTACAGAGTGTGTAATCACCGAAGTTAAAAAAGATGAACCAGCAATGCCAATGGGTGGCGGAATGCCGGGAATGATGTAATATGCTTACTGCTTTAAGCCATAAGCAATAGGCTTTAAGCTTACTTATAGCAGAGAAAAAAATTCCGTGCTTTTAGCGCGGAATTTTTTGTTTTAGCAAACCCAAAAAATATGCCGTTATATCGGCTAATTTTTTAGATTTAAAGAATTTTGAGCCGTAAGCCGTAAGCCGTAAGCTTTAAGCTTACAGCAAAATGCGTAGAGCATTTAGCAAATAAAAAAAATCCGTGCTTTAAGCACGGAATTTTTTGTTTATCGCTTACAGCATAATGCCTAAAGCATACAGCAAAAATTATATCGTAGTTAGTCTCAGCGTGTTTGTTTTCCCGTCTACATAAGCCGGCGTCGCGTTCAGGTTGATCACAAAATCGCCTTTCTGAACAAAACCGTTGGTATGCGCCAGCATATTCACCTGAGTAATCGTCTCGTCGGTAGATTTGTGCATATCGTAATGAAAAGCGCGTACGCCCCAAAGCAAGTTCAACATCGTAATTACGCGTTTGTTAGAACTGAAAACGACAATATTTGAATTCGGTCTGTGTGCTGAAATTTGAAACGCGGTATAACCGGAATGTGTCAAAGTTACAATTGCTTCAACGTTTGTGGTTTTAGCAATTCTTACGGCTGCAAGACAGATTCTATTTGTAATAAAACGTTCATCGATGCAGTCAAAATCGTGCTCAATTGGCGAATTTTTTGTTCGGTAAAAATTAGTTTGCTCAATATTTTTTACAATTTTTGCCATATTCCGCACCACATCAACCGGATATTTTCCTACTGAAGTTTCACCGGAAAGCATTACCGCGTCGGCACCATCAAGAACCGAGTTCGCAACGTCGTTTACCTCAGCTCTGGTCGGTGTTAAACTATTGATCATGGTTTCCATCATCTGAGTTGCAATGATGACAGGTTTCGCATAATTTCGGGCTATAGCCACCAAATTTTTCTGAATCGCCGGAACTTCTTCCATCGGAACTTCTACACCCAAATCACCACGCGCCACCATTAATCCGTCGCATTCCATCAAAATCTGTTCGATGTTCCGAACACCTTCCGGCTTTTCGATCTTAGCGATAATTGGCGTTTTTTGCTTGTTTGTAGGGTGATTTTTTATAATTTCCTTTAAATCAATAATGTCCTGCGCGTGCCGCACAAAAGACAATGCAATCCAGTCAACTTCCAAATCGAGCATAAAGTTTGCGTCCTCGATATCTTTTTCCGTCAAAGCTGGTAAAGAAACATTCGTGTTCGGAAGATTTACGCCTTTTTTTGAGCTCAGCGGTCCCCCTTGAATGGTTTTCGCGCGAACAGTGTCAATGTCGTTTGTTTCTATAACCTGCAAAACCAGCTTTCCGTCATCGATCAAAATTCTTTCACCAACTTTTACATCTTTCGGAAACTGCTGATAAGTCATATAAACTTTGGTAGAATCGCCTTCAATTTTCTCATTGGTAAAGGTTAAAACATCACCGGGATTTAAATAAGAACCTTCTTTAACCACGCCAACGCGAAGCTTCGGTCCCTGTAAATCCCCTAAAATTCCAACGGAGTGACCAAACTCTTTGTTGATTTCGCGAATGGTTTCTATATTTTTCTTTACAATAGCGTAATCAGCGTGCGAAAAATTGATACGGAACACATCTACACCTGCTTTTACCAGCTCGATCATCGTTTCCTTGTCGGAAGATGCAGGGCCGAGTGTTGCGATGATTTTGGTCTTTTTTAGATATTTAATCATAATATTGAATTAATTGATAAAGCTCTTCGTCAGGGCTTAAATGAAAATTCTGAATTTGAAACATCAGATTTTCAGGGAGCAAAATTACTGAAAAATCATCAAATGGCTCCGATGTCTTTATGATATAATCTACATCCTGAAAATTTTTCAGCAAAAACGCGGAATCTTCGTCGCCGGAAAATAATTCGTGCGAAGTTTTGGTCTGTATTACCTGCGAAGCACGGTTGGAAATAAAGTGAACGCATACTTGCGTGGAATTGTGAAAAGCCCGGAAGCGAGGGAAATAATGATCTGAAATGTTGCCGCGTAGAATAAGGTCGGAAATCCGCTTAAAGCTAAAAGGATTTAAGGTGTTGAGGTGGTAAAAAAGTTCATAATCCGGGACCTCCTTTGCGAGACGGACCAGGCCGATCGTAATTTCGTCGTCATAGTCAATATCAAGGATGATCTTTTGGGTTTTCAATGATGCACTGTTTTTTATTTAAAATATAGAAGGCACGCTGTGCTGCTTTTTCTTCAGCTTTTTTCTTAGAGGTTTCCGTCGCGTTAGAAATGCTTTCGTTCTCGAGCCAAACGTACGTCCTGAAAACCAGGTTTCTATTTGCCTGAATTTCTTCGACAGTTTCGTAACGGATACTCAGCTTTTTTTTCTGGCTCCATTCCAGCAGCAAACCTTTGTAACTTACGATCTTATTTTCAAGCTTGTTGATTTCCGACGGCGTAAGCAAACGTTCGAGCACAATTCTTCTGCACGTGTCGTATTCTAAATCCAGGTAAAGTGCACCAATAAGCGATTCGAAAAGATTTCCCGCGAGATTTTCGCTTAAAGTCGTATGCGAATCATTCTGCAGAAAATTCGGTAAACCGAGTTCAGTACCAAGCTTATTGAGGTTTTTCCGGTTTACGATTTTAGATTTCATCTGCGTCAAGTATCCTTCGTTCGCGTGCGGATATGTTGCAAATAAATGACAGGAAATAATGGTTCCCAAGACAGAATCGCCTAAAAATTCCAGGCGTTCATAGTTGTTGTTTTGCTTAAATTTCGAAGATGATTTTAAAGAAAAAGCTTCGCGGTAAAGATTGATGTTTTGAATGGAACAACCGATGATTTTGGTAATTTCATTGCTTAAATGGTAATCTTTTTCCGAAAGTGTTTTTTTTCTTCTGACCAGGAATTTAGAAAGGTATTTCTGTAACTCCATTGTTGAAGTTCTTAGATTTTAGTGAAAAGTACGCACGCATTATGCCCGCCAAAACCGAAAGTATTGCTCATCGCTACATTTACTTCTTTTTCCACTGCGTGGTGGAAAGTAAAGTTCAGTCGACTGTCAATTTTTTCATCATCCGTGAAATGATTGATCGTTGGAGGAACAATATTGTGGATGATGGTATGGATTGCGGCAATAGCTTCCACAACGCCCGCAGCACCTAATAAGTGACCGGTCATTGATTTTGTGGAATTGATCTGAATGTCAAACGCATGTTCACCTAAAAGTTTCGAGATTGCGTTGGATTCCGCAATATCGCCTAATGGAGTAGAAGTTCCGTGCATATTGATGTGATCCACTTCGTCTGCACTTATTCCGGCATCTTCCAGGCAATTTTTCATTACCAGATAAGCACCTAAACCTTCAGGATGCGGAGCAGTCATATGGTAAGCATCAGCACTCATTCCGCCACCTTTAAGTTCAGCATAAATGGTTGCGCCACGTTTTACCGCATGCTCATATTCTTCTAGAATAATGGTTCCGGCCCCTTCGCCCAAAACAAAACCATCGCGGTCTTTGTCAAAAGGTCGGGAAGCAGTTTTAGGATCGTCGTTTCGGGTTGAAAGCGCCATCATGGCATTAAAACCACCCACGCCGCTCGCTGTAACAGCAGCTTCAGAACCACCGCAGACAATAACGTCTGCTTTGCCGAGCTGAATAAGCATTTTAGAATCGATAATCGCGTTCGCAGAAGAAGCACACGCAGAAACTGTCGTGTAGTTCGGTCCGTGAAAACCGTATTCAATAGAAATTTGACCGCCAGTGATATCGGCAATCATTTTTGGAATAAAAAACGGGTTGAAACGCGGGATTTCCGTGTTTGCCCAGCCCAATACCTCCTGTTCGAAAGTTTCCAGACCGCCAATTCCGGAGCCCCAGATTACGCCAACTCGGTTTTTATCAAGTTCGCCTTCCATAATTCGGGAATGTGCCACGGCTTCGCGCGCGGCAACAACGCCCAGTTGCGTGTTTCTATCCATTTTCTTCGCTTCTTTCTTATCGAAATGCTCCAATGAATCGAAGTTTTTAACCTCGCACGCAAATTTGGTTTTAAAGTTTCTGGCATCAAAAAGAGTAATAGGAGCAGCACCGCTCTCACCTTTCACAAGGCTTTCCCAGAAATCTTTGGCATTTTTTCCTACAGGTGTAATAGCGCCGAAGCCGGTAACAACTACTCTTTTTAATTCCATAAATCTTTTCTTTGTGATAGAATATTATTTGTTCACTACTTCTTCAATGTAAGCAATAGCGTGTCCTACCGTTGTAATTTTTTCTGCTTGGTCATCAGGAATCTGAATGTTAAATTCTTTTTCGAATTCCATAATTAGTTCTACAGTGTCCAAAGAATCAGCTCCTAAATCATTAGTAAAGCTAGCTTCTGGAGTTACTTCTGTTTCTTCAACGTCGAGTTTATCAGCGATAATCGCTTTTACTCTTGATGCAATGTCTGACATAGTATTAAATTTTAATTAATTGTTAGTTGCTGCAAATATATAAAATTCTTTATTAGTAGCACTTTTTTTAGTATTTTTTACCTGCTCTTCGGTGCTTTTTTTCGGAATTTCCTACCTGCATTATTTTATAAAAAGTGGGCAAATATAGCCTAATTTTCTTGAGTAAGGTTCGATAAAAATAGAAAAACTTCAGATTAAATTTTATTAAAACTGAAAATAGAAATTTAGAAAAAATGTCTTTTTAACCCGATTTTTTTTAAAATGAAGTTGCCATAAACCACTCATTCACCAGCGCCGCGGCTAACCTTGCGGTTCTTTCATTTTCGTCGAAATTTGGGTTCACTTCAGCAACATCCAGCGCGATTACTTTATTTGAATCGAAAATATGCTTATAAATATGCATAAAAGCCGCATCCGCAAAAATCCCGTTATAAGCAGGCGCAGAAACGCCCGGTGCTATTGCCGCATTGAAAACATCCATACAAATGGTGATGTAAAGCAAATCCACATCCGCAATGAACTCCTCAATTTTTGGGTACAAAACAGGCAAATTTTCGAAAAATATTTCTTCCGCCAAAATGTATTTCATTCCCATCTGATGGGCGGAATCAAATAATTTTAAGGTATTTGAATTCCGCTGAATTCCGATGTGTAATGAATGAAGTTTTTCCTGCTGCGCGATTTGCCAAAATCCCGTTCCGGAAGTTGCGCCGATATTTTTGTCGATTTCCCGGTTATCAAAATGCGCATCAAAATTGATGATTCCGATTTTCTTTTCCGGAAAAGCGGCTTTAATGCCGGAAAAATGCGCGAACATCACTTCATGTCCGCCACCGAAAACCAAAGATTTTCCTTTTTGTTCTAAAGTTTTTTTAACGGCTTCAGCGAGGTTTTTTTGAGATTTGTCCAAGTCACCGTCTTCACAGAAAATATTTCCAAAATCCTTTAGCACAAAATGCGGATTGACAACCGGAAAGTTCGCGGTGCTTTTTCGCACAATGTCTGGTGCGTTTTTCGCGCCTTGGCGGCCTTTATTTCTCTTAACACCTTCATCCACCGCAAAACCGTGCAGTACAAAATCATTTTCCTTTATGATTTCATAACTGCTTTCTTCGGTAACACGTTGGAAAACCCGGTGATAGAGTGGTTCCTCACCATCGAAGCGTCCTTGCCAGATCATGGGCTAAATTTGAGATTTGAGATTTGACAATTTGAAAATGTGATGATTTGAAAATTAATTCCTTCGCGTATATTGTTATGGAATAATTTTCAGCAATTATTTAAGTTTTATTTACACCGAAACATGCTTTTCAGCATACGCCATCGCGGCTTCTTTCACCCAGGAATGTTCGCGCTGCGCTTTCCGCTTGGTTTCCAAACGTTTTTTGTTGCACGGGCCATTTCCTTTCAAAACTTCCATAAATTCATCCCAAGGCAATTCTCCAAAATCGTAATGCTGCGTTTTTTCGTTCCATTTCAAGTCTTTGTCCGGAATTTTTAGACCTAAAAATTCTGCCTGGGAAACGGTAACATCCACAAATCTTTGACGAAGTGCATCGTTGCTTTCTCTTTTTACCCGGTAATTCATGGATTTTTGCGAATTTGGCGAATCGGCATCGTTCGGTCCGAACATCATCAACGCCGGCCACCAGAAACGGTTCAAAGCTTCCTGAGCCAGATCTTTCTGCTCTTTTGTACCGCGACAAAGTGTCATCAAGATTTCATAACCCTGTCTTTGGTGAAAAGATTCCTCTTTACAGATTCTCACCATGGCGCGGGAATAGGGTCCGTAAGAATTTCCCATCAACATCACCTGATTCATAATCGCAGCGCCGTCTACGAGCCAACCAATCGCGCCAATATCCGCCCAACTCAGCGCCGGATAATTAAAGATGCTGGAATATTTTGCTTTTCCGGAAAGCATATCATTGTAGGTGGAATCCCGGTCTGCCGCAATTTCACCGTTGTTCAGAGTTTCTGTTGCGGCGTATAGATACAAACCGTGGCCGGCTTCATCCTGAATTTTTGCTAAAAGTGCCATTTTTCGTCGGAGCGAGGGCGCGCGGGAAATCCAGTTGGCTTCGGGCAACATTCCCACTATTTCGGAGTGCGCGTGCTGAGAAATCTGGCGTACGAGCAGTTTTCGGTAATCATCGGGCATTACATCTTTAGGTTCGACTTTATTTTCTGCCTGTACGTATTCTAAAAATTTATCGTTATTCATTGCTTTTTTTTTGAAAATTAAAAATTAAAAATTTGAGAATTTGAAAGTTAGGAGGTGTAGTTTAAAGTACTTTTTCAAATCATTTTCAAATCAGCACATTTTCAAATTAATTAATTGATTCTTCCTCTTTTAAATAAAGTCCGATTTTGCCGTCGGAAAATTCGCCGGCTACAAAAGTTACGGTTTTTTCCGGACTTCGGATTTCGTACTCATTAAAGAGATAAGGATTTCCGGTTTTTGGACCAATCACTTCAATCTTGCGGTCAGAGCAATGCCAATAATAGTTCCAGATGTTCAATCCTTCTACTTTAAATTCTTTGTCTTCTTCGATAATCGAAGCAAATTTCCAGCTTGCCATTTTTTCTGTTTTTTTTAATTTCACTTAAACGTCATAGTTCAACATCACCACATTGGTCGTCGGGTGACATTGGCACGTTAGTACAAAACCGCGCTCCACTTCGTCTTCAGTAAGCGCAAAGTTTTTCTCCATAAATACTTCACCTTCCATCACCTGTGCTTTGCAGGTACAGCAAACGCCGCCTTTGCACGCAAACGGTACCGGAAGTTTCTCATCTAACGCCTGATCCAGAATACTTTTTTTCTTGGAATTCAGGTGAAAGGAATATTCATCGTCATCGATAATCAATGTCACCATACTTTCCAGATTGGGAATAGCTTTAAATTCTTCACTCATATCTGCATTGCCTTCCTGGTCGGGCGCAACGTAATATTCATACATAATCTGTAAAGACGGAACTTTCTTTTCTTTTTTCAAATAATCTGAAATTCCTTTAATCATTTCCGAAGGTCCGCAAATAAAATAGGTGGAATCCTGCACCGGAATCTGGTCAAACCTTTGAAACAAAAGATCCAGTTTTTCCGCAGAAATTCGTCCTTCAAAAAGTTCATCCTCAAAATGCTTTTCGCGCGAAAGCAGAAAAATAACCTTCAAACGTCCCTGAAATTTTTCTACCAGCTCATCGATCTCTTTTTTAAATATAATTTCATTAAAACTTTTATTGCTGAAAAAAAGATAAGCTGAACTTAAAGGTTCCTGAAGTAGTGCTTCTTTAATATTGGATAAAACCGGCGAAATTCCACTTCCTGCCGCTAAACCGACATAGGTTTTTTGGTTTGATGGATGATAATGCGTGTAAAAGTGCCCCGACGGCGCGAGAACTTCCAGCATATCACCGGCTTTTAATTCCTGGTTTAAATACGTGGAAACTTTACCGTTTTCCAGATGTTTTACCAAAATTTCCAGCTCGTTGTTTTTTTCGCTCGGCGCGTTGACGATGGAATAGCTGCGGCGCAAATCTTCACCTTCAAAAACAAATCTTACATTCAGATATTGCCCTTGTTTAAAGGAAAATTCGTGGCGGAGATGGTCTGGTATTTCAAAAGCGATATGTACGCAATCGTTGGTTTCGCGCGTAACTCTCGTTGTTTTTAGCTGGTGGAAATGGTGCATAATAAGTAAAAATCTCAAATAAAGTGAGTTCAACAAATATACTTATTTTTTAAAAGCTGAAAAATTGGAAGCCTGCTTTTCAAATCAGAAAAATTTCCTCCTTTAACGGCATATTTTTTAAAAATGGAATTTTGCTATTTTGCTAAATCCGGAAAAATTGACTGAAAGCCAGTGCTTTAGAAAATGCAAATCGGAAAAATTGGCTTAAATAACGGCAAATAAATGCGTTAGAATAATTTTTGATGACAGAAAGTTGAATTAAATAAATGATTGAATTGGAGGCATCGGGAATTCAGAAGTAGTGAATTCCCCGTGTTCCCAACAAATTAAAAAATATTCCTATGAATCTGAATCAATATACCGTAAAATCTCAGGAAGCCATCCAGAAAGCGCAGCAAATTGCGATGGAATTCGGGAATCAAAGCATTGAGCCACAACATTTATTAGAAGGAATTTTTCAAATTGATGAAAATATTTCTGAATTTTTGCTGAAAAAATCTGAAGCGGAACTGACTTTAGTTCGCGAAAGAAACCGTGAAAATCTCGAAAAATTACCAAAAGTTGAAGGTGGAAATATTTACCTCTCGCAGTCCACAAATAAAATTTTGCTCGATGCGCCGAATATCGCCAAAAAAATGGGCGACGAATTCGTAACCATCGAACATTTGTGGCTTTCACTTTTTGAAGTAAGTTCGCCGGTTTCGCAAATGCTGAAAGACATGGGCGTTACAAAAAATACGCTTGAAACCGCAATAAAGGAATTAAGAAAAGGCTCGAAAGCAACTTCCGCAAGCTCGGAAGAAACCTACCAAAGTTTAAATAAATACGCGAAAAACTTCAACGAACTCGCCGCCGAAGGAAAACTTGATCCCGTTATCGGGCGGGATGAAGAAATTCGCCGCGTTTTACAGATTCTTTCCCGTCGAACCAAAAATAACCCAATCTTAATTGGTGAACCCGGAGTCGGAAAAACGGCAATTGCGGAAGGTATTGCGCACCGAATTATTTCCGGAGATATCCCAGAAAATTTGCAAGACAAAACCTTGTTTTCGCTGGATATGGGCGCGTTGATTGCCGGTGCAAAATACAAAGGTGAATTTGAAGAAAGGCTGAAATCTGTGGTGAACGAAGTCATAAAATCCGACGGGCAAATCATTCTTTTCATCGATGAAATTCACACGCTGGTTGGTGCCGGCGGTGGCGAAGGTGCGATGGACGCCGCAAATATTTTAAAACCGGCTTTGGCTAGAGGTGAACTTCGCGCGATTGGTGCCACGACTTTAAATGAATATCAAAAATATTTCGAAAAAGATAAAGCTTTAGAAAGACGTTTCCAAAAGGTTATGGTTGAAGAACCTGACACGGAATCTGCGATTTCTATTTTGCGTGGAATAAAAGATAAATACGAAGCGCATCACAAAGTCCGCATCAAAGATGAAGCGATTATCGCTGCGGTGGAGCAGTCTCAACGATATATTTCCGACCGTTTTTTACCGGATAAAGCCATTGATTTAATTGATGAAGCTTCCGCTAAATTGAGAATGGAAATCAATTCAAAACCGGAAGAATTGGATGTTTTAGACCGAAAATTAATGCAGATGGAAATTGAATTAGCAGCAATTTCTAGAGAAGGAAATGATATTAAAGTTCAGCATTTAAAAGAAGATATTTCAAAAGTCTCCGAAGAGCGGAATGAAATCAATGCAAAATGGCTGAAAGAAAAGCAAAAATCTGAAGATCTGACCACCATTAAAAAAGATATTGAAGCGCTGAAATTAGAAGCCGAACGCGCTTCCAGAGCCGGTGATTATGCCAAAGTTGCCGAAATTCAGTATGGTAAAATAAAAGAAAAAGAAAATGCTTTGCATACTTTGGAGCTTGAAATGCAAAACCATCAGAATGAACTGATCAAAGAAGAAGTCACCGCCGAAAATATTTCCGAAGTCATTTCAAAATGGACGGGAATTCCGGTGACCAAACTTCTGCAATCTGAACGTGAAAAACTTCTTCACCTTGAAGACGAGCTGCATAAGCGCGTTGTTGGTCAGGAAGAAGCAATAGAATCTGTTGCCGATGCAATCCGCAGAAACCGCGCGGGCTTGAATGATGAAAAAAAACCGATCGGAAGCTTCCTATTTTTAGGAACAACTGGCGTTGGTAAAACTGAACTTGCAAAAGCGCTCGCCGAATATCTTTTCGATGACGAAAATAATATGACGCGAATTGATATGAGCGAATATCAGGAAAGACATTCGGTGTCGCGATTGGTCGGCGCGCCTCCGGGCTATGTGGGTTATGACGAAGGCGGCCAGTTAACAGAAGCCGTTCGTCGCAGACCATATTCCGTGGTGCTTTTAGATGAAATTGAAAAAGCGCACCCCGATGTTTTCAACACTTTGCTACAGGTGTTGGATGACGGCCGTCTCACTGATAATAAAGGCCGCGTGGTGAACTTCAAAAATTCAATTATCATCATGACATCGAATTTAGGTTCGCATTTAATTCAGGAAAATTTCGAGAAAATCACCGAAGAAAATGTGGACGAAATTGTTGCAAAAACAAAAGAAGAAGTTTTTGCTTTGCTAAAACAGACTTTGAGACCGGAATTTTTAAACAGAATTGATGAAACCGTACTTTTCCAACCTTTGAACATCAAGGAAATCGGCAAAATCGTGCATTACCAGCTGCGTGGTTTCAACGAAATGCTTGCAAAACGCGGTATCATTATGACCGCTACAGACGATGCTATAAGATATCTTACCAACCGTGGTTACGACCCGAGTTTCGGTGCGCGACCTTTGAAAAGAGTTTTGCAGCAGGAAGTGTTGAATAAACTTTCGAAAGAAATCCTGGCCGGAAATGTAAACGACGGCGATCGGATTATTTTAGATTATTTCGAGGAAAGCGGTTTGGTTTTCCGCCCGTCGGAATAACAAATTTCTTTAAAATTAAAAAAAACCATCGCGCAGTTTCGCCGGTGGTTTTTGCTTTCTACTTTTTGTAAAAATAAATGGTGAAAGCTCTGTTTTTTCAAACATACTTTTTTTATTTTTACATTTAAACCTGAAACGGGCTGTTAATTTTAAAAAACGAAAAACGCAAAACGAAAAATAACCTGCTAAATTGGTGTTTTTTCGGAAATTTTTAAATTTAAAACAGGTTTAAACAAAATAAATTTAAGCAAAGTTTGAGCTCATTTCCGACATATTAAATTTAATACTGATAGAAAGGGTTTTAGCAACATTTTATACCGCTATAAATTGCTCTTGCTATATTAAAAACCAATTAAAAACATTAAACAGTTGTTTTTTTAATAGAAATATTTTGCTATGATGAAAAAATTGCCAATATTTGCAGTGTTCAAATGCTTGCGAAAGCAAAGAATAAATTTTTTTTCATCATTTGTGTTTTTTAGAATCCACTTTCATCGGTGGATTCTTTTATTTTTAGCATCTCAGTAACCGCGCAATATCCAATTTCTATTCCTGAAAAATAAGTCGTTAAAAGGGCAAATTTTATCAATTTTTCTTCACCGCGTTTTTTAGTTTAAGTTTTCAAAATATTGCCATTTGCTAAAAGGAAATTTCTAGCCGAAATAGCGGCAAATTTTTCAAATTATCTTTTTCTTTCTCGGCAAAACTTTTCTTGCTAAAAAACTGATTTCCACCTGATTCCAGGATAGTCTGTAATTCAATTAGTTTCACTATTTTTGCACCTCGAAAATTCACTCATCAATTAGTATTAAATCTTATGATTTCGGTTCAAAGTTTAGGTCTTCATCACTCGGGAAATTATCTTTTCCAAAACGTCAATTTTACAATCAAGAAAGATGATAAAATCGGTTTGGTTGGGAAAAACGGTGCGGGAAAATCCACCTTGTTGAAGATGATTACCGGCGAAATTAATTTCTACGAAGGCTCCATCGTTCCGGAAGGTAATGTAACCATGGGTTTTCTGAAACAGGACCTCGACTTCGTGAAAGGCAGAACCGTTTGGGATGAAACCATGCAGGCGTTTGAGCAGATTAATGCCATGAAAAACGAGCTAGATGACGTGAATGAGCAACTGGCGACACGCACCGATTATGAAAGCGATTACTACGAAAATCTCATCCATAAAATGACCGAGCTTAACGATCTTTTGATGCATTACGACGCGTATAATTTGGAAGGTGATGTGGAGAAAATTCTGTTAGGTTTAGGTTTTAAAGCCGATGATTTTCATAAAATAACCGATGAATTTTCCGGTGGCTGGAGAATGCGAATTGAACTTGCGAAACTTCTTTTGCAGAAAAATGATTTGATGCTGCTTGATGAGCCCACGAATCACCTGGATATGGAATCGATTATCTGGCTTGAAAGTTTTCTGAAAGATTATCCGGGTTCCATCGTTTTGGTGAGTCACGACAAGCAATTTATGACTTCGGTTTGTAACCGGACTTTCGATATCAACAATAAAAAAGTTGATGATTACAAAGCCAATTACACCAAATATCTGGAACTGAGTAAAGAGCGAAAAGAAAAGTTGATTCAGGCGAAGAAAAATCAGGATGTAGAAATTAAGCAGATGGAAGATAACATCAACCGTTTCCGTGCGTCTGCGACAAAATCTTCATTCGCGCAGTCTTTAATTAAAAAACTCGATAAAATTGACCGCATTGAAATTGATAACGATGACGTTTCGAAATTCAACATCCGTTTCGTGCAGTCTGTCGTTCCCGGGAAAGTGGTTTTTGAAGCGAAAAATTTGGGCAAAGCCTACGGAAAAAAACAGATTTTCGATCACGTAGATTTCTTTGTAGAACGGGGCGACCGCATCGCGCTTTTGGGCCAGAACGGTCAGGGGAAAACAACTTTGGCAAAAATTCTGTCCGGCGAAATCACCGATTACACCGGCGAATGGAACTTGGGTCACAACGTAAACATCGGTTATTTTGCCCAAAATCAAGAAGAGGTTTTAACGCCGAATAAAACCGTTTTAGAAGAAGCTGAAGATTCTGCGACCGAAGAAACGCGTCCTCGTGTGCGGGATTTGCTCGGAAGTTTCCTGTTCCAGGGTGAAGATGTGCAGAAAAAAACCAAAGTGCTTTCCGGTGGTGAAAGAAACCGCCTGGCATTGTGTAAGCTTTTACTGCGCCCGTTCAACACCTTGATTATGGATGAGCCGACGAATCACCTTGATATTCAGTCTAAAGAAATTATCAAGCTTGCCTTGCAGAAATTTGAAGGAACTTTAATCGTCATTTCCCACGACCGCGAATTTTTACAGGGTTTAAGTGACAAAATTTTCGAATTTCGCGATGGCAGAATGAAAGAATTTTTAGGTGATATTAATGAATATCTCGAATTCCGGCAGAAAGAAAGCATCCGTGAAGTTTCTGCAGAAAAATCAAAACTTCAGGAACTGCGAAATGAGCCAGCACCGAAAGTGGTTGAAAAACCAATTGAAAAAAAGGTGGAGATCGTTTCTAAAGACCAAAAAAACCTTCAAAATAAAATCAAAAAAGTAGAAGAAAAAATTTCGGATTTAGAGCTGAAAATCGAGGAAATGGAAGCCACTTTTACTTCTGAAAATCCGTCGGAAGAAACTTTAGAAATTTATAATTCGAAAAAAGCGGAACTCGATTTGGCTTTGGAAGAATGGGAATATCTGGGAACTCAACTGGGTTAACACTGTAGCTAAAATCAAAAAAAACATCGGAATCGCCGGAAATTTTTGGCGATTTTTTTTGTGCACAATTCCGCGCTGCGCGGACACTTACCTCAACCTTATTTCCTATCTTTGAATTTCAAAAATATTTTCAATGAACCACCAACCCGTTGAAGGCTTTTCTAAACTTTCAAAACAAAGAAAAATAGATTGGCTCATCAAAGAATATCTTAATGAAGACCGCAGTTACGAGCAAATTCTTCAGCAATATTGGAACGGCGATCACACTTTACAAAAGCTTCACGAAGAATTTTCCGAAAACACCATTTCCAACTTTTACATGCCTTACGGAATCGCGCCGAATTTTCTCATTGACGGGAAATTACTCGCTTTGCCGATGGCGGTAGAAGAGAGTTCCGTAGTTGCTGCCGCATCTAAAGCTGCAAAATTCTGGATTGATAAAGGCGGTTTCAAAACGACCATCATCAATACCAAAAAGCTCGGCCACACGCATTTTATGATGAATGTGGAACCGCATAAAATGCTGCATTTTTTCAATTTTAAACTGAAGAAAAGATTATTTGAAGCGACCGAAGACATCACCAAAAATATGCGCAACCGTGGCGGCGGAATTTTAAATATTCGCCTCATCGATAAAACTGCAGACATGGAAGATTATTTCCAGCTGCGCGCGAGTTTTGATACGGTGGATTCCATGGGTGCGAATTTCATTAATTCCTGCCTTGAACAATTTGGAAAAACGCTGAAAGAAGAGGTTGAAAAAGACGAAGATTTTACGCCGGAAGAAAAAAGTTCGCTGCAGATTGTGATGAATATTCTGTCCAATTACACGCCGGACTGTATCGTACGTGCTGAGGTTTCCTGTAGAATTGAAGATTTAAAAGACGACAGCGGAATTTCCAATGAAGAGTTTGCAACGAAATTTAAACGTGCGGTGAAGATAGCTGAAATTGAACCATACCGAGCTACAACGCACAATAAAGGAATTATGAACGGCGTGGATGCGGTGGTAATTGCAACCGGAAATGATTTCCGCGCGACAGAAGCCTGTGCGCACGCGTACGCTTCCAAAGACGGAAAATATTCCAGCTTGACGCATTGCACCATTGATAACGGAATTTTCCGTTTCTGGATCGATTTACCAATTTCTGTCGGCGTTGTCGGCGGCTTGACAAATCTTCATCCACTGGTGAAATTTTCTCTCGCACTTTTAGGAAAACCTTCCGCGCAGGAGCTGATGAGCATTTTGGCAGTTTCCGGTTTAGCGCAAAATTTTGGTGCGCTGCGTTCGTTGGTGACGACGGGAATCCAGAAAGGGCACATGAAAATGCATCTTTTCAATATTTTAAATCAACTCGGCGCGACAGAAGCTGAAAAAGAGCATTTCGTGAATTACTTCAAAAACAGAACGGTAACGCACCATGAAGTAATTACGGAATTTAATAATCTCAGAAATAAATAAAATGTTTCAGCTTTTTTTAGGCGCTTTATTAATAGTTTTTGGGATTTTTCTGAAAGTCACTAAGGATCCCGGATTTGCAAAAACAAAACGGTTTTACTGGATGTTTATCGCCATCGGCGCTTTTTCGGTTATTGCTAAATTAATCCTGATGTATCAACTAAAAGAAATTTAAAATGAAAAATACAACGCTGATTATTGGAGCGGTTTACGGTTTGGTTTCCGTTATTTTAGGCGCTTTTGGTGCGCATGCTTTAAAGAAAATCATTTCGGTGGAGAAACTGGTGAGTTTTGAAACCGGCGTGCGATATCAAATGTACGCTGCGCTCTTTTTGCTTGTCGTGGGTTATATTTTAAAGTTTGAAACACCGGCAGAAAAATGGATTTCCATTTTGATGATTCTCGGAACATTTATTTTTTCGGTAAGTATTTATCTTTTGGCGTTCAGTGAAGTGGCGGCAATTCCGTCGAAGTTTATTGGGCCGGTGACGCCGCTTGGTGGTTTGCTGATGATTATTTCCTGGGCGATGCTTATTTTCTATTTTGCTAAAAATAAAATGTAATGTTCTTTTTCATCGCAGGAAATACCAAGAAATTAGTCGGTCAGGAAACCAGAAAAATCAACAAAAATGGTTTTATGGTGAATGCTGAGATTAAGATTTATAAAAATTACATTACGTTATTTTTCATCCCGCTTATCCCGCTTGGCAAAAAATACAGCCTTTATATTCCGCATTCGGATGAATATTACGAGCAAAATTATTTCTCGAAAATGCCGGAAGAATATCTGGAAATCTGCAAAGAGGTGGGCAGAAAATATTAGGTGATGATGAAGCCCAGAATTGCTTTATTTATAGGCATTTTATGTATTTCCATTTTTCCTGTAATTGTACGGATGAATCTTACGTCGGGTTTGATTTCGGCTTTTTACCGGATGGCAATTGCAACTGCTGTTATTTTACCGATTGCAATTTGCAAAGGCAAACTAAAGCTTGAAAGTTTAAAAACGCTTTTTCCAATCGCGGTTTGCGGTGTTTTATTCGCTTCAGATATAGCCGTTTGGAATATTTCAATTCAGAATTCTTCGGCAACGCAGGCCACTTTATTAACAAATTTATCACCCATTTGGGTCGGAATTTTCTCACTTCTTTTCCTGAATTTCCGTCCGCGGAAAAGTTTTTGGCTGGGGACGATATTTGCGCTGCTAGGAATGGCAATTTTTGTAGGAATTGAAACGATTTTGAATCTCCAGCTTGACGCTGCTTTTTTTCTCGGGATTCTCTCTGGTGTTTTGTATGCGCTGTATATCTTGGTAAGCAAAACCGTTTTGGAAAAAATGGAAGTCATTACATTTATCACCTACAGCATGATTTTCAGTACGATTTTCCTTTTTTTCGTTAATGTAATTTTGCGCGAACAGTTTTTGGGATTTTCTTCAAATGCGTGGATTTCTCTTTTCGTTCAGGGAATTGTCTGCCAGTTAATCGCGTGGTTACTGATCAGTTATGCGACGCAGAAAATGCGGCCTACACGCGTTTCATTAAGTTTATTGAGTCAGGCTATTTTTGCCACAATTTTAGCGGCTATTTTCGTTGATGAAAAAATTACGGTTCATCAGATGTTCGGCACTTTAATAATTCTTGGTGGAATTGCAGTTACTTTTTACGAAAAGAAAGCCATCGCATTAGACGGAAAGTAAAGCACAGCAACTTTATTTTTTCTCAGCAATTCTTTTACCCATTTTTATGGTGGTTTCCAAGCCTTTTTCTGTGTTTTTCAGCAAATCTTCATCGATATTTATTTTGTCTTTTTCAAAGAAAAGAACCACCGTGGAGCCGCCAAATTTAAAATAGCCTTTTTCTTCGCCTTTTTTTACCGCCGTATTTTTATAGGTTTGAATCATGCTGCCCACCATGGTGGCGCCCACTTCCGACATAATAACATCGCCGAAAATTGGGCTTTGAATGACGCCGAATTCACGTTTGTTAAGCCAGAAAATTTCCGCTTTTTTTCGCAGGGCTAAAGGATTTACTGAATAGTAATCACCATCAATTTTTGTATTGGTTTGCGGTGCAGTACCGCTGATCGGAAAATGATAGCGGTGATAATCCGGCGGTGCAAGGCGGAAAACGATCATGGCGCCGTCTTCATATCTTTTTGCTAAAGTGGCGTTGTTTAAAAAGGATGCAACATTAAATTTTACACCTTTGATGTAGAAATCTGAATTTTTTAGGTTTTGATAGGCTAAAATCTTTCCGTCCGCAGGAGAAGTCACGACCAAAGAATCCTGGTTGATGGGACGCGCTTCGGGTTTCAACTTTCGGACAAAAAAATCGTTGAAACTGCTGAACTTTTTTTCCTGCGCAATGCTGAGATCTACTTTGTATTCTTTTACAAAAGGCATAATTTCTTCGGCGGAGGAAGGATCGTCCATCATGTCACCATAAATGGAAGAAACGAATTTCCGTTTTGCGACTGTCCACAAAGTTGCGCGGCCCACGGGATTGTGATAAAGCCAGTTCAGCCAATTTTCGCCGTAAACATTTTCGATTTTTGGGGCGCCGGTGTCGCGTTCCACATATTTAATGGGATTTTGCGCCGGAACGGGAAAGAGTGCGAGCAGGAAAATAAGCGTGCTGACGAAGGTAATGAGGAGCCAGTTGCGGGTACTTTTTCTCATGTTCATATTTTAAAATGCTGAAGATTGCGTTTTTGGAAAGTCTAAATTTCTTGACGAAAAGCGGCAAAATAAGCTATTTTTCCGGAATTGGCAATTTTAAAAAATTGGGCGTTTTAGCGGCGAATTTTTTCCTCTCCCTAGCCCTTCCAAAAGCGAGGGAACTCTGAAAAATAATTTGTGTTTTTAGTGGTGTTTATTTTGGTAGGAAATCTCGCGCAGATTTCGCGGATTTCGCGGATTTTATTTTATAAGCGCGAACTTTTTATAAGTTTGAAATTAGTGCATTCGTGGCATTATCTGTACAAAATTTTTATTTTTAAAAAAGATGTGGATTTAGCACGGAATTTTTTCCTCACCGTGGCCCTCTCCAAATGAGAGAGAACGTGGAGTTGAAATTTGGAAAAATTGGCTGTTTTAGAGGCAAATTTTTTCGTTTTGATTTGGTGCGGAAAATTTCAACTAACGACAAACCGCGCCCCGGATTGAACGGCCTGTTTGAGCTCTCCCGATGCATTTGATCGGGAAGCGAGTAGTGAAAGCCGGAAAAGGCGCCCAAAAAAATAGAGTTGTTGCCTTTCGAGAAAGTGAAATGTTTGCGTTAAATAAAACATCAAAGATATCATCTAAAGCCGGATCAAGCTGGAATCAAAAATTTGGTGGTTTTCAGCCGCTTTCTTAGCAAATTTTCTTAAATTTGTGCATCTTTTAAATAAACAAATATCTAATAAGAATAATATGAATCTTCACGAGTACCAATCGAAAGAAATTTTGGCAAAATACGGCGTAAATATCCAACGCGGTTTTATCGCAAACAATGTGGACGAAGCTGTAGAAGCAGCAAACAAGTTGACAGAACTGAACGGTAACGAAGGCTGGGTGGTAAAAGCACAGGTTCACGCAGGTGGCCGTGGTAAAGGCGGCGGTGTAAAGTTTTCCCCAAATATCGAAAAATTGAAGGAAAATGCCGGAAATATTATCGGAATGCAGTTGGTGACTCCACAAACTTCTGCAGAAGGTAAAAAAGTAAATTTCGTTTTGGTGGCGGAAGATGTGTATTATCCTGGTGAAAGCGAAACTAAAGAGTTTTATGTTTCTATCCTTTTGGACAGAGCACAAGGAAAAAATATGATCGTATATTCTACCGAAGGTGGAATGGATATCGAACACGTTGCAGAAGTAACACCGCACTTGATTCACAACGAAGTGGTTGATCCGGGTGTTGGTTTGCAAGGTTTCCAGGCGAGAAAAATCGCTTTTAACCTCGGTTTGAGCGGTGCTGCACATAAAGATTTTGTGAAATTCATCACTTCGCTTTACAACGCGTATGTTGGTATTGATGCGAGTCTGTTCGAAATCAACCCGGTTTTAAAAACTTCTGATAACCGAATTATCGCTGTTGATGCAAAAGTTTCTTTAGATGACAACGCGCTTTTCCGTCACAAAGATTTGGCGGAACTTAGAGATACAAGAGAAGAAGATGCAACGGATGTTGAAGCTGGTGAAGCTGGTCTTAATTTCGTGAAACTTGACGGTGATGTTGCCTGTATGGTGAACGGTGCCGGTCTTGCGATGGCGACCATGGATATTATTAAATTATCTGGCGGAAATCCAGCGAATTTCTTAGATGTTGGTGGAACTGCTGACGCGGAAAGAGTACAGAAAGCTTTCGGAATTATCCTGAAAGACCCGAATGTAAAAGCAATCCTTATCAATATTTTTGGTGGAATTGTACGTTGCGACCGTGTTGCGCAGGGAATCGTAGACGCTTACAAAGCAATGGGAAGTTTACCAGTTCCTTTGATCGTGCGTTTGCAAGGAACAAATGCGATTGAAGCGAAACAACTCATCGATGATTCTGGTTTGCCGGTGCATTCGGTAATCACTTTGGAAGAAGCTGCTAATAAAGTAAAAGAAGTTTTAGGAAACTAAAATTTAGAAATAAATAATAAAAAATTCCGCTCTATTTGGGCGGAATTTTTTGTTTATATTTTGGAAATATTTGATGTTTAAGCAGCAAGTATTTGCTGATTGAAAGCCGGAATTTCACGCGCAGATTACGCGGATTTTTTATTTTGAAAAAAAAAGCTGTTAGCACGGAATTTTTTAGAAATCATCGTCGCTGAAAGTTGGAAGTTGCGTTGCAAGTTCGATGCCTTCTTCCTGCAATTTGTTTCTAAGTCGAAGCAAAGCGTCGCTTTTTACTTTCATAATATCCGAGCCGGTTTGCATAAAAAATCTTGCCTGAAGGTAGAAAATACCAAACGACTGTTTCAGAATCATCACCTGCGCCTGATCGGTATGGTCGGTAAATTCAAAGCTTTTTATTTCTTCTAAAATAATTTCGGTGGCTTTTTCCAAATCCTGGTTGGCCGCAACCTGAAGATTTAAGAATACTTTTCTTTGCCCTGATGATGAATAGTTGGTGAATGGCGCGGTGAAAATCAGCTGGTTCGGCACGAAAACTTTTTTGCCATCGTCGGTAATAATTTTGGTTGTTAAAAAGCCTATTTTTTCCACAACTCCGGTGACTTCTTTTATGGAAACATAATCGCCTTCGGAAAAAGACTTATCGATGCCGACAAGCGCACCGGAAAACATCGAAGACACCAAATCTTTCAGCGCAACACCCGCAACAACACCGGCAACACCTAAACTTCCGATAAATTTAAAGACAAAACCGCCGAGTCCCATGATTTCCATGGCGATAAAGGCGCCGGCGAGAACAATGAGGAATTTAAAAACTTTAATTAAAGCTACAATGGAGCGGTTTTTACTTTTCGGGAAAAATTTGTGGAAAATCTTCACCGAAATTTTACTGAGGTAGGTGCTCATCATATAAAAAATCAGGAAAACCAGTATTCCTACGACGAGTTTCGGCGTTGCCTGAACAAATGTGCGGTACCAGCGTTCCAGCACGTTCATTATAATTTCATAATAATTCATAAGTCAAATATCGATATTTTAGGTTTTGGGGGAAGCAAAATTCTTTCCAAATAATAGTTTAATAAAAATTGCGGGAATATGTATCTTTGCGGTCCACAAGAAAAACGGCCTGTTGATTCCAGATTCGTCTGGGGTAGGAAAGTCCGGACACCACAGAGCAGCAAAGCGGGTAACGCCCGCCGGTCGCAAGATCAGGACAAGTGCAACAGAAAGTATGTATATTAATTTATAGTGAAACCAGGTAAACTCTTTGCGGTGCAATGTTAAGTATATCGGATTTCCCGGTTCGCCGGGATAGGAGTTGCTCGCTCCAAAAACCGAGGGGTAAACAGCTAAAGTTCTGCAGCAATGCAGAACGTAGATAAATAACAGGCGCTTTCGCTTCGGCGAGAGAACAGAATCCGGCTTATAGTTTTTCTTGTGGGTTTTTTTCAGTGGTCAGTGGCCAGTAATCAGGGGTCAGAAGTCAGTTTTTTATTCGTTTTCCAGCTGTTTTTTCGCTTCTGCTAAAGCGGCAGTTTCGTTATCCGAAAGTTTCGGAAATTTTAAATCCATGTGTTCTAAAGCATCAATAATAATCTGAACGGCGGCTACCCGTGCAAACCACTTTTGGTCCGCCGGAATTACAAACCACGGCGCGTGATCCTCTGAAGTTTCATCTATTGCGCGTTCGTAAGCTTCCATATACTTTTCCCACAAAGCGCGTTCGGGTAAATCACCTGCTGCAAATTTCCAGTTTTTTTCCGGCTCATTTATTCTGTCCAGAAATCTTTGTTTCTGTTCTTCCTGCGAAACGTTCAGAAATATTTTTACGATTGTAGTGCCGTTTTCTGCCAGATGTTTTTCAAAATTACGGATACTTTCGTAACGGTTTTCCCAGAATTTCCCATCAAAATCGTTTAGAGAATCCCAAACCCTTTCGCTTAAATTATATTCAGGGTGAACTTTACAAACTAATACACTTTCATAATGGCTTCGGTTAAAAATCCCGATTTTACCTTTTTCCGGCAAAGCGATGTAATGACGCCATAAAAAATCGTGCGCATATTCTTTAGCACTTGGAGATTTAAAACTGTGGACTTCGCAGCCCTGCGGATTTACACCACCGAAAACGTGCTCGATCAGCGAATCTTTTCCTGCAGCATCCATGGCCTGAAGCACGATTAATAAAGATTTGCTGCCATCAGCATAAAGTTTTTCCTGCAGGTCGCGGAGTTTTTCTTTCTCCTTTTCGAGCATTTTTTTGCCTTCTGCCTTTTGAAGTTTACCGTCGTATTTGGTAAGCGTATCTCCAATTTTAAAGCTATCTTTAACAATAAAATTATCTCTAAAATCTAAATCCATATTTTTATATTTCTACTAAAATAAAAAAATCATTTCAATAAAGAAATGATTTTCAGGATTATCGCAGAAATACGATATATGTGGAAATTCTATTTAGTCCTTTTGAACCGCTGTAGCAGGAAGAGCTTTTGTAGCTGCTGCCGGCGCACTTGGATCAACTTTACCTTTGATATTGATTACAGATCTTCCGTTTTCAGCATCATTAGAATAAACTTCGATGATTTTTACAAAAGTTCCCGGGATATTGGTATCGTAAGCTACGTTTAATTTAGCTGTTTTTCCCGGCATAATCGGATCTTTCGGCACTTCCGGAGTTGTACAGCCGCACTGCGCCTGAACTCTGGAAATAATTAACGGCTTATCACCTGTATTTTTCACAGTAAAGTAACGGTGACCATCTTCACCTAATTTTACAGTTCCGTAATCGATGGTTGTTTTATCAAAGGAAATAGTTTGCGCGGTAGCAAAAGCGAAAGAAGCGGTAAGGAAAAGTCCGGCAAATATTTTTTTCATTTTTTTGATGTTTTAAAATTGTTGTTTTGACAAATTGTAACAGGCAAAGTTAAAAATTATTTTATTAGTAAAGGAAATTTTTTTTATTTGTCTATTTTTGTAGATTAAAGCAAAAGTTAGATTCTATGCAGATTTCAGATAAATATTCGCCGCGGGAAACCGAGCAAAAATGGTATAATTACTGGCTCGAAAATAATTATTTTCATTCAGAACCAAACGAAAAGCCGCCGTATACCATCGTAATTCCACCGCCCAATGTTACCGGAATTCTGCACATGGGACATATGCTGAATAATACCATCCAGGATATTTTGGTGCGCCGCGCACGTATGCAGGGCTTCAACGCCTGTTGGGTTCCCGGCACAGATCATGCGTCAATTGCGACTGAAGCAAAAGTGGTGGCGAAACTGAAAGAAGAAGGCATCAATAAAGCCGATATTTCAAGGGAAGAATTTTTGAAACACGCCTGGGAATGGACCGATAAGTACGGCGGAACCATTTTGGCGCAGCTGAAAAAACTTGGCTGTTCGTGTGATTGGGAGCGCACGCGATTTACCATGGAACCAAAACTTTCCGAGCAGGTGGTGAAATCTTTCGTGGATCTGTACCGAAAAGGTCTGATTTACCGCGGTTACCGAATTGTAAACTGGGATCCGGAAGCGAAAACCAATATTTCTGACGAAGAGGTAATTTTTAAAGAGCAAAACGGCAAATTATTCTATTTAAAATATAAAATCGAAGGAACTGAAGATTTTCTTACCGTTGCGACTACGCGCCCGGAAACCATTTTCGGCGACACTGCAGTTTGCATTAATCCAAAAGATGAAAAATATGCCCATTTAAGGGGGAAAAAAGTTATCGTTCCGATTGTAAACCGCGTTATTCCAATTATTGAGGATGATTATGTGGATATGGAATTTGGTACAGGCGCGCTGAAAATTACGCCGGCTCACGACACCAACGATTACGAAATCGGAAAACGTCATGGTCTTCCCATGATTGATTCACTGGATGACGATGCGAATTTGAATGAGCACGGGCAGCATTATGCCGGTAAAAACCGTTTTGTTGTCCGCAAGGAAATCGTAAAGGAGCTGGAGGAAAAACATCTTTTGCTGAAAGCTGAAGATTACGTCAATAAAGTCGGAACATCCGAAAGAACCGGCGCCATCATAGAACCGAAAGTTTCGGTCCAGTGGTTTTTGAAAATGTCGGAGCTTGCTCAGCCTGCATTGGATGTGGTGATGAATGACGAGATAAAATTTCACCCCGAAAAATTCAAAAATACCTACAAACACTGGATGGAAAACATCCGCGACTGGAATATTTCTCGCCAGCTTTGGTGGGGACAGCAAATTCCGGCGTATTTCTACGGAACCGCCGAAGAACATTTCGTGGTAGCTGAAAATATCGATGAAGCACTGCTTCTTGCGCGCGAAAAATCTCAAAATTCAAATCTCGAAATCTCCGATCTCCGTCAGGATGAAGATGCTTTGGATACCTGGTTTTCTTCGTGGCTGTGGCCAATGTCGGTTTTTGATGGATTATTAGATCCAGAAAATAAAGACATTAGTTATTATTATCCGACTTCCGATTTGGTTACCGGCCCGGATATCATCTTTTTCTGGGTTGCGCGTATGATTATGGCCGGAATTGAATACCGCCAGGAAGTTCCGTTTAAAAACGTGTATTTCACTGGAATTGTCCGCGATAAACAAAGACGGAAAATGTCGAAATCACTCGGAAACTCGCCGGACCCGATTGAATTAATGGAAAAATATGGCGCGGACGGCGTTCGTGTTGGTATTTTATTGAGTTCAGCTGCAGGAAACGATTTGTTATTTGACGAAGACTTGATGTTACAAGGCCGAAATTTTGCAACCAAAATCTGGAACTCAAATAAGCTGATTCAAGGATGGAAAAAAAATGATGATTTAGCGGCAAATAAATCTGACGAGCAAGCAATCGCGTGGTTTGGAAACCAAATGGATAAAACCATTGTGGAAATTGCCGATCAGTTTGAAAAATTCCGGATTTCAGATGCTTTGCACCTTTTATATAAATTAATTTGGGACGATTTCTGTTCGTGGTATTTAGAAGCGGTGAAGCCAAATTTTGGTGAACCGATTTCGAGCGCCGTTTACGACCAAACCATTCAGTATTTCGAGGAATTACTGAAGTTATTGCATCCATTCATGCCGTTTTTGTCGGAAGAATTGTGGCAAAATATTGCTGAAAGAAGTCCAGCGGAAGCTTTAGTTATTGCTCAGCAAAAGAAAGCTGAAAATTTTGACGCTGAATTGACCAAAAATTTCGAAATCTCCAAGGAAATCATTTCAGGTGTTCGGAATTACCGCCAGACGAAAGGTATTCCGCCGCGCGAAAGTGTTGATGTTTTCACCAATGCAACGTCGTTCGAAAATGAAGAGCTTATCCAGAAATTAGCGAACATTGAAGCCATTAAATTTAATGAAAAAACCGAGAAACCTACTTTTTCATTTTTAGTCGGCGCGACGGAAGTTTCAATTCCACTCAGTGAAAAACTTGATTTAGCGGAAGAAAAAATTAAAACTGAAGAAGAAATTAAATATCTGAACGGGTTTTTAATTTCGGTGGAAAAAAAGCTAGGAAATGAGAAGTTTATGGCGGGAGCACCACAGCAGGTTGTGGACATTGAGCTGAAAAAAAAGAAAGATGCTCAGGATAAACTATTATTGTTGGAAGAAAAACTAAAATCTTTATCATGAAGCACATCGAAAGTATCCAGAAACTATTCACAAAAAACTTCATTGAAAATCCTTTAATTGAAACTTTTGAAGCTGGAAATCTTCTGATCACCAGCGGACATTTAACTGCTTCTGATCCCATGATTACCGCGGAAATGCCGGCTTTTTCAACTATGTTTCCACACGGAAGTTTCCCTGTTTTGGTGCACAAAGAAGCGGAAAGCAACTGCATCGCGTACGTGGAAGTGGTTTTCGGTAATACACCGATTACCAGCTGGAAACTCGCCACAGCGGAAGGACAGAACCTGGATGAGCTGCAGGACGGCGAAATTTTTGGATTTCAGGTGGAAAGCGGCATGGGTTGTTTGATGGATATTGAATCTCAAAAGGACCTAAACAGTTTGGAGCAACATTTGTTTCACCGAAAAGGTGAAGATTTTATGGGTATTTACGAGGAATTTTTTCACGAACACTTTTTTCAGCAGGACGGCGCCGTTAATCAGTATGCATTTCTAAAACCTCACCAGGAAAAAGAAGGAAATCTTTTTGCATTCGAAACCGGCTATGGTGAAGGTTTTTACGCAAGCTATATCGGTTTTGACCAAAATAACAATCCCGTAAAACTGGTGTGTGAATTTATAGAGATTATTTAATAGCTTTAGGCAACGATATTTTTCTAATTAAAAGTATACTTTTTACCATAATGAACATCACTTCCGAACAACCAAAAATTATTGTAATTGGCAGTTCTTCAATAGATTTAGTTTTAAATACCGAACATCCGCCGCAACCGAATGAAACGGTGATGGCAGAGAAATCTGAAAGCTTCTTTGGTGGTAAAGGCGCCAATCAGGCGGTTGCCACGGCGCGTCTGGGCGCGAGCGTTTATTTTATCGGAGCGGTTGGTATGGATCCGTTCGGGCAGCAGATAATGCGGAATTTGGTTGATGAAGGTGTAAATGTGGGATATGTTGTAGAAACCGAAGAAGCTTCGACCGGTACCGCTTATGTAATTGCAGCAAAAGGTGTAAATTCAATCGTTGTGGTGCCTGGCGCTAATTATTGTTTACAACCGCAAAATGTCGCTGAAGCTGAAAAACTGTTCAGCACTGCAGATTTGGTTTTGCTTCAGCTTGAAATTCCAATGGAAACCGTAGAATATGCTGCAAAATTAACCGCTTCTAACGGCAAAAAAATCGGACTTTATGCGTCACCGGCAAAAAAACTGTCTGAAGAAGTTATCGACTCCGCAACTTTTATCGTCGCCAAAAGTAACGAACTTTCCATTATTTTCGGCGATCAGCCGCGCGAAGAAATTTTACGGAAATACCCTAATAAATTATTCGTTCGCGACGATACCAATTCCACCACTTATTTCAACGGAACGGAAATGAAATATTACCGCAACGACCACGATTCTGTGCTTCATAAAATGGGAATGGGCGACGCATTTGCGGGTGGATTTGCGGTTGCACTTTGCCACCAAAATTCTATTGATGATTGTGTGCGCTTTGGGAATGATGTCTCCCTAAAAGTTACCAAAAACCGTGGTTCACAGCGTGGTTTACCTTATATGAAAGACATTGTTTCAGAATAATTTGCTATTTCAAACATATCGCTTTATTAAATTTAAAGCTTGAAATTTTATATTTTTAAATATTAATTCCACTTTTTTTAGTGGAATTTTTTTATGATGAAAGAGCTAACTTTAAAAACCTCCGATAATTTTCCGCTTTTTGTTAAAGTTTTTGAACCAAAAATTTCAAACGGAAAAGTTTTGCTCATCAATTCCGCAACCGGTGTGAAACAGCAAGTGTATTTTTCTTTCGCTCGATATTTTGCTGAAAATGGTTTCACTGTCGTCACTTACGATTACCGCGGCATTGGTGAATCTAAACCGAAAAAATTAGTCGGTTTTGCGGCAAATATGCGCACCTGGGGAACCGTAGATTTTAAAACGCTCACCTATTATATCCGGCAGGAATATCCGGAGGAATTGAAATATTGTCTGGGACATTCCGTAGGCGCGTTAATTGTCGGAATGAACCAAGATTCTGCGATTTTCAGCAAATTTATTTTTGTGGCGACTCAGGATGCACAACTTTCAAATTTGAGTTTAAAAGTTGCTGTTGCCGGCTTTTTGGGTTTCGGAATTGCACTGCCGATTCTGTCTGAAATATTTGGTTATTTCCCAGCGCACCGTTTTGGTTTAGGCGAATCTTTACCGAAAGGCGTGGCGTACGACTGGAAAACTTTAATTATAAATAAGAAATCCACCAAAAGGCTTTATGAAAAAATTGGCGCAAATAACGCCGAAAATTTAGATCAGGAAACTTTGATTATTTATGCGGAAGACGACCCGTGGGTGACGATGAAAGGCATGGAAAATCTGATGAAAAATGTGTATCCAAACCTCCGAAAAACCTACCGAAAAGTTTGGGTGAAGGAATCTCCAAAACTTGAAATCGGACACGTGAACTTTTTTCGAACTTATAACCGACCGCTCTGGAAGATTATTTTAGAAAAAATATAGCAAAAAAGCCGGAAAAAATTTCCGGCTTTAAATTTTAGTTGAACTGGTTTTCGAGATTTTTAAGCTCCGAAATAATTCTGTCCATTTTTGCGTCCTGTTTTTTTACCTCTTTTTTTCCGAGATAAAAATAAGCAAAAAGCAGCCACGAATACGTTATGGCAAAAGCCAGAAGCATTTTCCACAGATCCACCGTTTTCAGCAATTCAAACATATAAACGCCGAGCGCGAGGCTGAGCAAAATATAGTAAACCGGCATGTTCCAGTGGCGAAGTTTTTTCTGGAATTCGCGAAATTCCAGCCATTGCTGAAGGTGAGAAGCCGGTGTTTGCGTTTCATCAATGCCGCTGATTTTTTTCGCGGTAAAAAACATTAAACCAGCTTGTAGAAAGCAAACCAGCGAAATAATAACCATCGCCGAAACAATTGGTAATGTTAAGATTTTGGCATCGAAAGTTGTCATTAAAATCAGGATGAAAATTCCTGTTGCGACGAGCAGAATTGCGCCTTTGGTGTAAGTGTTTTTCAGTTTCATACGGTTGTTTTTAATTTTAGAAATTTGGTCGTTTTTAGCCGGAATTTTTGTCTCCGAGGTTTTCCAGAGGTTTTCCAGATTTTTAAATTCTTCCATGGCTGCTATAGATTTGCTGAAGTTCTTTTTTAATTCTGTGGATTTTTACACGCAGATTGTTCTCGGTAATTCCGGTGATTTCTGCGATTTCTTCGTAGGCCTTTTCTTCTAAAACCAACGTAATAATAATTCTTTCATTTTCCTTCAGTTTGCTGATGGATTCGTATAAACGGTTGATTTCTTTCGAATTGTCCTGCGTTTCCTCGTAAACCAGTTTCGATAATATTTTTTCCGAGTCATCTGCCTTGTTTTTTTCTTTTTTCAGTCCGACCAGACACGTATTTATTGCGATTCGGTAAATCCAGGTTCCGATTTTACTTTCGTTCCGAAACTTCGGCAAACTGTGCCAGACCGCGATCCAGGTTTCCTGGTGAAGATCATCCGCAAAAAGCCGGTCACCCGAATAACTCAAACAAAGTTTATAAATACGCGGCGAAAATTCCCGGTAAAGCTCGTCAAATTCGTAGGTCATTAGTGCGGATTTTCAGGTGGTAAATTTTTATTTTCATTTTTAAAATTTTGGCTGTTTCAACGGCAAATTTTTGTGTTTTCTATCTATTGGATAAAAAAGTTTTGAAATTATTACAAAAAACTTTAAAAAACATTTAAGTTTTAAAATTACGCGAACGCGGAAGTTCTGGCAACAGTTTTAAAATCCTTAAATTTACATCAAAGTAAAACCCATGAAAATCTATACAAAAACCGGCGACAAAGGCCAAACTGCGCTCTACGGCGGCACGCGGGTTTCCAAAGCGTCCGCTCGGGTGGAAGCTTACGGAACCATCGATGAGCTTAACTCTTTTATCGGTGTGGCGAAAAGCGAAATTACTGATGAACAGGTGCTTTCTCAGCTTAAAAAAATTCAGTTTGATCTTTTTACCGTCGGTTCAGAATCTGCAACTCCAACGGATAAATTAAAGATGGCAAACGGAAAATCGCGTTTAGCACTCGAAATTTCGGAAAAAGAAATTGAAGAATTGGAACATTGGATGGACGAAATGGAGCAAGATCTAAAACCACTGCAATATTTTATTTTGCCTGGTGGCGGAAAATCTGCAACATCACTTCACGTTTGTCGTACTGTTTGCCGCCGCGCAGAACGCAGTTTGGTTTTTCTAAATGAGACCGAAGAAATACGTCCGGAATTGCTGAAATATCTCAACAGATTGTCGGATTATCTTTTTGTTTTGGCGCGCCACGCTTCGAAACTTGCCAACGAACCTGAAGAATACTGGAACCCCAATGACCGGTAAAGCGCTACTTTTTATCAATGGTATGCCGCCGCAAATTTTACCTGCTTTAGAGGCATATTTTTTAATTGCGTGTACCGACGGTGCTTTTCATTATTTAAAAAATAAAAATTTTCCGCTTGAAAAGCTTGATTTTATTTCAGGCGATTTCGATTCGCACTCCGGAAATGATGAAAATATTTACCAAGAAAAATTTATTTATACACCGGATCAGGATAAAACCGATTTTGAAAAAGCGCTTGAAATCTTGATGCAGCGCGGCGCACCAGAGGTTGACGTTTATGGCGGTTCCGGCGGAGAAATGGATCATTTTCTCGGGAATTTAACCGTGGCTTTTAAAGCAAAAGATGCGCTTAAAATTACTTTTTTTGATGAATTCGGCACCTATTTTTTCTCACCGAAAAATTTAGTTTTAGAAAATGTGCAGCATTGCAAAATTTCGCTATATCCATTTCCGTTTACCGAAAATGTGACTTCTGTTGGCCTAAACTGGCCTTTAAAAAAAGAAAACTTAAACCTCACCAGTAGAATCGGCACAAGAAATTTTGCCGTTGAAGATCACGTGAAAATCACTTTTGAAAATGGTGATTTGTTGGTTTTTCACTCGCACCGGCCGGCAGCTGAACTTTAACGGAATTTTAAAATAAAAACCCAACTTTTTTTCTCAACTTTGCAGTCTTTAATAATAGTACAACTTCAGATTTAGCATGAAAATTAAATATTCAGAACTTATAGACCAGACCCTCTATTTTCCCACCGAAGAATTCAGTGTTACCGAAAATAGTCTCAGTTTTCACGATATTCCGCTTATGGAGGTCGTTGAGAAGTTTGGCACGCCTTTGAAATTTAATTATCTGCCGAAAATTTCTACCAATATTCAGCGTGCAAAAGCCTGGTTTAAGGAAGCTTTTGAAATCAACGATTATAAAAAAGATTATCGTTACTGCTATTGCACCAAATCGAGTCACTTCGCCTTTGTCTTGGAAGAAGCGTTGAAAAACGATATTTCAATTGAAACTTCCTCCGCGTACGACATGGATATTGTGAAATCATTGTACGAAAAAGGAAAGTTTGACAAAAATGTCGAAGTGATTTGCAACGGTTTTAAAACCGACGATTATCTCGCGAAAATTTCGGGGCTTATCAATAGCGGCTTTCACAACATCACGCCGATTTTAGATAATTACCGCGAGCTCGACAAACTCACCGAAAGCATAGATACCACTTTCAACATCGGAATCCGAATCGCTTCCGAAGAAGAACCAAAGTTCGAATTTTATACCTCCAGACTTGGCATTGGTTACAAAGATATCATCCCGTATTATAGCCAGAAAATCGCGGAACACCCGAACGCGCGCCTCAAAATGCTGCATTTTTTCATCAATACCGGCATCAAAGACACTGCGTATTACTGGAACGAGCTTTACAAATGTCTGCGCGTTTACGCCCGTTTGAAAAAAATTGCTCCGGAAGTTGATTCGCTGAATATCGGCGGCGGTTTTCCAATTAAAACCTCTTTGAATTTCGATTATGATTACCAATACATGGTGAACGAAATCGTATCCCAAATTAAAAAATTCTGCGAAGAAGAAGGCGTTGAAGAACCGAACATCTATACCGAATTTGGTAGTTTTACCGTTGGCGAAAGCGGCGGTCACCTTTACAAAATCATTTCACAAAAACGCCAGAACGACCGCGAAAAATGGAACATGATCGATTCCTCGTTCATGACCACACTTCCCGATACCTGGGCGATTTCCCGCAAATTCATCATGTTGCCGCTCAACCGTTGGGAAGATACCTACGAGCGCGTATTCCTCGGCGGACTTACTTGCGATTCCGACGATTATTACAACTCCGAACAGCACACCAACGCCATTTATCTGCCGGTTTTCAGCGATACAAAACCTCTGTACATCGGCTTTTTCAACACCGGCGCGTACCAGGAAACCATCGGCGGTTACGGCGGCGTTCACCACTGTTTGATGCCTCAGCCCAAACATATTTTGATCGACAAAGATGCCGATGGAAACTTTACCTATTCGGTTTTCCGAGACGAACAGAAACCTGATGATGTCTTAAAATTACTGGGCTATTAAGCAGGAAATTTATTAGAAAGAAGCAGCGGTAAGTTGCTTCTTTTTTTTAGGAGCTATTTCCCGCTGTCCACTGTATCTTTTTCTGCCGATTTTATCGGCAGAAAAAGGATGCCGTTCCCATCGGGGCTAGAATTGCAGCGCCTTCAACTTCGCTAAAACAAAAAAAACCAGGAAATAATAGCGATTTTTTTTCATGTAAGTTTTCGAAAGTAACAAAAATTAAAGCTGATTTTTTTTGGTTTAAGTTTTCAAAAAAAACCTAAAAATAGAGGCTAATTTTTTCTGTCGTAATCTCGGAGAAATCAGAAATCAGCAGATTGGCTTTTTCGTAATGCTGATGAAGAGAATGTTCGCTTTTGTAGGCGACGCAGAAAATTCCGGCATTATGAGCGGCTAAAATTCCGTTCGTAGAATCTTCGATGACAACGCAGTTTTCTTTCGGTTCCTGCGCGATTTCCGCAGCAAGCAGAAAAATTTCCGGATTTGGTTTGGATTCTTTTAAATCATCACCACTTATTTTTCCGATAAAATATTTTGCCAACTTGAACTTTTCAAAAACCATATCAATCGTCACCATACTCGCCGAAGAGGCCAACACAAGTTTAATTCCGTTTTCGAAATAGTTTTTAATCAGATCTTCAACGCCGGGAAGCAAAGCAAAATCTTCATCGTGGTAAAAGAAATATTTAAAATATTTTCGTTTAATCGCCGCCAGTTCATTAATGTTGGCATTCAGGCCATATTTTTCGATCAATACAGAACAGACTTTTTTCGTTGCAGCACCCGTAAATGTGGTGTAAAGATCTTCCGGCACCACAATCCCCAAATCATCGAACATTTTAAAATATGCTTTTCGGTGAAGTGGTTCTGTATCGACGATGACGCCGTCCATATCGAATAATACTGCTTTTAGTGGCATTTGCGGTTTTTACAAAAATAGGAAATAAGGGCTGAATAACGCTGAATATTTCCGAAAGCAATTTATTTCCCCTTAAAACGGCAGTTTTTTCGTTTTTACATTTTTTAAGCAAACTGAAAATTCGGTGAAGTCTGTTGAAATTTTTATCTTTGAAATCTTAAATTTCATCAATCTTAATTCAAAAATACTATGAAAACATACGCCGGCATTCCTGAAGAAAACGCACAATTTGAAACTTCAAAAGTGGTGCTTGTTACCGTTCCGTACGACGGAACTTCAACCTGGGGAAAAGGCGCCGACAAAGGTCCGGAGCTTTTTTTAGACGCTTCCGAAAATATGGAATTATATGACATCGAAACCGGAACCGAACCGTATTTGGAAGGTGTCTTCCTGGCTGGCGAAATTTCCGAAAAATCTTCGCCGGAAGCCATGACGGAAGCGGTTTACAACAAGACAAGGGAACTACTTAATTACGACGACAAACTTTTCACGCTTTTCGGTGGGGAACATTCGGTTTCCATTGGTTCCATCCGCGCGGTAGGCGAGAAATTTGAAAATCTTACGGTTTTACAACTCGATGCTCATACAGATTTGCGTCCCGATTTTCACGGTTCCACTTCCAATCACGCCTGCGCGGTTTTTGAAGCAAGCCAGAAACATAATTTGGTTCAGATCGGAATACGTTCGTGTGACATTGAAGAAATGCAGTATGTGAACAAAGAGCAGTGCTTTTTCGCGCATGAAATTGCAAACAACGAAAATTGGGTGAATGACGTGCTGGAAAAAGTTTCCGGAAACGTGTACATTACCATCGATTTGGATGCTTTTGATCCGTCAATCGCGCCGTCAACCGGTACTCCGGAACCAGGAGGATTGCAGTGGTATCCAACTTTAGAATTGCTCCGCAAGGTTTTTGAAAAATGCAACGTTGTTGCTTTCGACATTGTGGAACTCATGGATTCGCCGATGCCAAAACCTACGGCTTTTTTAGCGGCGAAGCTGTATTACAAAATGCTGGCGTATTACCACATCAGCAAACCGTAAAATTTCGGTATAAAAAAATCCCCCTTATTTAGGGGATTTTTTTTGTTTTAGCGTTGCATCAAAATATCGTCTACATCGTTCATCCGGTTCATTACTGAACGCGCGTAGGAGCAGTGCGGGTAAATTTTCCAGTTGTTTTCGCGCGCGAATTTTATTCCTTCTTGCACGAGATATTTTCCCATTCCGCGGCCTTCAAATTTCGGGTGAACAAGGACGTACGAAATGATCATTTTATTTTCTTCGGGAGCAATTGTATAAGTCAATCTGCCAATTTCTTCATCGTTTGAGAGTGTAATTATGCCGCCGTTTCCTGAGCGGTTGTTGCTGTAGTTCATATTTGTCTTTTTTTTGGTGGTTTAAAATTAACAAAATAATTTTAATTGATATTTTTTGGCTGTTAAAAGCCTGTTTTTTTCAAGATTAAAGTTTTAAATTTGGATTAAATATTATTAATGAAAATAACACTAAACCGCCTGAACGACGATTATTTGTTTGAATGCACCAACGCTTTGGGCAACAAAATTCTTTTGGATAATATTTCTGAATCGCCTGGAACGACAGGCGTTTCGCCCATGGAAACTATTTTGATGGCTGTCGCGGGCTGCAGCGGAATTGATATGGTTTCGATATTAAAGAAACAAAGACAGGAACTCACCGGCTTTTCCGCGGAAGTTGAAGGCGAAAGAATTCAGAAAGACGAAGCAAAACCTTTTAAAAATATTTTGGTGAAATTTTTTCTGCAAGGAAATATTGATCATGCAAAAGCCGAGCGCGCTGCCTCGCTTTCTTTTGAGAAATACTGTTCGGTTTCCAAAACCATGGAGCCAAATGTCACGGTGACTTACGAAGTTTTCGTTAACGGCGAAAAAGTGTGAAATTTTTAGACCAAATAAAAGAAAAAGTCCAAAAGTAACGCCTTTGCTGGCGAAACTGGTGATTGGCCTCACGGTTGGTTATATGCTGAGTCCAATAGATTTAGTCCCGGATTTTATTCCGGTTCTCGGCATTCTTGATGACCTCATCATCGTGCTTCTTTTAATTATGTGGTCGATAAATTTAATACCAAAAAACATTTTGGAAGAAGCCCGGAAAAACGTTGCGGAAAATCCGAAAAAGCTTCAGAAAACCAGCTGGATTTTCGGCGTTATAATCGTGTTTTTTTGGTTACTTCTGCTGTACTTTGCTTATCAGAAATTTGGTGCACCGTATTTTAAAAACTAAAAATTCCGCGCTAAAAGCACGAAATTTTTATATTTCTAAAATTTTATTAAATTTAAGCAGGCCGCGAACCCATTCTTGGCTGGATAAGTTTTGCGATGGTCGCCGTCCAGCCGGTTTGGTGTGAGGCGCCAATTCCTTCGCCGGTATCACCATTGAAATATTCATGGAACATCACGTAATCTTTGAAAAATTCGTTTTGATTCAAAAATTCGTTTCCGCCGTTAAACGGTCGGTTTCCGTTTTCATCTTTACTGAAAATGGAGTAGAGGCGCTTGCTCAAATCATTCGCCACAAAATCCAGATTGCGCATTTCCAAACTGCCCGTCGGATATTCGATTTGAAGGCTGTCGCCATAATAATAATGGAAGCGTTGCAGACTTTCTACAATCAGGAAATTAATCGGGAACCAAATCGGGCCGCGCCAGTTGCTGTTGCCGCCAAACATGCTGCTGTCACTTTCTGCAGGCGTATATTTCACCACGAAATCCTGCCCGTCAATATTAAAAACAAAAGGATCGTTTTCGTAATATTTCGACATGGAGCGAATTCCGTAATCCGATAAAAATTCTTTTTCATCAACCATGCGGCTCAACACTCGTTTCAGCCGCGTTTTTCTCAAAATGCTCATGAGGTGTTTTCCGCCTTGGCCTTCAACTTCCCAATGTGAAACCAAGTCCGCTAGATCGGGTTTATTTTTTAGAATCCATTCCATCCGTTCGCGGAAATTCGGCAGTTTTTCCAGCGTTTCATGTTCAATGATTTCTACGGCAAAAAGCGGAATTAATCCCACAATACTGCGGAGTTTCAGGGATTTTGAATCACCGTTATTTAATTGAAGCAAATCATAGAAAAAACCGTCATTTTCGTTCCAAAGGCCATTTTTCTTGTCACCCAGATTTTCCATGGCTTCGGCGATATAAAGATAATGTTCGAAAAACTTAATCGCCATATCTTCATAAACAGCATTATATAGTGCTAGCTCCATAGAAATCCGCATCATATTTAAAGCAAACATTGCCATCCAACTCGTACCGTCGGCCTGTTCCAGGTGATCACCGTTTTTAAACTGCATATTTCGGTCAAATGCGCCGATATTATCCAAACCTAAAAAGCCGCCGCCGAAGACATTATTTCCGTTTTTATCTTTCCGGTTCACCCACCAGGTGAAATTCAATAATAGTTTTTGGAAAACGCTTTCCAGAAAAGGAATATCCGGCTTTCCGTGCATTTTTTCATCAATCTTAAAAACGCGGAAAGTCGACCAGGCATGAACTGGCGGATTTACATCGCTGAAATCCCATTCGTACGCCGGCAATTGTCCGTTCGGGTGAATATACCATTCTTTGGTCAGCAGTTTCAGCTGGCATTTGGCAAAATCGGAATCTAAAATGGCAAACGGAACGCAGTGAAAAGCCAAGTCCCAGGTCGCAAACCATGGGTATTCCCATTTATCGGGCATGGAAATAATGTCTTTGTTCTGCATATGTTCCCATTCCATATTGCGTACAAAATGGTTGAAATTGCGCGGCGCTTCCAGTTGCGGATCACCTTTCAGCCATTTTGAAACATTATAATGGTAGAATTGCTTATTCCATAAAAGTCCGGCAAATGCCTGTCTTTGTATGTTTTTTTCTTCTTCGTCTTCAATCTGACACTGGACGTCGCCGTAAAATTCGTCTGCTTCATTTTTCCGCAAATGAAAAACCTCATCGAAATCGAAAAAAGCGTCTTCCATATCGTGCGGACTCATCCTGAAGTCGAAAACCTGAGTTTCACCGCCTTCAATTTCAGCTTCTAAAAAAAAGCTTGCTTTAGTGCCTTTTTTTTCGGGATTTATAGCGTTTTCGTCGCCGTGTAAAACAAAATTATTGATGCCGTCTTTGTAAAATTTTGCTTCTGTTTTCGTGTTCGGGATAACTTCCGGATTGGTTTCGTTATTACAGAAAAAAGCCTGGCAGTTTTTGTTTCTGGAATACAGTTTTTTAGCAGAAATAGAGCCGTGTTCAATATCGATGATGTCTGGTCGCGTAGATTTTAATTCAGGTTCATACGTTCCGTAGCCCCATTTCCAGTTGTTGCGGAACCATAAAGTAGGTAAAATCGCGATTGGCGCTTTCTCGTTGCTTCTGTTGCTCACCGAAATTCTGATGAGAATATCGTCGTGGTGAATTTTCGCGTATTCAATAAAAATATCAAAATATTCATTATTGTCAAAAATCCCGGTATCAAAGATTTCATATTCCGGTTCACGCTTGCTGCGGCGGCGGTTTTCTTCGATTAAATCGGTGTATGGAAATTCATTGATCGGATATTTATACACCATTTTCATGTAAGAATGTGTTGGCGTATTGTCGAGATAATAGTACAGTTCCTTTACATCTTCGCCGTGATTTCCCTGGTGATTGCTCAGCCCGAAAAATCGTTCTTTTAGCATTTTATCTTTGTAATTCCAGAAAGAAAGTGCGAAACACAGGTATTGTTTCGTGTCGCAAATTCCTGCAATTCCATCTTCACTCCAGCGGTAAGCGCGGCTCATCGCATCATCGTAAGTGCTGTATCCCCAGGCATTTCCGGTGGCGCTGTAATCTTCGCGCACCGTTCCCCATTGCCTGTTGCTTACATATGGGCCCCAGGTTTTCCATTCGTCCTCCAGCATTCTTTCTCGTTCGGTTGTCATCTCCTAAAAAAAATTTCTGCCGCGAAATTAGGAAATAAAAAATTATGAAAAATTGCTTGTTGTGTTTTTATTGCTTTTCTTTGCAGCAGATTAAGTTCATTCACATACTGAAAATGTTATTAAGAAAGGTGGAGAGATTAGACTCTATGATACCTTGGCAACCCTTCGGCAACGGAGAAGGTGCTACATTCTACCTCGATATATCGGGAGAAGATAACAGAAACTTTTTTACCACTTTTCCGGTAGCATTTTCAATTTATTTATTTTAAAAAATTGAAAACTCTGCTACAAACTATTAAATTATACCATTCAATTTTTATATCAGGCGATTTTTCTGATAGCAGTTTTGCGTTTTTCATTTTGAAAAAAATTGCCCTTGTAACGGCATATTTTTCAGTTTTAGCATTTCGATTATTTAAAATAGCTGAATGTTTCATTTTTAAATAAAAACATTTTTAAATCCATTTTAATGAAAAACAGAGCTGAAATAAAAATTTTGAAAAATAAAGCCATCATCAAATTTGAAGGAAAAGATTTTCTGGGCGAAGTTGGTATTGACGGCAGAATTTTTAAAGCGTTGACGTACGCCAGAATCAGCGTTGGCGTTATTTCGCAACAGGCTGCAGAAAACGGTATTTCCGTTTTAGTGACCGATTCCGATTCCGAAAAAGCTGTAAACTGCCTAATCGACGAGTTTGAAAACGAAAGAAAAAGCGGCAAAGTGCGGCAGATTTATAGCATCAATAATGTTTCGGTTTTAAGTTTTGTCGTTAAAGATTTCAATAAAATTATGACCGAGCTCGCACGTAACAATGTTTTCCCGTTGATTTTAAACCAAAATTCCGCAGAAAATAAAGTCAGTTTGGTGGTGACTTCTTCACAAGGTGAAAAAGCAAAAAACATCCTGGAAGCCGAAATTTTTTCGAAACCAAAAACGGTTCATCTCGCTATTTTCGGTCACGGAAAAGTTGGTGCTACACTTATCAATCAGATTTTGGACAGAACGGAAGACATCAGAAACCGGAAAAAACTCGATTTGAGAATTTTTGCCATCGCAGATTCGAAAAAAGTTGCTTTTAATACCGAAGGTTTTTCTGAAAGCTGGCAGCAGGAGATTTCGCATGCGGAGGAAAAACCGGATGTTGAAAAGCTCGTTACTTTCGCGCAGCGTCATCACCTGGAAAATTTAGTTGCAGTGGATGTAACAGCAAGTGCCACGCTGGCAAAGAATTATGTTTTTCTTGCGGAAAATAGTTTTGATTTGGTTTCGTCCAATAAAATTTTCAACACTTTACCCATTTCCGATTACCGCGATTTGCGTAATGTTTTGCGGAAAAAGAATAAAAAATATCTCTACGAAACCAATGTCGGAGCCGGTTTACCGCTCATGTATACCATTAAATTGCTGCATCTTTCGGGTGAAAATATTACGCGCATTAAAGGTGTTTTTTCCGGGTCGCTGAGCTATATTTTTAATAATTTCTCCGTTCGCGACGACAGGTTTTCTGACATTTTAAAAGAAGCGATTTCGAAAGGTTTTACCGAGCCTGATCCGCGAGAAGACTTGTCCGGAAATGATGTTGCGAAGAAACTTCTAATTTTGGCACGCGAACTGGATTTGGCAAATGAATTTTCAGATATTAACATCGAAAATTTGGTTCCCAAAAATCTGCAAAAAGTGAGCGTTTCGGAATTTTCGGAAAATCTGCCCGAACTGGACGGAATTTTTGAAAATCTCAAAAAAAATCAAGAAGACGGTCACGTGCTGCGCTATATCGGCGAACTACACGGCGATTTACAGCAGGAGAAAGGTAAGCTGGATGTTCAGCTTATTTCGGTTCCGGCAAATTCAGCGCTTGGACAATTGAAAGGCTCAGATTCTATTTTTGAAATTTATACTGTAAATTATGGTGAAAATCCGCTGGTGATTATAGGAGCGGGTGCAGGCGTAAAAGTTACGGCACGCGGCGTTTTTGGTGATATTTTAAGACTCAGCGAAAACAAATAATTTTAGTCGATTTTGTTGTATTTCCGCATCAGGTTTTCGTAGAAATTCTGTGATAAAAGCCATTTCAGCGGAACACCAATTTTTTGACCGAATTTGCCGAAATAAAAATGTGCTTTCCAGGATTTTTTCGCGAGCAGTTTTTCAATGTATTCTGCGACTTCTTGTGGTTCTGTGCCGTCATCGACGTGAGAATTCATTAAACCATATACTTTTCCGAACGTTTTTTGGTAAGGTTCGGAAACATTGGTTTTTACCCGATTTTCGGCGATTCTGGTTTTAATATCGCCCAAATGCAGCGCACAAACCTGAATATTCCACGGCGAAACTTCGTAGCGGATGGCTTCAGTCACTTTATCCAGCGCCGATTTGGAAGCGGAATAAAACCCACGGAAAGGTAAACCCATTTCGCTGCCGATGCTGGAAATGTTGATGATCTTGCCACTTTTCTGCTCACGCATTTTCGGCAAAACCGCGCTCATCATCTGCACCGAACCGACGAGATTCAGATTGAATAATTTTAAAATTTCTTCTTTCGAAGAATCTTCAACCGGACCGACCATTCCCATTCCGGCGTTGTTGATGAGCACATCGATGCGTATATCGGTTTTCAAAATTTCAGCAATAGCATTTTCCACTTGTGCCGGATCGGTAATATCGGTGGGAATCGTTTTATAAAATTCGGATTCCACATTTTTTCTGCTCAGTCCAAAAACTTTGTGTCCTTTCTTGCCAAGATATTCGGCGAGTGTGAAACCAATTCCGGCCGAGGTACCGGTGATTATTATTGTCATTTTTATTCAGATAAATTATTGCAAAACCTGCCGAAAATCTTTCCAAAAGTTTGGGTAAGATTTTTCTACAACGCTGGAATTTTTAATTTCAAGTGATTTTATTAAGCAAAAAGGTGCAAAACTCATCGCCATGCGGTGATCGTTATAGGTTTCGATAAAAATATGGTCATTTGCCTCGAAAAATTTTACAGAGGCAATAGAATCTTCAGTTATTTCACAAATGCAGCCGATTTTGAAAAGTTCATTTTTCAGCGCAACCAAACGGTCGGTTTCTTTCACTTTTAAAGTGGAAAGTCCTGTAATTTCAAAAGGAATCTGCAAAGCTGTCGCGGTAACGCACAAAGTTTGCGCAATGTCCGGACAGTCGTTCATATTGATTTCAACTTTTTCCGGCAAAACAAAAGAACTTTCCGGAAGCAGTGAAATTTTGCTTTCCGCACCTTCGGAAATGGTGTTCACTCCGAAATACGTCCAGTAAATTTCCTTGATAACGGAATCGCCCTGCAATGAATACGGACGGAAAGATTTCAAATTAATACTTTTCCGGCCGATTGCCGCAAGCGAGTAATAATACGACGCGGAACTCCAGTCGCTTTCTGTCTGTATTTTCAGAGTTTGCGAAGCGTTTTCAATGGAAACTCCGGCGGAAATTTCAATGGTCTGTTCGGTCCATTCGGTGTGTATTCCGATGGTCCTCAACAATTTTAAAGTCATTTCGAGATACGGCCTCGAAGTAATTTCACCAACTAAATTTATTTTCAAACCGTTTTCCAGCTTCGCGCCGATTAACATTAATGAGGAAATAAACTGGCTGGAGACGTGCGCAGGAATGGAGACCGTATTTTTTTGCAGCTTTTTGCCGGTTATTTTTAAAGGTGGAAAACCTTCATTTTCAAGGTAAGAAATCTCTGCGCCCAAGTCGCGCAGCGCATCGACCAGAAACTTTATCGGACGCTGTTTCATCCGTTCGGAACCGGTTAAAATAGTGGTTTTTCCGTCCTCCATCGCGAAATAGGATGTTAGAAAACGCATCGCAGTTCCCGCGTGGTGAACATCAATGGTTTCATTTGAACTTTCCAGCGCGGCTTGCAAAAGCTGTGTGTCCTGCGAAGTTGAAAGGTTTTCAATAATCAAGTTATCGTATAACTGATTAAGGATGAGGAGACGGTTTGAAATACTTTTCGAACCGCTGATTTCAACGGTTTCATTGTCTTTTAAAATTGATTTTTCCAGCTGCATTTTCTTTCTTGAACCGCAATTTCGCGTGGTTATTTTAGTTTGTTATTATTCTGATGACGCTCTTTGTCACGCTCGGTTTTGCTTTTCATTTTTCGGTCGAAAGCTGCCTGTAAATCCGTGCCGGTTTGGTTTGCCAGGCATAAAGTCACGAACAGCACATCCGCCAATTCTTCACCTAAATCTTTCGTTTTATCAGATTCTTTTTCGCTTTGTTCACCATATCTGCGCGCAATAATTCGCGCGACTTCGCCCACTTCTTCAGTAAGCATCGCCATATTCGTCAGCTCATTAAAATAGCGGACCCCCACGGTTTTTATCCATTCATCAACTTCGTTCTGTAGTTTGGTGATTTCCATTCTTGCTGCTTTAAGGGCAAATTTTTTAATTATTGATAGGCGCCTAAACTTGGATTTACGAGTCGGGAAACTTTTACAATATCCAAAGCAACCGTCGCCGCAACCGCGGTATTTCCTTTTCCTTTTGCCGGTGAATCGTCTTTCAACCTTAAATTCAGTTTTTCGGTGAAATAATTTTGGAATTTCGGGTCTTCGTTTTTAAGGGAATTAATGACATTTTGATTTGAATCGAAATTAAAACCTGCATTAGTTCCGTATTTCAGCAAAGAATTTTGTATTTGATAATTGAAAATTTGCCCCGAAGTTGGTTTAAAAACGATCGCATTTTCCCGCTTGTTATAAATAATGGAATTTCGGATGTTTAAAGTTAAAGCACCTTGTTCCGGGGAAGTTCCGTTATTAAATTCGTTTGTGGCATACAAGCCAAGCGCCGGCAAAGACGGATTTAAATCCCAGTAATTCGCGAGCGTGGAATGAATGATGTTATACGTTCCGCCTTTAAAAATACCAAAATCCGCTTCGCCGCAATTATTCATCACCAAATTTTTTGTGGTTACCACGGAGTTTACGGCGTAAACACCGTATTCCTGATGTGTGTGAATGATGCTGTTTTCGATGTTTGCAGTCGCGTGATTAAGTTCTAAGCCACGCGTTCCGCCGAAGATTTTCACGTAATTCATATTTAATTTCGCATTTTCGTCAAGCGAAATCCGGTTCCAGTTTTTCGGAATGGTGTCGTAACGCGGATCATTTCGGTCACCGCGGAAAATTACTTCATTGCCCAAATCTCCGGTAATATTTAAAGTCGCGTTTTTTGAAATTTTCAGGCCGCTGTTTTTAAAGAAATAAACCTTGGTTCCTTTTTTTATGTCTAAAGTTTTTCCCGATGCAAGCGTCAAATCACCGAAAATGATTTTTGCTTTTTCGTTGTTCCAGGTCGTATTTTCGGTAAGAATATTTGGATTGGTTTTGTTTTCAATAAAAAATTCTGCGTCCTGAACCACAGAAAACAAGGTGATTTCCTGAGTTCCGGCGGCGCTTTTTACGCTGATGAAATCTTCGGCAATTGCTTCCGGAGCGTTTGCAACGGGCGCAATTTCAACAAAAATATAAAGACTGTCTTTTTTTCTTAACGGAACCTCGCGGAACGTGGTGCCGGATTTTCCGTCAACATTAATTCTATACAGAGAATTTTCGCCCTTTTTAAGGGAAATTTCAGGAATCAGCACATCCTTGTTTTCGTCGTTGTACAGTTTCACCGCATAAGTTTCGGAACGAACCTGATTATAAACCGTGTCCAGAAAAACCGTGTCAGCAGAAACACGTAAAAGTTTTGAAGGATTTTCAAATTCGATGTCATCGCGCGTACAGCTTAAAACCGCCAAAAGCAGAAAAAAAACGGTGGCAAGAATGGTTTTATAGCTGTTCATAGAGGAAAGAATACAGATTTTTCAAATTTAATTAAAAATGTTGAGGTGTAAAGTTTTAATTTTAATAGGTGATGTATTTGTAGATTAAAAAAATAATTGTACTTTTGCGGTCTAAAATTTAGCAGAGAAATACCATTACTATTTCGAAAGCAAAGCTTTAATTATTAATAATAAAATAAGTTATGAAAAACGGAATCCACCCAGAAAATTATAGACTTGTTGTTTTCAAAGATATGAGTAACGACGAGGTGTTTCTTTGCAAATCTACAGCAGATACCAAAGATACGATTGAATATGAAGGAGAAACTTATCCATTGGTAAAAATGGAGATCTCTTCAACTTCTCACCCTTTCTATACCGGAAAAGTGAAATTAGTTGATACAGCAGGTCGAGTTGACAAATTCATGAACAAATACAAAAAATTCGCGAAATAAGCGCCGAATTTTTAGAACTAAAGTCTTTCAATTTTTTTTGAAAGACTTTTTTTATTCCAATTTTTTGAAGTTATTTTCGGTAAAAAATGGTATTTTTATTTGCAATTTTTTATCGATTATCTTACAGCCAACACCTAACATCTATCACATGCAGCTTGTATTTTCCGATGCCCAGTTCTGGGAAGATTTTTTACCACTTACGTTCACACGCCCCGTCGCAGAAATGCGCTGCGGAATCCTGACTTTTTCCGAAAGATGGCAGAAATTGCTGGAAATTTCCGATGTTTCTTACTTGACGGAAGATTATCTGCAGGAAAAATTTAAAAAATATGCCGCTAAAGAGAGCATTTTTTTGGTTCCGAACTTTTTACCAACGCCTGCGATTTTAGCTCAGATAAAAGATTTGAAATTGGGTGAAGCTTTGGTTTACAAGGATGAACTGCTTGCAGTGCGAATTAATATGGAAAACTTTTCTTTGAGCCAAATCAATAAAATGACGGATATTGAGGAAGAAATTTTGTTTTTCACGCAACCGACGGATTTATTTTCGTTTAATGACCAAGCGCTGGATTTTGATTTTGAATTGCTGACGAAAGGCAGAATTTCGCAAAAACTTTCGGCTACCAACGGATTTTTGGGTGACGAAAAAGATTTATTTATCGAAGAAGGCGCGGAGGTGGAATTTTCAACTTTGAATACGAAAACCGGAAAAATTTACATCGGTAAAAACGCCGAAGTAATGGAAGGTTGCAATTTGCGTGGCCCAATTGCGCTTTGCGAAGGTTCTAAATTTAATTTAGGTGCAAAAATTTACGGAGCGACGACTATTGGTCCGCACTGTAAAGTGGGCGGCGAGGTGAACAATATTGTAATTTTCGGATACACGAACAAAGGTCACGATGGTTTTATCGGAAATTCTGTGATTGGAGAATGGTGTAATCTCGGTGCTGACACGAATTCCTCCAACCTGAAAAACAATTACGCCGTCGTAAAGTTGTGGAATTATAAAACGAAAAAATTTGCCTCTACAGGGCTGCAATTTGCGGGCTTAATTATGGGCGATCATTCGAAATCTGCGATCAATACTCAATTTAACACCGGAACGGTAGTAGGCGTAGCAGCCAATATTTTTAAATCGGGTTTTCCGCCGAATTTAATTGAGAGTTTTTCCTGGGGCGGAATGAAAGGTGACGAGAAATTCAAACTTGAAAAAGCCTATGAAGTCGCGGAACTGGCGATGGCAAGGCGAAAAGTTCCGTTCACGGAAACCGACCAGAACATCCTTAAATATATTTACGAAAATTACTGATTTTAGCGGCTAGAAATTGCAGCCCGACCTGAGTGGAGCTCTTTTTGCAAATTTTCGCATCGGGAAAGCGGTAGGAAATTTGCAAAAAAGCGGGAACGGAGGGCGGAAATGTCTGCCCAAATAAAGATTCTAAATTTTCCGTTTCCTGGCGGAATGGTTATATTTGCAAAAATTTTCTCACTTAAACCGTTTATAGCATGCAACTGTACAACACTTTAAGCGCAGAAGAAAGAGCTCAATTAATTGATGAAGCCGGTAAGCAGCGCCTTACTTTGTCTTTCTATGCGTATGCCAAAATCCCAAATCTCAAACAATTTCGCGACGAATTATTTATAGCCTGGAACGCCCTCGATGCGCTTGGCAGAATCTACGTTGCTCACGAAGGAATAAATGCTCAGATGAGTATTCCTGAAGAAAATCTGGAAGCTTTCCGCGAAACATTGGAAGCTTATGATTTCATGAAGGGAATCCGCCTGAATGAAGCGATAGAACACAATGACCATTCGTTTTTAAAATTAACCATCAAAGTGCGGCATAAGATTGTGGCGGATGGGTTAAATGATGAAACTTTTGATGTTACCAATAATGGAATTCATCTGAAAGCTAAAGAATTCAATTCTTTGCTTGAAGATCCGAATACCATTGTGGTAGATTTCCGAAATCATTATGAAAGTGAAGTCGGACATTTTGAAGGAGCGATTACACCTGATGTGGAAACTTTCAGAGAAAGTTTACCGATTATCAACGAAAAATTACAGGATTATAAAGAAGATAAAAACCTGCTGATGTATTGCACCGGCGGAATCCGTTGTGAAAAAGCGAGCGCTTATTTTAAACATCAGGGTTTTAAAAATGTTTATCAGCTGGAAGGTGGAATCATCGAATATACGCGCCAGATCAAGGAAGAAAATATTGAAAGTAAATTCATCGGGAAAAACTTCGTTTTTGACCACCGACTTGGGGAAAGAATTACCGACGATATTGTTTCGCAATGCCACCAGTGCGGAAAACCCTGTGATAATCACACCAACTGCGCGAACGAAGGTTGTCATTTGCTTTTCATCCAGTGTGACGAGTGTAAAGCCGCGATGGAAAATTGTTGTTCAACAGAATGTCAGGAAATCATTCATTTGCCGTTAAACGAGCAAATTAAATTGCGAAAAGGCATTAATATAGGTAACAAAATCTTCAGAAAAGGAAAATCGCCAGCGTTGAAATTTAAAAAGTCCGGCGAATTACCAAAAAAAGCGCTTGCAAAGGCGGAAAAAAATATCCGACAGAAAATTAGTTTCAAAAAAGTATTGCTGGGCAAAGCTGAACATTATTACACGAAATCGAAAATCGCACAGTTTTTACTTGAAAGTGGTGAGCTTTCGTTAGGTGATAAAGTTTTGATTTCTGGACCTACAACAGGTGAACAGGAATTTACCCTAACTGAAATTTTTACCAATGGTGAAGCTTGCGAAACCGCAAAAGCCGGTGACCAGATTACTTTCCCGATTCCGTTCAGAGTTCGCCTGTCTGATAAACTTTTTAAAATCTTAAACTAATGACATCTTCAGGAAAAATCGAACTGATGGCACCTGCGGGTGATTTCACGTCAATGCAGGCCGCTTTAGATAATGGTGCAGATTCTATTTATTTCGGTGTTGAGCAGCTTAATATGAGAGCGCGCGCATCCATTAATTTCACCATTGATGATTTACCGGAAATCTCCAGAAGGTGTGCTGAAAAGGACGTCAGAACGTACTTAACTTTAAATACCATCATTTACGATCACGATTTATCGCTCATCAAAACGCTTTTAGACAAAGCAAAAGCCGCAAATCTTACGGCGGTGATTGCGATGGATCAAGCGGTGATTTCCTATGCGAGACAAATCGGCATGGAAGTGCATATTTCTACGCAGATCAATATCACCAATATCGAAACCGTGAAGTTCTACGCGCTTTTTGCCGATACGATGGTGATGAGCCGTGAACTTTCTATCACGCAGGTGAAAAAAATCTGCAATCAGATTGTTAAAGATGATGTTCGCGGACCATCGGGAAATTTGGTTGAAGTTGAAATTTTCGGTCACGGCGCTTTGTGCATGGCAGTTTCGGGGAAATGCTATTTGAGTTTGCATTCGCATAATTCCTCTGCAAACCGTGGTGCGTGCAAGCAGAACTGTCGTAAGAAATATACGGTAATTGACCAGGAAACCGGTTTTGAAATCGAGCTCGATAACGAATATATGATGTCGCCAAAGGATTTGTGCACCATCAATTTTTTAGATCATGTGGTAGATTCTGGCGTAAAAGTCTTGAAAATTGAAGGTCGTGGCCGTGCGCCCGAATATGTGGCAACGGTTACGAAATGTTACCGCGAAGCGATTGATGCAGTTGCAGACGGAACTTTCAGCCCGGAAAAAGTTGCGGACTGGATGGCAAGACTTGAAACGGTGTATAACCGAGGTTTCTGGGCGGGCTATTACCTTGGTCAGGAATTGGGCGAATGGTCCAATGTTTCGGGTTCAGCGGCAACTCAAAAGAAAATTTATATCGGAAAAGGCAGACATTTTTACCCAAAATCTAATGTTGCAGAGTTTCTGGTGGAAGCGTATGATCTAAACGTGGGAGATAGAGTTTTAATTCAAGGTCCTACGACCGGTTCCCAGGAAATGGTTTTAGATGCAATGCTTGTGGACACAAAACCTAACGCATCGAAAGCTTCGAAGTCGGATGTCATTACTTTTAAAACCGAATTTAAAATTCGTCCGTCTGACAAGCTTTACAAAGTCGTAGAGAATAACTGATGGTCATCGTAACCTTGCAGCGTGAAAAATGCATCGGCTGTAATTATTGCGCCGAATTTGCGCCGGAATATTTCCGGATGTCGAAAAAAGACGGCAAATCGGTTTTGCTGAAAACGGTGGATAAAAAAGGTTTTTTCACCCTTAAAACGCCTCTTTTTGAAGCTCTGGAACCTTGCGAAAAAGCTGCAAAAGCCTGTCCGGTAAAGATTATTTCTGTAAAGGAAATTTAGAAAAAATGACCAAAACAGCCCTGAGAAAATTATATTCGGAGAAAAAAATGAACCTTAGTTTGGCTGAGGTTCAAAATTTATCAGAAGAAATTTTCCGGAATTTTAATGAAAAATTTCAGCTTTCCAAAGGGCAGAAAGTGCATTGTTTCCTATCCATTTCGAAAAAAAAGGAGGTTGAAACGTCATTTTTTTTAAATTATTTTTTTCAAAAAAATATCCGGGTTTTTGTGCCGAAAATTGTGAATGAAAAAATAATCGCAATAGAAATCTTAGCGGAAACGCCGCTGGTAACCAATTCTTGGGGAATAAAAGAACCGGTCGGTAATGAAGATTCAGGTGTTAAAGATTTCGATTTGGTGATTATGCCTTTGCTTTACGCTGATAAAATCGGAAACAGAGTAGGTTACGGAAAAGGTTTCTATGACCGTTTTTTAGCTGAAATCAACCCGAATGCGCCAAAAGTTGGCGTGAGTTTTTTCAAACCGGAAAGCGATGTTGAAGATATTTCTGAGTTTGATATTCCGCTGGATTATTTGGTAACACCGACCGACGTGCTGTCTTTTGGCAATTTTGAATCAAAATCTACAAAATAAAACTTAAATTCTTTCTGGAATTTCACCGGTGACGGTTTCAAAACATATTGCGCGGTTTTTTCGAAAGTTCCCAGCGACCTGTTTTTACTGTCAAAATATTCCACGCTGAACTGCGCAAAATCCAAAGTGTCTTTTTCGTTCATTTTCTTGGAAACCTTAATGTTTCCGACTTTCGCGGTTTTTACCTTCAAACTGTCGAGCTGCGACAAAATTGCGGTAAGTTTCACGGAATCGTGATCTACAAAATAACTTTTAATCATCTGCGCGTAAATTACCGAATCGATTTCTGTGTCTTTGTTTCCTGAGGTATAGAGCGTAGATAAATCCAGCAATTCCTGAATTTTTTGTTTGGTGATGGTGGTAATTGCCTGTGCGCTGTCCATTTTTGTTACGGGATAAGACAATTGGTTGTTGTTATTTCTTACAATTTCGAGATCAGAGCGTTGTGGTTCTTCTTTTTTGCACGCAACAAAGAAGAAGAGCATGGTGAATGCAATAAAAAATATGTTAGTTAATTTTTTCATCGGTAGCGATTTTAAATTTAATCATTATAATTTTATTCGATTTATCATCCTTAGTTTCAATTACTTCCAGGTTTTCAAGCGAAGTTGAAGGCAAAGTTACTAGGTTGATGTACCGCTGTTTATCCATTGTTTCTACGCCGTAGGTTTCATTGTCATAAACCTGGTAAATCAGGGCGTCATCGCTGATCAGATAGTTTAGCGTTTCTCTTTTGCGTTTCAAATCTTTTATGGATTTGGAATAATAGAAAAGCATGATCGCATAATCATTCGGCTTAAGCTCAATGGTTTCTACTTCGGGCGCGGTCTCAAGATTTCTGTGAATGGTATCGGTCCTATAATATGGTGAAGAAACCACCATTGTCAGGCTTTTTGACTGAGTGGTGTAAACGAAAGGCTCATTCGGTTTCGCGGTGTAAACGATTGGTGACTCGTTTTCCTTGAGGATTTGAACCTGCAGTTCCGCATTAATTTTGGAGTTTCGGTCTGCATCTATAAAACTGTAATAGAATTTTTTGCTGAAAAGTTCATCTTTGAAACCAAGGAGACCAACCAAAATTGCCAAAACGAGCGAAATTCCCAACCAAAGATATTTTTTTACAAGAGAGAATGTGCCTTTTTGCTCCGTAGTGTCGTAAGAGGAAAAAGTTGGTCCGTTTTTGTTAACGTTTTGAATATCAGTTGTAGAGTTTTGTAAATCATAATTTTCTACCTGCTTTTCAACGGTTTTTTCTGAAATTTTAGGCTTAGGTACCGGATTTTTTTCTTCCTCTTCAATTTCCGGTGCATTTTTAATATCCTGAGCTAAAATTTCCTCCAGATTTTCGTCTTCCTCTTCGAGGTCTTTTAAGATCTCGTCGGAGAAAAGATGGTTTTTCTTGAAATCATACCAAGATACGTAACCCGCATAAACAGAAAGAATATTCAGCATATCGATTCGCGGCAGTTTGGTAACTGGCGAATTTTTAAAGTAGGTATAAAAAGTTTTTTCGCTGATATTTCCTTTGGCGATTTTGCGCAGATCTTCCTGAAAATATATGATGTCGATGCCCTTCCATTTTGAAATATCATCAAAGGAGGGCGTATGGTTTTCTAAATATTGAGTTTGAACCTCATTTTTTAGCTGTTCGAAGTGTAATAAATCTAAATCGCTCAATTGCAGAATAGGTGTAATTTATTGATTTTCAGTAGTCCTTTTTTGTAAATCGGTTTTACAAATATAAAACAATTAATTTTCGGAAACAAATTTTTTTCTCGCTATATCTTTGTCCTGTTCAAATTAATGAACACAAACAAGAAACAAACAATTAAATTTAATTTATTATGAAAAAATCATTTTTCGCAGCTGCTATTGCTGCTGTAGCTTTAGTAGCTTGTAACAAAACTGAAACTGTAGAAACTGCTAACGCAACTGATTCTTTAGAAGTTGTTGCTGATTCTACAATCGAAGCAATCGATTCTACTGAAACTGCTGCTGTTGATTCAGTTCAGGCAACTGCTGAAGCTGCTACTGATTCAATCAAAGCTGACGTAGAAGCTGCTAAATAATTATTTTAGCTTCCAATAAAAACCGCCCGCTTCAGTGCGTGGCGGTTTTTTTATTCTTAAATGAATAACGCTCCCACCTGGCGCAAAACACATAATGCAATTCTATTTTAATTATTCTTCATCATTTAAAGATAAGTTTTATCCTTAACATGATATATTGAGGAACCTTAAAAAGGCAGGTTTTTACTTTAAGATGTTGAAAATCAGCTTTGTTTTTTTGTAAAATATTTTTACAAGGAGATTACAAGTAATTTTCAGAAACAATTTTTTTTCTCGCTATATCTTTGTCCTGTTCAAATGAATGAACGCAAACAGAAAACAAAACAATTAAATTTAACTTATTATGAAAAAATCATTTTTCGCAGCTGCAATCGCTGCTGTAGCTTTAGTAGCTTGTAACAAAACTGAAACTGTAGAAACTGCTAACGCTTCTGATTCTGCATCTGCAACTCTTGCTGATTCTGCTGCAATGGTAGCTGATTCTGCTGCTACTGTTGTTGATTCTGCTGCTGAAGTTACTGTTGACGCTGCTAAAGATGCTGCTTCTGCTACTACTGACGCTGCTGCTGACCAAGCTAAAGATGCTGCTAAAGGTGCTGCTGATGCTGCAACTGGTGCTGCTGATGCTGCTAAAGATGCTGCTAAAGATGCTGCAGACGCTGCAAAATAATCTTAGCTTAAAGCTCACAAAAAAAAGCCGTTTCTTTTTAGAAACGGTTTTTTTTATTTCATTTTCTGCCGTAAAATTTCGTAGCTGCAAATTGCGACAGCGTTGCTCAGATTCAGAGAATCTATACTTCCAGCCATTGGGATAATGGTGTTTAAACCTTTCCCCAGCCAAAAATCGGTGAGCCCCGAATGTTCAGTACCAAAAATTATGGCGCTTTTCTGGCAAAAATTTCTGTTTTGAATAGGTTCCGCACTTTCATCCATAAAAGTGGTGTAGACATTAAAGTCGTTTTGTTTGAGAAATTCTGCGACCTTTTCGTTGCTTGAAGCGAAAATGTTCATTCCGAAAAGACAGCCGACGCTGGAGCGGATGACATTAGGATTAAAAAAATCGACCCTGGAGTCGGTAATAATTAAAGCTTCGATGCCGAAAGCTTCACAACTTCTTAAAATTGCGCCCAAATTGCCCGGTTTTTCTACACTTTCTACGATAATCACCGCCGAATTTTCTGAAGGTTTAAAATCTTCAAGCTTGGTTTCCGGCGTTTTGTACACCCCGATTATTCCTTCCGAAGTGCCTCGATACGCGATTTTATCATAAACTTTATCTGAAACCAAATGAATTTTTCCGTGCGGAAGCTGTTCATTAAAAATATTTTCGGCGATATAAAATTCCTGGTTTTTAAAGCCAAATTTTTGCGCGCGCTCATTTTCCTGTTTTCCTTCCACGGCAAAAACGCCTTCTTTTTTCCGGAATCGGTTGTCCGAAAGCAGGTGGGTCACATATTTTATTTTTTCGTTCTGGAAGCTTTCAATCAGCATAGTTACAGTTGATTATTTTCTTCTTTTTCATCAAAAAGACTGATTTCTGATTCATCGTTTGCCCGTTCTAAAAGCGCTTCCGGCAGGTGTTTTCGCGTTGATGCTCCTAATTGCTTAATCCGCTGTACGCTGCCAACGAGATTTCCGCGACCGGTTGTTAGTTTCTTCATTGCATTTTCATAATCACCTTTAGCGTCATCCATCTTTTTTCCGATTTTCAAAAGATCGCTGACAAATCCTTCGAACTTATCGAAAAGTGCGCCTGCCTGCCGCGCGATCTCTTCAGCGTTCTGGTTTTGATCAGCTCTTTTCCAAACATCTGAAATAAGTTTTAAATAAGCAATGAGATTTGTGGGACTTAAAAGAATAATGTGTTTTTTATAAGCATAGTTCCAAAGTTGTGTGTCGTACTGAAGCGCGGTCAAAAACGCTGGTTCTACCGGGATGAACATAATTGTAAAATCCAAAGATTCCTTCAGATGATCATATCTTTTAAGCGCAAGTGTGTCAACGTGTTTTCGTACAGCTGCAATATGAAGCTTGAGATTTGCATTTCTGTCATCTTCATTTTCTGCAGAAACCATTCTTTCGTAAGCGTTTAGCGATACTTTGGAATCGATGATTACAATTTGGTTTCCCGGAAGTTTCAACATAAAGTCCGGCCGTTGGTTTTCACCGTTTTCGTTTTTAATGTTGAACTGGGTAAAATATTCGCGGTCTTTTGTGAGACCTGAATCTTCCAGGATCCTTTCCAGAATCAGCTCGCCCCAATCGCCCTGGGTTTTGGTTTGTCCTTTTAGTGCGCTGGCAAGGTTGTTCGCTTCCTGACTGATTTTGTTGGTTTGTTCCATCATCAGTTTGATGGTGTTATTTAATGAAAACCTTTCTCTGGCTTCATTATCATAAACTTCATTGACTCTTTTTTTGAAGGTTTCCAGGTTTTCTCCCAGAGGTTTCAGTAAAAGATCAAGATTTTCCCGGTTTGTTTCGGTGAATTTTTTCGTTTTTTCTTCCAGAATTTTTGTCGCAAGATTTTGAAACTCGTTTTTTGCCAACTCCTGCATCTTGGTAATTTCCTCTTTTTGGTTTTCGAGGGAGTTTTTCAAGGTTTCATTAATGGCATTGAGTTCGGAATTTTTACCAAAAATATCCTGCTTTTCTGCTATTAATTGGTTGATTTGCGCAGTTTGCTGGGTATTTGTTTCGCGCTGTTCCTGAAACTGCTTTTGAATTGAAGTGTGCTCCGCTGTTAATGTGGCGATTTCATTTTTAAGCTGGTTCAGAATTTCTGTTTGAGCCTGATTGGTTTCTTTTTCTTTTTGGAAAAATTCGTTTAATTCCCGGATTTTTACCGCAGAATTTTCGAGTTCCGATCGCGTTCTGATGTAATTCTGATTTACGTCATCATATAAATTTCGAGGCAAATGCGAAGATTTCAGTACAAAATATAAAATGACAGCGCCGATGATTGCGCCAAGAAGAATTCCTATAAATAAAGTCGTGATTTCCATATTTCAAAAATAGGGAGAAATAAGCGGATATTTTTAAATTGTGGAAAAATAGCTGAAGAATTCAACTTTTAAATTAAGGTTTAGCTTTCGAAATTTGATGGTGATATTTAAGATGCATCGGAATGGCGGCCGAACCATACCACGGCAAAATTTCTACGGTAAAAATGCCGTTTTTTATGGTGGGATCATTTTGAAGCAAGGCTGCGGCTTCTGTTTCTGTCGGCACATCAAGAAGAAAAATTCCGCGGTAATTCAAGGTGTTTTTTGTCGCGAAAGGACCGGCGAGTTTGAGTTTGCCACTTTTCTCCATCGCTGTCATATTTGTGAAATGACCTTCGAAAAGTTTTTCTCTTTCTTTTTTATCTGAAATCACGGCGTCATTTGGTCCGGTTTTCAAAATGACCAACATATAGTTTTTCATGCCGCGCTGATCGGCGCCAAGAGAGTCCGCTAACCTTTGACTGAATTTTTCTCCAGGAATCTTCACCTGCGCGGTGCAATTTGCAAAAAGCAAAAAAATGGCTAAAAATGGCAGATTTTTTTTCATGATATTAATGGTTTGAAAGATGCTTAAGCATCGATTTTTAAAAATTCTTTAGCAAGCTCAATCATTTTCGGATCACCGGTGTATTTCCCGTGTTCGTCCGAAAGTTTTACGGTCGGAATCCAGTCGCCGGTAATGGATTGCGCGGCGATTAATTTCATCACGATATTCATCGGTTTCAAGCCGACATCATTGGTTAAATTGGTGCCGATTCCGAAAGAAATCCCGATTCTGCCTTCGCAGGCTTTGGTGATTTCTTCTACTTTCTCAAGGTTTAAACCATCAGAAAAAATAATGTATTTAAAAAGTGGATTGATGCCGTTTTTTTCATAATGTTCGATGGTTTTATTCGCAAACTCTATCGGATCGCCGCTGTCGTGGCGCACGCCATCAAAGAGTTTTGCAAATTTCTTGTCAAATTGCCGGAAAAAAACTTCGGTGGTGTAGGTGTCGGAAAGTGCCACTCCCAAATCACCGCGGTAAACATCAACCCAATGTTCGAGCGAAAGTGCGTTTGCCATTTTGAAGCCATATTCGGCGCCATGAAACATGAACCATTCATGCGCGTGCGTGCCGATGGGTTTTACACCATATTTCATCGCAAAATGCACATTGGAGCTGCCAATAAAGTTTCCGGAGGAATTATTTTTCACCAGCGATTCCACGACCAAATCTTGAACTTTGTAGGAATGACGACGACGCGTCCCAAATTCCGCAAAAGTGACATGAAGGTTGTTAAGCTGACCGGCCTTTTCTAAAGTATTCTGGATGACAAAGTCATCGGAATTGCGCTGCATATTATTCATTTCGTAATGCAGTTCGGAAATGAGCGCCAAAATGGGAACTTCCCATAAAATTGCCCGGTACCACTGACCTTCTACGGTGACTTCTAAATTATCTTCGGTTTGAACAATGGTAACTTCCGAAGGATCATAATGATATCCGGCTAAAAAATCCAGATACGGCATATCGAGGTAAGGACATGTGATTTGCAGAAATTTCTTTTCGTCGCGCGTCAACTTTAACTCTGCCATGGCATTGATGCATTTGCGAAGTGCCTCGCCAAAACCGGGCGGAAAGAAATGTTTGCCGCGGTTGATGAACTGATATTTTACTTTTTCGTTCGGAAAGAGTTTAATGACGGCATTCTGCATGGTGATTTTATAAAAATCATTATCCAGAATTGACCTTAAACGGACTTCACTCATATATATAGGTTAGTGTAAGAGCAAATTTAGAAATTCAAAACCAATAAACTGGTAAAACGGAATTTTTAGGCAAAATAGCGGCAAATAAATATTTTTAAATGAGGAAAACTTTTAGCAGGTTGATATATAAATAGATATGCTGAAAATTTTAATTAAAAATTAAAAGAAAGGCACGTTTGCCAATTCGAAAAAAAATTGTATTTTTGCCCCCTAAAATAAAAAGCAATTAAATGCCTACTATTCAACAACTAGTAAGAAAAGGAAGAGTCTCGCTTGCCAAGAAGAGCAAATCGGCTGCCCTTGAATCTTGTCCACAAAGACGAGGTGTATGTACAAGAGTATATACTACCACACCAAAGAAACCTAACTCTGCACTTAGAAAAGTTGCGAGGGTAAGACTTTCTAACGGTAAAGAAGTTAACGCCTATATCCCGGGCGAAGGACATAATCTTCAAGAGCACTCGATAGTATTGGTTAGAGGCGGAAGGGTGAAAGACCTACCGGGAGTACGTTATCACATTGTTCGTGGAGCTTTGGACACCGCAGGTGTAGCTGGAAGAACTCAGAGAAGATCTAAGTACGGAGCGAAGAGACCAAAACCAGGTCAGGCTGCTGCAGCACCGGCAAAAGGTAAGAAAAAGTAATCACTAATTTTTAAGAAACGAAACAATGAGAAAGACGAAAGCGAAAAAAAGACCCTTGTTACCGGATCCTAAATTTAGTGATCAACTGGTAACGAGATTTGTAAACAATTTGATGTTTGATGGTAAAAAATCCATCGCATTCAAAATTTTCTATGATGCATTAGATATCGTAGAAAGCAAAAAAGGAGAAAACGAAAAGTCGGCACTTGAAATTTGGAAAGATGCTTTGACTAACGTTATGCCACACGTAGAAGTACGTTCAAGAAGAATTGGTGGTGCGAACTTCCAGATTCCAATGCCAATCCGCGCTGACAGAAAAATTTCTATGGCGATGAAATGGTTAATCAAATATTCTAAAGCAAGAAACGATAAATCTATGGCATCTAAATTAGCTGCTGAAGTTATCGCTGCTGCGAAAGAAGAAGGTGCTGCGTACAAAAAGAAAACAGACACTCATAGAATGGCTGAAGCTAACAAAGCATTTTCACACTTTAAATTCTAATCTGAAATGGCAAGAGATCTTAAACTTACAAGAAACATTGGTATCGCTGCGCACATTGATGCAGGGAAAACCACCACTACAGAAAGAATTTTATTTTATTCCGGAAAGAACCACAAAATTGGTGAAACTCACGAAGGTGGCGCTACAACCGACTGGATGGAGCAGGAAGCTGAAAGAGGTATTACCATTACATCTGCAGCAGTAACTGTAGACTGGAAATTCCCAACTGAGCAAGGAAAAGCACTTGCAGATGCTAAAAATTATCACTTCAACATCATTGATACACCGGGACACGTTGATTTTACCGTAGAGGTAAACCGTTCACTTCGTGTACTTGATGGTCTTGTATTCCTTTTCTCTGCAGTAGACGGAGTAGAACCTCAGTCCGAAACCAACTGGAGACTTGCGGACAACTATAAAGTTGCACGTATGGGCTTCGTAAACAAAATGGACCGTCAGGGAGCTGACTTCCTGAATGTTTGTAAGCAGGTTAAAGAAATGCTTGGTTCCAATGCAGTGCCTATCGTCTTGCCAATTGGTGACGAAGCAGATTTCAAAGGTGTTGTAGACTTGGTGAAAAACCGTGCGATTGTATGGCACGAGGAAAACCACGGTTCTACTTTTGACATCGTAGATATCCCAGCTGAAATGGCTGATGAAGTGAAACAGTACAGAGCACAGCTGATTGAAGAAATTGCTGCGTACGATGAAAACCTTCTTGAGAAATTTATGGAAGACGAAAATTCCATCACTGAAGAAGAAGTTCACACAGCGCTAAGAGCAGCTACTTTGGATATGAGTATTATCCCGATGACATGCGGTTCTTCATTCAAAAATAAAGGAGTACAGTTCATGCTTGATGCTGTATGTAGATATCTTCCTTCACCAATGGACAAGGAAGCGATTGACGGTACAGACCCAAGAACAGATCAGCCAATTTCAAGAAAGCCTTCCGTAACTGAACCATTTGCAGCTTTGGCATTTAAAATTGCTACCGATCCTTTCGTAGGAAGATTAGCATTCTTCAGAGCTTATTCAGGAAGACTTGATGCTGGTTCTTATGTTTTGAACACCAGATCTAACAATAAAGAAAGAATCTCCCGTATCTTCCAGATGCACGCTAACAAGCAGGAGCCAATTGATTATATCGAAGCTGGTGACATTGGTGCAGCGGTTGGATTTAAATCCATCAAAACCGGTGATACACTTTGTGACGAGAAACATCCTATTGTTCTTGAATCTATGGTTTTCCCTGATCCGGTAATCGGTATCGCGGTAGAGCCTAAAACAAAAGCTGACCAGGATAAAATGGGTAACGCTTTGGCAAAATTGGCTGAAGAAGATCCAACTTTCCAGGTGAAAACTGATGAAGCTTCAGGACAAACAATCATCTCCGGTATGGGTGAGCTTCACCTCGACATTATTGTTGACCGTATGAGACGTGAGTTTAAAGTAGAAGTTAACCAGGGACAGCCACAGGTAGAGTACAAAGAAAACCTTACCATGTCTGCAAACCACAGAGAAGTTTACAAAAAACAATCTGGTGGTCGTGGTAAATTTGCTGATATTGTGTTTGAGTTGGCTCCGGCTGATGACAACAAACCAGGCCTTGAGTTCGTGAACGAAATCAAAGGTGGTAACATTCCGAAAGAATTCATTCCGTCCGTAGAAAAAGGTTTCAAAGAAGCTATGAAAAACGGTCCGTTAGCAGGTTTCGAAATCGAAGGAATTAAAGTAACTTTGAAAGACGGCTCTTTCCACCCGGTGGATTCCGATGCACTATCTTTCGAACTTGCTGCGAAGATGGGCTTCAAAGAAGCTGGTAAAAAAGCAAAACCAGTGATCATGGAACCTATTATGAAAATTGAAGTGGTAACACCGGAAGAATATATGGGTGATATCGTAGGCGACCTTAACAAGCGTCGTGGTACCATCAATGGTATGGACGACCGTAACAATGCGAAAGTCATCAAAGGATTTGTTCCACTTTCCGAAATGTTTGGTTATGTAACTACACTTAGAACCTTATCTTCAGGTAGAGCAACATCTTCAATGGAATTCGAGAAATACGAAGCAGCACCACAAAACGTCGCTGAAAAAGTAGTCGAAATCGCAAGAGGTTAATTATTTAAATTAGTTCAAAATGTCACAAAGAATCAGAATAAAATTAAAATCTTACGATTACAATTTAGTAGACAAATCTGCTGAGAAGATCGTAAAAACGGTAAAAGCTACCGGTGCTGTTGTAAACGGCCCGATTCCATTGCCAACCAACAAGAGAATCTTTACCGTACTAAGATCTCCGCACGTAAACAAAAAAGCAAGAGAACAGTTCCAGCTTTCAGCTCACAAGAGATTGATGGACATCTATTCCTCTTCTTCCAAAACGGTAGATGCGCTAATGAAATTAGAGCTTCCTTCCGGAGTAGACGTAGAAATCAAAGTGTGATAAAAAGCGGTAAGCTTTAAGCACTATGCTTTAGGCCGCTGCACAAAACACTTTGCAATGATAGAAAATCCCTGTTCGCAAGATCAGGGATTTTTTTTGGCACTTATTTGAGCATTTTTTTCGATTTCTAATTTGCGTCTTCGCACCGAATTTTTTTTTAGAAGCAACAAAAGTGGCGCCTCTCCCGAAGATGGGTTCCCGCTTTCCGCTGTATCTTTTTTTTCGTCGTGCCTCCTCAAAAAAGGATGCCGCTGCAATCGGGGCTAGAAGAAAGGGTTTTGTTATCTTGAAGGCTTTATTCATAAAAATTGTGAAATGCTGGCGCGACAAAGTTTCTTTACCACTTTGAAAACATTGACGCTCGCTTCGCTCGCGCCCTTAAAAAAATTCGCCGCTAAAACGGACAGTTTTTTCATTTCAGAAGAATTGAAGAAAACACCGAAATAGCAGCGAAAAATTATCTGCTTTCGAAATGTTCACATTATCACATTATCACATTATCACATTTTCAAATCGAGAAAAAATACGCTGCTAAAACGCCCAATTTTTCCGTTTTAAAAAATTTAAAAAAACACCGAAATAGCAGCTAAAAATATCTGCTTTCGAAATCTTCAAATGATCACATTAGCACATTTTCAAATTTTCAAATTCACTTTCGAACCTTAGTAAAAAATGTGCACAATTATTGCCAGTGATTCTGCGTTCATCACAAAATTTACAATAATGGCATCTCTTGCAGAAAAAGATAAAGAACCACGCGAAAATTTTTTCGATAATTTCGCAAACTGGGCGAGTAAATTTACGGGCAGTCCGGGCGCTTTTATTGGCGCCGCGGTAATTGTGCTCCTTTGGGCAATATCCGGCCCGATCTTCAAGTTTTCGGAAACCTGGCAACTGGTGATCAATACCGGCACGACCATCATTACTTTTTTAATGGTTTTCCTCATCCAGAAATCACAAAATAAAGATTCCAAAGCGATACAAATCAAGCTCAACGAGCTGATTGCGGCGCACGAAAAAGCAAGCAACAGAATTGTTGACATCGAAGATCTTACGGAAAAAGAGCTGGACAGGCTTCATCGCTACTACGAAAAGCTTTCGGAGCTCGCGCAGGAAGATAATGACCTGCATATTTCACACTCCATAGATGCGGCGGAAGATAACCAAGAGGTGAAAATGCGCAACCTGCACATTGAAGCCGAAATAGAAAAGGAGGACAAATAAAATTCAATCGTCAAAAATTCAAAAGAAAAAGAAAAAATCCGGTCAAAGAGCACCGGATTTTTCTGTGCTAAACGGTGCTTTTTTTCCGCGGTGCGGTATTGCATTAATTACAATTTAATGGCTTAAGATTCAATTCATTCGCAAGACTTCAGAGACATCTGAAGTTTTTTGTGCGAAATGGGGAAATATTTTTAACTCGCTGTTTGTCAATTCAAAAAAACTTCATACATTTGCACACTCAATTTAGGGAAGAAGTATGCCTATTTCAGAAATAGAAATCACCGAACCTGGGATTGAAAACGTGAACATAATATAATATATATAAATAATGTCAGGTATTATTGGTAAAAAAATCGGGATGACTTCCCTGTTTGACGAGAATGGCAAAAACATGCCGTGTACCGTTATTCAAGCAGGTCCTTGCTCGGTTTTACAGGTCAGAACCGTAGAAAAAGATGGGTACAAAGCTGCTCAGCTTGGTTTCGATGACAAGAGTGAAAAGAACGTTGGTAAAGCGTTAGCCGGCCACTTCAAAAAGGCAGGTTCAGCTCCTAAAGCTAAGTTGGTAGAGTTCTACCATGCTTTCGTAGAAAAGTTAAGCGTAGGAGATGAAGTGAAGGTAAACTTGTTCGCCGAAGGTGAATTTGTAGATGTTACTGGAACTTCAAAAGGTAAAGGTTTCCAAGGGGTTGTTAAAAGACACAACTTTGCGGGGGTAATGCAAGCAACTCACGGACAGCACAACCGATTAAGAGCCCCAGGTTCTATTGGTGCAGGATCCGACCCGTCACGAGTATTCAAAGGAATGCGTATGGCAGGTAGAATGGGTGGTAAGCAGGTTACTGTACAAAACCTACAGGTGTTAAAAGTAGATGAAGAGCAAAATCTTTTAGTAGTAAAAGGAGCTGTTCCAGGAGCAAAAAATTCTTATGTAATCATCAGAAAATGGAACTAGTAGTATTTAATACATCAGGAAAAGAGACCGGAAGAAAAGTAACTCTGGACGAAGCAATCTTCGGTATAGAGCCAAACCAGCACTCGGTTTACTTAGAAGTGAAACAATACCTTGCAGCACAGCGACAAGGCACACATAAATCAAAGGAAAGAAGCGAAATTGTAGGTTCAACCAAAAAGTTGAAAAAACAAAAAGGTTCTGGTTCTGCAAGATATGGTGATATCAAATCGCCAACTTTCAGAGGTGGTGGTCGAGTATTCGGTCCAAAACCAAGAGACTACCGTTTCAAACTGAACAAATCTTTAAAAAGATTAGCGAAGAAATCAGTTCTTTCACAAAAAATGAGAGATAATTCTATTAAAGTTCTGGAAGCTTTCAATTTTGATGCTCCGAAAACCAAAGAATTTATCACTTTGAACAATGCGTTAGGATTTGAAGGAAAAAAATCTCTTTATATTTTACCAGAAGCGAACAAGAACGTGTATTTGTCATCAAGAAACTTACCGAAGACGAAAGTTTTGACTTACAACGAGATCAGTTCTTATGATTTGGTACATGCTGGAGAAATTGTATTCTTAGAAGGTGCATTAGAAAAATTTCAGGAAAATTTAAGAAAATAAATCATGTCAGTTATCATTAAACCAATTATCTCAGAAAAAGCGAACTATCTTACTGATTTGCGTGGTGCTTATTCTTTTTTAGTGAATACTAAAGCGAATAAAATCCAGGTTAAGAAGGCAGTAGAAGAGCTTTACGGTGTAAAAGTAGCAGACGTTAGAACCATGATTTATGCGCCTAAAGTTTCTTCTAAACACACGAAAAAAGGATTACAGGTTGGGAAAACCAACAAGTTGAAAAAAGCCATCGTTTCTCTTGCAGAAGGAGAAGTGATAGATATTTTTGCAAATTAATTAATATAAACAATAGTAATGTCTGTTAGAAAATTAAAACCTATCACCCCGGGACAGAGATTCAGAGTTGTAAACAACTTTGAGGAAATTACTACCAACAAACCAGAGAAATCTCTAACAGTTGGTATTAGTAAGTCAGGTGGTCGTAACAACACTGGTAAAATGACCATGCGTTACACCGGAGGTGGACACAAACAAAAATACAGAATTATCGACTTCAAAAGAAACAAGTTTGATGTTGAAGGTACGGTAAAATCTGTTGAGTATGATCCAAACAGAACTGCTTTCATCGCACTTGTTGAATACACAGACGGAGAGAAGAGATATATCATCGCTCCGAACGGTATCAAGGTAGATATGAAAGTAATCTCCTCAGAAACCGCAGAACCAAACGTTGGTAATGCAATGAAGTTGAAAAACATTCCATTAGGAACTGTAATTTCTTGTATCGAATTGAAACCTGGTCAGGGTGCAATTATGGCAAGAAGTGCAGGTTCATCGGCACAGTTAACTTCAAGAGATAAGAAATATGTAATCATCAAATTGCCTTCAGGAGAATCAAGAATGGTTCTTGGTGAATGTATGGCGATGATTGGATCAGTATCCAACTCTGATCACCAGCTAACCGTTTCCGGTAAAGCAGGTAGAAGCAGATGGTTGGGAAGAAGACCAAGAACAAGACCAGTAGTAATGAACCCTGTAGATCACCCAATGGGAGGTGGTGAAGGTAAATCTTCTGGTGGTCACCCAAGATCTAGAAATGGTATGCCTGCTAAAGGTTACAAAACCAGAAAGAAAAATAAAGCGTCTAACCGTCATATCATATCTAAAAGAAAATAATTATGTCAAGATCACTTAAAAAAGGACCTTTCATTCATCACACTTTAGATAAGAAGGTTCAGACAAATATAGAGTCTGGTAAGAAAACAGTAATCAAAACTTGGTCTAGAGCATCAATGATCTCTCCAGACTTCGTAGGACAAACCATTGCGGTACACAACGGGAAATCATTTATCCCGGTTTATGTAACTGAAAATATGGTAGGTCATAAGTTAGGCGAATTTTCTCCGACAAGATCTTTCAGAGGTCACGGCGGTAACAAAAACAAAGGAGGTAGATAACCATGGGATCAAGAAAAAGAGAAAGTGCATTAGCACGTAAAATAGCAAACCAAGATGTAGCAAAAGCGTTACATAACGATTGTCCTTCTTCGCCAAGAAAGATGAGATTAGTTGCTGATATCATCAGAGGAGTAGAGGTAGATAAGGCTTTATATATCCTTAAATATTCAAAAAAGGATGCTTCAAATAAATTAGAAAAAGTACTTCTTTCTGCAATGGCTAACTGGCAGTTAAAGAATGAGGGTGCAGACATCGAAGAAGCAAACTTAGTTGTAAAAGAAATTTTTGTAGACAGTGCAAGACAGTTGAAGAGACTGAGACCAGCGCCACAAGGTAGAGGTCACAGAATCAGAAAAAGATCAAACCACATTACATTAATCTTAGGTAATAAAGAAACTAAATAATCAAGGTATGGGACAGAAGACAAATCCAATTGGTAACAGATTAGGTATCATCAGAGGATGGGATTCGAACTGGTATGGTGGTAAAGATTATGGAGACAGAATCGCAGAAGACTACAAGATCAGAAGATACCTTGAGGCTCGTTTATCTAAAGGTGGAATTTCAAGAATCTACATAGAGAGAACATTGAAATTGGTAACCATTACAATTACAACCGCTAGACCGGGTTTAATCATCGGTAAAGGAGGGCAGGAAGTTGATAAATTAAAAGAAGAATTAAAAAAATTGACGGATAAAGATATCCAGATCAATATCTTCGAAATCAAAAGACCGGAACTTGATGCAGTTTTAGTTGCAGACAGCATTGCAAAACAAATCGAAAATAGAATTTCTTATAGAAGAGCCGTGAAAATGGCAATTCAAAGTACCATGAGAATGGGAGCTGAAGGAATTAAGGTTCAGATCTCCGGTCGTTTAAACGGTGCTGAGATGGCAAGAAGCGAATCTTTCAAAGACGGAAGAATCCCATTGTCAACTTTCCGTGCGGACATCGATTATCATATCGGTGAAGCACTTACTCAGTACGGTAAATTGGGCGTAAAAGTTTGGATCATGAAAGGCGAAGTTTACGGAAAAAGAGACCTTAGCCCACTGGTAGGACAACAGAAAAAAGGACCTGCAGGTAGAGGAGACCGTAACGATCGTAATGACAGAAGAGACAGAGACGACCGTAGACCAAGAGACAGAAAATAATTTAATTAGAGGTTAGAAGATAGAAATTAGCAATTAGAACTTCCGTTACAAGAACTGTATTTTAATTTTTTCATCTAACATCTCAAATCTAACATCTAATATCTAAATAGATTATGTTACAACCAAAAAGAACCAAATTCCGTAAAGTTCACAAGATGAAAATGAAGGGGATTGCTCAAAGAGGCAGTCAACTTGCATACGGAACTTTCGGGATCAAAGCCAATGAAGGTGCTTGGATTACTGCAAGACAAATTGAAGCAGCGCGTATTGCTGCTACAAGATATATGAAAAGAGAAGGTCAGTTATGGATCAAGATTTTCCCGGATAAGCCAATTACCAAAAAACCAGCCGAAGTAAGGATGGGTAAAGGTAAAGGTGCTGTGGAATATTGGGTATCTGTAGTTAAGCCTGGTAAAATTATGTTTGAAGTAGGTGGAGTTCCTTACGAAGTTGCCAAAGAAGCACTTCGTCTTGCAGCTCAAAAACTTCCTGTAACTACAAAATTTGTAGTGGCTAACGATTTTGTTCAACCTCAATAATCTTTAAGAAATGAAAAAAGCTGACATCAAAAATCTTAGCGCAGGAGATATTCAAAATAAACTGGCTGAAGCACGAGCAGATTTCAACAAAATGAAATTATCTCATAGCATTAGCCCTATTGAAAATCCTATTCAGATCAAAGACCTGAGAAGAACTATTGCGCGTCTGGAAACTGAATTAACACTAAAACAACAATAAGAATTTCATTTTATCATGGATAGAAATTTAAGAAAAGAAAGAATTGGAATTGTTTCCAGCAATAAAATGGAAAAGACCATTGTTGTAAGTGAAACCACCAGAGTAAAGCACCCAATGTATGGGAAATTCGTTCTTAAAACGAAAAAATATACAGCTCACGATGAAAATAATGAGTGTACTGAAGGCGATACAGTTTTAATTACAGAAACTAGACCTTTAAGTAAAAGTAAAAGATGGAGATTAGTAAGAATCATTGAAAAAGCTAAGTAATGTTACAAACCGAATCAAGATTAAAAGTTGCTGATAACACAGGTGCCAAAGAAGTACTTGTAATCAGAGTTCTGGGAGGAACCAGAAGAAGATATGCTTCAGTTGGTGATAAGATCGTAGTTACTATCAAAGATTCTACGCCACAAGGACAGGCTAAAAAAGGAACTGTATCTAAAGCAGTAGTGGTAAGAACTAAGAAAGCAGTACGTAGAAAAGATGGTTCATACATCAAATTCGATGACAATGCTTGTGTTCTTTTAAACGCTGCCGGCGAAATGAGAGGAACCCGTGTTTTCGGTCCTGTTGCACGTGAACTGAGAGATAAAGAATATATGAAAGTCATTTCATTAGCTCCTGAAGTACTTTAATTTTAAAATTTACAAAAAATGACAAAGTTAAAAATCAAAAGAGGAGATAACGTAATCATCACTACCGGAAGAAAAGAAATCAAAGGTAAAACAGGTGAAGTTATTGAAGTGATCCGTAAAGAAGGCAAAGACGCCAGAGTGATTGTTGCAGGTTTGAATATCGTTAAAAAACATACCAAACCATCAGCAGGAAATCCACAGGGCGGAATTGTAGAGAAAGAAGCATCCATTCATATTTCCAACGTTATGCTTACCGACAAAAACGGTAAAGGCACTAAAACCGGATCTAAAATGGAGGGTGATATAAAAGTAAGAGTTGCGAAATCAACCGGTGAAACTTTATAATTAAACGACGATGGAATATATAGCAAGACCAAAACAACAATATAAAGAGAAAATTGTTCCTGCAATGATGGAAGAATTTGGGTACAAATCTGTTATGCAGGTTCCTAAATTACTTAAAATCGTTGTTTCACAAGGTTTAGGAGCTGCAACAGCTGACAAGAAAATTGTTGACTATGCAATCGAAGAACTTACAGCAATCACCGGACAAAAAGCAGTTGGAACTATTTCTAAGAAAGATGAAGCAGCTTTCAAATTAAGAAAAGGTATGCCGGTAGGAGCCAGAGTAACTTTAAGAGCTGACCAAATGTATGAGTTCTTAGACCGATTAAGCTCTTCAGCTTTACCACGAATCCGTGATTTCAACGGTATCAAAGCTGACGGTTTCGACGGTAGAGGTAATTATAACTTGGGTATTACCGAGCAGATTATCTTCCCGGAAATCGCAATTGACAAAGTGAAAAAAATTCAGGGGATGGACATCACTTTCGTAACTTCTGCGAAAACTGACAAAGAAGCCAAATCATTATTAACTCACTTCGGTTTACCTTTCAAAAAGAACTAAAAAGATGGCTAAAGAATCAATGAAAGCGCGTGAGCGCAAAAGAGAAGCTACGGTAGCAAAATATGCAGAAAAAAGAAAAGCTTTGAAAGAAGCCGGAGATTATGCAGGTTTGCAATTATTGCCAAAAGATGCTTCGCCAGTAAGACTACACAACAGATGTAAATTAACAGGAAGACCAAGAGGTTACATGAGAACATTCGGTCTTTCCAGAGTAACTTTCAGAGAAATGGCCAACAAAGGTCTTATCCCGGGAGTGAAAAAAGCAAGTTGGTAATAAATTTAGAACAATCGAGATAAATAAGTTCTTAATGCTGTTAGCCTATAGCTAAAGCGTTTCGCATACAGCATTAAGAAAACTGTTTATCACAAACCAATAATTAAAATAGAAAAATGGTAACAGATCCAATTTCAGATTTCCTAACCAGAGTAAGGAACGCACAAAGCGCAGGCCACAAAGTGGTGGATATTCCTGCATCGAAAATTAAAAAGGAGATTACAAAAATTTTGTTTGAACAGGGCTTTATTTTGAACTACAAGTTCGAAGACAACGCTGTACAGGGAAACATCAAAATCGCTTTAAAGTACGACAAACTAACCAACAAACCGGTTATTAAAAGCATCCAAAGAGCTTCAAGACCAGGTTTAAGACAATACAAAGGTTCAGCTGAGCTTCCAAGGGTATTGAACGGTTTGGGCGTGGCTATTATCTCAACTTCTCGTGGAGTGATGACAGATAAAAAAGCCAGACAGGAAAAAGTTGGTGGAGAGGTAATCTGCTATGTTTATTAATAAATAATCAAAGGAAAATGTCAAGAATTGGTAAATCAATTATAGAAATTCCTGCTAATGTTACCGTAACCGAGAAAGACGGTCTGGTAACTGTGAAAGGTCCGAAAGGCGAACTTACACAGCAGTTAAGCGATGGAATCACTCTAAAACAGGAAGACGGAATACTTACGTTAGACAGACCGTCAGAATCAAAGCAACATAAAGCATTACACGGTCTTTATAGAGCGTTAATCAACAATATGGTTCAAGGAACTGCCGAAGGGTGGACTAAAAAACTTGAACTTGTAGGGGTAGGATACAGAGCTTCTAATCAAGGTAACAGATTAGATTTAGCTTTGGGATTCTCACACGGGATTGTATTGGATCTTCCTAAAGAAATTGTGGTAGAAACATTATCTGAAAAAGGTAAAAACCCTGTAATTACTTTAACGTCATTCGACAAACAATTATTAGGTATGGTAGCTGCAAAGATTAGATCTTTCAGAAAACCGGAGCCCTATAAAGGAAAAGGCGTAAGATTCGTTGGAGAAATTGTAAGACGTAAAGCTGGTAAATCTGCTTAATTTTAAAACTTAAGAACATGGCACTAAGCAAAGTAGAAAAAAGAAATAGAATTAAAAGAAGAGTAAGAGGGAAAATCTCTGGCTCTGCTGAATTACCAAGATTATCTGTTTACAAAAGCAATAAAGAAATTTACGCGCAATTGATCGATGATAAAGACGGTAAAACTTTAGCTTCAGCTTCTTCAAGAGGATTGAACGCGAAAGGAAACAAAACAGAAATCTCCGCAGAAGTTGGTAAAGCAATCGCTGAAAAAGCCAAAGCTGCAGGAATTGAAAATATAGTGTTCGACAGAAACGGATTCGTGTACCACGGTAGAGTGAAAGCTTTAGCAGATGGTGCAAGAGAAGGCGGACTAAAATTCTAATCATTAAATTTCGGAAATATGTTAGGACTAGATAATATAGAAAAAGTAAAACCGGGAGGATTAGAACTTAAAGATCGTCTCGTTTCAGTAAACAGAGTTACGAAAGTAACCAAAGGAGGTAGAGCTTTCGGTTTTTCTGCAATCGTGGTTGTAGGAGATGAAGCTGGAACTGTAGGTTTCGGTTTGGGAAAATCTAAGGAAGTAGCGTCAGCTATTGCAAAAGCAGTAGAAGATGCTAAGAAAAATTTGGTAAAAGTACCGGTAATTAATCATACAATTCCTCACCAAACTTCCGCAAGATACGGTGGTGCAGATATCTTTTTAAGACCTGCAACTCACGGTACCGGTGTAATCGCTGGTGGGACTGTACGTATGGTAGTAGAAGCTGCGGGAATTAAAGATATTCTTTCAAAATCCAAAGGTTCTTCAAACCCACATAATGTTGTGAAAGCTACTTTCAAAGCATTATTGGATATCAGAAGACCTGAAGAAATTGCTAAAGCGAGAGGTATTTCATTAGATAAAGTGTTTAACGGTTAATAAAATAACAATGGCAAAAATTCAAGTAAAACAAGTAAAAAGCGCTATTGGTAGAACCAAAACTCAAAAGAGAACGCTTGAAGCATTAGGATTAAAAAAACTTCACCAAGTTGTTGAGCACGAAGCTACTCCTTCTATCTTAGGAATGGTATCGGCGATCAGTCACCTTGTAGTAGTGGTAAAATAGAAAAAAGTGCCGGGAAAGAGGCTTTTTTTTTAAAGTCTCTTATCTCTTATCTTAACATCTCAAATCTAAATAATAATGAATTTAAATAATATTAGACCTGCAGCAGGTTCTACTCACAGCACAAAAAGAATCGGAAGAGGACAAGGTAGTGGTAAAGGTGGTACAGCCGGGAAAGGTCACAATGGTCAGCAGGCAAGAGCTGGTTATTCACAGAAAATTGGTTTCGAAGGGGGGCAAATGCCGTTACAAAGAAGATTACCGAAATTCGGTTTCAACAATATCAACAGAAAAGAGTACCGAGGTATTAATATCGATACACTTCAGATTTTAGCAGATACCAAAAATATCACTGAAATTACACAAGAAGTTTTGGTAGAAAATGGCTTGGCAAAGAAAAACGAGATTGTAAAAATTATGGGTAGAGGTGAATTGAAATCAGGAGTTTCAGTTTCTGCACACAAATTCACTAAATCTGCTGAAGAAGCTATTTCTAAAGCAGGAGGTAAAGCAATTACTCTTTAATATTACCCATGAAAGAATTTATACAAACACTAAAAAACATTTGGAGTCTTAAGGAATTGAGAGATAAAATACTTTTTACTCTCGGTATCGTCCTCGTGTATAGATTCGCATCTTATATTTCCTTACCAGCTATTAACATGGCAGAAGTAGGAAATCTTTTGGATATTTATAAAGATCAGGGAGGCAACAAACAGGGAGCAGGACTTCTTGGGTTGCTTTCTTCTTTTACAGGTGGAGCATTCAGCCGGGCGTCAATTATGGCACTCGGAATTATGCCTTATATCTCCGCTTCCATTATTGTGCAGCTGATGGGTATGGCAATACCATATCTACAGAAATTGCAGAAAGATGGGGAAAGCGGTAGAAATACCCTGAACCAAATTACAAGATGGTTAACAATTGCAGTTTGTTTGGTACAAGCACCTTCTTATCTTACTTCAATCACACAGATGTTCCTGCCGCATGCGCAGTTCGCTTCGGCTTACTATGTGCATCCGCAGTCAATCATGTTCTGGTTGCCAAGTATCGTAATATTGGTTGCGGGTTCAGTATTCGCCATGTGGTTAGGTGAAAAAATCACCGACAAAGGTATCGGAAACGGTATTTCTATCTTAATTATGGTAGGGATTTTAGCTGACTTTCCGGGAGCTTTTATTCAGGAAGTTGCAACCCAAACAGGTAAAGGTGGTTTTGGTACCATTATGATTCTGATTGAAGTTTTATTCTGGATGGTTGTAGTTCTATTGGCAATCGTACTGTCGGTCGCTGTAAGAAAAATTCCAATTCAGTATGTAAGCAGAGCGCAGGCCAGAGGCGGTGTAAACAGAAACTTAATGCAAGGTGCACGTCAGTGGATTCCGCTTAAAGTAAATGCTTCAGGAGTAATGCCAATTATCTTCGCGCAAGCGCTGATGTTTGTGCCAGGATTATTAACCAAGGTTGATGAATCTAATACTTTCTTAGCCGGATTCAAAAATGTCTTCAGTTGGCAGTACAATGTTTTGTTTGCAATTTTGATCATTATTTTCTCATTTTTCTATACCGCAATTACGATTCCTGTGAATCAGATGGCGGACGATTTAAAGAGAAATGGAGGCTTGATCCCTAAGGTTAGACCTGGGAAGGAAACCGCTGATTATCTGGATGATATTTTGTCCAAAATTACTTTGCCAGGTTCGTTGTTTTTAGCTATCTTTGCAGTCCTTCCAGCACTTGTGTATGGAGCATTTGTTCAGACCGATCGGTTTGCCCTGTTTTTCGGTGGCACGTCGCTTTTAATTATGGTCGGGGTAATCTTAGACACTGTACAACAGATCAATACGTATTTGTTGAATCATCATTATGATGGTTTAATGCAGTCTAAATTATCCAGAACAACAACCAACCAGTAAATTTATTAATGGCTAAACAGAAACATATTGAACAGGACGGCGTGATTACGGAAGCACTTTCGAACGCGCAGTTTCGCGTTGAACTGGAAAACGGGCACGTACTTATCGCGCACATTTCCGGCAAAATGCGTATGCATTACATTAAATTATTACCTGGCGACAAGGTAAAATTAGAATTATCTCCTTATGATTTATCTAAGGGGAGAATTACATTCAGATATTAATTCAGCGTCCGCTGAGCTTTATATAAAAGAGAACATCTGTAGTTGTGAAATTATGGAGTTCATAATTTAAACAAAATGGGAATGATTCCGTAAGATCTCATTTAACCGTTGCAAAATTAAAATAGAAAACTTAAAATGAAAGTTAGAGCATCTATCAAAAAAAGAAGTGCTGATTGCAAAATTGTTCGCAGAAAGGGCGTTCTTTTTGTGATCAACAAGAAGAACCCAAAATTTAAACAAAGACAAGGCTAAAATTAAATTATGGCGAGAATTTCCGGTATTGATTTACCAAAGAACAAAAGAGGCGTTATCGGCTTAACTTATATTTATGGGATTGGAAGAAGTACTTCTTCTGAAATCTTAAAAGCAGCCGGCATCAGCGAAGACAAGAAAGTCAACGAATGGAATGACGATGAATTGGCATTAATCAGAAACTACATCACCGAAAACATCAAAGTAGAAGGTGAATTGCGTTCTGAAACTCAGATAAACATCAAACGTTTGATGGATATTGGTTGCCAACGAGGAATACGTCACAGACTGGGATTACCTTTAAGAGGCCAAAGAACAAAAAACAATTCTAGAACCCGAAAAGGAAAGAGAAAAACGGTTGCTAACAAGAAAAAAGCAAGTAAATAATCGGTAAGAATTATGGCAAAACAGACTAAAGCAGTTAAAAAAAGAAAAGTTAAAGTTGAAGCAATCGGCGAGGCACATATCCAAGCTACTTTCAACAATATCATCATTTCTTTAACAAATAAAAGCGGAGAAGTCATCTCTTGGGCATCTGCCGGAAAGATGGGATTCAGAGGTTCGAAAAAGAATACTCCTTTTGCAGCTCAAATGGCAGCAGAAAATTGCTCTACAGTAGCACACGATGCTGGGCTACGCAGAGTAAAGGTTTACGTGAAAGGTCCAGGTGCAGGTAGAGAATCTGCTATCAGAACTATTCACAATTCAGGAATTGAAGTAAGTGAAATCGTAGATGTGACTCCAATGCCACACAACGGATGTAGACCACCAAAAAGAAGAAGAGTATAATAATTCAACATTCAACATTTAAAATTCATTGATTAAATCTTGAATCTTGAATCTTGAATCTTTAAATCTAAAGAAATATGGCAAGATATATAGGACCAAAAACAAAGATTGCAAGAAAATTTGGTGCTGCAATCTACGGAGACGATAAAAGCTTCGAGAAAAGAAAAAACCAACCACCGGGACAACACGGTGTGAACAAAAGAAGAGGATCAAAGAAGTCCGAGTATGCTGTTCAGTTAATGGAAAAGCAGAAAGCTAAATATACCTACGGTATTTTAGAAAGACAATTTGCAAACCTTTATGAAAAAGCCAACCGAGCAAAAGGCGTAACAGGTGAAGTTCTTTTACAGTTGTGTGAATCTAGATTAGACAATGTAGTGTACAGATTAGGTTATTCTAAAACCAGAGCGGGTGCAAGACAATTGGTTTCTCACAGACACATTACCGTAAATGGAGAATTGGTAAATATTCCATCGTATTCCTTGAAAGCAGGAGATGTAATTGCAGTAAGAGAAAAATCTAAATCTCTTGAAGTAATTGCTGATTCATTAGCTTACAAATCAACTTACGAGTGGTTACAATTTAACGACGAGAAAAAAGAAGGTACTTTCGTATCAGCTCCGGAGAGAATCCAAATCCCGGAAGATATCAGAGAACAACTGATCGTCGAACTTTACTCTAAATAATAATTTTTTCAAATTTTTGCTCAACCTAATTATATGGCAATTTTAACATTTATTAAACCCGATAAAGTAATACTTCTTAATTCTGATGAGTTCAAAGGGCAATTTGAATTTCGCCCGTTAGAATCAGGATTTGGTCTTACCATCGGTAATGCTTTGAGAAGAGTTTTACTTTCTTCTCTGGAAGGATATGCTATTACATCTATCAAAATAGAAGGCGTAGAGCACGAATTTTCAACGATTCCAGGTGTTATTGAAGACGTGACAGAAGTAATTCTGAACCTGAAACAATTAAGACTTCGCGCTAAAACTGAAACTGCTTCTGCAGAAACAGTTACCGCGAAAATATCTGGTCAAAATACGATTACAGCCGGTGATTTAGGAAAAACAATGCAGGAATTCGAAGTTTTGAACCCTGACTTGGTAATCTGTTCCGCCAATAAAGATGTGAAATTTGAAATCACATTCAATATTGAAAAAGGAAGAGGTTATGTTCCGTCCGAGCAGAACAAATCCGCAAACGCTCCAATCGGAACCATTGCGATTGACTCTATCTTCACACCGATCAAAAAAGTTCAGTACAGTGTTGAAAACTATCGTGTCGAGCAAAAAACAGACTACGAAAAATTAGTATTGGATATTGAAACTGATGGTTCCATCAGCCCTCAAAATGCCTTGACAGAAGCTTCTAAGATATTAATTTATCATTTCATGTTATTCTCCGATGAGAGAATTACTTTAGAAACAGAAGCCGTGAAAGCAAGCATCCAGTATGATGAAGAAACTTTACATACAAGACAACTCCTGAAATCCAAATTGGTAGATATGGATCTGTCTGTAAGAGCACTAAACTGCTTGAAAGCTGCTGAAGTGGAAACTTTAGGAGAACTGGTTTCTTATACAAAGTCTGATTTGATGAAATTCAGAAATTTCGGTAAAAAATCCTTAACAGAATTAGAAGAATTAGTGCATGCAAAAGGTCTTAACTTCGGTTTCGACGTTGCAAAATATAAATTAGACGCTGATAAATAACAAACAATGAGACACGGTAAAAAATTCAATCACTTATCTAGAACAGCTTCGCACAGAAGTGCTTTGCTTTCTAATATGGCTTGTTCTCTTATTGAGCATAAAAGAATCAACACCACCGTTGCAAAAGCAAAAGCTTTGCGCGTGTATGTTGAGCCTATCTTAACTAAAGCTAAAGAAGATACAACACATAACAGAAGAACAGTTTTCGCTTACCTGCAAAGCAAAGAAGCAGTTACTGAACTTTTCAGAACAATTGCTCCTAAAATTGCAGAAAGAAATGGTGGTTACACCAGAATCATCAAAACTGGTTTCAGACAAGGTGATGCAGCTGATATGGCAATGATCGAGCTTGTAGATTTCAACGAACTTTACAACCCGAATGCAGAAGAGAAAAAAGTTACAAGAAGAAGCAGAAGAGCAACTCCAAAAGTTGCAGAAACTGTTGCTGAAGTAAAAGAAACTCCTGCACAAGACGAAACGAAATCTGAAGAAACTACCGGCGAAGCCGCACAGTCATCAGATAACAAAACTGATTAATCAGTTAGATAATTCCCCAAAAAAAAGGCCGCTCAATTTATTTTGAGCGGCTTTTTTATTATTGAGGAATTTTAAAAATTCTCCGCTAGTTCACCTAATTTTCCATTTCACCAAACCCAAAAAATTTCCTGCTGAAAGCCTGTTTTTTTTAAATTTTATTAAAAATATATTCCTGCATTCGTGGCAACTTTTCAATAAATAATTAAGGAAGTTCATCCGTGAAAATCTGCGAAATCTGCTCGATTCTTTCCATTGATATTTCCAAAAAATTAGACGCTTTACCGGCATTTTTTTCCAATTTCCATTTCAATAAATTCGTGCATTCGTGGCATTTCTCCCATCAAAATTTCCAAAAAAATTAGCCGCTATTTCACCTAATTTTCCCATTCACCAAACCCAAAAAATTTCCCGCTAAAAGCTGCTTTTTTTCACTTTTTAAATTCTACTCACCTTTCGCTTTCCGAAGCCTGATGACATTGTTTCCCTGCGTAATCGTCACGCTGTCATTTTTCGCCACAATTTCAATGTCATAGTTTCCATATACACTGCGTTCTGCGTTTGATTCTTTCTGCGGCGCCGAAATCGTTTTGTTATTGCTCTGGATGCTGATGGTTTTGTCCGAGCCATTTTTAAAAGTCACCAAAGCAGAACTTCCGTCTTCCGCTACATATCGGTCCGTGTATTGGTCGGCAGACGTGCTGTCAGTCACGCCATTCGTTTTAGAAACCGTAGTGTCAACCGGAATGGTTATCGCGCCGTTATCGTCTTTGATCACACTTGTATTTCCTTCCGTATTTTTCGTGCAGCTCGTCGCCATCAGCACTGCGCAGCCCGCCACGGTTAATAGTAATTTTTTCATGGTATTTTGCATTGTATTAACTCAAATTTAAAGAATCCATTTTTAATCTGCATCAAAGACTTAGAATTAACTAAATTTTAACGGAAAGCATATTAAAATCAGGTTTACGCACGCGCAGTTTCCCTCAATTTTAACTAAATTTGTCTTACATTAAAATATTAAAAAAATTAAGATGAGTTACATTTCTTACATTGAAGCCCGACAGATTTTAGATTCCCGTGGAAACCCAACCATAGAGGTTGATGTTTTTACCGAAAGTGGCGCGATGGGCAGGGCAGCAGTTCCTTCCGGTGCTTCTACCGGCGAACATGAAGCAGTTGAACTGCGCGACGGCGGATCTGCTTATTTGGGAAAAGGCGTGCTGAAGGCGGTAGAAAATGTAAGAGAAGTCATCGCTCCGGAATTAATCGGAATGCCGGTAACAGACCAGAATTTCATCGATCAGATTATGATCGATTTGGACGGAACTAAAAATAAAGGAAATTTAGGCGCAAATGCCATTTTGGGAGTTTCTTTGGCGGCGGCAAAAGCTGCGGCGACAGAACTCAGAATGCCGCTTTACAAATACGTTGGCGGTGTTAACGCAAACACGCTTCCTGTTCCGATGATGAATGTAATTAATGGTGGTTCGCACTCCGATGCACCAATTGCTTTCCAGGAATTCATGATTATGCCGGTAAAAGCTGAATCTTTCTCAGATTCACTTCGAAAAGGCACAGAAATTTTCCACAGTTTAAAATCTATTTTACACGGCCGCGGTTTGTCAACTGCTGTTGGTGACGAAGGTGGTTTTGCACCGAAATTTAAAGGGACCGAAGATGCTTTAGACACGCTTTCCCAAGCCGTAGAAAAAGCGGGTTATAAAGTGGGCGATGATATTATGTTTGCTTTAGATTGTGCGTCTTCCGAATTTTACAAAGACGGAATGTACGATTACCGAAAATTCGAAACTCCGGAATCTGCACATTTCAGCAGAAGCGAGCAGGTAAATTTCTTAACAGATTTAGCAAATAAATACCCGATTATTTCCATCGAAGACGGTATGCACGAAGACGATTGGGAAGGGTGGAAAATGCTTACCGACAAAATAGGCGACCGCGTGCAGCTTGTCGGCGATGATTTATTCGTAACCAATGTAGAAAGACTTTCTCGTGGAATTGAAGAAGGTATTGCAAACTCAATTTTGGTAAAAGTAAACCAGATCGGTTCGCTTTCCGAAACCATGGCGGCGGTTCAAATGGCGCAACACAACCGTTACACTTCCGTAATGTCTCACCGTTCCGGTGAAACCGAAGATTCTACCATCGCAGATTTAGCAGTTGCTATGAATTGCGGTCAGATAAAAACCGGTTCCGCTTCACGCTCCGATAGAATGGCGAAATATAACCAATTGCTCCGCATTGAAGAGGCTTTAGGTGAAACCGCAATTTTCCCGGGTTTATCAGCTTTTAAAATAAACAGATAATAGACAAAATATATTGGGAACGCCGAAAATCTTTTGTGTTTTCCTTTCAATATTCATAAATTAGTAAAAAAATAAATTAAAAATGGCAGATAATAAAGTTGTCTTAAACTATGACGGCAATTCTTACGAATATCCGATCATTGATAGCACCATTGGTGACAGAGGAATTGATATTTCTAAATTAAGAGACCAAACCGGGTTAATTACTTTAGACTTAGGATATAAAAACACGGGCGCTACTTTAAGCGACATTACTTATCTGGATGGTGACAACGGCGAATTGTATTACCGCGGTTATCCAATCGACCAGATTGCTGAAAAATCCAATTTTACCGAAGTAATGTACCTTTTGCTGAACGGTAATTTACCAACAGCAGACCAGTTCAACGGTTTCGAAAAAGGCATCAAAAAATACAATTTCGTCGCTGATGAAATGAAAAGATTAATCGATGTTTTCCCTCGTTCCGCGCATCCTATGGGTGTTTTATCTTCACTTACTTCTGCACTTACCGCTTTTAATCCAAAAGCTGTAGACGTGAATTCCAAAGAAGATATGGACCACGCAGCAGAAATGTTGATCGCGAAATTCTCGCACCTTTGTGCTTGGACATACCGTAAGAAAATGGGTCTGCCAATCAACCATGGTGATGATAGCTTAAACTATGTAGAGAATTTCTACAAAATGTGTTTCCGTCGTCCAAACCAGGAATTCGAGTTGGATCCGGTTGTAGTTGATGCTTTAGAAAAACTTTTAATCTTACATGCGGATCATGAGCAAAACTGTTCTACCTCAACGGTAAGAATGGTAGGTTCCGCACACACTGGATTGTTTGCTTCGGTTTCTGCCGGTATTTCTGCACTTTGGGGACCACTTCACGGTGGCGCAAACCAAGCGGTAATAGAGATGCTTGAAATGATCGAGCAAGACGGCGGCGACGTTGCAAAATATGTAGAAAAAGCCAAAAATAAGGACGATAATTTCCGTTTGATGGGCTTTGGTCACCGCGTTTACAAAAACTTCGATCCGCGCGCACGCATCATTAAAAAAGCCGCAGATGATATCTTAACTTCTTTAGGAGTTGAAGACAAAGCATTAGACATCGCAATGCAGCTCGAGCGTGTAGCTTTGGAAGACGAATATTTCGTAAGCAGAAAACTTTATCCAAACGTAGATTTCTATTCTGGAATCATTTATCGTGCTTTAGGAATCCCAACAGAAATGTTCACCGTAATGTTTGCTTTAGGCAGACTTCCGGGCTGGATTTCCCAATGGAAAGAAATGCGTTTGCACAACGATCCAATCGGGCGTCCGCGCCAGGTTTATCAGGGTGAAAAAGCCCGCGATTACGTACCGATGAACGCAAGATAAATCAAGAAAATATAGCAATTTCCCCCGCAATTTTATTGCGAGGGATTTTTTTTGCCCTTACTTCAGCATTTTTTGTTTTTCTCTTTTCTTGTTTCTCTTTTCTTTTCTATTTTTTCGACGCTTTTTCAACATTTTTTCTCTTTTCTCTTTACTCTTTTTTCTCATCTCTACTGTCTTTTGGGCGCCTTTTCCGGCTGTCACTACTCGCTTTTTTTGGCGGCGGCTTTGCCGCCGCCAAAAAAGAGCTCAAACAGGCCGTTCCATCCGGGGCGCAGCACCGTCTTCACCAAAAATTTCCGCCTGAAACGCAATTTTTTTTAAACAACTTTTTTCAAAACAAAAAAAATCAGGTTAAAACGCCGTTTTTTTTCGTTTTAATTTCGCGCCGCCGTTTATGCTGTAAAAGATAAAATTCGTAATTTCCCATTTCAATAACAATTGTTTTATTTTACAAATTTTACTGGCTAAACCGCGGTTTTTTTTGAAAATTCAAAACCAAAAAATTTGCCCTTAAAAGGGGAAATTTTTCTAAATTATAAAACACCATTTTAACCAAAATGACGAAACTAAAAAATTATATCAGCGGCCAGTGGATCGAAGGTTCCGGAAACGACATTCCATTGTACAACGCGGTAAATGGCGAACTCGTCGCCATTTCCGACACTGAAGGAATCGATTTCGAGCAGGCGCTGGACTACGGCAGAACAGTGGGTTACAAAAACTTGTCTTCCATGACTTTCTACGACCGCGGCGAAATGCTGAAAAAATTAGCGCTTTATCTACTAGAAAGAAAGAAAAATTATTACGAACTATCTTACAAAACTGGCGCAACTCACGCCGATTCCTGGGTGGATATTGAAGGCGGTTTTGGTACTTTTTTCACCTATTCCGGTTTAGCAAAACGGATGTTGCCGAATACACCGTTTTGGGTAGATGGCGACACGCAGAAAATTTCCGCCAACGGAACTTTTCTTGGCACGCATATTCTCACGCCAAGCGAAGGCGTATCCGTGCAGATCAATGCGTACAATTTCCCGGTTTGGGGAATGATGGAAAAACTTTCCACCTCGCTTTTAGCCGGCGTTCCAAGTATCGTAAAACCTGCCACGCCGGGTTCTTATTTAACAAACGCCGTTTTCCAGGATATGATAGAAAGCGGACTTCTTCCGGAAGGCGCCATTCAGCTGGTTTGCGGCGAGCCCGGAAATATTCTAGATTACGTTCAGGACGGCGATTCGGTGCTTTTCACCGGTTCTGCTTCAACCGGAAAAAAATTAAAATCTTTGCCGTCTGTTTCCAAAAATGCAGTGCGTTTCAATATGGAAGCCGATTCTTTGAACTGTTCAATTCTCGGCCTCGACGCAAAACCCGGCACACCGGAATTCGATCTGTTCATCAAAGAAGTTCGCACCGAAATGACGACAAAAGCCGGACAAAAATGTACCGCGATTCGTCGCATCATCGTACCGGAAAATTTGGTTGGGGATGTTCAAAATGCTTTAAGCAAAGCTTTAGACCAAACAAAAATCGGAAATCCTTTAAGCCGCGAAACCCGCATGGGTTCCATCGTTGGTAAAAAAGAAATGGCTGTTTTACAGGAAAAAATTAATTTATTAAGAGCTGAAACCGAACTTATTTACGACGGCAAGCATGAATTGGTTGACGCTGATTATGAAAACGGCGCGTTTATGTCTCCAAAAGTGTTCTACAACGATAAACCCTTTGAAAAAAATATTTCACATGAAGTCGAAGCGTTCGGTCCGGTTTCCACATTGATGCCGTACAGAGATTCCGAAGAAGCAGCCGCTTTGGCAAAACGCGGAAAAGGCAGTTTGGTCGGTTCCATTATTTCTCACGACGAAAAATTCGTCGCCGAAACTTCTTGGAAAATGGCATCTTCACACGGCCGCATTTTCGTTTTAAACCGCGATAACGCTAAAGAATCTACAGGCCACGGTTCGCCTTTACCGACATTGATGCACGGCGGTCCCGGGCGCGCTGGCGGCGGTGAAGAAATGGGTGGCTTGAATGGTCTACATTTTTTCCTTCAAAAAACCGCAATTCAAGGTTCACCGGATATTTTGACGGCGATCACAAAAATCTACCAACAAGGAGCCGAGAAAAAATATGCTGACAAACATCCGTTCAATAAATATTTTGAAGAAGTTGAAATCGGCGATTCTCTGGAAACTGCCGGAAGAACCGTTACGGAGGCCGACATTGTCAATTTTTCAAATGTTTCCTGGGATCATTTTTATGCCCACACCGACGCGACTTCTTTGAACGGAACTATCTTTGACAAAACCGTGGCGCACGGCTATTTCATTCTTTCAGCTGCTGCAGGTTTATTTGTTTCCGGAAAAAAAGGTCCCGTCATCGCCAACTACGGCCTGGAAAACGCGAGTTTCTTCAAACCGGTTTACGCGGGTGATACCATTACCGTTTACCTGACGGCGAAAGAAAAAATCAACAAGGGAGTGAAAGGACGCAATGTCCCGAGTGGCGTGGTAAAATGGCTCGTAGAAGTAGTGAATCAGCGTGAAGAAGTGGTGTGTGTCGCAACAATTTTAACTTTAGTGGCAAAAAAATCACCTTTCATTAAAATCGATTACAAAGATTTTACAAAAAGACTGAACAATTTAACCGAAAAATCTCTGGCTCTGTGGGGCAGAATGACAGCGCAGGAAATGCTCGAACATCTTGAATCTACAATGAAATACAGCATTGGTGAGCTTGAAACCAGAGAGTGTAAAACGCCCGAAGAACATTTGGAAAAATATCAGGATTCGCTTTATAATTTCCGAAAGATGCCGAAAGATTTCCCGGCACCTTTCCTCGAAGATGGCAAATTACCAGCTTTGAAATATAAAAACCTCGACGAAGCGAAAACGCATTTCCTGGAATCTGTAAAAAATTATCAGATATATTACCGCGAAAATCCGGAAGCAGAACATCTTCATTTTGTTTTCGGCATGCTGAATAAAGAAATGATGGAGCTATTTCACCAAAAACATGTAACGCACCATTTCGAACAGTTTAACCTCATTTAATTTACCAATGCACCAGTTTAATTATGTACCAACATTGGGAACCGCTGCATTGCAATATTATTAAATTAATAAAATGACTTTTGGCGAAAAAGTAGTCGACTTTAATAAAACATTGCATTATGGGGGCGAGCTTCCGGACGGATTTGATGTGCTCAATCCGTTTTTTGATAACGAAGAAACGTTGACAGTGATGACCAGTTTTTACAGCAAGTTTTATAACGACGTCAACCACCGGAAATTTATTATCGGCATTAATCCAAGCCGTCATGGTGCGGGCGTTACAGGCGTGCCATTTACCGATACAAAGCGGCTTGAAAGCATTTGTGGCATCGAAATGAAATCAGCGCACACCCACGAGATTTCTTCGGTTTTTCTTTATGATGTTATTCAACAGTACGGTGGTCCGGAAAAATTTTACAGCGAGTTTTACATTAATTCACCTTTTCCGCTTGCAATTACTCGCCGCACACCTCGAGGTTCGCTGAATGCGAATTATTATGACGAAAAACCCCTCTTTTTAGCCGTCAAAAAATTTATGATTGAGACCATAAAAAGTCACATCGATCTGGGTTTGGATACTTCAGAAGTTTTCATTCTCGGCAAGAAAAACGCTACTTTTATCGAAAAATTAAATGCTGAAAACCACTTTTTTGACCGTTTAACGGTGCTTGAACATCCGCGCTATATCCAGCAATACAAAAGCAAAGAAAAACAGCAGTTCATCGACAAATACATAATTGCCTTAAATAACAAACAATGAATCACGGATTTGTAAATCACGAAATCAAAAATAATATTGCCGAGATCACTTTTGGAACACCAAAAAGTAATTCTTTACCGGGCGAAATTTTAGAAAAACTCGCTCAAACTATTTTGGAAAGTGGAAAAGATGAAACTGTGAAAGCAATTCTTTTAAAATCCGAAGGTGAAAAAGCATTTTGTGCAGGCGCAAGTTTCGATGAATTGCTGTCGATTGAAGAGCTGGAAACCTCAAAAACATTTTTCGGCGGTTTTGCAAAAGTGCTGAATGCCATGCGACATTGCGGTAAAATCGTTGTGGTGCGCGTTCAGGGAAAAACAACTGGCGGCGGCGTTGGAATTGCATGTGCGGCAGATTATTGTTTTGCCACAAAAGATTCAGCGATGGCTTTAACGGAACTCAATTTAGGTATCGGTCCATTTGTAATCGGACCTTACGTTGAAAGAAAAATTGGTAAATCGGCTTATTCAGCAATGTCAATTGATGCGGATTTCCGTACCGCTGAATGGTGCGAAAAACATGATGTTTATCATTCAGTTTCTGAAAATATTACAGAAATGGATGCGCAGCTTCACCTTTTTTTAGAAAAACTTTCGCAAAGAAGTAGCGACGCATTAGCTTTAATTAAAAAAGTTTCCTGGGAAGGCACCGAACATTTCGATAGTTTAATGCCCGAAAGAATCCACATGAGCGCAAGCTTAATTCTGGAAGATTCAGCGAAGAAAAATATCGGCGCCATCAAAGAAAAATTACGCGCTAAATAGGCATTTTTTTAATGAAAACCGTTCTCATTCTCGGCGCGAATTCCGATGTCGCAAAGCAATGTATCCTGCGATATGTTGCGCGCGGTTTTTCCATCCTAGCAGCTTCTCGTGATTTGGATTCACTGAGAATATATGTGGAGGAAAATCATTTGGAAAACAATGTTCAAATTGTTTTTTTCGATGCTGCGAATTTTTCTTCACACCAAAAATTTTATGCGGAACTTTCTACCAAACCGCACATCGTAATTTATGCTGCCGGTTTTTTGGTTGAAAATGAAAAGGCGCTTCACGATTTTGAAAGCGCAAAACGCATGATGGAAGTAAATTATATGGGCGCGGTTTCTATTTTAAATATTATTGCGACAGACAAAACCAACAAAAATCTCGAAAGAATCATCGGTTTATCATCGCTTTCGGGAGTGCGTGGACGCAAAAGCAATTATATTTACGGAAGTACAAAAGCGGCTTTTACCACTTATCTTGCTGGATTGAGACAGGAATTATCACCTCGGAAAATCACCGTAAATGTTCTGGTGAGCGGTTACATCAACACGAAAATAAACGCCGGTTTAGCGCTGAATAAATCTTTATTAATGGAACCTGACTACGTCGCGGAACATATCGTGAGCGCCGGAAATTCGTTCACCATCGTCCCGAACTGGAAGTGGAAGATGATCTTTTTTATTCTGAAAATTTTACCCGAAAAATTCGTGGCTAAATTGCCATAATTTTAGTGTTTGTCGCTCATCACAAAAACGATTTCGCCACCGTTTGCAATTTCGCTGTGCTTTAAGACATGGTTTTTCACTTCTTTTCCGTTCACCAAAATTTTCTTCACGTAAACATTTTTCTCCGATTGGTTTTCAGTGGTAATATTCAAAAATTCGCCGTTTTCGAGGCTAATTTTTGCAGATTTCACCAAAGGCGAACCGATCTGATATTCAACGGAACCCGGCAAAACCGGATAAAAACCCAATGCTGAAAAAACGTACCATGCAGACATTTGCCCGGCATCGTCATTTCCGCACAGGCCATCTTCTTCCGCAGAATACATTTTCCGCATAATCATGCGCACGCGTTCCTGCGTTTTCCACGCATCGCCCGTCCAGTTGTAGAGATACGGAATGTGATGTCCCGGCTCGTTGCCGTGCACATAATTCCCGATGATGCCGTCGCGCGTGATGTCTTCATTTTTTTCGATGTATTTATCCGCGATTTCCGTGGTGAAAATTTCATCTAAATGTTTTGAAAATTTCTTTTTTCCGCCCATCATTTTTATCATTTCCGGAACATTCTGCGGCACGTAAAGCCCGTAATTAAACGCATTTCCTTCAATAAAACCTTGTCCGTGCGTATCCATGGGATCAAATTCTTTTTTAAAATTCGCGTAAGAAAGTTTCGGCTGCATAAAACCGGTTTTAGGATTGTACACTCGTTTGTAAGATTCGCTTCTTTTCAAATACAAATTTTCTGTGCTTTTATCGCCCAATTTTTTCGCGATCTGCGCGATTGCCCAGTCGTCATAGGCATATTCCAAAGTTTTGGAAACCGACGAGCTGCTTTTATCTTCCGGAACGTAACCGTACTTCAGATAATCTTCAATTCCGTCGTAATATTTTAAGTTGGATGAATTTATGGCGGCGGCTAAAGCCTTATTTAAATCAATATCGGTCGTGCCTTTAGCAATAGCGTCAGCGATTACCGAAACAGAGTGATATCCGATCATGCACCAGTTTTCGTTGGCGTAATGACTCCAAATTGGCAAAGCTTTGTGAACACTTTGGTCATAATGCGCCATCATCGAATGCACAAAATCATTGTTTCTTTTCGGCTGAATAATGTTGTAAAGCGGATGCAGTGCTCGATACGTGTCCCAAAGCGAAAAAATAGAGTAGTTGGTAAATCCTTCAGACTCACGAATATTCTGGTCCAAACCTCGATATTTCCCGTCTACATCTTCATAAAGAATCGGCGACATCATGGTGTGATAAAGTGCGGTATAAAAGGTTTTTTTGTCGTTTTCATTTAAAGTTTCTACTTCAATTTTAGAAAGTTCTTTTTCCCATTTTGCGGATGTTTCGGCTTTGACTTTATCAAAATCCCAGTGCGGAATTTCAGCTTCCAGGTTCTTTAAAGCGCCGTTGGTAGAAGTATTTGAAAGTGCAAATTTTACTAAAATCTGCTCATCTTTTTCGGTGTCAAAATCGAAATAAGCTCGAATCTGTCTTCCGGCAAATTCAGGAAAATTTTCGTTTTCATTAAATTTCCGGTAAAAGCCGTTGTATTCTACTTTTTCATAACGTTTTCTGCCATAATTTTTAAAAGGTTTTGAAAACTTCATGGCGAAAAAAACTTTTTTGGTTCGTGCCCAACCTGTCGTTTCGCGGTAGCCAACTACGGTCTGATTGTCTTCTACGCGCACAAAAGTCCAGACATTTTTGCCGTCATAGTTGTAAATATTCGACATCAAATCCAGAATTATATGCGATTCACCGGATTTTGGAAACGTATAGCGGTGAAATCCTACGCGCTCGGAAGTGGTGAGTTCCGCTTTAATTCCGTAATCATCAAGAAAAACTTCATAAAAACCAGGTTCCGCTTTTTCTGTGTTTTTTGAAAATTGTGAATGATATCCACTTTTAGGTTCACCAATTTTTCCGGGTTCCAAATTCAATTTTCCCGTGGTTGGCATGACCAAAAAATCTCCCAAATCAGAATGTCCCACGCCGCTGAAATGCGTATGCGAAAAGCCGAAAATAGTTTTGTCTTCAAACTGATAACCGGAACAATAGCGATACGTTTCCGGATTATATTTTCCGTCGATTGCGTAAGGTTCCTGGTTCGTTTCCGGCGAAAGCTGCACCATTCCGAACGGCGCCGTAGCACCGGGAAAAGTGTGTCCCATATTTTTTGTACCGACGAACGGATTCACAAACGATGTTAATTTTTGTGCCTGAATGGGAAGAAAAAAGCAGAGCGAACAAATAACGAAGAATTTGGTCATGGAGTAATTTTGATTAAAAATAGAAAAATCCCGGCATTTTGCCGGGATTTATAATGATTTTTTAAAAGTGCTTTATTCCTTCATCTTCACTTTTAGGAAAAGTTCCTGCAATTGCTCATCCGCAATTTTGCTTGGCGCATCAATCATGACGTCTCGTCCGGAGTTGTTTTTCGGGAACGCGATATAATCGCGGATGACTTCATTTCCATCTAAAATCGCAACTAAGCGGTCAAAACCTAAAGCAATTCCGGCATGCGGCGGCGCTCCGTACTGGAAAGCGTTCATTAAGAATCCAAACTTCGCTTCTGCATCTTCTTTTGTAAATCCTAACAAATTGAACATTTTTGCCTGCAAATCTTTATCGAAGATCCGTACAGAACCGCCGCCGATTTCATTTCCGTTCAAAATTAAATCATACGCGTTTGCGCGGGCTTTTCCCGGATCGGTTTCCAGTAAATGCACATCTTCGGGTTTTGGCGCCGTGAAAGGATGGTGCATTGCGTGATATCTTTCGGTGTCTTCATCCCATTCCAATAGCGGAAAATCAATGACCCAAAGTGGCGCAAATTCTTTCGGATTTCTTAGGCCCAATCTGTTACCTAGTTCCATTCTTAAAGCAGAGAGTTGTGTTCTGACTTTATTTTCGTTTCCGGACATCAAAAGCATTAAATCTCCCTCTTTTGCCCCGAATTTTTCTGTTATCTTCTTTAAATCATCTTCGCTGTAGAATTTATTCACCGATGAGGTTACAACTCCATCTTCCTGATATTTTACCCAAATCATACCTGATGCACCAATCTGCGGGCGTTTTACCCAATCGATAAGGTCATCAATCTGTTTTCTGGTATATCCAGCGCAACCTTCTACATTAATTCCGACAATAAGTTCTGCATCGTCGAAAATTTTGAATTCCTTACCTTGGACCAAATCATTTAATTCCACGAATTCCATCCCTAAACGGATATCCGGTTTATCGTTCCCATATTTTTTCATCGCGTCTGCATAAGTCATTCTGGGGAATTTTCCGAATTCTTTTCCGGCGATATCTTTCAATAAATTTGCCGTCATTCCCTCAAAAATCTCCAAAACATCTTCCTGCTCCACGAAAGCCATTTCGCAATCGATTTGTGTAAATTCGGGTTGTCTGTCGGCTCTTAAATCTTCGTCGCGGAAACACTTAACAATTTGGAAATAGCGATCCATGCCACCAATCATCAATAATTGTTTGAAAGTTTGCGGAGATTGCGGAAGCGCATAAAATTGTCCCGGATTCATGCGGCTTGGAACCACGAAATCCCTTGCTCCTTCGGGAGTTGATTTAATTAAAACTGGCGTTTCAACTTCAATGAAGTTTTGGTCAGAAAGATAATTTCTAACTTTTTGGGCCATTTTGTGCCGAAAAATTAATTTCTCTTTTACCGGATTTCTGCGGATGTCCAAGTAGCGATATTTCATTCTAAGCTCTTCACCGCCGTCGGTTTGGTCTTCGATGGTAAATGGCGGAACTTCAGACTGATTTAAAATAACCAGCTTTTCAACCAATATTTCAATATCTCCTGTAGGAATTTTAGGATTTTTGCTGACTCTTTCGATGACTTTTCCTTCAATTTGAATTACGAATTCACGTCCGAGTTTATGCGCGTTTTCCAATAATTCTTCCGAAGAGCGGTCTGCATCAAAAACCAACTGTGTGATGCCGTAACGGTCGCGCAAATCTATCCACATCATAAAACCTTTGTCGCGGATGGTTTGAACCCAGCCCGAAAGGGTAACATTTTGATTTAGATTTTCCAGGTTTAATTCTCCGTTGGTGTGCGTACGAAACATATTTTGCAGCTGTTTGAAGTTAAATTTTTGCTCTTTGAAAATGGTAAAAATTTCCGCTGCAAAGATAAGTTTTTTGGATGATTTATCGCGGAAAATCGCGCAGCTTTAGAAAAGCCGAAAAATTTCCCGCTTTTAAAAAAATGAAAAAAATGGCTAAAAAGCAGCTTAAAAATAAAGATTGGAAAAATGAAAAAATTGGCGCTTTAAAGGCCGAATTTTTAAAATTAAAAAATAAACTTTATGAAATTTTAAGAAGTTGAATTTGCCGAATTTCTTTAACTTTGATGTAAATCATTAACCAAAATATAATAAAATTATGGGAAAAGGCGATCAAAAATCCAGACGCGGCAAAGTTACCGCCGGAAGTTATGGTAAAAGAAGACCACGCAAATCTAATTCAGCAAAGAAAATTCCGGTAAGCGTACTGGACGAAGATGATAAAAAAGCGCCAAGAGAAAAAGTGAGAAAAGAAGTTGGTTATCCCTCTGATAAATCTGAAAACGCGGACGTTGACAAAAAACCAAAAGCCGCCACAAAACCAAAAACTAAAGCTGCCGAAGCCGACGATAAACCGAAAGTAGAAAAAGCTAAAAAAACCGAAGAATAATCTTCGGTTTTTTTATTCACGTTTAGCTGAAAATTATCTTCCGCCTAAAATGCTTCCCAAAAGTCCGCCCAAACCACCTTGTTGCTGTTGCTGTTGAGAGCCTCCACCACCAAGTACACCGCCTAAAATATCGTTCAGCGGATTACCGGAATTCGAAGTACCACCGCCCAAAACGCTTCCAAGAATATCATTCAAAGGATTTGAAGGTTCAGCTTGCGCCTGTTGTTGTGCACCGCCTAAAATTCCGCCCAGCAAATCTCCCAAACCGCCGCCGGAACTTACGCCGTTGGATTGTTTCTGTTTACCGATGTAACCCATAATCAATGGCGCTAACATGCCGAGAATTGGTCCAATTTTATCCATTGAAATACCGGTTTTTTGCGAAAGCTGGTTTTCAACCTGGTCTTTTTGCCCGCCGAAAATATGATCTAAAATAGAATTTCCTTCCTGCTGTCTGTCTGTCGCCTGCGCCGGATTATTTAAAATGCTGCCGTCATGATCTTTTTCAAGTGCGGAGTTTAAAGCTTCCGCTTCCTGGTCGTCTTCCTGGGATTTTTTTCGGAGGTAAGAAATCACCAAAGGTGCTGAAACCGCTAATAATGCGATGACTTGATTTTTGTCTATTCCGAATTTGTTTTCTGCTTGCGCGGCTACTTGCGTACCGGCGTTTCCTGTAATTAGATCGATTAAGCTCATTTTTTTTGTTTTAAAATATTAAAAATTTGAGGTTTTAGCAGCAAATAAAGGTCCAGAATTTAATTTTTGAAAATCGGCACGTTAGAACACGCTTCACCGAACATCAGCGATTTCACCACCGGTTTCAGCTGTTCCACCAATTCGATGTACGCGTTTTCCGGAATGCTTTCGTCCGAGCAGCCTTTAACCAAAACTCTTTTACCAAATAATTCGGTAAAATCATAAGTCTGTATCGCGTTGTGCATCAACAAAACTTCCAGATCTTCGCGGTTTCCGAAGACGATTTTTTTGGCAGTTCCGGTGAGTTTTGCGGTGAGTAAAAAATACGCCCACAACGGTACAATAGCTTCTGCGGAATTAAAAACGTACACAAAAGCTGAATTATATTGCGTTGTATCGAGCAAATTTATTTTTTCGCGGAAATCCTTCTCCTTTAAAATAAGTCCTTCGAAAAGGAAATCTTTAAGATCAATTCCGATTCTTTTACCTTGCGGAACCAGCTTAGAAAGGTCAAAATTAACCAATCCGCTTTCGGCAATTTTATTTTTTATTTCTAAATCTGACATTTTTTTTATTTTATCTTTGAGCAAAATTACAACATAAAATCCAAGTGAAATATTACATCATCGCGGGTGAAGCGTCCGGTGACCTTCATGCTTCAAACCTTATGAAATCGCTCATTAAAAAGGATCCGGCGGCAGAATTTCGGTTTTGGGGCGGCGATTTGATGGCCGAGGTTGCCGGCATTGCACCGGTGAAACATTATAAAGATCTGGCTTTTATGGGTTTTCTGGAAGTGGCTAAAAACCTCGGCACCATTCTGAAAAACATTAAATTCTGCAAAAAAGACCTTAAAAATTATCAGCCCGATGTTTTGATTTTAGTCGATTATCCCGGATTTAATTTAAGAATAGCAGAGTTCGCGAAAAATCTCGGACTTCGTGTGGTGTATTATATTTCGCCTCAGCTTTGGGCGTGGAAAGAAGGCCGCGTGGAAAAAATCCGGAAGTTTGTAGATGAAATTCTGGTGATATTGCCTTTCGAAAAAGATTTTTACAAAAAGCATCAGGTTGACGCGCATTTTGTTGGTCATCCGCTTCTGGATGCGGTTTCGAATTTACCCGAAATCGATGTTGAAAAATTTAAAGTTGAAAACCAGCTGAATCAAAAAGAAATCATCGCGCTTTTGCCCGGTTCCCGCGCGCAGGAAGTGACGAAAATGCTGGCTTTAATGCTTTCCGTGCGCGATAATTTTAAAGATTATCAGTTTGTAATCGCTGGTGCGCCGAGTTTGCCGAAATCTTTTTACCAGAAATTTGTTGACGAAAATGTGCATTTCGTCTCGAATAAAACCTACGATTTGCTTCGATGTTCAAAAGCTGCGCTGGTCGCATCTGGAACCGCAACTTTAGAAACGGCATTGCTGAATATTCCGCAGGTTGTGTGTTACCGAAGCAGCACCATTTCCTACGAAATCGGAAAACGCGTGGTGAAAAACATCAAATATATTTCGCTCGTCAATTTGATAATGGGCGAAGAGATTGTAACAGAGCTAATTCAAAGTGAGTTAAATACTGAAAATCTGGTCGAAGAGCTCGGAAAGATTGTGAACGGTGCTGAGCGCGAAAAAATGCTTAATAATTACCAAAAACTTCAGGAAAAATTAGGCGGAAAAGGAGCCAGCGACCACGCCGCAGACGTGATTGTAAATGGGTGATTTCACCGTAATATCTTCGGTAAATATTGATATTTTTACCGGAAAAGACCTTGCAAAAACAACCGCTGCTTATTCTCTGTCTCGCGTTTATTCTTGGAATGGCGTTGCAGGATTATTTAAATTTTGGCAGCAAAACGGTCATTTTTTTCCTGATTTCCAGTAGTTTCTTACTGCTTATTTTCTTTGTTAAAAGTTTTTTCACTTTCAAAATCCGCGCTTTTGTGTTGGGATTTCTGTTTTTCAGTTTCGGAATTTTTCTGCACTTTCTGCATGGTAAAAAACCGGAATTTCCGGATTTTTCGGGTAAAGAGCAGGTTATTTTTAAACTTCGGAAAAAGCTGAACAGCAATGAGAAAAACCGGCGTTACGAAATTACGGGCTGGAAAAATAATCAGCAGTTTAACAGTGTACTTTCTGTTCCAAAAGCTGAACGCGAACTCGATTTTGCACATTATTACCGAGCAGAACTTTTCATTAATACTCTGGAAAAACCGTACAATGATTTTCAGTTTGATTATGGTAAATATTTAGCGCGGAAAAATATCTATTTCCAAAGTTATTTACCCGGTTCGCTCGAAATTTCAGCGCGGAATGATCTTTCTTTTTCTGAAAAAATTCGGCAGAAAAGGCTTGAGATTTTGCAGGAAATTGATAGCGCAAAACTTTCAAAATCTACCCGAGAATTTACCAAAGGAATAATTCTGGCAGACCGCACAGAAATGGACAAAACTGTAGTTCAGGATTTCAGCAAATCGGGTTTGGTACATATTTTAGCAATTTCCGGCTCGCACATGGCAATTATTTTCTGGCTGATTTTAGCGATTTTTAAGCCGCTTTTTCCGGCAAATTTCCGGAATTTTAAAATCGTAATTGCGTTGTTGCTGATCTGGAGTTTCGCCATTTTTATTGATTTCGGAAGTTCTGTGGTGCGCAGCTGCATTATGATTTCGGCGTATTACATTTTCATTTTGCTGCAAAGAAAACCCGATTTGCTGCACGCGATGTCCCTGGCGGCGCTGATTATTTTGATCATCGACACCAACCAGTTTTTCGATGTGGGTTTTCAGTTAAGTTTTTTGGCAGTTTTCGGGATTTTCTGGTTCAATCAGCCGATTTTAAAATTGCTGCCGCAAGCACGGAATAAATTTCAGAAATTTTTCTTCAGTATTATTTCAATCAGTTTTTCAGCGCAGCTGGCAACTTTACCTTTGATGCTTTTTTACTTTCACCAATATTCATTTATTTCGATTTTGGCAAATCTTGTCATTATACCGTTTTCCGAAGTGCTGATTATTTTTGCATTGCTGATGACTTTTTTGGCGGCTATTTCGGCAGATTTTTCGGTTTTGAATTTAGTCTATGATTTCACCGTGACAACTATTTTGAAAGTAATTCATTTCTTCGCTGATGTGGATTTTGCTTTTTTCAGAATGATTGCGATGACCTTGCTCAAAGTTTTTCTGCTTCTTATTATGATTTACCTGCTGAGGTTTGTGATTAAAAATTTCAGCATTAAAAATTTGGCGCGGTTTGGCTATTTTTTCCTGATTTTTATTTCGGTGCGGATGCTCCTTAATTATAGAGCAGAAAATTTAAATGAAACTTTGGAGCACCAGTTTTTCAAAGAAAAAATCTGGTCGGTTAAAAATGGCCCGCACGTGACATTTTATGCGGGTAGAAATGTTGATGAGGAAAAAATCATGCAGTACATCATTGAACCTTATCTTACTTCTCGCCGAACAAAATCTTTTCAGCTTATAATTAAGGACGAGAATTTCGTATATTTAAAGTCTGAACCGCCGAAAAATATTTCCCGGCGCTGATTTCTTATTTAGAAAGATTACAAACTAAATGTTTCTGACATTTCTCACGTGGTAGTCGCTCACCATTTTTCTAACTTTGTGAGAATTCAAATTTAAACAATATTATGGCAGGATTTACGACTTCTACGATTGGAAGAAAATACGCAATGGCATTGTCTGCGATGTTTTTGCTCCTTTTTCTAATTATGCACCTTTCGGTAAATTTACTTTCTTTGGGTGGCGAAAATGGCCCTTTCAACGCAGCATCATATTTTATGGGTTACAACCCGCTGGTACAATTTGTAATGCAACCTATCTTGGTAATCGGCGTTATATTTCACTTTGTAATGGGTTTTGTACTTGAAATTCAGAATAATAAAGCACGACCAATAAAGTACGGAACGAACAACCGAGCAGCAAACAGTACGTGGATGTCACGTAATATGCTTATTACCGGCGCTGTAATTTTAGCGTTTTTAGTACTTCATATGTATGATTTCTGGGTGCACGAAATGACTTACAAATATGTTCCGGGTGAGGGTGATGCAGCTGATGTAACAAGATTTTGGGGTGAACTTCATGCAAAATTCGCGGAGCTTTGGCGCGTGGTTCTTTATGTGATTTCTTTCGTGCTTTTGGGTTTACACCTTGCACACGGGTTTCAGTCTTCGTTCCAGTCAGTCGGTGCAAGACATCCAAAATATACACCGGTTATCAAGGCAATCGGTACCTGGTATTCCATTCTTATTCCTGCGGGTTTTATTTTTATAGCCGTTTTTCATTACGTTACTCAATAAATTTTAAGTTTTATACGACTAAAATTTAAAATTTAAAATTTAAAATTTCTAAAAAATGAGCAAATTAGATTCAAAAATTCCGGCCGGCCCGTTGGCAGACAAATGGAAAAATCATAAAGATCATATGAACCTTGTTTCACCTAACAACCGTGATAAAATTGATATCATCGTAGTAGGTACAGGTTTGGCGGGTGGCTCTGCTGCCGCAACTTTAGCAGAACAGGGTTATAATGTAAAGGCTTTTTGTTATCAGGATTCACCACGAAGAGCGCACTCTATTGCGGCTCAGGGTGGTATTAATGCTGCAAAAAATTATCAGGGTGACGGAGATTCCGTTTACCGTTTATTTTACGATACTATTAAAGGTGGCGACTACCGTTCCCGCGAGGCTAATGTTTACAGATTAGCAGAAGTTTCCGCTTCCATCATCGACCAATGTGTGGCTCAAGGCGTGCCGTTCGGTAGAGAATATGGTGGTCAGCTTGATAACCGTTCATTCGGTGGAGTGCAGGTAAAAAGAACTTTCTATGCGAAAGGACAAACCGGCCAGCAATTATTATTAGGAGCATATTCTGCAATGAGCCGACAAATCGGTAAAGGAAGAATTAAAATGTACAACCGTCACGAAATGCTTGAACTAGTTATCGTGGACGGAAAAGCGCGCGGAATTATTGCTAGAAACCTCGTTACCGGCGAAATTGAAAAACACTCTGCGCACGCTGTAGTTATCGCTTCCGGCGGATACGGAAATGTTTATTTCCTTTCTACAAACGCCATGGGATCCAACGTTTCTGCAGCCTGGAAAATCCACAAAAAAGGAGCATATTTTGCAAATCCTTGCTTTGTGCAAATTCACCCGACGTGTATTCCGGTTCACGGAACTGCACAGTCGAAACTGACTTTAATGTCCGAATCTTTACGGAACTCCGGAAGAATTTGGGTGCCGAAAAATATCGAAGATGCCGTTGCAATCCGTGAAGGCAAACTTAAACCAGAAAATATTCCGGCAGAAAACCGCGATTATTATTTGGAAAGAAGATATCCGGCTTTCGGGAACTTAGTTCCCCGTGACGTTGCATCGCGCGCAGCAAAAGAAAGATGTGACGCAGGTTACGGTATCGAAAACAATGAAACCCATGAAGGTGTTTATCTTGATTTCTCTACGGAAATTTTGAAAAAAGGAAATGAAGCAGCAATCGAGAAAAATATTCACAATCCTTCGCCGCAACAAATTTATGATCTGGGTAAAGCCTGGATTGAAGAAAAATATGGTAACCTTTTCGTGATGTACGAAAAAATTACTGCCGACAATCCATACGTGACTCCGATGAAAATTTATCCTGCGGTACACTATACCATGGGTGGCGTTTGGGTTGATTACAATTTGATGTCAACCATTCCGGGTTGTTTCGTAATTGGTGAAGCTAATTTCTCTGATCACGGTGCGAACAGATTGGGTGCTTCAGCACTGATGCAAGGTTTAGCGGATGGTTATTTCGTGTTACCTTATACCATTGCGGATTACTTAGCAGCCGACATCAGAACCGGAAAAATCCCAACAGATTTGCCGGAGTTTGATGCTGCAGAAAAAGAAATTCAGGATAAAGTTGCTTTCTTTATGAACAATAAAGGTAAGCACAGTGTAGATTATTTCCACAAAAAATTAGGCCATATTATGTGGAATAAAGTTGGAATGGGCCGTACACCGGAAGGTTTAAGAGAAGCCATTACAGAAATCGAAGAAGTTCGGAAAGAATTCTGGGCAGAAGTAAAAGTTCCAGGTGAAGCTAATGGGATGAATATGGAGCTTGAAAAAGCTTTCCGGGTTGCAGATTTCCTAGAATTAGGTCAGCTGATGGCAATGGATGCACTGAAAAGAGAAGAATCTTGCGGTGGACATTTCCGTTGGGACCATGCCACGCCGGAAGGAGAAGCAGAACGCGACGATGAGCACTTCAAATATGTTGCTGCCTGGGAATATCAGGGTGGCGACATCAACCAAGAAATGATGCATAAAGAAGATTTGATTTATGAAAACATCGAAGTGAAAACAAGAAGCTACAAATAATCTCCAAAATATAATATAAAATGAGTACTAAAAAAGGATTAAACCTGACTCTAAAAATTTGGAGACAGAAAAACAATAAATCAAAAGGACAATTTGAGACTTACAAAATTTCCGGTGTTTCTACGGATTCTTCGTTTCTGGAAATGTTGGATATGCTCAATGAAAATTTAATCAACGAAGGTCAGGAGCCTGTAGCTTTCGATCACGACTGTCGCGAAGGAATCTGCGGTATGTGTTCGCTGTACATCAACGGCCGTCCGCACGGACCGGACACCGGAATCACCACTTGTCAGCTGCACATGAGAATGTTCAAAGATGGCGAAACAATTCACATTGAACCGTGGAGAAGTGCTGCGTTCCCAATCATTAAAGATTTGGTAACCGACAGAAGTTCTTTCGACAGAGTGATGGCAGCCGGCGGATTTATTTCCGTAAACACTTCTGGGAACACCTTAGATGCAAACGCGATTCCCGTTCCGAAAGAAGATGCTGACAACGCAATGGACGCTGCGGCTTGTATCGCGTGTGGTGCCTGTGTTGCAACGTGTAAAAACGGTTCGGCAATGTTATTCGTGGGTGCTAAAGTTACCCAGCTTGCACTTTTGCCTCAAGGTAGAGTGGAAGCTGAAAGACGAGTGCTGAATATGGTGAAAGCCATGGACGAAGAAGGTTTTGGAAACTGCTCTAATACCGGCGCCTGCGAGGTGGAATGTCCAAAAGGAATTACCCTTGCCGTTATCGCAAAAATGAACAGAGAATATATGTCTGCAAATATTGATAAAGGCTAAATCTGTACAAAAAATACCAAAAGCTGTTTTCTCTAAGGAAAGCAGCTTTTTCTTTGTTAAAATATCACAAATCTTATTTTTAAATTTCTTATAACTCAGCGAATACCTTATTTTTGCTGAAAGTTAAAAGCATATCTGCTTTAAATATTTTTAAATCATAAAAGTAAAATCATAAAAAATGAATAAGTTTTTTCTAATGCTCTTAATCGCCTTCGTGGCAATGTCCTGTTCAAAAAAAGTGGAGGTTTCCGGTAATTTTGCCGGCGGTTCACCTTTGGAAAGGATAGAATTCATCGAAGCTTCGGGTGTGGCAACTCTCCCGCTCATCAATATCGGTGTAGACGCGAAAGGAAATTTCTCCGGCAGTTTCGAAGCGCCAAAAGACGGAATGTACATCATGACCTACGCTGGAAAGCAGGCGATGATTTACCTGAAAGGCGGTCAGAAAGTAAATATTTCCGGCTCAGCGCAATCTTTCCCGGCACAGTTTACCGTGGCAGGTGATGCTAAAAATAACAACCAATATTTAAAAGAAGTTCAAAAACTCATCGAAAGCTACGCAGCGAAAATAAATGTTGGCGAACTGGTTTCCAAAGATGAACCAGCGTTCTTAAAGGAAATTGAAAAAATAAGCGCCGATTTGAACCAAAAAATTGAAACTGCCGCAAAAAGCACATCTCCGGACAGCGAAGTGGTGCAGTGGAAAAAAGACGAATTGAACGCGAGCGTTTTGGGCTTGATGAATCAATACGAAATGAACCGCCCGATGGTAAGCCAAAACCCAAACTTTAAAGTTTCGAAAAACTTTACGGATATGGAAGCAAAACTGAAAAAAGACGAAGACCGTTTGCTGAAAAACCAGCCGATTTACCGCAATTATCTGTTGGGCAAATTAAGCAAGGATTTTCAGGCTTACGCGGATGCGAACAACAAAACCGGAACTGAAGTTTCTTCCGTACTGTTCTCGAAATTTTTGGATACCAAAAAAGATTTATCTCAGCTTGCAAAAGATTATCTGTTGGCGTTCGTAATGTCAAACAGCGATATTAATCCGTCTACAAGCGAAGCTGATGCTGCAAAAATCAGCAAAATTATCGACGAAAAAATCAAGGATAAAGAAATTAAAGAAGATTTAAAAAGAATTCAATTCGTTATTTCTGGGCCGAAAATCGGTGAAGCTGCGCCAAATGCAAAATTAATTAAGGCAGACGGCGGCGATTTCAACCTTTCTGCAGCTACTGAAAAACCAAAATTGGTGATGTTTTACGCATCGTGGAATCCGTACATCGCAGAATCTAATATTCCCGTTTTGCGCGAAGTGGTAAATTTCTACAAATCGAAAATGGATTTTGTTTTCGTGAATCTGGATGATACCAAAGACCAGTTTGGCAAAACCAGCAAAGCGCTTTTACAGGGAATCCCGGGAACCAACGTCTACGCGGAAAACGGCATGAATTCTCAGATTGCGAAAGATTTAGGAATTTATGGTTTTAAAATGCCTTCTTATGTTGCTGTTGGTAAAGACGGAAAAATCGCTAGCAAGTTTTTCTACAACTTAGGCGATCCGGAATTGATTGCGGTTCTGGACCAGCTGACAGGTTTGAAAGCGCCAACCGCCGCGCCGGAAGCAACTTTGCAAAATGATTTGCTTGCGCCGCAACAGCAACCGGCACTGGAAACTAAATAGTTTATAACATTTTTTAATATAAAAATTCTGCCCTTTTTGGGCGGAATTTTTTGTTTTGATGAAATGCTTTTTTAATTTGGAAAATTCCATTTTCAGAAAAAATTGCAGTTTCAACAGCATATTTTTCCAATTTAATTGAAAGCAAATTCGTGCATTCTTGGCAGTTATTTTTTTCAAAATTTTATGCTTTTAACACCTAATTTTTTCATTTTAACAAAGATGAAGATCTGAATATTTACATGAAAACTTTCAGCATTAATTAAAATTTATTTGCTGCTATTTGAGGCTTTTTTTTGATTTTAATAGAAATGAAATTTTTTACATCAAATTAAAAATCAGGAAAAAACACCGTTTAAGCCGGTAAAATTTCGAGCTGTAATTGCGCCGCGTTTTTTATTTTAAAACCTTACTTTTGCGCACAGATAAATTTCAATGAGAAAGAAGAACAAAAATATTATTTTAGAAAATATTAAGCTGGTTTCGGCGGGCTCTAAAGGCGTTGCTGTAGGGAAGACCGTGGAAGGAAAAACCGTTTTGGTTTCCGGCGCGGTGCCGGGCGATGTGGTGAATGCACGCGTGAGAAAATCCAAATCCAATTACTACGAAGCGGAAATGGTGGAAATTATTGAGAAATCACCGTTTCGTGTGGAGCCGCGCTGTATTCATTTCGGTGTTTGTGGCGGCTGCAAATGGCAGAATCTGGCTTATGAACAGCAGCTGGAATTTAAGCAGGACGAAGTTTATAATCATATCAAAAGAATTGCGGGCATTGAAGATTTCGAAACTTTACCAATTTTGGGCAGCGAAGAGCAGTATTTTTACCGCAATAAAATGGAATTTTCTTTTTCCAATGCGCGCTGGCTTACGCAATATGAAATCAGCGCTGAAGAAAATTACGGCAACCGCGATGCTTTGGGTTTTCATATTCCGGGAATGTGGAGCAAAATTCTGGACCTCAAAGAGTGTTTTTTGCAGGAAGATCCGTCCAACGCAATGCGTTTGGCGATCCGGAATTACGCGGTTGATAATGGTTTGGAATTTTTCGATGTGCGGAACCAAAGCGGTTTTCTAAGAACGGTAATGTTCCGCCAGAATTCGCGCGGTGAATGGATGGTTTTGTTTCAATTATTCCGAAAGGAAAAAGATCAGGAAAAAATGTTCAATTTTTTACTCGAAAAATTTCCGGAAATTAAGACGTTGATGTTTGCCATCAATTCAAAACAAAATGATTCACTTTACGACCAGGAAGTTCAGATTTATTCCGGACCAGGATTTTTAATGGAGGAAATGGAAGGTTTGCGTTTTAAAATCGGACCGAAATCATTTTTCCAGACGAATTACAAACAGGCTTTAAATCTTTACCAAAAAACGCTGGAGTTCGCTGATTTAAAAGGTGATGAGGTTGTTTATGATCTTTATACGGGAACGGGAACCATTGCGCAATATGTGGCGAGAAAAGCAAAACAGGTCATCGGAATTGAATCGGTGCAGGAATCCATTAATTCTGCCATCGAGCACGCGGCGCTGAACGGTTTGGAAAACTGTACATTTTATTGCGGCGATATGAAAGAAATTTTTAATGATGAATTTATTGCGCAGCATCCAAAAGCTGATGTTTTAATTACCGATCCGCCGCGCGACGGCATGCACCAGAAAGTGGTGGAACAAATCTTAAAAATTGCACCGGAGAAAATCGTTTATGTCAGCTGTAATTCGGCAACACAGGCGCGCGATCTTGCATTGATGAAAGACCATTACCGTCTGGTGAAAATTTTACCTGTAGATATGTTCCCACAAACGCATCATGTGGAAAATATTGCCCTGTTATATCGAATATAAATACTATTTTTATTTTTTAAAATTAAATAATGAAATCATTGAAAAACATTCTATCTGCTCTCTTGGTTTTTGGTGTAATTACCGGTGCTTCAGCGCAGGAAAAAAAGGACACTTTAACGGCGAAAAAAGATACTGCCGCTTCATCAAAACCGAAAAATACTGCTAAAAAGCCCGAAAAAATTAAACCTTACAAAGATGTGATTACGGCGAAAGCAGTATCCGATCAGGGCGTGCTTGCGGTTCATAAAGTTGAGGATAAATTTTATTTTGAAATTCCAAATTCCGTACTTGCGAAAGAGTTTTTGCTTGTAAGCAGACTGACAAAAGCGGCAGCAGGAATGCGTTCCGGAACCAGCGGATATGCGGGAGACCAGATCGCGCAGAATGTCATCACTTTTGAGAAAGGACCGGAAGACAAGATTTTCATTAAATCTATTTCGTATGTAGATTATGCGAAAGATTCCACTTCCGAAATGTACAATTCGGTGATGCGTAATAATATGCAGGCGATTATTATGTCTTTTGACATCAAAGCATATGGTGCTGATAAAAAATCATCGGTAATTGATGTTACCGATATGCTGAACGCCGATAATGAGCTGGTTTCATTTGCGGCGCCGGTAAAAAACAATTACAAAGTTGGCGCTTTCCAGAAAGATAAATCGTTTGTAAATTTTGTAAAATCTTTCCCGAATAACCTCGAAATAAATACCACCAAAACTTTTGCGAAAACTTTGGGCAGAATTACCGTTCCGCCAGGTCAGGAAAGACCGGTGGTGAGCGGGAATTACACTGTGGAAATCAATTCTTCACTCGTACTTTTACCAGCTAACAAAATGCAGGCAAGATATTTCGATCCGCGTGTTGGTTATTTCGCGGTTGGTTATACCGATTTTGATCTTGATCCGCAGGGCGTAAAAAGAGTTTCATTGATTAAAAGATGGAGACTTGAACCAAAACCTGAAGATCTGGAAAAATATAAAAGAGGCGAACTCGTTGAGCCAGCAAAACCGATTGTTTTCTATATCGATCCCGCAACGCCGAAAAAGTGGGTTCCGTTTTTAGTGGAAGGTGTGAATGACTGGCAGAAAGCTTTTGAAAAAGCAGGTTTTAAAAATGCGATTTATGCAAAAGTTCCGAATGCGAAAGACGATCCTGAATGGAGTTTGGAAGACGCGCGTTTTTCCGCGATCGTTTATAAACCTTCGGATGTGCCGAATGCTTCGGGCCCTTCAATTTCAGACCCAAGAACCGGGGAAATTTTAGAAAGTCATATCAACTGGTATCACAACGTGATGTTGCTTTTAAGAAACTGGTATTTCGTGCAGGCCTCACCAAACGATGCACGCGCCAGAAAAATGGATTTTGATGATGCGTTGATGGGACAACTGATCCGTTTCGTTTCTTCGCATGAGGTTGGTCACACTTTAGGTTTACGTCACAACTACGGTTCAAGTTCCAGCGTGCCGGTTGAAAAACTGCGCGACAATAAATGGTTAGAAAAAAACGGTCATACGCCATCAATTATGGATTATGCGCGTTTTAATTATGTTGCACAACCGGAAGACCGTGTAAAAGCAGCCGGACTAATGCCGAGAATTGGTGATTATGACGACTGGGCAATCGATTGGGGTTACCGAAGATTTTACCAGTTCAATTCTCCGGATAAAGAAAAAGAACACCTGAATAAATGGGTGATGAACAAGTTGAAAGACAACAGACTTTGGTTTGGAACTGAAAGCAATGCGTACGATCCGCGTTCCCAAAGCGAGCAGGTTGGTGATGATGCAATGCTCGCAAGCACTTACGGTATTAAAAACTTGCAGCGAATTGTAGATAATTTACCAAACTGGACCAAAAAACCAAACGAAGATTACTCAAACCTTGCGTTGATGTACGATCAGGTTACAGGACAGTTCGGCAGATATTTAGGTCACGTTTCGAAATACATCGGTGGACAGATGGAAACACCAAAAACTTTGGAACAAAAAGGACCGGTTTACGAAGTGGTTTCAAAAGAAGACCAAAAAAGATCATTGGATTTCTTAAGCAAAAACATCTTTACCACACCGGAATGGCTGTTGCAGAAAGATGTTTTCCAGAACACGGAAAAAACACCGGTAGCGGTAGTTGAAGGTTTGCAGAATTCAGTTTTAAACCGAATTTTAAGCGCCAATGTTCTTCAGATGATGTATCAAAATCAGGTGATGGACAAAAACGCGTATCCGTTGGTGGAATATATGAACGATTTGAAAAACTCGATTTTCACTAATGGTGAAACCGATATTTACCGCAGAAATCTTCAAAGAAATTATGTTGGGTCGCTCATCAATTTATTGACAGCAAAACCAGCGCCGACTTCCCGTTTTTCTGATGGTGTAACGGTTTCTGAGAATTCTGATGTAACTGCAGTTGTTCGCGGAACTTTGAAAAGCATCAAAGATGAAGCAGCTCAAAAAACTGCAACCGATTTAATAAACAAATATCATTACGACGATTTGGTGTACCGAATCGACAAGGCTTTAGATCCTAAATAATGAAAAAAAAACTGCTTTTTCTCTGTTTTTTTTCGATTTTCCTTTTTTCCTGCGGGTCAGATGACGACATCTGTATCAGCGGAGAAGCCACACCAAGGGTGAAAATCAAATTTAAAACACAGGCAACGGGCAAAATAAAAACACTGGACTCTCTCTTTATCAATGTTGATTACGGGAAGGGTCCAGTGCCCGTTTTCGGGAGCGTGGTAAAAACCGATTCGGTGCTCATACCCATTCGCGTGGACGATTCACCTTTTACCGATATTTATGTGGGAACGTCAAGAAAAGCGGTAAATTCTAAAATCAAATTGAATTATACCACTGTGGCGGAATATGTTTCGCCCGCGTGTGGCATTAAAAAAGTTTACCAGAATTTCCGTCCGGAGCTTGAAATTCCCAATCCTGTTCTTGGTTTAGAAACCAACCAAACTCAGATTACCGATGAAAACAAAACGCATTTTTTCCTTCTTTTTTAGCCTGATTTTTATGTTTTCTCTGGCGCAGAATAAAAAAGATTCTGTAAAAACTGCCTGGAAATATGAACCGAATTTTTTGGTAGGTTTTGATGTTTTAAATGCAAGTCTTGCGGTATTTACAGACCGGAAATTAATTCAAGGTTTTGTCTCTACCAAAATTAAAAATGATTTTTACGCTATTGTTGATGGCGGTTTTGAGTCCAATATTTATCAGAAAAACGGTTATGATGCTAAAGCTTCCGGACCCTTTGTGCGTTTGGGAAGTTCGTACATGTTGGCAAAAGATCCCGAAAATGAGCTGAACGGCTTTTTTATCGGTGCAAAAGCTGCGGCTTCTTTGTATTCTCAGGAATATTTCGCCGTGCCGATTCGCGGTTATGGCGACAGCGATGTTTCCACCGCTTTTCCGGCTTCTACACAAAGTTCTTACTGGCTCGAAGGCGCTGTTGGCGGACGAGTTCAGCTCTTCGAAACGCCACTGTACATCGAAGTGACAGCGCAGCCAAAATATTTATTGTATTCCACCACGCAGGAAGAAATAAAACCGATGATCGTTCCCGGATTTGGTAAAAGTTCTGCGAAATTCAATATGGGTTTTTCGTGGAATATTGCGTATTCTTTTTAGCTAAAACGTAAAAAAATACCGTTTTTGCCGGAATTTTTTTTAATGAATCTTTCAAAATTTATTCGCCGTTATTTAGCCCAATTTTTTCTTTTTATAAATTCCTTAAAAAGCTTGATATCTGTAGCTTAAAAACACTTTCCAGTTATTTTCATTTTAGATAAGTCAAAAATAATCTACATTTGAATATTAAAAAACACAAGAATATGCAGAAGATTTTTCTTTCCTTTCTTTTCGTAATCTTTTCAACAGCAGCTACCGCTCAGTGGATTCGCACAACCGCGCAAGGTGAACAGATAAATAAACCGACGCAGCACACCGCTTATTACGCTTTTGATCAAAATAAAATGATTTCAGCGCTTAAAAATGCAGATGAATCTGGCAAATATGCTGCTCCTGTTGAAATTACGCTGCCAACGTTGGACGGCAGACTGGAAAGATTTGCGGTGTACAGCTCGCCGGTGGTGGTAAAATCTTTGGCAGACCGTTTCGGTTTGGGTTCGTATGTTGGTGTCGGTATTGATGATCCCACGGCTTATGTACGCTTCAGCATGGCACCCAACGATTTTCAGGCGATGATGATCAGAAACGGCGTTTACGAATTCATCGAACCGCAAAACACCGAGAAATCCATTTACCGTGTTAAACCGAAAAGCACCAGAGCGAGCGGTTCACAAGCGTTCGTTTGTTCAACCAACGAAAATCCCTTAACCAAACAGCAGATTGATCAGCTCTATTCCGAAGGAAAAAGTTTCGATAAAAATGCTTTAAATTTTGCGAAATCATCCGATAAAAAATTCCGCACTTTGCGTCTGGCTTTGTCGGTAAACGGTGAATATACGCAGTATTTTGGCGGTGTTTCCCAGGCTTTAGCTGCTATTAATGCTACGCTCACGCGGGTGAACGGAATATTTGAAAGAGATTTTGCCGTACGCCTCATTTTACAGAATTTCCCAGAACTTATTTATGCAAATCCCGATACGGATCCATATACAAATCTAAATAATTGGAACGTTGAGCTTCAGAAAAATCTTACCAAAACCATCGGAAATAATGCCTATGATATCGGGCATTTATTTGGCGCTTCGGGCGGCGGAGGCAATGCCGGCTGCGTAGGATGTGTTTGTGTAAACCCGACCAGTGATACGGACAGAGGTAAAGGTTCCGGAATCACTTCGCCGGCGAATAACATTCCGAAAGGTGACAGTTTTGATCTTGATTTCGTGGCGCACGAACTTGGGCACCAGCTCGGTGCGACGCACACTTTTTCGCATATTTTAGAAGGCGGCAATAATGTGGAACCGGGTTCAGGCTCTACCATAATGGGCTACGCTGGAATCACTGGTGCCACAACCGATGTTCAAGCACAGGCTGATGCTTATTTTCATGTGGTTTCTATCAATCAGGTTCAGAATAATTTAATTAATAAAACCTGCGATGTGGAGGTTCCTATCAGCAATAATCCGCCGGTTATCACGCCGATGCCGGAAGTTACCATCCCAAAATCCACGGCTTTTGTTCTAACCGCCCAGGCTACAGATCCAGAAAAAAATCCGCTGACGTACACCTGGGAAGAAGTTGATAATGCTTTGACGCCGATTGAAAAGGAAAATCTTGGAAAAACAACCACCGGTGCAAGTTTCCGGTCTTTACCGCCAACTCCAAACCCCACGCGGTATTTCCCGAAATTGGAAACGGTGCTTTCAGGCGTGGTGAGAAGTCCCGACAGTTGGGAATCGGCTTCACTAGTTGCACGAATCTCAAATTTTAGTATTAATGTTAGAGATAATCACCCTGATGCTACGCAAAAACAAACGCAAAGTGCCATTCAGAAAGTGATCGTGAGCGATAATGGTCCGTTTAAAATTACAAGCACGAAAGTTTACAATAACGCCTCCGGACCGTTAACCTGGGATGTTGTCGGCACCAATGCTGCGCCGTTTAATGTTAAAGACGTGCGCATAGATTATACCAAAGACGATGGCGATACCTGGTTGCTGGTAACCGCTTCCACACCGAATGACGGTGTAGAACTGTTCAATTTTCCGTCTTTAGCTACAAACCTCGAAATTAAGGTAAGAATTTCCGCAATCGGAAATGTATTTTATGCTGTTGCACCGGTGACGATGGCGCCAATAGCACCGTGCGACGGTACAGCACCGAAGAATTTCACGGTAAGCACAGTGACCGTCAATAGCGCAACTTTAAGCTGGGAAGCGGTGGCAAATGCTACTTATATGGTGCGGTTTAAAAAATCAACTGAAACCGCTTGGACACAAATTCCGGTTACGGGCGTTAGCTATACGCTTACCAATTTAGCGGAAAGCACAGATTACAATGTCCAGGTCGCAGCTGTTTGCTCCGGTACCGTCGGTGTATATGCAAACGCAAACTTTAAAACCACGGGATTGACATATTGCGATTTGGATGCGAACAGCGCAGCGGACGAATATATCAGTAAAGTTGAGATTATCGCTGAAAAAGCAACCGGCGTCACCAGCGATTCCGGAGCTTCTACCTATTCGGATTTTTCAGCTGATCCGGCGCGGTTGGTGAAACTTAGGGCGAATACCACAAACAACATCATTAAGGTGACTAAAACCTGGCCGGGCGACAAATTTAATGACGGTGTAACGGCATGGATTGATTTCAACCGAAATGGAATTTACGAAGCGAGTGAACTCATTATGTCGAGTTCACCAAGTCAGACAACACCAGTTTCTGCAACTTTCGCGGTGCCGGCTGATGCTTATACTGGAGACAAAACTGTTGGAATGCGCGTGGTTTTAAGATATAATGCCTTACAGACTTCACCGTGCGGAACTTTTAATTATGGTGAAGTTGAAGATTACGCCGTAAAAATAAGCGCTGATCTGGCGGTGAACGATCTGGCTTCAACAGAAATTAAGGTTTACCCAAATCCTGCAACCGAGGTTTTGAATGTAACCAAAGTTTCAGATAAAGCTGCTTTTGAAATTTATAATATGTTAGGTCAGCTTGTTGACAAAGGTGTAATTAAAGATCACCAGGTTGGTGTTTCAACTTTAATTAAAGGTGTTTATATCATTTCCTTCAAAGATGTTGAGGAAACTGCAAAAGTGAAATTTATAAAGAAATAGCACCGAATTTTTTTTAAAAACATATCTCTATCCCCGGAATATTTCGGGGATTTTTATTTATTTGCCGTTATCTGGGCATATTTTCTGATTTTAACCAAACTTTAACCTCAATTTAGCATCAAAGAAATTAATCTTAGCGAAAAAGCATTTAATTTTGCGCACTGTATGAAGAAGCTACTGTTACTGGCCGTTTTTTTTATTTTAATTCAATTCAAGGCGCAATATTTCAGCGGAGAAATTATCATCCGTGATAAATCGGTTTATTATCTGAACCAAATTTACGTTACCAATTTAACAGACCGCAAAACGGTGTACACCGACCATTTCGGAAGTTTTAAAATTCCTGCAAAACCCGGCGATGTCATCCGTTTTACCTCAATAGTTACGGACAGAAAAGATGTAAAAGTTACCGAAGAGCAACTGCAGACTTCACTAAATGTGGTAGAACTGAAAATTGCGTACTACGATATTCAGGAAGTGGTCATCAGCAAATTTAAACCGACAGGAAATCTCCGCAAAGACGTAAGCTCGCTAAAAAATGGTGAAAAAGCTTTGGCTTTGCAGCAAATGATTGGTTTGCCAAGTCCGAAAGGCGACGGCACTTCGCCACAGCTTCCGGTCGCGTCGCTGCAAGGTGGTGGCTTGTCTTTCAGCGTAGAAAGCATGTACGATATTCTTTCCGGTGAGCGCAAGAAAAAAGAAAGAGCCGAGCAGTACGAAAAAATGAATTCAACCGTTATTAATATCAAAAATTATTTTGGCGTTCCGTATTTTACCAATTTAAAAATTCCCGAAAATCTTATCGAAAATTTTCTGCAGTTCGTGTATTCGTCAGATGATATTTATTCCTTCGTTGCAGCGAAAAATTATGAAGGAATCACGTTGTATATTGAAAAATATCTGCCGATTTACCAGCGCCGTTTAAGAAATTCTAATTTGATGGAGCAGGTTAAATAAGGCAGCATAACTCTTTTATAAGGAATAATTTTTTATATTTGGCGACGTATCTTGAAAAAGGTATTTTTTAGCACACCAAAACTAGAAATTTACTTGAACTGATAATTTATACACTCTATGGCATTTTTGAAAAAGGTATCTTTTTTACTTCTTATCACTTTGTTTTCTGCAAATATTTCGGCACAGAAAAAAATGAAGGATTATTCCCGTATTATGCGAAGCACCAGTATTTATGAAATTGATGCTTTTTTGAAAGACGCGCATCCCGATGATCCAAAACGACTGCTTCTGAAACCAAGGCTGATAAAACTGATGAAAGAATATATCAAAAAAGCGCATCCTTCGGACCAGCGAGTGCCGGATTTTCAGGAGAAAATAGCTTTACTTTACAGAAGACCTTCCACGAAAATTAGTTTTGAGGAGATGAATGAAATCATCAAACAAAAACAAATCGCGAAGCTGGAAGCTGAAGTTGCGGCAAAAAGTTACGCCGCAAATCAGGATTTAGCAGCTTTGGGTGAATCATCAACTTTAATGGATGCCAATGAACAGGAAGAATTTCTGATGCTGATGTCTGTTTCGCCCGCGGAGCATAAGCATAAAACTGTTCAGCTTTTAAACTCCCTGTTTGACAACGATCCTGCAAGCAAAGAAAGTATTGTGATGATTGAAAATAAGTCAAAATGCAATATGATCATGCGGATTGAAGGCGTAGGGAATACGAAATACCGTCTTGCGGTTCCCACGCAGGCAGAAGGTTCTATTGTAGTACAAAAGGGCAGTTATCTCTTCACAACTAAGATTTGCGGCGCTGATTACGCTTCGCAGAAATCTATTGAAAAAGCCATCATCGTTTCGCTGAACAATCCGGGAAAATAATTTCCTTTTTTCACTAAAATTTTCGTAGAAGCGCGTGCTTCCGTACCACTTATGGGTAAAAATAAAATGGCAAGATTTGCCGAAAATAAAACGCTTCCGAACGTTTTTCAGCCAACCAGAGCAGAAGCTTTAGCGGAATATCCGCTGAAAGGAAAATGGCGCCAGGAAGTCTTTAAAAATAATGACCCGATTGTGCTGGAACTCGGCTGTGGTAAAGGCGAATATTCTGTAGGACTCGGAAAAGCTTTTCCGGAAAAGAATTTTATCGGTGTGGACATCAAAGGCGCACGTTTTTGGTTCGGTGCGAAAGATGCGCTGGAAAATAACCTGCGAAATGTAGCTTTTTTGCGAACTCAAATCGAACTGATTGACCGTTTTTTTGCGGAAGATGAGGTAGATGAAATCTGGATTACTTTTCCGGATCCACAGATAAAATATCGCCGTACGAAACACCGCATGACGCATCCGGACTTTCTGGAACGCTACAAAAAAATCCTGAAAAAAGACGGTATTATGCACCTAAAAACTGACTCGGAGTTTCTGCACGGTTACACTTTAGGCTTGCTTCAGGGTTTAGGTCACGAAATTCTTTTCGCGAACCACGATATTTACGGCGCACCGGAATTCGATCCGGAAACTCCGCTTTTACGGGAAATAAAAACCTATTATGAAAGTCTTTTCGAAGCGAAAGGAAAAACCATTACGTACATCAAGTTTAGAATTAAATAGCTAAAACACAAAAAAATGCCGAAATAACGGCAAATAAAAAGGTCCAGAAAATTAATTCTGAACCTTTCTTTTTTAAAATATTAAATTTAATTCAAAAGCTAAAATGCAAAAATTTGCCAATATAACGGCAAATAAAAAGGTTCAGAAAATTAATTCTGAACCTTTTTTATTTTAAAGAGCAAATCCTTATTCTGCAGCTGTAGCTGGAGTTTCGGAAGTGAAATCTGCATCAGCATCAGCTGAAACTTTTTCACCTTCTTCTTTAGATTTTTCTTTGTCGGCTTTTCTTTGAGATAAACCTTCTTTGATTGAATCTGAAACAACGCTCAAAATCATATCGATAGATTTGGAAGCATCATCATTTCCAGGAATTACGTACTCTACTTTTCTTGGATCTGAGTTGGTATCAACGATTGCGAAAACCGGGATGCCCAATTTTTTCGCTTCTGTTACCGCGATGTGTTCTTTCATGATATCAACCACGAAAAGTGCTGATGGAAGACGCACCATATCGGAAATTGAACCTAAGTTTTTCTCAAGGTTTGCACGCTGACGGTCAACCTGAAGTCTTTCTTTTTTAGATAAAGTTTCGAAAGTACCATCTTTCTTCATTTTATCGATGTGGTTCATTTTCTTCACCGCTTTACGAATGGTAACAAAGTTGGTTAACATTCCGCCCGGCCATCTTTCAGTAATATAAGGCATGTTAAGTTCTGCTGCATATTTCGCTACAACTTCTTTCGCTTGCTTTTTGGTAGCTACGAAAAGAACTTTTTTACCTGCAGAAGTAATTTTTTCCAAAGCGGTACAAGCTTCGTCTAATTTTACTGCTGTTTTATGTAAGTCTACGATGTGAATACCGTTTTTCTCCATAAAAATGTATGGAGCCATATTTGGATTCCACTTACGGGTCATGTGACCGAAGTGTACGCCTGCCTCTAAAAGGTCTTTAACATTTGCTTTTGCCATGTCTCTTTTTTGTTTTTAGTTTACGTGCCGCTTATGCAATCAACAATTTCTTTAGATGGGAGAAATGTTTGGGTGCTAAACTAAACGGGGCAATTGGTGCTTTGGGCTTTAAGCAGAACGCTTTAAGCTTTCAAGCGAGTTAATAATTTGTTTGAGCTTAAGCTTAATGCATATTGCATACAGCTTACAGCCATTCTTAACGTTTCGAGAATTGGAATTTCTTTCTCGCTTTTTTCTGACCTGGTTTTTTTCTTTCAACCATTCTTGCGTCTCTGGTAAGCAATCCGTGTGGCTTTAGAAGCAAACGGAATTCTTCGTTGATCTCGCACATTGCACGGGAAATCCCTAATCTGATAGCTTCTGCCTGACCAGTAATACCACCACCGAAAACATTCACGGTAACGTCATACTGACCCACAGTTTCTGTCAACAAAAACGGCTGGTTGATTTTGTAAACCAATACATCAGTACCAAAGTATTCCTTAGAATCTTTTTTGTTTATTGTGATCACACCAGAACCTGGGCGCACATAAACTCTTGCAACAGAAGTTTTTCTTCTTCCGATTTTATGAACTATTGACATATTAATTATTTGAATTCGTTAATATTAATAACTTTTGGCTGTTGAGCTTCATGTTTGTGTTCAGTTCCTTCATATAAATAAAGGTTGGTGAACAAAATAGATCCCAATTTGTTTTTTGGAAGCATACCTTTTACAGATTTTTCCAATACTTTCAAAGAATCTTTTTTCTGAAGTTCCAGCGCAGTCATTGACTTTTGACCACCAGGATAACCTGTGTGCCAAATGTAAGTCTTGTCAGCCCACTTGTTCCCGGAAAGAGTAACTTTCCCAGCATTCAAAACGATTACATTGTCTCCGCAATCTGCGTGAGGTGTAAAATTCGTTTTGTGCTTACCTCTCAAAATCTTTGCAACCTTGGAAGCTAATCTTCCTAAAGGCTGTCCTTCAGCGTCTACCACAACCCATTCTTTATTTGCAGTAGCTTTGTTAGCTGAAACGGTTTTGTAACTTAATGTATTCACACTTTTTCGTTTACGATTAAACATAATTTTCCCCAAAACGGGTGTGCAAAGGTAGGATTTTTTTTTCTATTCCGAAAAGGTTTAGTAATATTTGTCCGAAATGATTTCCACCAAAATAATTTTTTAGCTAAAATATTCACGCTGAATATCTTCGCGCAGTTTTCTATTTAATTTTACATTTTCAAAAACTAAAAAATATCCGGTTTAAACGGCGTTTTTTTCTGATTTGAATTAAAAACTAAAATTCCGGTTTAAACTATTTTAATTCAAATTGAAAAATTCCAAGCTAAAACAGCATTTTTTTTCTTTTTAAATTTCATCTGTGATAATCTGCGTCATCCGCGAGAATATTAAAACCGAAAAATTTTAATTAAATAAAATATCTTTCTCCGAACTTTACAATCCATAAAAGAATTATCTTTCAATTTAAATTTACATTAACAATGAAAAAATTTGCCGCTTTATTTCTCTTTTTTTCCGTTTTGTCTTCCGCGCAGAACCACAGATTTATCTACGATTACACTTTTGTGAAAGACACTTTAGCTAAAGCTGATGTCTTAAAAGAACTCATGTATCTCGATATTTCTAAAGACGGTTCGAAGTTTTACAGCCGAGACACCTTCGTCGCCGATTCCACCATGTATGCCAATTTCGAAAAACAGATAAAAACCACCGGAGGAATGAATGTTTCGGTTTCTTTCAATTCAGGCAACCGAGGAACTGTAAAAGATAAAATCATTAAAAATTACCCGAAACAGGAGGTAATTTTAGAATCAAAAGTCGGCCGCGATCTTTTTCACGTTGCTGAAGACCGAAAGATGGTTTGGAAAATTTTGCCGGAAAAAATGAAAATTGGTGAATTTGAAGCTCAAAAAGCCACAACAACTTTCGCCGGCAGAGAATGGACAGCTTTTTTCGCACCGGAATTGCCTTTCCAGGACGGTCCGTACAAATTTCAGGGACTTCCGGGTTTGATTGTAAAGCTTGAAGACGAAAGCAAAACTCACGTTTTTGAATTGAAAGGCGTAACAAAGTATACACCTGCAGTTGAAGTGACTTCCCAATTTAATTCACCGGCAAAACCACTCGCCGTTAACCGCGTACAATATAAAAAGATGTTTTGGGACCGCCGAAACGATCCGGCAAAAGACATGAAACAGGTTATTGCCAGCGGCGGCACGTTTATCATTAAAGACAAAAATGGAACCGAGATTTCACCAGCCTCAAGAATTAAAGAAATAGAGCAAAACGCCAAACAAGCAAACGCAAAAGACAATAACCTGATAGAAATCGATCTTTTAAAACCCTAAATTTCGTGTTTTTTTCCCATTTTAGTTGTAAAACTTCGTGCCTTCGTGGCAGCTTATTTCCGCAAAGATTTTGATCTTTTAAAACTTGCTAAAATATAATACGCCACGAAAACCATTGAAAATTTAATGATAGAAGGCACCGCCAGTTCCAGATTGAAAAAAAATGCGCCTAGAGCAACCAAAATCGCCATTGCACCGAAAGAATAAAGAAGTTTCTGCATCAGCGAAAATTTTTCGTTATCCAGAAAATACGCAATTCCCCACGCGAGCCCAAATGCTACACCATAATATAAATCGAGTTCCCAACCCTGGCTTCCGAGCAGGAAATAATTTAATAAAAAACTGACCAAAGTACCGGCGAAGAAATAGAGGAGTGCGCGCTGCATTTAATTTTGATTTGTGACAAAATTAGAAATTTTCGGGGCATTTTGACGCTTTTTTTTGCTTTTGGAAAACCCGGTTATAATTCTGCTAAAACCCTTTCACCAAACTGAAAGGGTTTTCTTTTCTCAAAATTTCTAAAAACCTTATCTTTGGAGACAATCGAAACTATTTTATGAACCAGGAAAAATATACGCCCAAAAATAAGGTAAGAGTCGTTACAGCCGCTTCTTTGTTTGATGGTCACGATGCTGCAATCAATATTATGAGACGCATGATTCAGGCCACCGGCGCTGAAGTTATTCATCTCGGCCATGATAAATCTGCGGAAGAAGTGGTGGACTGCGCCATTCAGGAAGATGCAAATGCAATTGCTTTAACCTCTTATCAGGGCGGTCACAACGAATATTTCAAATATATTTATGATCTTTTGCGCCAGAAAGGTGCACCGCAAATCAAGATTTTTGGTGGCGGCGGCGGTGTAATTTTGCCGGAAGAAATCAAGGAATTAATGGAATACGGCATCGACCGAATTTATTCGCCGGATGACGGCCGCGAAATGGGCTTGCAGGGAATGATCAATGATTTAGTGCAACGTTCCGACTTCGCCACAGGTGAACATATTGAAGTTTCAGATTTAGATAATATTAAATTTGAAGATTCTAAATCTCTAGCTGAAGTGATTTCTGCCGTCGAAAATTTTTCCGACAAAAAGCCGGAGCTCGTTCAGGCAATAGACGAAAAATCTAAAGATTCTACCATTCCCATTATCGGGATCACGGGAACCGGCGGCGCGGGAAAATCATCTTTAACCGATGAATTGGTGCGAAGATTTTTACGCTCAAATCCGGAGCAGAAAATCGCCATCGTTTCTGTAGATCCTTCGAAAAAGAAAACGGGCGGTGCGCTTTTAGGCGACAGAATCCGCATGAATTCCATTAACGATGCGCGCGTTTATATGCGTTCCATGGCGACGCGGGAAAACAACGTTTCGGTTTCACCGTATATTCATTCGGCTTTAAATATTTTAAAACTCGCAAAACCTGATGTCATTATTCTGGAAACTTCCGGAATTGGGCAGTCGGGTTCCGAAATTACCGATATTGCTGATGTTTCAATGTACGTGATGACGCCGGAATATGGCGCTTCCACGCAGTTGGAAAAAATCGATATGCTCGACTACGCGGATTTAATTGCTTTAAATAAATCCGACAAACGTGGCGCTTTGGATGCTTTACAGGCGGTTCGAAAAACCTATCAGCGAAATCACACGGCTTTTGACAAACCTTTGGAAGAAATGCCGGTGTATTTCACGAAAGCCAGCCAGTTTAATGATTTTGGAACGACTGAATTATACAACGCTTTGATCCAGAAAGTAAATGCTAAACTTTCGGAAAATTTGGGTGAAAAGGCGCCAAAATTTAATGAGTTTGTTGAGCAGAATATTTCCGAAGACACTACGGTAATTCCGCCAAAACGCGTGCGTTACCTGTCGGAAATCGTGGAAAGCAACCACGCGTACGATAAGGAAGTGGAAAACCAGGCTTTGATCGCCAAAAGAATGTATCTGCTGGACGGTGCAAAACTTTTAATTACCGACGATCAGCACACTACCGAGAAGCTTGAAAAAGCTTTTCTGAAAACCAAAAAAGAACTTTCCGAAGAAAATATTGCCTTTTTAAAAGGCTGGAAAAATTTCAAAGAAGAAATGTCCGGCGATTCTTATTCTTATTTCGTGCGCGGAAAAGAGATTAAGGTTGAGACAAAATACGAATCTTTATCACATTTAAAAATCCCGAAAATTTCTTTACCGAAATTTCAGGATTGGGGAGATTTGCTGCGCTGGAAAGGGCAGGAAAATGTTCCGGGACAATTTCCGTACACCGCTGGTTTATTTCCTTTCAAACGAACCGGTGAAGATCCTACGCGTATGTTTGCGGGTGAAGGTGGTCCGGAACGAACCAACCGTAGATTTCACTACGTTTCTTCCGATATGGATGCAAAACGCCTTTCTACGGCTTTCGATTCGGTGACGCTTTACGGTCAGGATCCGGCTTTCCCGCCCGATATATATGGAAAAATTGGAAATGCAGGTGTTTCCATCGCGACTTTAGATGATGCGAAAAAATTGTATTCCGGTTTTGATTTGGTGAATGCCATGACTTCGGTTTCAATGACCATCAACGGTCCCGCGCCGATGTTGCTCGCCTTTTTTATGAATGCAGCAATTGACCAAAATGTTGAAAAATATCTCTCAGAAAATAATCTTTGGGATAAAGTTGAAGCAAAACTAAAAGCCAAATTCGATGATCAAGGTTTAAAAAGACCTGAATACAACGGCGAACTTCCGAAAGGAAATAATGGTTTGGGCTTGAAATTATTAGGTCTAACCGGTGATGAAGTGGTGGAAGCTGATGTTTATAATAAAATCAAAGCGGAAACCATCGCAACGGTCCGAGGAACGGTTCAGGCAGATATTTTGAAGGAAGATCAGGCGCAAAATACCTGTATTTTCTCCACAGAATTTGCATTGAGACTGATGGGCGACGTTCAGCAATATTTCATTGATCAGAAAGTGCGTAATTTTTATTCGGTTTCAATTTCCGGTTATCACATTGCGGAAGCGGGTGCAAATCCGATTTCGCAGCTTGCATTTACCTTGGCAAATGGTTTCACTTATGTGGAATATTATCTGAGCCGAGGCATGAACATCAATGATTTTGCCCCGAATTTATCCTTCTTTTTCTCCAACGGTCTCGATCCGGAATACGCCGTAATCGGTCGTGTGGCTCGAAGAATCTGGGCAAAAGCCATGAAGCTGAAATACCACGCGAACGAAAGAAGTCAGATGTTGAAATACCATATTCAAACTTCCGGGCGTTCATTGCACGCGCAGGAAATTGATTTTAATGATATCCGCACGACTTTGCAGGCGCTCTACGCGATTTACGACAACTGTAATTCACTTCACACCAACGCCTACGATGAAGCCATCACGACACCCACCGAAGATTCCGTGCGCCGTGCGATGGCAATTCAGCTCATCATTAATAAAGAATTAGGTCTGGCGAAAAATGAAAATCCGCTGCAAGGTTCATTTATTATTGAAGAATTAACCGATTTGGTAGAAGAAGCAGTTTACACCGAATTCGACAGAATTACGGAGAGAGGTGGCGTTCTCGGCGCGATGGAAACCATGTACCAACGCTCTAAAATCCAGGAAGAAAGTATGTATTACGAAATGCTGAAACATACCGGCGAATTCCCGATTATCGGTGTGAATACGTTTTTAGGAAAAGATGGTTCACCAACGGTTTTACCGCGCGAAGTCATTCGTTCCACGGAAGAAGAAAAGCAGTTGCAGATTCAAAATGTGGAAAATTTCCAGAAATCACACGCTGATAAAAGTGCAGAAATTCTGAAAGGTTTACAGACTGCTGCCATCAACCAGGAAAATTTATTTGAGAAAATGATGGAAGCCGCGAAGTACTGTTCTTTAGGGCAAATTACGAACGCACTTTTCGAGGTCGGCGGAAAATACCGTAGAAATATGTAAAAAATGCCCTTTTAGCGGCAAATAAATTTCAACCTTGTCTGGAACTCAAAATCCAGACAGGGTTTATTGTTTAATTTAAAATTGATATTTTTATAAAAATTACAAATCGTGTTTCAAAAAATTTCCGCCTCTTTTGCCCTTTTTTTTCTAATTTCTCTTTTTTCCTGTAAAGCCGAACCTGAAAAAGTAGTAAATAAAATCGCGGAACGAAATGCGATAATCGACAGCAACATTACGGTTTTTCAAAAGCAGTTGCTGAAATCGCAGATTGATTCGGTGTTCGCAAAAACGAACTTTAATGGCAGCGTTTCGGTGCATCAAAACGGAAAGATTTTATATGAGAAAATAAACGGTTTCGAAGATTTTAAAGAGAAAAAACCGTTGGACAGGAATTCGGTTTTTGCCATTGCGTCCTTAAGCAAACAGTTTACTGCCGTTTTAATTTTGCTGCAGGAAGAAAACGGAAAATTAAACACCGATGATTTTGCTTCAATATATTTGAAGGAATTTGGAACGAAACAGTTTGAAAAAATCACCATTAAAGAATTGCTGAATCATACTTCCGGAATCAGAGATTTTGCTGATGGATTGCATTCGAAACCGGGTGAAGAATTCAATTATTCGAACAAAGGATTTTATTATTTAGGCGAAATCATCGAAAAGGTTTCGGGTAAATCGTACGACGAAAATTTGAGCGAATTATTTAAAAAAGTTGGAATGAATCATTCCTTTACCGCCAATAAATTTGACGGGAAAAATTTTGCGTCGGCTTATCTCGGCACGGCGAAAAGTTTTTCAGAAGTTCCGAATATGCCCGAGAGGCTTTCTGCGCGCGCCATTTCGGTTCCAGCCGGCGGAATTTTGTCAACCACAAACGATCTTCACCGCTGGAACGGGGCTTTGTACAACGGGAAAATTATTAAACCTGAACTGCTGAAAAAATTTGTCGACAAATCTGCGGAGCGAGAACATGCCATCTTGGGGAAAATGGGTTACGGTTTTGGTATTATGACAAATTTCGCCCAGCCAACGGCATATTTTCATACGGGCTACGTGAAAGGTGCGCCGTCATTGATTATTTATTATCCGGAAAGCAAAACTTCGGTGGTGATTCTCTCCAACATTGCTGATGAAAGCCGCGGAAAAAGTGCGGTTTTTATTCCGCATAAAAGAATAAAAGAAATCACCGATTCACTGGAAAATGCAGCACTTTCAGTTCGGACGAATTTGCAAAAAACCGCTTTATAGCAGCTAAAAAATGTAAACTGAAAAGCAAAGGACCGCACTTTTAAAAATTTCCCGTTAAGATGGGTAAAATTTGCATCACCATTTCTTAAACAATACCTTTGCAGATTATTACTTTACATGACTCAAGAGCAAGAACAACAGATCATTCACGACCTCAAAGACTGGAAAAAACTTATTAAACCCTACGCATCGCCGGAAACGGACCTCGCCTGGAAACAGATTTTCAATACCATTTTACCCTTCATCGGAATATTTATTTTAGCCTCAATTCTCTACGAATATTCACTGATTGCAACTTTGGCGGTTTGTATCGTGGGCGGACTTTTTTTAACCCGCGTCTTCATCATTCAGCATGATTGTGGCCACAACGCGTTTTTCCCCGACCGTAAAAAAAACGATGTAACCGGCTTTATCACAAGCTTTCTGACTTGTATTCCCTATAAATATTGGGCAAGATCCCACAACCATCACCACGCGCACCAAGGGCAACTTGATACAAGAACCATTGGCGATGTCAACCTTTTAACCGTTCGCGAATACGAAGCGCTTTCAAAGTTTGCAAAATTCAAATACCGCATTTACCGTTCATTTCCTGTAATGTTCATCATCGGGCCGGCTTACTATATTTTCGTGCACAACCGCATTCCGTTCATCACCTTGAAAGGTTGGGATAAAGAAAGAAAAATGCTGCATTTTACGAACTTGTTTTTGGTTTTATTTTTCGCAGTTCTCGGGCTTTTACTGTCGTTACCGAGCTTTGATTTGGCTTACGGCTTTAAAAAACTCGCGTTTATTTATGTGCCGATTTTGCTGACTTTCGTTTTTACCGCGATTTGGTTTTTCTACATGCAACATCAGCATGATCCAAATTACAAAGCTTGGAAAAAAGACTGGGAATATGTGCTGGCGGCGATCAAAGGAAGTTCGTATTATAAATTACCGGCTATTTTGAACTTTTTTACCGGAAATATCGGTTACCATCATTTGCATCATTTGGCACCGAAAATCCCGTTTTACAAACTGAAAAAATGCAGCGAAGAAAACCCGATTTTCCAGAAACACGTTTCGCAAATTACTTGGTGGGGCAGTTTAAAATATGCTTTTTACACGCTTTGGGACGAGGAAAATAACCGGATGATTAAATTTTCGCATCTGAAGAAAATTCGCGTTCGATCGTAAAAGTACTTTCTTACCTTTGCGCTGATGGCGACTGAAAAAATTATTTTAGGAATTGATCCCGGAACTACGATTATGGGTTTCGGACTAATTTCTGTCAAGGGAAGTAAAATGGAACTGCTTTCCATTCACGAGCTGATCCTGAAAAAGTATCCAAACCACGAAACCAAACTCAAATATATTTTTGAACGGACTTTATCTTTGATTGATGAATTTCATCCGGATGAGGTTGCTCTTGAAGCGCCGTTTTTCGGTAAAAATGTACAGTCCATGTTGAAGTTGGGTCGCGCACAGGGCGTAGCGATGGCGGCGTCGCTTTACCGCGATGTGCCGATTACGGAATATTCCCCGAAGAAAATCAAAATGGCAATCACCGGAAACGGAAACGCCAGCAAAGAACAGGTTGCAGGAATGCTTAAAACTTTGCTGAATCTCAAGGAATTTCCGACGAAATACCTGGATGCTTCAGACGGTTTGGCGGTGGCGGTTTGTCATCATTTCAATTCCGGAAGCATTTCACAGGATAAATCCTACACTGGCTGGGACAGTTTCCTGAAACAGAATCCGGAGCGGCTGAAATAAGCTAAGTACTTAAAAATCAAAATCCTTTTTTGTAAATTACATTTACAGCATATTTACAAAGCATTTACTTGGCTAAACCTAATACTATTTGTAACATTGTTGCGTTTTCTAAGACCAATTAATTATTAGCGCTTCTAAGCATGAAAAATCAAAAAATAAATCCGGTGAATTCTGCAGGTCATTCTATGAACTGGTTTCAGAAATTTCTGATGGTTTGCTCCGGTGGAAATATTCATATTTTAAGAAAAACTCCTAGCGAATGGAACAAATTTTCCGGAATTGGCGGAATTGTGCTTTTCACCGCGATTTTCGCCACACTTTCTGCGGGTTACGCGATGTTCACGGTGTTCGACAATATCTGGATTTCGGTAGGTTTCGCAGTTTTGTGGGGTTTAATGATTTTCAATTTAGACCGTTACATTGTTTCTTCGATTAAAAAAACAGGGCCGTGGTGGAACCAGATTTTAATGGCAATTCCGCGATTAATTTTAGCTGCTTTTTTGGGCATTATTATTTCAAAACCGTTGGAGCTGAAGATTTTTGAAAAAGAAGTGAATAAGCAACTGAACACCATTATTCAACGAAATAAAACGCAGTTGCAAGCCGAAATGAACGGACGAATTTTGCAGCAATCCGGACCTTTTGAAACCGAAAAGAATCAAATTCAAACCAAAATTGCAGAATACCAAAAATCTTATGATTCTGCTTCGGTGGAACTTGAAAAAGAAATTTTAGGAAAACAAAGCGGATTAACCAGCGGAAAAGTGGGTTTCGGGTCGAATGCTAAACGAAAAGCTGAACTGAAAGAACAGCGCCGGGCGGATCTTGAAAATTATCAGAAACAAATGGCGCCGCGCCTGGAATATCTTGATAAGGAAGTTTCTAAAGTGTACACCAACATCGAAAAAGAGCGCGATAAAACTGAAACTTTTGAAGATCAGTTTAACGGTTTTGCGGCGCGTTTGCAGGCTTTGGATGAATTGGGCAAAAATTCAGCGATAATCGCAGTCGCGGCGGCTTTTATCATGGGCTTATTCATCACACTGGAAATTGCGCCGGTTTTGGTTAAATTAATTTCGACCGTTGGACCGTACGATCATCTTTTAGAAAAAACCGAGAACGATTTCCGGCTTTATTCAAAAGAAAAAGTGGAAAAAGGAAATGCTTTAACCAACCATCGGATTGAAGATTTTAAAGACCGTCTCGGTGAAGATGAATAATAAAAAAAAACCTGCTTTAAGCAGGTTTTTTTTGTGTTTAAAAAGTTTAATTTATAACTGATTTACCGTTTGCGCAACTTCATCAGCGTTTACGGTTCCTTCGGCTTGTTTTACCATTTCACCTTCCTTGTTGAAAACGGTGATAATGTTGGAATGAGAAAAAACAATCGGTGAAATCTTTTTATATTTTACCGCTAAAACATTCGCGAGTTCGCGTACAGATTCTTTGTCACTGCGCAGAAATAACCAGGGCTCACCGGAAATTTTATTTTGCGCGGCGTACTGTTTCAAAACTTCCGGCGTATCATTTTCCGGATCTATGGAAACCATTACCATTGTGGTTTCTTTCAGTTTGTCTGCATCGATTTTCTTAGCGATTTTTTTCATGTCTGAAACCAAAAGCGGACAGGCAGTTTTACAGCTTGTGAAAATCATGACCATGACAAGGTTTTTACCTTTCAGATCGCGGAGCTGAAGTTGCTTTGCATCCTGGTTTTCCCATTTTGAATCCAATAAAAATATCGACTCATTCAGGGCTTTTTTTTCGTTTTTCGGAACTTCGTTTTCTTTACAGGAAAACAGAAAAAATACCGAAAAGAGCAGGATAAAAATATTTTTCATCATTTTGTTACATCTTTAGCACATCGGAAACCGAGATTTCCTACCGTGTAATTTGCTTTTAAACTGGAGCGGAACGCGTAACGCATGTACGAGGCGTAATTTAAAACATCGGTTGTGCTGGTCGCAGCTGCGGCGCAGAATAAACCTTTGTCATCAAATTCAGCAGTTCTGGAATCGCTCGTCGTCATTATTGAGTTAAAATCGTCCGTCCATTCCCAAACCAGATCAAACATATTATAAGCGCCCCAATAATTGGGTTTTGAAATTTTTACCGGGTGTTTCTCCCGATTTTTTTCATTATAAAGATTGATAAGGTGAGAGGAGTAGGTTGGTTTGTCTCGCGCATTTGCGCTTTCTTCATCTGACATCGCCACAAATTCCCATTCGTCCAGAGTTGGCAATCTTTTGCCGGCACTTTTAGCATATGCTTTTGCGGCAAACCAGGAAACGAACGTTACAGCTGCATTAGGATTTGCACCTTTGGGTAAAGTTTCGTCGTCCTGCCAGTCTTTCAGATAGGTTTCATCAGCGAAAGCGGCTTTAACATTGCTGCGTTTCCATTTCGGATTTTTCTTTACAAAATCTAAGAATTCAGCGTTGGTAACAGGTCTTTCATCGAGTAAAAAATCCTGAACTTCTACAAAAGAGCTGTCTTCACCATAAAATGGCTGATACTCGGCACCTTTAATCAAAACCATTTTTACATCCGGTGTGATTGCAGCTTCTTCTAAATGATTTAAAGAATCTTTGTGCGTATTGGTGGCGGAAATCTTTTCGCAGGCGGTGAGTAGAAAAAAGAAACCACCAAAGAATAAGATTATTTTAAAAATTTTAGACATGGTGATTTCTTTTACTGATTTATAAGTGAACAATATTATTGAACTTTATGGAAAATTTTTGGATTTTTCTCGCCGGTAACTTTCAGCATTCCGATAGCTCCTTTGTTGAAGGCGCGGAAAATAGAGTGGTCCACTAAAATATAGTTTCCTGGCTCTTCTACTTTGAATTCTACCATTGCAGCTCCACCAGCAGGGATTACAGTTGTCTGAACATTTTTGTTGATCATGTCGCCACCTTCTACGTAAACTCTATCGAAGATTTCGCCAATCACGTGGAATGAAGATACCAAGTTTGGTCCACCATTACCTACAAAGAAACGAACTGTTTCACCTACTTTAGCTTCCAAAGCGTCTGCACCCATCAATTTGTTTTTCTTACCGTTGAAGACAACATAAGTTGGTCTTTCGTCAACACCTTTGTCCTGATCGAATTCCTGAAGACCTTTTTCGTCGGTTTTTCCTTTGGTGTAGAATTCACCTTGCATGATGTAATATTCACGGTCAACTTTTGGCAATCCACCTTCCGGTTCTACTAGGATCAAACCGTACATACCGTTTGCAATGTGTAATGGAACTGGCGCTGCAGCACAGTGATACACATAAAGACCTGGATTTAAAGCTTTGAAATTGAAGATCGCTTCTTTTCCCGGTGCAACGTTGGTAGCTTCAGCACCACCACCTGGGCCGTTCACAGCGTGAAGGTCGATGTTATGCGGCATTACGCTGTTACTTGCGTTTTTCAGGTGAAGCTCCACTTCGTCACCTACACGGATTCTAATGAAAGTTCCCGGTACTGTACTGTTGAAAGTCCAGAATTTGTAAGTTACACCATCAGCCAATTCGCCTTCTTCTTCAGTAGCTTCCAGGTGAACTACAACTTTTTTCGCTGCTCTGTTACCGATTGCGGCAGGAACCATTGGCGGGTCTAATTTTTTCTGCACTTCTGTTTCACCACTTACCTTCATATCCATTGCAGAATTTTCAGTAGTTTTAGCGCCGTTGTCGCCTGTGGTTTGTTTGCACGCCTGTAATGTTAAAAGGGCTAATGCAAAACTTGTGATAATTCTTTTCATTTTAAAGAGATTTTTTTTACTGTTTTTTAATAGGACAAAATTATCCTAATTAGACTTTATTTCAAAATTTGCTGATATGAATTTTATCATCTGGAAATAGCTTTCTTCTGCATTAAATTTTCCGGGTGAAATGAGCATATTTTGGTTATTTCTGATGGTTGTCAAAAAATGTTTTTGGTTCGGTTAAAATTTAATTATTGGAAAGTTTCAAGATCAGCGGTTCTGTAATGTCTTTTTGAGAATAATAATTCGCGCCGCAAATATCTGATTTTAAAGTGTAATTTCCTTTATCGATGACAAATTGGTTTTTAGACTGACGCGGAACTGGCAAATTGTAAATTTTTGTAGAATTAATGCCAACCAGCCTAATAATAATATTACAGTTGGATCTATTTTCGATGACGGCGCCTGTTTGTTTTTCCGTCGGGTCAGGATCATTTAAAAGGTAAGTCAGCACTTCAGCGGTAACTTTTCTTTTATCGATCTGGTCTTTTGCCATCAGCTGGTCAAATTCTGAACCTTCGTTTTTCGGCGCCGAAGCGTTGGTCGGTGCCTGACCGGCAGGAGAGCGGTAGACGCTTCCCGGTGGCAAAACCTCGCAACTCAGAAAAAAAAGCAGTAAAAACCCCGAAAAAATAGATTTCATAAAACTTCTAAAAAAGTAAATATAATAAAATTACAACAAAACGCCGAAGCAGAACTCCGGCATAAATTTTTAAAAAAAACCTTGTTTTTACAATGAATAATTCGGTGCTTCCTGCGTGATAATCACGTCGTGCGGATGAGATTCTTTCAAACCGCTTCCGGTAATCATCACCATTTTACCTTCGTTCTGCAAAGTGGTAATGTCTTTCGTGCCGCAATATCCCATACCGGCACGGATGCCGCCTGTGAGCTGAAAAACTACATCTTCCAAACTTCCTTTGTGCGGAACGCGACCTTCAATTCCTTCCGGAACAAATTTTTTCGCTTCGCTTTGAAAATATCTTTCTTTTCCGCCTCTTCGCATCGCAGAAAGCGAGCCCATTCCCTGATAAGATTTGAATTTTCTTCCTTGGAAAATAATTTCTTCACCTGGAGCTTCATCAGTTCCGGCCAGTAATGAGCCGAGCATTACCGCGCTTGCACCCGAAGCCAAAGCTTTTACGATGTCACCGGAAAGTTTAATTCCACCATCAGCGATAACAGCAACATTTTTACTTTTTGCATATTCGAAAACATTGTAAATCGCGGAAAGTTGCGGAACGCCAACACCGGCAACAACTCTGGTGGTACAGATGGAGCCCGGACCAACGCCTACTTTAAGAATATTGGCACCGGCTTCAATTAAATCTTTAGCCCCTTCATCCGTTACGATATTTCCGCCGACAATATCTAAATCAGGGAAATTTTTACGTATTTCTGCAACTTTATCGAGAACACCCTTAGAATGACCATGCGCTGAATCTACAGCGATAATATCAACTCCGGCATTTACCAAAGCGGTAACGCGGTCAATGGTATCTTCGCCAACACCAACCCCGGCACCTACAATCAGGCGGCCATTTTGGTCTTTGTTCGCATTTGGATATTCCATTTGGTTGTCGATGTCTTTAATAGTAATTAAACCAACCAGTTTGAAGTTCTGGTCAACAATCGGAAGCTTTTCAATGCGGTTTTGAAGCAGTATTTCTTTTGCCTGTTCCAGCGTGGTTGCTTTGTCGGAAGTAATTAGCTTATCTTTCGTCATTAATTCTTCCACCTTCGCATCGAGATTTTGCTGATATTTTACGTCGCGGTTTGTAATGATTCCGATCAGCGTATTTTCTTCATCAACCACTGGTAAACCAGAGATTTTGTAAGTCGCCATCAGATCGCGCGCTTCTTTTAAAGTATGGTCTTTTGTTAAAGTAACCGGGTCGGAAATCATGCCGTTTTCCGAACGTTTCACGCGGTAAACCTGCGAAGCCTGCTCCTCAATCGGCATATTTTTATGGATAAAACCCAAACCACCGATTCGCGCGAGCGCAATAGCCATTTCAGCTTCGGTAACGGTATCCATCGCTGCCGAAATAATCGGAGTCTGAAGCGTAATTTTATCGGAAAGTCGTGATTTTAGGGAAACCTGATTAGGTAAAACTTCGGAATAAGAAGGAATTAACAGAACGTCATCGAAAGTGATGGCAGTTTCTACGATTTTGTTGTGAATAGACATCTTTACTTTCTGTGCAAAATTAAGCAATTTTTATTTAAAATGAAAAATTTGCCTCTTTTAACGGCAAATTTTTAATTTGAGTTTTTCAGCACGACCCATTGCGATTTCTGGATTTTATTTCCTTCGGAATCGGTAACGATGTAAAATACCCAATACGTCCCGACCGGAAAACTGATGCCGTTCTTATTTTTACCATCCCAACACGATTCATTATTGGTGTGTTCATAGACTTTCGTGCCGTACCGATCGTAGATTGCAAGCCTAAGCGTAGATAGATTTCCCAGGTTTTCATAACACCAGAAATCATTAATTCCATCACTATTTGGTGAGAAAAAGTTGTTTAAAAGCGCGTTTGGATCTCCTGGTTGGTCCGGGATTTTAGTTTGAGTAAGGCTGATGGGAATTAAAATAGTGCAGCCGCTTCCGTAAATAATCTGGGCGAAAACTTCAGTTTTTGTGGTAGCGAAATTATTGATGACGGAACCGGTTATTTCACTTGAAGAATTTGCGTCTTCCGTTTGGAAATAGCGGATTCGGTTATTTCCCGGATTTGAAATAACTGCTTCCGCGAGATTATACACATAACTTGTGTTTCGGAAACCTTTTGGGAAAATAGATTCCTGCAGCTGAACATTTGGCGGTGGATAAATTGAAAAATTTAATTTAACCGTTTGCGAAAAGCCGCTTTCACCTTTAATTTCATAAACTAATCTGTTTTCACCAGAAAAGTCTTTGTCAATTTCTACGAATAAAACTTCATCAACGATTCGCGCTTTTCCGCGTAAGGGTTCAGTTAGAATTTTCGTGGAAACCACAACGTCTCTCGGTCGCGGTGGCGAAAAAGACGCATCTGCAGTAAAAGAAAGACACTGTAACCCCTCATCTTTTTCAATCACCCGGTAAGGACAGCCATCCACGCGGATAGGAGTAGTGGTGAATGTAAAATCCATATACGAAAGCACGCAGGTGTAATTTCCCGGAAGTTTGGGGATTATCGTAGGCTTGTTTTCACCCGGAATATTTACGCCATCGCGCTTCCACTGAAAACCGTCAAAATCATTATTATTGAGGTATAAAAAAACGCCTTCTTCGATGCAATTTCCATTTTTTATGATGAAAGGATCATTGGAGAAGCCAGTATATCCTGCGCCATAGCCGGCATATCGATAACCGCCAACGGTATCTACCATCAAACTTTTATTGGAATTTACGCTGATATCACCGCCTAAATTTATTCTGGTAAAATAGGACCAACCCGCTTTTCCGGGAATATCCGAAAATTCAGTAACCGGAGCGCCATTAAAAATAACCGAAGCATTGCTGGGCGTTTTTACAATTACTTTGTTGTTAACGACGAAAACTGCACCCAACTCATTAATCTTCGGAATCTGAATGGTATTGGATAAATTTTGCCGCGGGTCTGGCAAATAATCTTTATCGAGAGGGTAAGAAAAAAGCATTCCGCTCGTAAAGTCGGTTCTGTCGGGAACGGGTCCGCGCACCATAAAATTATAGCCGCCAATCAATTGGTATAAGTAAGCGGGTTGCGATGTACGAATGAACATGCCACGCGTAGCGATTTCCATCGCGTCCTCATTTTTAAAACCTTCTTGCGTGCCATCAACCCATGTATTTCTGCGGTTTGGTGAAGGGCTTATAAAATGTTCTCCTTTATTTAGGATTTTATACGGTTCAGTTTCATTGTTAAAGTAAACTTTGGTACCGTTTTTTGTGGCAAAAACAATCACTTTTTCCAATCCGGCTTCAGTTTTTGTCATTGCGTTAGCGATAAAATATTCTTTGCCGATTTTCGTAATGGGCATCGCCTGATCAAGATTCATGTTTCCCGGGCCTTCCGCACCAATGTTCTGACTTGCGAAATTTCCATTGGAAACAATCACCGGCTGGTCGGTGGTAATTCGCATGCCAATTAAATTCGGGTCATTATCATCTAAAATACCGCTCGGATTATTTTTACTTTTATCCATTGCGATAATATAAGATTCACCTTTCTGCAAGGTAAATTCTAAATTTTCGTGCTTTTGGTCGTCAGAAAATATGATGGTTTTATCGTAATCGGAAACTTTTACGTGCGTATTATCTTTAGTGGCAATTACCGAGGCAAAATAATTCATCCCACTCGGGTTGTTGCCGTACAGGATAATCTGGTCCATAACCGTAAAAAAATCTTTACCTAAACCTGATTTCCCTTTTGAAGATAAAACATCAGCGATGGGTGCGGAAGTTACTGTTCTTCCCGTTGCAAGCCGTAAACTGGCGTAAAAGCTTTTTTCACCCGCCAGGTGAATACCGGCTTGTAAAACTTTCATTACACGCCGGTCGGTTGAAACCAAAATCATACTTGTATCCTCAATCTGAAAACTGAACGGATTTGATTTGCTTATTTCCACCGTTTTCAGCAGGATATTATTGCTGTACACGTTTACCTTAAAAGGTTCTTCTTTTTCCGTAGAAAGATAAATGGCAAATTCTGAAAGTTTATAGAGGCTGCCACTTTGGTAGACAGGCGGAAACCAGTGCTCTAAATCTAATTGCGCCTTTGAAAAAATACCTAAGCACAGAAAAAGGCTTATTAAGATTTTACTGAATTTCATGCTCTAAATTTAAAAAAAATAAAGCACTCTTGCTACAATAATATTTAATTAGCCATTTTGTTTCGGATTTCGTTTTTCTCCGAATAATTGATCATTTTGGAAATATCATCCGCAGTGAACTTTCCGGAAATATCCACATAAACCAGTTCTTTGCCCGAAGCGATGGTGATGAGAAGTTTGCGGATACTTTCCCCTTTCTGCTTTGCCTGAAAATTAATGATTTCGTTGTCTTTTTTCACGGTTACCCATTCTTCAAAATTATTTTTTGTAAGATACTTCGCGAAATCTGCCACCATTTCCTGATTTCCGTTTTCTATGCTCATCACCTTAATATCAGAGATCTTTTTGATGAGCCTGATGAGTTCTTCACTTTCACCGTCTTCGCGCAAAGCTTTTTTCACCATTGGTTTTGCCAGAAACATCGGGACGTTTACGCTTGTAAATCGCGCGTCTTTGTAATCGTAATACGGATTATCGAAAAACGCCATGTTCGGGCTGGAGGATACCATACACGACTGCAGCGCGAACAGCATCACAAAAAGTACGGGGACAAAATAGAGTTTTTTCATGGTTTTTAGTTTATAGATTTAACGCTTCCGCCACTTGAAGTTTTTTCGCCACCCAGCACTTTTTTCGGGTTTCCGCTGTATCGGATGGAAGCGGCTGAAGTTGCTGCAGCGTTTAAACTTTCAGTAGCGTTGATTTTAATACTTGAACCTGATGAAGCACGCGCTGCGCTGTTTTTCGAAATCAGTTCCTGGCCGTTGTAAGAGGCCGCGCTGGAAAGATTTACCACACTGTTTTCCGCAGTTCCGGTAACGGTCGCCATTGAGCCGCTGCTTCCCTCCAGTTCCAATGTTTTGGTTTGCAGATCAAGTCGCATTGAAGAACCGGAATTAATATCGATTTTGGTCAGGTTTTTTACATTTAAATTGGCGGTAAGATTGGCACCGGAAGAAACTTCTGCCGCAAAATCATTTTCATTTACCGTGTTCACTGTGGTGAAAAACGAACCGGAATTCACTTTCAATGATGATAAGCGCGGCGCTTCAATGGTTACCAGAAGTTTTTTAAAATTAAGGTTTTTCTTGCCGGTATTTTTCACTGAAATTACCAAAATTCCATTTTCAACTTCCGTAGAAACATATTCCTGAAGGTTCGGATTGGTTTCTACGACCACGGTTTGATTATTTCCCTGTGTGAAATTTACTTTTATTCCACTGGAAACCGAAATTCCTGTAAATTTTCCGACATTCCGTACTTGGGTTACACCGTTTGAATTGATGTTTTCCGTGGTTACCGAACTTTTCGGCGCGGAATTCTGTGCTTCATTCACCAGTTTATTCACATCGTCCATCGATATTTTGCCGTCCAGCATCATCAAAACCGTATTTCCGTCGGAATTAATGCTGATTAACAAATCATCCAAAATCCCATTTGCCGCATCGGTGGAGAGAAATTTAATTTTGTTGTCTTTGCTATTCACCGTGATGAGTTCCTCGTATTTCAGGTTTTTCAGCGAAGTCCCGATTTCGTTCTGCAATTTTTGAAACAATTGCATTTGATTTTGATTTGCGACGGTGGTCGTAGCTTCTGGTTTTTCCAGAATTAAAATTTTCAAGCTGTTGATTTTGCTCAACAAAGGTTTGATTTGCGACAATTCGTCGTCCGCGATATTCAGCTTGTTCAGCATGTTGAACATCGGTTTGGCGATTTTTATCGATGTTACGCCGTCGGCTTCCTGGTATTTTTCAAAAAGCTGATCCAGTTTATCTTTTTGCGCATTGATTTGGAAAAAATACGAAAAAGTAAGTGCTAATATTAAAAGAAGTTTTTTCATGATACAGTTTTTTTGGGTTAAAAGTTTCACAGAAGACTGCTGAAAGTGAATAGCTGATTTTGCTTAATATTCTTCGTTAATTGCGGTGATAACATCGGTTTGCGCCACGGTTTTCAACACATTTTCAGACAAAATCCGGAAGGAATACTTCGTCAAGTCAATCGCTTCCTGTTCGTTTTCTATTTTTTGGCCATTAATAATTACGTAATTCGATTCGTATTCAGGCTTTTCTGTGTTTTTTTTATGATCGGACATTTCCGATGAAACTGCGGCGAAGCGCGGTCTTACGTCTTTTCTGATTCTTCCCCGGCGCGGTAAAATCTTTTCCATAATATCTACTTCCGGCGACTGTTCTACCGTTCTGCTGGAATCGGAAATAATGCTGTCTTTTCTAACTTCCACGCTGTCATTTACCGCATTCACCGCGAAATTAGATTCATGCTGAAAGTTGTCTTTCTCTTTCAAAATCTCGTTTTTCACCAGGTTATTTTGGTCTTCAACTGAATTTGAATTTCCAAACTTGAAAAAAACGCCAACCGAAAAAAGCAAAATCAAGCTTGCCGCCATCCAAAAATTTTTCGGAAAATAACCGCCTTTTTGGACCTTTTTTAGCGGAATTACTTTTTCCTCTTCATTTGCTTTTTCCAGAAATTCCTCGAAACTCCAGTTCATTTTTTCCTCGCGGATTTCCCGGGTGATTTCGGTATATTTATCTTGAGATTTGCTCTTTTCCATCTTAAAAATTTTATAAATTTTCGATCATTCTGTTTTCGAAATCCATCAGTTTTTCAATCTGCTCTTTCACTTTCTGCCGTGCGCGCATCAGATTTACGCGAACTGCATTTTGCTCCATTTCCAGGATTTCGCCGATTTCCGCCACATCAAAATCTTCTACATCTTTCAGGTGAATCACGGCTTTCTGCTTTTCCGGCAATTGGTTAATGAAGCCGATGATCTGGTCTTTCAAATTGTTCGCTTCCACGTGGTAAATCTCGCTTCGGTGCTGCTGAAAATCCGCGAAACCCAGTTTCACATCTTCATGTTTCAGTCGGTTTAAACATTCATTTTTCACCGATTTCATCACATAAGATTTCAGATTTCCAAAACTGCCGAGTTCCTCTTTTTTCTGCCAGAATTTCAGCATCAGATCCTGCACAACATCCTCAGCCTCGTCACTGCTGACCACAAATCTTTTCGCAAAACGGTACATCTCATCTTTGAGACAGAAAACCGTTTCTTTAAAAATCGTGTGAGTCATAGTTTAGTTTCTATAGGTAAGACAACGAAGATCACAAATTTGTTACATGGAAATAAAAAAAACTTCAAAATAGTTTTTGAAGTTTAGAAAAATTGGGTGTTTTAGCGGCAAATTTTTTTTGGACAACATTTCGGCCTTCCGCTCCCGCTTTTTTGCTCCGCTCCGCTCCGCAAAAAGAGCTCCGCTCAAGTCGGGTTGCGGTGTGCGCTATAAATCGGTGACTTTTTTATTAATTTTATAAACCGTCCCGCGGAAACTCGCGACCAGAATTTCGTCCTGGTTTTTTATCGAAATGTCATAAATTCCGGTTTTTCGTGTTTCGGAAATTAAGGTGCTTTCAGCCGTTAAAATATCACCGAGTTTCGCAGCTTTTGTGAAATTCATCGCGCAATGTAAAGCAACCGATGCGTCATTGGTATTGTTGCTCGAAAATGCCAGCGCGGAATCCGCAAGCGAAAAAGTTACGCCACCATGAACGGTTCTTAAACCGTTGATCATTTCTTTTTTCACCGGCATTTCTATTTTGCAATATTTTTCGCGGATTTCGATGAGTTTTATTCCCATCCATTTTGAGAATTCATCCTGGTTCAGCATATATTGCGCGAGTTTTAGTGGCGTCATTGGGGTAATTTGATAATTTGGGAATGTGAAAATCTGCTAATTTGAATCTTTGAAAAAAAAAGGGGCTTAAAGCAGCATATTTTCTCAATTTTAATTATAATTTTAATTACATCTTCTTAAGAAGCGGACTTTGTTTGTACCTTTCTTCTTGGTATTCCTCGTAAAGATTTTGCAAGGTTTCCGAGATTTTCTGGTAACCAATTTCTTTACCCCACGCGAGTAAACCTTTCGGATAATTTACCCCTTTTTGCATGGCGAGTTCAAGGTCAGCATCATTTGCAATGCCTAGTCTTTTGGCTTCCACCGCTTCATTCACCAGCATAGAAATTATCCGCATGAAAATTTCTCGGTGCAATTCGGCAGTTTTTTCTGAATTTTGCTCAACAGCTTTTATTTCTTGACTTTTGGTTCCTGCATCTTGAATCTTTTCCGAATAATCAAAAAATCCTTTTCCGGTTTTTCTACCCAGCAATTTCGCTTCTGCCATTCTTTGTTGCAGCAAACTCGGTTTATATTTCGGATCGAAGAAATAATCGGCATACACTGTTTTTGTTACTGAAAAATTGATGTCAATTCCGATTAAATCCATGAGTTCAAAAGGTCCCATTTTGAAATTTCCCAAACTTCGCATGGCTTCATCAACCTGCTCAACCGTGGCGATATTTTCTTCGACAATCCGCAGAGCTTCGCCATAAAAAGGTCGTGCAATTCGGTTCACAATAAAACCCGGAACATCTTTCGCAATGACAGGAATTTTACCCCAATTTTCCATTAAAGCATAAATTTCCGGCGCTAAATTTTCTTCGGTTAAAAGTCCAGGAATAACTTCTACCAAAGGCATCAGCGGTGCGGGATTAAAAAAATGAATTCCAATAAAACGGGCCGGATTTTTTAATTCTGAAGAAAGTGATGTAATTGAAATTGATGACGTATTGCTCGAAATAATACATTTTTCAGACACAATTTCTTCCAGTTGCTGGAAAACTTTGGTCTTGATTTCTTTGTTTTCAATGATCGCTTCGATTACCAAATCGCAATTTTTAAAATCCGAAAGTTCAGCGCAAGGTTTTATTTTCCGGAAAATATTTTCGCTGCTTTCTGGCGTAATTTTTTGTTTTTCAACTAATCTGGCTAAAACTTTTTGCAAGTTTTCTAAAGATTTTTCGGTTTGGGCAATGATGGCGTCATACAAAAAAACTTGGCATCCGGAAGTTGCTGCAACCTGCGCAATGCCAATTCCCATGGTTCCCGAACCGATGATTCCTACTTTGGAGATTTGAGATTCGAGATTTGAGATTTGAGATTTCTCGCGCTTCTTGGTTCTTGGTTCTTGCATCTTTTGTCTATTTTCCCTTATATTCCGGTTTTCTTTTTTCTAAAAATGCGCTCACGCCTTCCATAAAATCTGCGGATTCTGCGGCTTCCTGCTGCAAAATTCCCTCAATGTCAAGTTGCTGAGTCAGCGTATTGTCGTATGATTCGTTAAAGGCTTTTTTGGTTAATGAAATGGCTTTCGTTGGTGAATTTGAAATTTGTTCCAAAATTGCCATCGAATTTTCCATGAAGTTTTCATCTTCGAAAACATCAGCTATTAAACCGAGATTTTTTGCCTCTTTAGCCGATAATTTTTTACCTGTAAAAGCCAGATAATTTGCCTGCTGTCTTCCTAAAAGTTTCGGTAACCAGTACGTTCCGCCAGTGTCGGGAATTAATCCGATGTTTACAAAGGCCTGAGAAAAATACGACGATTCCGTGGCTAAAGTGAAATCACAAATCAAAGCCAACATCGCGCCAGCGCCTACGGCCGGACCGTTTACCAATGAAATTACCGGTTTTCTGGCGTTTGCAATTTCTTTAACTAATGGATTATAATAATCAATAACCATGCGCTGAATGACTCTTTCTTCGTCAGCATCGCCTAATGACATTGCGTCTTTTAAATTCTGACCGGAACAGAAAGCTTTTCCACGTCCCGAAATCGCAAGACAGCGCACATTTTCCTCGCGGCTGCCGTCGTGAACAAATTTTCGGAGCTCTGCGAGCAAAGTTTTATTTAAACTATTATAAGTTTTTTCGTCATTCAGATAAGCGATCTGCAGTTTCCCGTCGAGGTGAGATTCTATTTCGAGTTGGTTGTACATATTTTGAGGTGTTGATTTGCTAATGTGGTAATGTGTTTATTTTTCCAATATTAATCGGATTTTAACAAAGATAATGGTTTAATTACATTTAAAATAATGCTTTGAATACTGTCTTTTTAAACATCAATTTAGCACATCACCACATCGTCAGTGACATTTAAAATAATCGAAAGGTTCCAGACAATCGATGCACTGATAGCTGGCTTTGCAAAGTGTAGAACCGAAGCGGCTGATTTGTTTGGTGTTTTCGGAACCACAGCGCGGACATTTTTTCGGAATGTTCAGATGATCTTCGTGATTTCCTTTTTCCGGTGGCGTAATTCCGTAAGCGCGGAGTTTTTCGCGTGCTTCATCAGTGATCCAATCGGTGGTCCAGATGGGTGAAATTTTGGTCGTTACTTTGGCTAAAATTCCGTTTTCTTTAAAAAGTTTAACGATGTCTTCTTCGATATTAAACATCGCCGGACATGCCGAGTACGTCGGTGTAATCACAACTTCCGCTTCGTTTTCAGAAATCATTTCAGCTTCCCGCACAATTCCTAATTCAACAATATTGATGACGGGAATTTCGGGATCCGGAATTTGAGATAATAGTTCGAATAAATTTTCTTCTATTTTAACCACAGAATTTCTATTATTTTTTAAACCACAAAAATTAAATTTGAGAATTTGAAATTGTGGAAATTTGAAAATGAAAGGCAACGTGTTATTCTTAAATTTTCAAATTAGCACATTGTCAAATCACCGCATCAATTTTACCACGCACAATTCGGATAAGTTCGCTGCATATATTGCAGTTCACATAATATAAAACCGAAATATTCCGTGTGATAGCCGGTTCTGGAACCTTTTTGCATAAAATCACTTTCCGGAATTTGTAAACCAAAAGTCTGGAAATCTTCAGAAATATTTTTTGACCACTTTTCGAGCAGATTTTTTGAATTCGGCACGATGTCCAATTTTGCTAAATCTTCTTCACCCGGCGTTTCCGCGAACATTCCGCCGGTGTATTCCCATAAATTTTCAACCGCATTTCGCAGGCGCATTTTGCTTTCTTCAGTTCCGCCCGCGAACATTTTTATCCATGTTGAAGTGTGCGTGTAGTGATATTTTACTTCTTTCAGCGATTTTTCAGCGATTGCAGAAAGCTGTTCATCACTGCTTTTCATTAATTCTGTGTAAAGAATTTTTTGGTAAACCGCAAAAAAATACACTTTTAGCAGCGTATTTGCGTAATCGCCGTTCGGAAGTTCCGAAAGCTGGCAGTTCAGATATTCTTTTTCCAAACGCAGAAAAGCCAGATCATCTTCCGATTTTCCTTCACCCTGAATTTGCGCCGCGTATTTATAGAAATTATTGCTTTGGCCCAGATAGTCCAGCGCGATGTTCGTCAGCGCAATATCTTCTTCCAGATACGGTCCCTGGCCACAAAGCTCGCCCAACCTTTGACCAAAAATCAAAGTATCATCAGCTAATTTCAAAGTATAATTAAAAAGTGGATTCATTTATTTGAAGCTTTAGGCTATAAGCTTTAAGCTATAAGCGTGCTGCTTATTGCCATTGCATATCGCGGTTTTACATGTTTTTCACATCATTCGGGATTTCGTAGAAAGTCGGGTGGCGGTAGAGTTTATCGTCTGCCGGATCGAAAAACGCTTCTTTATCAACACCTTCCGAAGTCACCAAATATTTGCTCGGAACCACCCAAATTGAAGTTCCTTCCATTCTGCGTGTGTACACGTCGCGTGCGGCCTGCAGCGCCATTTCTGCGGTTGCTGCCTGCACAATTCCCGCGTGTTTATGGGAAAGTCCGGGTTTTGTCTGGATGAAAACTTCCCACATATCTAAGTTGCTCATTAATCAAAAATTTATGGTTTTAAAGATAAAGATTTTTTTAAACTTTTTCTCCGTCTATGAAAATATGTTCGGCTTTTAAACTTCCCTGATAGTAAAGGATATTCTGAAAATTATCTGTTTTAAAGGTGACTAAATCAGCTTTCTTTCCGTTTTCCAAAGTTCCGCGGTCTTCCAGGTTTAAAGCAAATGCAGAGCGGAAAGTGATTCCGGCTAAAACTTCTGCCGTAGAGAGTTTTTCGAAAGTAGCTAAAATTGATGCTTGTGTAATCAAATTTCCCATTGGCGCGGAACCCGGATTCCAGTCGGAAGCGATGGCGAGAATTCCACCGGCATCAAGAATTTTTCGTGCCGGTGTAAACTTTTCACCTAAACCTAAACTCGCGCCTGGCAGCGCGGTGGCTACAGTGTTTGATTTTGCTAAAAATTCAATATCTTCATCGATCGTGGCTTCCAAATGGTCGGCAGATTTCGCGCCGACTTCCACTGCAATTCGCGAACTTCCGGAAGTGAATTGGTCTGCGTGAACTGTAATTTCAAAATCTAATTCTTTCGCTTTTAATAAAAAATTCCGGCTTTCTTCGGGTAAAAAAGCTGATTTTTCAATAAAAATATCGACTCTTTTGGCAAGATTTTCTGCTTTTACCTTGGGCAAAATTTCATCAATAATAAATTGTAAATATTCTTCAGAACTTCCGGTAAAATCTTTTGGTTTTAAATGTGCTGAAAGACAGGTCGGAATCAAGGTCGCTTTCGTAAAACTCTGCGCTTTTTTAATGACGCGCAGCATTTTCAGCTCATTTTCAACATCCAAACCGTAACCGGATTTTATTTCAATCGTGGTAATTCCGAGGGAAATTAGAGAATTTATTCTTTCTAAAACTGTCTGCAAAAGCTCATCTTCACTCGCTTTTCTGGTATGTAAAACCGAACTCCAGATTCCGCCGCCGCTTTCCGCAATTTCCAGATAAGTTTTTCCGGCATTTCGCAAAGCAAAATCGTTCGCACGATTTCCTCCGAAGCAAATGTGCGTGTGAGAATCTGTAAACGCTGGCAAACACACCTGTTCACCTTCAATTTCTTCAAGTTTAATTTGAGAAAATTCGGCCTTTAAAGCGGTAAAATTTCCGGTTTTTAAAATTGTTCCGTCTTTAACCAAAATTCCGCCATCAGTAATAATTTCCAGCTGCTCATCAGAAAGTTTTCCCCTCAGCGGCAGGTTTGCAAGCGTTACAATTTGTTTAAAAGGACCGATCAATTTCATAAGTGCAATTTAAAGTTTCAAAAAAAAGGCGTTTTAGGGCGAAAAAATTTAATTCTAAATATTTATGCTGTCTTTTTTAAATGGTCAAAAACCATTTTCGAAAGCGGAATAAACATTACGCCGGCGACAATAAAGGCGATAAAGGCTCTTTGAAGTCCGAAAGCACTTGCAAGATAACCAATTATCGGCGGTCCTAAAAACATCCCGACGGTAGAATAGGTGCTGATAATTGAAATTACAATTGGCACCGAATATTTTTTTGCTTTTCCGGCCAAAATAAAAGTCATCGGATAAAGCCCCGAAACGCCAAAACCTACCATACAAAACCCAATTAAAACGGGTACCAAATAAGGAAAAATGGTGGCGAGAAGTACGCCGCCTGTAATTAAAACCGAGCTGGTGATGTAGAGTTTCTGCATACCAAATCTGCCCATCAGATTATCGATGGTTAGCCGCGAAATCGTCATACAAACCATAAACAGCAAATATCCGTAGGTAAAAACTTCCTGATGCACGATTTCCTGCAGGTAAACGCCGTTCCAGTCGTACATTCCGCCTTCGCAGATCGCCGCGAAAAAAACCATGAATCCCAATAGTGAAATATATTTGCTGGGTTTCTGGAACCGGAACGGATTGCTGGTTTTTGCTTTGTCATTTTTAATTAGAAAAGGGAACATGCTAATGACAATAAGCAATCCGAGAGAAATTACCGCTAAAAAGTGCCAAAAAATTGAAACTTCAAATTTGATCATCAGCGTGGAAAATAGCACACCTAAAATTCCGCCGATACTCCAGACGCCGTGGAATTTCCCCATAATTTTTTTTTCAAATTTTTCCTGAATTGAAAGCGACTGCGTGTTTATCGCCACATTGATAACGCGCAGAGCGATTGAAAATAAAACCAAAGAAACGACCAGCGTAAACAGAGAAATTCCCCAACCGATTGAAAATAGAGAAAGCAGAAAAAGTACGCTCGCGAACTGTAATGGAATTCGGCTGTCATATTTTGCGACAAGCCAGCCCGACAGCGGAATACCGATAATTGCGCTTGCCGGCATAATCATCAGCAGGTTTCCCAAATCGCTTTCGCTGAGGTTAAATTGATCTTTGATGGTGGGAATTCGCGACGCCCAGGTTGAAAAACACATTCCCGATAACAGGAAATAAGCTGATAAAGCAACTCTTTGCTTTTGTGGTGTTGAAATCATTGGTGCAAAATTACGAATTTAGAAAGCGAAAACTTTTTTGATTTTTTTAAAAAAATGCCGTTTTAAGGCCGAAAAAATATCTCAGGAAAATTTTTGAATTTAAAAAAGATGGAAAAAATTCCCTTTTAAAATTTTATATCTTTGGATAAATTTTATAAAATGCCCGATTTTTTGCATCCGGATCAGGAGAATTTCTCCGCGGATGAGTTGATGTTAGAGGAAAAAATCCGCCCGCAGAGCTTTCAGGATTTTGCGGGTCAGCGCAAAACTTTGGATAATTTGGAAGTATTTGTTGCTGCGGCAAAAAACCGTGGCGGCGCCCTGGATCACGTACTGTTGCACGGTCCGCCGGGTTTGGGAAAAACCACATTAGCGCATATTATTGCGAATGAATTGGGCGTTGGTTGCAAAATAACTTCGGGGCCGGTTTTGGACAAGCCCGGAAGTTTGGCAGGTTTGCTAACGAATCTGGAGGAAAATGATGTGCTTTTCATCGATGAAATTCATCGGCTTTCTCCTATTGTAGAAGAATATCTGTATTCCGCAATGGAAGATTACAAAATCGATATTATGTTGGAAAGCGGCCCAAACGCGCGCAGTGTGCAGATCGGTTTAAATCCTTTTACATTGGTTGGTGCCACCACAAGAAGCGGAATGCTTACCAAACCGATGCTCGCCAGATTTGGAATTCAATCACGGTTGGAATATTATACCATTGAACTTTTATCGATGATTATCCAGCGCAGCGCGCGGGTTTTAGATGTAAAAATTTACGAAGATGCCGCGTTGGAAATCGCGCGCAGAAGTCGCGGGACGCCGAGAATTGCAAATGCACTTTTGCGACGCGTGCGTGATTTTGCTGAAATAAAAGGTAACGGAGAAATTGAAATTGAGATTACAAAATTTGCTTTAAACTCCTTAAATGTTGATGAATTCGGTCTTGATGATATGGACAACCGGATTATGCGAGTGATGATTGAAAATTTCCGTGGCAAACCGGTAGGAATTTCTGCTTTAGCAACTTCCATTGGGGAAAATCCGGAAACATTGGAAGAGGTTTATGAACCATTTTTAATTCAGGAAGGATTCATCATCAGAACGCCCCGCGGCCGCGAAGTCACTGAAAAAGCTTACAAGCATTTGAATATTTCGGTTCCGAGAAGACCTGATGAACTGTTTTAGCCCATTCAAAGATAAAATTGTTATTTTGTATGAATTGAAATTTGTCTCAAAAACAGATAAAAATAAACCTATTGTTTTATGAAACTCTATCCAATCCAGTGCGGAAAATTTAAATTAGACGGCGGAGCTATGTTTGGCGTGGTTCCGAAAAGCCTTTGGCAGCGTACAAATCCGGCGGACGAAAATAATTTAATTGAGCTCGGTACCCGCTCACTTTTGGTGGAAGACGGTAAAAAACTCATCCTCATCGATTGTGGTCTCGGCAACAAACAGGACGAAAAATTTTTCGGTCATTACTCGCTTTGGGGCGATGATAATTTGGATAAGAATCTTAAAAAATATGGTTTTGTAAGAGAAGATATTACCGATGTTTTCCTTACGCACCTTCATTTCGACCACTGCGGCGGCGCGATAGAGTGGAATGATGATAAAACAGGTTATCGTCCGGCTTTTAAAAATGCCAATTTCTGGACCAATGAAGAACACTGGAAATGGGCAACAGAACCGAATCCGCGTGAAAAGGCAAGTTTCCTTAAAGAAAATATTTTACCGATGCAGGAAAGCGGTCAGCTTCAGTTTTTACCGACACCACAAACCGGAAATTACGGTTTTGCACCGGATTTAAAAATGAATGTGATTTTCGTCGACGGTCATACAGAAAAACAAATGCTGCCGGTCATTCAATATCAAGAAAAAACGGTGGTTTTCGCGGCAGATTTAATTCCGACCGTGGGACATATTCCGCAGGTTTATGTGATGGGATATGACACGCGGCCGCTTTTGACCATGGAAGAAAAGGCAAAGTTTTTGAAGCAATGCGTGGATAACGAATACCTTTTATTTTTCGAGCACGACGCTCACAACGAACTCGCCAGCCTTAAAATGACTGAAAAAGGCATCCGTTTAGACGAAACCTTTTCTATGAACGAGGTTTTTGGCTATTAAAACATTAAAAATTTAAAAAAAATTATGATAGAAGAAGAAGCTGAACCTGAGCCCGGGGAAAAGACGAAAATTATCGGCGTAACCGGCGGAATCGGTTCCGGGAAATCTACTGTGTCCAAATTTATCGAAGAAGCGGGATTTCCTGTCTATTATTCGGATGTGCGCGCTAAAACAATTGTCAATGAAGATGCGCAATTGCGCGGAAAAATCACTGAGCTTTTAGGTGAAAAAGCATATAATCAGGAGGGTTTATACGACCGGAAATTTGTTGCAAATCTCGTTTTTAATGATCCTGATTTGCTTTTAAAATTGAACTCCCTCATTCATCCGGCCGTAAAGTTAAATTTCGAAAATTGGGTAAAACAGCAGTCAAAAAATCTGGTGTTTAAGGAAACTGCGCTTTTATTTGAACTGAAATTAAATGAAGATTGCTTCAAATCCATTTTGGTAACGGCGGACGACAACTGCAGATTGAAAAGAGTGATGGACCGCGACAACAAAACGTACCGCGAAGTAGAATCCATCATGCTGCGCCAGATGCCCGAAAAAGATAAGGTGAAAATGGCAGCTTTTGTTATTTTTAATAATGACGGTTTTGAGGAACTTCAGCGCGAAACTGAAAAAGTGCTCACTGAACTTCAAGCAATTTTATAAACGATAACTAGCCAGATTTTTTCTAAAAATTTGGCTTTTTAATGACCAAAATTTCCATTTTAAATTTTTCAATTAAACTTTTTATATTTTTTTAAATTCATTATGAATAAATTTTTTCGGCTCTGTTTTGCCCTTTTTTTCGGTTTTGCCTATTCCCAGGCTGATACCGCGCAGGTAGTTGTCGCTAACCGTTTTAATTCTCCCGAAGCGCAGCAAAAACCATATGTTATTTTGATTTCAACCGATGGTTTCCGCGCAGATTATGTAGAAAAATTTCAGGCAAAAAACCTGCAAAAAATGGCTGAAAATGGCGTTTCTGCAAAAGCGATGATTCCGAGTTTTCCAACCATTACTTTTCCGAACCACTGGAGCTTAATCACCGGTTTGTATCCATCGCACCACGGTTTGATTGACAATTACTTTTACGATTACAAGCGGCAGAAATCTTACGCGATGAGCAAACAGGAAGATGCTGAAAACGGTTCTTGGTACGGCGGCATGCCACTTTGGAGTTTGGCCCAAAAGCAAGATGTAGTTTCAGCTTCAATGATGTGGGTGGGTGCAGCAAGTGATGCCGGCGGAGCGAGACCAACTTATTATTACCATTACCACGAAAAATTTTCACCCGAAGAAAAAGTGGAAAAAGTAGTGAACTGGTTGAAACTTCCGATGGATAGAAGACCGCATTTCATCAGCTTATATTTCCCTGAAGTAGATTCGAAAGGCCATCATTTCGGGCCGGAAAGTGCCGAAACAGCAGCGGCGGTAAAACTCGTGGATGATGCGGTGGGAAGTTTGGTGAAGAAAGTGGACGATTTAGGCCTAAAAAATGTGAACTTTATTTTTGTTTCTGATCACGGAATGATTTCAGTAGATCGTGAAAATCCGCTGAAAATACCGGAAATTTTATTAAATAAAAACCGATTTGATTTTTACAATTCCATTACGCTGCTTCGCGTTGTGGTTAAAAATAAAAGCGAAATAAACTCGGTTTACCGTGAATTAAAGAAAAATAAAACACCTGATTACGAGGTTTATTTAACTAAAAGAATTCCGCGCAAGCTAAACTTTTCAACCAAAGAAGACCGCTACGAGCGGATTGGTAATCTAGTTTTGATGCCTAAAGCTCCGAAAATATTTCTGGAAGAAGGCAAAACCACTTCTGCGGGAAAACACGGTTACAATCCGTATAAAGTGCCGGAAATGAAAGCCGTTTTTATTGCGGACGGTCCGGCTTTTAAAACAGATAAAAAAATTGGTGAATTTAAAAATGTAAATGTGTACCCGATTGTAGCCGATATTTTAAAGCTAAAAATCACAGAACCAATAGACGGTACTCAAACAACAGCGAGAAAAGTTCTCGTAAAATAAATAAAAAATCCGGCCTCAAATGACCGGATTTTTTCGTTTTTCCAAAAGCTGTTAATTTTTCAGGGACGCCATATCAATGACAAATCGGTAGTGAACATCACTTTTTAGCATGCGTTCATACGCTTCGTTGATGTCCTGCATTTTAATCATTTCAATCTCCGGTAAAATATTGTGTTCACCGCAGAAATCGAGCATTTCCTGAGTTTCTTTAATTCCGCCAATCAGTGAACCGGCCACAGATCTCCTGCCCAAAACTACCGGAGGTGTGAAAAGAGCTTCCTCCATTTTTCCGATATAACCGACCAAAACTAAAGTTCCGCTGATGTTTAAAGTTGAAATATACGGGTTGATATCGTGATCGTATGGTACGGTATCGATTATCAAATCGAATTTTCCCTGTGCGGCTTTCATCTCATTTTCGTAGGTAGAAATCACTACGGCATCTGCGCCTAAATCCAAACCATCCTGAATTTTATCCGGACTGCGGGAGATTAAAGTTACCTCAGCGCCCAAACCTTTGGCCAGTTTAATGGCCATGTGACCCAAACCGCCCAAACCTACGACTGCGACTTTGCTACCTTCTTTTACGTTCCAGTGCTTAAGTGGCGACCAGGTTGTAATTCCCGCGCACAAAAGTGGTGCAACGGCTTTTAAATCTAAATTTTCCGGAATTTTCAAAACAAAAGCTTCATCTACGACCACTTTTTCGGAATAACCACCGAAAGTTTGTTGGTTTAAATGTTTGTCTTGACCGTTATAAGTTCCGGTGGAACCGTTCAGGCAATATTGTTCCAAATCCTGTTTGCAGCTTTCGCACTCGCGGCAGGAATCTACCAGACAGCCAACCCCAGCTAAATCGCCTACTTTAAATTTAGTGACTTCTGCACCGATTTTGGTAATTTTTCCGATAATTTCGTGTCCAGGAACTGCTGGATATTTCGTGCCGCCCCAATCGTTTCTCGCAGTGTGCAAGTCACTGTGACAAACGCCGCAGTACATAATTTCAATTTCAATGTCGGTAGGTAAAACTTCCCGACGCTCAATGTGCATTTCTTTCAAATCCTCATCTTTCGATGCGGTTCCGAAAGCTTTTATATTGGTCTCGCCCATATTTTATTTTTTCGTTTACGCAAATATACTGGCTACGGAAAAGAATGTGTGTTAATGAAGTATTAAAATTTTTCCGTGCTATTTGGCCATTTTATTCCGGAACCCAGACCGAAACATTTCCTGCCGGAACCGGAAAATTTCCCCAGCCGCTTTCGTCGATGGTTACTTTTTCTTCAAACCAGCCCAAATAATCGTAGAAATTGTGCCCTGCATATTGAATTCCCATTTCCATGGGTTTTTCGTAGGCATCTTTATTACTCAAAACCACCGCACAACCGGCGTGTTCTTCATCACCTTCGCGAATCCAGCCCAGACAGTTTGCATCTTCAAAATAATCACGCTGAATTCCGTACCCGAAAAATTGTCGTGCTTTCAGCAATTCCTCAATTTTCTCCACTTTATCCAGGAAAATTTCCTGGTCGTTGCCTTCTTTGTCTTTGTCAATGTAATGTGCACCAAATAAATCAGGATAAAAAATGCACGGATAACCATCCTGCCGAAGTAAAATTAAGGCGTAAGCTAAAGGTTTAAACCATTTTTCCACCGGAGCTTCCAGTTCCTGAAGCGGTTGCGTATCGTGATTATCCACCAAAGTTACCGACAAAAGTGGATTTGCAGAAGTTAGTGTTTCGTCGAAAATAGTACGTAAATCATACTCCGACCCGGAAAGCGATGCGATGTGAAAATTTTGCTGTAACGACGAATCGAAAAGGCTCATGGAACCTGCCGTTGCTTCGATATATTTTTCCAGAAGGGATAATTCTCCGGGCGCCCAATATTCGCCCACGGCAAAAATATTTTTGCCGGTATTTGCGCGTAAATTATAAAGCCATTCCTGATAAAATTCCGGCGACTGGTGTTTCACCGCATCCAGGCGGACCCCATCAAACTGAACCTGGTCATGATACCATTTTGCCCAATAATTCAGCTCTTCGCGTACGAAGGGATTTCGGTGTTCAATGTCATTGTACATTAAATAATCGTAATTTCCTTTTTCATCAGAAATCATTTCTTCCCAACCTTCGCAGTAATCCTGAATAATGCGGTAAATTCCTTCTTCCTCACCTTCGGCGAAATCAACTCCGGAAAAACAGGTGAAATTCCACTCAAAATCTGAATATTTGTTGCCTCTGCCCGGAAAAGTAAATTTGGTGTAAGATTCAATTTCAAAAGGTTCCGAAATATCTTCCTGGCGGTTTTCCGGATTTACTTTAATGACATGAAATTTTTCCATTTCATCACCGCCCGCTTTGTGATTCAAAACAATATCCACATACACTGAAATTTCTTCTTCCTGCAGAGTTTTGCACGCATTTAAATATTGTTCTTTGGTGCCATATTTTGTTGGAATTGTGCCTTTTTGGTCAAATTCGCCGAGGTCAAAAAGATCGTAAGGATCGTAACCTACGGAAAATCCGCCGCCCGAAGCTTTGTAAGCCGGGGGAAACCAAACCGCAGAAATTCCGAGCTCTTTTAAATAAGAAGCGGAATCTTTAATCTGGTCAAAAAGTTGCGCGTCGCCATCGGAATACCAATGGAAAAACTGAATCATCGTTGGATTCATATGCTTAAAAAATTTTAATGAAATAGAAAAATATCCCCTAATTTCGGCATATTTTTCTGTTTTATCTTCTTTAATGAAATTTAATTCCGGAAAAAAATTGAAGTTCAAATTAATCGAACTCCTCAAACGGAATTTTCAGCTGGACAGAAACCTGCTTTTTTTCCTGCGTGTTCAGGTTTGAAAGCGACAAACCGAGCAAACGAACCGGTTTATCGAACGGACGAAGTTCCCACAATTTTTTCGCCGTTTCGAAGAGGTTTTTTTCGTTTCCGAAATATTCTTCCTGCGTCTTACTACGCGTGTACACGGTGAAATCTTTGTATTTAATTTTTAAGGTAAAAGATTTTCCTTTAATTTCTTTCGTCAAAAGCCGCTTGTTCAGATCTTCGCTGATGATTTCCAGCTGCTTGAAAACTTCCTCCTCATCGAGCAGATTTTCCCAAAAAGTTTCTTCTACGCCGACGCTTTTCTGGATGCGGTGCGCTTTTACTTCGCTGTGATGAATTCCGCGCACGACATTATAATAATATGCGCCGGATTTTCCGAAAAGCCGCACGAGTTCTTCCAAAGATTTTTCTTTCAGGTGTAAACCTTTAAAAATGTGAAGTTCGTGCATTTTGTTTGCGGTAACTTTCCCGATCCCGTAGAATTTTTCAATCGGCAATTCTTCCATGAACTGCAGAATCTGTGTCGGATGAATGGTTTTCTGGCCATTCGGTTTGCGGTAATCTGAAGCTACTTTTGCTAAAAATTTATTCACCGAAATTCCGGCGGAAGCGGTGAGTCCGGTTTCTTCGAAAATCCTTTTACGGATTTCTCGCGCGATTTCCTGAGCAGAATCGATGTTTTTCTTGTTTTCGGTAACGTCCAGATAAGCTTCATCCAAAGAAAGCGGTTCCACCAAATCGGTAAATTCATAAAAAATTGCCCGTATTTGCAGCGAAATTTCTTTGTAACGCGCAAAGCGCGGTTTCACCACAATCAGATGCGGGCATTTTTCCATGGCAACTTTTCCCGGCATCGCAGAACGGATTCCATATTTCCGTGCTTCATAACTCGCCGCTGCCACTACGCCGTACATGCCGCCACCGACCACGAGTGGTTTTCCTTTCAGTTCGGGGAAATCATGTTGCTCTACAGACGCATAAAACGCGTCCATATCGACATGAATAATTTTTCGGTCGGTTTGCACGCTGCAAAATTAGGAAATGCACTTTAGATTTTCACCATTTCGCAAACCTTGGGATAAATGCCGTAAATTTGACTGAAAGTGACAAAAATTTAATTTAAAAAAATTTATGAACGACGATAAATTAGCAGTGCTCATCGATGCAGATAATGTCCCGTACAAAAATGTGAAGGAAATGCTGGAAGAAATTTCGCGCAGCGGAACACCAACCATCAAAAGAATTTATGCCGACTGGACAAAACCCACGGTTTCCGGCTGGAAAAATGTGCTGCTTGAAAACGCAATTACGCCGATACAGCAATACAGCTACACGACAGGAAAAAATTCCAGCGATAGCGCATTGATCATCGATGCGATGGACATTTTATACTCCGAAAAAGTTACCGGTTTTTGCATTGTTTCCAGCGACAGCGATTTTACACGTCTTGCGACACGACTTCGCGAAGCCGGTATGATGGTGATGGGTTTTGGTGAAAAAAAGACGCCGAAGCCGTTTATTTCTGCCTGCGATAAATTTATTTATTTGGAAATTTTAAATGACACCGAAGATTCTGAAAAGGAAACTGAAAATATTGCCACAAAAAAGCCCGAAAAAACGAAACGCAAAAAAGAACCGCTTAGCAAAGTAGATTCGCGTACGATTAAATTAATAACTGAAAGCATCAATGATTTGGGTGATGAAGATGGCTGGACTTTTCTTGGAAACCTCGGAAGTTTTATCATCAAAAAGAAACCCGATTTCGATCCGCGAAATTTCGGTTTTCCAAAACTTTTACCTTTAATTAAAAGCATCGGTAAAATTGAAATCGACGAAAGAGAAACCGGCGTAAAAAACATCAGGCATATTTATGTGCGTGTGAAATAACAGCACGATCCAAAACGAAAAAAAATGCCGCTAAAAGGGCATTTTTTTTATTTTTTGCTGAAATGTAATTTAGGAGTTATAATTTTTCACCACACCTTTTACAATTTTAATGACATTCGGCATTGCTTTATCTGCAGCTGCCAAGACTTCTTCGTGGGAAACGGTGAAGGCGATGTCCGGGCCACCCACATCGGTGATGATGGAAATCCCGAAACACTCCATTCCCTGATGTTTTGCGACAATTACTTCGGGCACAGTGCTCATCCCGACAGCATCGCCGCCGATGGCGCGAATCATTCCGTATTCCGCCGGTGTTTCAAAAGTTGGTCCCTGTAGCGCGACATAGCAGCCTTCGTGTGCAGTAATTCCGAGATTTTCGGCGGTATTTCGGGCAATTTTTATCATTTGCCGATTGTACGGTTCGCTCATATCCACGAAGCGTGGCCCAAATTCTTCCAGATTTTTTCCGCGCAGAGGATGTTCCGGTATCATGTTGATGTGGTCATTAATGATCATCACATCAGCCACATTAAAATCTGGATTCACACCGCCGGAAGCATTTGACAAGATTAAATTTTTAATGCCCAAAAGATGAAAAACGCGAAAAGGGAAAACCACTGTTTGAATATCGTGACCTTCATAATAATGAAATCTGCCGCTCATCATCAACACTTTTTTGCCCTCTAACAGACCAAAAATTAATTTTCCGCCATGACCGACAACCGTGGTTTGAGGGAAATTCGGGATTTCAGAATAATCCAAAACGTGAATCGGTTCTACTTCATCTTTTAATTTTCCCAAACCGGAACCTAAAACGATCGCAAAATCCGGTGTTTCATGAATAATGTTTTTGATGAATTGTGCGGTTTCTTTAATTTTTTCCAACATAGTTGAGGATGGTTTGGTTAAATTCTTCCTTCCGGTCGATGGTAATATTGATGGGCCAGTAGAAAACAAGGTCCCGAAGATAATCAAAAGTTTTCAGGCGAACGTAGTCTTTTTCGGTGGTCAGAATGAGCTTATACTCGCCGAGTTTTTTAAATTCTGCCAAAATATTTTTAATGTCATGATCGGTAAAATTATGATGGTCGCGAAACTTAAGATGTTTCACGCGGTCTGAAAATTTAGCTAAATGTTTGACGAGCGGTTTCGGATTTGCAATTCCGGTAATCAGCAAAATATCGTAATACGAAAGGTTATTATCCGGCAATATCTGAGTTTTCGAATATACATTCTCATCGTAACCAATACTCGAAAAAAATACTTTTTGGCCGTGACGCGGATTTATTCTCGAGATGAAAAATTGCTTTTTTTCCTCCGTCAAGTTTTCCGGAGATTTCGAAACCATGATGATTTGAGCGCGCCGCGCGCCACTTCGGCTTTCACGTAAATTTCCGGCAGGTAAAAGAAAATCTTTGAAATACGGATCTTCGTAATCGGTCATCAAAATATTAAAACCCGGTTTTATTGCGCGGTGCTGATAAGCGTCGTCCAAAATCAAAACTTCCAGATCCATATCTTTAGTGACTTTTTTGGCGCCGGGAACTCTTTCCTCTGAAACTGCGATGACGAAACGGTTTTTAAACCTTTCAAAAAGCTGCATGGCTTCATCGCCCACCGTTTTATAATTGCTGTCGTAGTTGGTAATGCCGTAACCTTTCGTTACGCGGCCGTAACCACGGGAAAGTACGCCGGTTTTATAATGTTTCGAGAGCAATTCTGCGAGGTACATCACCATCGGCGATTTTCCGCTGCCGCCAACGGAAAGATTTCCGACGTTGATAATCGGCGTTTTAAAGGCGGTCGATTTAGAAATTCCCCAATTATACATGGTGTTACGCGCTGCCGTAGCCACATGATAACCTAAGGAAAAAGGGTAGAGATACCATCTTTTCATAGAGGGCGAAATTACAATTTTTTAAGACTTCTAAAAAGGTGATTCTTTACATTTTTAAAGAAAAAATTAGCCGCTAAAAGCCAGTTTTTTTATAAAATCTCATATTAGTCGGTGGCTATTAAACAATTTGTTTAATTTTGCTTTTATTGTAAAATCTGATGAACAAAAAAAACATTGCCGTTGTAATGGGCGGCTATTCCGAGGAATATAAAGTTTCTCTAAAAAGCGGCCAACTGATTTTTGATTCCCTGGACCGTGAAAAATATAACGTTTATAAAGTCGTCATTTTAAAAGATGAATGGTATTTCGTCGACGATCGCGGTGTAAAAGCACCTATTAATAAAGCAGATTTTACGGTAGAATTAAGCAGTGGTTTTGAAGTGAAATTTGATGTCTGCTTTAATATTATCCACGGGAAACCCGGTGAAAATGGTGAACTTCAAGCGTATTGGAACACCATCGGGCAAAAATATACCGGCTGCGATTTTTACCAGAGCGCGCTCACCTTTAATAAAAAAGATACTTTGGCGGTTTTGTCAAAATACGGAATTCCGTCCGCGAAAAGTATTTATTTGCGCCACGGTGAAAATATTGACGAAGACCAAATTATTAAGGAACTCGGTTTGCCGCTTTTCGTGAAACCAAACCAATCCGGTTCCTCGCTTGGCATTTCTAAAGTAAAAGCGCAGTCTGAATTTCAAAAAGCTTTAGATTTCGCTTTCGCGGAAGATGAAGAAATATTAATCGAAAGCTTTCTGGACGGAATGGAAGTTTCCGTGGGCGCGGTCGATTTCAATGGTGAAACCATCGTGCTCGGTATTACGGAAATCGTGCCGGACAAAGAATTTTTCGATTATGAAGCCAAATACGAAGGCGCATCCGAAGAAATTACACCAGCCAGAATTGATGATGAAACGCGAAAACGTGTGGAAGAAATCACCATTAAAGCATATAATGCATTGGGAATGAGTGGCTTTTCGCGCAGCGAATTCATTATTATGGATGGAATTCCCTATATGTTGGAAATGAATACCAATCCAGGGTTTTCGCCCGCCTCAATTTTACCACAACAAGCTGCTTTTTACGGAATTTCCATCAAAGATTTGTGCGGAAATGAGGTAGAAAAAGCTTTAGCTAAAAAATAAAAATTTCAGATTCATAAAAGCCGAATTGAAATTGTAATTAAAACAACCATTTATGAGAGTTGCAGTTTTTCCGGGTTCTTTCGATCCGATCACGCTTGGTCACTACGATATTGTAGAAAGAGCGTACCCGTTATTTGACAAAATAATTATCGCGATCGGGCAGAATTCGCAGAAAAAATACATGTTTTCCCTGGAGCAGCGGATGCATTTTATCCGCGAGGTTTTCAAAGATTTTCCCAATATTGAAGTCGATCATTTTGAAGGTCTAACAATTGATTACTGCCACAGCAAAAACGTGAATTTCATACTTCGCGGCCTCAGAAATCCAGCAGATTTTGAATTTGAAAAAGCCATCGCGCAAACCAACCGAGAGCTCACCAAAAATAATTTAATAGAAACCATTTTCCTACTGACATCTGCCGGGAAATCCTTTATCAGCAGCAGTATTGTGCGCGAAATCATCAGTTTTGGCGGCAATTATGAAATTTTGGTTCCACCAGCTGTACGCGTTGCGCCTAAAACAAAATAAAGCGTGGAAGTTCAGCAAAACTTTAGTTTAGCCATCGAAATTTTGGGCACCATTGCTTTTGCGATGTCGGGCAGTTTTGCCGCGATGCAAAAGCGCCTGGATCCTTTCGGTGTACTGATTATTGCTTTTGTAACTTCCGTCGGCGGCGGTACAATTCGCGATCTGATCCTCGATGTACCGGTTTTCTGGATGCACGATATGGTCATTTGCAGCGTTATTTTCATCACCACGATCGTTTCGATGATTTTTAAATCGGTGGAAAAAAAGTTTAAAGTAACCTTGTTTATATTCGATAGTTTCGGTTTGGGACTTTTCACCATTATCGGAATTCAGAAAGGAATTAATGCTGATTTGCACCCACTGATCTGCATCACTTTAGGAACGATTACGGGTTGTTTTGGTGGAATCAGTCGCGATATTTTGCTGAACCGAATTCCGCTTATTTTCCGGAAGGAAATTTATGCCACGGCGTGCATTATCGGTGGAACCATTTTTTTAGGTTTGGTGAAATACAGTACGCTTTCTTACGCATTTGTTCAGGTTTCCACGATTTTGCTGATTGTCGCCATCCGTACTTTTGCGGTGAAATATCATTGGGAAATTCCGAAATTTTACGGCGTGGACAACAGTTCGGAAATGTAATATTTCACTTTGAAATTTAAAAAAAAATGCCGTTTTAGCCCGGTATTTTTCTGATTTAAAATTGGCCCGTTTTTTCAAGCGTAATCAAGAATTCAAGTCAAAAAATTAGCCGCTAAATGAGGGTTTTTTTTAATTAAAGTCTTCTGCGTAAACCAACTTCCACCGACAATGGCAAACATATAAACATAAAAAAAGCCCCTAAATGAGGCTTTTTTTTAATTTTTTATGAAATCAATATTAGTTGAATTTCCCACGCTGGCGCATATTCGGGTTGTGCATGTGTTTCTGCATTGACGGCATTTTCAGCTGGTCTTTCAGCATCTTTATCTGGTCTGTCATCATTCCGGCCGAGTCCAGGCGTTTGGCTTCTTCCAGAAGTTTCTGCGCTTCCTGGCGACGGCCTTTTTGCATGGCTCCGGCAGCGATATTTAATGTTGCCATCGCGCGGTCATGTTTCATATTTAAACCAAATTCCAACGCTTTTTTCATAAAAGGCTCAACTTTAGCCGGATTTTCCTGAGCTAAAGTCAGTCCCTGTAAATAATGGAAATAACCGTACTGCGATCTGTGCAGCTGCGACTCATAATTGGTGATTTTCGAAAGCCAGTGCGCAGCTTTTACCATATTCTGTTTTCGCATGTACCAGAAAGCCGCCAAAATATATTCGTTTTTGAAAAAAAGTAAAATCGGGATCGCGGAAAGAATTACCAAAACGATTCCCCAGCCGATATTTCTATTCATCATCAGATATACTCCGGCTGCGATAATCAGCGCTGCGATAACGAATTTCAGGTATTTATTCATTGTTAAATTTTAGTGGTGCAAAGATAATAATTTGTGCTAAAAAGAAACAGCACAATTTCAGGCTTATTTTTCGAGTTTTACCTTTCGCTCGTAGGTTTGAAAGCAAAAGTCAAAAGCATTTTTTTCGTCCTTTTCGTGGCAAATTTCTTCAGTTTTCTCCCAGATTTTTGGGTTGATTTTCGGAAAGAAAGTATCAGCTTTCAGCGTGGTTTTTACCAGCGTAACTTCCAGTTTATCGGTAACATCCATCGTTTGTTCGTAAATTTTGCCGCCGCCGATGATGAAAATATTTTCATCGATTTTTTTAGCAAATTTCAGTGCTTCCTTAATACTTCCAACGATCAGAATTCCTTCTTCAAACCAATCTTTTTTGGTGCTGATGACAATGTTGGTACGGTTTGGCAAGGCTTTACCGATGCTTTCGTACGTCTTGCGGCCCATGATCACGGGATGCTCTGTGGTAATTTCTTTAAAATGTTTTAAATCGGTTGGTAAATGCCAAAGCATTTGATTTTCAGCACCAATTTCATTGTTTAAGCCCATGGCGACGACCGCTGTAATCATTTTAAAGTAATTTGCCACAAATTTAGCACATATATTGTATATTTGGGTAGCAATAAAAATTAAAAAAATTAATAAACTATGAGAAATAAAGGTTGTATGAGCGCCGGAACCATCGGTATTGCTCTCCTTGTAATTGCTGCTATCCTGTTTTTCTGGGGTAAAAATGGCTACAATAATTTTGTCACCAAAGAACAGAACGTAAACACCAAATGGTCTAACGTTGAAACCGTATATCAAAAACGTGCGAACCTGATTCCAAATCTGGAACGTACCGTAAAATCATATTCGCAGTTCGAGCAGGAAACTTTAACCAAAGTAATTGAAGCGCGTTCTAAAGCAACTTCTATTACTGTGGACCCTACAAATATGACCGAAGCTGATATGGCGAAATTCCAGGCGGCGCAAGGTGAATTAAGCGGTGCTTTGAGCAGATTGATGGCGGTTGTGGAACAATATCCAAACTTGAAAGCGGATCAGCAATACCTGAATTTTCAAAGAGAATATACCGCGATTGAAAACAGCATCCGAAGCGAGACCGTTTATTACAATGAAGCGGCGCAGGATTACAATACTTCGATAAAGACTTTCCCGAATAATATTTTGGCAAACTTTACCAACTTTAAAGAAAAACCATACTTTAAAGCGGATGCAGGTGCGCAAAAAGCGCCGGAAGTTTTCACTAACTAATGAACAGTTTTCTCACAGATTCTGAAATGGCTTCTCTCGTAGAAGCCATTAAAACCGCCGAAGATCATTCTACTGGTGAAATCCGTATTCACATAGATTCCCAAACCGAAGGCAACAACGCAGAAATTGCTTTTGAGGTTTTCAAGATGTTGTGCGAAGGAAAAACCGCGGAAAAAAATGCCGTGCTTTTTCATGTAAATTTTGAGCAGCACTATTTGACCATTATCGGTGATGAAGGAATTCACAAAAAAGTACATCAGCACTTCTGGGACAAAATGCATGACCAGATTACGAGGGATTTTGCGGTGGGAAAATACCACGACGGTTTGAAAAAGGCGATTTTAGAAACTGGTTTGGAACTAAAAAAACATTTCCCGATTTCGGGCGAAAATCCCAATGAAATTTCGAATGAGATTACTTTCTCGTAAATATATTTTCCTTTTTTTATTTTTAGGTTTTAGCATCTATGCTTTTGCCCAAAAAATACCTGAAAAGCCGGCAATTTTATATCCGGTTACCGACGAAGTTGGTTTATTAACGCAGACTGAAAAAGATCAGCTGAACCAGAAACTGATCAAATTTGCCGACAGTACTTCCACAGAGATAGCCGTCATCATCATTCCAAATACTGGCGGTGAAGATGTAAATTATCTCGCAACGATGTATGGTGAAAAATGGGGAATTGGCCAGAAAGAAACAGACAACGGAATTGTTTTTCTGATTGCGACCGAAGATCACACGATGTCTATTCAACAGGGACGCGCGGTGGAGCAATATTTAACCGCATCAGTCGCAGGGCAGATTCTGGATTATATTGTGACGCCGAATTTCAAGCAGGGATTGTGGTATGAAGGAATCAACCGCGGGACCACCGCTTTGATGGAAGCCGTGCAGGGAAAATTTAAACCGATTGTTAAAGATACCTTGGAAGACAGTTTGTCGCCCGCGCAAATTATGATTATCGCATTTTTTGTTTTCATCATCCTGAGTTTTCTGTTTCGAAACCGTGGCGGTGGCCGAGGCCGAAATGGTGATGATGAAGATGTAATTCTCTCACGTCGCGGACGAAGATCTTACCCTGGCGGATTTTTCCCATTCCCGGGAAGTTTCGGCGGCGGCGGTTCTGGCGGCGGATTTGGAGGTGGCGGTTTCGGTGGCTTTGGAGGCGGCGGAAGTTTCGGCGGTGGCGGCGCGTCTGGTGGCTGGTAAATTAAAATGAACAGATTTTAAATGAAAAAAATCAGCCGTTAAAAGGGCTGATTTTTTCATTTTAGCAATTATATATTACTGAATGTTCACGCTGCCACCGCTGCTTTCGGTTTTGCTGATTACATTTAAGTTTCCAGCTTTTCGGATCGTAATATCACCGGAAGAACTCGCGCGCGCTGAAAGTTGGTTTTTCACTGCCAAGCTTACGGAACCGCTGCTTGAAGCTTCAATATCTGCATTCGCTGCCGTAGCTTTCCGCGCATCCAAGGTGCCGGATGATGAGGCATGAAGTTTTGCATTTTTGGTTTCACCGGAAACAATAATGTCGCCGGAAGAAGAAACTTCAGCATCAAAATCTACTGCCCATATTTTTCCGGTGAAGGTGCCGGAACTTGAAACATCGATGGTAAGTTCGTTGGCTTCTAAATTCCCCGTAACTGAACCTGAACTTCCAACTTTAACTTTAGTTTTATCCTGAGTAAACTGATCTTTTATATCAATTGAGGCGGAAGAATTTGCTTCAACTTTGGAAAAATCTTTAGCAAAAATTTTCACCGCTACATTTCGCGCAGAAATATTAAGTCCGGGTTTGAAATGGATATAAAGTTTTCCGTTTTTATTTTCTACCAAAACATCATCAATGATATCGGATGGTGCGCTTAAAACTACTTTTTCGGTGTTTGCTTTTACAATTTCCGCGTTGATGGATTGTGAAACTTTAATTTCATCAAAATTACCTTTAAACTCTTTGTTTTTAATTATTCCTTTTCCTTCTTTAGTCTGGAAATTCAGCGAAAAACCGTTGTCTGACTTTATGGAACAGGAATTAAAAAAAAGCACTGCACAGCAGCCAAAAATTAGAGATTTTTTCATGGTTTAGTTTGTTTTCAGGGTTTATTTGTTAAAGATAAATTTAAAATTAATACCTTTATCTTTAAATAACAATTCAAGAATGAAAAATATTACATCTGTTTTTTTAATATCTTCTCTGGCGTTAACTTCCGCCTGTACTACTATGAAAACAACCGAAAACGCATCCACAGAAATTGCGATTCCAGACGTAATGGCAAATAATCCTTTTTTAAAGAAAAGTTCACTGCAATATCAGGCACCGGAATTTGACAAAATTAAAGACGAACATTTCAAACCGGCTTTTGATTACGGAATGAAAGTTCAGCTGGCAGAAATTGAAGCAATCGCTAACAATACTGCGGCGCCAACTTTCGAAAATACTATTGTGGCGCTGGAAAACAGCGGTGAAGTTTTAAAAAGAGCACAGCTTGTATTCTATAATCTTACCGGCTCTAATACCAATCCGGGCTTGCAGAAATTAGAAGAGGAATACGCACCGGTTTTTTCGGCTTTGAGCGACAAAATTTATCTGAACGAAAAATTATATTCAAGGATTAAAGCCATTAAAACTGACAATTTAGGTTCCGAAGAAAAACGAGTTTTAGAATTATATACCACCAATTTCGATCTTGCCGGCGCAAATCTTTCACCGGAAAATAAAGCGAAGGTGAAAAAAATCAATGAAGAACTGGCAACGCTTTCTACGCAGTTTTCGAGCAAATTATTGGATGCCAGAAAAGAAGGTGCACTTCTCATCGCTGATGTAAAAGAGCTGGACGGACTTTCAGCAGACGAAATTGCCGCGGCTGCAGCCGATGCAAAAGCTGCCGGAAAAACCGGTTATCTTTTGGCTTTACAAAATACGACGCAGCAGCCTTTGCTTCAAAATCTTAAAAACCGCGAAACGAGAGAAAAGTTATTCCGCGCTTCGTGGTTCCGCGCACAGAAAGGGGACGAAAATGACACCAGAGCTATTCTGGAAAAAGAAGCGAAGCTTCGCATGGAAAAAGGCCATTTAATGGGCAAAAAATCTTTCGCAGAATGGAAGTTACAGGACCAGATGGCGAAAACTCCGGAAAATGCGATGAATCTTTTAGCGCGTTTGGCAACACCAGCCGTGGCAACTGCAAAACGTGAAAGCGATGAAATTCAGGCGCTGATTGACAAGCAAAAAGGTGGTTTTACCGTAGAGCCGTGGGACTGGAATTTCTTTGCAGAGCAGGTTCGTAAAGCAAAATATGATCTGGATGAAAACGAAATTAAACCATATTTCGAAGTAACGACCGTTCTCGAGAAAGGTGTTTTCTATGCCGCAGAAAAATTCTACGGTATAACCTTCAAGGAAAGAAAGGATTTGCCGGTTTATCATCCAGATGTGGTGGCTTACGAAGTTTTCGATAAAGACGGAAAATCAATGGCACTTTATTACCTGGATTTTTATACCCGTAGCAATAAAAACGGCGGCGCGTGGATGAGCAACTTTGTTGAGCAGTCGCATCTGCTAGGCCAGAAACCTGTGATTGTTAACGTTTTCAATTACCAGAAACCGGCGGAAGGAAAACCCTCGTTGATTTCATATGACGATGTAACTACGATGTTCCATGAGTTTGGGCACACTTTGCACGGTTTATTTGCAGACCAGAAATACATTTCGATTTCCGGGACCAATGTTCCGCGTGATTTCGTAGAATTTCCGTCGCAAATCAATGAATTTTTTGCGCTGGAACCTTCAGTTTTGAAAAATTACGCCATTCATTACGAAACTAAAAAACCAATGCCAAAGGCGTTAGTTGATAAAATTAAAAAAGCCGGAACTTTCAACCAGGGTTATTCTACCACAGAACTTGTTTCTGCAGCGACTCTGGATATGAACTGGCATTCGGTAACCGACGAATCGCAGTTTAAACCAACTTTGGAATTTGAAAAAGATGTCTTGGCGAAATACGGATTCAACCTTACTGAAGTTCCGCCAAGATACCATTCGCCATACTTTGCGCACATTTGGGGCGGCGGATATTCTGCAGGTTATTACGCCTATATGTGGAGCGACATGCTGAACGCCGACGCGTGGGATTGGATCTCCAATCACGGCGGAATGACGCGTGAAAACGGTGACCGTTTCCGGAAGTATATTCTGTCTGTAGGAAATTCAAAAGATTTGAACGAGGCCTATAAAGAATTTACAGGCCGTGAGGCAGATTTGAAACCTTTACTGAAAAGCAAAGGCTTTATCAAATAAAATCAACCACAAAATAACTGATACAAAACCGCAGATTTTTTCTGCGGTTTTTTTTGGCGCTATTCAGGCAAATTTTTTCAGTTAAACTTATTACAGAAATGTAAAAGAATCAGATTTTGATGAATAAATTTTTTGGATGTTTTTCGGGCAAATTTTTTCAGAATGCCGTACGCGCACCCGTCGGATGAAAAACTACCTGAACTTCTAGCCCGGGTGCAGCGGAAATCCTTTTTTTGCGGCTGAACTCCGCGGAGGAAAAAAAAGATTGCAGCGGAGACCGGTGATCATCTTGTTAGAAGAGAAAACCGTGTTGCTCCCGAAAAATATTCTTAATTTTGTGTAAAAGTTTATATAATGCCAAAAATTTCTGAAAGAGCACAACATATGCCCGCCTCGCCGGTGCGAAAACTGGTTCCTTATGCCTTGCAAGCCAAGCAAAAAGGAATTAAAGTTTATCATTTAAACATTGGTCAGCCAGATATTGAAACGCCAAAATCTGCGCTGGATGCCGTTAAAAACAATGATTTGAAGATTTATGAATATGCACTTTCTGAAGGGAATTTGAATTACAGAACGGCGCTGAACAATTATTACCATTCTTTGGGTTTTACCGATTTGACAACGGATAATTTCATTGTAACCAACGGTGGTTCGGAAGCGCTGAATTTTGCGATTTCCACCTTGTGTGATGATGGTGACGAGGTGATCATTCCGGAACCGTATTATGCGAATTATAACGGTTTTGCGAGTTCTTTTAATGTGAATGTGGTGGCGGTTTCGTCTACCATTGAAACGGGATTTGCTTTGCCGCCGGTAGAAGATTTTGAAGAGAAAATCACCGATAAAACGCGCGCAATTTTGATTTGCAATCCGGGAAACCCGACGGGTTATCTTTACACGCGTGAAGAATTGCAGAAACTGGCTGATATTGCTAAAAAACACGATATCGTAATTATTTCTGATGAGGTTTACCGCGAATATGTGTACGACGGAAAACAGCAAATTTCTATGTTTGAATTTCCGGAAATTTCGGAAAACTGCATCATCATTGATTCTGAATCCAAAAGATATTCGATGTGCGGGGTGCGCATCGGTTTTATGGTAACGCGTTCTAAAAAAATTCATGATGCGGCGATGCTTTTCGCGCAGGCACGATTGAGTCCGGTTTTGTTGGGACAAATTGCGGCAGCTGCGGCACACGAAAACGATTCTGAATATATTTTAAAAGTTCGGGCTGAATATACGCACCGCAGAAATGTTTTGGTGGATTTGCTGAACGGTATTCCGGGCGTGATTTGTCCGAAACCGAAAGGCGCTTTTTACTGCGCGGTAGAACTTCCGGTGGATGATACCGATAAATTTGCGCAATGGCTGCTGGAAAGTTATTCGAACAACAACGAAACCATAATGGTGGCGCCAATGAGCGGTTTTTACAGCGATCCGGAATTGGGCAGAAAACAGGTCAGAATAGCGTACGTTTTAAAAGAAGAAGATTTGCGCCGAAGTGTAGAGCTTTTAAGCGACGCACTAGAAAAATATAAGCTGGAGTTCAATCTTTAGTAAAATCAAAAAAAAGCGGGTTTTAGCCCGTTTTTTTTAATATTTTAAATACATGAAGATTCAGGAAAACTATTCTTTAAAAAATTACAATACTTTCGGCGTTGATGTTTCGGCAAAATATTTTGCAGAAGTCACTTCTGAAAACGAACTTATCGAGGCATTGCAATTTGCAAAAAGACAGGCTTTAAGACCGTTATTTGTAGGTGGCGGAAGTAATATTTTATTTACCAAAGATTTTGAAGGTTTGGTCATTCAGTTAAATTTACAAGGAATTACGGAGGAACTTTTGAGTGATGATGAAGTTTTGGTGACTTCAAAAGCCGGTGAAAACTGGCATGAATTTGTGCAGTTTTGTCTGGAAAAAAATTATGGCGGACTTGAGAATTTGTCATTGATTCCGGGGAATGTGGGTACGTCGCCGATGCAGAATATTGGTGCGTATGGCCGGGAAATTAAAGACAGTTTTGTAAGTTGCAAAGTTTTGAACCTTGAAACTTTGGAAACTGAAATTTTCATTAATGAAGAATGCAAGTTCGGTTACCGCGAATCGATTTTTAAACGTGAGCGAAAAGGTGAATTTGTGATTCTTGAAGTTACCTTTAAACTGACCCGGAAAAATCATCAGCTGAAAACGGAATATGGCGCGATAAAAACTGAGCTGGAAAAGATGGGAATTGAAAATCCGACGATTCAGGAAATTTCCGCGGCGGTCATTAACATCAGACAAAGCAAATTGCCGGACCCAAAAATTCTGGGCAATGCGGGCAGTTTTTTTAAAAATCCATCGATCACCAAAAATCAGTTTTTAGAAGTGCAGAAAAAATATCCGGACATGCCGAATTATCCAAACGGTGATTTGGTGAAAATCCCGGCGGGCTGGCTCATCGAACAATGTGGCTGGAAAGGCAAACAGATTGGAAATGTGGCGTCGCACGAGTTGCAGGCTTTGGTAATCGTGAACAAAACGGGAAAAGCGAGCGGACAGGAAATCTATGATTTTTCGGCGCAGATCATTGATTCGGTGGCAGAAAAGTTTGGTATTGAGCTGGAAAGGGAAGTGAACATCCTGTAAAATTGTGGGGAATGGTTTGGAGAAAAATTCGGGGCTTATTTGTTTGATTTTGTAGAAAATAAATCTGAATTATATTTGTCTAACTAAAAAATTCTTCGTTATTTTGCACTCTCAAATATTTAGTAGTAAAAAAAGAACATCGAGATATGTCAAGAATTTGCCAAATAACAGGAAAGCGTGCAATGGTAGGAAACAATGTTTCTCACGCTAATAACAAAACGAAACGTCGTTTTGAGATAAATTTGTTGGAAAAGAAATTTTACATCCCGGAGCAGGAGAAATCTGTAACTTTAAAAGTTTCAGCTCACGGTTTGAGAATTATCAATAGAATTGGTATTGAAGAAGCTATCGTAAGAGCAACCAGAAATGGTTTTATTAAAAAATAAGAAGAAATCATGGCAAAAAAAGGAAATAGAGTACAGGTGATTTTGGAGTGTACTGAGCACAAAGAAACTGGAGTAGCAGGAATGTCACGATACATCACTACTAAAAATAAAAAGAACACTACAGAAAGATTGGAATTGAAAAAATATAATCCTGTTCTGAAGAAATATACTGTTCACAAAGAAATTAAATAATTTTTTTAAAAGTTATAGAATATGGCAAAGAAAGTAGTAGCAACGCTTCAGGGTGGTGCAGGATCAAAGAAAATGACCAAAGTTGTGAAAATGGTAAAATCTCCTAAATCCGGAGCTTACGTATTTGACGAAAAAGTAATGAACGCTGACGAGGTTGAAGCTTATTTGAAAAAATAATATTCAGCACCATTGCGAATATATAAGACTATCCATTTTGGGTAGTTTTTTTATTTTATCTTTGTTTGCCAGCCGCGGCGGCGCTTAAATTTCTTAATGTAAAACTGAAATCTGACAATGAGTTGGTATAAAAAAATATTTAAAAAAGAAGAGAAGGAAACTTTAGATAAAGGTCTGGAAAAATCCAGCCAGGGTTTTTTCGATAAAATCTCGAAAGCGGTCGTAGGGAAATCTAAAGTTGATGATGAGGTTTTGGATGATCTGGAAGAAGTTCTTATCGCGTCGGATGTCGGCGCATCTACCACCATTAAAATCATTGAAAGAATTGAAAACCGTGTGGCGCGCGACAAATTCGTCGGTACAGACGAACTGGACAGAATTTTACGTGAAGAAATTACCGGCTTATTACTCGATAATCCCCACGCCGGAAGTGGCAATATCGATGAGACCAAAAAACCTTATGTAATTATGGTGGTGGGTGTAAACGGTGTCGGAAAAACTACAACCATCGGAAAGCTGGCGCATCAGTTTAAAAGCGAAGGTAAAAAAGTGGTTTTGGGAGCTGCCGATACATTTCGCGCTGCCGCGGTTGATCAGCTTGTTATTTGGAGTGAAAGAGTCGGTGTACCGATTGTAAAGCAAAATATGGGAAGCGATCCGGCGTCTGTAGCTTTTGACACGGTACAAAGTGCGGTGGCAAACAATGCAGATGTTGTAATCATCGATACCGCGGGTCGACTTCACAATAAAGTGAACTTAATGAACGAGCTCACGAAAATCAAACGAGTGATGCAGAAAGTGCTGCCCGATGCGCCACACGAAATTCTTTTGGTGCTTGACGGTTCTACTGGGCAGAATGCTTTTGAGCAGGCAAAACAGTTTACAGCGGCGACGGAAGTAAATGCTTTGGCGATTACAAAATTAGATGGAACTGCGAAAGGCGGAGTGGTAATCGGTATTTCAGATCAGTTCCAAATCCCGGTAAAATACATCGGTGTTGGCGAGAAAATGACTGATCTTCAGCTCTTCAACGGAGCAGAGTTCGTGGATTCGTTTTTCAAAAAAAGATAATAAAAATGCCCATTATTTAAATATAATTTATTAATTTTAACCTGTAGTTGATTAAAAAATGCAGTTGTCAGTTTCTTTTGGTCTTATGTTTGATGAGAGAATAGAAGTTAAATTAATAAATACTAACATTAAATTTTTAAACTATGGGAATTTTAACTTGGATCATTTTTGGTCTTATCGCAGGAGCAATCGCTAAATTAATTATGCCAGGAAACCAGAACATGGGTTGGCTTTTAACAATCATCTTAGGTATCGTAGGAGCATTCGTTGGTGGATGGATCGGAAGTATGCTAGGTTGGGGAACTGTTGAAGATTTTGACATCAAAGGAATTCTTCTTGCTGTAGTAGGAGCGCTGGTCGTTCTCTGGATCTACGGTATGGCCACAAAACGTGGATAATTAAAAGAAAATATAAAAATCCCGCGCTGAATTTCAGTGCGGGATTTTTTTTTGTTCTTAATCCATTTTAATTTGAAAAGGTGTGGTCATCATTACACCTTGCTTGAATTTCGGGTTCGAAATCATTTCAAACATTTTATAATTTTCAGCACCGATTTTATTTTTGATGAATCTTGCTGAGATTTCGTCTTCCTCTATATTCTTAAAAAACTGCTCGAAAGGCGACGATTTTTTTGGATAATTTACGACACCGAAATCTTTAATTTTTGCCTTTTGAGCAGCGAATTTTATAGCATCCTGCAAACTTCCAAGTTCATCTACAAGCCCGATCTGCTTTGCGCGCGCTCCGCTCCAAACCCGTCCGCCACCAATCGCATCGATTTGTTCAAAAGATTTATTTCGGTTTTTGGTTACAAAATGTACAAATCTTTTATAAGTCTGTTCGACACTTTTAGTTAAAATTGCTACACCGCTTGGTGTAACGCCGTTAATTGCAGAATACATATTGGAGTTGGCGTTCGTGGAAACTGCGTGCGCGCTTAAACCGTTTTTATCGGCTATTTCTTTAAAATAAGGAATCATTCCAAAAACGCCAATTGAACCGGTAAGGGTGTTCGGTTCGGAATAAATTTTATCCGCCGCCATGGAAATGTAATATCCGCCAGAAGCGGCATAGTCACCAAATGAAACGATCAGCGGTTTTTTCTTTTTTAGCTGCTGAAGCTCGAATAATATTTCGTCAGAAGCGTTCGCACTTCCACCTGGTGAATTTACGCGTAAAACCACGGCTTTTATTTTCTCGTTTTCGGCAAGTTTTTTAATTTCCTTGATGAAATTTTCTGCGTAAATATCATCGAAACCTTCACCATTATAAATTGTTCCGGAAGCATATAGAACAGCTATTTGCTCCTTTTTATCGGTTTTTTCCTCAAATGACTTTATGTATTTACTGAAGGAAACTTTGGAGAGTTTATCTTTTTCGCCGAGTTTTAGCCTATTTTTTATCATTTGGTCGTATTCGCTTTTCTGCATCAACCGGTCCACCAATTTGTTCTGAATGCTTAGTTCCGGAATTGTACCGTACAGGCTGTCGACCACAGTGCGGAACTGCAAGGTATCCATTTTTCTTGACGCTGCAATTTTGCCGGCATTTTCAGACCAGATGTCATTCAATAAAGTTGAAAGCTGCTCTTTGTTTTCTGGTGACATATCATCGCGCATAAAAGGTTCTACCGCGGCTTTGTATTTTCCGTGGCGAATGATCTGTATTCCTATACCGTATTTATCAGCAAAACTTTTCATGTAAAGCACTTCCATGGAAAGTCCTTTCAAATCAATTCCCCCCGCTGGATTGAGAATATATTTATCAGCAACCGAACCTAAATAATAAGCGGGTTGAGAAACCACATTTCCGTAAGCATACACAAACTTTCCGCTTTTCTTAAAATCCTGTAATGCGGCACGCAAATCATCCAGCTGCGTAAAACCGGCACGTAAACCATCGGTTTCTATACTGATTCCTTTAATTTTATCATCAGATTTCGCATTGTTCACCGCTTCCAGCATATCATAAATCATGATGTTTTTTTCGGTGTTATTGAAGGTAAAAATTTCACCTTGGTCTTCCGAAGGACTATCGATGATATTGGTTTTAAAATCGAGAGTAAGGACAGATTTGTCTTTGATTTTGGGTTTTTGGTCACCGCTTAAAGCACTTGCAGCAATGAGCATAATAATGGTGATAGAAAATACCGCGGCGATAATAATTACAGCAACAATATTTGCTAAAACATTTTTAAAAAAACTCTTCATTATTCTTTTTATATTTGTGCTATATGTCGCAACATGAAGTCACTTTGTTACTGGGAAGTAATGTCGGGAACACAGAAAATAATATAAAAACCGCAATTCGGCTGTTAGAAGCAAAAATCGGCACAATTATAGCTCGCACAGAAATGATTACTACCGAGCCGGTAGAATTTGATAGTAATAATTTTTTTTGTAATATTGCAATAGTAATAAAAACGCAATATTCACCCATATCCCTTTTAAAGCAGCTAAAAGCGTTTGAAAGGTTGATGGGCAGGAGCACTGACACATCAGTTTCAAAAATCTACGAAGATAGAATAATTGACATTGATGTGATATTTTTTGATAAAATTAGCTTTTATTCTACGGAATTGATAATTCCACATGAGAAACATTTGCATCAGCGGGAATTTTCCCGGCGGCTGTTGGATGAATTAATGAACATTAAAAAACAATAATATGAAATTAAATTTATTATTAACATTAGCTTTTCCGATGGCTTTTTTTGCGCAGAGTACCACTCTGGACAGCACAAAAGTAGACAGCACAATCGGGGATTATCCTAATGCATTCTCTTCCGGCTCTGCCGATGTCCGTCCCTTTGACAATTCTTCGCGAATGTTTCGTGACTGGTCCGTTTCAATAGGTGGCGGCGGCGCTTTTCTACAAAATGCCGATGTAAACTCGTTCTACGACGGGAAAACAGATTTCGGATGGAATTTGTATGGGTCATTAGACAAACAAATTACACATGTTTTTGGTTTAGGATTACATTTCCAAACCGGAGAAACCAACCAAAAGGCTATGTTGCCTGGCGAACTTGGAGCAGCAGCGGGCGTTGCGACAGCTTATACAAAATATCACCAACTTTCTTTAATGGGTGATATAAATTTTTCTAATTTAATGCGACGTGTAGACAACCACTCACCTTACAGATGGGCTTTGCACGGGTACGCAGGTTTAGGTTTCCAGGGTTACAATACTTTATTGCTTGATAATGATATGTCGAGATACAGTACAAATCCACCAAGAATTCCTATAAAAATTGACCAAAAATTAGGTTTAGATACTTTCATGTTTCATTTGGGAACAGGCGTGAAATATAATGCGTCCAAATTAATTGATATTGAAGCACGAGCATTATATACTATAACCGGTGATGATTCTTTCGATGGCGGCGGTTACGGCAAAAATGCGAGACCTCCATATAACGCGATTAATCCAGGTACTTCAGACAATTTATTTACGGTAAATCTTGGTTTAACCTTTAAATTAGGTGGTCACGATACTCATTTATCATGGTATGATCCATTGCAGGATATTAACGGCAGAATTGGGGTGCTGGAAGCGAAACCAATTGAACTGGTTGTTTGCGAACGTGGTGATGCAGATAATGATGGCGTTTGCGATGATTGGGACAGACAGCTTGATACACCAACAGGTGCACGAGTTGACGGTGCTGGTGTAGCTTTAGATATGGACCTGGATGGTGTTATTGACCTTTATGACAAATGTGTTACTGTACCGGGTACGGTAGAAAACAGTGGTTGCCCGAAATAATATAATATGAGATGCAACAAATATTGATGCAAAATATTATAAATTCTTAATCTACAAATAATAACAAAATATGAAACTAAATTTAACAATTATTGCAATCGCATTAGCTATACCAACAGCTACTTTTGCACAGGACACAATTGCTGTTGCGCCCGTAGGTTATCCAAATGCCTACACTTCCGGTTCAGCAAATGTTTCCCCGTTTACGCAGGAATCGAAAAGGTTTAATGACTGGGCAGTTTCTGCTGGGGTAGGTGTACCTTTAATGCAGTCATCTGACTTAACTTCTATTAAAGGTTTTGGAGCAGGTAAAAACTTATTCGGCTGGTCGGCTTATTTAAGTGTTGACAAAGCAATTACCCATGCTTTCGGTCTTAAACTACAATACGACAAAGGTGAAACAAGACAGGGTTTTGTAAATACCAAAGATCACGAAACAACTACTGCGGGAGACGGTGCAAGAACTCAGTATGATGCACTTTCCGTTTTAGGAGACCTTAATATTTCCAACCTGTTGCGTAGAGTTGATAATCACTCACCTTTCAGATGGGCACTTCACGGCTATGCAGGTATTGGTACATTGGCTTACAGAGCTTACAGACAGGATGCAGGTCCAGTTTATAACCAGGCTTTAATTACCGAAATAGAACCGTTTAAATTAAACAGTTTATTCGGCCAGGCAGGTGCTGGTGTAAAATACCGCGCGACTAAATCATTAGATTTGGAAGCAAGAGGTATGTATCTGGTTTCCGGTGATGAGACATTTGACGGTGCACGTAAAACGGTTAATGACAGCCCATCAGATAACTTAATCAACCTGACTTTAGGTGCAACATTAAATTTAGGAAAACACGAATCTCACCTTTTCTGGCACGATCCGTTACAGGAAATCTATTACAAGTTAGATGTTTTGGCTGAAAGAAATCAGGATGTTGAAGTTTGTAAAACAGGTGATGCTGATAATGACGGAGTTTGCGATGATTGGGACAGACAATTGGATACGCCTGCCGGAGCGAGAGTTGACGGTGCTGGTGTAGCTTTAGATGCTGATTTAGATGGCGTTATCGATTTGTATGACAAATGTGTAACTGTTCCGGGACCAGTTGAAAATGACGGTTGTCCTACAACTTCTTCATCTACAGTTTCTGACGATACAAGAACACTTGAAGGTATTGAATTCGATTTCGATTCAGACAGAATCCTTCCGTCAAACACACCAATTTTAAATAATGCAGTAACTTACATCAATTCTTCCGAAGGTACTTACAACGTAATCGGTGGAACAGATACCAGAGGTTCTGATGCTTATAACCAAAATTTATCTGAAAGAAGAGCAAATAGCGTTAAAAATTATTTGATCGACAACGGAGTAAATGCAGGTAAAATCAATGCAATCGGAAAAGGAGAAAAAGACTTGAAATATCCAGAATGTGAACCGGCTACAAAGTGCCCTGAATGGAAAAACAGAGCAAACCGAAGAGTTTACTTCGAAGCTAAATAATTTCAAAGTTTTTCAGACTATAAAAGAAGCCACGTATATCGTGGCTTTTTTTGTTTTATGAAATTTGTTTCAGTAAATTTACGGGTGATTTCTTCCCAAAATTTTGAGCAGCTAAAACATCAAACCTTAAAACATTTTTTTGGTTTCGAGAATTTTCGCGATGCTCAGGAAGAAATTATTAACGCCGTAATTTCCGGTCAGGATGCAGTAGCACTTTTACCTACCGGCGGTGGAAAATCGCTGTGTTACCAACTGCCGGCGTTGATATTGGAAGGTACATGTTTGGTGGTTTCGCCGCTTTTAGCATTAATGAAAGACCAGGTTTTTCAAATGAAAAACTTAGGAATTGAAGCAGAATACCTTTCTTCAGAACTCGATGATTTTGATGCTGAAGTCATTTTTAACCGTTGCAAAGACGGTCTCACCAAACTTTTATACGTTTCGCCGGAACGGCTTACAAACCAGATTTTTTTGAAAAATTTGGAAGAAATTCAGATTTCATTTCTCGCGGTGGACGAAGCGCACTGTATTTCCGAATGGGGACAGGACTTCCGGCCGAGCTATCAGAATATTAAAAAATTCCGGCCTTTTATAGGCAAAATTCCGTGTTTAGCTTTAACCGCTACCGCGACGCCAAAGGTGATGCAGGAAATTCAGGTGAAACTGAACCTGAAAAATGCTTTGGTTTTTCAGAAAAGTTTTCGCAGAAGTAACCTGAAAATTATTTCAGATAAAATTTCGGATAAATATGAACGGGTTTTAAATCTTTTAAAATATAACAGTTCCTCCGGAATAATTTACGTGCGAACGCGAAAAGAAGCCGAAGAACTGACGCATTTCCTGCACCGAAACCAAATTAAAAATGTTGATTTTTTCCACGCCGGAATTCCTGTAAAAGAAAAAAACGCGAAGCAGAACAATTGGGTGAAAAGCCAAAACCACGTCCTAATTTCAACCAACGCTTTCGGTATGGGAATCGATAAGGAAAATGTGCGCTTTGTCCTGCATTTTTCACCGCCTGCGTCGATTGAAAATTATTACCAGGAAATCGGAAGAGCCGGACGCGACGGCGCAGAATCTTATGCTTTTTTACTTTGGAACGAACAGGAGCTCAAAAATTTTGACCAAATTCTGATCAATCAAATTCCGTCGAAATTAGAATTTCAGAACATTGTCACCTATTTATATTCCAGGTTTCAAATCGCGGAAAATGATCTTCCTGAAAATATTTTTCAGCTTCATATCCAGAAAGTTCAGAATTTTACCAAAAGTTCTTTAGCCAAAATCCGGAATGTGCTGAACTTCCTTCACCATCAGGAGATTATTTATTATAATTTCCAAAATTCTTTGTCCTCGCTGGAATTGAAAATAAGTCCGGAACAAATAGAATTATTACCGAAGAAAGACGCTTATTTTATTGAACTTTTGCTCAGAAATCTCACCGGAATAGCAACACACAAAGTGCTTTTCAGCGAAAAAACGTTCAGTACAAAAATTGGTTCTGAGCCTCATTTGGTGAAAGAACGTTTATTGGAACTTCAAAAAAGCGGGCATTTAAGCTATATCGACGGAGCGCTGTCTAGTGTGAAATTTCTTCAGCACCGCGACCAGCGTGCAATCGAAGGGAAATATTGGCAATTATTTGCGCAGATACAAAAAAATAAAATCCAGAAATGGGAAGAAATGAAATTTTTTGTGCAGGATACGGACTTCTGCAAAATGAAAATGATTTTATCCTACTTTGGCGAAAAAAATGCAAAAAACTGCGGAAAGTGCTCGGTTTGTCAGCAACAGAAAGAAAGTATTTTTGGCCGTGATATTTCCGGAGATATTTTAAATATTTTAAAAATTTCTCCGGCAAATGTGGAAGAAATTTCGATAAAACTAAACTACTTCAGCAAAGAAAATATCCTGGAAAACCTTATTCATCTCCTGGATTCAGGAAAAGTAAAAATGCTGAACTTCCGGACTTACGCCTTTAACCATGATTAAATGCATTTTAAATTAAACAAATGAAATCTCTAAAAGTTATATTTTTTGGTACACCAGAATTTGCTAAAACTTCGCTGCAAGCTATTTATGAATCGCATCACGAAGTGGTCGGCGTAGTAACTGTCGCTGATAAAGCGAGCGGTCGCGGCCAGAAAATCCATCAGTCAGCGGTGAAGGAATATGCAATTTCGAAAAATTTGCCCGTTTTGCAGCCAGAAAAGTTGAAGGATCCGGAATTTTTAGCGGAGATAGAAAAATTAAAAGCCGATGTTTTTGTGGTTGTAGCTTTTCGGATGATGCCGAAAATTTTATTTGAAATGCCACAACTCGGCACTTTTAACCTGCACGCTTCGTTGCTGCCAGATTATCGCGGTGCGGCACCCATAAATTACACTGTAATCAACGGCGAGAAAAAAACCGGCGCAACAACATTTTTTATCAATGAAAAAATTGATGAAGGAAATATTCTTCTGCAGGAAGAAATCGATATTCTTCCTGAAGAAAATGCGGGCGAACTGCACGACCGTTTGATGGAAATGGGCGCAAAACTCGTGGTAGAAACATTGGATGGTTTGGCGGAAAATTCAATTAAGGAGAAGCCGCAGCCACACGTAGAAAATCCAAAAAATGCCTTTAAAATTTTTAAAGAAAATACCCGGATTAACTGGCAAGAAAGTTCTGAAACGGTTTACAATTTTATCCGCGGAATGTCGCCGTATCCCGCGGCTTTTACTTCAATAAAAATCGGAGATGATGAAAAAGTGCTGAAAATATTTAAAGGTCATTTCGAAGAAAATTCTCACGATCAGAAACCTGGAGCTTTAGAAATCGATAAAAATCACCTGCAGTTTTATACCGAAAGCGGAATTTATTACCCTGAAGAAGTTCAGCTTGAAGGTAAAAAACGCATGAGTGTAAAGGATTTTCTAAATGGTTTTCAGGATTTTAAGCACATCTCGGCAGCCTTTATTTAATCTCTGTTTTTCACTAAAATCCAGCCTTTGTGAAGCACTGGCAAATCGGTGTCGGGCTCAATCCATTTTAAAATATACCAGTAATTTCCGGTGGATAAAAGCCGGCCGTTTAATTTGCCATCCCAAAAATACGGTGCTTTATTGGCCAAAAATACCAAATTTCCGTGGCGGTCATAAATTTCAATCTGAACATCTTTTTTGATGCTTAAGTCGGAATAATCCAGCACATCGTTTTTTCCGTCATCATTTGGTGTAATGACGTTTATTAAATTCAGTATTAAAAATTCTTTGGTAATTACCTGGCAATTTTGCGCGTCTTTCACGTAAACCGTTTGCTTTCCGCGGGGAATATTTGTTAGAATATTTGAGGGTTGGAAATTAATATTGTCAAAAGAATACTGGTAAGGTGGCGTTCCACCGGTAACTGAAACCGTGGCGGTGTTTCCGGTAACTTCGATTAGTTTTATCTGCAGAAGTTCAGCTGCTGTAACTTCTACAGTTTGCCTATAGACACAACCGTTAAAACCTAAATCTACGTAGTACGTTCCAACTCGGGCATTAATTTTAGATGTAGTTTCGCCCGTGCTCCATTTGTACGAATCGAAACCGGAGCCAGCGTCTAAATTTACGCTGCTTCCAGGGCATATTTTTTCGTTTTTTAAAGTTGTAGATTTCTTGGGAGTAGAAATATTTAAGGTTAAAGTACCGATATTTGTACATGCGTTATTGCTTTCAAATCTAATGTAAAATGTTTTAGAAGCAGTAAGATTTTGATTGGCTGAAACTGGATTTTGTTTATTTTTCGCATCGGTTTCATTAATGTAGAAAGTAGCAGACGCATTAGCGGTGAATTCTGAGAGATAATTATTTAAATCGACCTCTACCTTTCCGAGAAGTTTGTCATCGCAGACAGACTTTACTACCGTGGCGTTTTTAAGTGGTGTTTTTGTACCGACAATAAAATTAATTTGACCTAAAACAACTGTGCAGCCCGACGTGTCAAATGCTCTCACATAAACCGTAGTATTGGCAGAATAAGACCAGTCGTCGGGTAAAAAATCATTTGTACCATTCTGCTGGCTTGCGGGATTCAGATAATATCGGACAGTAAACGAACTGGTGTAATTTGAAATAATTTGCGGGGCAATAGTCGAAAATTTAATTGGAATGCTTCCTGCAAAATTATCATCACAAAGAGTAAAATTGTAATTATTTCCGTTCAATATTGGTAACTTGGTAAGTTCTAAGAATATTTTTACGGTTTTAGTGCAATTGTAGGTTGAAGTTACCGCCGCGTATACGGTTCCGGGTGGGGTTTTATAGTTGGTGAAATTTGAAATGCGGTTATTTAGCAGCTGATCCGAATAGTACACAACAGTATCCGTTGCATCGGTGGAGACGGTGGCCAGACTTAAATTATAGGTTCCGGTGCCGTCCAGATTTGGGCAGACCAGAAGGGTAGCATCGGTAGTTTGTGGGGTTTTTACATTGACAAGCACTTTAAAATACTCGCTGTCTTCCGGGGTCCCGTTTCCTTCAATATAATAAACAAAAACGTCGGAAACATTGGTGGTTAATGTGGAATTAGGAGTGTAGGTAATAATGCCGGTTGCCACATCAATAATGACACTTCCATACTGAGGTCTTACAATAATTTTGGTTTTAAGCGGGTTTATTTTTTGGCTGGAACTTGTGAATGCCGGAATGACCGTAACCGTTTGGCAGAAACCGATATCGAATGTTGTCGTGGATATGGGCGGACATTTTGTAAATTGGTAAGGCGCAGTTAACTTGGTTTCACAATTCGTTTTCGAAATGTTGTTGGTGTAACTTCCGCTTCCGTAAAGGTCGGGATTGATGATAAATTTAGTTTCACCCGGAAGCGCTATTCCATTTAAATACCACTGGTACTGGTCATAGGAATCATCAACCTGTAATAAAACTCCCGCATAGCAATCACCTGTTTTGGAAATCACCGGCACTGAACTGAACCCCGCGAAATAACCGCCGTAGCCCACCGCGCCATTTCCCGAGGCAATACCGACGGTAACAGATTTTGTAGAATTTACCGTGATATTACCACTTACATTTAGTACGGTGTAGGTTTCCCAGTTTGGATTTCCGATCACGGGAAAGGGACCTTGCAGGCTGTTAAGTACAGTTCCATTTACCTGAACTGTCGCTCCCTTTTCGGAGATAATATTTAATTTAGCATTGTAGAGATCCTGTCCAATTTGATTAATTGCAGAGATTTCATCAATTTTATTGGGTAAAAAGCAGCTGAGTGCAGGGATAAAATTGAATCCACCCGTAGCATATACGCTTCCAAAACCGACGCCAGCAAGTAACTGGTACACATAAACATTTTTAGTCGTAGAAACGCTCATGTTATAGTGATTACGTGACTGATCAACGTAATTATTAGCTTTAAAAACGTGATAATCTCCCTCATTTAAAACCACTCCGGAATCTGCGCCGTTGATGAAAATATGGGTGTCGTCGTCGGATGCTACGATAAGCGCGGATTCCATATTATTGTTATATGGACCGTTTCCTTTGACCAGAATAAACTCTTTTCCAAGTCGTTCTACCGGTACAGATTGGTCCATCAGGATGTCATTATTGCTAAAATTTTCATTCGTATAAATGCCATTAAAGTTTCCATTAGTCACAGCGATAGGTTGAGTAGCTTCGATTTTTGCTCCAACTAAACCATCGCTGTTTGCAAGCTCCAAATTGTTGATCGCATTAATTATATAAGACTCGCCTTTATTTAAGGTAAATGTTTTCGTGGGACTGCTACTTCCATCGGCAAAAACTACCGCGGGATTATAGCCGGATAGTTTTACCTGCGTATTGTCCTCAGTGGCAATAACTCCTATGGTCGCATTGAAGTATTCTCTGGCGGCAGTAAGAGGTGCCATAACGGCGAAAAAGTTTTTTCCAACTCCTGCCAAACCTTTGGAAGTGATAATTTCTGCGTGATTAGGTACAGAAAATCTGTAATTAGCAAAAAATTTCTTTGTTCCTTTTACATGAAGACCCATCGGAACTGCTTTAAACATTTCCGAAGTTGAAATTGTCATCATAAAATTGAACGGAATATCGATCACTTGCGGGTTTCCCTTAGAAACCTGTACGGTGGTGTAAAGTACATTACCGCTGTAAATTTCTACAAGAAAAGACGTGGTCTCATTGGTGGAAAGATAAAGGTAACTTTCCGGCTGAAAAGAACCGTTTGAACTCTGGCTTGCTGCCATAGGTGCAAACCAGTGTTCCGTATCCATTTGTGCAGAAGCATCTGCAAAAAATAATGCGAAAAAGAAAGAAAGTAGATTTTTCAATTATATAGGTAAATTAGAAATATAAAATTACTTCTATTTAGCCGAAAAAAAAATCTCTTCCTAAAAATAGAAAGAGATTTTTGAATTTACTTTTGAAAAATTAGGTAAGACTTACTCTTACGAAACCTAAAACTTTCAAATCGTTATCTAAAGATTTTACGTAATCTGCAACCGAGATGGAAGAATCTTTGATGAAAGACTGGTGAACCAAAGTGTTGTCTTTGTAGAATCTCTGCATTTTTCCTTTCAAAATATTATCGATGATGTTTGCAGGTTTTCCTTCTTTTGTCAACAATTCTCTTTCGATTTCCAATTCTTTATCAATGGTTTCCTGAGAAACTTTTGTTTCGTCCAACGCGATTGGGTTCATCGCAGCAACCTGCATTGATACAGATTTTGCAACTTCGGCAGCGCCGTCAACGTTTGAAGAAAGAGAGCTGATTGCAGCAATCTTGTTTCCAGCGTGGATATAAGCCCCTAAATAAGGACCTTCAATTCTTTCGAAAGAACCGATTTCGATTTTTTCACCAATTACACCTGTTTGCTCGATTAATTTCTCAGCAACAGTCATTCCGTGGAAATCAGAAGCTAAAAATTCTTCTTTGTTTGCATACATCACAGCCTGCTCAGCAAGTTCGTGTGCCAATTCTACGAAGCTGTCGTTTTTCGCTACGAAATCAGTTTCGCAGTTTAAAGCGATAATTGCACCCATGGTGAAATCTTCGTTCAGTTTTGCAATTACAGCACCTTCATGAGAATCTCTGTCTGCTCTGTTAGCGGCAACTTTCTGACCTTTTTTACGTAGGTTATCAATCGCAAGATCGAAATCTCCTTCCGCTTCTACCAACGCTTTTTTACAGTCCATCATTCCTGCGCCTGTAATATTTCTCAATTTCGCTACATCTGCAGCAACTGGTGTATACATATTCTTGTTTTTTAGATTTAAAATTGATTACTTTAGCTCGGTTTTAGAGCGTTGCAAAGATAATAAATTTAGCACAAACTAAAAAGAGGATTTTTCCGTTATTCCTAAAATTTAAATCTCTAATTATTAAACCTTTAATGAAAAAAACACTCTATTTAATTGTTTTTTTACTGTCTGTTTTTGCCTTTGCACAATCCAAATATACGGTTCAGCAAGTAGAAAAAAGTACCAATGCGCAGGTTATTGCGAATTTCATTAAGTACAATCCCAACCATCCAAGAACACCGGAATTTAAAAGAAAACTCTTCGCCGTTATCAATAATGACAAACCTGCTGCCGTAAAAGTCAGCGTTGCAAAACCTACCGTAACGCCCGTAAATAAAAGTAAACTGAAAACCGCGGTGAGAAAAGATGTTGCAGCTGATGGGCGAAATGATAAACATAAAAGAACCGCAGATTTGCTGAATCATCTTTTTAACTCTGATCCCAACAGCAAAACTGCTTACGTACAAATCGTAAATAAATCAAAATGCAATTTAATCGTTAAAATCAACGGTAAAAAGTTTTATAATCTTGATGTCCCGGCGCGAAACCAAAACTTCATCATGGTGGATAAAGGTTCGTACACGCTGACAACTTCGGTTTGTGACGCGAAATACACCTCACGGAAAAGCATCAGCAAAGACATCGTAATTACCTTGAACCAACCGAAATAAAACTACCGGTTAAAAAGGTGAAATTCTTCAGTAAGTTTTAAATATTCTTCCGAATAAATCCGCGGCGATTTTTCAATAAAAATTTCCTGCTCTACGGTCATTTTTTCCTGAAATGTAAATTCCAACACCACGCGTTTTGGTTTTGAATTTTTAATGCCGAAAACCGTGATTTTTCGGTTTAAATAAAGCAAATTTTTATTTGCAATTTTGGTAAAAACCGCTTCAGATTCAGTTGGGATAATTACAGAAATTTGCCCCTTTTTGCTCAGTATTTTTGAAGATTTTGTCAGAAGTTCTTCGAAGGAAAGTTCGGTTTGCTGTCGCGCCACAATATCTTTTGTTGAACCGTTTTTTTCGAAGTAAGGCGGATTTGAAAAAATCAGGTCAAATACCCCGGAATTTTTGAAATCTTTAAAATCAGTATTGATGCTTTTCAACCGCGAATGAAACGGACTGTTTTCAAAATTTTCCGCCGCGAGTTCTGTTGCGTCTACTGAAATATCCAGCGCTGTAACTTCCGCTGAAGTGTTTCGCTGCGCTACCATGAGTGAAATAATCCCCGTTCCTGAGCCAACTTCGAGGATTTTTTGCGCGCCGATAACATTGGTTAATGCGCCAAGCAAAACCGCATCGGTCCCGACTCGGAAAACTTTTTCGGACTGTTTAACCGAGAATTTTTTAAAATGGAAAAGTTTCAAGAATTATGTATTTTGAAAAAAATTGCCGTTTTAGCACCGATTAAACCATGGCTTTTTCTAAAACCTTTTCGTGTTTTGCTTTCAGGTTCGTGGGAAGAAAAATGGTAAAAGTGGTGCCTTTTCCAATTTCAGAAGAAACAGTGATTTCGCCTTTATAATCTTCCACCATTTTCCTCACCATCGTAAGACCAAGTCCCATTCCGCTGGTTTTTGAGGTGAAATTCGGTTCGAAAATCCGTGCGTATAATTCCTCCGGAATGCCAACGCCGTTGTCTTCCACGGTAATGATGATTCTTTTTTGGCGCTGTTCCACATCAACATTAATAATGTTTTCGCGTTCTTCATCGTGGGCTTGTCGCGCGTTGGAAACCAGGTTGGTAATAATTCTGGACAGATAAATTTTGTCCATTTCGACCATGATTTTGTCCTGGTTGGCGTGGAAATATATTTTTTCGTCGCTGAAGATTTTAATGATGTTTTTAATTTCACTGTTCACATCGAAAACCTCATTATATTTTTCCGGAAGCTGCGCAAACTGGGAAAAAGCGTTCGCCACGGTGGCTACCAAATCAATTTGGTCTACCATGACTTTGCTTAATTTTTTCACTTTTTCATTAATTTCAGGATCCGCCGGATCAAATTTCCGCTCAAAATTCTGAATGGTCAGTTTCATCGGCGTCAGCGGATTTTTCACCTCATGTGCCACCTGTTTTGCCATTTCGCGCCAGGCTTCTTCTTTATCTTTAAAGGAAAGTCGTTCTTTCTGCTCCCGAATCTGCAAAATCATTTTATTGTAAGCTTTCACAAGTTGATTCAGCTCATCGTTTTGATAATATTTAATGGGCTGCGGATCCTCTTCCAGGAAGGTGATTTTATTGATAAGCTCTGAAAATTTCGTGACTGTCTTCGTGAGATTTTTAGAAATAATCCAGCTGAGCCAGCCGCCAAAAGCAATGACCAAAAGATTGACAATGAAAATATAGTTCAGATATCGGTTAAAAACGCTTACATACGCCGAATCGTTGTGGTAGAAAGGAAAGTAAACAATAGCAATCGGTTCCAGCATATTGTTTTTCAACATCATGTAAGAAGAAGTGACGTTCGCACCGATGTCTTTGTCGAAAGTATTGTAATCGGTTCTTTTATCGCTTTTCAGCACGCGGTTGATTACCGGTAAGGAAAGCTTTTTGGTCGCGATGAGGTTGCTGTCTTTATTGGAAAGCACAAAATTACCGTTTAAATCATAAATAATGATGTCTTGATTGTTAATATCAGCAATTTCGTAAATGGAGTTGGAAAGGATTTTCGGCAGGTCTTCGGTTTGCGTCTGAGTGTGGCTTACCGCGTAATCCAAAGCAGACATCAGCGCTTCTGCTTTTTTCTGCAAATCGGTGCGGCTTTGCACAGTTGCATTGTCCTTCAAAATAAAATAGGAAAGTATTGAGGAGCCGGTAATACTGAGTAAACAGATCACCAAAAATCCCCAGAAAACTTTGTTGCGAAGGCTTAAACCTTTATATTTAGAGAAGGGCATTTTTTTTCATCAATTTGTTTACATATTTTCCGATAATATCAAATTCAAGATTAACCATATCACCAACCTGCAGGTTTTTCATATTCGTAAATTCCCAGGTGTAAGGAATTATCGCGATTGAAAAACTGGTGTCTGCACTTTCCGCAACCGTTAAACTTATACCGTTTACAGTTATGGAACCTTGGGGAACAGTGGTGTATTCATCGGTAGAATCGTAAGAAATGATGATGAAAAAACTTCCTGCTTTATCGTCTATTTTTTCTATAATTCCGGTTTTGTCTACGTGTCCCTGTACGATGTGGCCATCAAGTCTGCCATCAAACTTCAAACAGCGTTCCAAATTCACTTCGGTTCCTACATTCCACTTGCCGAGATTTGTTTTTTCCAGCGTTTCGTCGATAGCAGTTACGCGATAATTGGTATCGGTAATTTCCACTATGGTAAGGCAGCAGCCGTTATGCGCCAGACTTTGGTCAATCTTCAATTCGGAGGTGAAAGGACAACTCAAAATAAAATCAATGTTTCGGTCACGATGTTCAATGTTCTCTACAATTCCCGTGGCTTCTACAATTCCTGTAAACATATTGGTAGTATTAAAAAATGTAGTAAATAAACTGCTGAATCAGCTTAAAATAAATTATATGAAGGATTATTAGTCCTAATTTGTTAAATTTGTAAAATTCAAACAATTTTCAAAGATAACAAAAATGACCGCGAAACCGCATAAAATAAGAGTAGGAATATCGATCGGTGATTACAACGGAATTGGTCCGGAAATCATTATGAAATCTCTGCAGGACAAATCCATCACAGATTTTTTTACGCCCGTGATTTTCGGTTCCGGAAAATTGTTTACCTACCAGAAAAATATCTTCAAACTACAGCATAATTTTAATTATATCACCGAAGTGTCGCAGGCGCACGCTGATAAAATTAATATGGTGAATTTGTGGAAAGATAACGTGAATGTTGATTTAGGAAAACCAACGGAAGAATCCACGAAAATGGCGATTGAATCTTTAGAAGCTGCAACCAATGCTTTGATGAACGGTGAAGTAGATGTCTTGGTTACCGCGCCGATCAATAAGGAAGAAATGCTGAAATACGGTTTTCAGCACGCGGGCCACACCGGTTATCTTGAGGAGAAATTTAATAGAAAAGGTTTAATGTTTTTGGTTACAGAAAGTTTGAAAGTTGCGGTTTCCACGCATCATATTCCAATTGCAAACGTAGCTGAAAATATTTCAAAAGAAAAAATTAAAAAGCAGATCAAATTACTCAACCAGTGTTTGGTTGAAGATTTCTGTATTGAAAGACCAAAAATTGCGGTTTTAGGTTTAAATCCACACGCTGGCGATGGCGGCGCAATTGGTAAAGAAGAAATTGAAATCATCGAACCGGCAATCCGCGAATTGTTCGATAATGGAATTATGGCTTTCGGGCCGTATCCGGCAGACAGCTTTTTTCAGCCTGAAAAGTACAAAAATTTCGATGCTGTTTTAGCAATGTATCACGATCAGGGCTTGGCGCCGTTTAAAACGATCGCCTATGAAGAAGGTGTAAATTATACCGCGGGATTGCCTTTTATCAGAACCAGTCCGGACCACGGCGTGGCTTATGACATCGCCGGAAAAAACATCGCAGATCCGCAAAGTTTCAGCGAAGCGATTTTTATGGCAATTAAAATTTTTAAAAACCGCCAGGAATATAATGATCTGATGACCAATAGAATGCGACCGCGCAGGAACAATTCCAACAACAACGTGGATGAAGATTTGCCGGTTGACCGCGCCTGAGAAATCTGAGTAAATATTTATTACTGCAGATTGTTTTCAAATATATTTGTAATATTAAAAAAAATGCATATTTTTGCACACTCATTTTATGGACAAGTTTAGAAACTACGATATTGTGTTTTCGGGGCTTAAAAACGGAAAACACGAGTTCAGGTTTGAGGTAGATAAAGCGTTCTTTGAACTTTTCGATACTGAACAGGAATTTACAGATCCCAGAATCGTGGCGGAAATCCTTATGGACCGGCATACGACTTTTTTGGAACTTTGGATTAAAACAACTGGAACCGTTAATTTAGTTTGTGATATCACGAACGACAATTTCGATTATCCTATTGAACATGAGATCAAGGTTTTGGTGAAATTTGGTGAAGAGTATGATGACAGCGATGAAGATGTAATCACGATTCCGATGACCGACCACGCATTCAATGCAGCACAGCTGATTTATGAAGACGTGATGTTATCCATTCCGATGAAAAAGGTTTCACCAAATGTTTCTGAGGAAGATTTGGAAATTTTAAACCGGTTCAGTCCCGAAATTATCGAAGAAGAAAAACCTGCGACTGATCCCCGATGGGAAGCGCTAAAAAAGTTAAAAGATAATAATTAAATAATTTAAAATGATGAGAATTGAGCAATCAAGTACTCATCGCTCATCAAATTAAAAATATAGAAAATGGCACATCCAAAGAGAAGACAGTCGTCAACAAGAAGAGATAAGAGAAGAACACACTACAAAGCTGAAGTTCCTCAATTGGCAAAAGATGCAACATCTGGTGAAATGCACCTGTACCACAGAGCGCACTGGCATGAAGGAAAACTTTACTACAGAGGTAAAGTAGTAATGGAAAAAGAAGTAGAAACTTCAGAAGAGAACTAAGCCAAAAAACGTCAAAATTCTTCGTTTTAATACATAAACCACTCAATTTTTTCAATTTTGAGTGGTTTTTTATTGATTTTTAGTATCTTTGGCATAATAAACAAATACCAATTATATGGACATTAAAGACATACAGAATCTTATAAAATTTGTGTCTAAAGCTGAGGTTTCCGAGGTAAAATACAAAACAAAAGACTTCGAAATCACCATTAAAACGCCACTTGGTGGAAGTGAAATTAACTACGGTCCGGCACCTGCCGTTTACCACACACAGCAACAGCAAGCTCCAGCTGCTCCATCAAGTGCTCCTGCTGCTCCAGCTGCCACTGAAGAACCAGCTGCTGAAAATGCGAACTACGTAACCATAAAATCTCCAATGATCGGCACTTTCTACAGAAAACCTGCTCCTGATAAAGATTTATTCGTGAACGTTGGTGACGAAGTTTCTGTTGGTAAAGTTGTTTGTGTTATTGAAGCGATGAAATTATTTAACCAGATTGAATCTGAAATTTCCGGTAAAATCGTTAAAGTTTTGGTAGATGATGCCACGCCTGTAGAATACGATCAGCCATTATTCTTAGTAGATCCTTCTTAATATAATTTTAAATTATAGATTATAAATTTTGGGCGCTTCGTCTGAAATAATTTAAAATTAAAATTCAAAATTTCTTAGATGTTCAAAAAAATATTAATCGCCAACCGCGGCGAAATTGCAATGCGTATTTTACGTACCTGCAAAGAAATGGGAATTAAAACCGTTGCCGTGTATTCTACTGCCGATAAGGACAGCTTGCACGTTCGGTTCGCAGATGAAGCAGTTTGCATTGGACCCGCGATGAGCAAAGATTCTTATCTTAAAATCCCGAATATCATTTCTGCTGCAGAAATTACCAATGCCGATGCGATTCACCCTGGTTACGGATTTTTATCAGAGAATTCTAATTTTTCCAGAATTTGCCAAAAGAACGGCATAAAATTCATAGGCGCAACTCCGGAGCAAATCGACAGGATGGGCGATAAAGCGAATGCTAAAGCGACCATGAAAGAAGCAGGTGTACCTTGCGTTCCCGGTTCCGACGGTTTGGTAGAATCTTATGAAAGCGCCCTGGTTATCGCAAAAGAAATTGGTTATCCGGTGATGATTAAAGCTACTGCAGGCGGCGGCGGAAAAGGAATGCGCGCCGTGTGGAGAGAAGAAGATTTGAAAGAACTTTGGGAATCTGCAATTCAGGAAGCTGTTGCCGCTTTCGGAAACGGAGGAATGTATATGGAAAAGCTCATCGAAGAACCGCGTCACATTGAAATCCAGATTGCAGGTGACCAATACGGAAATGCATGTCACCTTTCAGAACGCGATTGTTCCGTTCAGCGTAGAAACCAGAAATTAACCGAAGAAACTCCTTCACCGTTTATGACCGATGAACTTCGTCAGAAAATGGGTGATGCTGCCGTAAAAGCTGCGGAATATATCGCTTACGAAGGCGTAGGAACAATAGAATTTTTGGTCGATAAACACCGGAATTTTTATTTCATGGAAATGAATACCAGAATTCAGGTAGAACATCCGATTACCGAGCAGGTTGTAGATTACGATTTAATTCGTGAGCAGATACTTTTAGCCTCCGGAAATGCAATTTCCGGTCAGAATTATTTCCCAAAATTGCATTCAATTGAATGTAGAATTAACGCGGAAGATCCATTTAATGATTTCCGTCCGTCACCGGGAAAAATCACCGGTTTAAATATTCCTGGTGGTCACGGCGTTCGTGTTGATACGCACGTTTACTCGGGTTACACCATTCCGTCAAATTACGATTCCATGATCGCTAAACTGATTACAACAGCGCAATCGCGTCAGGAAGCCATCGCCAAAATGAAGCGCGCGTTGGAAGAATTTTATATTGAAGGTGTGAAAACTACCATTCCATTTCACCGTCAGTTGATGGAAGATGAAGATTATCTTTCCGGGAATTACACCACGAAGTTCATGGAAGATTTTAAAATGGATAAAAGTTTCGATAACTAAACATAAGTTTAAAAAATAGAAAAAATTGCCTCTTTTAGGGGCAATTTTTTTGGTTTTAGATTTAGGATAATATTGAGTAAATTTGTAAAAAAGTAAAAAATATGTCAGAATTAGCGGTAAAAAATAATGCTCAGTATTACATTGATTTAGAAAATAAATATGGCGCTCACAACTATCATCCGTTGCCGGTTGTGTTGGAAAAAGGCGAAGGCGTATACGTTTGGGATGTGGAAGGGAAAAAATATTTCGATTTTTTATCTGCTTATTCTGCGGTGAATCAAGGTCATTCGCACCCGAAAATTGTTGATGCTTTGGTAAACCAAGCGCAAAAATTGGCATTGACTTCACGCGCTTTTTACAATTCAAATCTTGGTGAATACGAAAAAAAAATTACGACACTTTTCGGTTTTGATAAAGTTTTACCAATGAATTCTGGTGCGGAAGCCGTAGAAACTGCAGTAAAACTCGCCAGAAAATGGAGTTACGAAGTGAAAAATATTGCCGAAAATGCGGCTAAAATTATCGTTTGCGAAAACAATTTCCATGGTAGAACTACGACAATTGTTTCCTTTTCAAATGATCCGGACGCCAGCAAAAATTATGGTCCTTTTACACCGGGTTTTGTCAAAATTCCTTATAATGACATTTCTGCTTTAGAGGAAGCTTTGAAAAACGATGCGGATAATATCGCTGCGTTTTTGGTGGAACCAATCCAAGGTGAAGCTGGCGTTTTTGTGCCGGACGCAGGATATTTAAGACAAGCTGCTGATCTTTGTAAAAAATATAATGTGCTTTTCATTGCTGATGAAGTTCAAACCGGAATCGCAAGAACCGGAAAATTAATCGCGTGTTATCACGAAAATGTACAACCAGATATTTTGGTTCTCGGCAAGGCACTTTCCGGCGGTATGTACCCTGTTTCTGCGGTTTTGGCCAATGATAGCATTATGAATGTCATTAAGCCTGGTCAGCACGGTTCGACTTTCGGTGGAAATCCTATCGCGTGCGCCGTTGCATTAGCAGCTTTGGGCGTGGTAGAAAATGAAAATCTCTCCGAAAGAGCCGAAGAATTAGGAAAACTGTTTCGTTCTGAAATTGAAAAAGTAATCGAAAAAACCGAGCTTATCACAAAAGTTCGCGGAAAAGGTTTGCTGAATGCGATTTTAATCAATGATTCACCGGAAAGTTCTACCGCGTGGGATCTTTGCATGGAGCTGAAAAATAACGGTTTGCTCGCAAAACCAACACACGGCAACATAATTCGCCTCGCGCCGCCTTTGGTCATCACTGAGGAGCAGATTTTAGAATGTGTGAAAATTATCGAAAAAACGGTTTTGGAATTTAAGAAATAGAATCTTCCAGAATTTTTTCGTAGAAATTCAGGTAATTTTTCGCCATCGCTTTATAATCAAATTGTTTTACCCAATTTTTGATTTTTAGCGAAAATTCCTCTGGATTTTCGTGGTAAAATTTCATTTTTTCCCGATAAAATTTTGCCATCAATTTAGGTTCGAAATTTTTAAAATAAAAGGCGGAATCACCGCCAATTTCCGGTAAGCTGGTATATTCCGACAGGAAAACCGGCTTGCCAAATGCCATCGCTTCGATCGGCGGAATACCAAAACCTTCCGCCGTTGACGGATGACACATCGCCTCGCAGTTTTGGATCAATGCATATTTTTCTTCTTCTGAAATATTTTTCAGAAAATGAACGCGGTTTTCCAACTTCAGTTCTTTAATTTTATTCCGAACTTCTGTCGCATACGGTTCCTTTTCACCCGAAGCCACCAAAACCAAATCTTCTTCTAAAAACGGCAGCATTTCTACGAGTTTCAGCTGGTTTTTTTTGTCGAATAATACACCGATGTTCAGCATATATTTTTTAGCGGCTAAACACGCGAATTTCCCCAATTTGTATTTCCGGACTTCCGGCAGCTGAATTCCGTTATGGATGACTTCAACCTTTTTCAGCTTTTTTAGCCGGAAAAGCCCGATATTTTTTTCGAAATCAGCTTTTACAAACTGAGAAATGCAAACGATATAATCTGCGTATTCTAGATTTTTATTCAGCCTTAAAAGCAGCTTTTTTTTCTTTTTTTCAGGTAAATTTTCGTGCAGAAAATTCAGGTCGTGCAGCGTTACAATTTTTATAGAATTTTTATACTTCCGCGTAAAATACAGCGAAGCCTGATGACTGACGTGAATAATGTCGAATTTTTGACTGAAATTTTCGTAAATTTTATGAAGCCGTTTCCACTTTTTTTGCTCATTTAAGGGAAAATTTATCGTCGTAAAAACACCAAAATAGGTGAAATTAAAGTTGTGCTGAGTTTCTTCGATGCCGCGCGCCAGGTTTCTGAAAACATTTGCAATGCCGGAATGCGGTCGGCGAAGTCGCTCAAGATCAAGCAGAACTTTTACTTTCATCAATGTTTTAACCTTTAAATTTTAAGCAATATTTCATCAAACTTTTTTAAAGTTTAGTAAGCTCAAATATAATTTAAAAATTCAAAAATCGAAGCTGAGTATTTTCGCAAAACCAGATTTCAGAACATCTTGCGACATCAAGCCGATTTCTGTAGTTTTGAAGAAATCCTTTGAAAAATGCCGAAACGCTATCTTTTTTTTGTTTCACTTCCGTATTCGTATTCGATTTTGCGGCCTTTGCAGGATGAAATCTGGAAAAGGGGTGATGAGGTAGCCTGGTTTATCGAAAAACCGTGTGAAGTTTTGTTGACAAAAAAAGAAAAGCAAGTTCATACCATTCAGGAAGTTATGGATTATCAGCCGATCGCGGTGTTTGCGCCGGGAAATTACATCTATGATTTTTTTCCGGGTGTAAAAGTGGAAGTTTTTCACGGTTATGCCATGAAAAAACGCATTGAAAAAATCGACGATCATTTTACCATTCGTGGCTGGTTTGACATTTATTGCACCCAAGGCCCGAGCAGCACGGAATACTTTAAGAAATTAGAGAAGGAAAAAGGCTTTTTCAAAATTTATGAAACCGGTTGGTGTAAAGTCGATCCGTTTTTTTCCGTCGACCACAAAGTGGAAAATGAAAGGCCGCTGGTTCTTTATTCACCAACATTTACAAAAGGAATTTCCTCTGCTGAAGCGTTGCACGGCACACTTGAAAATTTGATGGAGACAAAACCCTGGGATTGGCTCATCACCTTTCATCCGAAATTGGATGATGCGGAACTTATTGAAAAATACCGTGCTTTAGCGGCAAAATTTCCAAATGTTACTTTTCAGCGGTTTAATGACGGCTTGGAAACTTTAAAGAAAATCGATGTGATGTTGTGTGACAGTTCTTCGATTATTATTGAAGCCATGCTTTTGGATAAACCTGTGGTGACTTATCGGAACACGCATCCGGGAAAACATTTAATCGATGTTTTGGATAAAAATGAAATAGGTAAAGCTTTGGAAAAAGCCCTGAAAAGACCCGAAAATCTTATGCAAGAAATCCATAAATATACACTGCATCATGAGGCGCACCGCGACGGCAAAAATTCCGAGCGCGTACTTTTTGCAGTGGACGATTTCATCGACAATTATCAGGGAAAATTAAAACCAAAACCTTTAAATTTAGTCCGAAAACTTAAACTGCGCTGGAAAACAAAATATTTTAAACTTAATGCCGGAAAAAAGGAAGAAAATTGCCCTGATTGTTCAGCGTTACGGCGTTGAAGTAAACGGCGGCGCAGAATTTCATGCGCGGATTCTAGCGGTGAAATTAGCGCAAAAATATGAAGTGGAAATTCTGACTTCCACCGCCATCAACAACCACGGTTGGGAAAATCATTATCAGCCCGGCGAAAGTTTTATCAATGAAATTAAAGTTCGCCGATTTCCAACTTTTGCCGAAAATAAGAGAAAAACCCGGGCTGCGCGACGAGCCATTTTTAAGAAGAAAAAGTATTTTAAAATTTTAAAATTCCTTGGAATTTTTAAAAAAGCTGATCAGCTTTTCAATTTATCTGAAGTTACAGAAGAAAATGTGGACGTCTGGTTGCGCGGTCAGGGACCTTACGTACCAGATTTGGTAGATTTTATTTCAGCAAATAAAGAAAAGTATGATGTCTTCATATTTTTCACCTATCTGTACTTTCCAACTGTTGAAGGAATGCCGCTTGTGTCGGAAAAAAGTATTTTTATTCCAACCGCGCACGACGAACCGATTTTGTACACGAAACCGTACGAAAATCTTTTTTCTGTCCCGAAATTTATCATGTATAATACGGAAAGTGAAAAGCAGCTTGTTGAAAACAACTTTCCGAATATTGCCCAAAATTCAGAGATTGCCGGTGTCGGAATTTCCCCGTTTGAGGGTGAAAAAGTTAATCTTCCCGCGGAAATTATTCCGAACAAATATTTCATTTATATTGGACGCATCGAGGCTGCAAAAGGTTGCGATTTGGTTATTCACCATTTTCTGGAATTCCAGAAAAAATACCCAAAATACCGGGAATTTAAACTGGTGCTCGTCGGGAAAAATCATATGAAAAAAAGTTACCGGAATAGCTCGGTAATTTTTGCAGGTTTTGTGACCGAAGAAGAAAAGCACGCTTATTTGACCAAAGCACTCGCGATGATTATGCCGTCTTTTTACGAAAGTCTTTCGATGGTGACTTTGGAGGCGATGGTAGAAAAAAAACTGGTGATTGTGAACGGAAATTGCGATGTTTTAAAAAGCCACGTGCAGCGCAGTGGCGTGGGGAAAAGTTATACTACAAAAGAAGAATTTTTCCAGGCGCTGCAGTTTTACATTGAGCAAAGCGAGACAGAAAGGGAAATTGAAGCTGAAATAGCGCAGAATTACGTTTTGGAAAATTATTCCTGGAAATCGGTATTGCAAAAATTCGATGATGCCATCGAATTTGTAACAAAATCTTAAATGTAAATTAAAAAAAATATGCCGCTATAACGGCATATTTTTATTTTCTTTCGTAATCGTCTTGGAGGCGTACAATGTCGTCTTCTCCGAAATACGTTCCTGTTTGAACTTCTATAAAAACTACGAGCTTATCACTTTGATTCATAATGCGGTGCTTTGCACCTTGCGGAATAAATATACTTTCACCATAAGACAGCAAAATTTCTTTGTCATCCAAAATCACCGTGGCGTCACCTTCCACAATCGTCCACTGTTCCTGTCTTTTATGATGAAATTGGTAAGACAGGCGATGGCCCGGCTGTACTTCAATTCGCTTTAATTTATAATGTGGTTCATCTACCAAAACAAAATATTTTCCCCAGGGTCTTTCACCAATTTCTAACATACTCTCAAAATTTCTAGCGAATGTAGTTAAAATATTTTTTTAGAACCAAAAATGAAATTAAATCTTCCATATTTTTATTATTAAACTGAGCCCGATATATCTTAGCATTTTCAATGATGTTTTTGGCTTCATTTGGGTGATCGAGGTAATACTGAAGTCTTTCGTCCAGATTTTGGTAATCGTCATCAATGCAAAGGTAGTGCTCATTAGCAACCAGCTTTCCTTCCATATACCAAGTTTCCATTTTCAACTTTGGAGTTACAGCGATTGAATTTGAGGACATAATCCATTTTAGATTTGTTGCGACGTCATTTCCCTCCAAACTAAGAATAAATTTGTAATCTAAATGTTCTTTAATAGGCATCTTTGGCTTAATCCATTCTGCGCGGCCGCCGGTTTTATTAATTTGACCAAGATTACAGATGGGCGATTGAAAATACTGATTATAAAAATCAATCCTGTGTTGTTGGTGTACTGCAGCACGGCCAACTAATTTGTTTTTTTTAGTATTTAGTGGTTTATCATTTTCAACTGATACAAAATGCCGTATTTTATTCAAATTGAGCAGAATATTATTCTGATTATCTTCGGAAATAGGTCGACTTTTCGCAATCATGGGAAATGGTAAAATCGTATTTACATCTCCAAAAGTAAAGTCAATCAGCAGATTTTTATCAAAATATTTTGCGTATTTATAGGTGTCAAAATAATATACTTTCTTTTTTTTAGGAGATAATAAATCTTTTATACGGGTTCCGTTGTGAGGAACAGGTGTCGGTTCCGAAATTTTATTATAATAATCTACCCGAAAGTCTACTGTTTTCAATTGTTCCGCAGATAAATTTTTCCGTAAATCCTTAATTTTGCGTTCCAATTCTTGATGTGGAAGCAATCTGGCAGAAAAACCTTTGAGATAAAATAGAAGTTTGTTTTGTTTTTTAATTTTTGCCATTATACAAAATTACCTAAATTTCTAAAACGCGCTAAATTTTCAGTAAATTTGCCTCTTAAAATTTTACAGAAAATGAGCAAAGTTAGAGTGCGTTTTGCGCCGAGTCCAACCGGGCCTTTACATTTAGGTGGCGTACGAACTGCCTTATATGATTATCTTTTTGCTAAAAGTCAGGGCGGCGATTTCGTTTTGAGAATTGAAGATACCGATACCGCGCGTTACGTGGAAGGTGCGGAAGAATATATTATGGAAGCGCTGGAATGGTGCGGAATTATCCCCGATGAAAGCCCAAAACAAGGCGGAAAATATGCGCCGTACCGTCAGTCTGAAAGACGTGAAATTTACGATCGTCATCTGGTAGAACTTCTCAAAACCGATTATGCTTATCTGGCATTTGACACCACTGAAGAACTGGACGAAATCCGGAAAGAATTCGAACAGAACGGCGATGTTTTCGCTTATAACTATATCACCAGAAACCGCCTGAAAAACTCAATTACGCTTTCTGCAGATGAAGTTCAGAAGCTTCTCGCAGCTCAGGTTCCTTATGTTGTGCGTTTTAAAATGCCGGTGGACCGCGTTTTAAATCTTGAAGACATTATCCGCGGAAAATTTGCGGTGAACACCAATACTTTAGATGATAAAGTTTTGGTGAAAAATGACGGAATGCCAACTTACCATTTCGCGAATATTGTTGATGATCACGAGATGGAAATTTCGCACGTCATCCGTGGTGAAGAATGGTTGCCGTCGCTTGGTTTGCACTATTTGTTATACGAAGCAATGGGTTGGGAAAAGCCGCAGTTCGCGCATTTATCTTTAATTCTGAAGCCCGAAGGAAAAGGAAAATTAAGCAAAAGAGATGGTGATAAATTCGGTTTTCCGGTATTTCCGTTGAATTTTAAAGATCCTGAAACCGGAAATATTTCGAAAGGTTACCGCGAAGAAGGTTATTTGCCAGATGCCTTCATCAATATGGTAGCGCTTTTGGGCTGGAGTCCCGCTAACGACCGTGAAATTCTGACTTTAGAGGAAATGGTTCAGGAATTTGATCTGCACAAGGTTCATAAAGCCGGCGCCAGGTTTTCAAAAGAAAAAGCGGAATGGTTTAATCAGCAATATTTAAAATCAAAATCTGACGAAGAAGTTTTGGAATTACTAAAATCTTCAAAAGATTTAGATTTATCGAATTCCGGTGACGAAAAACTGCTGAAAGTAATTTCATTAATGAAAGAGCGTGCAACTTTCCCGAAAGACATTTATGAAGATGGAAAATTCTTCTTCGAAGCTCCGACAAATTATGACGAAAAAGCCGTTAAAAAAGCCTGGAGCGAAAGCGCGAAATCATTAATGATAATTTTAGCCGCTCAAATGGCAAATTTTTCATTTTCAGCCGAAGGACTGAAACAGGAAATTCATGATTTTGCTGAAAGTCAAAATACAGGTATGGGAAAAGTAATGATGCCGCTGCGCCTGTGTTTGGTTGGTGAACTGAAAGGTCCGGATGTGCCTGATATTATGCAAATCCTTGGAAAAGATGAATGTGCCGCCAGGATTCAAAATGCGGTGAATAATATTCCCTGATTTCCTAGAATTTTCCCTAAATTTGACTCATAATTTGTAATAACTGAAATGGAATACTTAAGTTTTGAACTTCCGATTAAGGATCTGATGGATCAGTATCAAACCTGTTCATTGGTGGGCGAAGAAAGTGGGGTAGACGTAAAGCTCGCCTGTTCGCAAATCGAGGATAAAATTATAGAAAAGAAAAAAGAAATTTATCATAACCTTACGCCGTGGCAGCGCGTGCAGCTTTCGCGTCACCCGGACCGGCCGTATACGTTAGATTTCATCAAAGGAATTACAGATAAAGACAGTTTCCTGGAACTGCACGGCGACCGAAATTTTGCGGATGATCCGGCAATGATTGGCGGTTTAGCAACCATCGACGGACAACGAGTGATGATTATCGGAACGCAAAAAGGTCGTACAACTAAGGAAAGACAACACCGAAGATTTGGCATGTCCAATCCCGAAGGTTACCGAAAAGCTTTAAGATTGATGAAATTGGCGGAAAAATTCCATATTCCTGTAATTTCTTTAATCGATACACCGGGAGCTTATCCTGGTTTGGAAGCTGAAGAACGCGGGCAAGGTGAAGCAATTGCCAGAAATATCTTCGAAATGACCATGCTGAAAACGCCGATTTTCGTGTACATCATTGGTGAAGGTGCCAGCGGAGGCGCTTTGGGAATTGGTGTGGGAAATAAAGTTTATATGCTTGAAAACACCTGGTACACCGTAATTGCACCGGAAAGTTGCTCTTCCATTTTATGGAGAAACTGGGATCACAAGGAAGACGCCGCAAATGCTTTAAAACTTACGCCCAATGATGCTTTACACGAAAAATTTATTGATGGAATTATCGAAGAACCGCTTGGTGGTGCACATTACGATCCAAAAGTTGCTTATGAGCATTTGAAAACTTCGATTTTACAAAACATCAAAGCTTTTTCGAAATTCACCGGTAAAGAACTTGAAACGCAAAGACAAGATAAATTCATTGCCATGGGCCAGTTTAAAGGTTAATTTCGCTTTTAGAAAAAACAAAAAATCCTGCCGTTTAGCAGGATTTTTTTATTTAAAATAACAGAATTATTCGAAAAGTTCGGAAGTGTCCAGAACAGTTACTTTTCCGTCTTCACAGCGAATTGCTTCGCCCGGGAAATTCTGAATCATGTGATAATCGTGCGTCGCCATTACTACTGCAGAACCATTTTCAACTGCAACCTGCTTCAATAAAGTCATAATTTCGTTCGAAGTTTCCGGATCCAGGTTTCCGGTGGGCTCATCAGCAAGAATCAATTCGGGGTGGTTTAAAAGCGCACGCGCAATTGCTATACGCTGTTGCTCACCACCTGAAAGTTCATGCGGCATTTTATGCTTTTTCGATTTCATACCAACGCTTGCCAAAACTTCATTAATCCGGTCATCAATTTTTGTTTTGTCGTCCCAGCCTGTAGCTTCCAAAACGAAACGAAGATTTTTTTCTACAGTTCGGTCCGGTAAAAGCTGAAAATCCTGGAAAACAATTCCAAGTTTGCGGCGTAAATTCGGAATGTCCGAAGTGCGGAGTTTTTCTAAGTCGAAACCCGCAATATTTCCCTGGCCGCCGGTGAGCGGAATGTGCCCGTAAATGGTTTTTAAAAGCGAACTTTTACCTGAACCGGTTTTCCCGATGAGGTAGCAAAAACGGCCTTTTTTAATATTTAAGTTAACATCGTTCAGAACGGTAAAATTTTTCTGGGCAATTTTGGCATTTTTTAGCCGGATAACATCCTGTCCTTCCTGATAAGTATGTGGCATATAAAGTACAATTGAATTAAAGTAAATGCATGTGCTGCAATAGCCCACCAAAAGTAAATAAAACTTTCTTTGCGTGCTACAATTTAGCAAATTTTAACAAACAAAAAATGCCTGAAAAGAAACTTTTCAAGCATAATTTTATATGATAATTCCTGAGATTATCTCTTAGCGCGCTGTGCACTTACAGTTAAACTCTTTCTGCCTTTCGCTCTTCTAGCAGCCAACACTCTTCTTCCGTTTGGAGTAGACATTCTTTCACGGAAACCGTGTTTGTTTCTTTTTTTTCTTTCAGATGGTTGAAATGTTCTTTTTGGCATTGCGATTATTTTTAGTAAAAACTATATCTTATTTTCAGATTGCAAAGATAGAAAACTTTTTACTTTCTGCAAATTTAAAAGTAAATTTTTTAGGTTAATAACCGGTAAAATTTATTGCTTTAAAAACAGCAGATTTTTTTCTTTCAGCACATTCAAATATGAATCAAATTAAAAGCCGGCAACCAAAAAATAAAAACAAACCTTATCTTTGCCTTTCTAAAAATTTACCTCACCAATGTTTACAGCTGCAGAACTTACCGATATCCAAAATCTACTCACTCCGGACAAAAAAATCGTCATTATCACCCATTATAATCCCGATGGCGACGCAATTGGTTCCAGTTTAGGCTTGCAGCATTTTCTGAAAAATAAAGGTCTTGAATCTGATGTAATCGTGCCGAACGATTTTCCGAAATTCCTTAAATGGATGCCCGGCGCAAAGCAAGTCATCATCGCAGATTATAAGCGGAAAGTTGCCGGCGAAGCCATTCATAATGCTGATATCATTTTTATTTTAGATTTCAATGCCTCGCACCGAAGTGGAAATCTGGTAGGTCCCTGGATCGAAAAGGCGCGCGCCACAAAAATTCTCGTCGATCATCACCAGCAGCCGGAAGATTTTGATTTCGTGTATTCCGATGTGAAAGTTCCCGCAACCTGCCAGATGGTTTACCATTTTATTCAGGGTTTGGAAGAGGAAAATTTGGTCGATCAAAATGTGGCGGAATGTCTTTACACGGGAATTATGACCGATACCGGCGGTTTCCGTTTTCGTTCTACAAGCGCGACCACACATCGGATTGTGGCCAACTTAATTGAAAATGGTGCAGATCCTGCAATGATTACTTCGAAAACCTGGGATACAAATACCGTTTCTCGGCTTCATTTGCTGGCATTGATTTTAGGCAGAATTGAAGTCGTGAAAGACGGAAAAGTTGCCATTCTTTGGTTAAAACGCGAGGAACTGAAAGAATATGGCTTCCAGAAAGGCGACACCGAAGGTTTTGTAAACTACGGCTTAAGCATTATGGGAACGCAGGTTTCTGCGTTTTTTATGGAAGATTTATATGAAGATTTCATTAAAATTTCTTTCCGTTCAAAAGATGATGTTGATGTTAACCAATTTTCCCGAAAATATTTCAACGGCGGCGGACACATCAATGCGGCGGGTGGAAAATATTTCAAAACGATTGAAGAAACCATCGAAGATTTTAAAGAGAAAATCACCGACGAAGAATTTTAAAAAATAAAAAAGGTTGCCTGCAAAGACAACCTTTTTTTCGCCGCTATTTGGGCATTTTTTTCAAAACTTACAGCACGAAATGTTTTGGTAAATGGTGCAGAAGTTCGGTATTAATGATGGCTGCGCAGACTTCCGGTTTTTCCCAGTGTCCGTTGTGGCCCGAATCTAAAACGTAAGATTTGATATTGGTTTTATCCGGCAAATTTTTCAGCAATTCTTCGGTTTTTACGGCGTTATCGTGTTTTCCGGCGATAACCAGAATCTTATTTTCAAAATTCTGGATTAAAGAAGTTTTATCCGTTCTTTCAATCATTCCTTTCACTGCGGCAATTACACCTGAATTTTCGGTGCTCAGGGCGATTTTTTTTGCAATTTCTATTTTGGCTTCCAGGAAATCTTTTTCGTTTGGGTTAAAAAGATTCGGAATTCCCGCATTTACATAACCGGGATAAGCTTCTTTAATAATTCTTAAACTTTTCTGGCGCTGTTCTTTTTTCTCATCGTCATCAGCCAGATAATTTGAAAAAAATAAGGTTAAACTTTTTAAAACTTCCGGATATTTTTCCGCGAAAGCGAGCGAAACATAACCGCCCATGGAATGACCTAAAAGGTGGAATTTATCCAATTTTAAAAAATCGGTAATTTCTTTCACTTTTTCCGCCATAAATTCCATCGTGTGCGTTTCGTGGTAAACTTTCGAACTGCCATGTCCCGGCAAATCGATTTTAATCAGTGAAAATTTATCGGACAGAAATTTTTCCATTTCGTCCCAAATGGAGAGGTTTTCCATAAAACCGTGCAGCAAAACCAAGTTTTCTTTTCCGCTTCCAGAAGTTTTGAAATTCAGCATAATTTAGATTTTTTTAGAAATGAATGTCAATGTAATCAACAAAACCTTCGCCATTTATTTTGTTCTGAAGGCGCCAAAAATTCCCCTTTTTTTCATCAAAAAAAGTGGTTTTACCGGTGCGTTTATAAATTTCACCGTTGATGTTTTGTGTAATTTCACCTTCAAAATTAAGATGCCTTTCAGAAACTCTTCTTATTTTTCCCTCGATTTTCAATGAGTTTTTTCCGGATTTCGCGCTGCCTTCAACCTCATATTTATCGCCACCGTTCGCTTTAAAAAAAATACCGCCATAAAACGGCAAATTTTCGTCATTTGAAAAACTGAGTTGATGTTTTCCCGCTAAGTTGTGGAATTTGTTTTTGCTGTTTTTCAGCGCGATGCTGTCATTAATTTTTGTTCTGATGACATTCAGCGATTCAATTCTTCTGTGTTCCGCGGTAATCAGCGGGTCTTCCACGGTTTCTTTTTGTGTGCAGGAAATGAAAAAAAGTGCCCAAATAGCGGCTAAAAAATATTTCATGCTTTACATTTTGGTTTTGGAATCCATCACAATGGTTACAGGCCCGTCGTTGCTGATTTCAACTTTCATATCCGCGCCGAAAATTCCGCTTTCTATTTTTAAACCGGATTTTGCAAGTTCCGCTTTGAAAAATTCAAATAATGGAATTGCAACATCAGGTTTGGCAGCTTTGATGAAGGAAGGTCGGTTGCCTTTTTTATAATCGGCGATTAAGGTAAACTGGCTGATGCAAAGGATTTCACCCGAAATATCCAAAACCGATTTGTTTAATTTTCCGTCTTCATCACCAAAAATTCGAAGGTTTAAAGTCTTCTGCGTAAGCCATTCCGCATCAGTTTTCGCGTCGTCTTCATCAATGCCGATTAAAAGGCAAAGACCGGCGGCAATTTCACCCACGATTTTTCCGTCTACTTGAATGGAAGATTTGGAAACACGCTGAATAACTGCTTTCATAAAAATTAAAAAATCTTAGTAAGAAACCGATAAAATATTGGAATTGCGATCGTAGCTGTAGGGATAAGTTTTCGGTGGAACGGTGGCGATTTTGATGGGTTCGCCGGTTAATAAAATCCATTCCGCACCGTCTTTCGCGCAGGTAATTTTAATGTTTTCAACCACGTTCAGCGTAGTATTTGCATCGGGGCAAATGTGCGGCGCGTTCCGGTCGTAAACTTTGTAGCCTGTTGTGGTACGAACCACGATTAAACCGCGTGTTCCGGATTGCTGCTCATCAACATAAATCCAACCGCCAACAGATTGTAAATTAAAATAAGCGGGAAGATTGAGGTTTAAAACAACATTTATCGGAGTTTCGGGAAAACAGCTGACGGTTTCGCGACGATCTGCGCAGGACTGCAGATTTAAAAGACTGAAAATGAGAATTATTGTGCCGAAAAGCCGGTAAAAAATGTATTTCATGTAAAATAAATTTATATCTTTGTGAAACAAATCACCCATAAACAGTGTCCGACAAATGTCGGATTATTTTTTTATACTAACGCTAAATATTAGAAGCTATGGCAAGTTACGTCACCAAAGAAGGTTTAGACAAAATGAAGGCGGAATTGGAGAAGCTGGAAACAATAGAAAGACCAAAGATCACGCAGCAGATTGCAGAAGCCCGCGACAAAGGAGATCTTTCTGAAAACGCCGAATACGACGCGGCTAAAGAAGCACAGGGAATGTTGGAAATGAAGATTTCTAAACTGAAAGACATCATCATCAATGCTAAAGTGATTGACGAAAGCCAGCTTGATATTTCAAAAGTTTCTATTTTGACCACGGTTCGTTTGAAAAATAATGCCACAAAAGCTGAGCAGAAATTCACTTTGGTTCCTGATAACGAAAGCGATATTAAAACCGGAAGAATATCAGTGAACACGCCGATTGCGAAAGGTTTGTTAGGAAAAGTTGTAGGTGAAACCGCAGAAATTGTTTTGCCAAACGGTAATAAACTTTCATTCGATATTTTAGAAATTTCACTTTAGAAATTATGAAAATATGCTGTTTTAGCAGCGAATTTTTTGTGAAATAAAATTAATAAAACCTTAACTGAACTATTATTTCAGATTTTGTAAATTTGTACCCGCGCTTCGGCGTGGGTTTTTTAATTTAAAATATCAAAAATGGCATCTATTTTCACGAAGATTGTAAAAGGAGAAATTTCGGCGTATGTAATTGCTGAAGATGCTGAAAATCTGGCCTTTTTAGATGCGATGCCGCTGGTGGAAGGTCATACTTTGGTCATACCGAAGGAAGAAACAGATTTTATTTTCGATCTGGAATCGGAAGCATATAAAAATCTTTGGGCTTTCGCGCAGAAAGTGGCAAAAAAATTGGAAGTAGCTTATCCGGCTAAAAGAATTGCTGTGGCAGTTGTGGGTCTGGAAGTTCCGCACGCGCATATTCACCTCATCCCGATTTCGAAAATGGAAGATATGAATTTCAAAAACGCGCGTTTAGAATTTTCTGAAGAGGAATACAAGAGAATCCAACAACGCATCGTTAACTCCGAAGCGCTTAACCTTTAAAAAAAATTATTTTTAATAATATTATATGAATTCAAACCAATGTTCTTTTTGCGGTAAGAAACGAAATGAAGTTCAAATGTTAATTTCCGGAAACGACGGATTTATCTGCGAAGAGTGTATTGAACAGGCTCATGGAATTGTAAAGGAAACTTCAACGAAAAATGGGGTTTTCCCGGCAAATACTATGGAAGAGTTAAAGAAACCGATGGAAATAAAAAAGTTCCTGGATCAGTATGTTATTGGTCAGGATCAGGCAAAAAAGCAGCTTTCCATCGCGGTTTACAACCATTATAAAAGATTACTTCACGCACAGGATGAAAACCGTGAAGTGGAGATTGAAAAATCGAATATCATCATGATCGGTGAAACCGGAACCGGGAAAACGCTTCTGGCTAAAACCATCGCTAAAGAACTAAATGTTCCTTTCTGTATCGTTGATGCAACCATTCTTACCGAAGCGGGTTATGTTGGTGAAGATGTAGAAAGCATACTTTCCCGACTTTTGATGGTCGCGGATTACGACGTGCAAAAAGCGGAACGTGGAATTGTTTTCATTGATGAAATCGACAAAATTGCGCGCAAATCTGATAACCCAAGTATTACGCGTGATGTTTCCGGCGAAGGTGTGCAGCAAGGTTTGCTTAAATTACTGGAAGGCAGCATTGTAAACGTTCCACCGCAAGGGGGAAGAAAACATCCGGATCAGAAATACATTCAGGTTAATACCCAAAATATCCTGTTTATTGCCGGTGGGGCTTTTGACGGAATTAAGGAAATTATTGAACGTCGATTGAACAAACAGGCTATTGGTTTCAGCGCCGATAAAATAAATAAAGTTGATGAAGACGACTATATTTTAAAGCAAATCAATGCAATCGATCTTCGAAAATTCGGCCTTATTCCGGAACTTTTAGGAAGATTCCCGATCATTACCTATCTCGAAAAACTGACAAAAGAAACGATGTTGAGGATTATGAAAGAGCCTAAAAACTCTATCATCAACCAGTTTGTAGAGCTTTTCAAAATGGATGGGGTAGAACTTTCCTTTACTGATGAAGCTTTGGAGATGATTGTGGAAGAAACCAACGAAAAAGGTTTGGGCGCGCGTGGACTTCGCGGTACTACGGAAAAAGTTTTGGAAGATTATATGTTTGATATCGATGCCGAAAAGAAAGTTGCTGTAACCAAGGAAAACATTTCATTTTAAAGTTTTTGATGGTATAATTATTGGTGTGTTCAAAAAAATAGTATATTTGTAGCTCAGGCTTATTTTTTAAAAACACAAACACTACTTATAATGAAAAAAAATCTATTAACTGTAGGATTTTTGTCGTTAAGTTTATCAATGAGTGCCCAGGCACTTATTCATGTTGATAATGGCGGCAATTTCTATGTTGGCGAATATGCCTTAGTATACAACGGCGGCGGTATTCAGACCAAAGGAAACGGTATCATTGATTTGCATGGAAATTTAATGATTGTCGGCGATGCAACTGACGGTATTAGAACGTATGATGCCGCAGGGATCGGTGAAAAAACGGATGGCCGTAACATCATTGTTCGTATAAATTCACCATTAGCCGTTGACGCTACTAGTTACGGGCAACTTTACATTGATGGAATTCCCCAGAGTAATATTACTGGGATTGTTGACAGAGAATACAAAACTCTAAAACATGGTACTTACCAGCAGGTTGCACTTCCGTTTTTCAATAAACCAATGGCTTCCCTGGATTCAGAATTAGGTAAAAACTTTACCGATGTTCGACGGTCCCAAAATGAAATTCTTATTTGGGATAATGACAATGTGGAAGCTGATAATTTCAGCACAAGTAATTTTACGTTAAAGGGAACGACTTACTATATGTTAGGTTCCAAGGACTTTAATTCAGCTAGTCCTCTTGTCGGTGATGTGTTCACTTTAAGAGGAATTCCATTTGCAAATGGTGTGAAAGAAACGATGGTAAATGCCGGAGCAGAAGTTGATTTCGGACCAACAGGGAATATGAGAAACTCATATAGTGAGCCGTATAACACGTACCTGCAAGATGCTTGGGATGCGCAGTTAGTAGCTCCGGGAGCAACTCCTTATTCTGTTCCTACCTACGGGAAAAATATTTATCAGTACGGAAATCCATACCTCGTTAACTTAGATTTGAAATTTATTGGACGAGTTGAAAGTGGTGCAACAACAGATGGAAATAATATAAGTGCAATTCAAGGTATAAGATTAGATCCGGGCGGTGTTGTTTCAAATGAAGCAGGCGCAACGTGGTCTGTAAATGCCGATATTATAAGTTTCACAAATGATGGGTTTAGTCCTATTCCTGTAGGGGACGTGGATGTATCCATTCAGCCAATGGAAGCTATTGCGATCAAATTAAGAAATAACGATCCTGAGGTCGGTTCTAACCGAACTTTAAATTTTGATGGTTTACGCCGGTTTAACCCAGGTTCACGAAATAACAGCACTCCATACAGTCCAACGGCGGAAAAGATGGTTGGAACAAGCACTGTTAAGCAATTAGGCGTAATTGCGTTAGATGCGAACGGAAAAGAAATGTCTAGAGCATATTACGTGGTTTACGAAAACGGTACAACCGGACATTCTTCAAAATCTACGACACAAGCAGTTCTAGGTAGCCAAAATATTATTGGTACTTATGAAGAAGATGCTGTAAATGGCGGTATTGACGATAAGGTAAAAGATGCATACTGGCTTTATATTAATGAAGCAAATGAAAAAGACTTTTTTGGAAAAGCTATACCTTTGATGCTTTATAACCGCGATATTAAATCTCTTAAATTTGAAATCAGAGAAAACGCGGAGTTAATCGATAAAGGTCAGCACACATTATCTACAGGAATTGGTTTTTATTATAAAGATACCAACGGAGAAATAAAGGAAGCTTCGCAAAACTCTATAGTTCCTGTAAGAGGTGATAAATACAGCTTATTTTACGGTAAAGCTACAACTTCTCTCGGAACAGATAACGTAGTGAAACCAAGCAGAACAAGAGTAGTTTACAATCCAAGTACGGACGGTTTCTTTGTAAGGTTTGATCCAAACTGGAAAAAAGCGGATGTTCAGGTTTATGATATGAGCGGAAAGCTTATTATTTCCAACAAAAATGTTGAAACCGGCAGTGATTACAATTTAAAATTAAGCAAACAAAACAGCGCATATATTGTGACAGCGCTTTCAGAAACTGGCGAAAAATTCAGTACAAAAATTATCAGATAATTCTTAAAAAGGTTAAATTATGAACTATATTAATAAAATTTTATTATTCGCATTCCTTACAGTAGGTGCCTTTTTAAGTGCTCAAACAGGTCCGCCGGCTCCTCCGGGTGGTGGTGGTGGTGGTGTTGGGCCGGGTGCCCCGGCGTCGCCAATTGATGCATACATTTATGTATTGGGCATTGTAGCAGTTTTATTTATTGCTTATTATGCAAAGAGAGCAAGTAAAAAACTCGCTTAGTACTGGATTAAAACAAAAAAAAGAACTCACCGTAACTCGGTGGGTTTTTTTATATTTACAACATGAAAAAAATTGTTCTATTTACAAGTTTATTGATGTGCATTTCCTATAGCGCACAATTTAAAATCAGCATTGAAGCACCGGCGTCATTTGCACCAAAGGAAGTTTACCTTTATACCTTAAATGGTTCTAAAGATGTCCTGAGCACCAGAGAAATAAAAAAAGGAAATGCCTGGCAAATTCAGGTAAAACAACCATACACCGGAATGATGAAACTTTATTTTCCGGAAAATAATGCTACCATCAATTTTATTTCCGAGAACAAAGATGTAAAGCTGAAGTTTACCACCGCAAATAATAAAATTACGGACGTAGCATATCTGGATGAAGCGAACGCAACGATGAACCAAATTCAGGATATACAGCAGAAGAAAGAAATAATTTTGCCGGCGCTTTACCAGATTAAAGAATATTATAAAACAGACGCTGGTTTCGGTACCGCGCTTACTCAGGAAATTGAGCGGCTGTCTACAAATGTGACCGACGCTACAAAATTTCCGTTCATCAACTTCTACAACACCAATTACAGAAAATACATTGAAAAGAAAGCAGGTGCAAACGCGGTCACCCATGCGGAAATCATTGATTTTATAAACAAATCAACCGACATGCTGGAAACTTCTTCGTTGTTGCGTCCCATTTTGGTATCTTATTTAAACATCGGACCAAGCACAAACATCATTGCCGATGTGGACAAACTTTTAGCTGCGGTAAATACTGAAACGCCACGCGGGCAAACAGTAATGTCGGAACTGATTGAAATTTTCGACACCTATGGAATGCCCGATTTGAAAAATAAATATCTCACCGAAGCCACCAATTTAAAATGTACAATTAACGACCGGCTAGCTCAAACCATTTCCACCAACAAAAACACGGAAATTGGTGCGGTTTTCCCGAATTACACATTTAAAAATGCCAGCAACACGACCGCGAAAACGCTTCACGATATTAAGGCTGATAAAAAAGTAGTGGTTTTTTGGGCTTCAACATGTTCGCACTGCGAAGCAGAACTGCCAACGCTTATTGAAAAATACAATGCTATTAAAGGTCAGAAAGGTGAAATCGTTGCTTTGTCTTTAGACAATGACAAAAGCGCCTACGAAAGCAAGGTGAAAATGCTTCCGTGGATTAATGATACAGAGTTGAAAGGCTGGAACAGTTCTTATTCTGACACCTACAACATCCATGCGACACCAACGTATTTCATACTGGACGCTAACAACAAAATCATAGCAAAGCCAGACCACGCTGCCGACGTAATTTCTTATCTAAAGTTAAAGTAATTATTTGCTACCTCACAAAATATTTTTATATTTGCACCACCAAAACGGCGAGGTAGCTCAGTTGGTTAGAGCGCAGGATTCATAACCCTGAGGTCACGGGTTCAATTCCCGTCTTCGCTACAAAAAAACCCGGCAAAAGCTGGGTTTTTTCGGTTTTAGCAATTTCAGATTTTTTGCCCTTGTAGCGGCAAATATTTAATGAAGATTTCCTCTTCATATTATCTTGATTTTCACGTGACAAATATCACTCTGCAAAAAATATAAAAAAGCTACTTACCAATGTGGTAATGTTGTAAATTTGCACTACATTTACAATGCTTAAGGAGAAATCCTTAGAGAGTAAATAAATTTTTTTTCATCATTTGTGTTTTTAGAATCGCTTCGTAAGTTGCGATTCTTTTTATTTCACATTTTCGTCGTAGCGCAGCAACAGATCGATGAAATAAGAATACGTAATGGTGCCGTCCTGCTGGTTGCTTTTCAGAAAAAGATCATTGGTGAAACCGAAAAAAATATCGAGCAATCCGGCATGTTTTTCAACAAATAATTTTTCCGCATTTCGGTCGCGTTTCATTCCTTCCGAATAATTATCAATCACATTTTTTACAAATTCCGGATTTTCTTCTACCAATGAATTCAAAAGTGATTTCAAAACAAAATAGTCTGTGCTGTATTTTAAATCTGGGTTTTTCGAATTTCTTCCAATTAAATAACCTACGAAATTTGCTTCCTGTTCGCGCGCAAAACCAAGCTGATGCGCGCTTTCATGCGCTAAAGTGAACGGCAAATACGTGTCCGGTAAATCAGCATTATATTGTGTTTCGGCGGTAAACGGATTATAATAACCCAAAATCCCGCTATAACTTATGACGTTATGGAACAGCGACTTTTTAAACGCATGAATTTCCGTTGCAGATTTTCGGCTCAAAAAGGCCGGAATTTTTTTCTGTTGTGCTAAAACTTCAGTTTCCACTTTCTGGAAATCATTAATTCTGAAAACACCGTGCTCATCTTCACTTACAAATTCCCGCGATTTTTTGCATTTTTCCAGATATTTTAAAGTCAGAAATTTTACCTCATTTAACCCGATATTTTTTTCCGGTAGCTTTTCCAAAAGTGGTTTTTGAAAGTAAAGCATTCCCCAGAAAATCTGGTAGATGAAATACAGTACATTTAAAAACATTAAAAATTTTAGCAGGTAAACGGGCCTTTTTTTCCGGTTTAAAATTTTAATGAAAATAAATGCGAAATAAATAATCAGCAAAATGTATAAAACATCACCGACCGAAAACGGAATTCCCGCAAATAATTTTTGATGGGACGCTTTCTGAAATTCAAAAAAATGATGGAATAACGCCGAAAAAAACTGGATTTTCGAAAACAGAAAAAACAAAACAAATTGGGCAAGTAATAAACCTGCCCAAAATCTTTTTCTGCGATATAGTTTTTTAAAATTAATGAGCATTTGCTTTTTCCACGCTGTCTAATTCAATTCCCTGCTTTTTCAGAATTTTGGTCACCTGAACGGCGTAGAAAGCCAGATAAGCGAAACACGCGACGCCAACGATGTAGCTGAAATGAATGTTCACCGCATCTGCAAGTACGCCCTGAATCCAGGAAACTATTCCGCCGCCCATAATCATCATAATTAGATATCCCGAACCCTGATTGGTGTGCTTACCGAGACCGTTAATCGCCAGCGCGAAAATACACGGCCAAAGTGTGGAGCAGAACAAACCAACGCTTGTAAATGCGTAAACCGAGGTCATTCCGGTGGTCATCATTCCGATTACCAAAGCTAAAATTCCCATGCCGGAGAAAATAAGCAGCATGCGCGCGGGATTTCCTTTACTCGCAATATCGGCCGCGATCATCACCAAAATAATCAGTCCGTACACATAAAAATGCGAGAGATCGTGCTGTGCGATGGCGTTTACCAAAAGGAAAACTCCGAAAGCCAAATAAGGTGCTAAAAAGCGCAGAATTTTCTTCGTTCCGGAGGTCACATCAAAAGCTTCTACAGCGCCGGTCCAACGCCCGATCATCAATGAAGCCCAGTATAACGAAACGTAAGGCGCAATATCTTTAGTCGAAAATCCGAGTGAATTTTCCATATAAGCCGGCAAATTACTCGCCGTAGAAACTTCGACGCCCACGTAAACAAAAATCGCGATCATTCCTAAAACCAACTGCGGATATTTCAAAGCTGAATCGCGGTGTTCGCCCGGAATTACATCTTCTGTATCTTCTTTTATGGTTGGAGTAATTTGTGGTAAAGACGAAAATTTAAGTAAAATTGCCACCAAAATAAAAGCAACACCCAAAACCAAATACGGAATTTTTACCGATTCAATGCTCGCTTCGGTATTTCCGGCGGTTACAGAACCGAAAATCGCAAAAGAAACAATCAGCGGTCCGATGGTCGTTCCGAAGTTATTGATTCCTCCTGCCATTGTTAAACGCTGCGAACCGGTTTCTGAAGGTCCAACTTCAATCGCAAGCGGATTTGCAACAATCTGCTGTAGCGAAAACCCAAGTCCTACGATAAAAAGTCCGGAAATCATTAGCGGAAATGAACCGAGATTCGCGGCAGGATAAAATAGCAAAGTTCCGGAAGCGGAAATCAGCAAACCTAAAATTAAGCCGTTTTTGTAGCCAATTTTATTCACCAAATCCTGCTTCATCGCGCGCGATACAAACATATAAATAAGAGAACCTACGGTATATGCGACGTAAAAAGCAACCGAAACCAGCTGACTTTGACTTTGGGTAAGATCAAAAGCTTTTTTGAAAACCGGAATTAAAATATCGTTACTGGCTGCAACGAAACCCCAAAAGAAAAAGACCGTAACCAACGGCACGAACTGTCCCCAATTGGTTTGCTTAGAATAATTTGTCGACATATAAAGTTATTTTTTGAAAACAAATATAGCCGTTTTATTCCATTATTGGTGGTTTACCAACACATTTTTGATTTGGTTAAAAGCCGCGCTTTTCAGCTCGGAAACACTTTCTTCTGGTTCGATAACATCGGTGAAATAAACTTTCACTTTTCCCGGAAAACCACGCGACGCATCGAACGGAAACATTTCCTTTAAACCCACAAAAGTAAAAACTGCCAGCGGCGACTGATGTTTTGAAGCCAAGGTGAAAGCGCCGTCTTTAAAGGTGTCCAGAATTATCGAAGTATCTTCAGCCACGCCACCTTCCGGAAAAATGACGATGCTGTCGCCTTCTTCCATTCTTTCCGCGCAGCGGCGGTAAACGTCGGCGCGGCTTTTTGGCGAACTGCGGTCCACCATCACGCAGATTCTTTTGTAAACCAACCCAAAAACCGGGATTTTTTCGATTTCTTTTTTACCGACATAACACAGCGGATGATTTGGCATTAAAATGCACGGTAACATCACATCCATTATCGAAGTGTGGTTGGAAATGAAAACATATTGCCGGTTTTTATCGATTTTTTTTTCCGTGAGCTTTATTAAGTCATACCGAAAACCCATTCCGTAAAACATACCGAAACACCAGAGCCGGATGAATTTATAAGCAACGGGGTAATGTTCTTTTTTTACGGAGAAAGCCAAAACGGGAATCGCCAATAAAAAGGTGAGCACCGCACCTAATAATATCATCCATCCGCGCCAGAGATAATTAAAAAATTTCGTCATAAAATGGCATTTTTTCTGGTTTTGTCTAAAACCTTATCCGTTGAAAATGATTTTCTTTTTTACGGAATAATTTAAAATCGAAACAAGCAGGATCGCAGAAATTTTACTTAAAATCTCACGGCTGAAGACGAACACGCCGACATCCAGATGATCGCTGAAGATAAAGCTGAAGAAAATCTGGAAAAAAATTAAGCTTAAAATGGTGGAAAAAACCGAAACCGTCATAAAGTAAACAAATTCCCGCCTTTTCGAATGTTTGCCTCTTTCAAATACAAACCAGATGCTCAGGAAATAATTGGTGATGATGCCGCAGCTGGTAGAAAAAATGTTGCTTAAAGGGAAATGAATGCCGTGGAAATTTCTTTCATTTTCAAAAAAAACCGGCAAATAAAGGGTAAAAATCTTAAAAAATCCAATTTCTACAAAAGCGCTCAGCGCTCCTGCGATACCAAAAAAAACAATCTGTTTTTGCTTAAAAAGAAGTTGCTTCATAACTCAACTTGCAAATTTAAAATTATATGTTAAACAATCAGAAAAAGATGTTAAATTATTTTTTCGTCTTTCTATTTTGTTTACTTTTATTTTGCCAAATAAGAAAATACGATTATAAAGTTTTCATTTTTAGGCAGTTATTGAAGATTGAATTTCGCAGATTTTTAAATTTTAATTGAAAATATTTCGACACAAAACCTAATAAATCACGCCATGAGAACCAAGTCACCACCCCGAAAGTTCAAGCCGTTTCAAAAGAAAATTGAAGCCTTGGAAAAAGAAAGTCCACGTTTCAAAAGAGTCTTTACAGAATATGAAACCATGTCGGAAGAATTATGGAATCTGGAGCACACCGATGTCACCAGTATTCCCGATGATTTTCTGGATGCCATAAAACTTCAAACCGAATATTTGAAAGAAGAAATAGATGATTGGCTTTTACAGGACAACAACGTGCAGTAAGAAGCAATTTTCAAAAATTTGCTGTTTGTTCAGCTAAAAAAGTTCCCGCCAGAAGCTTTATCTTTGCAAAAATCTTCGCGGCAGCTTATGAACATCAATCTCACGCAAAACAGAAATTTAAAACTCTTTAAATTAATCTCCGAAGTCGCCCAGAAAAACGGACAAACCGTTTTTATCGTCGGCGGTTACGTGCGCGATTTGCTTTTACACCGTTCGGTGCCCACCGATATCGATTTTGTGACAGAAGGAAACGGAATGACTTTGGCAAAAGCCGTTGCCCACGAAATTGAACCTACACCCAAAGTTTCCCTTTTTAAAAATTACGGTACCGCGATGTTCAAACATAAAGGTTTGGACCTGGAGTTTGTTGGTGCCAGAAAAGAAAGCTATTCCGAAAATTCCCGAAATCCGTCGGTAGAAAACGGCACCTTGGAAGATGACCAGAAACGCCGTGATTTTACAATTAATGCTTTGGCGATCTCTTTAAACCCGGAAAATTTTGGTGAACTCATCGATCCGTTTGATGGTTTAAAAGATCTTCAGCAGAAAATTTTGCGCACGCCTTTAGAACCGAGCCAAACTTATTCTGACGATCCTTTGCGGATGATGCGCGCGATTCGTTTTGCTTCCACTTTAAATTTTAAAATTGAAGAAAATTCGCTGAACGCGATTTCCAAAGAAGCTGCGAGAATCAAAATCGTTTCGATGGAACGCATTATGGTGGAATTCAACAAAATCATGCTTTCCGAAAGACCTTCGCTCGGTTTGAAATTATTGGAAAAAACAGGCATTTTGCCGTTAATAATTCCAGAACTCACTGCACTTCGCGGAATTGAAGAAATTGAAGGTCAAACGCACAAAGATAACTTTTGGCACACGCTGGAAGTGGTAGATAATATTTCGCAAAACACCGATAATCTCTGGCTTCGTTGGGCAGCTTTGTTGCACGACATCGGTAAAGCACCGACAAAAAAATTTCTGGAAGGCAGCGGCTGGACTTTTCACGGCCACGAATTTTTAGGCTCTAAAATGGTCAAAAATCTTTTTCACCGTCTGAAACTACCGATGGGAAGCGACATGAAATATGTTCAAAAATTGGTAAAACTTTCGTCGCGCCCGATTGCTTTGATTGATGACGACACTTCAGATGCGGCGCTGCGCCGACTTTTATTCGACGCTGGCGACGATCTCGAAGATTTATTTACGCTGTGTAAAGCGGACATTACCACAAAAAACGCTTCAAAACAGGCAAAATTTAAGCGGAATTTTGAAGAAGTTGCCGTAAAAATAAAAGAAGTTGAAGAAAAAGACCAGGTCCGGAATTTTCAGCCACCGATTTCCGGCGAAGAAATTATGGAACTTTTCAACCTTAAGCCCGGACGAGAAATCGGGATTTTAAAAGAAAAAGTGAAAGAAGCGATTTTGGAAGGTGAAATTGCAAACGATAAAACCGAAGCGCGAAACTTTGTCATTAAAGAAGCTGAAATTTTGGGCCTTATTTTGGCAAAAAATTAAAAAATATAAAAAACCCTCTCAAAATTTTGAAAGGGTTTTTTCTTTAAGTTTTTAAAACTGATAATTTACGCCGAGCGAGTAATTTCGCGGTTTCGTTGTAAAGCCGATAACGTCCACATACGATATGTTGAAAAGATTTCCGATGTTCAGATAACTTTCAATCTTTGGCGAAATTTTCTGGTTTATGTTTAAATTGAACAAATTATAACCTTTCAAATCCACATTTTCAACCATAAAAGTCTCGGAATTGTAAAAAGCATCACTTCTTCTCGACACAAACTGGTGAATGAAATTAATTCTGGTGCTTTTAAACGGCAAAATTTCTAGAAACGAATTTACACGCTGTTTCGGCTGTCGTAACATGGTTTCTCGTTTGTCTTTTTCCACAAAGCTGAAATTCCCACCAAAATTCAGCATTTCATTCAGCTTATACGTGAAACCAATATCAAAACCTTTCACCGTATTTTCGCCAACGTTTTTAAACTGTCCGGCGTATGTTTGAAAATCTGTGATTTCGTACGCAAAAGCATCTTTTTCTTCGCGCTGAAACAAGCTCGCCGTAAAAACGATGCTTCGGTCTTTTTTACCTAAACTTAAATCGATTTCGTGTGAAGAATTGGTTTCCGGTTTCAAATCAAAATTTGGTAAAACGTACGGCAGCGAACCGTAATTTTGGTATAAAGTCGGGGCGATAAACGCCGTTGCATATGAATAACCGAGCTTAAAATAGACGGTTTCGAGTTCTTTTAAAATAAAAGGGTTAAGGCTGTAAACCCAGTGATTTCCAAATTTAGAATTATCGGTCATTCTCGCGCCCGCGTCCAGATTCCAAATGTTATATTTGAAATTGAAATTTGCGAAAGCATCAAAAGTCTGAAGTTTGGTATCATCCATTTTCAAATCTTCCTGCAAAGAAGTTCCGCCCCACGGCAGCGATTTTGCGCCCATTTTTTGGTTTTCAAACTGAACGCCGGCGGTAAAACCGATATTTTCATTGAACTCATAATGGTTGAATAATTCGGTGAAAAAATCTGTGCCGGAATACGAAAACAGGTCTTGATATTCGGTATTTACCAAACTTTGACCAAGTCTTTCATTGCCTGAAAATCTGGTATTTAGAGTGATTTCACCTTTGTTGTATCTGAAATTTGCATTTCCACCAATGTAACTTTGCTGGTCATCCGAACGGTAATCTCCGTCGGTAAAAGCGCCGCCGTCGTATTGGAAAAGATGATGATTCCATCCGCCGTTAATGTTGACGTCGAAATTTTCATCAGCGTAGCCAAGATTGGCGTTTACGTTTTGCTTTTCAAAACCGTCTTTTTCAAAATTCTCGCCTTTCGCGGAAGAAAGTCCTTCGGACTTTTCGTTAAAACCGGAAATTTGGTAATTATAGCGGCTGATTTTTCCTTTTACTAAAGCGTTCTGCGCAAATGTTTTAAATGAACTGGCGCGCGCGCCAACAATTCCTTCGATGTTTTTGGTTGCGGATTTTTTGGTTTTAATGTTGATCACCGAAACCGTAGCGTTGCTGCCGTACAAAACCGACGAAGCTCCGTTTAAAATCTCAATGCTTTCTACATTTTCCACAGCCAGTAGCCGTAAATCAGAAACATTATAGTCATTACCGGTGACGTCTTTCATCGGAATTCCATCAATTAAAATGAGAACATTCGCACTTTTTCCTCCACGGATTTTCATAGCTTTCGGTTCCTGGCTGTTGTTTTGGTTTCCGACAATTTGAAAACCGGAAACCTGGCTGAGCACTTCTGACAAATCCTGACCTCTGTGTTTTTCCAGATCTTTTTCCGTGACCAATTGCACGTTTTTTCCGGTTTTGTAAAGTTGCTGTTTGGTTTTGGAAGCGATGGTCACTTCATCGATTTGAAATTCCTGTTGGGCAAAAATGTCTGAACTTACGACAAGCATTGCTCCAACAAAAAATAATCTTTTTTTCATAAAAAAATAATTTTTGGTTAAAGTGTACTTATCGGAAAAATGTAGGTAAAATAGCCGAAAAAAAATTTCCAGCAATTCACGACTCTTCCTCCGAAAGCGTTTAATAATGGTACTTTCAGCAAGGTCTCCTGACTTTCACTTTGCTTCACCTTCCCGTTTCCAGTGGTTTTTCCGAAGCAATTCTTTAGCGTGATTTACAGTTGCGGGGACAGTCCGTGATTTTCACACGATTCCCTTTTCTAAAAGCATGGCAAAGATAGCGGAAATATCCGGCTAAAAGCAGATATTTTTGCGGTTTATCTTGGTGAATTTAAAACGAAAAATTTGCCGCTTTTCAGGCATTTTTTTTCAGTTTAGCTAGTTGAAACTTTGTCTTTTAGATAATGGTAAATTTCGATTTGGGAACGGATCGGAACATCTCCATCTTGCACATAAAAATTCCTAAGTTTTTTATCGAGAATTCTGGCTTTTACATTATCATTCAGCTGAATGTCAAGCTGTTCCTTGATTTCCTTTTTTAAATTTTTCTGCGTGATTTTTGCCGCCGCTTCAATGCGGTGATCCAGATTTCGCGTCATCCAGTCGGCGGAGGAAATGTAAATGTCTTCCTGACCTTTATTGTAAAAATACATGATGCGCGAATGTTCCAGATACTCATCAACGATGCTGATCGCGGAAATTTTTTGCTTAAAATCTTTCTGGTTGATGGCGCAGTAAATGCCGCGCACGATCATTTTCACCGTCACGCCGGCTTTCGCGGCTTCATAAATTTTGGTGATGAGCGCGCGGTCGCTGCAGGAATTTACTTTAATGATAATCAAAGCTTTTTTGCCGGCTTTAGCTTCATCAATTTCTTTATCAATGTGCTGGATGATTTTTTCGCGCATAAAATCAGGGCAAACCAAAAGGTTTTTACAGGATTTCAATGCAAGCATAATGTCGTGTTTTGGCTTTTTTAGAACGCTGAAAACTTTGTTGATGTCTGCCATAATTGCGCGGTCGGAAGTCATCAGCAAATGGTCGCCGTAAATTTTAGCCGTTTTTTCATTGAAATTTCCGGTACTTACAAAACCATACTGAAGGGTTTTATTGTGTACTCTTTTTTTGATGACACACAGTTTCGCGTGAACTTTCTTGTTTGGAATTCCGACCAGAACTTTTGCGCCTTCCTGCTCCAGAATTTCTTTCCAGCCCAGATTATTTTCTTCGTCGAAACGCGCGCGGAGTTCCAGCATCACTGTCACTTCTTTGCCGTTGCGTACGGCGTTTATCAAAGCATTGATAATTTTTGAATTGCTCGCCAGTCGGTACGCAGTAATTTGAATTGATTTTACCTCCGGATCCATCGCAGCTTCGCGTAACAAATCAATGACAGGCGTGAATTTATGATACGGAAAGGAAAGCAAGATATCGGTTTTTTGAATGACATCGGTGATTCGCTTTCCGACGAAATCAGCATGATCGAAGGAAGTTCTTTCAATGGGTTTTTGATGCGTCTCAAAAACATCTGGAAACTCCATGAAATGCCGAAAATTATGAATCTTTCCACCCGGAATAATGCTGTCTTTTTTGCTTAAATTCAGCTTTCGGATCAGAAATTCAAGCAAAGCCTTATCCATTTCTTTGTCAAAAACGAAACGCGTCGGTTTTCCTTTTCGCCGCGATTTTATGCCTTTTTCAATTTTTTCTGCCAGCGTCGTACGGATGTCGTTATCTAAATCAAACTCCGCATCTTTGGTAACTTTGAAGCAATGCGCCACAAATTCTTTATATCCAAAATAGGAGAAAATATGCGGTAAATTATGAATGATGACATCTTCGAGCAAAGTCACATTTTTTTCACCGTCGTTTTCGCTTGGAAGCAAAACGAAACGTCCTAAAGTGCGTGACGGAATTTCGATAATCGCGAATTGACTTTCGTACTGTAAATCTTTTTTCCGCATTGCTACGCCCAAATACAGCGATTTATCTCGCAAATACGGCATTGCAGTATTTTCGTGAAGCAAAATCGGGATGACGTTGCTTTCAACAAACTCATCAAAATAATCAACCACAAATTTTTGCTGCTTTACGGTTAGATTTTTTGCAGTTTTAATGTAAACATTCTGTTCCGCCATTTCCACCTGAATTTTTGTCCAGGTTTTATCGAAATTCTGCTGTTGTCGGATTACGATATCGGTAATGTTCTGCAAGATTTTGGTTGGCGGCTGGTAAAAAGATTCGGTGATGAATTTTTCTTTAAAATCCATGGCGCGCTTTAAACCGGCAACGCGAACTCGGAAAAATTCGTCCAGATTATTCGAAAAAATTCCCATAAACCGAATACGCAAATGCAGCGGAACATGAGGATCCATGGCTTCCTGGAGCACACGTTCATTAAAGGCGAGCCACGTAATATCACGCGGATTGAAAAGATTGGACATTCTACTTTTTTACTTCTTCAAAAATAGAGATTTAAGATGGGTATAATGGTGGATTTTTGGTGAAGATCAGCAAAATTATCGCGTTTTTAGTAAAATTTAACGTAAAAACTTTGCTATATTTGAGGAACTACAACTGCAATAAATGAAATTTTTACTGGAAGACGATTTATTAAAACAGACAAAAGCTGAATTTAAGAAATATTATAAAGGTGATATTATTTTTAGCGAAGGGGAGTGCTCACAATTTTTTCATTATCTGAAAGAAGGCGAACTTTCGGTTTCTAACCTGACTGAAAAAGGCAAGGAACTGTTGCAGCACAAAGTAAAAGCCGGCCATTTTTTCGCAGAACCGGCAGTACTTCTCGGCGTTGGTTTTCCCGGAAATGTGGAAGTCTGCACCGACAAAGCCGAAATCATTAAGATTCCGCGCGACAATCTGATTAAATATTTAAAGGAAAATCCGGAAATTCTGTTTGAATTCACGCTTTCTGTGGCGAATAAATCCATTAAAAAAAGCCAGCTTTTAAAGCAAATTGTCCTCTTCAATCCCGAAGACCGCATTACGCTTCAGCTGCAGGATTTCAAAAGAGAAATGGGAAAGCCGGATGAAAAAGTTTTGATTCAGCTTACGCGGAAAGATTTGGCGCACATGACCGGCCTCCGCATTGAAACCGTTATCCGCACCATAAAAAAAATGGAAAAAGAGGAGAAACTGGAAATTGTAAACGGTAAAATAATTTATTAAAAAGGCTGATGGAAATCATACCGAAAATCATCTGAATCTTAGTGTTAATCAGTTTTTTGCTTTTATTTTTGTAATATGAAGAATATTGTTTTTTGGCTCCGGTTTTCAGTTCTTAACTTTTTTATTGTTGCCATTTTAGGCGTTATTATGCGTTATAAAATCGCATATTCGCTGCCGATTGTGGACCAGAAATTCATGCAGGAAGCGCATTCGCATTTTGCTTTTTACGGCTGGATTACCCAAATTATCTACGTTCTTATCATCCGCTATCTGTACGGAATTTTACCTGCTGAAACGCTAAAAAAATACAATATTCTGCTGATTATCAATGCGGTATCAGCATATGTAATGATTCCGAGTTTTATTTACAACGGTTATTTCTCGGTTTCAATAGCGGCTTCTACTGCGGCGTTGCTCACCAGTTTTGCATTCTTTTTCTTTTTACTCCGCGATTTGCGCGGCACGCGTGATTTGATAAAACCCTGGTTTTTAGCCGGACTATTTTTCGCCGTAATTTCCTCAGCAGGCGTTTTCAACTTAAGCTACATGATGGCGACCGAAAATATGAACCAAACGCTGTATCTCGCGTCCACCTATTATTATCTTCATTTCCAGTATAACGGATTTTTCATTTTCTGCTGCATCGGTTTTCTGATGCTTTCGCTGAAAAATATCGGCGCGGTAATCACCGAAAAAGACAATAAACTCATTTTCTGGCTGATGTTTATCGGCTGCATAATCGGTTACGGACTTTCAGTTTTATGGATGAAAATTCCGCTTTGGATTCTGATTGTCATTTTGCTTGGAACAATTGCTCAAACAGTTTCCGCCTTCAAACTCTATCAAGTTGTGAAAGAAAATTGGGGCAAAGTAGTGCAGAATTTTTCCGCCTTGCAAAGATTTGTTTTGATGTATGTCGGCTTCGCTTTTTTCATGAAAATTTTGCTGCAGCTCGGCTCAAATGTTCCGGTCCTCAGCCAGTTTGCTTTTGGTTTCCGAAATGTGGTTATCGCTTACCTTCACCTGATTCTTTTGATGTGTGTTTCGATTTTCCTTTTAAATCAGATTTTAGCGACCAATGTCTTTAAAATGACAAAACCGGTCACCACAGGCTTAAAATTGCTGCTGTTAGGAATTTTCCTTAATGAAGCGGTTTTAGGTTTAATGGGCCTCTTCTCCACACAATATATTGCGGTTCCGTACGCGGCAGAAATTCTTTTAGCAGTTTCATTATTGATGATGTTTTCACTGTTTTATATTTGGTTCAGCCTGAAACCAAAAACGATATAAAAAAACACTTCCCACTTAATTGGAAAGTGTAAACAAAACATTAAATCTAAATCAAAAAAAACAGTCTTTATTGCGGTAAAATTACGTTGTCTACTACGTGCACCATTCCGTTCGATGCAGGTACTGAAGCAATGATGTGCGCTGTACCATTTACAGTTGGTTTGCCATCCACCATTTTAATGGTGATTGATTTTCCATCCACCATGCCGAGATTTTGGCCATCAGTGAACTGATCCGCTTTGATGACGCCGACGTAAGTGTGATGGCTTAAAATATCGTTAAGTTTATCCTTATTTTCCGCTTTTAGAAGATCATCGACAGTTCCTGCTGGTAGTTTATCGAAAGCTTCGTTAGTTGGTGCGAAAACCGTAAAAGGTCCGGCGTTGCTTAATGAAGTCGCAAGACCTGCCGCCTGAACTCCTGTAACTAAAGTAGAAAGGTCTTTATTGCTGACTGCAAGTTTTACGATGTCGGGCGCACTCTCATCGTCCTGAACAGCTTCCTGACCTCCAACTGCCACATTTTCTGTGCTGGTGGTTTCAGTTGTCGCTGCTTCTTCGCTTTTCGCGCAGGAAGAGAAAGCAAGCGCGAGAACAGCAAGCATCATAATTGATTTTTTCATAGTCTTTATTTTATTTGTTAGTTTTTCGGAAGAAGTCAGGTTTTTAAGTCTTTTAACAATATAAATTTAAGTCTATAAAAAATGAAAAAGTATGATTGCAATCACATTGTAACAGGTTAATAGGCTGAGTTTTATCACGTATAACAGAAAAAAAATTTCCGTGCTTTAAAGGTCTCTTTTGTTAAATTTCAGAAGCGACCACAAAAACGGAACGAAAGTCCACAAGGTTAAAATAATCATTGAAATAACCAAGCCGCCACCGGAACCGAAAACCTGTTTGAAAATCGCACCTGCCTGACCCAACATCGCGGCAACATCCAGCTGCAAAAGCACAAAAATTCGTGATAAACCAATCGGGTTTATTGCTGCTAAAGTGGCCATAATTCCCTCAATCGGATAATCTCCGAGTTGGAACATCAGCACAAGTAAAATTCCGTCGTAAATAATGGCGAAAAACATCCAGATAAAAATGGAAACACCGATTCCTTTCGCGCGGTCGCGGCTGGAAATCGCTGCAAGCATTGCTAAAGCGGTGAAAATTATCGACAGAAAAACTCCGGTAATTATCAGTGAAGCGCCGGTTTCTATTGATGAATATAGCAAAATCGGAATTCCGCAACCGAGCAGAAAAGCTAAAATTAATGCCGTTGAAAGGCCTAAAAATAAATTAAACCAAACTTTCGCGCGCGGCACCGGCTGACTCAGCAAAAGTTCAATAAACTGCGAGCTGTTGTACACGTAAATCGTGGAAAAAATAATGCTTACAAGCGGAACAACCAGCAAAACCACATTCAGCAAACTTAAAGTTGCTTTGGTGTAATTGCTTTCAAGACCTAAAACCGACCAGGAAATGATGAAAAGTAAAACCGTGTAAAGAATTACGATTTTGTTTTTTAAAATATCAAATAAAATAAAACGTGCTATTTTGTTCATTTTTTCATCGCTTTTAAAATGGAAATAATTCCGTCGGAAATTTTCGCCGTATTGGTTTGCGTTTTCAGTTCTTCCACGGATTGGTGCACGAGAAGTTTTCCTTCGTTCATGAAAACGATTTCGGTAATCATATCATCGAGTTCGCTTAAAAGATGCGAAGTGATAATGATGAGTTTCCCTTTATTTTTTTCCTTGAGGATTTTATTTTTCAGAATTTCTGTAGCCAGCGGATCGAGGCCGGCAGTCGGTTCATCGAGAATGATGACTTTCGGATTAAACAGAAACGCAAGCACGGCGCTTACTTTTTGGGTAGTTCCACCCGACAGCGTGCGCATTTTTTTCTTATAAATGCTTTTCAGATCGAAGGCTTCCAGAAGTTCGGTGTCCAGTTCTTCCTCAGAATTTTTCCGGGTTTCTTTGATCATTTTTATGGTTTCTTCAATGGTCATATTTTCCGGATAACGACCAATCTGCGGCATATAACCAATGATTTCGCGGTAGCGGTAATCTTCTTTTACGCTTTTTCCATCCACCAGAACATCGCCGGTTTCCACGACATTTAAACCTAAAATACATTTAATGATGGTGGTTTTTCCGCATCCGTTCGGACCGATCAGCGCAATGGAATGTCCATTTTCGAATTTTAAGTTCACATCATCCAGCGCGGTGAACTTGTTAAATTTCTTGGTTAAATTTTTTATTTCAATCATATCATTCAGATGCTCACATCATCGTTTTAAAAAAATGGGCTTTAAAAGCTCTAAATTTTTACCGGTTTTAATACAGGATTTTCATCCACAAAACTTTCCGGTGTAAGTGTCGGCAGTATTTTTTCCATTTTATCTAAAGTATCCACGAGAAAACTCCGGAAAAGCAACATAATCGACGGATTTTGTTCAACCAAAACCGAATATAAACTCAGCGGATGAAAAGGCACATCACCAATCTTATCCTTATTCAGATCATAACCTTCATATTTGTCCCAGAAATTAAAGCGGAAATCGTTCATCACCACCGAACCACTCGTGCTTACATCAAAAGTATTGTTAATGAAATTGTTCCGGAAAACGCGATTTTCCATACAATTCGCATTGATTTTCAGCGCCCAGCCGTTGTCTTCAAACTGGTTGTTGTAAAAGTCGATTTTGGTGGCGCCGTCGGCAAGAATTCCCGTGGTATTGTTCTGGAAAACATTTCCTCGGATTTTGCTGTAAGAAATTTCCTTCAGCAAAAGTCCGTACACGCTGTCGCCCCAGTTATTGATGAATTTGTTGTGGTACATGCTGACATTCATGGCGTACATCACCGCAACGCCGGCACCATTATTATCGAAAACATTGGCGGTGTAAACGCTGTCATTGGAAAACATAAAGTGCAGACCGTAGCGCAAATTGTCGCGGGAAAGGTTATGATAGACGTAGCATTTAACATTTTTTTCGAGGTAAATGCCGTCTTTGTGACCACTGATGTAATTGTTTTTCACCCAGATTTCGCGGCTGCCGAGTAGGTGAATACCGTCGCCGCTGCTTTCCTGCGAACTGCCTCGGTTTGTAGTAATTTTGTTTTTATTAATTAAAATGCGGTAACCGCGCTGTACATAGATTCCGAAATAATTATTTTCGAAAATATTATTTTCAATGACCGAATTGCTGCTGGTATAAATATGAACCGCGGCGATACTCTGAATTTCATCGCGGCCGCTGTTGATAAGTTTAAAACCTTTCAGCACAATATTATCTGCACGAAAAGTAATGATTTCTCCTTTGAAATTTCCATCTAAAATAGGTCTTTCAATGCCGAGTAAAGTAAGCGGTTTTTCGATATCAATCGTTCCTTCGCGGTAAATCCCCTTTTGTACAACAACCGTATCGCCGCTTTTTGCGGCGGCGATAGCTTGTTTTATGGTTTTAAATTCCTCGTTTTTGCCCACCTTGAAAACTGCGGAAAAAGCAAAAAACGGAAAGAGAAAAATTAACGGTAAAAAGGATGTTTTTTTCATTTTCATCTTAACTGCAGACGAATCCTTCAGTTTTGATATTATGGATTTGTAAGTGTGGCGCCGAGTTCTGAAGCTGCTTTTTCCGCTGCTGCTTTGTCGGAATATGCCTGGGTATTTCCGCCCATTGGGCTTTTAATTTGGCCGCCTTTAATAAAAGTTGCAGTACTGCTTTCCACAAATTTTCCGCTTGGGAAATCTGCCACGTAAACGGTTGCACTTCCGGTATTTTCGGGATTTGTCGCTTCGTAATCGCGCAGACAAGCGATGTCATCAAATTTATAAACTCTGCCTTTTTCCGTCAGCAATTGCGTAGCATATTTCGGCTCGGAGATTGTCATCTTGCAGTTGTCGCACTGGTCTTTTCCGATGGTAATTTCCTGTGGACCTTTTTCCGCGCAAGCGGCCAAAGAAAGCATTCCGGCAACGATGAGAGTGTTTTTAATGAAATTCATGATTTTTATTTTTTTAAATTTTAATGCTTTTAGCAGGTTAAATTTACACCACTTTTTTAGCTGAACGAAATTCTACAAATGCTAAGATAATCAAAATAATTCCGGTGCCGATCATGATGCCGCCTCCAATATTGGGATAAGACCAGACTTCGAAATTGAGCAATTGCTTATAGCCCAACAGCGGCGGTTGGTAAGACATTCCGGGGACAATAATCGCCGCATTTGGATTTAGGTTGTGGCCGTAATCGTAAAGCCAGCGCCAGAAATCAATCACGAAACCTACTCCGAAAAGAAGAAAAAGTCCGGTGACAAAGTACAGGATTTTTCGGCTGTTCATGAAAGCTGCGAGCAAACATAAAGCAGCAAAAAATGCCAACGCATAGGGTAAAATTTTAAATTCCCAAAATTCATCAGCGTGAATTTCTTTCATGCCGATGTAGTGGTTCAAACCGTTGATGATTTGATATTCACCACTCACTTTATTGGAGTGGATGAACATCGCAAGTCCTTCGGGGTATTGTGGCGCGTTCAGATAGATAGACCAAATGGGAACAAAAATCGCCACAGCCAGAGCAATACCTAAGATGATTAGCGTGATTTTTGTCCACTGATGAAGAGGAAGTGTTTTCATTTTTTTTTCCTGTTAAAAAGGCATTTTTTCTATAATTTCCTAAGTAAAGGTCGGGACTTTTTCCGAGCAAAATGAGGCAAAAATCCATTAACTGAGACAAATCATAAAAACAAAAAAAGGCAGTTAAACTGCCCTTTTTTTAAAAATTTAATTTTTGGTTTCCGCTTCTTTCACTGGGCTTTGGGCGTTATCCTTTTTGTTATTCAAGGAGAAAATCAGTGGCGTGTTGCTGCCTGCCGGAGAGACTCTTACGTAGCCCGACATTTCCTGGTGAAGTGCGGAACAGAAATCCGTACAGTACATTGGGTACATTCCCGGTTTCAGCGGAACCCATTTCAGTGTGCAGGTTTCACCCGGCATGATAAGGAGCTCGGCGTTTTGTGCACCTTTGATAGCAAATCCGTGAGGTACATCCCAATCCTGTTCGAGGTTAGTAACGTGGAAGTACACTTCATCACCGACTTTTACACCTTCAATATTATCTGGTGAGAAATGTGAGCGGATAGAAGTCATGTACACATGTACTTTATTACCTTCCCGAACGACCTTACTTTCACCTTCTCCTTTGGTTACATAAGGGTGCTTATTTTCTTCGAGTTTGAAGAATTTTACCTGGTTTTTGGTAAATAATTCTGCGGGACCGGCTTGCGCGTAGTGTGGCTCGCCAATTGTCGGGAAATCCAGCAGCAGTTTCATTTTATCACCCGTAATGTCGAAGAGCTGGGCAGATTGCGCCAATTCCGGGCCGGTTGGTAAATAACGGTCTTTGGTGATTTTGTTGTAAGCAACTAAATATTTTCCGTAAGGTTTTTTAGTGTCGCCGCCAACAACCATTAGGTGACCGGTAGAATAAAAAGTCGGCTGTCTGTCTAAAACTTTCAAAGTTTTAATGTCCCATTTCACGATTTCCGAAGATACAAACATGGAGGTGTAGGCATTTCCTTTTCCGTCAAATTCGGTGTGTAAAGGTCCTAAACCTGGTTTTTGAACTTCGCCATGTAAAACATCTTCATATTTTAGAATTGGAATTCCATCAAATTCACCTGCAAATTTTTTGTCTTTAATAGCTTTCATTAATTTATCAAAACTAAAAACAGGGATTAAAGCGGCCAATTTTCCGGAACCGATAATGTATTCACCAGTTGGATCGATATCGCAACCATGTGGAGATTTCGGACATGGAATTAAATACGCGATGTCTTTCAGTTCTTTAGCAGAAAGTACAGAAACTTCTTTTAGAATCTCTGATTTCGCCATGTGTGTAGTTTCGTCATACGTGTTATGCGCGTATTCTACGGCCATTTTTTTGGCTTTTCCGGCTTTCAGATATTCTTCAGCTTTTTTCCAGTTCACCGCCATGATGAAATCTTTCTCATTTTGAGAGGCATTTACTTCAAGAAGTGTATTTGCCTGTTCTGAGTTGTAGCAAGAGAAAAAGAACCAACCGTGAGATTTCCCTTTTCCGGCGTGTGAAAGGTCAAAGTTGAAGCCCGGTGCTTCAATCTGGAAAGTAATATCCATTTTTCCATCTTCCTTATCGATTCCGATGAAAGAAAGATATCCTTTGAAGTTTTCTTTGAAAGATTCAATCGGAACATCGCCATCGCCATCAGCCGGTACTGCGAAACGCGTTCCAGCCACTACATACTCGGTATTTTCTGTAAGGAAAGGTGAGGAGTGATTTCCGGCAGAGTTTGGAATCTCCAGAATTTCGGTAGTTTTAAAAGATTTCAGGTCGATTTTTGCAACGCGCGGTGTGTTGTTTGCGTTGGCAAATAAATAGCGGCCATCAATTTCACCATTCGTTTGCGAAAGTGAAAGGTGGTGCTGATCATCCCAAGGCACGAAACCATGTGAAGTTTCCAGCATTGGTTTTGTTTCTTCGCTGAAACCATAACCGTTTTCCGGGTGAACTGAGAAGACAGGAACTATTTTCAGCGTTCTGCCACTCGGCAGTCCTACTACACTGATCTGGCCATTGAAACCACCGCTGACAAAGTTGTAAACCTCATCATGCTGCCCTGGTGCAACGTAAACTTTTTCAGCAGCATCACCGGAGACAACATTTTTGGTGCCCTTGGGTTTACATGCGACGATACTAACCGCAGCAAAGGCTGCAATTGCAATTTTCTTGTAAGTTTTCATATATGGATTAATTATTCTTTCAGAAGAGAAAGGAAAAGGAAAGATGAATGGCAAAGTATGCTTTACCATTCATCGGTAGAGCATTTTATTTTGCGCCGTCGATCTGTCTCATGTATTCGAGAACTTCACGGGCATCAGTATCAGTTAAACCTTGATTTGGCATTCTTACCAAACAAAGCTCAAGTTGTTTTTGTAATTCAGGATCTACGTCGATCATTGGATCTGGGTTAGAAATAAAGTTCATAATCCATTCCGGAGTTTGTCTTTTAGTTACTCCTAACCAACCTGGTCCAACCAATCGTTCGTCTGTTGGTTTGTGGCATGAAGTACATTTAACTTCGGCGATTTTTTTACCTGCTGCAGCCATCGCTGGATCAAATTTGCTAACGTCAACGTTTTCATGTTTTCCTAAACCGCGGTTTGGATCATAAGTTGCTGCATCCGCTGTTGTCGGTGCTGCACTTTCCGCCGCTGTAGTTGTAGTTTCAGTAGATGCCGTTGGGATCGTATCCGTGTTCTTGTCACCCCCACAAGAGAATAAGGTGAACGCTAATGCTGCAATTGCAACTGTCTTTAGTGATTTCATTATTTTATTTTTTTGTATAGTCAAAAGTAGTAATCTTTTGTAACTTTGCATTATGACCGTAGTCATACACGAAGTATGATAATTATCGTGAAATTTGTGCTCCTAAGAAATTAAATAGATTTAAATTATATCCGAATGAAAAAGTATCTGATGATATGCGGCTTAATCGCAATTGTTTCATGTAATAAAAAAGAAGTAAATCCTAATTTGGACTCTAATGTGATGTTGGAAGAACCTGTAAATACAGTAGTAGATTCTGCAGCTGCAGGCAAGCATGAAGGTCTTGCATTAATTGAAGGTGGCGACTGCCTTACCTGCCATAAAATGGATGTAAGAGTGGTGGGACCATCTTACCAGGAAGTAGCAGATAAATATACCGAAGCGGATATTGATATGCTTGCAGGCAAAATCATTGAAGGTGGAAAAGGAAACTGGGGCGAAATCCCAATGACACCTCACGCCGGAATGAGCCAGGAAAACGCGAAAAAAATGGTTGCTTATATTTTGACATTAAAAAAATAAATATATTTTTCACGCTTAATTAAGGCATTTTATAGCAATATAAAATGCCTTTTTCGTTGTCAGTATCGCAATTATGTCAATTTGTCATAGTTTTTTTGTTGGTATAAAATTGGAGAAAACCTGCCTGAACAAATAATGGTAATAATTAAAAATAAATGATATGAGTAAAATAATCGGAATTGACTTAGGTACAACCAACTCATGCGTTGCGGTAATGGAAGGTAAAGATCCTGTTGTTATCCCAAACGCAGAGGGTAAAAGAACCACACCATCGATCGTAGCTTTTACAGAAGATGGCGAAAGAAAAGTAGGTGATCCTGCAAAAAGACAGGCGGTAACCAACCCAACAAAAACAATCTATTCAATCAAAAGATTTATCGGTACACATTTTAAAGATGACGCCACTGAAATTGGTAGAGTAGCATATAAAGTAGTAAAAGGTCCAAACGATACTGTAAAAGTAAAAGTTGACGACCGTGAATATACACCACAGGAAATTTCTGCAATGATTCTTCAGAAAATGAAGAAAACAGCGGAAGATTATCTGGGTCAGGAGGTAACAAGAGCGGTAATTACTGTTCCGGCTTACTTTAATGACGCACAGCGACAGGCTACAAAAGAAGCTGGTGAAATCGCTGGTTTAACAGTAGAAAGAATTATCAACGAGCCTACAGCTGCAGCTTTAGCTTATGGTTTGGATAAAAGCCATAAAGATCAGAAAATCGCAGTTTACGATTTAGGTGGTGGTACTTTTGACGTGTCTATCCTTGATTTGGGTGACGGCGTTTTCGAAGTATTGTCCACAAACGGTGATACACACTTAGGTGGTGACGATTTTGATGATGTTATCATCAACTGGTTGGCAAATGAGTTCCAAACCGAAGAAGGTGTTGATTTGAAAGCAGATCCAATCGCGCTTCAAAGATTAAAAGAAGCTGCGGAAAAAGCAAAAATCGAGTTGTCATCTTCTACCCAAACAGAAATCAACCTTCCTTATATTACAGCTACAGCTACCGGACCAAAACACCTGGTGAAAACTTTAACCAAATCGAAATTCGAACAGTTAGCTGCTGATTTGGTACAACGCTCCATGGAACCTTGTAAAAAAGCACTTTCTGATGCCGGGCTTACAACCGCAGACATCGACGAAGTAATTTTAGTTGGTGGTTCTACCAGAATTCCGATTATTCAGGAGCAGGTAGAAAAGTTCTTCGGTAAAACACCTTCAAAAGGCGTAAACCCGGATGAGGTAGTAGCTTTAGGTGCTGCGATCCAGGGTGGAGTTTTAACCGGTGATGTAAAAGATGTCTTATTATTAGATGTTACACCACTTTCTTTAGGTATTGAAACAATGGGTTCTGTATTTACCAAACTTATTGAAGCAAATACCACAATTCCAACCAAAAAATCAGAGGTTTTCTCTACCGCGAGCGACAATCAGCCAGCAGTTTCCATCAGAGTTGGACAAGGCGAAAGACCGATGTTTAATGACAACAAAGAAATCGGTAGATTTGATTTAACAGATATTCCACCTTCACCACGTGGTGTTCCCCAGATCGAAGTAACCTTCGATATTGATGCAAACGGTATTCTTAGCGTTTCCGCAAAAGATAAAGGAACCGGAAAAGAGCAGTCTATTAAAATTCAGGCAAGCTCCGGACTTTCAGAAGAAGAAATCCAAAAAATGAAGCGCGAAGCGGAAGAAAATGCTTCTGCCGATGCGAAGAAAAAAGAAGAAGTTGAAATCTTCAACAAAGCTGACGGATTGATTTTCCAAACAGAAAAACAGCTGAAAGAATTTGGAGATAAACTTTCTGCTGATAAAAAAGCTGCTGTTGAAGCTGCACACGCAGAATTGAAAACCGCCTTTGAAGCGAAAGATATGGAAAGCATCAAATCCAAAACTGAAGCGTTAGACGCTGCTTGGATGGCTGCTTCCGAAGAAATGTATGCTGCGGGAAATGCAGGACAGCCAGGTGCCGATCAGGCGCAGGGAAATCCGCAAAGCAATGACGGAGCCGATGACGTTCAGGATGCAGACTTCGAAGAAGTCAAGTAATTAACAATTATCATCGATTAACATCGATTGAAATAAAGTAGTAAATCGCTGTAAACTTAATGTTTATAGCGATTTTTTTGTTTTTGACATTTTTCATTAATAGTTGATTTTAATCTATTTTTATCGTATTTTTGTATCTTACTTGTACCGCGTTTTAAATAGTAGACAATGTGCGTCTTATCATGTCTTAAACGGGCTTCCGATGTTTAAATGTGACAATTTACCTCTAAAACTAATATGATGGGCTTTAGTAAACTCAAAATCCCGAAGGCTTGTGAATCTTGCGAAAAACTATTTGAAGCAAAAACTGTTACTACCAGATTTTGCAGTAAATATTGTTCAGCGACGTCAATAAAAAAACAGAAACGTCTGGCTAAAGAATTAGAAGCGAGACAAACTTTGTTGGAAAAGTCCGCAATAAAGATTGCTGAAATACAGACGCGCCCATACATCTCAGTAACTGAAGCGGCTGTACTGTTCGGAATGTCAAAAGATACCGTGCATCGATTAATCAAAAACAAAAGAATTTCTGCTTACAATTTTGGTCAGAGACTAACACGGGTTTGTAAAACAGATTTGGAAGCTTTGTTTACGACAGTTGATATGCCTAAAACGGATGAAGCCGGCCGCGCAAAACCCAACTTTGAAGTTGGAAATTGCTATACGATTTCTGAGATAAGTGCAAAATTTCATGCTGATCCTGGAACCGTAAACAGCGTAATTAGAAGAAATAAAATTCCGACAAAGCAAGTTGGAAGTTTTGTGTACGTACCTAAAAATTTAATAGATAAAATTTTTGACGGAAAATGAAAGAATTATTAAAAACGAAAGTTACCGTACGATTGCGCAAAGCCGAGTTCCGAAAAGAATGGTTCATTTATTTGGAAAGTTATCCTGTGATGATTTCAGGTAAAAATGATCCTCAAAGAATTCGCGAATATTTGAACAGGAGTGTAACCACCGTCGATTTTGACAAGAAAAGACCCGCGCGAACAACGGAAAATTCAGTTTCGTTCAAACCCAGAAGGGATGATAATGGAATTATTGTATGCAAAAGTGAAAACGACCGCGAAACAATGTTTTACGCAGATTCATTACGCAAACTGAGACAGAGAGAATACGATAACATTGAACTTTACAACGAACTTGACATAATTCAGCAGGAACAAAAAGAAAAATCTCAAGAGAATTTTCTGAGGTATTTCGAACTGCTTATTAACAAACGACATAGAAATAACTCCGAATCTATTAAGGTCAATTGGTATCGGTCGATAGAATTTCTAAAAGATTTCGGAGGTCAAATTATTACGTTCTCACAGATTGATACGAAGTTCTGTGAAAATTTCAAATCGTATTTGTTGACTGCAAAAAGTGGTAGCAATAAAGAAGCGATAATTTCTCAAAATACGGCTTCAACTTACTTTTCTGTTTTCAAAGCTGCATTAAAAGAAGCGTTTATCGATGGCTTTTTTACGACTGATATTTCGGCGAAAATAAAATCAATTCCACATGAAGAATCGAGAAGGGAATATTTAACACTGGAAGAACTGAATACTTTAGTTGAAACACCATGCGAACTTGATGTTCTAAAACGTGCAGCGCTATTTTCTGCATTGACAGGTTTGCGACATTCCGATATTCAAAAATTGACGTGGAATGAAATAAGTATTGAAAACAATCAAGCCAGAATAAATTTCACTCAAAAAAAGACCAAAGGTGTAGAATATATGCCGATGTCTAAACAAGCTTTACAACTTTGCGGTGAATCTGGCGGTCCAACTGATTTGGTTTTTAAAGATTTAACGAACCCAGCTTGGATTTCTCGACCACTTAAAAAATGGATTGAAAGTGCAGGAATTACCAAAAAAATAACCTTTCACAATTTCAGACACACTTTCGCTACTTTGCAACTTTCTAGCGGAACAGATATTTATACAGTCAGTAAAATGCTTGGACATACAAATGTGAAAACTACTCAAGTTTATGCAAAAGTTGTTGATGAAAAGAAAAATACTGCATCAAAAGCAATCCTATTAAAAAACTTTTAAAATGCAGTCTAAACATTTTTATAATATTCTAAAGAAAATCCCTGTAGTTATAGCCTGGCTTTCTTTCGCAGCATTAGTGAGAATTTCTTTTCTTGACAAAGGAGTTGACGATTACACTGCAAATATTATTTTCTGGTGTGTCAGTGCATTAGGTGTAATACTTTATGCAATTATAGTCCTATTTCTTGATGGAATAATAGTTTTATTCAGAAAAATTTTTCCCAAAAAGAATAACTCTAAAAATCCTACTGTAGATTTTATTCAAACTGAAAATCATGAGAATATTACAATCGGGCAAAAAGAAATAATTGATGACAATACAGCAAATCAGTTAATTGAAGATTCAAAGGAAAATATTGAGAATCAAACAATGGAAAAGGTAAATCTTGAGTCTATAAGAAAAACCCAACTTCAGCAAAAGCAACAGATTGAAAGTGAGAAATTACAAGTAGCTCTAGATTACACTCGAAATCAATTTGCATTACATTTAAAGGATGAAGATCTTGATGTACTTTGCGACGCGGTAAATTTATATTCAATAAAAGAAGATATTCTTAATAATATTTCTATTTACACAAAGGACTTAACAAATCTAGACCTTTATCACTTCGGCTGGAATATCTGGAATCATTTCAGACCCATAAAACAGGAGGAGGTTTCAAAATTATTAAAAAATGTTTTCGTTTCGCTAGATGATATTGATTTGGAAAGTATCAAATCCCATTTGAAAGATGAACCTAAAAAAGGCATTATAAAAATTCAAGAAAACCTGGCAGACTACCAAAAGACATAAAAAATCACAAAACGTAGTGTATTTTAAGTGATTCCTCTGTGATTGCGTGTTTACGGCCATCACAGAGGAATCACTTTTTTTCTTTGCACCATAACAATCAAAAACAACAGTTATGGAGAGTAATGAAATCTCATTCGAAAATCTGCCAAAAGCAGTGGCGCATCTGGTCAGCGAAATTGCTATAATAAAACTTTTGGTAGAAGTAAAGCAACCACAGCAAGTTCCTCAAAAAAGAATTCCAATAGATATAACGGAAGCCTGCCAAATTATCGGGAAAGCCAAACCTACCGTTTATACTCTTGTACGGAAAAGATTAATCCCCTGCTATAAAAATGGCAAGAAACTCTATTTTTTCGAGGACGAACTATTGGAGTGGATTTCCAAAGGAAGAAAGAAAACTTTGCAGGAAATCGAATCTGAAGCAACTGCAGATTTCAAAAAGAATTTTAGAAAAACTTCAGCAGAATTTAATCTAAAATCCCAATCATGAGCACAGAAATTCCTTACTTAAGAGTAGGAACTTCCTACTACAAAACCATAGAAAAACCGTTGATTTCTGGCGATAAGATTTCGATTTTAGTACGCTGGAATCGGGAAACAATTGTGAGCGACCACGGAAAAACATACGTTTCGAGCGTTCCTAAATTTGATGGATTTTGCTGTATTCCAAACCATTTGAATTATCAACAAGTAATTGAAGGATTCTACAATGTGTACAATGAAATGCCTTTTCAACCAAATGATGAAAAAGCAGACCTTCAATCAATATCAGAAAAAATTCCTTTTTCCCTGAATTTTATGGAGCATATTTTCGGAGAGCAGATAGAATTAGGATTGGACTATTTAAAAATATTACTTCTATATCCCACGCAAATCCTTCCGATACTCTGTCTGGTCAGCAAAGAAAGAGTGACCGGAAAAACAACATTTATAAAATGGCTCAAATGTATTTTCGGATTGAATATGACCTACATAAAAGGAGATTCGTTTGGAAGTCAGTTTAACGCAGATTGGACCTCTATGCTAATTGTGGCAATTGATGAAGTTTTCTTTGATAAAAAAGAGATTACTGAACGTTTAAAATATCTTTCCACCACAGATAAAGATAAAAAAGAAGCGAAAGGAAAAGACCGGGAGGAAGTCGATTTTTTTGCGAAGTTTATTCTATGTTCCAACAATGAAGATAATTTTATTCAGATTGATGAAAACGAAGTTCGGTTCTGGATTCTAAAAATCAAACCAATCAAATCTGAAAGAACTGAATTTCTACGCGATCTTAATGCTGAAATACCTTACTTTTTAAACTACTTGATTCAAAGACCATTTCACAGCCAGAAGAAAACACGAATGTGGTTTACTCACACGGAACTACACACAACTGCTTTGCAGAAATTAGTTTGGAAAAATAATAACAAACTAGAATCCCGGATCATTGAATTTCTGTTTGAATTTTTTGAAAGTGTAGAAGACCCGGAAATAAATGCTGTCCCGCAAGATATTTTGAATATGCTCAATAAAATGTTCAAAAACAGTTACTGGACCATCAATGATGTTCGAAAATTATTAAAGGAAATCTGGAAACTAGAGCCGCAAAAAAATTCTTTGGCTTACATCAAATACGACATGGATTATGGCGGAAGTTTTTATCAACAAAATAAACTGGGACGCTATTTTACCATAAAAAGAAATTTTATATCTCAAAAATTTGATGAAATGATGAGTTAGTTGATAATGAAAAGAAAATCAATTAGTTACTACTCATCAAAAGCCTCATCAAATTTCTATATCGTCTTTTTTGATGAGAGTTTGATGAGTGAAAAAATACAGGTTTGATGAGACGATGAGCGTTTGATGAGTGATTAACTTTCTGTTAAACAAATAGATACAACCTTTCCTCATCAATTCATCAAATTTTTCCCCAAACTCAACCCCTAAACTTTACAGCAATGAACTGCACACAATTTAACAAAATTTCGGTGGAAGAAGTCCTGCAATCTCTTGGACATTTTCCTACAAAACAAAATGAAAAAGAAGCGTGGTTTATAAATCCGTTTTCCAAAGAAAACAACGCCTCTTTTAAAATTAATAAAAACCTCAATTATTGGTATTTATTTTCAGAAGGAATTGGTGGAAACAATATTGATTTTATGAAGAAATATTTAAACACTTCCATATCTGAAGTTTTAAACTGGGCAGAAAATCAGAATTTTTCTTCTTTTCACCAGCAAACAAAAAATAAGAAATTATTCAATCTTCCTAAAACTTATGAAATATTAGAGGTGAAAGATATTCACCATCCTGCATTAATTCAATATTTGAAAAGCAGAAAAGTAGAAGATCAAAAGTACTTGATTCAGGAAATTCATTATCAAATGAATGATAAAAAATATTTTGGAATTTGTTTTAAAAATGATTCCGATGGATATGAAATTCGCAATGCTTATTCTAAAATTAGTTTGGGCAAAAAAGACATTACCATCATAAAAAATAACTCAAAATCGCTTCGGATTTTTGAAGGCTTTTTTGATTTTCTCTCCTTTAAAAATATTGAAAAATCATTAGAAAATGAACCTTCAGATTACATGATTTTGAATTCAGTTTCGATGATTCATAAGATTAAAAATTCACTTGAAAATTATGAAAAAATAGACCTCTATTTTGATAATGACGAAGCAGGAAATTGCGCCGTTGAAATCATCAAAAATGAAAGAATTGAAGCAGAAGATTGTAGGGTTTTGTATTCCGATTTTAAGGATTTAAATGATTGGTTGATTCATAAAATCCACAAAATGATAATCTACAATCGTTAAATAGAAGGAGGTATTAGCATAAAAGAAACAATAAAAGGCCTGCGTAAAAAGGTGACGGTCAAAATATGGTTAGAAGGTAGTGCAAAAAGTACCCATTGTTTACAATAAGCGTTTCACGCTTTTTATAAAACTGGGATTTTTGATTTCTTCCTATCGTCAGAAATACAATTTACAGTAAATAACAAAATAAAAATTAAAACATGAAAGAAGATTTTTTTAAAAAATTTGTGCAAAAAGCAACACAGGAAAATGAGCAAAAATTGAATGCTGAAAAAAGAAAAAATCACTTCAAAGATTTAGGTCGAAGAGGTGGTTTGAAAAAGAAATCTGATCCACAATTAACGAGAATAATTTCCTTTAGGATGACTGAAAGTGAATATCAGATTGAGTTAAAAAAAGCCGAGAAAGCAAAGTTGAAATTATCAACTTTTGCCCGAATGGTTTACCATGGAAAAGTGCTGAAAATTGACGAATTTAAAACCGATGAAATTTTGTTGGAATACGGAAATAATTTTAAAAGAATTAAAAATTTACTGCGCCACAGAGAATGGAATGTTTTCTCAAATAAAAAGAAAATTATTGTTGAGATCGAAGAAATAATCGAACTCATTCGTCAGTATTTATATTTTAAAAACAATCAAAAAATAGCGGATGAATAATTCAGCAACTACCAGAATGATCTCTAAAATTGCGCTGGAATATAATGGGAACGATAAAGGAATGGCAATCGCTGCTGCATCTAATTTCCTTTTAAGCAGCAATCCAGAACAACAATACCAGGAAATGAAAACTGTAGCCGACAGAAATTCAAAAGTGAAAAAGTGGGCTTTAACTGGATATATTTCTCCACCTACTGAAAACACAAAGCAATTATCAGATGAAGAATTAACTGAAATTTCAATTGAAGCATTGCAGAAGATTGGAGTTACAGATAGCAATCAATACCGCTTGGATATCCACAACAGCACAAAACAAAAACACATTCATTTTGTGGTCAATAGAATGAATATTCATGGAAAATGTACGGTAAAATCACGTAAAATTGGTGAAAGATTCGGTGAAGCAGTCCGCCAAATTTGTCAGGAACGAAATCTGAAAACGGATGTAGAAATTGGAATTGAAAAGAAAGCAGAAATGCTGAAAAATCTTAATCAGAGTTTGAAGTGCTCCAATAATTTTGATGAATTAATTTCAGAAATGAGGAAAAGAGGCTTTTTAACTGAACTTTCTAAAAATGAAAAAATTGGAATTTCGGGAATGCGAATCATTTTGGAGAGCGACATCAATCATCAAACCGAACGACAATACAAACCGGGTTATAAACTTTCAGAAATAACATCAAGTCTAAAAATAGCGGAGATCAAAAGTGTTTTTGATTTAAAAAATATTGTGAAACAAGAATTAAAAGCGTCTTCAAGTTTGAAAGAACTTCGGGATAATCTGTATCGGCAAGGATGGGCGATGAAAGTTCAGTATAAAAAAGAATTCCGACCCAATCAAATTAATCAAGTTCATGATATCTGGATCAAAAGAGTTGCGACCACAACTTCCAATCAGCAGAAAAATGGTTTCTTTTACGATAAATACAATGGGTTTTCTCTTTCTGCAATTGGTGGCAATTTTCAAAACATTGAAAAATTAATAAATGCTACCGCACAATCATCAGTTTTTCCTGCCAGTAGCACGAATGAAAATGTATTAGAAATTGCTTTGGAAACAGTTGAAGAAATCCTAAAACCAAATTACGTTTCACCAGCGGAAGATGAATGGTGGAAAAAGAAGAAAAAATTTAATCGATAAAAAAATATAAAATGGAAAACAATAATCAAATTGAAGAATCAAAATCTGATGGATTTGAACTTTTAGAAAATGTAATCAGATCGAACGAAGAGAATATAAAATCAAATAATAGTAGAATTGAAATTTATTCAAAATTAGCATTTGCGTTGGAAGATCACTTAACTATCATGGGTCAGACTCAATTAGATTTTGAAGCGGTTGGCGAGACATATCAAGATGCAATGAAATTTCATGAATTAGAATCTGTAAAAAAAACTGAATTCTTAAAAAATATTCCGACCAAAATCGAAGCGGTTCTTTCGCCAGAAACAGTAGAAGATTTTGAGAAGATAAATTCAAAAATGAAAGAAATGAAAATCTTAACATGGTCCGGATTGGGAACGATGATTTTAGGAATTTTGATTTTAGTTATTTCTATCAATTTTGCTACGAACTGGTATAAAGAAAGCATTAAAGCGAAAAGTGAACTTCGTGCAAATATATTAAGTGAAATTGCTGGTGAAGGGAAAAAAATCTATGATAAAAATGAGGTGAAAGCTTTGAGTGAAAATACTAAATTGATGCAATTATGGATAAAGAATAATCCTAAAAAGGCGGAAGATTTTTTGCGGTTTAAGGATGGGTATGATGCGAAAAATACTACGGAAAGAGAGAGTGAGTAATTACATGAATTTTAATTTTGATGTTCGAAATGTCCAGTTTTTTAATTAAAAAACTGGACATTTTTATTATATTTATTTTTTAATGATTCAATGAAAACAGCTGATTACCTAGCATATACTATAAATCGCCTTTCTAAAGGTTATGTGTTCACTCATGATGATATTTTTAATGAGGTCAATAATAACGAAGCACTTATAAAGGCATTGAATAGGATGGCGGGTTTGGGGAATTTTGAAAAACTTTCACAAGGGAAATATTACAAACCTGAACTGGCTATCTAACGTGATTAAGCATCTACGACCAATTGGGATTTACAACCCAAGTAAGCAATACCATTCAAATCGGGAAAAATGAGATTCGACCTCCATTAGAAAGAGGAAGATATTCTATTTCTTTTGTGAAACAAAAAAACACGATTAATAAAGAAAATATTAATTCCTTGCAATTGCTTGATGTTTTAAGATTTATTAATAAAACCCCAGATACAAATATATAAAATACACTTAAAAGATTTATTGAAATATTAAAATGTAAGAACTCTAAAAAAATTATAATTTGCAGAAACTAGCCTTGAAATACCAACCTTCTGTCAGAGCATTATTGGGAGCAATACTAGAGCATATTAATTTGGATGATATAAAATTATTAAAAAACTCACTTAATCCTATCACGAAATATAATTTTAAAGCTGCTGATAAAGTCCTGAGTACGACTGAAAAATGGAATATCAAATGAATTTGAACGAAAACAAAACGCTATTTAATCAAGCATGAGATTGAGCCGATATATATTTAATTTTTTAGAAAATTAGTTTGTAGAAAATTCCCCGATGCCAAAGAAATGCTTCGAATACTCGGAATAGTGAATGATAGATTGCAAAATATTTTTTGGAATCTTCCTAAATAATGTGAATTTTAGAAAACAGCAAATAAGATTAAAATCAATCTATTTTTACACTGAATTTTGATATATTTGAAGTGAAAATATTATTTTTATATAAGAGCACTTAATCATATGAACAGAATTAAAGAAGTACTTTTAGAAAAGGGTATTAAACAAAAATGGTTAGCAGAACAGTTAGGTAAAAGTTATAATGTGGTTAATGGTTATGTGCAAAATCGGCAGCAGCCAAGACTTGAAGTACTTTATGAGATTGCTGAAATTTTAAAAGTACGTGTTAAAGATCTGCTTAAAGAAGATTAATTATGACGAAAAACATTTCTGAAGCTGACACAAGAGCAAATTATATTGATCCGAAACTTATAGAAAGTGATTGGACTTCTGATAATATAGAAAGAGAATATTACTTTACGGACGGCAGAAAATTACTTGGAAATAAAAGAGGCAAGAGACTATTTCTTGATTATCTGTTGAAATTCAACAACATTAATCTGGGCTTAATTGAGGCTAAAAAGTCAAATGATCATGCAACAAAAGGATTACAACAAGCAATAGATTATGCCGAGAAATTAAAAATAGATTTCGTTTATTCTTCAAATGGAAAACAAATCTACGAGTTTAATAGAGTCATTGGAAAAGGTGATTATATTGAGAAATTTCCAACTCCTCAAGAACTTTACAATAAGCTTTACGGAAAAAATATTGAGTTAAAAAAGCTATTACACAGTATACCTTTTTACCTAACTGGTGCAATGAGACCTAGGTATTATCAAGAGATTGCAGTTAACAAAGTTTTAGAAAATATTGCAGACGAAAAGAAAAGAATCTTACTAACTCTAGCAACTGGGACTGGCAAGACATTTATTTCTTTTCAAATTGTACACAAACTTTTCCAAGCTAAATGGAATCTTGACGGAGAAAGCAGGAGACCCAGAATTTTGTTTTTAGCGGACAGGAATGTTTTAGCAGACCAAGCTATAAATACTTTCAATCCATACGAAAACGATCTCGTGAAAATTAACGGAGAAGAAATAAAAAGTAGAAATGGCGTTGTTCCAACCAATGCTTTTATATTCTTTGCTATTTATCAGGCAATCGCGGAAAGAGAAGATATTGGTGCGTATTACAAAGCATATCCACCCGATTTTTTTGATTTGATAATAATTGATGAGTGTCACAGAGGTAGTGCTAATGAAGAAGGTTCGTGGAGAGCAATATTAGACCACTTTAGTCAAGCAGTTCATTTAGGTTTAACAGCAACACCGAAAAGAGAAGATAACGTAGATACATATTCATATTTTGGAAAACCGATATATGAATATTCTTTAAACGATGGTATTTCTGATGGTTTTTTAACGCCATATAAAGTAAAAAGGGTTAAGACTAATATCGATGAATACATTCATACAAATGACAATAAGGTTATCCAAGGTGAAATAAAGAAAGACCGTTATGATATAAATGACTTCGATAAGAACATAACTATTATACAAAGGACTGATTTAGTTGCAAGAGCCATTCTAAATAATATCGGAAGAATGGAAAAAACCATTGTTTTTTGTGTGAACCAAGACCATGCTTTGGAATTGAGAGACATGATAAACAAGCATAAAACGGTTACTGATTCTAACTATTGTGTAAGAGTTACCTCCGACGAGGGGAAAATTGGAAGGAACTTTTTAGAAGCATTTCAAGACAATGATAAGGATATTCCAGTAATCTTGACCTCCTCAAAAATGCTTACTACTGGTGTTGATGCAAGAAATGTTAGAAACATAGTTTTGACCTCACCTATAAGTTCAATGGTCGAATTCAAACAAATTATTGGAAGAGGTACTAGAGTTTATGATGGCAAAGACTTTTTTACAATAATTGATTTTGTTGGTGCAACAGATTTATTCTATGATGCTGCTTGGGATGGAATTCCAGAGGATGAAATCGTAACGGATGAAACAGGGAAAATTGGAAACGAAAAATCTCCAAAGAAGCCTCAAACAAATATAGTAGAAGAACCTAGCGAAGAATATGGAGAGAAAAAAGAAAAACTAATTGTAGAATTAAGTAACGGAAGAGCTTTAAAAGTAATTGATATTGATACAAGATATATTGACGAAAATGGCAAACCATTAACTGTAAGAGAATTTCTAGAGAAATTGGTTGGCGAATTACCTGCAATTTACCAAGATGAAAACAATCTTCGTGAAATTTGGGCAAATCCAGACACAAGAAAAGAACTTTTAGAGCAACTTGGTTCTTTAGGTTTCGATAAAGAACAATTAGATGCATTACGAAATATGATCGCTTCGCCTGAATGTGATATTTTTGATGTGCTTTCACATATTTCATTTAGCTCTGATTTAAAAACAAGAAAAGAAAGAGCAATTGCGGTTCGTGATGATAATTTCTTTGCCGTATATCAAAACTTGAAGGCGAGAGAATTTTTAGAATATGTTTTGAATCATTACGAAAAATTTGGAATTGAAGAATTACAGAGAGAGAAACTAGGTGATTTAGTGAAATTAAAATTAGGTACAACCAAAGATGCCAAGGTTGTTTTTGGCGATATGAAAAACTTATTGGGAGCATATTACCAACTTCAACAAAACATTTATCAAGTAGTATAATGACCACATTAGAATTTAAAAGTAAGATTTCAGAAAATACCCAAACCATTAATGTAAATAATGGCATTACTACTTTTATCGGTGGTAATGGTTCTGGTAAATCGTCAATTTTAGAAGCAATTTTCGAAAAATATATTGAAGATGACAATTTTAGAGTTATATGTTTCAGTTCTGGACAAAATGAGCTTTTTACTGAACTTTTCCATAAACATAAACAAACAAATCGGAAATATTTAAGAGAGAGAAACGAGCCAATTCAATCATTTTATTTTAATAATGAATGGATTAAATTATTGATTTTCTGGTCTTCTATTTTCAAAGAAAATGGACTAGTAAGAACTTATTTAAAAGAAAAAGGATATATCGAAGTTGACAATTTAGGTGATGATATTTCAAGCAGACTAGATTTTAGATTTAGAGTGAGAAAAAATTACGTCCTTAACATTAGGAAAGAAATCGAGAAAGAAGAGTTAGGAAATAATGAAAATGATGAAGGATATGAATTGCAGGAAAACCTACTACGGAAAACCGAATTTCATGAGACTTTAGAGAAAATTATTAATGCTTTTGATATTGATTTTGACTTTCAGAATAATGATAACTTAGTTAAAAGATGGTTGACATTCGACTCGAAAAAAGCTTTTGAAGTGTTTACGCATAAAAATGTAAACAAATTATTTAGTTTTTGGGCTTTAGCAACCAATGGCTGGTTGTCAAATTCCGAATTATCAGAATTCAATTTAAGGTTTAAGAACAATATCCAATTTAAACATTTGAGTGATGGAGAGTATCAAATTTTATCTACTTATGCTATAATAGATTTGTTTGATAATGAAAATACAATTTTCTTATTTGATGAAATTGATTCTCATTTATACTACAAAAATTTGAATAAAATGTGGGGAGTATTAAATAATTCACAAGGAATCATTATTACAACAACTCACATTTCGGAATCTATCTTACATAATAAAATTGAAAATATTAAGGTAATTGAAAATGGCAGAATTGAAGAAAGTTTGACTTTTTTAGAACTTTCAAAGAGATTAGACAGTATAGTTGGGCAGAAAAACTACCAATTTAAAATTTTGTCAAGAGTCCTATACCCTGTAATAATGGACAATGTAAATGATTGGACAATTTTCAAAAAACTTGCAGTAAAAAAACTTGGAGAAGATATTAATTTAACTCTTGACAAATTCTTACCTATTTCAAAAGAGTCAAGTTTCAATAGTCCTAACGAAATTTTAGGTAGAAGTAAACTTCATTTTATTGAAGAATTCAGAAAAGAAAACCAAGGAAAAGAAATATTAACGAAAGAGATATTTCTCATATGCGACAAAGACGTTTTTCCAGAAAATCAAATAACTCAAAATCTAACAGTTACAATTCACGCAGATTTTAATAGCATAAAAAGATTTAATGGCAATGATACGAAAACGCATCTTCTATGCTGGAAACGAAGAGAAATCGAAAATTATCTATTAGCACCTTCTCTATTTGATGCAAAGAATTGTAATGACGCTGTAAATGCACTTTACAATTTGCCAAATTATGATATTGGAAATAATTTAGACAACATTACAGATTTTAGAAATGGAGATTTCAAAACTGTTTTGAGACCATTGTATAATATAGATGGTTCAGGGTTTAATGAAGAAATGCTTGAAGAAATGATTAGTCATATTCAAGTAGATGAAATTTCTAATGATATAGAATTAGTTTATAATTACTTAAAAGATACGATTGCATAATGAGCGACATACAAAATAAAATAGACAGAATAACTGACATATTAAGAAGAGATGACGGTATCAGTGGGGCAATGCACTACACGGAACAGATCTCATGGATTCTATTTCTGAAATTCTTAAATGACTTTGAAATCAACAAAGCGGATGAAGCTGTTCTAAAAGGTAAAGAATATGAATATGTTATCCGTAAAGATTTAAGATGGGAAAACTGGGCTTGTCCAAAAGATGAGAATGGAAAACTAGATGTCAAACGAGCTTTAACTGGGAGTGATTTAATTGAGTTTGTCAATAAAACTTTGTTTGATTATTTACAGGAATTCAAAAACAACACGAATGACCCAAAATCAATAAAGTATAAAATTGGGGCAATTTTTGAATTTTTAGATAACAGAATCGCCAGCGGTCATACCTTAAGAGAAGTGTTAGATATTATTGATAGTTTAGATTTTCAAAGTTCAGACGAGCTATTTGAGCTATCGCATATTTACGAAAACTTATTAAAAGGAATGGGTTCTGATGGTGGTAACTCAGGTGAATTTTATACGCCAAGAGCCATTATTAAAGCAATGGTTGAAACTGTTGACCCGCAAGTTGGAGAAACCATTTACGATGGAGCTGTAGGTAGTGCAGGTTTCCTGGTAGAAGCATTTGAATTCATGACATCTCCCCAAAAAAAAGAAAAACTTTCTGCGTCTGATTGGGAAACCATTCAAACCAATACGTTTTACGGACAAGAGAAAACCTCTTTAGGTTATGTAATGGGTATGATGAACATGATTTTACACGGTATTGAAAGCCCGAATGTTTATAAAGGAAATACATTAACCCAAAATATTAGAGATTACCAAGAAAAAGACAGACACAATGTGATACTTGCCAATCCTCCATTTGGCGGTAAAGAGAAGTCACAGATTCAACAGAATTTCCCAATTGAAACCAACGCAACAGAAATGCTATTCATTCAGCATTTTATGAAAATGTTGAAATTAGAAGGACGGGCAGCGATTGTGATTCCTGAAGGCGTTTTGTTTCAAGCAAACAATGCCTTTAAAAAAATTAAACAAGACCTTTTAGAAGGCTTCAATGTTCATACGATTGTGAGTTTACCAAGTGGAGTGTTTTTGCCTTATAGTGGTGTTAAAACAAACATTCTTTACTTTGATAGAAAAGGTGCTACGTCTAAAATTTGGTATTATGATGTAACACCGCCTTACAAGTTAACAAAGAATAAACCGATTGCATACGAACACATGCAGGAGTTTGTAGAATTATTTAAAAACCCAAACAAGAGAAATCATACTAATGGTAAATCAGTCGAAGGTTGTAACAATTGGACAGTTTCTGTTGAAGATATTGTAGATTACGACATCAGTGCCAAAAATCCACATAAGGTTGTAGAAGTGGAACACCTAACACCAATCAAACTTTTATCTAAAATAAGAGATAATGAGAAAAAGATAAATGATTTTATAAACCAAATTGAATTTTTGATACATGGATAATTTTAAAGAGGTATTGGTTAAAGATATTGCAAAAAAAATTCAATACGGTTATACTGGAAAAACTGTAAAATCAGGTAACTACAAATATTTACGAATAACAGACATTCAAAATCAAAAAGTTGATTGGGATAATGTTCCAATAAGTGATATATCTTCTGAACCTGAAATAGAAAAATACAAGCTTGAGCCTAATGATATTTTGTTTGCTAGAACAGGTGCAACAGTTGGGAAATCATTTTTAGTTGAGGAAGTGCAGAATTCAATTTTCGCTTCGTACTTGATTAGAATAAAACCGAAAGAAAACATTTACCCCAAATTCCTTTATCTATTTTTTCAATCAGAAAATTATTGGCAACAAATTAGAGGACATGAAGTTGGTGCAGCGCAACCAAATGTGAACGGTCAAAAACTAGGACTTATTAAAATTCCTTTACCTAAAATGGAAATTCAAAAAGTAATCGTCTCAAAACTTGATGAGATTTTCCTGAAAATTGACAAATCTATTTTACTTCTTGAAGAAAATTTGAAACATTCAAAGGCATTGCTTTTAAGTATTTTAGATGAAGAGTTTGGTAAATTAGATTGTAAACAAGTAGAAATTGGACAAATTTTAGAAAAAACCATTAACCTGAATCCAATAACTGAATTTAAAGAGAAAGAATTCACTTATATTGATATTACATCTATCAATAACGTACAATATTCAATAGTTAATCCTAAAATTCTTAAAGGTAAAGACGCACCAAGTAGAGCAAAAAAAGTAGTGAAACAAGGTGATATCGTTTTTGCTACAACTCGACCAAATTTAAAAAATATTGCTATAGTAAAAGAGGATTACATTAATCCGATAGCTTCTACTGGTTTTTGCGTTTTAAGACCATTAGAAACTAAGTTGAATAATGAATACCTGTTCTATTTTTTAACCTCACAAAAAGTACAAGAATTAATTACTCCATTTATTAAAGGAGCACAATACCCTGCAATTTCAGACAAAGATTTGTTATCAATAAAAATTCCTTTGCCCAATTCTATAAGTGAACAGAAAAAAGTAGTTTCAACAATAAAATTAATAACGGATACAACGAACAATTTTATTAATGAAATTCAAATCAAACTCGACAATTTGAAAGCTTTAAAAAGTAGTTTGCTAGATCAAGCATTTAAAGGGGAATTGTAATAGTAGCTTCCCACATAAAGAAAGATTATGTGGGAAGTTATTTTATAAACGGAATAGTTTATCGGATTGTGATAAAGACAACACTTCGTATTGGCTGATGTCAATATTACTCGGTATTTTATCCCTTAGAATAGGAACAATATATTGACCATTTAGACTATTAGCAACCTCGACTAATGTGTTCAATTGATTATCGTGAATATTCTCTAATTGATCATGTAAAATAAAATGAAGGCATCTTATATCTAAATTATCAGCAAATTGGATATAGGCAAAATCAAAAGCAGCTATTTGCCCTTTTTTCTTACCCGTACTTGGATTTCCTTCGATATTAGTTACAATCAAATCGTATCCTACGTCCTTTTTTCTGGGAGTAAGTATGTAGTTCTCATCGTAAAGTATCTCAGACATTTTTGTGAAATACTTATTAAATTGAGTAACTCTACTTGTTATTAAATCGTCATTAGAAGTAATGTCCTCATTGATAAGACCCAATTCACGCTCAATTCTGTCCATTTTTTCGTTAGAAACTTCCCAAAGTCGTTTTTGCTCTTCTAAATTACCTTTACGCTCAAACTGTTTGTTTAATTCTGTGACGATTTTTTCTAGATCTTCAATTACTCCTGATTTTTGAATTTTAGTAGTCAAGTTAAATTCCTGATCACGTAATTTTGCTAAATCAGCTCTTAATTTTTTCAGTTTTATATCTAAATCAGGTAGTTCTTTTGTAATATAGTCTAACTTTTCAGAAATAAGCTCATTGTGAAATTTCAATGTCTCTTCAAAAGTGACTTGAATATCAGGAATTAACGCATTTGCTTTATCATACAAACTTCTTATTTGGCTTGTGTTGATATTAGCATATTCCTGCTCTAAATCGTCTTTACTTTCAATAATTAAATCCCTTCTTACTTCCAATTGACTAATTTCAGTAGCCGTACGATTCAGCGCATATTTTACTTGATTAAGTTTTTCAATATCCTCATCATATTGCTCATTGAGATTGAAATTCGCTTTCTGTTCGTCGAGCTCTTTTATTTTATCGTTATGGAAAGCTAATTTTTGTTCAATTAATGAAAGTTCTCCTTCTTTTTTTAATCTCCTACGAAACCTGTTCTCACTTTTCCTATCCTCAGTAAGATTGCGCTTCTCCTCTGCTTTGTCTGTTTTTATACCAAGCCAGAATAAGTACAATGCTTCGTAAACTTCATTACCTACGAAAGAACCTAGTACACGAACGATTTTATCCATTCGGTCTTTGTCTATTCGTATGTTTTTAGAGATTATTTGTCTAAAAGTTGGTTTCTCTACATCTGTATTAAAAACCAATCGTTTCAATTCTGCATCAAATTTTTTATCGTCGGTAAAATCCTCTCCATTAATTTTTTGGACTTTTTTACCTCGCTTCAAAAAATTACGCTGAATGGTAATGTGTTCGCTGTTTTCGTCATCGAGATCTTCTACTAATTCTATAGTAACCAAAACTTCAGTATCAGTTAAGAAGTTTTCAATAGTTGTATTTGGCTGTTGAGAAAATTCGGTATCCTTATATATACTTTCACCTTTTGAACCTAAACAATAGTCAACTAATCGTAAAACAGTTGTCTTACCAACATTATTACCTGTGGTTTGCTGAGTTAGCGTTTCGGGAGTTTCATCCACAATAAGATTTATCCCTTTTTTAAAAGGAATATCCCGAATAACACCCGCTTTATTTTCTATTATTAATCGTTTTAAAAACATTTTTCTAACAAACCTTTTTTATCTTTTTTTACTGCGCCTAAAATAAATAACCAATCTAATACCAACGTGAATAAATTGATAGAAATATCATGATTCTTAATTAGGGTACTATATAACTCAAAATAATCAAATTTTGCATTATTTGAGTTATCTAATATTTCTATTACCTTCCCACCCAAATAATACAAATCTCTTTCGGGGTTTATATTCTTATTGACTATCATTATTTTGGCGGCTCTTCTAAAATACTACATCGCATAAATGCATCTACTAAAACCACATACAAACTAATTTGTATGGCTTCAATAGGTAAATGAGTATTTGCATTACTACTATTTTCTATTAAATCCCAAAGTTTGGTTTCTACATTTTCTATAATATTATCTGCATTCGCCCTAATCTCTTCAATACTACTATATTTTTTCTTTTCATTGAGGTAGGCTGTTTTTATATTCAATAAAACATATTCTTTTTTTGTAGACCCTTGTTTTTCTATTTCTTCATAAACTTTATTAAGTCTTCCCTGATAGACTTTGTATTCCTCAATAATGGATTTGTAACGTACAACATTATTATAAAGAATTTTTTCCTCTGGGTCAGGAGCCGATGATGGATCATTAACGGCTGTGCTGTCAAAAATACTACTTCCTAAACTCCCAATAACAATATTGAGTGCCGAAGGGTTTTTTGTGATTAAATTTTGTCCAGATAGTTTTCGTAAAATATCCTCTTCGTGATTCCGTTTCATTTCTCTTAAAACATCAACGGTATACTTGTCTGGATTATTTGTTTCAATATGATGATTTGGACAAAGCAACAATAGATTATTATAATCTGCCCGTTCTTTGCCTGTTAATTTTGAATTATATCTATCAGCTTTTTGTGTACTCTGATTAGCATCTTCGATATGGCATATATTGGAAAAGTTTATATCATCTTCCCAATTTAAAAACACTACATCGCAATTAGGAAATGCACATTTATTCCCAGATAAAGCATACAGTTTTTTAATAGTAAGTATAGAATATTGTCTTGCCTTCTTGTCTGCCATTCATTCCTAATATTAATTATTATTCACAATAAATCTCTTATTTACAGTCTACTTTTAAAAAAAATGTATTTTGAATAGCTGTTAAAGCCTAATTCTGTAAGATACAAATGTAATTCAAAAATTACAACAATGTACTAAGTCTAATTTGATATTTCTATAGCGATTTCTTCTCTTAAGGTATTTATAGATGAAGTTCAAGACCAATCAAAACTTTTTATGAAAGTTATACATTTTAACAATTATTACTTTGTGTATCCATACCAGAAGATATGAGTTTACACAAGACAAATTCATAAAGCCAAAGGTGATGAATTTGACAATGTGCTTTTAGTTCTGAGAGAAGAGAAGGATATTAATTTTTTAATTTAACAGAATTTGCTTTCAAATGAAGAACATCGAATAAATTATGTCGCCATCAGCAGAGCTAGAAATAGGTTATTTATTTCTGTGCCTGCACTATCTGCTACTTTTCAGACCAATCTAAGTACATATTATGATATTGAACATTTGTAAAATATGACTTACAGAAAAAATGATCGTTCCAACTTATGCGAAAACCACACAAGTTGGAAAGTTGTAATAGTATCTTCTTCTGTACTTTTGATGAATTAAAAAAAATCCGATATTTACAATGTGTTTTAGAAGTTATGGAGATTAAAAAACCAATAGAAATTTTTCAAGCCAACGATGGTTCAACTCAAATAGATGTACAATTTGAACAAGAAACAGTCTGGCTTACACAAGCACAAATGGCAGAACTTTTTGAGACTACATCTCAAAATATTACGATGCACTTGAAAAGTATTTTCAAAGATGAAGAACTTAATGAAAATTCAACTTGTAAGGATTTCTTACAAGTTCGAAGAGAAGGAACGAGAACTGTAAAAAGAAAACAATTGCACTACAATTTAGATGCGATTATTTCAGTAGGATATAGAGTAAAATCAGCAAGAGCAACCCAATTCCGAATTTGGGCAAACAAAGTTATAAAAGAATATTTAGTCAAAGGTTACGCAGTCAACGAAAAAAGATTAGCCCAAAAAGAGCAGGAAGTTCAACTCCTAAAAAATGGGATTCAGATTTTAAGTCGCGTTGTTGAAGAGAAAACAGATGAAAATGAATGGCTGTCAATTTTCTCTAAAGGCTTACAATTATTAGATGATTATGACCACGAAGAATTGGATTCTAAAGGTTTAACTAAAAAACAAGCAATTTATCCTGCCAGAGAAGATTATCAACAACTTATAAATGTAATGGTTGTTGATTTTGATTCACAAGTATTTGGAAAAGAAAAGGATCAAAATTTTGAAAGTTCAATTGCTCAAATAGAAAAAGGTTTCGGAGAAAATGATTTCTATCCAACATTGGAGGAGAAAGCAACAATGCTTCTATATTTAGTTGTGAAAAATCATTCTTTTGTAGATGGCAATAAAAGAATTGCAGCGGCGTGTTTTCTTAAATTTTTACAAACCAATAAAATGCTTTTCAACGCCCAAAATGAACTAATTATTGGGAATGATACTTTAGCTAGTTTAACGCTTTTCATAGCATCAAGTAAACCAGAAGAAATGGAAACCGTTAAACGATTGGTGATAAGTGTTTTGAATAGGAATAATTAAACAACTCTAAAGCGTCCAATACCAGTAAATTTGTTCTACAAATTTACTGGTATTGGACTGAATATACAAATCAAGGCGATATTTGTCGCAAATGTTTACTATATTTGCGACAAAATTTACTAGTTTAAGTAATGGAAAGCATTGATATTAAAATACTTGAAAAAATTAAAAAAGCGAAGAGGGGTTCGCTTTTTTATACCGAAGATTTTCTTTCTTTTGGGAACTATAAAGCCGTTTCTAAAGCATTAGAACGTTTAGTGAATGAGGAACAACTTTCTAGAGTTTCTCGTGGTATTTTCGCTGTTTTAGAGAAAGATCCTCATTTGGGTGAAGTGTTTCCAACTGCAGAAAAAATTGCTGAATCTATCAGGAAAAGAGATAAAGCCCGGATTATTCCTACTGGTACTTTAGCGCTGAATGCTTTAGGGTTATCAACTCAAATTCCAACGAATTTAGTTTATTTAACTGATGGGTCAGCAAGAACAATAAAAGTCGGAAAAAGAACAATAGTTTTAAAAAAAGCAAGTCCTAAAAACCTTTCGGCAATTGGTTCTATAAGTGGAATTGTTATTCAAGCATTGAAAGAAATTGGAAAAGAAAATGTAACAGAAGTTGAAATTCAAACGATATTAAATCATTTAGAAAAAGAGGAATCTTATCGTTTAGAACATGATATTAAATTGGCTCCTGAATGGATAAGGATTATTATGCGTAAAGCTTTGAAAGAGGTAAAATGAAAAATAAATTTTTAAACTTACCAGAACAAACAAGAATAAATGCAATCAATCAAATTGCTGAAGAAAAAGGAATTTCACCTTTTGCAGTTGAAAAGGATTGGTGGGTTACACAAACTTTATCTATCATTTTTGAAATGGAAGAAGCTCCTTATTTAGTATTTAAAGGTGGAACTTCATTAAGTAAGTCCTGGAATTTAATTCAAAGGTTTTCAGAAGATATAGATTTAGCGATAGACAGAGAATTTTTAGGATTTTCCGAAACTCCGAAAAGAAAGACTAATCTTAGAAAGAAGTCCGGAATATTCGTTTCAGAAGAATTCTATCCCAAATTGCAAAAACGCTTTATCGAAAAGGGTATTGGTAAGGATGTTCGTTTTACTTTAGAAGATGCACAGTCAGATCAAGATCCAAGAATCATTAATATTTACTATCCAACTTTAATAGTTGCGATAGGATATATGAATCCTAGAGTCCAGATAGAAGTTGGTTGTAGGTCATTGAAAGAGCCATATTCAAACTGTTTAGTTTCATCATTTATAGACGAGGAATATAAAAATTTGGATTTTGCTGAATTAGCTTTTAATGTTCCATCAGTTAATCCAGAAGAAATTCTTGAGAAAAAAGGAGGTAAGGTATCAATTAACGGCTGCACAAAACACATTAGAGATAATCAAACCAATATTTCTTATGATAAATTGTTTGGAGATTATTTAGAGGGGGCAACAGAATTTATTATTCAAGATCCTTACATTCGGTATGCATATCAATTCAGAAATTTCATGGAGTTGTGTTCATTAATTTACCAAAAAAATAGCGAGGCAGAAAAAATAACGTTAAAACTGATCACTTGGAATGACAAAGATTTTATGGAAAGCGCCACCGAAAGTTTTAATGAAATAAAGGATTCTTTGGCAGAAATAAATATCGATTTTGAAGTCGATTTTAAAGTATCGGCGCATGACAGATACATTACTTGCAACAATGGATGGCGAATTATTTTAGGCAGAGGTTTAGACATTTGGCAGAAAAGCAACGGCAGATATGATATTGCAGAATTACTGCAAGAAAAACGAAAATGCAGGGAGTTTGATATGGTGGTGATTGCGGAGTAGTAGCGAAATTTAAAATATTGGACACTATCTCGTAAAGTGTGTAACTTTCCAATCCTTAAAGCCGCCCGACGAATAAACCCCATAATCAGCGAATAATCTAACGATTGGTAGTATCTTCCACGAACTCTAGAAATAGCCCAAGTTTTTTGGCACAACTAACAACTGAAGAATTCTACTTCATAAGTTTATCAGCTCAATTTTCATATTTCCGCAAAAGAACTTGAGATAATCATGCTCTTTTGCAAACCATTGCAGATTCGCTGTTTTCCTGATCATATGAGGCGCTTCGGTCAGTCATTTACTGTTCTTTTAGTTTTAGAAATAGTATTTTTCTACTCCGGGAATAATATAGATCTGTTGCCTTTTGAAGTTTTCCAGTAGGAAGTGGACGAAAGATAATCTGAAAATGCATAGGGCAGTTCCTCTTTTTCCAATTGCTGAAGTACATTTTTAACCCAGTTTGCATATACCTTATTTTCACCCCCGCACTGGTCAAGAAATCCCGTTTTTTTCACGATAAATTTTGCGGCGATTTCCTCGATGGATTCTTCTATTTCTTTGCTGTTAATATCAAATTCGTCCTGCATCCAGCTTGAGGCAAACACCTCCCGGCGCTTTCCGTTATTCTCCGCTAGAAAAACACACCGCCACGAAAGACCTGAGGGGCATAAGGAGGGTATAATCCCTAAATTCTCAAATCCTAGTTGGTGTAAAACTCGGGCCAGAGAACGCAGCTTTTGCAGATTGCGCATATATAATTGGGTTCCATACAATTAACGGTTAAATTTTTAGTGAGAACATGCATTATGTTCATCGTTTACCCATATATATAAGCAAATACCACGGTTTTATAATGGCAATCGTCCTTATATATTTTTATAGCCTATTGGGTATTAAATGCGTGGAAATTTAAGCCCTGAAAAACATTTGCTGCGAATAAACCATATATTTACCGCAAAATATACGGAGAATAATCATTATATTTACTGCATAATCTTTAACGATGGCACCATATATCCACGAACTAAACCAATGGCCACTCTTCTTCTGGCAGGATGAAGAGTTATTGGGACTAGTATAAAACCGGCGAAGGTACAGTTAGGTAAGCCGCTATTGGTGATTTCATGCAATATAGCAATGTAAAAGCATTAAAAGATCTGTCACACCCGGTCAAGTTAGGGATTATAGAGCTACAATGGAAAGTAACAGAAAAGGGATTTTTAACAGATGGAATATTACCCTCCAAGTTAGGAAGGACACTACTAGTCATGTTATTTAGATCCTGTATCGGAAAGTAACTTCATCTAAAGTGACTTCCACATCCGTATGAAATTAAAGATCCCCACAGTGGTCCGGAAATTGACCTGTGGATCCGTAACAATGGTATCTCCAATAAATGCATGAAACCTTAAAAAACTTTATTCTTGCCCGTTCGTCACCCGATGAGCGGGCGCTCGCACAAATTCTTTCGTGTTTCAGTTCCGTTAAGACCAAGCGTAACCAGATTCTTACGGGCCGTGATGAAGTTTGCCGGCATTATTACTTTATAAACAGCGGGTGTATGCGAATCTTTACCACGGATAAAAACGGGAATGAAAGATCCCGATATTTTGCATTTGAGGGCAATTTTGTTACTGCACTTCCAAGCTTCATAGACCAGCTGCCGGCAGACGAATACCTGCAGAGTATTGAGCCGTCTGAACTTCTCTGTATCACACGTTCTGATTTTTACAGTTTGGTAGAGAATGTGCCCGCTTTTGCTAAAATCTATACGGAAATTCTGGAACTGGGATTCATAGCAGCCCAAAAGAGAATTTATGGATTTCAGAGTTTTAATGCGCTCGAAAAGGTAAGGTGGATCATTCACCACCAGCCGCAGGTGCTTTTACGGCTGTCCAACAAAATGGCAGCTACTTATCTTGGCATATCGCCTTCCACATTAAGCAGGATAAAACCGCGGTTATAGAAAACGTTGACTTAGAGCAACTTTTTGCGGTTACCGACGTATTACCTTTGCTGAAATTTAAGTATGAAACCGATCTTACCCATTCTGCTCCTGCTGTCAACACTGGCATCAGCACAACACACCACTCAGCTAAAACCGGTCCCGCAGCTGTCTTTTGTCAGGTCTGCAGACCAGCTTACTTTGGAAGCGGCTTTCGAACTTGCAAAAAGAAGTTCTGAAAAAGCCAGAAGTTTTGATCGTGAAGTTTCGGTCGCAGTGCTGGACGCCTCGGGCACGGTGGTGCTGCTGCTCCGTGGCGACGGCGTTGGGCCTCATAATACCGAAGCGGCACGGCGGAAGGCATACACTGCACTTTCAACCAAGACCGCAACACTTTCGCTCCTCAGGAAATCCGCCGCAAACCCCGACACGCAGAACCTGAATACGCTTCCCGAGTTGCTGCTGCTCAGTGGCGGAGTTCCGATTTGGTACCGCGGTAATGTGATAGGCGGCATTGGGGTCGCCGGTGGCGGCAGTGCGGAAAATGATGATATCATCGCGCGTGCAGCCGCACTACCTGAACAAGGAATTTTAACTTCCAAATAATCTTAAAATAATCAATATGAAAAAAATGTTTTTTACTGCCTTTTTCGCAGTTCTGTCTGTTTGCGCTTTCGGCCAGACAAACACTTACCAGTTGTCAAGCCACATTCTCGATGTGTCTGAAGGAAAACCTGCCAGCGGCGTAAATATCCGGCTGGAACGTTACAGCAGTGGGGTATGGTCTTTAGTTGATGAGAAAACAACTGATAAGAACGGCAGAATCACCGATTTTTTACCCGGCAACAAATCTACAGGTATCTACAAACTTACGTATCTCGTCAGCGATTACTTTAAAAGGACAAATAAAGAATCTTTCTACCCTTTCATTGAAGTTGTATTCCAGATCAAAGATGATCAGCATTATCACGTACCCATCACACTCTCCGCTTACGGATATTCGACCTACAGAGGGAATTAGAATTGATGGAAACCGGTTTCGGTGACGTGACTCCAGCTATTCACAAAAATGTACAACTTATAATAAAAATAATAATGGTAAAAATATTCAATCTGATCGCAATTGCAGCCCTGCTCTCGGGCTGTAAAACAGGTGATGCAGCTCAAGAAGCGGTACAGGCGGAACTCCGCGGATCCTGGGAAATAACTGATCTTCGGGGTAATAAACCAAAAACTATTAAACCTGTACGGATAGAATTTTCCGAAAACAACAGGGTAAACGGGTTTTTAGGCTGCAACACGGTGCGGGGAACCTATATGGCAGACACCAAAAACCAGCGGATTAAGCTGAATGGTCTTGCCACTACAAGGATGACCTGCCCGGATCAGAATTTCGAAAATGAAATGACCAAAGCCCTGGAAGACGCAGCAAACTTCATTTTTGAAGATGGGAAACTGATGCTAAGCGGAGAGGACCGGTCTCCTTTAGCCACATTTAAGAAGATCAGCCATCCTGAAGTAACAAACAAATACTGGAAATTAGTTCAGTTGGATGGTAAGGCAGTTACCATGGAGGCCTCACAGCAGCAGGAACAGTATTTTATACTCCGCAGTGACGGAACTGTTAACGGATTTGCCGGCTGCAATAACTTCACAGGTGCGTACCAGATTAACGAAGGGAACAGAATCCGTTTTGATGAGAACATGGCGGCGACAATGAGAGCCTGCCCCGACCTTGGCTTCAATGAGCGTGGATTTCTCGAAGTTTTTCGACTTGCAGAGAGCTATACCGTCAGCGGTGACACACTACACCTTATTGTTGGAAAACGGATGCCTCTCGCAGTGTTCGAAGCGGTATATTTCTAAGGTTATGCGCGCATTTTAAATGTTGCGAATGGGCGCGTGAAGATCGTAAATTATGTTTTTCCGCCGCACTCAAAGGTAATGGGCAAATTCACCATTTCGTAATGCTCATTCAAAACACTGCCATTGATGAATGTGGTTTTCTCCGTGTTGAAAATTCCGTAGGCTTCGTGAATATGTCCGAATAGATGATATTGTGGCTGTATTTTATATATTTTTTTCAACAGTTCTTCACAGCCTACATGTTGGTTGGAGTGGGTCTGGTCTAAAATTCCAAATGGCGGTCCGTGCGTAATTAATATATCGGTGTCCCTGGGAATATCTTTCCATATTTTTTCAATTTCTTTACCGCGGTCTACATTGAAAGCCCAATTAAAAAACGTAGGCGGGTAAGGAGATCCCCAAATTTGAAGTCCATCAATCTCAACGGAAGAGTTATGGAGGTAAAAGGTATTTTCGTTCAGAAAAGAATAGTTATTAAATTCTTTGTAACTTTGTAATACAATAATGTTAATTATTGGTCGTTTATCTCACTAAGTGCTACAATAATGGTATTTATTTCTTTAGAAAAAGCGCAAAGAAAGTTGGTTCAAAATATTCGTGAACGACGATTATTGATGGAGCTCACCCAAGAAGGATTGTCCGAAAGATCGGGTGTTCCATTATCTACATTGAGGAAATTTGAGCAGAAAGGCCTCATTTCTTTAGATTCATTTTTAAAAATACTTTCTGTAGTAGGAGGCCTGGAGGAAATGATAAATGTTTTGAAACCAATTAAGCCCAATTTTAAATCAATTGATGACGTATTAAAATCAGATAACAATGAGTTAACTAGAAAAAGAGGCAGCAAAAAATGATTACAGAAATAAAAGTTGGATTAAATTTTAGTTCTGAAATTCAATCTGTAGGACGGTTGGCTGAACGAAATGGCATCATCTATTTTGAATATGATGAAGAATTTTCGCAAAAGGGCGTTGAAATATCTCCGTTTAAACTACCGTTAAGAAATGGCGTTGTAGAACTTCCTTCCGATCCCTTTGAAGGATTAGCAGGTGTTTTCAGCGATAGTTTACCCGATGGTTGGGGAAGATTATTATTTGATAGGATGATGCGTTCGCAAGGAATCTCACCTTCAGAAATTTCTTCGCTGGACCGTTTGGCTTATGTTGGCTTAAATGGAATGGGAGCGCTGGTTTATGAGCCAGATAGCAGTCCGCCAACAATTCAGGAATTCATTGATTTGGATCATCTGGCTACACAAACAGAAAAAATTCTGGAAGGTGCTTCTGGAGAAATAATTACAAAACTTTTAGCGTTGAATGGATCTTCTGCAGGAGCAAGACCAAAGGCTTTAATTGGAGTGGATCAAGACAGGAAAAATATTTCTTATGGCGTAAATCAGCTTAATGATGGTTTTGAGCATTGGCTTGTAAAATTTCCTAATTCACAAGACGGTACAGATTCCGGAGCCATAGAATATGTTTATGCTTTAATGGCGAAGGAGGCGGGGTTGTATTTCCCTGATGTGCATTTATTCTCTTCTCAAAAAGGAAATGGCTTTTTCGGAGTGAAACGCTTTGATAGACAAGAAAACAAAAGATTTCACATGCATACTGTAAGTGGTTTGATACATAGCAATTTTAGATTTCCATCCCTTGATTATGAAGATTTATTTTCATTGACAATGGCATTAACGAAAGACATTCGGGAGGTAGAAAAAATGTTTCGTTTGGCAGTTTTCAATGTGATGGCGCATAACAGAGATGATCATGCTAAGAATTTTAGTTTTTTAATGAATGAATTTGGCGAGTGGAAATTATCACCTGCTTATGATTTAACATTTTCAAATGGACCGGGAGGAGAGCAAAGCACGATGGTAGTGGGAGAGGGTAAAAACATTACAATTAAGCATCTCGTAAAATTAGGATTAGATGCCAAAATTTCAAAAGAATTTATAGACCAAATAATTGAGCAAACAAGAAACGCCGTAAGTAAATGGACTTTTCTAGCAAATGAATATGGAATAAGTAAATCAAATATTGAACTCATAAACAGGGTCATTACCAAATTGTAGTTTTTAACGGTGTTTTCCTGAAAAGAAAATTTACAAAGTTTCATTAACATATTTCTATTGCAGTACATTTTGAAAATTTTGTATAATTTATTAAATGAAAACCCAGAAAATATAAAGAAATGATTACCAGATGATTATATGTTTTTTAGTATTAATGCACCTATTAATCAATACCATATTTGTACCGTGAAATCATAATTAACTGATTATCAGTACCCGTTATTTTTGAAGAAGTGAAATAAGAAAACTTCAATATTTATAAAACCGCTGTAACTTAGTTGCTGCGGTTTTTTTGGCTGTTAAAACAGCAAAATTTTCTAATTTATCTTTTTATTTAAATCAAAAAAATACGCCGCTAAAACCGGTAACTTTTTCATATTTTTTAATACATTAAAACAAAAAAAAACGCCGCTAAAAGGAGAGATTTTTTGAAAATATCGAAATAGCTAAAACAGAAAAATTCACCCTTTTAAGCGGTAATTTTTTTTGTCTTCTCTTTTCGAAACACTTACCTTCGCAGTCCAAAATTCTACTCAATGCTCACCAAACTTATCATCCACAAAGTCGGAAATAAAATCAACCAGGAAGCGCTCATCCTTTCTCAGGCGGAATATCAGCTCGAAGAAACCATGACCGAAATGCTGGAAGGTTTTTTCCTGAAATCCTTCAAATCCGAAGAGCAATACCAATTTTACAGCGACACTTATCTGGTGAACAATCCGGTTTTCAGTTCGGCATCGGAAATTTTCGAGGATAAAAGCAGGTTTATTTTCGAATCGGAAAACATCGCCGAACATCTCTACGGAATTGCTGAAAATCCGCGTGTGCAGGCGGGTGAGCTTTTCATTGCTTATTTCGAAGGTGAAGAAAAAAATGGTGAAAAAATAGATTCCATCGGTATTTTTAAAACCGAAAATAAAAGCCCGTTTCTGAAAATTCAATCTGAAGGCGACACGTTCGACATTGAAAAAGATTACGGAATTTCACTTTCAAAACTCGACAAAGGCTGCATTATTTACAACAGTTTTAAAGAGTCCGGTTTTGCGGTTTCAGTGGTTGATAACAATAAAAACGGAGATCCTTATTATTGGTTTGAAGATTTTTTAAAAGTGAAACAGCGCGACGACGAATATTTCCATACGCAGGAAACGCTCACGGTTTACAAGGAATATATCACGAAACAGCTTCCGCAGGAATTTGAAACTACAAAAGCAGATCAGGCAGATTTTCTGAATAAATCCATTAATTTTTTCAAGGAAAAAGAAAAGTTCGACTACGAAGAATTTACGAAAGAAGTGCTGCAGGACGAAAATGTAATTGAAAGTTTTGGCAACTTCAAATCGGATTACGAGCAGGAAATGCAGGTTTCGATTTCCGAAGATTTTGCCATTAACGAAGCGGCTGTGAAAAAGCAAAGTCGCGGTTTTAAAAGCATCATCAAGCTCGACAAAAACTTCCATATTTACGTGCATGGCGACCGAAAAATGATAGAGCAGGGCAGCGATGAAAGGGGAAAATATTACCGGCTTTACTTCGACGAAGAACAATAAAAAAAATTCTTAAATTTGCAAACACACCTTTTTATAACCCTTTTTTATGAATTTAGTCGATTGCCACGACGAGAAAATCCACATTTCCGGTCATATTCAGGATTTCGGCTATTTGATCGGGTTAGATGCCTCAGGAAAAACCATTACCTTTTTAAGCCAAAATATTTCCGACATTTTTAGTGTAAATGAAAATGTCCTGGGCCAAACTTTAGAGCAAAATTGCAGTGCCTTTGAGCCGCTTTTGGATTCAGTTGTGCTGAAAAATCTTGATTTTGAGACGCTGAAGGAAGTAGATGTTTTCTTAGATAAACTCACCATCAACGGTAACGGTTATCACCTTACGATTTATAAATACCAGTCGGTGGTTTTTCTGGAAATTGAAAAGGTAACCGAGCATTTTCATACGCGGACTTTCGTTACTAAAAAGTACGAGAGCATCAGCAATGCGACAGACTCAGCGGAAATTTGGCAGCAGTTGTTGGTTTCCGTGGCGGAAGCGATAGATTATGACCGCGTGATGGTGTACCGATTTCTGGATGACGGCAGCGGAAAAGTAATTGCTGAAAAAATTAAAAACGGTGTGGAGAGTTTTATGAACCTCCATTATCCGGAAAGTGATATCCCGCGTCAGGCCCGTGAACTTTATCTGAAAAAGCGTAAAAGGATTTTCAGCAACGTTCTTTCTACGCCGGTACCAATCCTTACTACGATGGAACAGCCTGTTGACCTTACCTATTCCGCCTTACGGGCGATGTCACCGGTGCATGGTCAATATCTGAAAAATACGGGTGTAGAGTCCAGTTTCAGTACCTCAATTGTTATTGATAATAAGCTTTGGGGCATGGTGACTTGCCAGAATGTGAAGGCTAAACATATCGATCTGGTAAACCGAATCCGAGCTGAGGTGTTTACAGTCATCGCTGCGAATGCGTATGCGTCGTTTAAATCACGCCAGATGCTGAATGACAGCATTGAGCTTGAAAATCAGATTAAAGATTTAAAATCTTCTCTTTCAAAGTTCGACGACCTTGAATCATCGCTTTTCAGTAATATTGAAACCATGCGAAATTATCCGCACGCGGATGGTTTGGCAGTAGTGGTTGGTCATAATATCCGAACCGCAGGCTTGGTGCCTTCGGATGAAGATATTCTGAACATTGTAAAATATGCACGTGAAAACCCGCTGAAGAATTTTTATTCCACCAATGACTTCAGCAAATCTCATCAAGGAAATATGGGGCCGCTGGAAAACGCTGCGGGAGTAATGTTCGGCTTTACAGATGATGATCGGAACGAACTTTTAATCTGGTTTCGGCAGAAAGTAGACACCCAGTTGCTTTGGGCAGGAAATCCTTCGAAAGATACAGGCGAAACCGTCCTCAATGGTGATCAGCAGTACGTAATCTCACCGCGAAAATCGTTTGCGACTTATATTGAAAACATTAAGGGAAAGGCAACGCCGTGGAAAAACCGTGATATCATTGCTGCTAAAAAAGTGGTGGCATCGATTCTTGAAACCACGTACAGCCAATTCCGAAAAGTTCGCGAGCTGAATGACGAGCTGCGAAACCTCAACGAAGAACTCGACAGCTTTTCTTACACGATTTCACACGACCTTGGTACGCCGCTCACCGTCATGAAACTTAATGCACAACTGTTGGAACGGGCGCATCACGATAATCCCGAAGTTCAGAAAAGAGTTCAAAGCATCCTGGCAGAAGTTCTTGGAATGGAAAATATGATGCGTGGCGTTCTGCAGCTCAGCAAGGCAAAATCTTCGGAAATAGTACTTAGGGAACTGGAAACAGCTTCTGTCATCAGAAAAATATGCTTAGATGCGCAGCTGACCATCAGTGAAAGTACCGAAGTAATCATCGGAAAAACTCCTAATGTTCTCGGTGATGAAACCATGATGAAACAGGTTTTCCTGAACATCATCGGTAACGCAGTAAAATATTCCAGTAAAAGTGAAAATCCTAAAGTGGAAATTCACGGTTATGAAGAAGACGATAAAGTTATATATACCATTAAAGATAACGGCATTGGTATTCCAGCAAAAGATCAGTCGAAAATGTTTAAGATTTTCAGCCGTATGGAAAACGCCAAGGCTTTTCAGGGCAACGGCGTTGGTCTTTCCATTGTATACCGCATTATGAAACGTCTTGGCGGCAATATATCCTATAAAAGTACAGCTGCAAAAGAGACTATTTTCAAACTGACTTTCCAAAACCCACGATCGCTTTAATGATTTCTGAAAAACTTAAATACGGTACGCGCCATCTGCACGATTTAACTGAAGAAAAATTCAATTCCACAAAAATATTTGAAGGCACTTTCGATTTAAATGACTACCGCAAGTTGCTTTTTTACAACTACGAAATGCTGAATTCATTCGAGAATGAAGTTTTTAATTTTATTCCGGCAAAAGCAGCAGATTTTTTGAATTTGGAAAGCCGCCGCAAAGTGAAGCTGGCAGAAACCGACATGATGGAATTAGGTGTGCCTTTACCACCTGAACGAAATTTAGCTTCAGTAAAAAATCTTGCGGAAGCATTCGGAATTTTTTATGTTATGGAAGGTTCTACCTTGGGCGGAAATATGATTGCAAAACACCTTTCAAAATCCGGCGAGTTTGCTGATGCTCCATTTCATTATTTCAAGTGTTACGGTCCCCATACCGGCTCTTACTGGAAAACTTTCAAAGAAGTTCTGGACCGCGAAATAAAACCCGAAGATGAAGATGCTTGTCTGCGAGGCGCTGAAAAGGCTTACAGCTTTTTGCTAAATTTGCGCGATTAACAATTGCTGACTCACCTTTTTTAACTGCTTTAAGCACGGATTTTGATAATTTCGAAAAAATTTGCCGCTAAATGATTGTTTTTTTCAAAAATTTCTACAAAAATTCTTCAGCGAAACTTTTGCTTTCGCTGTTCTTTTTTGCGCTCGCGCTCTTTATTTTTGCAGAAATTACGGATGAAGTTCTGCTGGAAAAGGAAGAGAAAGTAGATTTTTTAATTTTCGATTTGGTGCGGAATCACCTCATTAATCCCGGCGCAACAGGCTATATGTCAGCGTTTACTGAGCTTTCCTCAGTGTCGTTGATGAAAATTGCATATCCGGCGCTCATTATTATTTTTATTTTGGTGAAGGATTACCGGCGCGCTTTTTTCAGTTTTGTCGCAGGCAGCGGAGGCTTGCTGATTATTTATTTAATGAAAATGTTTTTTGCCAGACCACGCCCGCCATATCCACTGCTGAATCCGGAAGAAGGCTTCAGTTTCCCGAGTGGTCACGCTACTTTCAGTTTTATTTTTTATGGCATCCTGGCGTATTTTGTCTGGTTAACCGATTTGCCGAAAATCTGGAAATACGTGATGATGACGTTTCTGGTTTTACTTTCACTGATGATTGGTTTCAGCCGAATTTACCTGGGCGTGCATTATCCCAGCGACGTTTTGGGCGGCGTTTGTCTCGGTTATTCCTGGCTTTTTCTGATGATTTACACCTTCCGGAAATGGTTGCCGATTTATTGAATTGATAAAAAATTTCCGCCTTTTTTACCATTTTTTTTAATTTTAGCCTAAACAGCTTTTGACCAAAATTCCCGAATTGTGTAAAAATTCTTATTATTCTTTCATCAAAAGGAAAAAAATTTTGCCAAAATTTGCAAAATTTTTACTTTTAGTGAAGATACCGTTGTTTATTAGATGTTTTTGGGTCTAATCACCAATTTTACTTGGTTGATAAGTCTCTAACTTTGAATTACTAAAAAACCAAAAAACACCATAAGCATGAAAAAAGGAAATTTATTTTATTCTTCGTAAAGTTGGCATCGTTTACTTTATCTGCAGTTTGTGACATTTTTTTTGAAAGTACGCTTTCACAGGATTTTAAATCCGATTTTCTATACCCTTTAATTGGTTTCATCTGAACAGATTTTTTCCGGATTTAATTCCTCAAGTTTTGCATTATGACATCGATTTATTACAAGATCAATCACTGCAAAAACTACACTTTAAGTGAACGGTTGGTGCTAAAGCCTCTTATTAAGTGGAGTACGCAACGTCGCCGGTTAATTGAATAGTTTCCCATCGGGGCGCTACTAATCGCATTTATTTTTCGGTATTTTTTCCACGACGAAAGTTCTGAGCTTCGACGCTCTACCCTCTATCTTATTTTTAAAACACTAAAGATGAATACACATTTTTATTTTAAAAAGTTTAAACAACTCTCCAGTTTGTTGTTTTTATTCTTCCTGTTTACTACCAATTTTTCAGCCCAGCCCACTAATTGTCAGGGCTATACACTTACGCAGGGCGGTTGGGGTGCACCCAATTTAGATAATCCTCATGTGAGTTACATGTATGATAATTTTAACAAAGCTTTTCCTGGCGGCCTTACTTTAGGGTGCGCTACCGGCTATCAGTTAAAATTGACCTCGCCAGCGGCCGTAACCGATTTTCTTCCTTCTGGTGGAACATCGTCCACTCTGGGAGCAAACTATACCAATCCGGGTACCAGCTATTCAAATACATTAGCGGCCCAGTTGGTTTCTGTAATGTTGGCGGTCCAGTTTGATAGTTATGATGCTAACTTTTCCTCACCGACCGTTACATTAGGTGAATATGTTTTAATGAGCGGTCCGTTTGCCGGAAAAACGGTAAATCAGTTTTTAGAGATGGCCAATAATTTTATGGGCGGTTGTGGTACATCAGCTTATTCCGCTACACAGTTTAATGAAGCTGCGACTGCAATAAATGAAAATTATGACGAAGGAAACAGAGATTTAGGTTATCTGAAATGTTGCATGCTGGAAATTCAGGTGAATTACGATGCTATAAAATGTTTCGGTAGTACCACAATGGTTCATGTTACAGCTACCGGTGGCTCCTCTGCTACAACGGGTAGAGGTGATTTTGCAAAAGGCGCTGGCACCTATACTTTTACCGTGACAGACGGCAGTTGCTCTGCTAGCAAAACCGTTACTATTACGCAACCTGATAAATTAGATATTAATGTTTCTGCAACTCCAATTTCGTGCTTCGGTGGTAATTCTACAGTTACCGTAACAGCCACTGGTGGCACCGGCTCGTATACCGGAATCGGAACGTTTACCGTAAAAGCGGGAACGTATTCTTATACTGTAAAAGATGAAAACGGTTGCGAAGCAACAAAATCCATTACTATTTCAGAACCAACACAACTTGTTGTAGATGTTCAGGCAACACCAATTTCCTGTAACGGTGGTGATGCGACTGTAACGGTAACTGCAACCGGCGGAACTGGTTCTTATACCGGAACCGGAACATTTACCGTAAAAGCCGGAACGTATTCTTATACAGTAAGAGATGCAAACGGTTGTGAAGCTTCGAAATCAATTACGATATCAGAGCCGGACGCTATTGTAATGGATGTTCAGGCAACTCCAATTTCATGTAACGGCGGCGATGCCACAGTTACCGTAACAGCAACTGGTGGAACTGGTGCCTTTACAGGAACCGGAACATTCACCGTGAAAGCAGGAACATATTCCTATACCGTGAAAGATGAAAACGGTTGCGAAGCCACAAAATCAATAACCATTTCTGAACCTAGACCAATTATGGTAGATATTCAGGCAACTCCAATTGCTTGCAATGGTGGTGATGCAACGGTAACCGTAACAGCAACTGGTGGAACTGGTGCCTTTACCGGGACCGGAACATTTACCGTAAAAGCGGGAACTTATTCCTATACCGTGAAGGACGAAAATGGTTGTGAAGCCACAAAATCCATTACCATCAATGAACCAACCCCATTATCACTTAGACTGACGATTACCGAAGTGCCTTGTTCAAGCTCCGCAAATAACGTGAGCGTAGCAGCAAGCGGCGGAACACCAATGTACACTTACCTTTGGTCCAATGGTGAAACCGGCTCATCTGCTAAATTACCGGCAGGACCGTTCACCGTAACCGTAACCGATGCGAACGGCTGTACAGCTACTGCAAGTGGTACCGTGAAAGCAATTGATTGCGGTAAATTTACCACTGTAACTCAAGGCGGCTGGGGCGCGAAAGCTGCAGGTAAAAACTGGGGCGCTTACAGAGACCAATATTTTTCAGGTGCTTTCCCAACAGGTTTAACAGTAGGTGCAGGCACCAAATGGTTGAAACTTACTTCTGCAAAAGCAGTTGAAGATTTCTTGCCAAGCGGATCAACACCAAGAGCGCTGAATCCGGGAACCATGACGAATCCTGGTGCTTATTACAGCAATGTTTTAGCAGGTCAAACCGTAGCGCTTACTTTAAACATCAGATTTGATGAGTATGTCGCAAGCTTCTCACCATCCGCAAAAAAACTTGGTGATATGATAGTGGTTTCAGGCACATTCGCAGGCTGGAGCGTTTACCAGGTTCTTGCTGAAGCCAACAAAGCTTTGGGTGGAATGTCAACGTTCTCCGCTGCAGAAATCAATGGAATGGTGGACGGAATAAACAACAATTACGACGGTGGAAAAGTGGATAATGGATTGTTAACCTGCCCATGTCCTGATGCTTCAAAAACAGTAGTTGCATCGGCAGCAGTTGTAACTCCGGAATTACCGAAAGTTGCAAGCGAAGTCACACTTTATCCAAATCCGTCGAACGGAGAATTCAATATTAAATTTGATGCCGACCGTAATAGTACGGTTGTCGTTCAGGTGTTCGATTTTGGTGGAAAAATGATGGCAGATTACAGCAACAAGGTGGTCAGAAATGGTAACAAAGCCAGCGTAAGTGCCAGCAACTATATGCTTCCGGGTGGAGTTTACATCGTGAAAGTGAAAACTTCAACCATGGAAAAAACGCTGAAACTCATTATTAAAAAATAACCATAAAAACTCATCATTAGGAAGACTGTCTGCAAAGGCAGTCTTTTTATTTTCAAAAAAAATGCCGTTTTAGCGGCAAATATTTTGCAGACCTTGTGCAGTAAATACCTATTCCGTAAATTCGAAAGATGCTTTCTCTGAAATATTTTTAATTCAGAAATTCAGAAAAATTGCCGCTTTTAACGACCAAAAAACACAATATGCCAGAAGGACCGTCCATACTTTCGCTGAAAAATAAGCTGCTTCGCTACAAAGGTAAAACCGTTACCGAAGCTTCCGGCTACGGCGAAATGGACAAATCCAAAATCGTTAATATCAAACTTGAAGATATTGAAACCTACGGCAAAAACCTGCTCTTTGTATTTAAAGATTTCTTCGTTGGCGTTCATCTTGGCCTTTTCGGGCGCATGTTGGTGAACAAACGAAAAAAAGTGAACGCAAGTTTTGCGCTGCATTTCGGTTCCGAGGAAATCAACTTCTACATCGCGAAAACCAAATTATATGAGGGAAAACCGCGCGAACATTTCAATTTCAAAACCGATATTTTAAAACCTGAATTTGACTCGGAATTTATTATTAATGAATTGCAGACTAAGCACGCTAACGAGACAATTGGTGATGTGCTGATGGATCAAACATTATTTGCAGGCGTTGGAAATATTATCCGCGTGGAAGTTTTGTACCACGCCAAAATTCATCCCGAAAGTTTGGTAAAAGATATTCCCGAAAAAAAGCTCGTTTTCCTGCTAAAAATGGTGGTGGACTACGCTGAAGAATTCTTAAATCGGATTAAAACCGATGACGTTAAAGAAAAAGCCCTGATTTACGGCAAAAAAATCTGCCCGAAAGACAAATCGGAACTTGTCGTGATTGACAAAATGGGAAAAGTAAAACGCAAAACTTACATCTGCCCCAAATGCCAGAAACTGTATGCAGAAAAAAATCCCGCTTAAAGCAGGATTTTTTTGATTTTACAAAAGCTGAATTTCTTAGCCTTTATATTCATTCTCTTCGAAAAGCCCGTCAACAGACCAATAGCGCTCGCCAGTGTCATAATTAAAGGTGAGAATTCTTGAGCCTTTCGGGATGTCAGCTAATTTTTTAGAAACCGCTGCGGCTGAAGATCCGGTGGAAATTCCGGCTAAAATTCCTTCTTCTCTGCCGAGTCTTTTTGTAAATTCAAAAGCTTCGTCTTTTTCAATCTGTATAATTCCGCTCAGGATTTCGGTATTTAAAACTTTCGGTACAAAGCCGGCACCAATTCCCTGAATGGGGTGCGGACCGGACGGACCGCCGGAAATCACCGCGGAATCTTTCGGTTCCACCGCAAAACTTTGAAGATTAGGGAATTTTTCCTTTAAAACTTCCGTTACGCCGGTAATATGACCGCCGGTCCCCACGCCGGTAATCAGATAATCAAAACCTTCGGGGAAATCATTCAAAATCTCCTGTGCCGTAGTTTTCGCGTGAATTTCAGGGTTTGCTTCATTTTCAAATTGCTGCGGAATCCACGAGTTTTCTATTTCCTGCGCCATCTCGGTTGCTTTTGCAATTGCGCCCGAAGTGCCTTTTTCTTTCGGCGTCAAAACGAATGAGGCGCCGTACGAGCTCATCAGTTTTCTACGCTCCACACTCATACTTTCGGGCATCACCAAAACCAGTTTATAACCTTTTACGGCGCAAACCATTGCTAAACCAACGCCGGTGTTTCCGGAAGTCGGTTCGATGATTACGGTGTCCTTATTAATTTTGCCTTCCTCTTCCGCTTTTTCAATCATTGCCAAAGCGATGCGGTCTTTGATGCTGCCGCCGGGATTTTGTTTTTCCAGTTTCATCCAGACTTCGTGATCCGGGAAAATGTTGTTCAATCTTACAACCGGCGTCTTGCCGATGGCTTCTAATATATTATTCAGTTTCATAAAATGATTTTTTAAAATTTTTGCTGCTTAAGGCCCGATATTTTTCAGTTTTAATGTTTTCAAATACTGAAAATAATGGGCTCATTTGCCGGGAATTTATTTTTTACCGTAACCTGACCTTTGTGAAAAATCACAGAATTCGCAGGCACACTTTCGGTGATCCAAACGTTTCCGCCGATGACAGAATTTTCACCAATAACCGTATTTCCGCCGAGAATGGTGGCGTTAGCATAAATCACAACGCCATTTTCAATTGTCGGATGGCGTTTTACATTAGCAAGTTCTTTAGCGACAAAATGCGCGCCTAAGGTTACGCCCTGATAAATTTTAACGTTATTTCCGATAACCGTTGTTTCACCGATAACGATTCCGGTGCCGTGATCGATGAAAAAATTCTCACCGATTTTAGCGCCCGGATTAATATCAATTCCGGTTTTGCTGTGCGCAAATTCCGTCCAGATGCGCGGGATTAAGGGAATTTTGTTTTTATAAAGCTCGTGCGCGAAACGGTAAACCGCGATGGCAAAAAAACCGGGATAGGAAAACATGACTTCCTCAATGCTTTGCGCCGCGGGATCATTATCGAAAATTGCTTTTGCATCGTTTTCAAGCGACTCATAAATTTCGGGGAAACTTTTAAAGAAAATTTCTGTTTCCGCTTCTTCATTTTTTGCGGTTACGGAAAAAAGGATTTCATTAAACTCGCTTTTAAAACTGTTCAAACGTGCTTCAATGTCACTGTATTCCGAACATCTTTGAAGTTCTAAAAAAAAGATAAAACGGAAAAATCGGTCGATAAAGCTCTCAATTTTTTTCTTGTCGATATCAAATTTTCGGTTGGAATAGCCTTCGTGAAGTCGGTTTGTGAAACCCATAATCATCTATATTTTAAACAAATTTAGAACATATCAGCCTTGAAACCGTTGATGTAAGGTAAAAAAAACCGATGGCAGCAATTCAGTTTTTAGATGAGAAAAAGGCCGAATTTTTTTATTTAAACTTCATCCGAACAAAATTGGTCAAAACTTTAACATTTTGTAAATTTGGGTTCATAAAAAATTCCGGGTTAAAACGGCTAATTTTTACGTTTTTCTTTGGATAAAAAATAATTAATGAAGCCGTAGGGTTCCATACACCATTAAAAAAATAAATTTACAATTATGAAAGTTACCGTAGTAGGAGCAGGAGCAGTAGGCGCAAGTTGCGCAGAATACATCGCGATGAAAGATTTCGCAGCAGAAGTTGTTCTGGTTGATATTAAAGAGGGTTTTGCCGAAGGTAAAGCGATGGATTTAATGCAAACCGCTTCTCTGAATGGTTTCGATACCAAAATTACAGGCACAACAGGGGATTACAGCAAAACTGCAGGATCTAAAGTTGCCGTAATTACTTCCGGAATTCCAAGAAAGCCGGGGATGACTCGTGAAGAATTGATCGGAATCAATGCCGGAATTGTTAAAGACGTAACTGCAAATTTGGTAAAACATTCACCGGACGTCATCATCATCGTAGTTTCAAACCCGATGGATACCATGGCGTATTTGGTGCACAAAACTTCCGGATTGCCGAAAAATCAAATCATCGGAATGGGTGGCGCGCTGGATTCTGCACGTTTCAAATACAGATTGGCTGAAGCTTTGGAATGCCCAATTTCAGACGTTGACGGAATGGTAATCGCAGCGCATAGCGACACCGGAATGTTACCTTTGATGAGCAAAGCAACGAGAAATGGCGTTCCAGTAACTGAATTTTTAAGCGAGGAAAAACAGGCTTACGTAGAAGAAGAAACCAAAGTTGGTGGTGCAACTTTAACCAAATTATTAGGAACTTCAGCGTGGTATGCACCGGGAGCCGCGGTTTCTGTGATGGTTCAGGCAATTTTATGCGACCACAAAAAAATGATTCCTTGCTCGCTGATGCTGGACGGTGAATATGGTCAAAGCGATATTTGTCTTGGCGTTCCGGCAATTATCGGCGCAAATGGCGTTGAAAAAATCGTGGAAATCAGTTTAACAGACGCTGAAAAAGAAAAATTCGCCACCGCTGCAAAAGCAGTTCGTGAAGTGAATGGTGATTTGAAGTTCTAAGGAATTAAAAATATATTTAAAAACGCATCTTTTAGAAGGTGCGTTTTTTTTCCGGGCAAAAAGACCTTTTTTTTGTGATTTAGCAAATGTATTTCACCAAAAGTTCATTTGGTCTTAATATTTAAACCCTTAAATTTGTCTTTAATATTCGACCATCATTAAATTTTTATTATGTTTAAAAATGTTTGTGCCATTTTCCTTGCCGTAATTTCTACTGGCATTTCTGCCCAAAAAAGCAAAGCTCCACAGCTGGAAAGACCAAAACTGGTCGTCGGCCTCGTGGTAGATCAAATGCGCTGGGATTATCTCTACCGCTATTACGATAAATACCAGAATGATGGTTTTAAAAAGTTGCTGAAGGAAGGTTATTCGCTGAACAATGTTCATATTAATTACGTGCCGACCTATACCGCGGTTGGTCATACAACAGTTTATACAGGTTCCGTTCCCGCGATTCACGGTATTGCCGGAAACGACTGGTTCGATAAAAAAACCGGGAAAAATGTGTACTGTACAACTGATGAAAGCGTGCAGCCCGTTGGAAGCACAAGCACAAAATCGGGCAGCCATTCACCGAAAAATTTATGGTCAACCACAATTACGGATGAACTGATGTTGGCTACCAATTTTCAGGCTAAAGTTGTTGGAGTTTCACTGAAAGACCGCGCTTCCATTTTACCTGCGGGCCACAATCCGACTGGCGCGTATTGGTTTGATGATTCCACCGGAAACTTCATCACCAGCACTTATTATATGAATGATTTGCCGAAATGGATGAAAGATTTCAATGCGCAGAAAAATCCTGATCAATTGGTAAAAAATGGTTGGAATACTTTGCTGCCGATCACCGAATATATCGAAAGTTCACCGGATAATTCACCGTGGGAAGGACTTCTCGGCAGCGCGAAAACACCAACTTTCCCATACAGCAACCTTGCTGCAGATTATCAGGCGAACCGCGACGTTATTCGTTCCACACCATTTGGAAATACCTTGACAATAAAAGCTGCCGAAGCCGCAATTAAAGGTGAATATCTTGGCGCCGATGCCATAACCGATTTTCTAGCTGTGAATTTAGCTTCTACGGATTATGCCGGACATAAATTCGGTCCAAACGCCATAGAGGTTGAAGATATTTACATACGTCTGGATCGCGACCTTGCAGAATTTTTCAAATATTTGGATATAACCGTGGGTAAAAATCAGTACACTGTTTTTCTTTCTGCTGATCACGGTGGCGCGCATGCGCAGGGCTTTATGGCAGAACATAAAATGGCGACCGGATTTTACGGCGAAGACAACAAAGAATTTAATGAAAAGCTGAAAACCAAATTCAAAGCGGATAAATTGGTTTCAAAAGTAACCAATAATCAGGTTTATCTGGATGATCAGGTAATTGATGACAATAAATTAAACGCCGATGAAGTAAAACAATATCTCATCGATATTTTAAACAAAGACAAATCGGTTTTATTTGCGGTGGATATGAAAAAAGCCGGCGCAGCAACAATTCCGGAGCCTTTACGTTCCCGAATCGTAAACGGTTACACCTGGCAGCGAAGCGGCGATATTCAGGTGATTTACCACGATTCCTGGTTGCCGACCTATTCAAAACTCGGAACCACTCACGGCGCCTGGAATTCCTACGATTCTCACATTCCGTTAATTTTTATGGGCTGGGGAATTAAGACCGGCGAAAGCAACAAAGAGTATCACATGACCGACATTGCGCCAACGTTATCATCGTTATTGCGAATTCAGTTTCCAAGCGGGAACATTGGAAATCCAATTGTGGAAGCCATTGGAAAATAACAGAATTAAAAAAAGCCGCTTTTAAGCGGCTTTTTTTTATTTGGAAAAGTCTAAGCAAAAATTCCCGGCTAAAACAACATTTTTCTGGTTTTCTAAAAGAAAAAAATTCGCCGCGAAAACTGCTAATTTTTTTATATTTCAAAATAAATTATTTACTTCTATCTGGCGGATAATTCGCCATGATTTCAGCCACGATTTCCGGAATTTGTTTTTGTTTAGATTTCGGCGAATCTACAGAAATTCCGCTTCCTGTTCCTTGCCAAACCAATTTCTGCGTTCTCGCATCAATTAAATCTAGCACTAGTGAACCTTGGTTGTAATTGGAAGTCCAGGTTCTGTTAACACCAAATCCGTAACCGAAAGGTCCGCCCCAGCCGTACATGCCGAAAGGTCGTGTTCCCTGGATATCCTGAATTTTCTTGTGGTTTGCTTTCACATTCACAATTAAATCCGGAGTTTCAGAAACGCTTAAACCTTTGGTTTGCAGTTGCTTGGAAACCTCGTTCAGCACGCGGTCTTTGTCAATATCGTTGAGCTTCAAATCATCAATTCGTAATTTATACGTCTTGTAGGTATTGAAATTTGCGGTTTCTGCGTAATCAGATTTCACCTGAAAAGGGCTGCAGGAAGTAAGTCCCAGCGTGGCAGAAGCCAATAATAGTAAGATATATTTTTTGCTCATGACCTTGTATGTTTTTTTTGTTTTTAAAATTTTTTTCGGGCCTTTTTACGGCTTTTTTTCCGTTTTAGGATTTTCCGTTTTTACCACTTTTTTTAAAGGTGTCCGTTTTTTTATCATAGCCGTACGGGCAGTGTTTGCAGCCACTTTTGCAGCAATAGCCGCGTTTCAGGTGGTAGTTTTCGGTAAACACTTTATAGCCTTGCTCGTTATAATAAAAGTCTACGTTTTCTTTGATATTTTTCGGGTACATAAGTTAAATCGGTTCGGCCAAATTAATATCTTTGTCACATGGTCTTCATTTGGCAACGACTTCTCAAAAATACGAAAATTTCAGGGATCACTCTTTTTCCGTTCATCATTTTGCGGAAACCCGAGTCGCGTGCGGATGCGGTTTTGCTGAATCACGAGAAAATCCATTTGCGCCAGCAGGCAGAATTGCTCGTCATTTTCTTTTATATCTGGTATGTCGTCGAATATTATTACCTGGTTTTTAAGCTGAAAAACAAGTTTCTGGCGTACAAGTCCATTTCATTTGAGCGCGAAGCGTACGCGATGGAAAATGATTTAAATTACCTGAAAACCCGAAAATTCTGGGCTTTCCGCAAGTATTTTTTAGAATAATTTTTTGGGCGCCTTTTTCCGCCCTCCGTTCCCGCTTCCGCCGCGGCGGAGAGCTCCACTCAGGTCGGGGCGCGGGTGTGGTTTTCTTTAAAAGTTTTCGCTAAGTTTTCAAACTCGGAAAAAATGGGTGTTTTCCGAATTTCTTTCCGAACTTTGCAGCGATGAAAATTCCCACCGTCCAAATTCCCATCACTGAAATTCCTTTGGAAAAAAATATTCAGCTTTTCCTGAAAAGAGAAGATCTCATTCACCCGCACATTTCCGGAAATAAATATTGGAAGTTGTTTTATAACATTAATAATTATCTCGCAAAAAGCCCGGAGAATCCTTTGCTGATAACTTTTGGCGGCGCTTTTTCAAACCATATTGCGGCGGTTGCCGCGCTCGGAAAAGAGGAAAATATTCCAACTTTGGGAATTATCCGCGGTGAAGAACTACAGGAAAAATGGTGCGAAAATCCAACTTTAAAACTGGCACACGATAATGGAATGCAGTTCCGATTCGTAACTCGAGAAGATTACAGAAAAAAGGTGATTTTAACGCGAAATTTTTTTGAGGAATTTCCCAATGCTTTAATTATTCCGGAAGGCGGCACGAACGAAAACGCGGTGAACGGCATTCAGCACATGCTTCCGGAGGAAACAAAAAGTTTTGATTATCTTTGCACCGCAGTCGGAACCGGCGGAACAGTTGCCGGAATTTCAAAGTTTGCAGCGGAAAATCAGCAGGTTTTAGGTTTTAAAACAGTTGACGATTCTTCTTTGAATGATACCGTTTTTGAACTTTCGGAAAGGAGAAATTTCAAACTTCTGGAAGCGCACGACGGCGGTTATGGTAAAATAAGCGAAGAAAATATCCGTTTTATTAATAATTTTAAAGCGAAATTTGACATTCAGCTCGATCCGGTTTATACCGGAAAAATGATGCGACAACTTTTTACAATGATTGAAAGCGATTATTTCCCGCCTGGAAGCAAGATTTTAGCCTTTCATACCGGCGGTTTACAGGGAATTTTTGGCGCTAATGAATTGCTGAAAAAGCAGAAAAGAGAATTGATAAAAATAGGTTAATTTACCGCCTAATTTTTTGCTTAAAATGTTGGAAGTAAGTTTCCTGAAAACAAACTTTCAACGGATGATTAGAAAACCTTTCGAAGTCATTAAAAATAATATATGAAGAAAATATTTTTTGCTCTTACGGTTGTAATTTTTGCAAAATTTCATGCGCAAACCTGGAAAACAGATGAGCAATATATCCAGAAATTCGCGCCTTACGCCGTGGAAGAAATGGAAAAATATAAAATCCCGGCTTCTATTACTTTAGCGCAGGGACTTTTGGAAACCGGTGGCGGACAAAGCCGTTTGGCGCAGCAGGGAAACAATCATTTCGGCATTAAATGCAAGGAGGACTGGACAGGGAAAACAATGAAACACACCGATGACGCGCCCAATGAATGTTTCCGCGTTTACGACGATCCCCGCGATTCTTACGAAGATCACTCGAAATTTTTGGCTTTCCGTAAATATTACGTGAACCTTTTCAAGCTGAACATGACGGATTATAAAGCCTGGGCACACGGTTTAAAAAAAGCCGGTTACGCCACGAATCCGCGGTACGCTTATATTCTCATCGATAAAATTGAAAAGAATAAGCTTTATGAATTCGACAAAACCAATTCAAAAGAAGTTTTATACGCTGTTTTGAAAATGTATCCGGAGCTGAAAAACGACCGCATTTTTATGGCGCAACTCGATCAAAGCCGCGTTTCCGCCAAACCCGTAACCGTAAAAGTTCCGTACGAGCAGGTTTCATATGCAAAACAGCAGAAAAACGTAGATAAACTGGTAGAAAGAGCGGAAACCCTGAAATCTATTTTAATAAAAAGTCATCCAAATGGCGGTAAAAAATTCGTAATAATTCCAGACGATGTCGCTTTAGAAGCCATTTCCAAGAAATTCGGAATTTCAGAAAGCCGTTTGATGAGCTGGAATGAACTCGACGGAAATCAGCTTCGCAGAAATGATATTTTGTTTTTAGAATCAAAATCGTCTTCGGGAAATGTTGCAAAATATAAGGCGCAAGCCGGTGAATCAATGCATGATATTGCACAGAAATTCGGCATCAAGCTTAAAAAATTGTATTCCAAAAACAGAATGGACTTCGGTCAGCAACCGCGCGCCGGACAACTGATGTATCTGCAAAGCAAAAAACCACGGAAATAATTGTTAATTATCAATTATCAACTTTCAATTTTCCACTTAAAGAAACTATTAAAAAATGTTATACCAAAGAAGTTCAGCGCTCTTCGATGAGGCTTATCAATATATTCCGGGCGGAGTAAATTCTCCCGTCCGCGCTTTCAAATCGGTTGGTGGCGTACCGGTTTTTATGAAATCGGCGCAGGGTGCATATCTTAAGGATGTTGACGATAATCAGTATATTGACTATATAAATTCCTGGGGACCGGCGATTTTAGGACATACCCATCCGGAGGTTTTGGAAGCGATAAAAAAGCAGGCGGAAAAGGGTTTTTCCTACGGAACACCAACTGAACTTGAAACTGAAATCGCAAAATATATTGTAGAAAATGTGCCGAATATCGACCAGATCAGAATGGTTTCTTCAGGTACAGAAGCGTGTATGAGCGCAATTCGTTTAGCGCGTGGTTTTACGGGACGAAATAAATTCATCAAATTTGAAGGTTGTTACCACGGACATTCCGATTCCTTTTTAATTAAAGCCGGTAGTGGCGCTGCAACTTTCGGTAATCCGAATTCGCCGGGCGTAACGCCGGGAACAGCAAAAGATACTTTAACCGCAAGATATAACGACATTGAGCAGGTAGCAGATTTATTTCGCCTTAACGGAGGTGAAATAGCAGCGATTATTGTAGAGCCGGTTGCTGGAAATATGGGCTGCGTTTTACCGGAAAACAATTTTCTGCAAAAATTACGTGCTATATGCGATGAAAATGGCGCTTTGCTGATTTTCGATGAAGTGATGACCGGCTTCCGTTTGGCTTTCGGTGGTGCGCAGGAAGTTTATAATGTGAAAGCAGATTTGGTTACTTTCGGAAAAGTCATCGGCGGAGGTTTGCCGGTTGGTGCTTTTGCAGGCCGAAACGAAATTATGGACCATCTTGCACCAAAAGGCGCGGTGTACCAAGCGGGAACTTTAAGTGGAAATCCCCTTGCAATGCGTGCTGGTTTAACCACTTTGCAAATCATTAAAAATAATGAAAACTTCTACGAAAATTTAAATAAAACAACCGAAACTTTAGATTTTGAAATCGGTAAACTTTTGAATTCAAAAGGTATTGAACATAAGATCAACAGAAAAGGCGCAATGATGAGCGTTTTTTTCCACATCAACGCGGTTTCGAACTTTGATGAAGCAGCAAACGCCAATCATGCCTTGTTTAATAATTTCTTCCACCAGCTTTTGGCAAACGGAATTTATCTTCCGCCGAGCGGTTATGAAACCTGGTTTATTTCTTCGGCCATTACGGAAAAGGAAATCAGTAAAACTTTGGAAGTGATTCAAAAATTTGAGTATTCATAAAAAATTCCGGACTGATCAGGCATTTTTTTTCTATTTACAAAACGTAAAAATTAGCCGTTTTAGGAGCAAATTTTTTAGAAATAAATTAGTAAAAAAAGCCATTCAACTTGTAATGGCTTTTTTATTTTTTAACGAGAATTAAATTCTCGCGCGTTCATATTGTATTGGAAAATCGCACTCGGCGTCCGCTTCAAAAGAACCTTGGATTGCTAAATACGGATTTCTCAAGATTTCTCTAGCCACAAATATTAAATCAGCTTCACCTTTTTTCAAGATTTCTTCGGCTAATTCGGCGGTTTTTATCAAACCTACAGCGCCGGTTTTCATGCCGGTTTCTTGCTTAATCTTTGCCGCAAGCGGAACCTGGTAACCGTCAAATAAGTTGATTTTCGCGCCCTGAATATTTCCGCCACTGGAAACATCCATTAAATCGACATTTTTAGTTTGTAAAATTCTTGCGAGTTCCACGCTTTCGTCGATGTCCCAACCGTTTTCAGCATATTCCGTTCCGGAAATCCGAACAAATAGCGGGTGATTTTCATCAAGCAATTCGTTCACCGCATCCACAATTTCCAGCAAAAAGCGCATTCTGTTTTCGAAACTTCCGCCGTATTCATCGGTTCTCACATTCGATAGCGGCGACATAAACTGGTGAATTAAATAGCCGTGTGCAGCGTGAATTTCAATTAAATCAAAACCTGCGTCTAAAGCGCGGCGCGCAGCATCTTTAAAATCCTGAACCAGTTTTTTAATTTCCGGAATGGTGAGCGCGTGAGGAAGCCGTTCACCTTCAGCATAAGGAATTTCCGACGGCGCAACAGTTTGCCAACCTTCTTCCAGCGAAAGCTGTTTTCCGTTCCAGGTCGAAGCTTTTCTACCCGCATGACCTAACTGAATTCCGATTTTAGTTTCAGAATTTTCGTGGATAAAACCGACAATTTTTTTAAAACCTTCCGCCTGTTCATCGTTCCAAAGTCCGGCACATTTGTGTGTAATTCTGCCTTCGGGCACAACACCGGTTGCTTCCACGATTAGAAGTCCGGTGCCGCCTTGTGCGCGGCTTGCATAATGCACGAAATGAAAATCGTTCGTCAAACCGTTTTCGCAGGAATACATGCACATTGGCGACATTACCCAACGGTTTTGAAGTTCTAGATTTCTGAATTTGATCGGAGTGTATAATATCATAAATAACTTTTTTAAAAAGCCAAATTTATGAAAACTCACGTTGAGTAGTTAGAGGCTTACAAAATTATAGCTCTCCAAAACATAATTATTTTAAATGGTTTTAAATATAAGCCGCTAAAAGGGTTATTTTTTCAGTTTTTACGAACATCTATGTGTGACGTAAGGTACGCATTGAATATTCCATTAAGATGATTGGCAATAAATTCTTCTTCCTCCTGAACGCAGACTGCGAGTAGTGTTGCCGCCTTCGGATAATCCAGTATTATCGCAAGATGCGCAAGGCCGCCGTAGGTTGCGATTTTATAATAGGTAAGTTTTTGCGTCACAAGAACAAGTGCAACTTCCCAGTTTTGAAGATCATCAGCAAAATGCGCCAAATGATTTACAGCTTCGCACAAGATCGCATCTATAGCCTCGCATTTTTTTCGTTCTGGCAAATCGCCCTTGAACTCAAAGATTTTGCGAAGTCTGCTCAGGTGCTTTAGATGAATTCCAAAATGTTCCGTTAAAATTCCATGTAGGTTTGATGACGAAATATTATTTTCTACTTTGCTGTATTCTTCTTCAATTAAATTTTCCGCGTCATACATTTCCTGGAGGGAATTTAAAAAGAAAATTTCTAATTCTGAACGTGAGCTCAGCGGCATATCTTTAATCACGGGTGCAACCCGCTTATTATTTTTTTTCATAAGCAAAGCTTTCCGGCTGTTAACCATTGGAACCGGAAAATTTACGACGCAATACTACAACATCTGTTAGAGAGTAAGGGGAGTCTTTTCACGGTATTTTTGTGTTATATCTATTACACAGGAATATAACTTCTAAACTTCATCTCATTAAATTTCGTGCCGATTGTTTCTTTTCCATATATTAAGTGAAAACCTGTAAATTTTGTAAAAATCAGTTATCTTTACTCCTCTATTTTTATTACATGCAAAAAGAACATACAATAACGTTCGAATCGATTGACAGTTACGGCGAACTGAACGAAATGGAAAAAACACTTTTCGATAAAGCAATGTCCTCGCGAAACACCGCGTACGCACCATATTCGGATTTTACAGTTGGTTGTGCAATTTTGCTCGAAAATGGCCAAATTATTACCGGAAGTAACCAGGAAAATGCTGCTTATCCCTCGGGATTGTGTGCTGAAAGAACTACGATTTTTTATACCGGTGCAAATTTCCCGGATGTAAAAATTAAAAAGCTTTTCGTTATCGGTGCGCCGAGAAACGCTTCAACTTCAATCCCAATTCCGCCGTGTGGCGCTTGCCGTCAGGCAATTTTAGAATATGAAGCCAAGCAGAAACAGGAAATCGAAATTTATTTCGCTTCACTCGGCGGTGCGATTTATAAAACAAAATCCATTCGCGAGTTGTTGCCGTTTTCATTTGACGCCTCTTATCTTTAAATTTTCTGAATGAGAATTGCTGCCATCGACATAGGAAGTAACGCCGCGAGACTTTTAATTAATGAAGTGACGGAACCTAAAAAAGGCAAACCGCAGTTCACCAAACTAAATCTGTTGCGCATTCCGCTGCGGCTTGGAATGGACGTTTTTACCACCGGAAAAATCGGTACGGAACGCGAAAAAATGATTACGGATTCGATGAAAATTTTCAGCGATCTGATGAAAATTTATAAGGTGGAACATTTCCGTGCCTGCGCCACCAGCGCGATGCGTGACGCTAAAAACGGCCCGGAAATTATTAAAAAAGTGCAGGAATCGTCGGGAATTTCTATCGAAATAATTTCAGGTGACGAAGAAGCAGGATTGGTTTTTGAAAATCACGTTGCTGATTCACTCGACAAAAGCTGCGCTTATCTTTATATTGATGTTGGCGGCGGTTCAACCGAACTGATGTTTTACGAAAACGGGAAAATGGCGTATGAAAAATCGTTTAACATCGGTACAATTCGTTTGTTGAATGGTTTGGTGACGGATGATTTGTGGAAGCAGATGAAAGAAGAAATCCGGAAAAACATCAACAGCACAAAACCGATTGTCGGAATTGGCTCCGGCGGAAACATCAACAAGATTTTTTCGATGAGCAAAACCAAAGACGGAAAACCGATGTCGAGCGCATTTCTAAAAAAATATTATAAAGAAATGAAGGAACTTTCGGTGGCGGAACGTATGAGCAAATTCAGTCTTCGTGAAGACCGCGCCGATGTTTTGGTGCCGGCTTTAGAGATTTACAATAACGTAATGTCGTGGAGCGAAATTGAAAAAATATTTGTTCCCAAAATTTCTGTTGCTGATGGTTTGGTCCACAGCATCTACGAAAATTTGCAAAAAAAGTAGCTTTTAAGCCGTTATTTTTTGCCGAGTTCTATAATTTCCAGATTTTCAATTTGGTCACCGTTGATTTCAAAACGCATCATGGTGCGCATCTGGTGCCAGCCCACTTTTCCCATGGCGCCAGGATTCAGGTGAAGTAATTTGTTTTTCTGGTCGTATATCGCTTTTAAAATATGCGAATGTCCGGAAATTAAAAGTTGAGGCTTTTTGATCTCAATTTCTGCTTTTGCCAACGTGGTGTATTTTCCGGGATATCCACCGATATGAATCATCAAAACTTCTACATTTTCAACGGTAAATCTTGAAACTTCGGGGAAAATCTTGCGGATTTCTGTACCGTCGATGTTGCCGTAAACGCCGCGCAAAGGTTTTGTTTTTTCGAGCTTTTCAATGACTTCCAGATTTCCGAAATCGCCGCAATGCCAAATTTCATCAGCGTTTTTTGCGTAATCTAAAATCCGGTCGTCTATATAAGAATGCGAATCTGAAAGCAGAAGTATTTTCATGCGGTAAATTTCTTCTTTTTTATTTAAATTTTTGAAAAGAAATGCATTTCGAAAATCGAAAAAAACCTTCAAACAGCAGCGAATTTTTTTAGTTTAAAATTTGGATGGAAAAATGATTTTTCTAAAATGGAAAAAAACCGTCAAATAGCAGCGAATTTTTACTTTAAAATTTGGATGGAAAAATGATTTTTCTAAAACGGAAAAAAACCTCCAAATAGCACGGAATTTTTTTGTAAAAGAAGAAATAACCTGACTTGTAGCCCCGATTGAAATGGAAATCCTTTTTTGCAAAAGCAAAAAAGATTGTAATGGAAAGCGGGAACCCATCTTCGGCTCATAACCCAGCTTTCTTGCTCCTAAAAATTCCGTAAATTTGCGCGCAATGAGGTATTGTATTGAGTTTTCGTATTTGGGAAAAAATTATTTTGGCTTTCAAATCCAGCCGGGAGAAATTTCCGTTCAGGAAGTTTTGGAAAAGGCTTTCTCCACGATTTTGCGTGAAAAAATTAAAATTACGGGCGCCGGACGCACCGACACGGGCGTGCACGCGAAGAAAATGTTCGCGCATTTTGATGTGGAAAAAAGCGTGGGCGAAAATTTTATCTATCAAATGAACAGTTTTTTGCCGAAAGACATTGCGGTGAAAAGGATTTTTCGGGTTGAAGATAACTTTCACGCCAGATTTGATGCCACTTTCCGGACTTATGAATATTATATTTCGCTGGAAAAAAATCCGTTTACGCAGGATTCTGCGTGGCAAATGTGGAAGCGAACGTTGGATGTTGAAAAAATGAATGAAGCGTGCGAATTTCTGCTGAAACATCAGGATTTTACGAGTTTTTCGAAACTTCACACGAACAGCAAAACCAATAACTGCAAGATTTTTTCGGCCTTCTGGGAGCAAAATAATTCGGAATTAAAATTTACAATTTCAGCAGACCGCTTTTTAAGAAATATGGTGCGTGCGATTGTCGGAACGATGGTGGAAATCGGCAACGGAAAACTGAAACCGGAAGATCTGGACCGCATAATTGCTGAAAAAAACCGCAATTCCGCCGGAACGTCGGCGCCGGCGCAAGGGTTGTTTTTGGTTGACGTTGGATACGATTTTAGTTGAGAGTTGAGAGTTGACAGTTTATAATTAACAATACCAATTCACAACTAATAACTTGCTGTCAACTATCAACTCTCAACCGTCAATTGTCCACTCTTTCCCCAAACTTTTCCGTATTTTTGCAGAGAATTACGTACAAATGAAGAAACAATCGACCTGGGAAATAATAAAGCGGCTTTTTGTAATCGGGATGAAATTTCGGTCCTGGTTTTTGCTTACGCTGGCGATTTCAATTGTTCTTTCGGTTATTTCTACCTACCGGCCGTATCTTACGATGCTGATTGTGGATACAGACATCATTCAGCTGCGCGACAAAGGGTTGATGATGAAGCACATCTACATCCTGATTGCGCTGGTTTTTGGTGAAACAATTCTGAATTTTTTCCTGGTTTATTTTTCCAATTTTATTTCGCAAAACGTTATCCGCGATATTCGTGAAAGATTGTATCATAAACTCATTTATTTCCGAACTTCTTTTTTTGATAAAACTGCGATTGGTCAGCTTGTAACTCGCGCTGTCGGCGATGTGGAGACCATTGCTACTGTGTACACCGATGGGTTTCTGATGGTTTTCGGTGATATTTTACGTATCGTTTTCGTTTTGATTATGATGTTTCAGGTGGATGTTCACCTGAGTTACATTTCGCTCGTGATTTTGCCTTTAATGGTGGTGATTACCCGGTTTTTCCAGAAACGGTTGAAAAAGGCTTTTGGTGATGAAAGAACATGGACCGCAAACCAGAATTCTTTTGTGCAGGAAAGACTTTCCGGAATGTCTATAGTGCAGGTTTTTAACAGAGAAGAAGCGGAGTTTAAAAAATTCGACGGTATTAATATCACGCTGAAAGGCGCTTTGCTGAAAACGGTTTTCATCTTTTCGCTTTTTTTCCCCGTTGTAGAGTTAATTTCTTCGCTTTTCATTGGTTTTATACTGCTTTACGGCGGTTTTATTACCATTAAAGCCGGCGCGGTAATCGCCTTTATTCAATATATTTCAATGCTGATTCGTCCGCTGCGGCAGATTGCGGATCGCTTTAATAATATCCAAAGAGGAATCGTCGGTGCTGAAAGGGTTTTGGGTGTGATGGATGAAGATTTTGCCATGCCGAATACCGGAACAATTGCAAAGTCGCATTTTGAAGGAAAAATTGAATTTAGAGATGTTCATTTCTCCTATGATGAAAAACAGGAAGTTTTAAAGGGAATTAGTTTTAAGGTAAATCCGGGCGAAACCGTGGCTATTGTGGGCGCGACTGGCGCCGGAAAATCTACCATTATAAGCTTAATCACCAGATTGTATGATGTAAATTCGGGACAGATTTGCCTGGATGATGTCGATCTAAAGAAATACGAACTTTATAATTTGCGCAGCCACATTGGTGTTGTTTTGCAGGATGTTTTTCTTTTCCACGGCAGTATTTACGAAAATCTGGCTTTCGGTGATGAGTCGGTGACGTTGGAAAAAATAAAAAAGGTTGCTAAAGATATCGAGGTTGACGAGTTCATCGAAAGTTTGCCCGGCGGTTACGATTATGTCGTGCGCGAGCGTGGTTCTTCGATTTCATTAGGACAAAGACAATTGCTGTCATTCCTGCGCGCTTATCTTTCGGACCCGAAAATTTTAATTCTGGATGAAGCCACTTCTTCAATTGATCATGAAAGCGAGAAATTGATTCAGCGCGCGACGGAGAAAATCACCAAAAACAGAACTTCGATTATTATCGCACACCGACTGTCAACCATTGAAAATGCTGATAAAATCATCGTGATGGATCAGGGAAAAATTGTGGAGGAAGGAAAACACGACGAATTATTGGCGCAAAATGGCTATTATTCTACACTGTACCGCGCGCAGCTAAAAGTGGAAGTTGAAGCGGAATAGAAGCTTTCAGCAGAAATTTTTAAAATTTAATCAAAAAAATATCCGGCTAAATGACCGGATTTTTCTGTTATAGAAATATTTTAATTTCCAACTACTGTGCGCACGTTTACAAATTCTTTCAGTGCAACGAGCGAAAGTTCCGTGCCGTAACCGGAAGTTTTAGTGCCGCCAAAAGGTAAGCGCGGATCAGAACTCGAGCTTTTATTCACGCTGATGGTTCCGGCTTCCAAGTTATCGATGAAAAACTGCTGCCTTATTTTGTCGTTCGTCCAGACAGAATCTGATAAACCGAACGGAATATCATTCGCCAAAGTCACCGCGTGCTGATCATCATCGGCGATCATCACCATTCCAACCGGCCCGAAAAGTTCTTCCTGCAAAATGGGATTTCCGGAATTTACCTTAATTAAGCCGGGAATAAATTCGTTTTCAGAAATCCGCTTTAGCGGCAAAATAATTTCAGCACCATTTTCCAGCGCTTTTTTGTATTGTTTTTCCAAATCATCGGCAAGATCTGGGCGCGCCATTCCCGCGAGATTGGTTTCTTTATTGAAAGGATCACTAGCAACATATTTCTGATATTCTTTAATGAAAAGCGGCAGAAATTCTTTTTCAATGTTTTTCTGAACGATAAAACGTTTCGCGGCATTGCAGGCTTGTCCGCAATTTGCGAGTCGGGAATTGGCGCCGCTTTCTGCGGCTTTCTGAAAATCGGCGTCATCTAAAACGATAAATGCATCGCTGCCGCCCAGTTCCAGCAAAGATTTTTTAATGTTTTTTCCGGCGATCGCGGCAACTTCGCCACCGGCTTTTTCGCTTCCGGTTAAACTGACGCCTTTAACAATGGGATTTTCCAGAACTTCTTTCACTTCCGCGTGACCAATTTCCAGGTTTTGAAAAACGCCTTCCGGAAAACCGGCCTTTAAAAATAGATCTTCAATGGCATTGCCGGTGCCGAAACAAATGGAAGCATGCTTTAAAACCACCGTATTTCCGGCTAAAATTGCGGGAACTGCAAATCGAAGCGCCTGCCAAAAAGGGAAATTCCACGGCATAACGCCCAGAATTACACCTTTAGGAACATATTGAATTTGGGAAATTCGGAACTCTGTTTCGATTTTATCAGGTTTAAGAATATTTTCTGCGTCCGCGTAATAGCGAATCATCAAAGCGCATTTGTGAATTTCCGCGATGGACTGCGTGATGGGTTTGTTCATTTCGGTGGTGATAATTTTTCCGAAATTTTCCACTTCCAAATCCAGAATTTTTGCCATTTCAGCAAGCAATTTTTGCTTTTCTGTGAACGGAACGTTTTTCCAGGTTTCAAAAGTTTGCTGCGCGGTCTTTAATTTATTATTGATGTCCATTTCTGTTATATATATAGAGTGAAATTTTAAATATGATTTTGAAAATCACCTTTTCACAAATTTAAGGAATTGAGAGGGAAAAATTCATTGAGTGCAGCAATCGTGATTATTTCGAAATAAATAATTTAAAGCCGGTTTCATTAGACATAATTTAGAAACATTATTAAATGGCTGTAATACTTTGAGGATCGCAATATTTTAATTATTTTTGAGCAATAAAATTTAACAGAATGAATGCACCGGCCGAATTAAAGTACACCAAAGACCACGAGTGGGTTAGGATTGAAGGAAACACAGCAACCATCGGGATCACCGATTTTGCGCAGGGCGAATTGGGCGATATTGTTTTCGTAGATGTAGATTCGGTTGACGATGAATTATCCGCGGGCGACGTTTTCGGAAGCGTAGAAGCTGTGAAAACGGTTTCCGATCTTTTCTTGCCGCTATCCGGAACAGTTACTGAATTCAACAGCGAGCTGGAAGATCAGCCGGAGTTATTAAATACCGATCCGTACGGAGCTGGCTGGATTATAAAACTGGAGATAAAAGACGATGCCGACCGCTCGGAATTATTAACGGCTGAAGAATACCAGGCTTCACTTGGATAAGATTTCGAAAATATTTAGTAAGATTTTGCCCATTTACTGGGCATTTCTTACTTATATGCTTTTACGTCCGGGTGTGGAGAACATGGAATTTCCTTTCATGTTCAGCGGAATCGATAAAATTTTACACCTGAGTATTTTTGCGCTGTTGGGCTTTTGCTTTATGTGTGCGTTTCCGCGGATTAAGTTTTCTTACTTCTTACAGATCATGATTATTTATGGTCTTTTAACCGAAATTCTGCAGGACGAGATGGGTTTTGGCCGCTCGCTGGAATTTCTAGATCTTATTGCCGATACTGTTGGCGTGCTTATGGGCTATTGGGTTTTCCAGCAGCTGAAAAAAGTTTCTTTTTAAGCGGGTAAATTTTTACCGGTAATATCCACCTTTTTTATACTATATGTGTGTAAAGACAGTGGTGAAATATCTTTCAATTTAATATTTCATTTTCCAAATTTATTTTTTGGTGGTTATATTGGTGTTTTTTTCTTCTCTTTATAATAGTGTGGTGGAATCTTTGATTTGAAATTTCATATTTTTAAATTTTCTGCCAGTTGTATTGAGACTTTTTGTTTCTATATATAATAGAGAAGTTGAAGTGAAATTTTTCTTCGTTTATCATTTTAAATTTTGCCGGTTATTTTTGCAATTTTCTCACAATATTCTAAATTGCTTTTTCGTTTTATATAAGCTTCGGATTAAGTCGGAAAAAATTCCGATCTATTTGCGGCAATTTTTCCGTTTTAAGATGCACGCAAAATTTCAAATATAGGTTAAAGCAGGAAAAATTCGGTGCTAAAGAGGCGGTTTTTTTGGGTTTAGATTGCAGGTTCAAGTCTAGAAATGGTAGAAAAGGGTGCTCAAACTTATGGGAGCAGATAAAGTGGATAACTTTGAATTTGGAATAAATTATTGTGGAGTAGGAAGTTAGGAAGAAGTTTGTAAACTTTATGAAAAAAGTTTTAGGATAGGGTTGCATGGTATGTGAGGTGTCTGTATATTTGCACCACTCTAAAACAGAGTAGCGAAGTAGAGAGAGACAGGTTAATTGAGAGTAGATGGAGAG
>NZ_FORQ01000002.1 GCF_900114045.1 Kaistella treverensis
AGTGCTAAATTGAACATTTGGTTTTCAAATAAACATTAGTGCTAATTGAAAGTAAGTGCTTCAAAATCCGCCACTTCGCCAAGCCGCGGAACGTTATGTGCAACCGTATGAAAACAATTCCAATAACAATTTTATTTGCATTTATCACAATTCTGTTAGGGTGTTCCAAGGAAAGTAAAACCATTAAAGAAGACGATGAAAAAATCCTAATTAATGCAAAAGAAATTCTTGAAAACAAAAATCTTGCTGGCTTAATTACTAAACTTGAAAACACAGAATTGACGGAAGAAACCGATATTAACAAAATTCCAAAGGTTATATTAAACTTCCTAAATGCAATATTAGAAGATAAACCTATTGCAAATCCACACGAAAATTGGAATCCTACTGACGTTATTCTCGACAAAAAACTGCCAAGAAGAAAATTACAGTATTTTGGCAGTGGAAAAAATATAGCGTTAATGAATTATTTTAAGGGAGGAATAGGAAAATCAACCATCAGCACTTTAAATTATTCAGGGAGGAAATCAGGGACTAATGTTACTGATTTTTTATCTCCTAACCGAATTTCGAGGATGATTTTCTTTAACGAGGGGGATTGGGATCAATTAAAAGAAATTTCTTGGTTTCGCTTTGTGAAGGTCAATGACGGAAATTTTGATCAAATAATTAATTCCGATAATTTAGACTTAATAGCAAATTCTTCTCATACTAATAATTGGAAAGACGAAAATGGAAATGTAAGTTTTAGATCTGTTTCTGAACCTCTCAAAATCTCGCAGGAATTCAACGGAAAGAAAAATGAAAAAGGGCAATTGAGTACGCCGTTAACAGAGACTGAGATCTATGAAACCACATCGCCAATTTCCTCATTCTCTTTCCAAATTTACACCCACCGAAAAGATGACAACCCGGCCATTTCAACTGATCTGTCAAAAACAATCAACATTTACGCAGACAATAAATTAATAAAAACATTTAATTACGCTTACACAGATCTAAGAAAAGTGAGCGGTATATCTTTAAAGAACTTCAATGTAAACGAGGCGAAATAATAAAGGCAATAACAATGGAAATTAAATATCATGCTCAGTTCTTACTTGATAAAGAAAAAGATAAACCTACTGCAAAAGTTCGTTATAGAATTAAATGGGAAGATAATATTGTGGCTTTTAATTTAGGTTATCGCATAGAAATTGACAAATGGAGTCTCGAAACTCAACGCTGTAAAACCAATACAACGCACGGTGAAAAGAAAGTTAGCGCATCAATCATCAATAAAAAAATCAAACAATTTGAATCCGTTTGCGAGAAAGTTTTTCGCAAATTCGAAATCGAAAACTCTACACCTGGAAAAGAGAACTTTAAAAACTTGTTTAATCTTGAAATAGGCAAGAAACCCGTAGTTCTGATTGAGCGAGATAAAACTTTGTTTGAACTATTTGATGTTTTTACGAAAGAAGAGTCTTTGCTGAATCTATGGTCTATTAAGACACAGGCAAAAATGAAAACCTTCAAAAAGCATTTGAAAACATTTGATGAAAATCTAAGTTTTAAATCCCTGGATGAAAACAAATTAATAAAATACCAATATTTTTTACAAGACGATCTAAAACTCCAGAACTCCACTGCCTTAAAAAATTTTTCGTTCCTCCGGTGGTTTTTAAGATGGGCGACTAAAAAAGGTTTTAATGAAAACAAAGCATTTGAACTTTTTAAACCGAAACTCAAAACTATTCAGAAAAAGATAATTTTTCTTACTCAACCCGAGCTAAGTCAATTGAAGAATTTTGACATTCCAAAAGAGAAAAAATATTTAGAAAGGGTGAGAGATGTTTTTATGTTCCAATGTTTTACCGGTTTGAGATATTCGGACGTAGAAAATTTAAAACGAAGCGACATTAAAGATAATTTCATCGAAATAATAACGGTAAAAACTTCTGATAGTTTAATTATTGAACTCAATGATCACAGCAGAGCCATACTTGAAAAATATAAAGATGAAGTGTATGAAAAATCTAAAGCTTTGCCGGTGATTAGCAATCAAAAAATGAATGAATATTTACGGGAACTAATGGAAATGGCGGAAATTGATGAACCTATTCGCGAAACCTACTATAAGGGTAATGAAAAATTTGATGAAGTTTCCCCAAAATACGCACTTATGAGTTCTCACGTGGGGAGACGAACTTTTATCTGCAACGCTTTGGCTTTAGGAATTCCTCCGCAGGTCGTGATGAAGTGGACAGGTCACAGTGATTATGCTGCGATGAAGCCCTATATTGATATTGCAGATCAAACAAAAATAAATGCTATGGCAAAGTTTAATATGTTGTAAAGTGTAGCCTTCATCATATTCAATTACCATTATAGAAAAATTGATAGGAATAATATCGAAAATAACTACTTGGGCAGGCATTCAATAAAGATGAGAAAAACTTTCAGTGCCGGAATCCTCTACAGATTCCCGATGTTGGTAGATTGCAGGCAGAAATACTTACAGACGGAATCTGTAAGATTCCAACTGAAACGCGAGGATATACCAATGCCACTCGGTTAAGGGGACATTGATGATTAATACTAACAAAGAATATTTAGCATGTCTTAAATATATCGTCACAAAGAATTTTGGAATCTCCACTCACTACAACAGCGATATGAGTTGGGGTGCAGGGGCAACTCTTAGTTAACCTCAAATTTAAGCTCCATCACCTCTTGAGAATTTCCTCCCACCAATACTTTAAAACTTCCCGGCTCTACTACAAAAACTCCGTTGTTATTGTAAAATCCAAGTTCTTTATCTGTTAAAATAAATTTCAAAACCTTGGATTCTCCGGGTTTAAGATTTACTAACTGAAAACCTTTTAATTCCTTCACAGGTCTTGCAACGGATGCAAATTCGTCGTGAATGTAAAGTTGCGCAACTTCTTTTCCTTCGTGTTTTCCTGTGTTTTTCAAGGTCACTGAAACTTCTACATTTTCTCCGTTTTTAAATTCACTTTTATTGATTTTCAAATCTGAATACTCAAAAGTCGTATAGCTCAACCCATAACCGAAAGGATAAAGCGGTGTTTTTTCGGAATCAGAATAATGCGTCCAAAAAACATTTTTATCTTTATCTAAAGGTCGCCCGGTGTTGTAATGATTGTAATAAATAGGGACCTGTCCAACATTTCTCGGGAAAGTCATGGGTAATTTTCCACTTGGATTGTAATCACCGTAAAGTACCTGTGCAACAGCGTTTCCGGCCTGCGTTCCAAGATGCCACGCTTCTACAATCGCGGGGATATTTTTGTCTGCCCAATTGATTGTTAAAGGTCTTCCGTTATTCAGCACCAAAACAATATTTGTGTTGACCTTGTAGATTTCTTCCAAAAATTCCTGTTGAAGTCCCGGCAGATTCAATTCTGTTCTGCTTCTTGCTTCTCCAGAGCTGAAGGCGTGTTCGCCCAAAACCATTACCACAACGTCGGCTTCTTTTGCCGCTCTTTTCGCTTCCTCAAAACCGCTTCTGTCCGTCATATTATAATCAACATCGGTCAGGAAATCGGGTTCTTTTGTAGTCAGATGAAGCCCTTTTACATATTTTAAATGATTGCCTTTGTAAGCATTCATTCCTTCCAAAACGGAAACTGCCGAATTATCTTCTGCCGCAATTCTCCAACTTCCCAAAGGCGAGTTTTTACTTTCTGCAAGTGAGCCGAGCAATAAAATTTTCTGTCCCGATTTCTTTAAAGGCAAAATATGTTTATCATTTTTTAAAAGCACGATTGATTTTTTCGCCATATCCAAAACCGCATCATTGTTGGCTTTGCTTCCCACGGTTTCTTTTTCACGTTTTTCATCCAAGAATTTGTATGGATTATCAAAAAGACCGAGTTCATATTTCACCCTTAAAATTCTTCGGCAAGCATCATCAATAAATGATTCTTTCACTTTTCCTTCTTTAACCAAACTAATGAGTTGTGGCACATAGATACCGCTTTCCATATCCATATCGGTTCCGGCTTCCACGGCTGATTTTGCTGCTGCGGCTTCATTTTCAGAAAAACCCCACGGAATCATTTCACGAATCGAAGCCCAATCTGAAATCACAAATCCTGAAAATTTCCATTGGTCTTTCAAAACTCCTCTGAGCAATTCTTTATCTGCGGTTACAGGAATGCCATTCACTGTGTTAAAGGAGGTCATCACGCTTCTGATTCCAGCATCAACAGCCGCTTTAAATGGCGGCAAAACCTGATTGTGAAGTGTATTTTTTCCAATTTCCGCGGAATGGTACTCCAAACCGGCTTCCACAAAACCATAACCGGTGAAATGCTTTGCTGTCGCAGCAATTTTTAGAGGGGATTTAAAAGTATTATCACCCTGAAAACCTTTCACTCTGGCCACGGCAACTTTTGAACCCAGAAACGGATCTTCTCCGGCTCCTTCCATCACTCTTCCCCATCTTGCATCCCGTGAAATGTCCATCATTGGTCCGAAAGTCCAGTTGATTCCTGATGCGGCGGCTTCCGAGGCTGCAACTTCTGCAGATTTCTCAATAGCTTGTAAATCCCAACTGGCCGCTTCTGCTAAAGGAATCGGACTTATGGTTTTATAACCGTGAATCACATCAAAACCTATAATTAAAGGAATGCCTAATCTTGTCTGTTCCACCGCCATTTTCTGCACGGCAAGCACTTCTTTCACACCGCGAACCGTCAACATCGAACCAACCAATCCTTTTTGTATATTTTCATATTTCTGTTCCGCAGTTCCGCCAACAGGAGCAGGCCCTGTAACGTCCCAAAAACCATTGTATTGGTTCATCTGCCCCACCTTTTCTTCCAAAGTCATTTTAGACATTAAGACATCGATTTTTTTCTCAATCTGGGGATTGAGTTTTTGTTGTGAACTGAAAAGGGATGCGGTAAGAACACTCATTGTAAAAATTGCAGATTTTGTAAATTTTTTCATTAGTAAAGATATTTATTTCAAACTTTCTGTGGTAAAACTTGAAAGCGGAAGTCCTGATTTATTGAACAGATCGGGCATTGCAACGTTGCTCCACGCGTAGCGCACGTTCACGGGATTTTTCACGGAAGTGGATACTAAAGTGATTCGATTTCCTTTCAAAGTGGGTTTTGCAGGATAATATTTCCCATCGTTTCCTGCCATTTCAAACAGTTGGGAATTTGAATTTTTAAAATGAAGACCATCCGCAAATTCGAAAGTTAAAACTGCTTTGCTGCCTATGTATTCTACATTTTTAAATGCAGGACTTTCCACCAACCCGTTTTTAAAATTATATACATTTTTCAAAGCCAAATTCGCCATTCTTACACCTATCGGTTTTTTATTTTTGGGATGAATGTCGTCGGTTTTATCCAAATCTGTTGTTACTACCATTCCAGAATTTGGGACGGTTTGCGCCACCACTCGCTGTGCGTTTTTAATTTGAACCGTTGTATCGCTCCAACCGGTAAAACCCGCAATCTGAACAATGTAAAACGGGAAATCATACCCTTTTGCCAACCTCCAAGACGAAATCATTGAAGACAATAAATCTTTGTAACCCTCGGAATTTCCGGTGTTGGGTTCGCCTTGATACCACAATGCTCCTTTAAATTTAAAATTGTTGACCGGATAAATCATCGCGTTGTAAGCACCGGACATTTGCGAGGGATAATAGTCAGAATTTTCCAAACTTTTGAAATTTTCAGCAAGCGATGGATTTGAATCAAAAACCTCTTCCGGTGTCCATAATTCCGCAGGAGTACCGCCCCAAGCTGAACAAATCAGACCAATAGGAACGCCTTTCAAATCTTCCTGCAGTTTTTGGGCGAAAAAATAACCAACGGCACTGAAATTTTTCATTGTTTCAGGCGTGCAAAGCTGCCAGTTTCCAAAGAAATTATTCTGTGGAAATTCGGAGGAAAGTTTTGGAACAAAGAAAAAGCGGATGTTCGGATAGTGGGCTTTTGAAGCTTCCAACTCGCCGTCTTTTATTCCCCAACTCGCGCTCATCTCCATATTGCTCTGTCCGGAAAGCAGCCAAACTTCGCCCAGCATCACGTTGTTCAGCACGACTTCGTTGTATCCTTTAAGCGAAATTCTGTATGGTCCGCCTTCTTTTCCGGTAGGAATTACAAATTTGAAAGTCGAGTCATTTCCTGTCGTCACTTTATATTCTTTGTCGAGAAAATCGGCTTTCAAAGTGATTTCCTCTTTCGGATTCGCATTTCCCCAAATCACGACTTGCGAATTGCGCTGCAGCACCATGTTGTCTGTAAAAACCGCAGGTAGATTGATGTTCGCAAAGGCAAAAACCGATGCCAGAGAAGAAAATAATAGCGCAAATTTTATTTTGAAATTCATTTTGAAAATTTTTAATGTTTTGAGATTGCCACTTGATTTTGCTATTCCATTTCGCCCAATGACAATGGCTATTATCTGTTTAGAAATGTTTTGAAAGAAGGATAAAGCTGATCTGCCATTTCCTGATCCTGTTTTATACTTGGATGTCCGCATCCTTCAGACTGCATCTCCTGAAATTTCAAAATCTCAATTGGAGCGTGTTTGGTATCGTTTTTAAAGAAATCTTTCACTTCAGAAAGGCAATCGAGCAAAATTTTATTTCTTTCGCCGTGAACCATTGGACTGTTCAGCAAAACTACCCTTGTATTTGGATATTTCCGGTAAATATTTTGGATGAATTCAATATAATTTCCAACAAACTTATATTTGTTGAAAGGCAGTCTTTCTTTCTTGCCGTCTCCATCTGACAAATCGTTTGTTCCGAGACAGATGCTAACTACATCGGGCTGAAAATCGTTACCAAATTTTGCCGGCTCCGAAGTACGCAAATAAAGGTGGTCGTAAACATCGGGCAAAATGTTTTCTTCCCGTTTTTCGCTATTCCAGTTGCGATACATTCCGTAACCGGAAACTGAACTAAGCATAAAATCAGCATCCAACATTCTTGATAAAGCCGGACCGTAAGCATAATATGCATTGTGCTGATCAAACCATTGCCCATCACCACATTTTTTGTCGCTTTCATCGTTCCCAAAACCGCAAGTGATGGAATCGCCGATAAATTCAATTTTTTTCCTTGATTTTGACTGCATAGCCACTGTTTTCACACCTGTTCCGTCAAAGAAAACTTCGCCCATCGCAGCTTCGGTTGCTTTAAAAATTTTAATTAAATGAATTGTTTTGGATTGATCTGCAACACGGAAAGTAAATTTTTTAAACTCATTGTTATCCACTTTGAAACGTCCAATATATTTTCCGTCCAATTCAACAGATATATAGTTGTAATAGCCCTGATACGGCACATTTTTGAGATTAACCTCCACCGAATTTCCCTGAAACTGAAATTCTAACGAGGAGCCCGGACCAATTAATTTCCCTGAATTTTCTGATTGTTTGTCAACGCGACCTTTCCAGACAAAATTTTGAAAATAATTTCCACGGTAATCATATTTCCGAAGAATTTCACGAGTTTTTACGCCCGATTCATTTAAGTCAGAAATGCTCCAATTTCCTTTTGAGTTTGCAGTGGGCAAAAGCATTGAACACGATTCTTTTTTATCCGAAACCGACCAGGTAATCCATGATAATTTCCTGTCGTTCATCCAGTTAATCCAGCGTTGCCATTCTGCATCGTCGATCTTTCCATCACCACTCGCTTCCATCCCAGCAGATTCCGATATAAAAACAGGAATACCGGAATATAATGCAGAATCGGTTCTGTCCCGAAGCCATTGTCCGTGAGTTCCGGCATAAAAATGCACGGTGTACATCACATTTTTTACATTTTTCAAAGGATTTTGCTGAACCAAATCAATCCGCTGATCCCATTCCGGACAACCAACCAAAATCAAATTATCAGGATCATTTTTGCGGATTTCCGCAATAATTTCTTCCGCATAGACTTTCACTTCCTCCCAAGACTGCTTTTCCGGTTCGTTGAAAATTTCGTAGATCACATTCGGATATTTGCCATATTTTTTTGAAACTTCAGAAAAAAATTTCTTCGCTTCTTTGGTATGGATTTGATGCGCGTGCCAATCAATAATGACATAAATTCCTTCTTTTATGGCACCATCAACAACTTTTTCAATAATTTTTCTGTTTTCTGCGGGTTTTTTCAGATAAGCACCATCCGGTTCAATTCCCATCGAGGCACGGACTACATTGACGTTCCAGTCGTTTTTAAGCCATCGTACAGTTTCCCTATTGTAAAATCTGGGATGCCAGTTGCTCCAACCAAAACTGGTCCCAATCAATCGTACAGGATTTCCACCTTGGTCGGAAAGTTGGGTTCCTACAACCTGAAGTTTCCCAATTTTCTGTACGGGATTTTTAGCCAGTCCAAGCGTGAAAACCGTTATGAATAAAAGGAAAATTATTTTTGAAAAATTTTTCATACTTTTTTGTAGCCACAAAAGGCACATAAGTTATTAGGATTAAATATTATAGTTTCAAAGGTGTATCAAGTTTTGAAAATCAAAGATTTTCATATTTCAGAGTACCTTTTCTGGCTGTTTTAATTTTATCGATACAGTTTCATTCTGCGTGCCTGTTTTTCAAACAAAGTTTTTCTGTCCTTATAAAATTTCTGAAAATCTTTTTCGGACGCATGACCTTTGAACGGCAGATAATATTCCACCTCGTTGTTACCAGGCTTAAATCCGGCATTTCGCCAAAATAAAACATAGGAAAACTGATGTTTATCGAAAACAGGTTTCAGAATTTTTGTAAACCACTGTTGGTCGGGAATTTGGTTGTAGCCAATCTCTCCAATTGCTGTGATTTTGCTATGTTGAACTCCAGCCAGATTCATATTTTTCAAGAGTGTGTCAATCTGTTCTGCGAATTTATACCCTTCTTCTACTGAACTTCTTTGGTACGCATCAAAAGTAAAAATATCCACATATTCATCTCCGGGATAACGTTTGAGATATTCTTCAGGCGAATTGAATTCAGTCCCGGTATTGTAAACTGAAATTAAATTGTGCAGATTTTTGGTTTTTCGCCAATAATCCAAAGTATATCTGAAAAACTCCCTATATTCCTCATCCGTAGCTGAGTTGACACCCCACCAAAACCAGGTTCCGGTATGTTCGTGCCAAGGTCGCCACAAAACCGGGATTGGTTTTCCGTTTTTGTCCTTTAAATCGCTGATGAACCCGGCAACTTTATCCAGATAAGTTTTGAAAAGTTCGTGTTGTGAGCCATTCGGAAGAATTTCCGAAATGGATTTATTTGATGAATCCCATGCATTTTTTCCAGTGATAGGATTGTTCGGATGCCAACTTAAGGTGATGATTCCACCTCTTTGGTGTCCTTCTTTGATGAACTCCTTCATTTTGTCGAATGGAACGCCATCAAGATTTTTGTCGTGGCCGAGTTCCAAGTCGCCGAGCTCCCAACCGTATACTGCAGGAAAATCTTTTACCACTTCTTTCACATCGCTTCTGCCATCCTGATATTTCCAGTAAACACCATAAGCCAAATCATCCTGATGTCCCACGAAATAGCCTTTTTTTTGTGCTTTTACGAGATTTTCGTAAAGCTTCACAGTTTCGGGAGTTGCATCGGGATCCGATAGTTGGTATTGCGCGTCAGAAAATCCTATAACTCCAATAAAAGCAAAAGTTAGTATTTTTCTTAAAAACATAATTTCAGTTTAATTAGCTGGTGATAATCTCAACATTAAAATATCTTTTCCGGGAACAGTAAACTTAAAAGATTTATTGGTATTTCCCATTTTTTTATCTGTCCAAAGATTTTCGATACTGTAGTTTTGATTTGATGAATTAAAAGTGAGTTTCGAAACTTCGTCATCGGTAAATTGATTATTTTTCCAATCGAAATTATAAGTTTTGGGTGTTGCATTTCGGTTTAGAAAAGCTACTGCCCAATCTCCATTTTCCAATGGCTTGAACCAGATTTCAAAATCTCCGTCATCCTTATATTTCAGTCCTTGAACACCAAGTTTGTCCTGATTAACGGCGATTACTTTTTTATTGGTTAAAACTTGTAAAGTTTCAGCGTTCATATTTCTGATATCATTACCTGCAATTAAAGGTGCCGCAAGCATTGTCCACATCGAAAAATGGGCACGCTCTTCGCCAGCAGTAAGATTCCCATTTCCGATTTCCATCATATCAGGATCGTTCCAATGACCGGGACCAGCAAATTTTCTTAATCCTTCCTGTTTATCTAAAATTTGTAAAACACCAAATGACTTCCAGGTTCCATGGTCCTCAATACAATCAAAACAGTTATAAATATCGCCGGTTGTACGCCAAAGATGACCGATATTTTTTCCCCAATCCCAAGGTTTGTTATCTCCCCATTCACAAATGCTCAGAACAATTGGACGCCCTGCCCTTTTCAAAGCTGCCGCCATCGTTTTGTAAGCACCTTCTGCGCTTAAACTTTCTGAACTGCACCAGTCATATTTCAAATAATCAATTCCCCAATCGGCGTAAGTTTTGGCATCCTGATTTTCAAATCCGCGACTTCCGGGTCTTCCACCGCAAGTGAGTGCTCCCGCATCCGAATAAATACCAATTTTTAAACCTTTGGAATGAATATAATCCGCCAAAGCCTTCATCCCCGAAGGAAAACGTTTTGGATCCGGATGAATAAAACCATTTGCATCGCGATCACCGTGCCAACAATCGTCGATATTAATGTAAGTGTAACCTGCATCACGCATTCCTGTAGAAACCATAGCGTCGGCAATTTCTTTGATTAAATTTTCATCTACGTTGCAGGCGAATTTATTCCACGAATTCCAGCCCATTGGTGGCGTTAAAGCCAAATTAGGATATTTGGTATAATCTTGAGCGTACTTATTTTTTTCCTGTGCAGATAATAAAGAAGAAATAACAAGAAACGCACAGATCGCAAGTTTTTTCATAATTTTTATTTAATTAAGCTCTGTTGTAATCGTCTTCAATTCTTACAATATCTTCTTCACCGAAGTATGTTCCATACTGAACCTCGATAAACACAACCGGCTCGTTGGTTTTGTTTTCAATTCTGTGGTGTGCTCCCTGCGGAATTTCGGCTACTTCGCCGGCTTTGTAATCTTTGATAGAATCGTTAATGGTAATGGTTCCAACTCCGGAAACAATCGTCCAAACTTCTCCTCTTTTGTGGTGATACTGCAAAGAAAGTCTGCCACCGGGATTGACCTGAATTCTTTTAACTTTGTGTGTATCAGCATCCTCCAATACCCAATATTCTCCCCAAGGCCTTACGTCGTGTTCCATTTTTTTTAATTTTAATTTTAGTTTTTGAAAATTTTCTGTTATTTATTAAATTTCACCTGAACATCGTCCACATACATTGTTCCGGTCGCTTCTGAAAGGGCAAGCATAATTCTGTATTTTCTGGAATTTGCAGGGATTTCCAAGGTTTTTGTAAACTGTTGCCAGTCTTTTGCATCATCTACAAAGAAAATCGCCTGATCCTGTGACGTTTTGTTAGTTCCGTCTGTGGTAAATTCTACAATCATTACGCCCTTATTCCAGTCATTTTTGCCGGCTTTTATATCTTTGGTTTTTACGGATGCGGAAACATCCATTGTTTTTGCATCCGCAGGAATGTCGGCGATTTGATCCACGCCGTACCAAACCGGTTTTTCGGAGGTTAATTTCAGACTGAAATTCCCGTTCTTCTTTTCTTCCGAAGTCATTATGGCGTTTCCACGCCAAGGTTCAAGACCATTTTCGAAATCACCGCCTGCCAATGTCAGAATTTCCAAAGGTGTATCATCGGTAATGACCTTCACCTCGTATTTTTTGTTTTCAGCTTCCACGAGTTTATTGTAGTCTTCCTGATTTAAAGGAGTAACTTTCACATCATCAAAGTAAAAACTTCCGGTGCATTCGGAAAGTGCAATCATCAGTCGTGCGTTTCGGTCTTTATTGATGGGAATGATTTTTTTTACTTCCTGCCACGCTGTAGTACCGTCCAAAGCCACGATGTTTTCTCCTTTCCCGGCAATTTCTGCGATGATAACGGCTTTGTTCCAGTCGCTTTTGCCTTTATCAATTTCGTCTGCTTTTACCCAAGCCGAAACTTCAATTGCTGCCGTATTTTTGGGAATGCTGAAAGACTGATCAATACCTCTCCATGTTGGCGAAGTGTATTGCGTAATGGAACCTCCTTTTTGCCCTGAATGTTTTGAATAGGGCGAAACGGTCAACAGATTTTCATTGTTCCAGCCCGTTGCATCGTATTCAAAACCACCATTTTGAATGAGATTTTTCTGAGCGAAAATCCCAAGACTTGAAATGAAAGCGAGTGTTAAAAATATTTTTTTCATCTTAAATAAAATTTTATTGAAGCACATACAGCGAAGTCCCGATGTTGTTTTGCAAAGTCATTTTCGGTTTCAAGGTAAAATTTTTGAAATCCGTTGCGTAAGGTGTTGCAGGTGTAGGAACAAAATAATTGTCCTGATAATTGCTCCAAAAGTTAATATATGAAATTTTGATATTATTGTTTGTAATCGCAGGAAAAACCAAGTCTGTGAAATGCGCCGCTGTTCTTGGCGTAGTGTTGGAACTTGAATATCCGGTTTCCGTTAAAGCCGCAATTTTATTTTTTTGAACCGCCAAATCTGAAATCATCTGCAATTTTTGGTTCGCCAATGTAACTCCGGCAGAATTTTGATTGTAGAAATCAATGTAATTATCCATTCCCAAAATATCAACATAAGAATCTCCAGGATAACGCTGAAGATAACTCACAGAATTATTGTATGATGCATCAGGAGAAAAAGCATACAACACATTGTGAACGCCTTTCGTGTCACGAAGATAACTTACGGTAAACTGATAAGCCTGGTTGTATTCATCAGCAGTGCAATAATTTGCTCCCCACCAAAACCAGTTTCCGTCAAATTCGTGAAAAGGTCTGAAAATCACAGGGATTTTTTTGCCATCGTTTCCAATTAAATTATTGAAAACAGAAGCGACTTTATCCAGTTTCAGTTTATACCAGTTGTGTTTTGCACCGTTGGGTAGTATAGATTTAAAGGCATTCTGTTTCTGCTCATCCGTCATATTGGTAGTGTAGAAATCCGTTTCCTGAAATGGTTCACGCAGATGCCAGCAAAACGTAACCGCCATTCCTTTATTGTAGGCTTCTTTTGCGGCAGCAATAATTTTCTGTTCCTGCTGATAATACCAATTTGATGAATTTGCCTGATAATTTTTATCGGTAATGAACATAAAATCCAGGCCAATCATTGCAGGATCAGAACCAATAGTTTTCTTTACATCCGACATTGAAGCATCATTCTGATAATAACTATAAAACGCGTCCTGATGTCCAACCAAAATTTTGCTCCCGGCATTTTTATAAAGATTGTAAAACAATGCCGCAGTTTCCGTAGTTGCATTTTTGTCTACCATAAAAGTTTTTACATTTTGTGGCGTAATTCCAGCAACAACAGGAGTATTTGAATTTTCATTGTTCTCTGTTCCGTTTCGGGAGCAGGAAAACATCGAAAATGCAAAAATCAAAAACAATATTTGGTAAATTCTGCGCATGTTTAAACTTAACTTAATCGACTGATAATTTCCAGACAAGCACGGGAATTGTGGTACGGACATTTCCAAAAACCGGCTTTGTCTTTTTGTATTTTGGAATAATCAGCATTAATGCCCCAAAACCATTCACCCTTTTTTCCGTCGATGATGTGTTTTTTTGTGAATTCCCAGTTTTTTCCGAAAATTTCCAGATATTTTTCGTCTCCGGTGATTTGGTAGGCATTTACACAACCAATCCAAAGTTCGGCTTGTGGCCACCAGTGTTTTTCGGCGATGAGAAGATTTTTCTGTGGATCATATTCATACCAAAGTCCGCCGTCTTCATCCAGACCTTCCAAAGTTGCATTTGCGATTTTCACAGCGTAATCTCGGTATTTCTCAACCAATTCTTCATCGTTGGAAACTTCTGCACACCAGAGCAACAGCCATGCTGCTTCAATATCGTGTCCGTAAGAAACCACGTCTTTTCTTTCGTTCCAGTTTTCATCAAAAAAGAGTTTCAGATGCCAAGTTTCTTTGTCGATAAAATACTGGTCAATAATCTTTAGAATTTCGATGATGCTTTGGCGAAGGTCCTCGTTTTGCCAAACCAGATACAGATTTGCATAGGCTTCTACAATATGAAGATGGGTGTTCATGGTTTTCTTTTCATTGGCGTCTTTTTCGCTTAAACGCATATCTTCAATAGGTTTCCAATCGGAAGTGAAGGCTTCAAAATATCCTTTATTTATTTGATCATAAGCATAATTTCGGATACTTTTAAATAAAACAATAGCTAAATCCAAAGCTTCCTTATTTTTTGAAATTTTATAGAACTCGCTCAATCCATAGATTACAAAAGCCAATGCATAAATTTGATTTTTGCGGTCTTTAGGAGATCCATCTGCATGAATACTCCAAAAAACTCCTTTGGTTTCAGGATCATAAAATTTGGTTTTTATTTCCTCGAAGGCTAATTCTGCCAACTGAAAATGTTCAATGTTTTTGGTTACAGGAAACGCTGCCGAGAAAGTCCATAAAATTCTTCCACACAACACGGAACCCTTTTCTGCACCGAAATTTTTGATCTCGTTGAAATCTACTTCGCCAATAAAGCCGCCGTTTTTTTCATCCAACGTATTTTTGCTCCAATAATTCAGAATATTGTGGAGTTCAGATTCAATTTCGGATGAAATATTTTGATAAGACATTTAAAAATTTTAAAAAATGGCGCAGTCCTTAATCCTTAAATGAACTACGCCGTGAGAAACTATATGAGTTATTTTGAAACTAAATTTCCGTCCACAATTCCGATAATGGTCTGAACGGAATCGTAGGAAGTCAGTTTGTCTTCCGGTGTATTGATGCAGTAATCCACCAGTTGCTCAACCGAAGAAACCGCCACGTGCATTCTTGTATCAGACGAAGCATAATAAATGAAAACTTTTCCATCTTCATCGGCAATCCAACCATTTGAAAAAAGAACATTAGAAACATCTCCAATTCTTTCAATACCTTCAGGAGCCATGAAATATCCTGCTGGTTTGTGAATTACTTTTCCCAAATCTTTTAAATCCGTCATGAACATATACAAAATATAGCGCAAACCAGCGGCAGTATTTCGAACTCCATGCGCAAGATGCAGCCAGCCTTTTTCTGTTTTAATTGGAGCCGGACCGAGACCATTTTTCAGTTCATAAACAGTGTGGTATGTTTTTCCGTAAATGATATGTTCGTTTTCCACAACCGGATTGTTCATATCGGTTACATAACCCAAACCAATTCCGCCACCACTACCGACATCAATGAAACCATCTTGCGGACGCGTATATAAAGCATATTTGCCATCAACAAATTCCGGATGCAAAACAACATTTCTTTGTTGGCCGGTATTGGAAATCAAATCCGGAAGTCTTTCCCAATCGATCAAATCTTTGGTTCGCACAATTCCTGCATTCGCAATTGCCATGGATGTATCGCCTTTTGGAGCTTTCGGATCTTTTCTTTCGGTGCAGAAAATACCATAAATAAAACCATCTTCATGATGAATTAAACGCATATCGTACATGTTGGTATCAGGATTCCCATCAATCTGTGGAATTACAATTGGTTTTTCCCAAAATCTGAACTGATCTACCCCATTTGGTGATTCGGCAATTGCAAAAAAAGATTTTCTGTCGTAGCCTTCCACACGTACAGAGAGCAAATATTTTCCATTCCATTTCATAGCTCCCGCATTGAAAGCGGCATTAATCCCGAAACGTTCCATCAAAAACGGATTTCTTTCCGGATTAAAATCATAACGCCATTCCAAAGGTGCGTGAGCTGCAGTAACCACAGGATTTTCATAACGTTGGAAGAATCCGTTTCCTGCTTCGTTCACCGGCAAATTAGTTCTTGATATTAAACTCTCAAATTCAGTTTTAATTTGATCTAGTCTGTGTTCGTATGTGTTCATTTTTATTTCAGTTTTAGATTTGTTGGGAGTTATTATCTCTTCTAGCATTCAGTTCTGTTTCTATTTCTATTATTTTTTGATCATTTAAAGGATAAAAGAATATAAAAATCACCGAAATCACCGCTGCGATTCCCGGGAAAATGCTCAGCATCAGTTTTATTCCGTTTAAAGTTCCTTGCTCTTGAACCAAGTTTGCTTGAAATCCATAGTATCCTAAAAGCCAACCTGTTAAAGAACCTCCTATTGTCCAACCCAATTTTTGCGACATTGATGATGCGGAAAATACCAAACCTGTTGCTCTTCTTCCTTGGGTATATTCAGAATAATCGGCACTATCGGCATACATCGACCAGATCAACGGGAAAATACACCCGGCGCACATGCTGATCAAAGCCTGCAAAATCATAGTGAACCATATATCATCTTGTTTCAGATAAAAGAAAAACACGCTTAATACGGCTGCTGTGAGCATGGCAAGAAGGAAAGTATTTTTCTTTCCGATTTTATTTGCAATGGGCGTGGCCAGAATTACTCCGACGATGTTTGCAGCTTGTCCTAAAACAAGATATAGCGAAGTTGGTGTATTTTCAATCCCGAAAAGCTTGAACGTATTCTGATTTTCAAAATAATATTTAAAATAATAAACCGCAGCACCATCTCTCACCGAATTGAAAACCAAGGCCCCAACACCAGCACCGAGCAAAATCCACCAAGGTTTATTTTTCCATAAATCCTTTAAATCTTCTTTCAAATTACTTTGTTCAGTAACAGGTTGAATTCTTTCTTTAGTTAAAAAGAAACACCCCCAGAAAAACAAAGTCGTAAGTACACCGAAAACTGCAATTGCCCAAAACCAGCCTTCCGCAGAATTCATATCGCCGCCAAAATATTTAATAAGTGGTTCCAAGAGCCACAGCGCGAGCAAACTTCCTCCAAATGCGAAAACCATCCGGTACGATGACAAGCTGTTGCGGTCTTTTCTATCGGACGATATCACACCCAAAAGCGAAGCATAAGGAACATTAATCAGCGAATACACCATCATCATTAAAGAGTACGTGATGTAGGCATAAATAATTTTGCCTTTGTCATCAAAATTGGGAACATAGAAGGTTAAAATACCGATAATCGCAAATGGAATCGCTACCCACAGTAAATAAGGACGGAATTTGCCCCATTTGGATTTGGTTCGATCTGCCAAAATTCCTACAATGGGATCGAAAAACGAATCCCAGATTCGGGTAACTAAAAACATGGTCCCAACCACTGCAGGAGCCAATCCAAAAACATCGGTATAGAAAAGCATCAGGTACATACTGAAAATTTTCCAAAACATTGACGATGCAAAATCGCCCAAACCATAGCCTATTTTTTCACTAATGCCCACTTTAGAATTGTTCATTTTGATTATTAAAAAATTATTATTTATAAATATTTGGTGTTTGAATATCCTTTAGAAAAAAAGTATTCGGAAGGTTATAAAAGTCTTTAAAATCCTGCTCATTCGGATGTCCCTTGTACGGAGTATAGTAATGCATTTTCTTTTCCGGGGTTAATCCATGATTTCTCCATGCTAGAATGTATGAAATCTTATAATCTCCTATTGCCTCGATCAGTGTTTTGGTCCAGAATTTATGATACGGAATTTCCTCATATCCGGTTTCTGCCATGGCGGGAATTTTATGATGTTCTTTAGCGATTTCATCCATTATTTTAAACTGTCTTTTTGAGTTTTCCACAAAAGAATTATGATGAACCGGATTTTCCAATGCATAAATATCGAAACTCACCATATCCACAAAATCATCGCCCGGATAAGCTTCCAGAAATTCTTCTTTCGTAGTAAAATCTGAAGTATTATACACCCAAATTAAATTGTGAACATTTTTTTCGTGGGTTAAATAATTAAAAGTGAATTTCCATAATTCCTGAAACTCTTTGGGGGTACAATTTCCTTTTCCCCACCAAAACCAGTCTCCTGTTAATTCATGATAAGGTCTAAACAAAATGGGTACGTTTTTCCCGTCTTTTCCTTTTGGTGAAAGCAAGTTTTCAGCAACTTTGTCGAGCCATAACTTAAATTTTTTATGGTTAACATTCCCTGGAAGGATGCTGGTTACTGTTCCCAGAACTTCATTTTTATTCCAAGCATCTTTTCCGGTTTTAGGATTATCGGCATGCCAAGAAATTGTATTGATTCCTCCTTTATTATAAACCTCTTCCATAAATTTCTTTTGATCTTTAAAAGTAAAAATATCAATACTTCCGGCTGCATTTTTCTCCACTCCACCAATATCCCAACCGAAAACTGCCGGAAAATCCCCTGCGACTTCCTTTACATCACTTCTTCCTTTCTGCATCCTCCAATTCACACCGTAAGCTAAATCATCCTGATGTCCGAACATAATGCCTTTATCTAAAAGTTTCCAAAGATTTTTATAAAGATTTTGGGTTTCCGAAGTTGCATTTTTATCAGCTAAAGCATATTGTCCGAAAGCGAAACCGGTCACCAGAAAAAGAAAAAATGCGGAAAATTTAGTAACGTGACCCATATTTTATTCTGATTTTGAAAATTTACGAATGATTTCCCAAGTCGATTGATCCGAAACAAAAACGGAATTCAAACCTTGCTCTTCCATCGGTGGATCGCCCATAAAATCATCGCCTTTTTTCCAGAAAACCTGCCCCGGAATTGGCTTTGCCTCACCTCCGAAAGCCCAAAAAGCAACACCCGCAAATCTTCCGTTCTTATTTTTGGAATTGTGCCATAATTTCAAAGCCGTTTCAAAATACCGATCCCTCAAATTCGTTGAAGAATGGATGTCAAAAGAATGATGATCACGCGGAAAACCAAATTCTTCTAAAACCATGGGTTTATTGATTTCATCGGCTATTTTGAGGTGTTTTTCAATATAGTCTATGCTTTTTTGTCTCGCATTTTCGAAGCCTTCCTCCATCTTATTTTTATCGAACCAACCCCAGTTTTTTGGCCAAATATGGATGGTTAAATAATCTATATTTGGATCTTGATGCGTCTGTTTAAACAAATCCATATTTTCAGTGCCCATTTCTCCCTCGCTGCCGGTGGTTACCAAGTGATTTCGGTCCAAAGATTTAATAAACGCCGAGCTTTTTGCTAGGAATTTTTTGTAATTTTCATTAGCATAAGGGCGCATTGGGCGGGGTTCATTTGCGATTTCCCATGCCATTAAGGTTTTATCACGAGTGTATTTTTTACCATTCACAGCGTTTTTTCTTGTAATAATTCGCCTTACCTGTTCAAAATACTGTTTCTGGCATTCATTACAGCTATAAAATTTTGAAGTATAATCTCTCCAATCATCCCAATTGAAAGGGTTTTGTAGGGTTTCATCATCTATTTTTCCATTCCAATTTAGGTATTGAAGCCAGCCACCGCTCCATTCCCAATTATTGGAAAGAAAAAGAACGACTTTAATATCTTGTTTTGCGGCTTCATTCATCAAAATATCGAGTCCTTTAAGATTTTCTTCGTTGAATTTCCCGGCTTCGTATTGATATGCAGGTTCCACTCGGTTATTTCCATTAATTTTTCCCGTTCCTTCCACTCCAACCAAGACTCTGATATTGGTAACATTTTGAGATTTTAAGAAACTCAATTCACTTTTCAAACGATTTATCCCGCGTTTGTCATCACTTTCAAGACCTAGATATGAAGCATACCAAAAATTGGTTCCAACAAAGTAATACGGCTTATTGTTCAATATAAACTGCCCATTTTCCACGGAAACAAATTTCTGAGCTGAAATTCCTGATGAGATCAACACCAGCAATGCAAACATTAATTTGGAAAACATTCGAGCCATTCTTAAATTTTATAGTTATTAACAATATGTTAATGTCAAATATAATCCGTTAAATTTGCAACAGACTAATATTATTTTGTCATTTTTACAAAAAATAAATACATAAAATAGACAACTATCTGTTTTTCAATCAAATAAAATTAATACAATATGAGCAAAACCATTGAAGTAATGAGAGAGATAACACCACTTTCTCCCGAAGAAAGCTTTCTGGTGTTTGACCGAGTAAAGAAAAATTTTGATTTTCCACTTCACTACCACCCGGAAGTTGAACTTAATTTCATTTCAAAAGGAAAAGGAATCAAACGCGTTGTCGGGGATCATGTAGGAGAAATCGACAACCTAGAACTGGTATTGATTGGCCCCAATCTGCCGCATTATTGGAGTGATTATAAATGCAAGACTAAAAAAATCCATGAAATCACCATACAGTTCAGCCTTGATTTTTTTGATCAATCATTCCTGAAGAAACGCCTGATGAAGCCTATTAACGACATGATGAAAGAATCCATTCGGGGAATCATGTTTTCGGAAGCAACAATTGAAAAAGTAAAAGATAAATTACTAAGCCTCTCCACAGTAACAGGCTTTGAATCTTTCATAACAATGATGGAAATATTGAACGAACTGGCAATTTCAGAGAACAAAACCCATTTATCATCCTACAGTATCGAAAATGAAACTTTTGTAGACAATGACGACATGAAGCTTGTTTACGACTATATCCACAAAAATTTTGACAAAAAAATCACTTTAGAAGAAATTGCGCAACATGTGAACATGAGCATCGTGACCTTCAACCGATTCATCAAGAAACGTTCCAGCAAAACCTTCATCAATTACCTCAACGAAATCCGGGTAAGTTATGCATCAAGATGGCTTATAGAGAAGGACATGAGCATTTCGGAGATCGCTTACTTATGTGGTTTCAACAATATCGCCAACTTCAACAAAATCTTCAAATCCTTGAAAGGATCAACCCCAACAGAATTTCGGGATCGCTTCACTGGAATCAAAAAAATAGAATGACAATTGTCATTTTAACACCTAAAAAATAATTATTAAATAATATTTATAATAAATTATAAATCAATAACATACAATTAAACAAACGATGTATAATCATGCACTAATCAAAAAATAGCATGTATAATTGACAAAATAATATTAACATTGAAACTCAAATGAGTATAGATTTGCTTAAATAGCAAACCAAATATTAACTCAATGTTAATCTATTAAAAAAAATGGTTATGAAAAAAACAACAACCAATGCACTCAATCCCTTTTTCAGCAATAGAGCAGCTTTATTTTTTGCGCTCACGGTATTGCCGGTAGGATTTTTAAGTGCGCAATCTACTTCTGATAGCATCAAAGAAAAGAAAATTGATGAAGTAGTCGTAATCGGATACGGAACACAGAAGAGAGCGGATGTTAATTCTGCGGTATCATCGATCAAAGCAAAAGACATCGAAGACATTAAACAAGTTTCGGTGGATCAAATGATTCAGGGGAAACTTTCCGGAGTTACCGTGACTAATTCCAGTGGACAACCCGGATCCGCTGTTTCTATTAAAATTAGAGGTGCTACTTCTATCAACGGAACCAATGAACCGCTTTATATTATCGATGGAGTTCCGATGTCGGGAGACGCAACGGGAAGATCTACCACAGGGCGACCAATTGCGGGTAATGACTTTTCTTCTACCGGTGGATCAGGAAGTGTGGCGGTTTCTCCAATCTCTTTCTTGAATCCGAACGATATAGAATCGATTGATGTATTGAAAGATGCCTCTGCAACAGCTATTTATGGTTCAAGAGGAGCAAATGGAGTAATTTTGATTACAACCAAATCCGGAAAGAAAGGTTTAGGAAAAATAAGCTACGAAGGATACAGCTCGGCATCAGAAGTTTCCAATTTTCTGGATGTTTTGAATCTTAGACAATATGCTGAACTTCAAAATGCTATGGCACCGGTTTTCGGAACCCAAATCCGTCCGGAGTTCGCTCATCCTGAGCTTTTAGGAGAAGGAACCGACTGGCAAAAAGAAATTTACAGATCAGCATTTTCGCAAAATCACCAAGTTGCTTTTTCTGGAGGAAGTGATAATTTAAATTACTACACTTCTTTGGGATACTTGGATCAAGAAGGTATTATCATCAATACCGGAATGAAACGATATACACTCCGAGTGAATGTGAATGCTAAAATTAAGCCTTGGCTAAAGGTTGGAACGAATCTTTCGGGAGGGTTTTCCAATGAGCGATTCACCGTCAACCAAAGTTATGTAGGGTTGATTTCGAATACACTTCTACAAGCCCCAGATCTTGCGGTTTACAATAGCGACGGTACTTTTGCATTGCCGCCATCCAATCAGTTGGTGAGTTATTTCAACCCCATTGAAGAAGCAACGACCAAAATCAATAAACTTATCCGTAAGAATTTCCTTGGAAACATTTATGCAGAAGTAGATCTTTTAAAAGGTTTAAAATACCGAATCGAGTTATCAGCCAATACCGAATTTTCAGAAAACACCGAATTTGCACCGAAAAATAGACTTAACGACGATGCTGATTTATGGTTAAGAAATGGAGATTGGTACAGCACCAACATCAAAAATTTATTAACCTACGACTTCAGCTTTGGTCAACACAGATTCACCGCTTTGGTGGGACAAGAAGCATTGGACAGCCACTGGAAATCAACAAATACTGACGGACACGGATTCCCTTCCAACGATATATTCACGATGACCATGGCTGAAACTACAAACTCGCAAAGTTATATAGGAAGCCAATCTCTCAGCTCTTATTTTGCTCGTTTGCTCTACGATTTCGGAGGAAGATATGGATTAACAGCTTCCATAAGAAGAGATCAATCTTCAAAATTCGACCCAGTTTATGAAGATGGTAAAAACCAAATTGGATATTTTCCAGCAGTTTCTGTGTCATGGAAAGTGACCAAGGAAAACTTCATGCAATGGATTCCTGAAAATTATTTTAGCAACCTGAAATTCCGCGTAGGATATGGGGAAACAGGAAACCAACAAATCCCTAACAACCTATATTCTTCTCTACTTTCTACTTATAATATTCCGCTCAATCTCAATAATCCAAATTTAACTTGGGAAACCATGAAGCAAACCAATATTGGGGTGGATGTAACGCTACTGAAGAGATTGAATATTTCCGCAGATTGGTACAACAAAGAATCTGCAAACTTCCTATTCCAGCTTCCGTTGCCTGATTATTTAACGGGAGGATTAGGACAATATGGAGGAATCAACGCTCCTTATTCCAATATCGGAAGCATGCAAAACCGAGGTATTGATATTTCCGCCAACTATGTTTTGAGAAATGACAATTTCGAATGGAGCAGCAATTTTGTGTTTTCAAAATACACCAACAAATTGATGGATCTCATCAACGGAATGTCCGACATTACCAAAGACGTAAACTTAAACGGATATCAACCAATGACCGCAACCAACACCATTATCGGGCAACCTATCGGAATGTTTTATGGTTTAAAGGCCAACGGTTTGTACAGAAACGAAGCTGATCTTTCAAATGCTCTCGAAACATTTGGTGGAGCACCACAATTAGGCGATGTAAGATATGTTGACGTCAACGGAGATGGTGTGATTGACCTAAAAGACCGCACCACCATCGGAAATCCACACCCGGATTTCACTTTCGGATTTACCAATAGTTTTAGATATAAAGCTTTCGACCTTTCTGTTTTCGTACAAGGTTCTGTAGGTAATGAAATTCTTAATTTAACAAGAAGAAACGGTACCCAAACCGCAATGATGTATCAAAACCAACTTGCAGAAGCCATGGATTACTGGAGCCCAACAAACGTCGATGCAGCCAACCCAAGATTAATCAACAGTACCTCGCATGCAAACATTATGATTTCCGATCGATATGTTGAAAAAGGAGATTACTTGCGCGTGCAAAATGTAACTTTAGGCTACAACATGCCTTCCGAATTTGCATCCAAATTAAGTTTATCAAAACTTCGGATTTATGTAACAGGACAGAACCTTTATACCTTAACCGATTATTCCGGTTATGATCCAGAAATCGGAGCATTCAACCAAGATGTTCTGCTTTCGGGTATCGATAATGGTCGCTATCCTTCACCACGTACTTATATTTTAGGTTTTAATATTGAATTTTAAAAAAAATAGACTGTCATGTCAAAAAAAACATACTTATCAAAACTAATAGCTGCTGCAATTCTTACGGGCGTTATCACCTCTTGCAGCAGAGATTTCACCGACAGACCTTCCGAGGAATCGATCACGGTTGACAATTATTATAGAACCGACGAGCAGGTAAGAACTGCAACTGATGCATTATATTATAAAACCTGGTTTCAGTTTAACAACAAGTTTTTCTGGGCAATTTCAGAGGTGGGTTCCGGAAATATGTACACCAATTCTTCCGATGTAAATGCGATGCGAAACTTCTCGATCACTGCTGCTGATCCTGAATTAAACAACGGATGGCAATCCCTTTGGGCGAATGTTGCACAAGCCAACTTTCTGATCAATAACCTTCAGCAAAGAGTAGATCCATCCGTAAGTGCAGCCTTAGTAAACAATGCATTAGGAGAAGCCTATTTTATGAGAGCTACCGCCTATTTTTATCTGGTGAGACTTTGGGGAAATGTTCCTATTATTACGAATAACTTAGACCATGTAACCAATCCACAGATTAATACCAATCCTATTGCAGATGTTTATACCCTCATCAATATGGATTACGAGAAAGCCATTACCTTGCTGGACAATAAAGTGCGAGGAGCAGCATACTCTTCCAATGCCAAAGTTTCTAAAGGTTCCGCAAAAGCAATGTTGGCCAAAGTTTCCCTTTATTTGAAAAATTATTCCAAAGCAAAACAACTCGCAGAAGAGGTGATTAATAGTGGAGAATTTAAACTCTATGGAGGAACTTCAATGTATTCACTACCTGGGAAAACCTATGACGATTTGTTTAAATACCCCAACAATAACAATGAAGAATCTATTTTTGCACTACAATGGAAAAGTGATGCTAATTACGGTTCAGCAAACAATAGCAACACGAATTTTGGTATCCACACTGCTGATATTTCTACCTCTAATGCTTCTTATGGTGGTGTATTTGCTCCTTCGCAAGACATCCTAAACCTATACAGCACTACCGATTTGAGAAGAAATTCAACGATTATGTTTCCGGGGAATGTTTACAGTGATATTAAAATAAAAAATGGATCTGTAGGATTTACCGTTCCAGCTGCAGAGGCTATAGGAGGACAAGGAGCCGGTGCAGCCATCAAGAAATACAGCATTGGAGTAGTGAACGGAAACCAAACAGGACCGGTGGATTCTTGGGCAATGATGAATAATAATACTTACATTATGAGATATGCAGAATTGCTTTTGATTCATGCTGAAGCAGTGATGAACGGAGCAGCTTCAACCAGCGATCCTGCCGCACTACAATCTTATAACGCGGTAAGAAACAGAGCAGGACTCTCAGCAGTAAATTCATTTACTTTTGAAGAATTGTTTACCGAAAGAAGAAAAGAACTTGCATTCGAAGGTGATTATTGGTTCGATTTAGGAAGACTTTCCAGATCACAAGCTACTGCTATAATGGCTGCCCAAAACCGCGGAAACATGTGGACTGCAGAACATTATACCCCAAGTGAAAACGACTTCACCCTTCCTTATCCGGCAAATGATGTCGCAAAAAATCCAAAATTATTGGAAGCTCCGGTTCCTTATGTATTTTAATTAATTAAAAAGAATTCTAATGAAAAATATTTTAAAATTTTCTCGAGTATTCATTACCGCATTGTTGCTGGGTATTTTGGTCGGCTGTAGAGACGATTCAAGTACGACAACAGACTTCACACCGGTAATAGAATTAGTTTCTGCATCAGTGAATACTGAGGGACAACCCGTTAATCCTTTGGAAGCCACCCATGTGGGTTTTGCAAACAATACTTACATCATCAAAGGTAAGAATCTGCAATCTACGAAACATGTGTATTTTAATGGTTACGAGTCTACTTTCAATTCCAATTTCGTGACAGATGGAGCAATTATTATCACCATTGATGAAAATACTCCTTACACCAATATTACCAACAAATTGGAAGTTGTAACCACTTATGGTACCGCTGAATACGATTTTGTAATCGCTCCTCCTGCTCCTGTTTTCAATGGTTTTCATCCAATAAATGCTGCTGATGGAAGCAACATTACCATCAAAGGAAATTACTTTGTAAATCCTACCGTTACCGTAGGAGACGCAGAAGCGACCATTGTTTCTTACACCCTTACCGAGATCGTTGCCACTTTGCCTGCAGGTTCGCAAGGGAAGAAAGTAAGCGTTTCGACTCTTTCCGGTGCTCTCACCTATCAATCACAGATTGGAACTTCTATTTATGATGATGCTTTCTACGGTGCAGTAACCAACTCCACTTGGTCAGGCGATGTCTATGATGTTGCTTATGCTGAAGATCCGGCAAATATTTGGCAAGGCACAAAAGCCATAAAATGGTCAGCCAAAGCATGGTCGGGATTCCAAATCGAAAATAGTCCTTCAATACCTTCAAACGCAAAAGGAATTCGATTTTACATTAAATCCAATGCCACCATTAACCAAGGTATTAAAATAATTTTAAATTATAGTTGGGCTGCCACTCCAACGATTAGTTCAGCAACCGAATATCAGTACATTGAAATTCCGTGGTCTGAATTTGGACTTGCTTCTGCTCCTGAAACAATGAATTTAACACTTAATCACGCTCAGGGAGAACCAAACGATATCTATTTGGATGATATTGGATATTACTATTAATCTGGTAATCAACTAAAGAGGCATGACTTATAATCAGCCTCTTTTTTTTTACCAAATCATTTAAAACAAGGTTCAGATCGTGAAGATTCTCTCTGAACAAAATCAAGGAAATTGGTGACCGAGATATGAAGAGAACATGATGATAGACAAATTATTAATTGAAAAATTAAAACATAAACGATCGCCTAATAACCAAAGTTTCGCAAGCCTTGAAGATCCGACATAAAGCGCTGAGATAAAATGCTTTCGAATGGAAGCTTTTGGAGCTTTTTTGAGCATTATGGTTTTACCGTAAAAAAGTTTTTTAAAAAAATTGAAGAGACTTGTAAAAAGGTCTCTTTTTTTTGCGTCGTTTTCATACTTTATTTAATTAATTTTACAACATTAACTCATATTTGTGAATGGTAAAAAGTTATCGGAGGTTTAGTTGAATAAGGGTTTTGCGTGAGGCGGGCTTAAGCGCAAAAATCAACGCCAGTTTTCAATTAAACTTTAGTAACAAAACCAGCTTTTGTGTTTCGGTTTCGCAGATATTGCTTCTAAAATAATTCCCTATCTTTGTGCTGTTTACTTACAATGGTCGGAAATTTTAAAATACTGTTCCTTTCCCTTACACTCGCGTTATTTCTGGCGCCAGGGATTTCTCAGGCTTGCAGTAAAAAGGAGAAGCAGGTTATTAAAACCGCGACCAGTTCGCAAACTTTCATAAAACAGTCATTCGCACAGATACAGCCGTCGTGCGACAGCGACGATTGCAAAGAAGAATGCTGTCACCCAAAATCACACAATTGTCAAACCGATGGATGCTCAGGAAATTGCAGCGGTAACCTTTGCAGCACTGCTCAGTATACCATTCTAGCAGACAGCAAATTTTTAGAGGATTCTAAAAACGAAGCGTCCGGTTACGATGACAAAAATTCTAATTTCTTTTATCAGAATCCCCATTACTCCGGTGGATTCTATACCATTTGGGAACCGCCCAAAATAGGTTAAGATCTTCTTTTACAGCCCGAATTGTGTCTGGTCGTGAAGTGTTTATGACACTTTCCGCAGATTATTTAGCGGTGCTGAATGTCCCTTCGAACTTCCATTTCTCCTTTAAGTAATCTTTTAGAAAAGAATGTTCTTTAAAGAACAACTTGAAGATCAGGATATTCGTACACAGTCTCTCAAGACGGAGGCTCAAATTTAACCTTTAACCGATAATTTAATGAAGAATATTCTTTTAGGAATACTGGCTTTTGTAGCAGTGTTTCTCGTTTCCTGCACCAATTCAAAAGCCGAAAATACCCAAATTACCAATGCACAGTTCAAGACCGGCGACATTGTTCCTTACGACCAGGTCTGTATGGTAAACAACGCCTACATGGGCAAAAAACAGCTCGAAGTAAAGCATGACGGCAAAACCTACTACGGTTGCTGCGAAAACTGCAAACTCAGAATCCCGCAGGAAGAAAATGCGCGCATGGCGTATGATCCGATATCTCATCAACTCATCGATAAAGCGACCGCAATTATCGCAATCTCTGATAAAAATGATAATGTCGTGTACTTCGAAAATAAAGCAAACTACGAAGCCTTTTTTAATAATAAATAACCTTTAAACTTATAAAATAATGAAAACACTAATATTCAGCCTTTTAGCAATTGGCACACTTGCACTCTCTTCTTGTAAAGAAAACAAAGAACAGAAAAAATCCACTGAAACATCAATGCAGCATGATATGAGCACGATGTCGGACAGTTCAGCGATGGACAATATGGCAATGGATGCTAAGGTAACCGTGACCACCGCCAAAAAAACTACCGCTGACCTTACGGAGCTCTATTCTCATTACACCCACCTTACATTCGCGTTGTCCGGTGATGAGGATAAAGAAGCGGTGAGTGCAGCCAAAGGGATCCTCGCTTCTTTTCCCAAAATAGACATAAACGGTTTTTCTGCTGAACAGAAAAAAGAATTTGCTGACCTCGAATCAAGCATCAGTGAACACGCCGAGCACATTGCAGATAACGCCGGAAAGATTGATCATCAGCGCGAACATCTGGATTTAATGAGCGCAGATTTTTACGACCTGCTGAAAGATTTCGGAACTCCAAAACCGGTGTACAAAGTATTCTGCCCGATGTATAATGATAACAAAGGGGCCTTCTGGCTTAGCGATTCACGTGAGGTGAAGAATCCTTATTACGGCAAAGAAATGCTTTCATGTGGCGAGGTTCAGGAAGAAATTAAGTAAAACCGTACAGAACCATGATTCAAAATTTAATCAAACTGTCCCTCCGCAACAGGTATTTCGTTTTGCTGATAGCAATCGGCCTTTTTATCTGGGGTATTTTTGCGGTAAGGGACAATCCCATCGATGCAATTCCGGATCTGAGTGAGAACCAGGTCATCGTTTTTACGGAGTGGATGGGCAGAAGTCCCCAGATTATTGAAGATCAGGTGACTTTCCCGCTGGTCAGCAACCTTCAGGGCATTCCGAAAATCAAAAATATCCGGGCTTCCTCTATGTTTGGGATGAGCTTCGTGTATGTTATTTTCGAAGATAACGTGGACATTTACTGGGCCAGAACCCGGGTAATGGAACGGCTCAACTATGCCCAACGCCTACTCCCGCAAGACGTAACGCCTACGCTCGGACCGGATGGTACCGGCGTTGGTCACGTCTTCTGGTACCATTTCGATGCACCTAAAATGGATTTGGGAGACCAGCGCGCCCTCCAGGACTGGTATGTGAAATTTGCTCTGCAGACGGTTCCCGGTGTGGCGGAAGTAGCCTCCTTTGGCGGCTTCGAAAAACAGTACCAACTCATTGTAGATCCTGTAAAACTCCAGTACTATAACGTCTCTCTGATGGATGTCATGAACAAAGTGAAAGCCAACAATAATGATGTGGGCGGACGTAAATTTGAAATGGCTGATATGGCCTATATCATTCGCGGTCTGGGTTACATCAAGAACGTAGCCGATATCGAAGAAATTGCTTTGGGAAATTACAACGGTATTCCCGTGCGGGTCAAAGATATTGGCTCTGTACAGATGGGTGGCGATCTGCGTCTGGGTATTTTTGATGCAGACGGTGAAGGCGAAGTTGTGGGCGGTATCGTTGTGGCACGGTATGGCGAAAATGCAGATAAGGTCATCAACGATGTGAAAGAGAAAATGAAGGACGTTGAAAAAGGACTACCTGAAGGTGTCACTTTCAAAACATCGTACGACCGCAGTACTCTTATTGAAGGGGCAATAGACAATATCAAAACCAAGCTGATCGAAGAGATCATCGTGGTCGCCATCATTGTTATTCTGTTCCTCTTTCACTGGCGAAGTGCATTCAGCATTATTATTCAGATTCCGGTCACCATTGCCATCAGCTTTATTCTGCTCAATGCGTTTGGACTTTCATCCAATATTATGTCGCTTACCGGAATTGCACTGGCAATCGGGGTGATTGTAGATAACGGAATTATCATGTCCGAAAATGCCTATAAAAATCTCTCCGATTGGCAGAACCATCAACAAAATAAAAACCCATAACAATGAAAACCAACTGGTTTAAAAATATATTCAGAAAAAAAGACAAAGAGAAAGAGAGTTACGTTAAAATTCCCGAAGATATTCGGCTGAAGATTATCGAAAAATCATCCTTACAGGTATCCAGAGGGGTCTTTTTCTCTACGGTGATTATCGTGGTTTCCTTTCTCCCCGTATTTATGTTGACAGGTCAGGAAGGTAAACTTTTTCACCCGCTGGCGTACACCAAAACCTTTATACTGATCGTAGATGCGATCCTGGTACTTACCCTTGCGCCGGTGCTTATCTCTTTTTTCATGAAAGGAAAGTTTAAGGATGACAATAAAAACCCGATAAACAGAGGGCTTGAGCGGATATACGAACCCATCATTCGCTGGTGCATGGAATGGAAAAAAACAACGCTTGGCATTAATATTCTTGCCCTTCTTATCAGCATCCCTTTAATTATGAACCTCGGCCGTGAGTTTATGCCGCCCTTAGATGAAGGCTCACTACTCTTTATGCCGGTCACTTTGCCTGATATTTCGAACTCTGAAGCCAAAAGATTACTTCAGGTGCAGGATAAAATCATTAAAGGAGTTCCGGAGGTGGATCATGTTCTCGGAAAAGCCGGAAGAGCAAACACGGCGACAGATAATTCACCCATTTCAATGATTGAAACCATCATTCTGTTGAAACCTCAGGACGAATGGCGCGACGGCCTTACAAAAGACGATCTTATTAATGAATTGAATGCCAAACTGCAGATTCCCGGCGTAACCAATGGTTGGACCATGCCGATTTCCAACCGGATCAATATGCTTTCAACAGGGATTAGAACGGATGTGGGCGTAAAAGTGTACGGACAGAACCTGGACAGTATCGCAGTCCTTTCCGAAAAAATAAAAAAGGAACTCACCGGTATTGAAGGAATAAAAGACATGTACGTAGAACCCATTACCGGCGGAAAATATGTGGATATTGAAGTGAAACGCGAAGAAATAGGAAGATACGGCCTAAGTGTGGATGATGTAAATGCCGTCGTGGAAAGTGCGCTCGGCGGAATGAAACTCACCACCACCGTGGAAGGCCGACAGCGCTTTTCGGTAAATGCCAGATACGGCCAGGATTTCAGAAATAATTTGGAATCTCTGAGAAGATTGCCCATGCAGACGATGGAATTTGGTTCCATTCCGCTAAGTGCAGTGGCTGACATTCGTCTTACAGAAGGACCACCAATGATCAATTCTGAAAATGCAATGTTGCGTGGAACTGTTCTATTCAACGTACGCGACCGGGATTTAGGCAGTACCGTAGAAGAAGCCCAGGCAAAACTCAATAACATGGTGAACAAAATGCCAAAAGGTTATTTCGTGGAATGGAGCGGTCAGTACGAAAACCTGATTCGCGGAGAGCAGACTTTAAAAATGATTATGCCCCTCGTATTAATCGTGATCTTTCTTTCCATGTACTTTGCATTCAATTCTTACCGCGAAGCTTTCTTTAATCTCATCAGTATTCCTTTCGCCTTAATCGGCGGTGTCTTTATGATTTCGCTTTGGGGTGTTAATCTCTCCGTAGCAGTAGCAGTGGGATTTATTGCCCTGTTCGGACTTGCGGTAGAAACCGGAATCGTGATGGTTATCTACCTGAACGATGCCATGATTCAGCTTACCACGAAGAACGGCAACTCACGGGAGACCATTACCAATGAAGAACTTCGGGAGTATGTCATCAATGGAGCAGCGAAAAGATTAAGACCTAAAATTATGACAGTGTGTGTTACCCTTTTCGGACTCGTTCCCATCCTGTGGAGTCACGGCGTTGGAAGTGATATGATGAAACCAATCGTATTGCCGATGGTCGGTGGCGTTTTTACTTCCGCAATTCACATCCTGTTGGTAACCCCCATTATCTTTTACATGCAGAAAGAATGGGAACTGAACAAACTGGGGAAAATTGACGTCCTCGACGCTTCCCATTAATCCTAAAATGATTACAAAATGAAAAAATTCATAATAACAGGAGTACTTGCTTTGCTCTGCACCACCAGTTATGCTCAGCGGATGCCGTTGCCGGCAGTAATGGACAGTATTGCAGCCAACAATCCTGTGGTTAAAATGTATAATGCGGAAGTCCGGTCAATGGACGCTTCGGCCAAAGGCGCAAGAAGCTGGATGCCCCCAACCGTTGGAGCCGGGTTGTTTATGACACCCTATAATCCAAAACTCTGGCAACGCGACGGCGATATGCTCGGTATGGGCTCAGTAGCAGTTTCTGTGGAGCAGATGTTTCCCAACACAAGGAAACTTGATGCCAACGAAAATCTGATGAAGGCGATGTCTTCCGTAGAAAAGGAAAAACTCTATGCCACCCTCAATGAAAACTTTCAGGATGCGAAAAAACTGTATTACAGTTCAATCGTCCTGGATAAAAAGCTGCAGGTCGTAAAGGAAAACGAAAAGATGCTGGATTTCATGATCAGAAACGCCGAAATCCGGTACAAAAACGGACTCGGTAAAATATCGGCATATTACAAAGCGAAAGCTGCGCTTGGCAGTTCCAAAAACATGCAGCTCATGTACGAGAATGACCTTCGCGTCAACCGGATCCGGTTGAATGCCCTCATGGGAAGAGACGCGCTCGCACCGCTGGAGATTGAGCCGGAATACAACCTGAATGACTATTCTCTCGAGACTTTTGGTCAGGATCTCTTTTATCAGAACAGAAGTGATCTCCGCGGCATCGACCGGGAAATCAATATTGCCAAACTGAAGCAGGATCTGGAAAAACAGAATCTGAGACCGGAATTCGGCGTTAAGTTCGAAAATATGTTCGGTTTTGGTGGCCAGCCCATGCAGTTTTCACTTATGTTGATGGCAAAGCTGCCGTTTGTTTCCTGGGCTTCAGGCATGAGTAAAGCCAATATTGAAAGCCTGAAACTGAAAGAAGAAGCCTTGCAGGCACAGAAAGAAATGATGGTGAACGAATACAGTGGAATGGCCTACGGAATGCGCAATGAACTGGACCTGAATAAAAATCAGCTCAAACTATATGAAGACACCATCATTCCAGCTTTAAAAAACAACTACAAATCCATGCAGTTGGGCTACGAGCAGAATACGGAAGAACTCTTCATGTTGTACGATGCCTGGGAACAGCTGAATATGTCCCAACTGGAATATTTCGAGATCCTTACCAAAGCACTGCAGACGCAAACTGAAATTGACCGCTTAATTGAAAGAAGATGAGAAAAATTATAATATTCACCATGCTTTTGTTGGGTTTGACGGCGTGTGATAAATTAAAGTTCTGGGAAGATAAGCACTCGGCAGAAGCTGCAATGCATACTTATACCTGTCCGATGCATCCGGAAGTGATCTCAGACAAACCTGGCCAGTGTCCGAAATGCGGTATGGATTTGGTCCTGAAAGATGCCCCTGAAAAAAAGGAAGAGGGGATTAAACTCGACGATCTGCTGAAACCAACCAATGAATTTGTTGTCTCGGAATTGCCGGTCGTAAAGTTAAAAAAGGAAAACATCCCGACCACGGTCGATGCTTTAGGGACGGTAGAATACGATACTCGACAGATTGGCAGTATTTCCTCACGCGTTGCGGGCCGTATCGAAAAACTCTATGTGCGGTATAAATACCAGAAAGTGTCCAAAGGCCAGCGCATTTTAGATATATACAGCCCGGAACTGTTAACCGCGCAGCAAAACCTACTCTTTGTTCTGAAAAATGACCGCTCAAACAAAACGATGATTGATGCTTCACGCCAAAAACTCCTTCTTTTGGGAATGCCGGCTTCACAGATTCAGAAAGTCATACAGAGAGGAAAACCTGATCTCACAGTTCCGGTTTTCAGCAATTACAGCGGACACATTCAGCAGGCAGGATCGGCAGGATCCATGGCTTCAGCACAGCAACCCGCTCCCGCAATGGCTTCAAATACGGCAGTTACCGCTGAATTACCTCTGAAGGAAGGAATGTATCTTCAAAAAGGACAGAATATTTTCAGTGTCTTCAATCCCAACAGAACCTGGGCCCTGATCAATATTTTTTCTGAAGACATCGCGCTGGTCAGCAAAGGACAGTCAGTCATGATCATCCCGGAAGCCAATCCGGATAACCGCTTCAAAGGAACCATCGGTTTTATTGAACCCTTTTTCAGACAGGGCAGCAAAACCGTAACGGCGCGCGTCTATTTTGATAATTCCACCGCAAAAATTCCTGTCGGAAGTCAGGTTAAAGCGGAGATTATGAGCCACAATAGAATGGCAGACTGGCTGCCGAAATCAGCGGTGGTTTCTTTAGGGATTGATAAAATCGCGTTCAAAAAAGTAGAAGGCGGTTTTATTGCCCATAAAGTTGTTACCGGCGCGGTGGTAGGCGATAAAATTCAGATCATCAGTGGTTTGCTTCCTGAAGATGGAGTTGCCGAAAATGCACAGTACCTGATGGACAGCGAAAGTTTCATAAAAATTAACAGATAAAAATTGATAAGATGAAATTCAATATTTTAATGCTGGCCTTGCTGGTTTTTCTTTACTCCTGTAAAAAGGAGGAAGATCCGCATGCCGGCCACGATATATACTACACCTGTTCCATGCACCCACAGGTAGTCTCCGATAAACCCGGAAAATGCCCGATTTGTCACATGGATTTGGTGCCTGTCGAGAAGAAAAAGAATGCTGATCCTAACGAAATTATTTTGAATGACGAGCAGGTTAAACTTGGGAATATCAAAACAGTCGCGCTATCAGATGGGTCTATGGCTGATAAACTTACGCTGACCGGAACACTCAATTTTAATCAGTACCAAATGCAGGCAGTAAGTTCAAGAGTAATGGGTAGAGTTGAACGGTTGTATTATAAAAACATTGGCGATTTTGTTCCGAAGGGGGCGCCGTTGGTCGATATTTACAGTGAAGAACTCAATAATGCAAAGCAGGAATATTTGCTGGCATTAGAAAGACGCAAGCTCTTCGTCGGTAATACTTCCATTGATTTTGACCAGCTGCTCCAAAGTTCCCGAAACAAGCTTTATTTATGGGGAATGTCGGAAAGCCAGATCAAACAGCTGGAAAGATCAGGAAAAGCCACACCTACCACCACTGTGTTCAGCAATGCAGCCGGTTACATCACCGATCTGAGCATTGCCGAAGGCGATTATCTTGCAGAAGGTGGCACCATCGTGAATCTGGCAGATCTTTCATCGCTGTGGGCGGAAGCGCAGGTCTATTCCTCTCAAATGGCTCTCCTTCAGAAAGACAGCAAAGTTACCGTGTATATTCCCGATCTGGATAATTTGAAGATTAATGGGAAGATTGATTTTACAAACCCAGAAATCAGCGCTTCCAGCAGGATAAATCTGGTTCGCGTTTCCGTGCCTAACAAAGGAAATCTGCTGAAACCCGGAATGCCGGTATATGTTCTGGTGGAAAACAAATCCCGTGATGGCCTTTCCATGCCTGTGGATGCGGTGATTAGAGATGGTAAATCCTCCACGGTGTGGGTGAAAACCGCGAAGAACACCTTCGTCAACAGAATGGTGGAAACGGGTCTGGAGTATGAAGACAGAATAGAAATTACCTCCGGAATCAAGTCGGGTGACGAAGTAGTGGTTTCCGGGGCCTATCTGCTGAACAGTGAATATATATTCAAGAAAGGGGTCGATCCCATGGCGGGTCACGATATGAGCACAATGTAATATGAGAAAATTGAATATGATAGGCTGGCTGGCGGTGCTAGTGGTGGCTATTGTTTTAGTCATTCAGGTCATACCGGTGGAGCGTAATGTCTCCACCGTTCCGCCAGGTCAAAGTTTTGAAAAAACCGAAAAGGTGCCCGCCAACGTGGCTGCAATCCTTAAAGTTTCCTGCTATGACTGTCATTCAAATAATACCCGTTATCCCTGGTATTCGGTATTACAGCCGGGCGCGTGGTTCATGGCCCGGCATATTAAAAAAGGCAAAGAAGAACTCAATTTTGATGAGTTCAATAACTATTCAAAAAGACGTAAAAAAGCAAAAATAAAAAGCATCATCAGCCAGATTGAGAAAGACGAAATGCCTTTAAAATCATACCGCATGATGCACGGAAACGCCAGATTATCAGCGGATGAAAAAAAAGAACTGTTAGATTTTTTTAATACCATTAACCCACACTAAAAAATTACTAGGATGAAAAATTTAGAACATGATCACAACATGCTTAAGGATACTGATTCAACAACAGGCAATCATTCCAAACATGAAATGGAATCGGGCAAGGAGTCTGTCCAGCACGCGCAAGAAAGCCATGCCTCTGCATACAAAAAGTTATTTTGGATGCTTCTGATTTCCTTTATTTCAATGTTTATACTAATGTATGCGATGGTGGACAAGCTGGCTAACGTAATTCCAAACATAAACCAGTTATACATGGCAGGCCTGATGGCTTCTCCTATGTTGATCATCGAACTGCTGTTAATGGGGAAGATGTATCCCAACAAAAAACTCAATAAAATTCTTATGGGCCTCGGAGTGCTGATGATGGTGCTGTTTTGGTCCGGGATTCGGCAGCAGACAGCCGTGGGAGATGTCCAGTTTCTAAAGTCCATGATTCCACACCATGCAGGGGCTATTCTTATGGTCGAAGAAAGTAATCTGGTCGATCCGGAAGTGAGAAAGTTGGGCGAGGAAATTATCAAAGCACAGGAGGAAGAAATTGCTGTCATGAGGGCGAAAATTAAGGAACTTCAAACCCGGAAGTAATCTCAAATAGCAGAATTTAACGCAAAAAAATTGATTTATGAAAAAATACACCTGTCCCATGCATCCCCAGATATTGAAGGACGAACCGGGGAAATGTCCACTTTGCGGAATGAACTTAATTCCCTTGGGAGGAACCACCCGAGCTGAAAAAGACGAACACAGCCATCATCATCAGAATCATGGCCATCACTCAGAATCTGATAGTTCGGCGGCGGGATTTGACAAACATGCAGGTCATCATACTCCGGATTTTCTAAAAAGATTCTGGATTACACTGGTGCTTTCTGTTCCGGTGCTGCTGCTTTCCCACATGATTCAGCAGTGGCTCGGTTTTACGATTGCTTTTCCTGGGGATAAATACGTGCTGTTGGTTTTAGGAAGTATTATTTATTTCTACGGTGGAATGCCTTTTTTCAAAGGGTTTTTGGGCGAAGTGAAAGCCGGAGCTATTGGGATGATGACGCTCGTTGCTTTGGCAATTACTGTAGCTTATGTCTATTCCGTTGCCGTCGTATTCGGACTGCCGGGCATGGATTTCTTCTGGGAACTTGCCACCTTAATTGTGATCATGCTTCTTGGGCACTGGCTCGAGATGCGTTCGCAGATGGCTGCTTCAAAAGCGTTGCAATCTCTAGTTGCCTTACTACCAAATGACGTAACCGTCGAGCAGAACGGAAGCCCCGTCAAAATAAAACTGGAACAGCTGAAAAACGGAGATACCGTAATCATAAGACCGGGCGAAAAAGTCGCCGCAGACGGTCTGATTGTCGAGGGCAGTTCCTATTTAAATGAAAGCATGCTGACCGGAGAAAGTGTTCCTGTAAGAAAAGAGTCCGGTGGAAAGGTTATCGCAGGGTCTATCAATGGAGACGGGGCTTTAAAGATAAAAGCAACAGGGGTTGGAAAGGATTCGTACCTCAATAAGGTCATTAATTTGGTTCAGGATGCGCAGGCAGCAAAGTCGAACACTCAGAATCTGGCGGATAAAGTAGCCAAATGGCTTACTATAGTAGCAATTGTGGTGGGAGTAGGAACTTTCGCTTACTGGTACATCACCATGGGAGATTTGGCTTTTGCTCTGGAACGGATGGTAACGGTAATGGTAACGGCCTGCCCTCATGCTTTAGGAGTGGCAATCCCTCTGGTGGTGGCCATTTCCACTACACTTTCAGCGACAAATGGTTTACTCATCAGAAACCGCACGGCTTTTGAAACCACCAGAAAATTATCGACCATTATTTTCGATAAAACCGGCACCCTTACGAAAGGTTCCCACACTGTGCAGAAAATCATTCCTCTAACGGAACACTATTCGGAAAACGATTTACTCCAGTATGCAGCAGCAGTGCAGCAGAACTCCGAACATCACATTGCAAAAGGAATCATGCAGACCCTTTCCGAGAAAAAACTGGAGCTATGGAAGTCAGACAGTTTCCGCTACATGCAGGGAATTGGAGTGACAGGAATCGTAAACGGTAAATCGGTTGTCGCGGCTGGTCCTAATTATTTTGTTCAAAACAATAAACAGGTACCTGCCATTCCGGAAGAAATCAACCAGGATGCAGAAACAGTGAACTTTATTTTGATTGATGACGTGCCCGTGGGTATTGTTTCTTTAGCAGATACCATTCGCGAAGGCGCAAAAGAAGCTATTGACCAACTTCGAAGCATGAACATTAAATCATTCCTGCTTACAGGTGATAACGAAAAGGTAGCGGCGGCGGTGTCAAAGCAGTTAGGAATGGACGGATATTTGGCAAATGTACTTCCGCACCACAAACAGGAAAAAGTAAAAGAATTCCAGGACAAAGGGGAAATCGTTGCCATGACAGGAGACGGCGTAAATGATGCACCGGCTTTGGCAGCAGCAGATGTAGGCATTGCAGTTGGCAGCGGAACTGATGTTGCTGCCGAAACCGCAGATATTATTCTGGTCAACAGTGATCCCCGTGACGTGGTAAAAATGATAGATTTTGGAAAGAAAACCTACAGCAAGATGATCCAGAATCTCGTATGGGCAGTGGGCTACAACGTCGTGGCTATTCCACTTGCTGCGGGTGTTCTGTATCCTACATTTGTCCTGAGTCCCGCCATGGGCGCAGTGCTGATGAGTGTCAGTACCATCGTGGTCGCACTTAATGCAAGTTTGTTAAAAATTAAATAATCACAGGATGAAATATATATTTTCGCTCTTCCTATTTATGGCAATGTCCATAAACAGTTATTCACAGAGCACCAAAACCGTGTACACCTGCCCGATGCATCCACAGGTCGTGAAATCAGCACCCGGTAACTGCCCCATTTGCGGCATGACACTGGTGAAGAAAACCATCACCGAAAAAAAACCGGCAGCCAAACCGGCAGCTGCTCCTAAAAAAGTTACAGCAGTTAAAAAAACTACGGCTAAGAAACCTGAAATTACCGCTGCAAAAACAAAGACGGTAACGGAAGTTAAAAAAACGGTCCTGCCAAAGGCTAAACCAACACCGAAAGATCCAGCCGCCGTTAAGACCCCACAACATCAAACTTCAGATCATAATCAGCATGAAGCTGCGCAAAAAAGTTACACATGTCCGATGCACCCCGAGGTCGTTTCAGACAAACCCGGACAGTGTCCGAAATGCGGAATGAATCTGGTCCTTCAAGAAAAAAAAGAAGATCATTCTGCACACGGAAGTACCCAAATGGATGGTGAACACAAAATGGTGATGCCGATGCCTGAAAAAAACCTGAAAGGAGGGCGCAAAGTGACGTATCATCTTTATGTAAAAGATACACTCGTGAATTTTGCGGGTAAGGAGAAAAGAGCCATAGCGGTAAACGGTCAGATTCCTATGCCAAAACTGGAGTTTTATGAAGGAGATACGGCAGAAGTTATTGTCCATAATTTAATGGATGAAGAAACTTCTCTGCATTGGCACGGCGTGCATCTTCCCAATAAAGAAGACGGCGTGCCCTGGCTGACCCAGAAGCCCATTCCACCAAATTCTGTTTATACCTATACATTTCCCGTCGTTCAGAACGGTACCCACTGGTATCACTCACATACCGGTCTGCAGGAACAAATTGGAATGTATGGCATGTTGATTCTGAAAAAACGTCCCGAAGATCCTACCTTCCGGAAAGGGATAGATGATCTGCCCACAGAGCATCTTATCCTTAGCGAATGGACGAACCTGAACCCCAACAACGTCCAGCGGATGCTCCACAATGCGAACGACTGGTTTGCTATTAAAAAAGGCAGTACTCAAAGTTATGCCGAAGCCATTAAAGAAGGCCACTTTAAAACAAAACTCACCAACGAGTGGAAGCGGATGCTGGCCATGGACGTGAGCGATGTATATTATGATGCATTCCTGATTAACGGTAAAATCGAAAGTCAACTCTCCCGATATAAAGCCGGTGATAAAGTTCGGCTTCAAATCGCCAACGGCGGTGCTTCCTCCTATTTCTGGCTCAGTTATGCCGGAGGAAAAATAAAAGTAGTGGCCAGTGATGGATTGGATATTGAACCGGTCGAAGTGGATCGCCTGATCCTGGCGGTTTCCGAAACAGTGGATATCGTAGTGGAAATTCCTGAAAAAAACACTTCATACGAACTCCTTGTTACACCCGAAGACCGCACAAAATCTGCGTCAGTGTTTATTGGAGAAGGAGCTACGAAATCCCATGATCCATTACCCAAACTCAAATACTTTGAAGGGATGAAGATGATGAACGACATGATGAAGATGAACGGTGACATGAAAGATATGGGCATGAAGATGAGTTATCAGACGATGGATATGAATCAGGTGATGTATCCTGAAATTAGTGCTGAAAATAATGCAGCAATGCCGATGGACAAGATGGACAACAACGATGCGCAAATGGATCACTCACAGCATCAGATGCCTGCTTCCGGGATTACCACATTGAATTATGGGATGATGAAATCGCCTTATGACACTTCACTCCCGAAAGACAGTCCCGTGCGCGAGCTCAAGTTTACCCTTACGGGAAACATGAACCGCTACATATGGAGCATGGACGATAAAGTCCTGGCAGAATCTGACAAAATATTGGTAAAAAAAGGCGAAATTCTCCGCATTACCCTATTCAATAATTCAATGATGCGTCACCCGATGCACCTGCACGGTTTTGATTTTCGGGTACTCAACAAAAATGGCCTTCAGGCACCCCTCAAAAATGTGTTGGATATTATGCCGATGGAAACTAATGTCATCGAATTTGAAGCTAAAACTGACGGGGACTGGTTTTTCCACTGTCACATCCTCTATCACATGATGGCGGGGATGAACCGTGTTTTTGCTGTTGGTGATTATCAGAATCCTTTGCTGCCCGATAAAGCTTCAGCTTACAAAAAGCTCCAGCGCGAAAGTAACATGTGGCACCTTATGGCCGAAAACGATTTTGCTACTAATGGTAACGACGGGATGTCGAGGATCTCAAATGCCCGCTGGGAATTGGGAACAGAATGGCGTTTAGGTTACAATCCCCATCACGGCTACGAGGTGGAAACCCAACTCGGCAGGTATGTGGACCGTATGCAGTGGCTGAAACCATTTATCGGATTTAACTACCATTATAGAAAGATTGACAGGAATAATATCGAAAAAAACCTTTTTGGACAGGCATCTACTAAAGATGAAAGAAAAACTTTCAGCGCTGGTATCATGTATAAACTCCCGATGTTGGTGGACCTGCAGGCAGAAATATTTACAGACGGAATTGTAAGGTTCCAGCTGAAACGTGAAGACATTCCGTTGACTGCGCGTTTGCGCGGGGCATTCATGGTCAATACCGACAAAGAATATATGGCAGGTCTTAAATATATCGTCACAAAAAATATCGGAATCTCAACCCACTACGACAGCGATATGAGCTGGGGTGCAGGGATTACACTGAACTATTAAAGGAGTTTTTAGTGTGTCAATTTTAAAGAGTGCAGCTGCCAAATAAAGACCGGTTGCACTCTTTTTTACAGCGTATAACGACCGCCGTAAACACAGATTCTCATGAGGCAAACAATACCAGCCTACAACCTGAGGAATCATTGCAGTAATATGAGCTAAGACATAAATTCAAGTAAATATATTTTTATTAAATTAGCCCCGTGAAAATTTTTGCCTTTCTTTTATCCTTATTCTTTATGGCACTTACCGTAGTACCTTGCAGCGATGCAGCGAGTGGTTTCGGCGATAAGGTGTGTGTGGCAGAGGATGTTCATTTGGAGCAAAGTCAGGATGAACATACGGACCTTTGTACGCCCTTCTGCGTTTGCAATTGTTGTGGTATGACTTTATCAGTTTCACAGATTAATACATTACTTCCTGAGCACCACAAGGTTGTAATAAAAGATATTCTTCCTGATAGGAAATATCATCACAAGATTCTCCACCCTGCCGGTATCTGGCAACCCCCCAAAATAGGTTAATTACTTTTTCTTCGGATTTTTTCGGAAGACCACTCGGCTATTAAATAGTCGCGCATTTTCGTGAACAATACGGAACGTGCTTTACCTTCAATTAACCTTAATTTTTACAAATGCTATATAAAATTATACAGTTTAGTGTAAAGAATAAGCTCATTATTGGGCTCATGACTTTCGCACTAATCATTTGGGGCGTGTATAGCGCTACTAAGCTTCCCCTAGATGCTGTGCCAGATATCACCAATAATCAGGTTCAGATCATTACCAGTACACCCACATTAGCCGCACAGGAAACAGAACAGTTGGTAACATATCCAATTGAACAGAGCCTCGCCAACATTCCCGGAATTACCGAAATGAGGTCAATTTCAAGATTTGGCTTGTCCGTAGTGACGGTCGTTTTCGACGAAAGCGTGGATATTTACTTTGCACGCCAACTCATCACTGAAAAACTGAAAGAGGCCGAAGAAAATATTCCACAGGGTATTGGCACCCCCGAAATGTCCCCGGTTTCTACCGGCTTGGGAGAAATCTATCAATATGTTATTCACCCTAAAAAAGGGTCAGAAGATAAATACTCCGCTACGGATCTGCGTACCATGCAGGATTGGGTCGTGGCAAGGCAACTTTACGGGACACCCGGAGTAGCTGAAATTAACAGTTTCGGCGGGAAACTTAAGCAGTATGAAGTCGCGATTAATCCCTATAGGCTTAAAGCAATGAATGTTACCATTGCAGATATTTTTGCTGCACTCCAGAAAAATAACGAAAATACCGGCGGCGCTTATATCGATAAAAAACCTAATGCCTATTTTATTCGCGGCATCGGTCTGATCTCTTCTTTAGATGATATTTCCAACACCGTAATAAAAACAGTCAACGGTATCCCTGTACTTATCAAAGATGTCGCGGAGGCACGTATAGGCAGTGCCGTTAGATATGGTGCCCTTACCTATAACGGCGATAAAGAGGCTGTCGGGGGTATTGTAATGATGCTCAAAGGTGAAAATTCCGCGGAAGTAGTGAGTCGGGTTAAGGAAAAAATGCTCACCATTCAAAAATCCCTTCCAGCGGATATTATCGTAGAACCTTTCGTGGACCGGACTAACTTAATAGACCGGGCGATCCGTACCGTAGAAACAAATTTGGTGGAAGGCGCTCTTATTGTCATCCTTGTGCTCGTTCTGTTTCTGGGTAATTTTCGTGCAGGGCTTATTGTGGCTTCTGCCATTCCACTTTCTCTCCTTTTTGCCTTAGGTATGATGAATGTTTTTGGAGTCAGTGCAAACTTGATGAGTTTGGGAGCTATTGATTTCGGGCTTATTGTAGATGGCGCAGTAATCATTGTGGAGGCGACCCTTCACTTTCTCGCGGTCCACCACAAATCCCAAAAACTGTCGCAGCACACAATGGACCGGGCTGTGGAAGCCAGTGCAAAAAAGATGATGAGTTCTGCAGCATTTGGCCAGATCATTATACTTATTGTCTACCTACCCATTCTGTCACTTCAGGGAATTGAAGGTAAAATGTTCCGTCCTATGGCAGAGACCGTATCATTTGCCATTGTCGGAGCACTGATCCTCTCTCTTACTTATATACCCATGATGTCCGCATTGTTTTTATCTAAAAATATCAGTGCCAAAAAGACCTTTGCCGATAAAATGATGGCTAAGATCCATAATTTTTACGTTCCGTTGTTGCAGAAGGCTATTGCATTTAAATATGCAGTAGTTGCCGCGGCCATAGCGCTGCTTACGGTGTCGCTTCTGCTGTTCTCTCGCATGGGCGGCGAATTTATACCCCAACTTCAGGAAGGTGATTTTGCCGTACATTGTATTCTGCCACAGGGCACCTCCCTTTCACAAAGTATAGAAACTTCTATGCAGGCAAGCCGTATTTTGAAATCATTTCCCGAAGTCAACACCGTGGTCGGTAAAACCGGAAGCGCGGAGGTTCCAACAGACCCTATGCCGCCCGAAGCAACCGATCTTATTGTCACGCTAAAACCTAAAAAAGATTGGAAAGACAGCGACAAATCTTACGAAGAGTTAAGTGCCGAAATGATGGAAAAACTGGAAATGATACCTGGCGTGTTTTTTGAAGTCTCCCAACCCATACAGATGCGTTTTAACGAATTAATGACCGGGGTAAGACAGGATGTGGCGATTAAAATATTTGGTGAAAATATCGACACCCTCGCTGAATTGGCACCGGACGTTGCCAAAGTCGTCCAGACCGTTCAGGGGGCCACAGAACCCCAGATTGAGCAGACCGTGGGATTGCCCCAAATTACCATTACCTACGACAGAGCCCGCCTCGCCTCCTACGGTCTCAATATTGAGGATATTAATCACACAGTAAGTACTGCGTTTGCTGGTGAAACAGCAGGAGTAGTGTTTGAAGATGAAAAGAAATTCAATCTGGTCGCGCGTCTGGACAGTGCGAGCAGAAGCTCTATTGAGGACGTCAGCAGCCTCTTTATTCCAACCGCAAACGGAGTCCAGATTCCGCTTTCACAGATCGCAAAAGTGGAATATAAAGACGGTCCGGCACAGATAAGTCGGGAAGATGGAAAGCGCCGCATCGTCGTAGGTTTCAATGTAAAAGATAGAGATGTAGAAAGTGTGGTGACCGAAATTCAGCAAAAACTCACTGATGCCAACCTGCTGCCCCCCGGATATTATTATACCTATGGTGGTACTTTTGAAAACCTGGAACAGGCCTCTTCCAGATTACAGATTGCCGTGCCGGTTGCTTTAGCACTCATTTTTCTCTTGCTTTATTTTGCCTTCCGCAACCTAAAAGACAGCTTGCTTATATTTACTGCAATACCAATGAGTGCTATTGGCGGTGTGTTTGCGTTGCTCATAAGAGATATGCCATTCAGTATTTCTGCAGGAGTGGGCTTCATTGCGTTATTTGGTGTGGCCGTCCTGAACGGTATCGTCTTGGTGAGTACTTTCAAAGACCTACAGAAATCCGGTGTAAATAATGTAATACGAAGGGTCATAGAAGGAACCAGTATCAGGCTTCGTCCTGTATTGATGACGGCAGCCGTAGCATCATTTGGATTTTTCCCGATGGCTTTTTCTACCGGGAGCGGTGCCGAAGTGCAAAGACCGCTTGCAACAGTAGTTATCGGCGGTTTGGTTACGGCGACCTTTCTAACGCTGTTTGTATTGCCTTTGCTGTATATCATCTTCAATTCTAAAAACCAATTCAGAACTAAATTGAGAAATATTAAAAATTCACCGCTTCCGGTGCTGGTCTTGCTGCTCTGTCTTGTGACAGGCTCCTTCCAGGCACAGGAAAGGATCTCGCCAAATGATGCAGTGAAAATAGCACTAGCCAATAATTTGCAGTACTCCGTAAACCGTGCTCAGGTAAGCAAAGCTGTGCTGGAGACCAAAACTACGCGTGAAATTCCTAAGACCGGCATTTTTATAGAAAATGACGATATGAGGCCAAGTGATCCCAATGGCGAATTAAAAATTGGAGTCCAGCAATCAATCCAATGGCCGGGATTATATAAGGCGAAAAGAAAGTATTTTGAGGAGCAGCTAAAATACCACCAGCTTAATAAAGGTATGCTCGATGCCGTAATTAAAAAAGAGGTAAACACAGCATTTTATCAGCTGTGGTACCTTCAGGATCTAGCCAGACTTTATCAGAAACTTGATGAATATTACACCAGTATGTACGAAGCAGCTAATCTTCGTTTCAAAACGGGTGAAGCTGCAGGACTGGAAAACATTGCTGCCGAAGCACGGATGAAGGAGCTGCAGGCACAGAAACAGCAAAACCAACAGAATATTTCAGTACAGCAGCAGCAGTTGAGCCTTTTTCTCAATACTCAGACGATGTACTTGCCGGAAGACACCAATTTGCAGAAACTGGATGTGGATGACTTTCCGTCAGACAGTTTGCATCCCTCATTGGCACTGCAGCACCAAAATATCGAAATTGCACGGGCTAATATAGATGTTCAGAAAATGCAGAATAAACCTGACTTTTCCGGCCGGCTATTCTCCCAGAGATTATACGGAATGAAAGATCCCATAACCGGCTTTTCTGTAGCGGTAGAATTTCCCATTTTTGGAAAAACTGCCTATAAAGCCAAATTGCAGGCTGCCGAAGCAGAAGTTGAAATTCAGCAGTCGCAGCTGCGCTATCAGGAAAGCCAATTCGCTGCACAAACGCGCACCAGCTACACCGAAATTCTAAAAGCTTCTGAAATGCTTAAATATTATGAAAGTATAGGTTTGAAACAGGCAGACCAGATCTTTGATGCGGCAATGTTAAGTTACAAAGCAGGTGAAATAGGTTTTTCTGAAATGCACCAGTTCTTTACCCAGGCAATAGACATCAGAAAAAATTATCTGATTGCATTAAACGAGTACAACATGGCCGTAATTCAATATAACTATTACATTAAAAATTAAGTACAAAAAGAGAATATAACATGAAAAAATATATCACCCTTATTTTTGCAGTCTCTGTCTTGTTGACAGGATGTAAAAAAGAATCAGAAGCCACTGAAACCAAAGAAGCAACTGAAGTAGAGAAGCCTGATGAGCACGAAGATCCCAATGTGGCTCATTTCACCGAAGAACAGATAAAAACTGTTGGTATCCAGATGGGCAGCATTGAAAGTAAGGAACTTTCCAATACAATCAAGGTGAGCGGTATGCTAACGGTGCCGAACCAGAATAAGGCATTTGTCACGCCCTCCTATAGTGGCATAGTGCGCTCTTTGTATGTACAGCCCGGTAGCTATGTATCAAAGGGAAAAGTTATAGCAACCATTTCAAACCCCGATTTAATTGTGATGCAGCAGCAGCTTCAGCAGGTTAATGGTCAGATCCGGATGGCAGAGTTGGAGGTTACGCGTGCACAGCAGCTTTATAAAGGTAATGCCGCACCCCTAAAGAAATTCCAGCAGGCCCAGACAGATCTTGCTACATTGCGAAGCCAGCGCTCCGGACTCCAGAAACAGCTGGGCAGCATTGGCGCCGCCCAGGGGTACAGTTCGTCCCTTGCGGTGCGTGCCCCCATTAGCGGCACGGTAAGCAAAGTAATTGCGCAAATCGGGAGTAATGTAGATATGGCTTCTCCAATTGCGGAAATTGTAAGCAATGCGGCACTCCATCTGGATATTTACGTGTATGAAAAAGACTTGGGTAAAGTTCAGCCAGGGCAAACCATTCATTTTACACTAACCAACAGTCCCGGTAAAGAGTATGATGCAAAAATAACTTCAATCGGTACTGCCTTTGAAGGAGAAAGCAAAACCGTTCCCGTTCACGCACAGGTCTTCGGTGACCGGGCAGGTCTCATCGATGGCATGAATGTTACCGCAGTTATAAGTCTGGATAATCAAACCGCTGCATCCGTTCCTACTGAAGCTATAGTTAATGATAAGGGCCAGGATTTTATCTTTATTATGCAAAACAAGGATAACAAAGAGGGAGATAACAAAAAAACGGTGGAAGAAAAGGAAATAAGTTTTGAAAAAATTCCTGTGGCTAAGGGAGTTACTGATTTGGGCTATACACAAATTACCCCCTTGAAACCCATGCCCCCAAATGCCAAAATAGTAACTAAAAATGCCTTCTTTATTTTAGCTAAATTAAATAACAAAGGAGAAGAAGGGCACGGCGATTAAAAAATATATAATCAAAAATAATCAAACTCATCATTTAAAATAAAACTTATGGCAAATAATAAATCACATATACATACCTACGACGAAAATGGCAATCAGCTGTGCTGCACGCCTCAGGAAGGGAAAATATATAAAAATGCGGGGGCAGAAAAATTAGTCGAAGACGGTTGTTGCGCAACGACCGATAAAGTCTATGCCCCAATAAAGAAAATGACTCCCGATACCGAAAAGCATCCCGCTGATGACGGCTCAAACCATGCTGCTGAACATGCCGATGATGATGGACACGATCATTCTACACAGGAAAAATCAACTTTTCAGCTTTTTCTTCCGGCAATTATTTCATTCGTGATCTTAATGGCAGGCTTGGCAATGGATCATCTAATTCCTCAATTTTGGTTTAAAAATTGGGTGCGTATTATTTGGTACGCCGCAGCCTATCTGCCGGTAGGTTTGCCGGTTCTGAAAGAAGCGTTTGAAAGTATCAGGAAGGGAGATGTGTTTTCGGAGTTTTTCCTGATGTCTATCGCGACAATAGGAGCCTTTGTCATTGGCGAATATCCTGAAGGGGTGGCGGTCATGCTTTTCTATTCAGTTGGCGAAGTCTTTCAGACTTTAGCCGTTCAGCGTGCCAAGGGGAATATCGCTAAACTGCTGGATCAGCGCCCGGACGAAGTGACGGTTTTAGTTAATGATCGTCCACAGACAGTTAAAGCTGCTGAAGTTGAACTTAACTCCCTTATTCAGTTGAAGCCTGGCGAAAAACTCGCTCTCGATGGTATTTTGATTTCCCAAAGTGCTTCGTTCAATACCTCGGCACTCACCGGCGAAAGTAAACCTGACACAAAGCAAACAGGAGATACCGTCCTTGCTGGTATGATCAACCTCAATACCGTTGCACAGGTGAAAGTAAATACACCTTATGCAGATTCAAAACTTTCCAAGATTCTGGAACTGGTACAAAACGCGACAGCACAGAAGGCACCCACAGAATTATTCATCAGGAAATTTGCCCGCATCTATACCCCAATCGTGGTATTTCTCGCTGTGACAATCTGTCTGTTACCCTATTTGTTTGTGGATGAATATATTTTCCGGGACTGGTTATACCGCGCTCTGATATTTCTGGTAATATCCTGTCCATGTGCATTAGTAATTAGTATTCCACTAGGATACTTTGGTGGCATTGGTGCCGCAAGCAGAAATGGAATTTTATTTAAGGGCAGTAACTTTCTGGATGCGTTGGCAGAGGTCAAAAATGTGGTTATGGATAAGACCGGAACCATGACTGAGGGCGTCTTTAAAGTACAGACCGTCAATCTAAAGCAGGAATTTGACCGGGATTTAATTCTAAAATTAGTGAATGTAATCGAAAATTCATCAACCCATCCGGTTGCAACTGCCATTCACGATCATCTCGGTGAACCCGACCACAATATGGTTCTGGAAAATGTGGAAGAAATTGCAGGGCATGGTTTGAAAGGGAGTTATCAGGGAAATCAGCTACTGGTCGGAAACTTTAAACTTATGGATAAATTCCTAATCCAATACGATATTAATCCAAACGATATTGTAGAAACCTTGATTGCCATTGCGTACGAAAGGAAATTTGCGGGATACATCACCATTGCAGACAGTATTAAGGAAGATGCTGCCTATACAGTACAGAAACTTACCAGTTTAGGTGTCAAAGTTACAATGTTGAGCGGCGATAAAACTACCGTGGTAAAAGCAGTGGCACAAAAACTGGGTATCCAGAATGCTTTTGGCGATTTGTTGCCGGAAGATAAAGTGAATAAGGTAAAAGAGCTAAAATCGCGGGATGAAACGGTGGCATTTGTAGGAGACGGAATAAATGACGCGCCGGTAGTAGCTTTAAGCGACGTGGGAATTGCAATGGGCGGATTAGGAAGCGATGCAACCATTGAAACTGCAGATGTAGTAATTCAGGACGACAAACCTTCCAAGATCCCGATGGCCATTAATATTGGTAAGCAGACAAAAAAAATTGTGTGGCAGAATATTGCATTGGCATTTGGAGTAAAAGCCATTGTTCTCGTTTTAGGAGCGGGCGGTTTAGCTACAATGTGGGAAGCGGTATTCGCCGATGTGGGTGTAGCTCTTCTTGCCATATTAAATGCAGTAAGAATTCAGAAAATGAAATTTTAAACAAAGCGGGCTTCGGTCCGTTTTTTTTCTTTCTGGGTAAAAAATTAAGTGTTGCGTATAGACGCAGAAAAATGGTGCAAAAATCTAATAGTTGATCACATAAATCGTCAAATAAAATACTGTTTCTCCGCTGAATGATATAGCAGCATTATTCACTTTCGCCACCGCGCACAGCAATATTCCTATGTGCCGACGCACATACCGCAATGACGACCGCGTACCAGATATTCTTCGATGGTCTGAATAAGTCACCATTAAATCGAGGTCGCTTTTATACTAAAATTACCCAAATTCAACTAGTGAATTTCAGATCTACTGCTCGTTGGTCACTTAGCTAAGAAATCAGCATCAATTTTTTCCGTATTTTCTAAACTGACATTTATAGAGGAAATTCCGCAGGCTGTTGGCAGTACGTTAATAATTAATGTTGTGTAGATTTTGATGCGGGTATTTTTAGTCCCTACTTCTAAAATCAGGGACTAAATCGGGGATTGTTTAATGGTTTTTACGATGCCTTATGCTTTTATAAAATTATCTAACTTGCTTACTGTCAGTAAAATGATGACTTACATTGCTTTATTGGTTTAAATAATTACTCCCTGTGGGTCTACAAATTTTTGCAAAACGCTTTGAAATTTCAAAGCGTTTTTTTTGCTTAAATAGTAGAAGTTTAAGATTTCAAAAATCCAAAAAAACCATAAAAGAACCCGATATTTTTAGATACCGGGTTTTGTTTTTAATTGGATTTTTTTGCTTTAATCATCGCTTCCAGCATATCCCACATTTCCTGCGGAATTTCGTCCAGCATATTGAATTCGCCGGCGCCTTGCAGCCATTCTCCACCATCGATGGTTACGACCTCACCGTTAATGTACGCGGAATAATCTGAAACCAGATAAGCAGCTAAATTGGCCAGTTCCTGATGTTCACCCACTCTGCGCAGTGGGACTTTTTTCCGCATATCGAATTTTTCTGCCAAATCTCCCGGTAATAATCTTTCCCACGCACCTTTTGTTGGAAACGGTCCGGGCGCAATCGCATTGAAACGGATTTGGTATTTCGCCCACTCGACCGCTAAACTTCGCGTCATTGCCAAAACACCGGCTTTTGCACAGGCAGACGGTACAACGTACGCAGAACCCGTCCAGGCGTAAGTGGTAACAATATTCAGCACGGTGCCCGGAATTTTATTTTCAATCCAGTATTTACCGACCGAAAGTGTGCAGTTTTTCGTGCCTTTTAACACGATATCCAAAACAGAATCAAAGGCAGAATGCGTGAGTCTTTCTGTCGGCGCGATGAAATTTCCTGCTGCATTATTGAGCAAAATATCAATCTGTCGAAACTCTTTTACGGCAGCGTCTTTCATAGCTTCCACTTCGTCCCAGTTTCTTACGTCGCACTGTACGCACAGCACTTTTCCGCCGGTTTCTTCCTCGAGCTCTTTGGCAGTATTCTGCAGTTTTTCCAGATTGCGTGAGGTAATCACGACTTTAGCGCCAAGCTGCAGAAAATATTTGGTCATCGCTTTGCCAAGTCCGCTTCCGCCGCCCGTAACGATTGCGACTTTATCTTTGAGAGCATCTTCTTTGAGCATCGGTTGTGTATAGAGATTCATGGTGTATGGTTTTTGTAAATTTAGTGGAAATATCCTGTAGAAAGTTACGAACAATTATGCGGGGAATAAAAATTGGGCGCTAAAAGCAGTAAATTTTTGAATTTCTATAGAAGTGAAGATTTGGATTTGAAAAAGAGTTTTTAAATAAACGGTCACCGCGCCCCGACTTGAACGGAGCTCTTTTTGCGGAGCGCAGCGGAGCAAAAAAGCGGGAGTGGAAGGCGGAAATGGCGCCCAAAAAAACAATAACTCCATCGTTGAGAAATAGTCCAGATACAGCAAGAGTGCTTCGTTCCTCGCAGGACACAAAAAAACTGCTCCAAAGCTGGAGCAGTGTCTATAGAAAATTGAAAAAATTTGCCGTTTTAGTAGCCAAAAAGTTCTTCGAGAGAAATCTTTTTCACCTCGCCAAGTTTCTGCATATCTTTCATCGGAATGTTTTTCTCGGATGCAACAATTGCGTAAGTGTACGGTTTTCCGGAGAAATTCGCCTGGTGGAAATTCTTCAGATCCTTCATCGAAATATTGTCCACCGCGGTGTAAATATTTTTTCTTGGATCATCGGTCAAACCTAAATCTTTCGCTGCCAAATAATTATAGATGATGTTATCCTGTGTGATGCGCTCGGTCTGGATGTCTTTTTTCACCTGTGTTTTGGCAAGATTTAAGTTTTCTCCCAAATCCGGCATTGTGGTTAAAAGCTCAGTCATCGCCGTGGTAGCATCGTTGAATTTGTCTGCCTGGCTGCCGACATAGCTCATCAGATAATATTGATCTGTCTTTTTCTGCGGCTGCACGTAAACTCCGTAAGTGCTGTACGCCAAAGCTTTACTCTCGCGAATCGTCTGGAAAACGATGGAACCCATGCCACCACCGAAATAGTTGTTGAAAACTTTTACAAGCGTATTTTTAGCCGGGTCGTAGCTTTCGGTGTTTCTGATCCAGCGCGTTTCTGCCTGCACCATATCGTAATCTGCAAAAAGAACCTGGTTTTTGGATTGCGGAACCTGTTTGAAAACTTTTGCAGGCGCAGCAACAGCAAATTTTGCCGGTACAGGATGCACATTTTTTAGTTTGCTTTCCAGTTCCTTTATCGAAATGGGGCCGTAATAAATTACGGTTTGCTCGTAATTATTCAGGTTTTTGATTCGGTCTACCAACTCTGCGGCTGTGGTAGATTCCAGCTCAGCGTTGCTCATTACGTTGTTGAATTTATTATTCGCCCCGTACATTGCATAGCTCGTAAGTCCCTGTAAAATTGCTCCTTTGTTGGCTTTTACGTCTTTTCGGGATTTTGCCATTCTTTCTTTCAGGCCTTTTAAAGCAGCGTCGTCTGCCTTTACATTTAGAACTAAATCTTCGTAAAGTTTCACTGCTTTATCGAAATTTTCCTGCAAACCTTCGATGGAAACTGTGGTGTATTCTTCGCCAGTGGAAACATTGAAGCTGCTCGCGATTTTATAAAACGCTTTCGAAATTTCTTCTGCAGACATTTTATCAGTTCCTAAAAATTGCAAATACTGCGAAGCCAAAGGCTGTTTCAAATCATTTAAGGAACCGATTTTATAGCGGTATCTTAAACGGAAAATCTGGTTATCCTTGTTTGGAACGTAAAGAATTTCCGCTTTTCCTAGATTGGATTTCTGGATGTCTTTTTTATAATCAAGGAAAACCGGTGCTGATGGAGTGTTCGGCATATTTCCAACCATTTTTACAAACGGCGACTGTTTATCGGCATTCGTTTCTACCGGTGTAATCTGTGGTTTTTCAATTTTTGTTGATTTTACAGATTCTCCTTTTCGTTTTAAAATCGCAACATAGTTGTCACCAAGATATTTATTTGCAAATGAAACAATGTCAGCTTTGGTGATTTTAGACAAATCATTAACGTAAGCCACCTGATCTCTCCAGTTCAATTCGGAAGTAAATGCATCCATCAAAGCGCCAGCGCGGTTGTCATATTTTTCTGATTCGTAAATCTTCGATTTTTTGATGTTGTTGATGATTGAAGTAATGAGATCATCATCGAAATTTCCTTTTTTAAGATTATCGATTTCACCTAAAACCAAAGTTTTCACCTCGTCCAGACTTTGTCCGTTTGTAGGTGCAGCGCTTAGGAAAAGCACTCCATAATCGATCAAGGTGAAAGTAGACGCAGAAGCGCGAAGTAATTTTTGTTTTTTAACCAAATTAAGGTCTAACAGTCCGGCTTTTCCGTTGGTAAGAATCTGGCCGACAAGATCTGCAATTAAAACATCTTTGTCTTTATTTCCCGGAAGTCTGTAGCCAATTGTTAAATTTTCGGCGTCCGGACCGGTAATTTCTTTGATGATCGGTGCGGTAATCGGTTTTTCCGGTGCAAAAGTATATTTTTCCACAGGTTTCATTTTCATCTGAGAAAACGATTTGTCGATTTTTGCAATCACTTCATCGGGATTGAAATCTCCGGAAAGAATTACGCCCATATTATTGGGAACATAATAATTATTGAAATATTTTCGGATTTCAACTAACGATGGATTTTTCAAATGTTCCACTGTTCCGATGGTTGTTTGCTGACCGTAGTTATGATTTTTGAATAACTGCGCGAAAAGCTCTTCGAAAACTTTGCTTCCGTCGCTATCCAAACTTCTGTTTTTTTCTTCGTAAACGGCTTCAAGCTCCGTGTGGAAAATCCTTAAAACCGGATTTCGGAATCTTTCGCCCTGAACGGCCAAATATTTATCTAATGATGAGCTCGGAACATCGTCGGTATAAACCGTTTGTTCGAAGCTTGTAAAAGCATTCGTTCCCTGCGCTCCCATCGAAGCCATCATTTTATCATACTCGTTTGCGATTGCAAATTTGCTCGCAACACCAGAAACTGAATCGATTTTTTTGTAAATCGCTTTTCTTTGTGCAGCATCGCTGGTTTTGTTGTACTGTTCATACAATGCATCGATTTTGTCAAGCTCCACTTTTTCTTTAGACCAGTCCAGCGAACCGTATTTATCGGTTCCCTTGAAAAGCATGTGCTCCAGATAATGCGCAAGACCAGTATTGGTGCGCGGATCGGTTTTACTTCCTGCTTTTATCGCCACATAAGCCTGAACTCTAGGATCAGTTTTCGTAGGGCTTAAGATTACAGTTAAGCCGTTTTTCAGCGTGTAAAAGCGAGCATTCATGGGATCGTTGGAAACATACTTGTAGGTATATCCGTTCCCGGTCGCTTCTTTCCATTCAAACTGTTTCTGCGCAAACGTCAGTACAGCAATGAATAAAGCGGTAAGTGTGAAAGAGAGTTTTTTAAACATAGATTATATTTTATAAGTAATTAGACGAATTAATTTTCGAAATGTTTCACCGTAGACAATTATTTTTAAAGATTTCTGTCGAAGAGCAATCTTTCACCATGCTTTTCTTCGGAAATTTTACCGTTTTCAAAGGCTAAAAAGCCGTTCACGAAAGTATGGGTGATTTTTGAATGAAAAGTTGTTCCTTCCAGCGGGCTCCAGCCACATTTGTACAGAATGTTTTCTTTAGAAACTGTGTAGCTGTCATTTAATTCCACCAAAACCAGATCAGCCTTATAACCTTCACGGATGAAACCGCGCTTTTCAATTTCAAAAAGAATGGCCGGATTGTGACACATTTTTTCTACGAGCTTTTCGAGTGAAATCATGCCTTTTTTATAATTTTCGAGCATGATATTTAAAGAATGCTGCACCAGCGGTCCGCCCGACGGCGCTGTGGTATAAACATTCTGCTTTTCTTCCCAGGTGTGCGGCGCGTGATCGGTGGCGATTACATCAATCCGGTCGTCCAGCAGCGCTTCCCAAAGTCCGGCGCGGTCTTGCGCAGTTTTTACGGCGGGATTCCATTTAATTAATGTGCCTTTATCCGTGTAATCTTCGTTGGTAAAAGTTAAATGATGAACACAAACTTCGGCGGTGATTTTTTTATCTTTTAAAGGAATGTCATTTCGGAAAAGTTCGGTTTCCTTTGCTGTTGAAATATGGAATAAATGCAGTCGTGCGCCGGTTTTTTTTGCTAATTCCACTGCTTTTGATGAAGAAATATAGCAGGCTTCTTCACTTCTGATTAGATGATGAAATTCCATGGGAATATCATCGCCAAATTTTTCGAGGTAAAAGGCGGTATTTTTCCGAATTGTCGCTTCATCTTCGCAATGCACAGCGATGAGCATTTTGGTTTTCGAAAAAATCTCCTCTAAAGTTTCCGGATTATCAACGAGCATATTTCCGGTGGAAGAGCCCAAAAACAACTTTATGCCGGCAACATTTCGTGGATTGGTTTTCAGAACTTCTTCCAGATTGTCATTTGTTCCGCCCATCATAAATGAATAATTGGCGAAAGATTTTTTGGCGGCTATTTCATACTTTTTTTCCAAAAGTTCCTGCGTCACAGCATTCGGAACCGTGTTCGGCTGTTCCATAAAACTCGTGATTCCGCCCGCAATTGCAGCTCTTGATTCGCTTTCGATATCACCTTTCCAGGTTAAACCGGGTTCACGAAAATGCACCTGATCATCAATAATCCCGGGTAAAAGATATTTTCCGGTGGCATCAATAATTTTATCGACATTTTCAGTGGAAATATTTTTTTCGATTTTCGATATTAAATCATTTTCGATGAGCAGATCGCTTTCGAAAATCTGGTTTTCATTTACAATTTTGGCGTTCTTTATCAGGATTTTCATGAATGGAAAATGGTTAAAATTGGGTGTTTCAGCACCGAATTTTTCACAGCGCTTTTCACAAATTTAGCATTTAAAAACGAAAAAAAGCCGACGGTGAAACCGTTTCATCTCTGCACAAATTATTTATCTTTGCGCAAATTGAATTTGTTTTGAAAAAACTTCTGAACGAAACCATCATTTACGGGATCGGCGCCATTTTACCACGGATCATTATTTTCCTGCTGAATCCGCTGTACATCAACCAAATCCATAAAGATGAGTTTGCGCAGTTTACCAATCTTTACGCACTGATCTCCTTTGTAAACATCGTTCTGACTTTCGGTTTTGAGACTGCTTATTTCCGTTTTTCCTCCGAAGGCGAAAACAAATCGAAAACCTTCCATACTTCCTTATGGTTTTTAGCCGCTATTTCGGCATTTTTTCTCATAATTTGTTTGCTGTTTAACCAACCGATTGCTGATGTTTTAGGCTACAGCGAAAATCCGGAATACATCCGCTGGTTTGGTTGGATCGCATTTTTTGATACTTTGTGCGTGATTCCGTTCGCGTGGCTGCGCTACCACAACAAACCGGTAACTTATTCGATGATCCGCGTGGTGCAGTCATTAATTCAAACGGTGATCGTTATTGCACTTTTCCTTTATATTCCCTTTGAAATTTCGCGAAAATTCGGCATGAATGAAAAAGTTTCGTTTCCGTTTTACAGCAATCTTTTGGGGAGTTTTGCAGGTGTAATTCTGCTTCTACCGATTATTTTTAAGGTTAAATTCGAGTTCGCAAAAGATTTATTTGTCCGGATGATTAAATATTCCTGGCCGATTATGGTTGCAGGTTTTGCTTTTATGATTAATGAAAATTTCGACAAGGCCATCCAGTATTTTTTCATTGATGAAGGTGATGCCGGTGCGTACGGCGGTTGTTACAAGCTTGCGGTCTTGATGACTTTGTTTGTAACAGCGTACCGAATGGGGATTGAACCGTTTTTCTTTAAACAAATGCAGAATGAAAATGCAAAACTCACCTACGCGAAAGTCACCGAATATTTTACCTTTTTCGCCTCGATTGTCGCTATGGGAATTATTGCAAATATTTCCTGGTTAAAGACGCTTTTTATTCCAAATCAATCGTACTGGACGGCGATTGACATTATTCCGATTATCGTGATTGCGAACCTCTTTTTCGGAATTTATTACAACCTTTCCACGTGGTATAAAGTTACGGACCGTACTAAAATGGGAACGGTAATTTCCTGGACGGGCGGCATTATCACCATCGTTTTAAACCTTGTTTTGCTGAAAAAATACGGCTTCATGGTTTCCGCGTGGACGACTTTAGCCGCGTATTTCACGATGATGGTGATGTCTTATTTTCTGGGTCAGAAATATTATCCGATTCCGTACCGAATTAAAAAAATAAGTTTGTGCCTGGTTTTGCTCGTAGTTTTCAGTTTCATTTCGTATCAGGTTTTTGACGCGAATTTCTGGATCGGAAATTTATTTTTCCTTACGTTTGCGGGCATCATCCTTTATTTCGAAAAAGATTTTGTACTGAAAAAATTGAATAAAAAAGCTTAAAATGAAAATAAAAATCATCAATAAATCCAAAAATCCTTTACCGAAATATCAAACCGAACTATCGGCAGGAATGGATATCTCAGCAAATTTAACGGAAAACATTACCTTAAAACCGCTTGAAAGAAAATTAATTCCAACCGGATTATTTCTGGAACTTTCCGAAGGTTTTGAAGCACAAATCCGACCACGCAGCGGCCTTGCTATAAAGAACGGAATCACCGTGCTGAACGCGCCCGGAACGATTGATGCTGATTATCGGGGCGAAATTGGGGTTATTTTAGTAAATTTGTCCGCTGAAGATTTTACCATAAATAGTGGCGACCGCATTGCACAAATGGTTATCGCGAAATACGAAACCGCAGAATGGCAGAATGCTGATGCTCTGAACGAAACCGCACGCGGCGCTGGCGGTTTTGGAAGTACAAAATCTTAAAAATTAAATGATGAGGTTAATGCGAAACCGGTTTTCCGACGACGCTATTAGCTAAATAAAACCAATATATAAAATGAAAATAATAGTTCCAATGGCTGGGCGAGGTTCCAGATTACGCCCTCATACACTTACTGTTCCGAAACCTTTAATCCCGATTGCAGGAAAACCAATCGTACAAAGATTGGTAGAGGATATTGCTAAAGTTGCCGGTGAAGAAATCGATGAAATTGCTTTTATTATCGGAGATTTCGGTGATGATGTTAAGGAATCACTGATTAAAATTGCTGAGAATTTAGGCGCAAAAGGAAGCGTTTACACACAAGACGAACCGCTTGGAACCGCGCACGCGATTAAATGCGCTGAAAACTCCATGCAGGGCGATGTTGTTGTGGCTTTTGCGGATACTTTATTTAAAGCAGATTTCAAGCTCGATAAAAATTCCGATGGTGTTATCTGGGTAAAAAAAGTAGAAGATCCTTCGGCTTTTGGTGTGGTAAAACTGGACGATTACGGTTTCATTACCGACTTTGTTGAAAAACCTCAAACTTTCGTCTCAGATTTAGCGATTATTGGAATTTATTATTTCAGTTCTGCGGAAAAACTAATGAGCGAAATCAACTATATCATGGAAAATGATATTAAGCAAGGTGGTGAATATCAATTGACTACCGCTTTGGAAAATTTGCGGCAAAAAGGGGCAAAATTTTCGTTAGGAAAAGTTGACGACTGGATGGATTGTGGAAATAAAAATGCTACGGTAGAAACCAACGGAAAAGTTTTAGGTTACGAGCGCGAAAATGTTGCGGATTATCCGGCTTCTTCCAGCATCGTAAACTGTTTGATTATTCCGCCGTGCTTTATTGGTGAAAACGTAAAAATTTCGAATTCTAAAATTGGGCCGCGTGTTTCCATCGGGAACAATACCGTTGTCATTAATTCCAATATCGACAATTCATTAATTCAGGAAAATACGGTGATTGACCACGGAAATTTAAGCAATTCCATGATCGGAAACTCTGCACAATATTATGGTGTAGCGCGTGAGATTTCACTTGGCGATTATTCCGTTCTGGATTTTCTTTCGAAAGGTGACAAACATTTAATCTAAAAGAATTTTCCGCAAACGATTTGCGGAAAATTTACGTTCTTTAAGGAATATCTTAAACCGAATTCTGTATGAAAAAGTTTATTTTCCCTCTTTTAATATTGCTTTTAGCAGTTTCCTGTAAAACACGGAACGTTGCTGAAAAACCCATCAGCACAACAACGCCGCTGGAATCGCCGACTGCTTTTTTTAATAAAATTAAAGAAAAAACTGCCTTTGAGCAGCTAAAAATTAATTCAAAAATAACGGTAGAAACGGGTGCTTTTATTCCGCCTTTGGACGCTACAATTTATATTGAAAAAGACCAGAAAGTCTGGATTAATATGATTGCGATTTTCCTGAATGTGGGACGCGGAATTGCAACGCCGGAAGGAATTAAAGGTTATGAAAAATGGAACAAAACGTATATCCAATCGGATTTCACTTATCTGAACAATCTGTTGAATGTAGATTTCATCGATTATAACTCTTTTCAGGATTTGCTGTTGGGAAGAACTTTTATTCCGGTTAATTCCACTGATTTTCAGGTAACGAAAAATGCGCAGGGTTTTACCGTTAAAAGCATTAAAAACCTTCAGTTTAAAACCGACGGAAAAGTTTCCGCGTATATGGCTACACTAGATTACAACGAAAATGCGGATTTAGCAAAAGTTGCTTTGCAAAAAGCAGATGCGCCGGATTATCTGGAAGTGAGTTACGGAAACTGGGAAAATTTCAACAATATAAGATTGCCAAAAAATGTTAAAATTGTAATAAAAGGAAGCAAAAACAGTCAAATTTTAATAGAAAACACGAAATTCGACGATTCTAAAATGCAAACCCCTTATTGCGTACCGGAAAATTATACGAAAACTGAGATCAAATGATTAAAAAAGTAAGCTTTTTTGTAGCAATTTTTCTGTTCAGTTTTTTTTCTGCCCAGAAAAAAGAACAACTTCAAAAGCAGAACGCCGACCTTAAAAAACAAATTGCGGCAATCAATTCGAACTTAGCAAAAACGCAGCAGCAATCGAAACTTTCGATATCTTATCTGACAGAAGTTCAGAAAAAAATACAGCTCCGCGAAAAAGTATATACAAATACTCAAAAAGAAAAGCGTTTGATAGAGGATGAAATTTATCTTCGTCAGCTTGAAATAAACCGCCAGAACCGCGAACTTGCTGTACTCCGTAAAAACTATGCGGAAGTATTGGTAAAAGCGTATAAAAATAAAGGCGTACAAAATAAGGTGACTTTTATTTTATCCTCGAAAAATCTCGGTGAAGCTTTGCGCCGGGTTCAGTATTTAAAAGATTATTCTGATTATCAGGATAAAAAAGCAGCTGAAATCTCGAACGCAGCTAAAGTTTTGGAGCAGAATATTACATTGAAACAGAGATCGGTAAAGGATAAAGAAACCATCCTTTCTAACCAGCAAAAAGATCTTTTGACCATTGCAGCAGAAAAAAAGGCAAAAGAAACTTTGCTTGCTGAATTTAAGAAAAATGAAAGCCAGCTGACCGCAGAACTGAAACAAAAACAGTCGGAATCCAAAGCGCTGGAAGGACAAATCCGGTCTATTATTGCTGAAGAAATCCGGATTGCAAAAGCACAGGCGGAACAGCGGAAAAAAGAAGAAGCAGAAAAAATTCGCCTCGCAAAAATAGCAGCAGAACGCGAAAAAGCAAGAATTGAAGCTGAAAACCGCGCAAAAATGGAAGCTTTAGCTTTAGAAAAGAAAAAAGCCGACGACGAAGCGCGCCGTCTAAAAGAAATTTCGGATAAAAAAGCGGAAGAAGAAGCCAGCCGTGCGAAAATCGCAGCCGCTGCAGATGCGAAAAAAACGGACGATGCGCGAACGACAGCTGATGCTGAAAAAGCTGAAGCACGACGTTTAGCAGCCGCAAAAGATGCTGCTGCCGCTGCCGCAAATGCAAAAGCCGCAGCTGATAAGGCCGCCAACGCCAGAGCAGCGGAAGCCAACATGGCGAAAAAGAACGAAGACGAAAAGAAAGCTGCAGAGACAAAGGCCATGACCAATTATGGAGTCTCCTCAGCAGTTGGAAATAATTTCGCGAGCAACCGCGGAAAAATGGGCATGCCGGCGTACGGTACAATTACGCACCGTTTCGGTCGTCAGCCACACCCGGTTTTTAAAAATATCGTAGAAGAAAATAACGGAATTAAAATTTCCGTAAGTAAAGGCACCGTAGCAAAATGCGTAGCACCAGGAACAGTATCGCGCGTAGTAGCTTCTGCAGACGGCTCGAAAACCGTCATTGTGAAGCATGGCGATTACTTTACCATTTATGCTAACCTCGGAAGTACGATGGTTTCCGCAAATCAGCAGGTTTCTGCGGGCAGCCCAATGGGTGTTGTTGGTGCAGATTTCGACGGCACGTATACCCTTGATTTCCAAATCTGGAACGGCAGCAGCCCGGTTGACCCTTTAGGATGGGTGAATTAAAAAAATACTATAACTTTGTTTAAAATTATATAATGAACACAATAACAATACTAGCGCTTTCGTGGCAACACCTGCTTATCGTAGGTATCATCATTCTCATCTTTTTCGGTGGTCGCAAAATCCCGGAAATGATGCGCGGTTTAGGTTCCGGCATCAAAGAATTTAAAGATGCAGTAAAAGAAGACGATCCGAAAAAGCCGGAAGAACCAAGAAGTAATTCCAGCACGACTCCTTAAAATACAGCGCACATGAATTTTACAGATACTGCATGGAAAATCTTCAACCAATCGATTGATGACTATCACGTAGCAGACAATGTAGAAACTCCAGCAAAAAATCCTTACTCAGGAAATAGTTTGGAACAGCTTTTGTATGCGAAGAACTGGATTGACACCGTTCAATGGCATTTGGAAGATATTATTCGCGATGAAAATATAAATCCTACGGAAGCATTACAACTTAAACGAACGATTGACTCATCGAATCAGAAAAGAACTGATTTGGTTGAGTTTATCGACGGTTGGTTTTTAGACAGATATAAAAACATCACGCCCGCACCCAACGCGAAAATTAACACGGAAACGCCAGCCTGGGCAGTTGACCGTCTTTCCATTTTGGCATTAAAAGTATATCATATGAATTTGGAGACGACCAGAAAATCCGCCACCGAAGAACATAGAAAAACTTGTACAGCAAAGCTGAATGTTTTACTGGAACAAAAAAAAGATCTCACCGAAGCGATAGAAAATTTGCTTTTTGATATCGAGAATGGCGCCATTAAGATGAAGGTTTATAAACAAATGAAGATGTATAACGATGAAAGTCTTAATCCGATCCTTTATCAAAAAACGGAAAAATGATTAAATTAAGCTTCAGCTATATTTTAATTTTTTGCTTATTACTTTCCTGTACAGCAGATAAAATAAACTTATCTCCCGTCGGGAATTCTTTGGAATCCAGGGACTCCAGTGGTTATTCTTTCAGCGACCGCAAAAATCTTATCGTTTATTCTTCCGAAATTACCAATTTAGTTTCCTCCTTTCCTAAGTTCCGCAATGATGCGGTAAATGCGGAGGTGAAAGTCCTAAAATATCATATTAAAGATTACATCGGTGCGATGGAAGCTTATAACATCAATGGTTTAAATATCGCCGAACGAAATTTCGAAAAATCTTATAAAAAACTCCAAAAATTGCGGAAATTTTTAAACGCCGATGAAGATCAGGTTTTAAACCGCTATTTGGTTCGCCTCAAAACCAATATGACTTTGCTCGCAAGTGATATTTCGAAGGACTCCACTTCTATTTCTCCTAAAAACTAAAACTTTCCATGTTAAAAATCCAAGCAGAATCCAATGTGCCAACAGCGTACGGGGAATTCCGTATGATCGCATTTGCCGAGGTTGAAACCGACTGGATGCCACAAATGGCCATTGTTGCAAAAAACACCGACTTTTCTAAGCCTGTCAACGTAAGGTTTCATTCCGAATGCATTACCGGTGAAGTTTTTCATTCCAGAAAATGTGAGTGCGGACAGCAACTGGATGCCGCAATGAAATTCATTTATGAAAATGGCGGAATCATTGTTTATCTGCGTCAGGAAGGACGAAATATCGGCATCATCAACAAACTACGCGCTTATGCGCTTCAGGAACAGGGATTGGATACGGTTGAAGCAAATTTACAATTAGGTTTGCCGGCGGACGACCGCAATTTCAGCAGCGCAATTGAAATTCTGAACATTTTAAACATAAAAGAAGTAAATCTTTTAACCAACAATCCGGAGAAAATAAAAATGGTGGAAGAAAGCAATATCAAGCTGAATAAAAGAATTCCACTTCAGATGGATTCCACCAAAGAAAGCGCGAGTTACCTCAAAGTAAAAAAAGATTATTTCGGGCATCTTCTGGATGATGAAGATACAATTAATCCTTCTTAAATATTAATTGCAGCTTCCAAAGCTAGCTCAATCATTGGTTTCAATGAGCTTTCGCGTTGATCTGCGGAAATAAATTCACCTGTCGGAATTACATCTGAAACAGTAAGAAGTGTTGCTGCATTTTTGCCTAAATACTGGGCATTGGCAAACAAAGCAAATGCTTCCATTTCAACCGCAGAACAGTTATATTTCTTAGCAATTTCCGGAATTCCCGTGTTTTTACGGTAAAAAATATCGCTGGTGTGAATTGCAGTCGGTATTAATTTTAATCCTACAGTTTCTGCAGTTTCATTTAAAAGTGAAAAAATGTGGCCTGGAGGCGGTAAAATTTCTTCTTCAATTTCCCAGGCGTATTTTGCGTACGTAGATTCACTCGCAGCATTATTTACGTTCAGCACATCGAAAACTTTTAAATCTTCGGTATAAGCACCACATGTCCCGATTCTGATAATCGTGTCCACATCAAACTCGGTGAAAAGTTCGTAGGAATAAATTCCGATGCTTGGCGCGCCCATTCCGCTTGCACCAACTGAGACTTCTTTTCCTTTATAAAGTCCGGTAAAATATAAAATACTTCTGGTTTCGCTAACAAGTTTTACATCTTCCAGAAAATTTTCTGCTATATATCTTGCGCGGCGCGGATCGCCGGGTTGCAATACGGTTTTCGCAATTTCACCTTTTTTAGCTGCAATATGAACGCTCATCGTTTTTGATTTTAATTAAAGGTCTAAAGATAGTAATTCCCGAAGAAACGAATTTTCAAAAACAAAAAAAACCACCGTTTTGCGGTGGTTTTTAGAGAAATTGGTTGGTTACAAAGTTTTTACTTTGGAGTCATCAATATTATAAAATTTGATAACGCTATAGTAATCGTTGTAGTTTACACTTGCGTTTTTCATTCCGGACGAAGTTGGCACAAGCACCACACGGAAAGTCTGATTGTTCAGATATTCCGGAGTTGTGCTTACGTCATAATTTCCGTCTGCATAAATCTGAATATCATTTTTGGTAAAATCAAAGTCATAATCTAATTCCCGGCCGTTGCTTAAATAAATCGTACGTGGAATTAGCTGCCAGACTGGTGAACCATCTGTCCCGGTTCCCGCTTTTCTATAAATCAAAACCACATCTGTGTTAAACAAAGGCGATGTAAAATTTCGCGAAATAGTATATTGGTTATTGGCGTCTTTAACAAAATTGGTGGAATTGATGTCGAGAACAACACTGTAAGTATCATTATCCTGTACAAGTACATCATCATTTCTATCCGTACAGCTGGTAAGCGCTCCGAAACTGAAAATTCCCAAAAGCGCAACTAAAAAATATTTTTTCATCGTAGGTCGGTTTTAAATTTGTGAAACGAACAAGACAAGATGTATGCCAAGAAAAGATGAAGTTTAAAAATTAAAATATCGTATTTTTGTTCAACATATTCTTCGAATGAAAAATTTTCCCTGCTGTTTCCCTGTTTTTTTTCTTTTTTTCTCCTGTTTCAGTATCACCGGTTTTGCACAATATCAACCAAAAAATCTGTCCGCCGCAGATTTAAAAAAAGCAAATACCTGGGTTGAAAACTCGTACAACTCTTTAAGTCAGGACGAAAAATTAGGTCAGCTTTTCATCGTGGCGCTTTACACCAATAAAGACGAAAACCATATTGAAGGCGTCAGAAATTTGGTAAAAAACGAGCAGATAGGCGGATTAATTTTAATGCAGGACGATGCAGCGCGGGAAATTAATTTGGTTAATGAATTTCAGGCAAAATCCAAAATACCTCTGATGATCGGCATGGACGCTGAATGGGGACTTTTTCAAAGAATCCCGGCAGCGCACAAATTTCCGTGGGCCATGACTTTAGGCGCTATTCAGGACAAAAGTTTAATTACCGAAATGTCCGCAAAAATCGCGGAAGACAGCAAACGCATGGGCATCAACTGGGATTTCGCGCCTGTAGTTGATGTGAATACGAATCCAAATAACCCAATTATCGGTAACCGAAGTTTCGGTTCGGAAGTTCCGAATGTCGTCGCTTCCGCGCTCGCGTACGCAAATGGTTTACAGGATAACAATATTTTAGCCGCCATCAAGCATTTTCCGGGACATGGCGATACCGACAAAGATTCGCACCTGGATTTGCCTGTGGTTTCTCATTCTTTGAAAAGATTGAACGAAATAGAAATCGCACCGTTTAAAGCTTTGATGGATAAAGGAATTGGTGGCGTAATGGTCGCGCATCTTTACGTGCCGGCTTTGGAACCAACCAAAGGAATTCCGGCTTCAATTTCCAAAAATATCATCACTGGAATTTTAAAAGAACAGTTGGGGTACAAAGGTTTGATCATCACGGATGCGCTGAATATGGGCGCTGTCGCGAATAAATTTAAAGCCGGTGAACTGGATGCATTAGCATTTAAAGCCGGAAATGATATCATGCTTTTTTCGCAGGATGTTGCCACCGGAAAAAAACTCATTCAGCAGGCGATTGACAGCGGCGAAATTTCACAAAAAAGAGTCGAAGAAAGCGTTAAAAAAATACTTTTGACCAAATACTTTTTAGGTTTAAATAAATATCAGCCGCGAAATCCGGAAAACATTAATGAAGATCTAAACAATGAATCTCACCAGAAAATCGTGCAGAAAATGTACGCGAACGCCTTAACTTTGCTGAAAGACGACAAAAAACTTCTGCCGCTGAACTGCAAGGAAACTTATTATTACATTCCGTTGGAAGAAGCGCCGTATCAAACTTTTCTGGATGAACTTAATTTAAGCACAACGGTAATTCTTAAAAAACCCTCAGAAATTGGTGAAATTCCGGCAAATTCAAAAGTGATTGTCGGTTTTCACAAAGACAATTCTACCGCGTATAAACCTTATAAAATTTCTGCGGAAAGCAAAAAAATCCTTTCGGAATTAAGCAAAAAAACAGCCGTTATACTCGATATTTTTGGTTCACCTTACGCCTTGAGCGATGTTGATATTTCCGGAGTTTCCACCGTTTTGGTTTCCTACGAAAATAATGATGATTCCATGAAAGCGACAGCAAAAGCACTTTCCGGCGAAACCAGAATTTGGGGAAAATTACCCGTTTTAGTGACTAATAAATTAAAAGCCGGCGACGGCATTGAACTTAATCCGGCAGTCCGCACTATATACCCGCACGCAGAAAAACAAAACTAAAAATTTAGGTGATTTCAAAAACAAAACTATGAAAATCGGAATTCTATGTTATCCCACCTACGGTGGAAGTGGTATTGTTGCTACAGAACTGGGCATGTCGCTCGCCAACAAGGGCTACGAAGTGCACTTTATAAGTTCTGCTTTGCCCACGCGACTGGACATTACCAACCCGAATATTTTCTTTCATAAAGTGAATGTTCAAACGTATCCGCTTTTCCAGTATCAGCCGTATGATATCGCGCTTTCATCGATGATTTACCGCGTGGTAAATCTTTACAAACTCGATCTTCTGCACGCGCATTACGCAATTCCGTATGCTTACGCAGCTTTCACCGCAAAACAGATGCTGAAAGAAGAAGGTAAAGACGTTCCACTTGTCACCACTTTGCACGGAACCGATATTACTTTGGTTGGTCAGCATCCGAGCTACAAACATGCGGTGGAATTCTCTATCAATCAATCCGATACAATTACTTCGGTTTCTGAAAGTTTGAAAAAAGACACACTTCAGTTTTTTAAAATTACCAAGGAAATTCAGGTCATCACCAATTTTATCGATAACAGCGATTTTATCGGCAGCTCGAGTTGCCAGCGCAAACAATTCGCCGAGGAAGATGAAAAAATCCTGATTCACGTTTCCAATTTACGTCCGGTGAAACGCGTGGAGGAAGTCATGCAGATTTTCAAAAATGTTAATGCGAAGGTAAAATCAAAACTCATAATTATTGGCGAAGGTCCGGACATGGAAAAAATCAACCAGTTTCTGGAAGAAAATCCAAGCTTAATTGGAAAAGTCCGCCTTCTTGGAAAAGTAAATGATTTGTATAAAGTTCTGCAACTTTCCGACGTCTTTTTGCTCCCATCGGAACAGGAAAGTTTCGGCCTTGCGGCACTCGAAGCAATGGCGGCAGAAACGCCGGTTATCAGCTCCAATGCAGGTGGAATTCCGGAAGTGAATATTCAGGGTGAAACCGGCTTTCTGGCAGAAATCGGAAATGTGGAAGCGATGAGCAATTACACCATCAAACTTCTCAGCAACGATGAACTTTTGGCAACCATGAAAAAAAATGCCAAAGAACAGGCCTTAAAATTCGATTTGCGGAATATTTTGCCGCTCTACGAAAAAATGTATCAAGACACGCTGGACAACTTCAAAAAATAGTTATTTCACCTTTTTTATTCAAAAACCACTTTGTTACTTTGTAAGAAAGCGGATTCGGCATGAATGAAAAATTGCTGCAATATTTATGGAATTTTAAAATTTTCAACGATTTTAATTTCATAGATGTGGACGGTAATCCGTTGGAAATTCTTGATTTCGGTAAATGGAATTTCAATTCCGGGCCGGATTTTCTCTTCGCAAAAATTAAGCAAAAAAACCTTGTTTTAGCAGGCAATATTGAGCTTCATGTAAAATCTTCGGACTGGATTTTTCACCAACATTCTGGAAATCCGGAGTTTGAAAATATCATCGCACATGTGGTTTACATTCACGATGTGGAAATAGAAGAATTTACCGCGAAAAAAATACCAACTTTAGAACTGAAAAATTACATCGATGAAAATGTAATTGCGAAATACCAGGTTTTGTTGCAGGAAACGCATTTTATTCCGTGTGAAAAAATCTTTAATCCGGCTTTAGTTCCGTTTTATTTTGTCGAAGAAAACCTGCTGAAAAAGCTCGATGAAAAATCTGAAGAGCACGCGGAAGCTTTACAACTTTGCAAAAATAATTATGAAGAACTGCTGTTTCAGCAGCTTGCCTACGCTTTTGGTTTAAAGGTAAATGCGCACATTTTCAAGCAAATTGCTGAAAGCATCGATTTTTCAATCATCAATAAAATCCGGCAAAACCAGGTTCAGCTTGAAGCATTATTTTTCGGAATTTGTGGTTGGCTCGAAAATCCGGCGGATGAGCAAATGCAAATCTGGAAACGCGAATCCGATTTTATTCAAACTAAATTTTCACAAAAATTTGCCGTTATAACGCCTAAATTTTCACGTTTGCGTCCGCCGAATTTTCCTACACTCAGGTTATCACAACTTGCGGCGCTGTATGCACAACACCAGAATTTATTTTCCAAACTGATTCAGGCAAAAAATACCGAGCAATTATGTCAGATTTTTTCAAATATAAAAGCCAGCGACTATTGGGACGAGCGATTTAATTTTAATAAAATTTCGCCGGTTAAAGGGGAAAAATTTCTAACCAACGATTTCATCGATTTAATTTTAATTAATGCGGTTTTACCTTTAAAATATACGTATCTCAAAAATACGAATTACGCGATTGCAGAGGAAATTTTAGAATTTTACGCCAAAATATCGCCTGAGAACAATACAATTACCGTAGGTTGGAAATCTTTAGATCTAAAAGCGGAAAACGCACTTCAAAGTCAGGCTATGATTTATCATCATAAAAACTTTTGCCGGAAAAAAAACTGCTTAAATTGCGAAATCGGCCTTCAAATCCTAAAAAAAACGACATCGAAAACGTCCTAATTTCCTGTGATATAACTCAGCGGACAAAGATTGTTTTAAGAACTTTATAATCTTAATTTTACCTAAAATAATTTCCATGTTCGATTGGCTCAACACCCTTTTTCTCCCCGCGGAAAATCCTACTGTCACTCAATCAATCGTGGTTTTAATGCTTGCAATTGGCACCGGCGTTTTTTTTGGCCGCCTGAAGCTAGGGAAAATTTCTTTCGGGGTTTCTGCGGTGATGTTTATTGGATTGATTTTGGGACATTTCGGCTATCGGATTCAGGGTGAAATTCTTGATTTCATCCGGGATTTTGGACTTATTCTTTTCGTCTATGGAATTGGTTTGCAAGTGGGACCATCCTTTTTTTCCTCCTTTAGGAATGAAGGTTTAAAATTTAATATTCTTGCGGTTTCTACTGTTCTTTTTGGCGGTTTAATTACCATTATTTTATTCAAATTTACCGGACTGAAAATTGAAAATTTAGTAGGCATAATGAGCGGTTCCGTGACCAATACTCCCGGATTAGGCGCTGGGAAGAGCACCATTGAAGAGATTAAAAATACTTTTCCCAACAAAGTTTTTGATGATCCCACAATTGGTTATGCGATTACCTATCCACTGGGAGTTTTCGGAATTATCGGGACGATTATTTTTTCTAAATTTTTATTAAAAATTGATCCTGATCAGGAAATGCGAAAATTCCGTTTGTCTAAGATAAACTCAGAACTCCCTTTAGTTCACAAAAAATTGCGCGTTACCAATCCTGAATTTTTTGGAAAAACGCTGCGGGAAGTTTTGAAAGAATTCGGGAATGAGATTGTAGTTTCCCGCCTGAAACACAGCGGAGATGTAACGGTGAAATCGCCAACTTCAGATATGGAATTGCGTGACAGAGACGTACTGATGGTTGTTGGATTAGAAAAAAAATTAGACGAATTTATCGCAAAGGTGGGTCGGCTCTCCACCGATATATTCATAGAATCCGACAGTGAAATTCTGAAAAAATATATTTTCGTCACGAAACCTTCTGTGATCCACAAAAATTTGTCCCAACTCGATCTTTTTAACACCTACGATTTAAAGGTCACGCGTGTTTTTCGCGCCGGTCGGGAAATTTTACCCAGACCTTCGTTAGAACTTTTTTATGGAGATAAACTTCGCGTAATTGGTTCCAAAGAAGCCATTAAAGAAGTGGAAGAAATGATGGGGAACTCTGAGAAAAAATTATTAGAGCCCGATTTTCTCTCCTTATTTGGCGGATTATTATTGGGGGTTATTTTGGGTTCCATCCCAATTTTTATTCCATCTTTACCTGTTCCTATAAAACTGGGATTCGCAGCAGGACCGCTAATTGTGGCGCTCTTAATTTCACGATATGGTGGAATTTCGTTTATCCATTCTTACGTGAATAACGGTGCGATTTATTTTATGAAGGATTTTGGGATCTGTCTGTTTTTCGCAGCGGTGGGCATTCATGCAGGAGATGGATTTTACGAAAATTTTGTAAAATATAATGGCTGGATCTGGTTGCTCTACGGTTCTGCAATTACCTTTATACCGCTAATTACCATGGTAATTGTAGGAAGGTTTTTCATGAAAATCAATTACCTGCAACTCGCTGGAATTATGAGCGGAAGTTACACCGATCCCGCTGCATTATCTTTCAGCACGAATTTTTTGGACTCCGATATTCCGATCCAAAGTTATGCGCAAGTTTATCCCCTGGTGACGATTTTCAGGATATTTGTGGCGAGTTTGCTCATCTTGATTTTTAGCTAAAAAAAAGCAATCTCTTTCGGGATTGCTTTAAATATTTTGAACGAAATATTTATTTCGCTTCAGCGGAATTATCTGGAAAACGCTGTTGCGTAAAATCGCGTGAAATCGCAGCTTTTTCAAACTTCAGTTTCCCGCTTAATGTTTCGATAATCACGCCATCTTCCAAAATCTGCGCGATTCTGCCGTGCATTCCGGAAGTGGTTACAATTCTGCTCCCAACTTTAAGCTCTGCCTGGAAGTTTTTTTCCTGCTTTGCTTTTTTCATCTGCGGGCGGATCATCAGGAAATAAAATCCTACGAACATCAGCCCCATCATTACCATTGTTGGCATCATGGAACCTTCGCCGCCGGCCACTTGTAAAAAAATCGTTATCATAGTTTTTGTTTTTTATGGTTGAATATCTGCGGTAAATGTAAGCACAATCGGTGCTTTTTCTACGTTTGCATACACTTCTGCCTGTTTGTTCACCAAACCGTCAAAGCTTGAAGAATCAAATTTCAAAGTAATTTTACCTTTCTGTCCCGGTAAAATCGGTTCTTTTGTATAATCCGGCACAGTACAGCCACATGCAGGTTTCACCTGAGAAATGATCAGCGGGTTTTCGCCGGTATTGGTCACTTCGTACACATGTTCTTTTTGTTCCCCTTTTTTAATTTTACCAAAATCAAACTGCGATTCAGACAGCGCGATATTGGTTAAAGGTTGCGCTGGAGCCGTTTCAGACGTTACTGTTTGCGCATCTACAACCGGTGCTTCCATAGTTGCAGCATCCTGATCGATGACGAGTTGATCAGCTTTTTGATCTTTTGTGCAGCTGCTAAGGGTTAAAACCAAGGCAACAGGCAATACTTTTAAAAAATTTTTCATTTTATTTTCTGTTAGTTTCTATTGATATCTTTGGTGTATTTGTCTAAAATACCATTGATGAAAATATTGGAACGGTCGGTAGAAAACACTTTGGAAATCTCAATATATTCATTGATGATCACGCGCGCAGGCGTGAGCGGGAAATAATCAATCTCCGACATTGCGGTGATGAGGATTATTTTATCCAATAGTGAAATTCTTTCCAAATCCCAGTTTTCAAGCTTTGTTTCGAGCTTTTTTTCGGTTTCTTCCCAATGATTCAAAGTTTCTTTCAAAAGTCTTCGGGCAAAATTGCGGTCCTCTTCGTCTTTAATCATTTTAATTAAAGTGTGGCTCGACTCATTTTCCTTGAAAAAACCAATGGTTTTCTGAATCATGGAATTGGAAATGTGGAAATCATCAGCCCAACTCATTTCTTTTTCTTCCAAATGTTCGTGGAAATCCTCATTTTCCGCGATATAGCGCAAAAACAGTTTCCCGATGAACTTTTGGTCTTCTTCGAACGACGAAGATTCTTCTTTCATAAAATCCTGATACCGTTTTCCGGCGGTCATTCGCTGAAAGGTTTTTACGAGCAATTCATCATAAATATCCCATTTCAGATCCTGGTGCTTCGAGGTAAAAGACAAACGTTCGTCATTTTCTTCCAGCTTCAGCAGAACTTTATTGGTAATGAATTTCTGGTTCGGATTGGTGTCGTTTTCGGATTTAATGTATTTCTTTTTCCCGATTTCAATTTGTCTTTCCGCTAAATCTTTCAGAGCAACCAAAAAATTAAGCTGGTAAATGTACAAATGGTAGATTTTGTCGATTTCCGAGAACATATTTTTCTCCAGAACATCGAACTTTATGGGATTTTGGTGGTAAGAATACAAAGATTCTATAACTTTTTCACGAATTTGTCTTCTTCCTAACATTTCAAAGAGCTTTTATGCGTGCAAAGATAATAAATTATAGGAACTTCGCGTCGCAAGTTTTGCTTACGAGGACAAACTTTGAGACATGTTGGAAATATGCCAAATTTCATTTTCTTATTTTTGCAAAGGTTCTTGAAAGTAGAAAATTGCTGAAAACCGCCGTGAATTTATGAACGCACTAAAAACCCTTAACGTTTATTTCTGGAAACACAGAGTCCTTTTATTTTGGGGATTTTTGTTCATTATAGCAAGTAATTTTTTCAATATTTACAAGGTGCAGTTTGTGGGAAAATCTGTGGACGAAATTTCCAATACCACCAACCTTGGTTTTAACCGCCAGGTTTTAATTTATGTCGGCATCATTGTCGGCTCCTCCCTTCTCACGGGGTTTTTCACTTTTATGATGCGCCAAACCATCATCGTTGCCTCGCGCCGGATTGAATATGAACTGAAAAATAAAATTTACCGCCATTATCAGGAACTCTCCTTAACCGATTTCAAAAAAACAACGATTGGAGATTTGATGAACCGTTTGAGTGAAGACGTCGTCGCGGTTAGGATGTATCTTGGTCCCGGCGTGATGTATGTTGCAAACCTGCTGATTTTGCTGATTATTACTGCGATTTATATGCTGAATACGAATGTTCAGATGACGCTGTGGTCGCTTTTGCCGCTACCGATTTTATCTTTTGTAATTTATAAAGTAAGCTCGATTATTAATCAGAAATCGAAAATTATGCAGAAAAGCCAGTCTGCAATTTCGACTTTTGTTCAGGACAGTTTTTCGGGCATCAGGGTGGTGAAATTTTTTGCGAAAGAAAGCTACATCGAAAAGAATTACGGCACGAAGGTGAAAGATTATCAGGACAAATCGCTGGATCTGGCCAAAACCGAAGCGTATTTTTTCACCATCATTCTGCTGGTTGTTGGTTTGCTGAATGTCATTATTTTATGGATCGGCGGGCAGAAATATATGAACAACGAACTCTCGGTGGGAAAAATCGCAGATTTCTTCCTTTACATCAATATTTTAATTTTTCCGTTTTCAATGGTGGGTTGGGTAACTTCGGTGAATCAAAGAGCGGCAGCATCGATGGCCAGAATTAATGAATTTCTGGATATGAAAACCGATATTATCAGCACAACTTCAGACAAAATTTCAATTAATGGCGACATCGAATTTCGAAACGTGTCTTATATTTACCCAAATACCGGAATTAAAGCGCTGGATAAACTAAGTTTTAAAGTAAAAGCCGGAAAATCCCTCGCCATTATGGGAAAAACCGGAAGCGGAAAATCTACAATCGCTTTATTGCTTTGCCGGTTGATTGACCCTACTGAAGGCGAAATTTTGGTGGACGGCAAAAACCTGAAAGACATCAACCTGAAAAATTACCGCGAATACCTCGGTTTTATTCCGCAGGAAAGTTTTCTGTTTTCGGACACCATTGAGAACAATATTGGATTTTCCATCGATAATCCGTCGCACGAAAAAGTGGTGGAATATGCGAAAAAAGCGGATGTTCATAAAAATATCATCGGTTTTAAGGAACAGTACAAAACCATGGTTGGTGAACGTGGCGTAATGCTTTCCGGCGGGCAGAAACAGCGCATCTGTATAGCCAGAGCTTTAATTAAAGAACCAAAGATTCTTATTTTTGATGATTCGCTTTCTGCTTTGGATACGGAAACTGAAGAGAATATTCTCCAAAACATTGAAAATGAAATTCAAAGCTGTACATCGATAATTATTACACACCGCGAAAGCAGCGCAAAACGTGCGGACCAAATTTTAAATCTCACACCGCTCGATAACGTTTCTTTGAATTAAAATACAAATTCCTTATCGATAATGCATTATTTGCTAAATAATTAAAAATATATTTTGCAATCAAAAGAAATCTTTTATATTTGTTTTAATAAGATATGCAAAAACATCTACAAATGAATGATTACAAGGAAAGGCACGAGAACGAAATTTTTACCAAGGTTCTAAAGGCAGGACGGAGAACTTATTTCTTCGATGTACGCGAGACAAAAGCGGGCGATTATTACCTGACCATTACCGAAAGTAAAAAGAACTTCAGCGAAAATGGTGAAGCAAGCTTCGAAAAACATAAAATTTATCTTTACAAAGAAGATTTTAAAAGTTTCGAAGAAATGTTTAAAGATTCTACAGATTTCATCATAAGCAACAAAGGTGAAGACGTAATTTCGGAAAGACACGATAAAGATTTTAAAACCCGTACCTACACGATTGAATCTGAAGAAGAGATTTAAAAAAATAAGCATTCGGACTGAATGCTTATTTTTTTTGTTTAAATTTTGAAAAAAGAAAAACGCATTGAAAATCAATGCGTTTTTTTGGGTGGATGATGGGTCTCGAACCCACGACCTTCGGTACCACAAACCGACGTTCTAACCAACTGAACTACAACCACCGTTTGAGAGTGCAAATATAAGATTTTTCGATATACTACAAAATAATTCCATCGAAATTTTTGAAGGCCAGAAGCTTTTCTGTTGTAAAGCCTTCCGCGAAGTCTACGCCCGACAATCTGCCCAAATCCTGCGCGCGATATGTAAGACTTTCCAGGAAATCTTTTGTGGCGATCGGTGTTTCCGGTTCCGTAGATTTTGGATCGTAAAACTGGGTTTTATAGGCTAAACAAGCCTCGATTTTTTTCTCCATAAAAGCTGAAATATCCACGACAAAATCCGGCTCTATATTTTTCCACTGAATGTAATGAAAAACATGTTTTGGCCGCCACTGCGTTTGCTTTTCCCCTTCCGATTCAGTTTCTATTTTTACCAAACCCGCTAAAAAACACGCGTCTGAAACCAGTTTTGCAGCTTTTGCGTGGTCGGGATGACGGTCATCAATAGCGTTGGCGAAAACAATTTCTGGCTGGTATTTGCGTATTTTTTTCACAATTTCCAGTTGATATTCCTGAGTGTTCAAAATAAAACCGTCCGGAAATTTTAAATTTTCCCGCGCTGAAAGGCCTAAAATTTCGCTCGCTTCCGCTGCTTCTGCAGCGCGTGTAATATTGGTGCCCCGTGTGCCGAGTTCGCCCTGCGTAAGATCTACCACGGCAACCGTTTTACCTTCTGCAATTAATTTTGCTAAAGTTCCGCCGCAACCCAATTCAACATCGTCCGGATGCGCGCCAATGGCTAAAATATCTACTTTCATCTTAAATTTTATTTCTGAAAAAACTGGTAAATAGTGGTTAAGAATTGTGCGTATGATTTTTCAAGCTTCATAATGTCGCCGGATTTAAAGTGAATTCCGGCGCCTTGATTTGCATTCACCGAAAATCCCGAAAACTGAAAATACTGCACCGGCTGATCGTCCTGCGCTGATAATTTAATGCTGGAACCTAATAATTTTCGGGTGGAAACGGTATAAATTTCACCCGGAATTAATTGAAGCGTTGTATAAGTGCGCGGTGCCAAAACCACGTCTTTGTCGTCAAATGCGATGGTTTGCTTTTTATACGGCGAAGCGATGAAATAAACCAGGTTTTTTTCCTCCGGAAAATCTTTCGGTTCCGCGTAATACAATTCGAGTTTATAATGCATAGGATAAAATGTAGAAACCGTTTCATCGATTTGAACTAAAGGTTTCCAGGCAAAAGCATTAGCACCGATTTCTTTCGCTTTTTTATAAATCATTCCGAAAACTTTCGCATCATCATCAGAAAATCCCTGAACTTCAACTTCACCCAAATAAATTTTGGCGGTAGAATCGGCATTTATTTTATAAAAAACTTTGTCGGTGTTTTTATGGGTTTGCGCGACTTTGCTTAAAGTTACCTTTTGAGCAAAAGTGAAAACTGAAAAGCAAAAGCTTAGAAAGAAAAAAAACTTTTTCATTCCGCAGGTGTTTTTAAAATGTTGATACATTCTTCCAAAGAATTTTCCCAATGTTCAGGTTCCACGGCATAAAATTTTTCAATTTTATCCAAAGCCATCGTGCTACGGTGCGGACGTTTTGCTAAAGTGGGAAAATCTACCGTTTTAATAGCATTTAATTTAATTTTAGATTCAGAAAATTCCGCCATTTTGCTGGCGAAATCATACCAGGAAGTTTCCGGATAATTTGAGAAATGGAAAATTCCAAAAATTTGCCTGTTTGAGCCGATAATTTTCATTACTGCTTTGGCCAGATCATTGGCGTTTGTGGGCTGGCCGAACTGGTCAGCAACAATTCCAAGCTCCTCTTTTTGGTCAAACAGATGCAGCATGGTTTTTACAAAATTCTTGTTGAATTCTGAATACAACCACGAAGTTCTGATGACGATGGTTTTCGGATTATTTTCGAGCGCAAGCTCTTCACCGGCGCGCTTCGATTCCCCGTAAACACCTTGAGGATTAGTGAAATCATCTTCCGAATAAGAAATATTGGTTTCACCATCAAAAACGTAATCCGTAGAAATATGAATTAAAACCGTGTTGGAATTTTTGCAGGCTTCTGCGACATAACCAACTGCCACCGCATTTACCGCAAACGCTTTTTCTTTTTCGTTTTCAGCTAAATCAACGGCGGTATACGCCGCGGCATTTACACAAAAATCTGGTCTTAGATCATCAAAAAAATCGGAAACAGCAGATTCGTCGGTAATATCCAAATCTTCAGAACCTGCGAAATGGAAATCATAATCGCTGCTGTATTCAAAAGCAATTTTTCGAAAACAGTTACCAAGCTGACCATTTCCTCCTAAAATTAATATTTTTTTCATGATCTTAAAGCAATTTTATTTTGTTTTCTAAAGTATGCTACGCGGCTTTTAAAATCGGGTTCTTCCAAATTTACCAAAAACTTCATAAAAAGATTTTTGGTGTCGTCGGGATGAACGTCAGATTTGCGCGTTTTCATGTTGAAATAAATGACTGAAAGCCACAAAACGCTGTGAATTGTTTTGCCGTCTTCACTTTTCATAAGGATTTCAACCTTTGAAAGGCGATCACCAACTTCAATGGTTTTGCTGGAAATCTGGACTCTTGCATTGTAGCGAACTTCTTTTAAGTAGGCAATTTCATTTTGAATGGTAATCCAGGTACAGCCGGTTTTGCGCGTATATTCTTCGTAAGTAAAGCCGTAACCCGCTTCCACGTGGTCTTCACGCGCGTTGAGCATGTATTCCAGATATTTCACATTGTTCAGGTGACCGATGGGGTCGCAATCGCTGAAGCGAATTCGCACAAGACTGGAGATTTCTTTTTGCATGGTACAAAATTAAAAAAACCATCCCGGATAATCGGGATGGTTAGATTGATCAAGGTGATTAATTAAAGTCCGAGTTCTTTTTTCACTGCTGGTGTAGCATCTGGTCCACCTTTGTAGATTAATGCGCTACCGTCAATAATAAAATCGTAACCGTTGGCTTTTGCCACTTTTTCTACGGCTTTGTTTAATTTATCGATGATTGGTTTTACCGCGGCATCTCTTCTTTGAGCTAAATCATTCTGAGCAGTTTGCTGAATTTGTTGCAGGTTTTGTTGTTTTTTCTGAAGATCAGCTTCTTTTGCTGTTCTTTGAGCTTCAGTTAATTTCGCACCTTCTGCCTGATATTGCTGAACTTCTTTTTGAAAAGCTTCAGCTTGTTTTTGTAATTCGTCACCTTTAGTTTTGCTGAAAACATCCAAATCGTTGGTCATTTTTTTAGTTTCCGGCATTGCAGCTAATACAGATTCGTAGTCCATCATCGCCATTTTTTGGGCTTTTGCAACTCCTACAGTTAGAAACATCATTACTGCTGCAAATAATACACTTAATTTTTTCATAATTGGGGTTAAATTTATCGTTCGTTTTTGTTGTTTAAAAATTATTTTATTTCTTCTTTTTTTCTGCCGCTTTTTCGGGGGAATTTTTCAGCAGCAAATCTAAGACTTTATCGGTATAATCGTACTTTTTATCGAGGAAAATTACACTGATGTTGTTGCTTTTATCAAGAACTATGCCCAAGGTGTTTTTCTCTGATACTGTGCGTATTGCATTCCAGATTTGGTCCTGAAAAGGTTTGGTTAGATTGGAGCGCACATTGTTGATTTCACCCATGGCACCGAAACGGTTATTAATCATGGTTTTAATCTTTTTATCCAGATCATCCACTTCTTTCTGACGAAGTTTCAGTTGGTCACCAACGAGTAGAACTCTTTCGTTTTCCAGGGCTTCTTTTTTCTTGTCAAATTCTGTCTGAAGCGTTTGAATTTCATTTTGCCAGTTCGTGATCTGCTCGGTGAGCCGTGCTTCAGCATCTTTGTACTGAGGCAGTTTGTTCAGGATATAATTGGTATCTACGACACCTATTTTCTGTGCGCTTACCGTAAGTGTAAAGGCAAAGAGAAAAATTAACAGCTTAAACTTTTTCATCACTAAAATGATTTAGAGCGATTGATTCATCAGGAAGTGAGTTTTCCAGCCGGAAGGTTCAGAACCTGACAGTGTTTTATCAAAACCGTAGGCAAAATCAAATCCAATCAATCCAAAAGCGCCCATATACACGCGGATACCAAGTCCGGCAGAGCGTTTTAGCTGGAACGGATTATAGCTTCCGAAGGAATTATAAGCGTTTCCACCTTCAAGGAAAGATAAAGCGTAGATTTTCGCGGTTTGGTTCATTGAGATCGGATATCTTAACTCTAACGCGAATCTGTTATAAATTGTTGCACCACCATATGGCGTTACATCATCTATTGATCCACCGGAAGAGGAAGCGTTTTCATATCCACGTAGTGGCACAAGCTCGCGACCATCATATCTGCCTCCCATAAGTCCTGTACCACCAACATAAAATCTTTCAAAAGGCGGTGCTCCCAACTCTTTGTTATAACCGTTCAGGAAGCCCATTTCTGCAGTACTCCTTAATACCAGTTTACCTGCAACCGTGTTGTAAGAATCAGCTTTTAATTTCACTTTATAAAATTCCAGCCATTTGTATTTTTCAATCGGCTCCATGGTAGAATAATCTTTATCGCTGAAAAGACTGTACGGCGGCGTGAATTTTACCGAAGCTTCGATGTTGGAACCCATTGTTGGGAAAATCGGGTCTAAACCAGCAGAATTTCTGCTTAAACCAATATTAAAACTGAAGTTTTTCGCTGATCCATAATATTCCGTGGTGTTCCCAAACTGGAACGGATAATTTTGGAAATCGTAGCTCTGGTACTGGATTCCGGTATATAAAGAGAAATAATCATCCGGCCATCTTAAGAGTCTGTTCAGACCTGCGCTGGCGGAGAAGATATTTAGTTTTTGGGTCAAACCAAATTGGTCGCTATATCTTACCAAAGACTGGTTGACACCAATTGAAAGCGCTGTTGGACGTGTTCCGAATAACCATGGTTCTGTAAACGAAATACCATAGTTCTGGAAATATTGTCCCGCCTGCGCCTGAATTGAAAGCGTTTGCCCGTCTCCCTGCGGAACAGGTTTAAAATCCTTCAATTTCAAGAAATTTCTCAAAGAGAAGTTGTTAAATGTAAGTCCCAGCGTACCGATAAATGAGCCGCCACCGTAACCAGCCTGAAGCTGAACCTGTGAGGAACCTTTTTCAACCAGTGTCCAGTGAACATCAACAGTATTGTCCTGCGGATTTGGATTAATCTGTTGCCCAATTTGCTGCGGATCAAAAAACTGCATTCCGGCTAAATCGAAGTACGTTCTTTTGATATCGCTTTTCGAGAATAAACTTCCCGGTTTTGTACGTAAGGAACGCAGGATTACGTGGTCATGCGTTGTAGTGTTTCCACTCCAGGTTACACGGTTCCAGGTCGCTTTTTCACCTTCATTAATACGGATTTCCAGATTGATTGAATCTCCTACCACCGATTTTTCAATTGGCGTTACGTTGGAGAAAAGATAACCGTTGTTCATGTACAGCGACTTGATGTCTGAATCATCTTCTTTACCGCCGTCTTCACCAACTTTTTTATTAAATCCTACAGCGTCATAAATATCACCGGATTTATAGCCTAAAACTTTCTGCAAATAATCTGTGGAATAAGCCGTATTTCCAAGGAAATTTATATCTCCGATATAATATTTTTTACCTTCGTTCAATTTGACATTGATTTCAAATTGGTTTTGCTGGTTGCGCCACACCGAATCGGACACGATTTTAGCATCGCGGAAACCTAACGAACGGTAATAGTTGATCAGGTTATCTTTATCAGCTTCATACTTTTCCTCGATGAATCTGGAAGGTTTTAAAATACCTTTTATGCTGAAACTTTTCTGCTTTGTATCTTTAAAGGCTTTATTACGCAGTTTTCGGTCGGAAACGCTTTCGTTTCCTTCAAACTCAATATGGCTGATTTTGATTTTTTTACCTTTATCAACCTCAATGGTCCAGTCTACCAAATCAGGATCACCCGCGTTTACTTTATCCTGAATGGAAATTTTCGCATCAGCATAGCCTTTTTTAATATATTCCTGCGGAATATTGGTCTTTAAGGTCGAAATTAAATTCTGTGTGATTTTAGTTCCCGGTTTTAGATTGTTGTCTTTCGCCAGTTTCTCACTTTTTGATTTCCCAATGCCTTTTCCGGTGAATTTTACTTCACCTAATTCTTTAAGATCCTGAAGGTTAAAACGCAGAACTACCTGATCGCCTTCAATGCTTTGAACATAAACTTCAACTACGGAAAAAGATTGTTGATCCCAAAGCTTTTTAATCGCATTACTGATTTTTTGTCCCGGGATTTCCACGCTCTCATTTTTATTAAGACCGGTAAATCTTAAAATCTGAGCAGCGCTGTATTTTTTTACGCCATCTACGACAATGTCTTTCAGGATATAGGTGCCAGCTTCGTTTTGAGCGTAGACAGGATTGTTTTCCTGAGGCTGTTCGGGGGTAACCTGACCATAGAAATGTGCCGATGCCACAAACATGATGATGGGTAGGAATTTAAACTTCATTTTTTATCTTGCTATCTTTCTTTATAATTATTTTTCGTCCAGCTGCTCGCTGATTTTGCCGAATCTTCGCTCTTTACACTGATAATTGTAAACGCAGCGGTAAAAATCTTCCGCAGTAAAATCTGGCCATAAAATGTCTAAAAACTGCAATTCTGCATAAGCGATTTGCCAAAGCAGGAAATTGCTGATTCTAACTTCACCACTGGTTCTGATAAGAAGATCCACCGGTGGAAGGTCCTTGGTGTAAAGATGGTTTTCGAACAGTTCTTCATTGATGTCCTCTTCAGAAATTTCCCCTTCTTTTAGCTTTTTTCCTATTTTTTTTACCGCGTCCAAAATTTCCTTCTGCGAACCGTAGCTCAATGCCAAAACAAGGTTTCCCTTGTCGTTATTTTTGGTCATATCTACCAGCTGCATCATCTGTTCCTGAACGAGTGGCGGTAACTTTTTAATATCACCAATCACGTGCATGCGCAAACCTTTGCTGAAAATTTCTTCACCTTCCAGCAGAAGCGTTTCAGAGATTAAACTCATCAGCGTGTTTACCTCATCATCCGGTCTCTTCCAGTTTTCAGATGAAAAAGTGTAAAGGGTAAGATATGGAATGTGGAGTTCATTACAGGCACTTACGGCGTTCCTAACTGCCTGAATTGCGTGTTTATGACCAAAAGTGCGTTCTTTACCTCGGGATTTTGCCCAACGCCCATTGCCATCCATAATAATGGCGACATGTTTCGGTAAGTGGTCAGGATTTATTTTTTCTTTGATGGATTCCATTATCTAATCGCAATAACACGGCGGTCTGCCAAATGAATAACTAAGCCCAAGAGTGATGGAATTAACCCAATCTTTAGAATTTGGATTTCCTATTTCCCGGTCTTGTATAATGTCAGCTAATTGCTGCTCAGTAAGTGTATTATTGCCTATTTTTATATTTTTATCATCAACGCTGCTATAATCTATGGAGTCAGAAAAAGTTGCGCGGAACATCAGTTCACCAAAAAGTGCCCAATTGTAGTTAAATTTATATTTTAGCCCCGCTCCGAACGGAATTGCTAATGAAAGTGCCGAAACATAAGGGCCGTCCTTATTATCTTCAACGATAAACTGCGGCGTGCTGTGCAGCATTCCGCCCACACCGCCGAAAATGTAGGGACTCACAAGACTTTTGTGCTCCTCATTCACCGGAAAAAAATTATATTCAAACAAAACATCAGCTTCGTAAATCGAATTGCTGCCATCGAGATATCGGTTTCGTCGGTATAATTCTTTTGCGTGCGCATCTGAAAACTGAATATGGCTGTAACCAATATTCAAACGGACGGATTGATACGGATTGAAATTCCTGCGGTACAAAATTCCACCATAAAACGGAATACCAAGTTCGCGGTAATTACCCACAGGTTTTTGCAAAATATAGTTGGTTCTACCGATGTCACCAACCAAATTGCTCATTCCCAACTGAACACCGATTTCATGCCGCTGCCCTTTTACAGAAAACGAAATGAAAAAGAGCACAATAAAAAAGTATATAATTTTCTTTTGCATGAAAATTGGGAATCAAAATTTATAAATTGCTGCAAATATAAAACAATTTTACCTGAATGAAATTCTTAATATTTAGTTAAATAACCTCAAAAAAGCATAATTTTTAACGGCTATTTAAGGCAATTTTTTCGTTTTTTAATATTTAATTTAAAATTTTGCAATGTAGCTAAATCGCTATTTTTTGCCAAAAATGCCCCGAATTTTATTTCGGATTTTAATAATCGTAGGTTCTTCATACGTTGCATCTTCTTCAAAATAGCCGTAACCGTACCCGTAACCGTAGCCGTAGCCATAACCCTGCTTGCCGCCCTGGTAATCGTTATACACCAAACCAAGATTCTGCACCTCATTATTATGATACTTTTCGGTGATCATTTTCAGCATGTGCTTTTCAGTATATTCATGGCGAACCACGTAAATACTCGCGTCTGCGTATTTCATCAGTTCATAAGCATCGGCAACCAAGCCAACCGGCGGCGAATCAATGATGACAAAATCATAATGATTGCGCAATTCCTTGATAAAATTAATGCTTTTTTCACTCATCAGCAATTCCGAAGGATTCGGCGGTATTGGGCCCGAAGTCGCAACATGCAGATTTGGAATAGATGTTTGATTGATGATCTGGTCCATTTCCACTTCACCGGTCAGGTAATTGGAAATCCCGAATTTATTATTGATTTTAAAATCACCAAAAATTTTCGGTTTACGTAAATCCATCCCTAGCAGAATGGTCTTTTTTCCACTAAGACCTAATACCGAAGCGATATTGATGGAAACATAAGTTTTTCCTTCCCCACCAATTGATGAGGTAAGCAGGATAACTTTTGAGGTATCATCTTCTTTGTGCAAAAAGCGCAGATTTGCACGAATTCCGCGGAAGGCTTCAGAAATTGAAGAGCGCGGCTGTTCTAAAACCGTAAGGTTATTGTCATGAGAGTTTCTGCCGATAACACCCAAAAGCGGAATTTTTGTTACCTGCAAAAGTTCTTTGATGTTTCGGATACGGTTGTCGAGAAGTTGGCCAATTGCCAGAAGCAGTAGCGGCAAAAGCACAAGTCCTCCGATGATGATGTATTTTGCTTTTGCAATATTCGGTGCGATTGGTTCCTGACCTAAGTTTTTAGCAGCATCGATCACCGTGATGTCCGATTTATTGGTCGCTACGCGAATTTGTGTTTCGTTCTGTTTGGTTAAAAGCGTGTTATACGTCGCTTCAATCATATTATAGCCGCGTTCAGCATCCAGATATTTTCGCTCTTTCGCCGGATAAGACACCAGGCCAGCAGTGACCTGTGCAAGCTGGCGATCGATTTTTGCCAGTTCGCCAAGGTAAGTATTGTAATAGGTGCGTAAGGAGCCGTTCGAGTTTGTGCGTGCTTCATTAATTAAACGGTTTATTTCGCGCATCGGTTCGGAATTCGGGGTATAAATCAGCGCAAGTTCACGGCGTTTTGCATACAGATTTTTTAGCTCCGAAACTGTTGCGTCAAAAACGCCATCTTGTATGCCGGCCGCACTCATATTGATTAAACGGTCTAAATTCTGAGAAGCAAGTGAATTTTTGATGCTGTTCAGGGAATTAATCCTGGTTATTAGTTCAGCTTTTTTTGCGTCAAGTGCTTTAATTTCGTCCAAAGATTTTTCGTCGCGTTTTTCTACATCGTACAAACCTTCCGTTACTTTCATTTGGTTAAGAACCGTGGCGCTGGAATCTAATTTTTTCCGGATATTATTGAGGTTTTCTACCAAATATTTTTCGGTGTTTTTATCAACAGTATTCCGGTCTATTAAGCGCTTTTTTTGCAATTCATCTACCGAAGTGTTCAGAAAATTTACCGTTCCGTTCAGATTATAACCTTTTTTTGTAATGATCATGATGGAGTTGATTTCCTTGTCAAAATCAACCGTTATCGTGTTGAATAAATTGTTTACCGTTGAATTTACCGTCGATAAATTGACAATTATATTTTCGAACTGAATCGGGCTCGGCTGCTCATTTTTCAACAAACGGAAGCGCAGATTCGGTGCCACATACCATTCATTCAGACCAATGACTTTATTTTCAGGTCTCTTAAAAGGCGAAATAGGGCGGAAACTTTCGGTTTCGTAGGAATAAAGGTTCGTAGATTCACCTTCCGAAGGTAAAACCACTTCATAGCGGTTGCCGCCTTTGGGAATCAGGGTAATCGGATAATCAACCTGCTGCGGATAAGATTTATCGATTTCGAAAAAAACCGGCGAATCATATTTGTCCAGATAAGTTTGTTTAATTAAACCTTTTGTAGAATAGTTGATGTAAAGATCAAGCTGCTGAACCAAATATTCATTGTGCGAACGCGATAGCAGCATTTTTTTTAAATAAATTCCGTCCTGATTGCCGTTTTGCCCCCAAATAAAGTTGATGGACTGGTTCGGCGTAAAATAACTCGCGGTATTATTTGATACGCTTAGAGATAGATTAGATGCGTAAACACGCTGCGCGTAATACTTGCTGTACACCCAGGAAATCCCCAGACCAAGAGCGATCATCAGCACGAACCAATACCAGTTGCGCACAACCCGGCGAATGTAATGTTCTACATCGAAAATTGCGAAAGAGCCAATTTTACTTACGGACTGTGTGGTTTCTTTTTCCGGAATCATCTTACAGTCTGGTTAAAATTAGGTAAATAGACATTGCCGTGGTAATTACAGATACACCTGTGGTAAGCGTTTGAATAGGATCTTTACCAAAACCATTTAGGTTTTTAGAGCGTGTGTTCAGAAATATTTCATCACCGTTTTGCACCCAATAATACGGTGAATTCATGACATCTTCACGGGTAAGATCCACTCTCGCGATTTTTATACCTTCCGGAAGTTTGCGGTGAATCACAATATTAGTACGATCCACGGTTCGGTTTAAACCACCGTTTATTGCAAGTGCTTCCGTTAAAGTCAAGGTATTTTTATGCGCTTTTTTCTCGCCACTGACCTCAATAGTTTCCACATCACCAAGAATGTAATAGGTAATTCCGTCAGTATTCAGGCGAACTTCCGATTTTCCCTGCACGAAATTTTCGTCTACACGGCTTTGAATTTCCTGTGAAATTTCCTCTAAAGTTCGTCCTTCAGCTTTAATATACCCAATTCCGAAAACATTAATATCGCCTTTGGAATCCACTTTTAACCCATTAAAATAGAAATTGATGTTTCCACCGTTGTCTTTTGATTGCTGGTTGGAAACCGACATATTTGTCGGCGATTGCGCATTGGTCCTTCCTGTTCCGTCGCTAACCGTGGCATTCAAGCTGGAATAAAACTGCGCGGCATCACCTTTTGGTGTGGTTACAATGTTCAGGTTCAGCATATCATTTTTGGTGATACGGTAAACCGGAATATTATACGGCACCAAACCTTCTTCGTTAATTACCAAACTCTCGTTGGGCTGCATATACCGTACATCTTTGGACGAAATGCAGGATTGTAAAAAAAGGGCAAAAAAGAGGAGAAAAAACAGTTTAAATATTTTCATTAGCGTAAAAAGTGTTTGCAAAAATAACAAATTAATTAGTTTTCTGTCTGCTTATTAATATTATACGCGGAATACATGCTCCAATGAAACCTAAAGTTACCACAATCAACATTAAAAAATTAACGTTTATATGCCGGAAATAATAAGCGGTTCCCACAATAAATAAATAATACACCAAGATATAAAAGCAGGATCTGCGGTGTGTAAGTCCCAGTTCCACCATTTTGTGGTGAATATGGTTTTTATCAGCCACAAAAATCGACTGTTTGTTCCTAATCCGGATAACGATTACGTGAAGTGTATCGACGATTGGTAAAATTAAAATTGCAACAGCAATCGCGGGCGCCGTCTGCAAATAATATCGCGGAACGTCGGGAAGTTCTTTATCAATGAAAATATCCAGGAAGCAAATAGCGGTAAATGCCAGGAGAAATCCCATAATCATTGAGCCGGTGTCGCCCATGAAGACTTTGTTGTTCCGGTAATTTGACAAATTATAATAAAGAAATCCAATGACCGAGCCGATAATTACTCCGGACAAAACCACGAGCGGATAATTAAATTCGCCGAGGCGGAAATAGCTGATACCGAATAAGGCGCTGCAAATCACCGAATAACCTCCGGAAAGGCCGTCAATGCCGTCAATTAAATTAAAAGCATTGATAAGCAGAATAAAAGTCAGCATGCTGAAAATCACGCTTGCCGTATAGCTCAGTTCATAGATCGCAAAAACACCGAAAAAGCTTCGAATTCTTACATCGGAGCCTAAAACCATTAGCCCTGTAACTATTACCTGTGCCAAAAGTTTTTTATAAGCACGCATCACCACAATATCGTCCATCACACCGATATAAAGCAAAATGACGAGCGAAGCAAAAAGAAATTTATACAGTTCAAAAAGTTCAAAAGCAAAAATAGAAGCGCAAACGGCAAGCGAATAAAAAATAGCAATTCCACCCAAATTCGGGATTTTTCGCAAATGCGAACTTCGGGTTCCAGGTTCGTCCATCAGGTTTTTTCGGCGAGAAATCTTCACGATAGTCGGGATGCTGAAAAACGTCAGCAAAAATGAAAAAACCGTCCCCAGCACGAGCTTTGCCGCGAAGAGAGAAACACCCATGGATGCCAGTAGATCTTTTATCAGTTCATTCATCCTACCAGAGTACGTTTGTATATTTATCTATCGTGAAGGAACCTTTGTCGCCATTTCCTTTACCGAAGTAAAAAAACATTGCGATAAGGTAGGTCATAAATCCAAGATACAGAATTTGCCGGGTTCTGCCGCGTACCGCGTACACAATGCTCGTCATGCAGAACATCGTTACAAAAAACATATAGGCACCCGGAAGTCTTACCGCAAAAATCTCATTGGACCGGAAAAAATAAAACAGAACCAAGCCAAAAACCGCGAGATTCCGCATATATTCATACCACAAAACCTCATCGCAGGCACGTTTATCAAATCTAATTAAAATCGCGATAAAAATAAGTTTTACAATATCATTTAAGCCGGTTTCTACTTCAGTTCCGTAATATCGGTCGTCGAGATAGCCCGTATAGGCGCCGGAAAGATCGTCCGGAGCGATGGAGCTGAATAATCCGCCGCCCAAACGGTACAATTCCAATGGTGAAACCAAAAGCGCAATAATCAAAACCCAGAAAATCCGTTTGCTGTTCATCGGAATTTTTACAATCCAAAACGCCGGAATAAACGCCACCGAAGTTTTGTGAAAACCCAAAGCTATATACATGCAGACCAGAAACATCAGCAGATTTCGGTCTTTAATAAATTTAAATGAAGCAATACACACCGCAATGCCAAGTCCCTGGCGCATTTGCCCGGAATCCTCGAAAAACATAATGGGCATAAAGTAAAAAAGCAGCGCCAGAGCAGGAAACGCTACATTTTTGTAAATGGCGGTAAACTTCAGCGTTACCGCAATTAAGGCACAAATAAATGTGACCACAAAAAACGGCAAACCAAAATCAAAAACAAGTTTATTGATCAGTACGTAAATCCATTCTATTTCTTCCGCGTTCGGGCGGAAAAGTGCTTTGTCAAAAACGTCGTTATACGAGGTGTACAGCGAAAAACCCGCGAAAAGCGTGCGGTAAACCGGATAATCCGCGCCGGCATTCAAGCGCAAACCAACTGCAATGATGATTAAAACACCCGCAATCCAGATAAAAACGCTTTGTTTTTTCTCCAAGCGGAAAATCTCCCAGTAACTCGCAAAGGCAAGAAAGGCAAAGATTATCGCAAAAATCGGGTGTAGAATTGGCATCAAATAAAACAGCGGTTTATTATATTATTTTTTTAAATATCGGATAAAAGCCGGTGAAACAAAGGAAATAGTAGATTTTTTTCTTCAGCGGTAAAGATAGCAGATAATTTCTTCCAAATCTTTTGTAGCGCAAAATTTCTAAAAGCGAAATTTCATGCCTTTTTCTGAAGTTTTTCAACTCAATTTCCAATTGCTTAAAAACCGCGGAATCCTTCACAAAAGCCGTGTACGCAAGGAAAGTATACACACCTTCTAAAATCTGAAAATTTTTAAGTTCAGCTTTCCTCGAAGCATATTTTGAGGTTTTGAAATATTCCGAAACGTCTTCGACCGCGCGTAAAATATCAATTCCGTTTACTGAATGACTTTTAGAAATAGAACCGTTGCGTTCCAAATATTGATAATGAAACTTCTGCGTTTGGGCAATCACCGAACATTCCAAAAGAAGCTGCGGAATAAGCTGAATATCTTCGAAATGAATTCCTGTTTTAAAACGTTTGTTTGTAAAAAGCTCACGCTTATAAATTTTATTACAGGCAAAATAAGACAAATCGGAAAAGACAGAAAAATGCTCCTTTAGCTCGATATTTTCCGGCAGATGCGGAATTTGAATCAAATATTGAAGAACTTTTCCGTTTTCATTTACTTTTTGTAGATTACAAATCACCATTTCGGCGGCGTGCTTTTTTGCTAAACTGTACATTTCTTCAAACATTGTCGGCGAAACTTCATCGTCGCTGTCCACAAAACCGATAAATTCTCCGGTCGCACGATCTAAACCAAAATTTCGCGCGTCGCTTAAACCGCCATTTTCTTTTTGAAAAGCTTTAATTAAAAGCGGGAATTTTTGCTCAAATTCCTCGCTTATTTTTTGCGAACCATCGCTACTTCCATCATTAATAACCAAAATTTCGATGTTTTCTAAAGTTTGGTTGACCAAAGAATTCAGGCATTTGTGCAGATATTTTTCAACCTGATAAACCGGAACAATTATCGAAACAGCCGGCCTCATCATTGGTTTTGATTTTTTCGGTAGAGAAAATAATCCTTGCCAATCGGCCGGATTTTGTAAATCCATCTCAACATCGCCGGCGCTTCTTCATGAATTTTTTTAATCGGATAGATTTTTTCCAGATGATAATTCTGGTTGAAATTTGCGGAATCTTGCGGCTTTAAAGTATAAAAACGCGCGCCAACGTCCGGTTTTCCGGCAATCGTCAAAATATAATCGGGCTTAAAACGCTTAACCGAATTGATCCACCAGAACTTTTCATCTTTCAGCATTTCATCGTTAATTTTCGAATTCACCAAACCAACCTCATCGTAAGTGTAAAGTCCCGTATAGAAAGGAATGATACCCGCAGGTTCCAGAAAAATTGACTGCTCTGCGGCTGTTTTTTCTCGATTTATATCAGCGGCGATTTGCATTCTTTGGCGCTCTTCCATATATCCGATGGTGTACGACTGAATAAACTGGAAAAAATACAAAGCGAAAAAAAATGCCGTTAAAAGGCCAAATTTTAGCGTTTTTGTTTTTGTTTCTAAATGCAGAAAAAAGTACAGAATAACGGCGAATAAAAAGACTCGCGGCAACCAGTAATACCAATCGAAATATGCTTTGAAACCTGAAAAAATCGTGATTTTAATTAAAGCAAAAGCAGTGATGAAAAACAATATAGCTTTAATTAAAGGAGATATTTTTTTGTCACGTTTAATTTTAAACAAAATAAACGCGAGAAAAACCAGAAAAGCGAGGAAAATTAAAAATGTTAGGTAGCTGTATTTTTTAATTAAACCGCCGTAATACGCCCACTGCAGCATCAAAAATTCAAAGCTGTTATTTTGCAGCAGGTTTTTATACGCGATTTTTTTCGCCGTAATGGTGTGGTTGACAATTTCGCCGAAATAAAAATAATTAAAACCTACAACGCTGAAAAGGCCAAAAATTCCGCCTAAAAGCAGGTAAAAATTAAATTTTTTCTTTAAATAAATATCCGCCAAAAAGAAAAGCCCGAGGAAAATTACGGTGTCAATTCTCGTCCATAAAAGCAGAATTGGAAAAATGAAATACGCCCATCTTTTGCCTCGAAAAAGGCCAAAATAAATAAGACCGTTGTAGAGGAAAAATAAAATTCCGTATTCCATTCCCAACAGCGAAGCCGTGAGCGCCGGCGGCGTCATATTAAGAAAAATCACAAACAACACGCGAAAAACTGGCTGATTGCGGAATAAAATTTTAGAAAGCCACCACGAACCGATCGCGAACAGAATACTGCTGAAAATCAGCAGCGGATAAATGAAATTTTCACCAAAAACAACGTTGAAAAGCGCCGAGATAAAAACATAAAAATGGGTCGTAGAGGCGGAAATTTTTTCGTCACCATTAAAACCGATAACGCCGTAATTCACCAAATTTTTCGCGACGCGCCACGTAATAAAAGAATCTTCCTGAATATGTTTTGTGAAAAACATCGGCAGCTTAAAAATTACCGTCAGCAAAATCAGCCAAAAGGGATTTTCGGAAATTTTTGCTAAAATTCTTTTCATATTGGTGTGTTGCGGCAAAAGTAGGAATTTAAAATCATCAATGCGTTAAAGCGTTTTCGCTTATATTTTCAGCAATCTCGGATTAATGAAACCTTTTTTCGCCATTTCGTAATCGGTTTGCGCGCACGGTTTTAAGTTTCCGGCGTTTTCTTCAGTTCCGAAATACCACAGATCTGAAAAAGTTTCGCGCTGAAACGCAAATTTTTCTTCGCCAATCATCACCCAAAAAGTTTCAAAAGCTTTTTCAGTCGGATGTGATTTCTGGATATTAATTCCTTCGATCAAATGCCAGATCATCTGCGCCAAAAGCTGGTGATTCAGCTGGTTTCGCGAGCTGATATTGGCATTAAAAATACCGGCAGCTTTTAAATTCTGGCTCAGGCCAATTTCTTTCATATAAGCACAAATTTCACGGCGGTTCAAGCCGTTCACCTGCGGATTCACCGAGAAACCATCGCCTATACTTTCTACGGCATCGCAGTTTACGGTCACGAGATCAGCCTGGCGAAAAAACGGTTCGGTACGTTCACTGCTTCCCATCATTTCCGCAAGTCGAATCACATCAAAATCAACTTCGCGCATCAGTTTCACCGAATCGTTCGCATTCAAATGTTTTTGATAACCTAAATGGTGATAATTTTTCAGACTGAAATTTTTGGAACTTAAAATTCGGGACAGAAAGTTGGTTTCGGTTAAATTTTCACCGTCGTTATTTAGCGAAACTACATTTGAAATTTGCGTATAAGTAAGATGTTGCTGAAGTGAATTTAAAGTTGAAAAAAGCACGTAAGAAAGTTCGTTGCTGCCACCAACAACGACCGGAACTGCGTTTTTCTGCCGGCACATCGTGATAATTTCACCAAGTACGAAATGCGTATCCTGCTGCGTTCGCCCGGAAACCAAATCGCCCAGATCACAAATGGGAACTTCAAAATCGAGTTTTGAAAGTTTATACAGTTCTCTTCTAATATTTCTGAAATCTGCCATTTCCGCCTCGCCGTCGCTGATGCCGCGATAATCTGAGCAGAAAATCAGCACGATGCTATTTTCTTTTATTTCAGACGAAATTATGCTGCCAAGTTGCCACGGTTCGGCACTGATTTTTTCGGCGGGAATAAAGATATCTTCAAGATTCATAGAAGTTTTTTTGAATGAAAAACAAAAATATAAAAAAAGCACCACCAAAGGCGATGCTTTTCGTTATAAAAAAATTTAACTAACGTTTGATGATCTTTTTGGTAATCACGGAATTGTCTTTCATAACGATTTTCACAATGTATAATCCCGGAAGCAAATTACTTGCATTAACTTTATTGTCTTGAACGGAATTTTTCAAAAGCATCTTGCCGGTCATATCATAAATTTCCACCATCTGGCTGTCTTTATTTTTAATTGAAAACTCTGTGGTAAAAGGATTCGGATAAATCTGAACATCAGTTGTTGTAACCGTTTGCACGGGAGATTCAACTTTTGGCACTGTTACCTGAATTACTTTTTTCACGCGCGGTGTTCCTAATAAGCGCGTCACGTCTTTTGCGCAGCGGACGGACATTGCGGCTTGCGGGTAAACGCCGGTCGCAGTCTGCATTTTATCGTTCTGAAACTGCATCGCCAAAGCAAAACCGGAATTAAAATCTGCCATAGAAGCCGTCCAGACGCCTGAACGTTCAAACTTCAACTGGTTTTCACCAATTTCACCACGAATTCCGTCCGCTGGAAAAGCACCGATGTTAAAAACCGAATTTTCAAATTTCCAACCTTTGGTTCCTTCCACCTTTCCGGAATAATTTTTGGCAATATCCTGCCACTGATCCTGGATTACACCTGGTTTTCCATACGTGTCATTTTGATAACCGTTGTACCACGGCGAGTTTCCTTTGGAACCGGTGTACAGATTGGTAAAGGTTACATCCGGCACACGCCAGCCTTCCGGACACGGATCGAACGGTGATTTTACATCTGCGTGGCCCCATCTTTCAGCAGCTTGCGCACGGCCATCAGCCACCCAGTCACGAACTTCATTTAGATCATTATCATAATGGTTTCCGCCGTTGTAGATTTTACCGGTATTTTTTTGAAACAGAAAAATCAGCGGGTTTTGCACCGAAAATTTTAAATTTTCACTTACCTTTTTATTTTGCACGGAATTTTTGGAACCGTAATCTTGATATGCACTTGAAAAACGGTTTGCATAATCTGCGCTGCTTACTTTAATAAAATTTGCCTCTTCAGCAGCATTTTTTTGCGACGCAACCAAAACCTGGCTTCCATTTGCGAAAGACGGAAGCGGATCTTTTCTTCCCCACTGGTAGTGCAGACCGTTGGCTTTTCCAGACGAGAGATCGCTGCTTAGCGCACCTAAATTCCTGTCCATAAATTCAGTGGTCATTGACGGCAATTTTGTTGTACCTGTATTTTGGATGTTAAATTTAGCCGGAATTTGACTTTCGGTCGTGTATTTCACTGTGTTTTCCGTCGGGTTGTCTTTTGTCACCCAAATATGCCAGCTCCAGTAAACCGGTCCGTCCACGTCCCCGTTGTGAAGTGAAACCACCGCATTACCTTCGGTATTTGCGTTTGTGGTAACTTCAATAACTGAATTTCGAGCATCTGCTGCGTCCGGACGGATATTTACTTTAGAAATTAGGTTTTCGTTTGTTGTCCAAAGAACTTTTGCAACCAATTTATCCGAAGGCAACATTTCGCGCTGCGTCAATAATTGGTTATAAACCGAAAACGCTTTGTTTACGGGAATTTCCAGTTTTTGGTTTCCAGTAAGAATGTAAGAATTCGGGTTATCTAAACCTACACGGTAATTTTCTTTTTTATCAGAGAAATATTGCGTTGCAAAATCGCCGATGACTGCCATATTGGGATCGCGCATACACCGAACAGCGTTTCCGGTTTTTGTTGGGTTGGTTTCATTATTATAAATCGCATGCAAACCAACACTGGTGGAAGTTCGGTAGGGATCCGAAAGTATCGAGAACAGTCTCGCGCCATCATACGCAAAAGTTGCGCTCCACAATCCGCCGTTCGACTGATTATCCTGGAAAGTTACACCAACCGGTGCGCTCGGTGCGTTTGCATTTGGATAATACACGTACGCTCCGGGAACCGGCATGATGCCGATATTTCTTGCACCTTCTTGCGCATTTGTGAAATCCATTCCCAAACCGGGATATACTTTTATGCCTTTTAAACTGGTATTTTCAGCATCCGGGAAAATCTGGCGGTATTGCACATTGGAATCGTCATTTACCCCGCTGTTTTTTCGGCCGAAAAAAGATAGATTATTATTTTGAGTTTCGCGCCCGTAATATGAAGGCACGCGCCAGCCGCTGGGACACGGATCCAATTCAGATTTCAGCTCGTAGGAAGCACTTTCTTTTTTTAAAGTTGTGCTGGAACTGCTGGCGTTGCTGTTCTGTCCTTTCGCGTTATCAGACCATAAATCCCAGGTGACATAATCCGGGCTTGCACCTGCAACTTTATAACGGCTGCTGGAAAACCAGTTTCCGGTGTTATCGGTATTTACAATGTAGGTTAAAGGATTTTTGACGGCATATTCAATGTTTTTTTCAATTTCATCGAAAGGCCGCACTTTTACAGGAATAGAATTTTTCGAATCAACCTGCTTGTGTTTTAAAACACCCACTTCCCCACTGATTTCATAAAAAAAAGAATCTTTGTAAACCAAGGGCGGGAAAGGATCTTTTCTTCCCCACTGGTACATTAATCCGCCGCTTTTCTGCCATTGATCACCCAGAAAGCTACTGCTAGCGGCGCCCAGGTTGCGGTCCATATATTGAATTTCGACGGGATTTCCTTTTATATCAGTTTCGAAACCTTGGGTATACTTCACGCCGTTTTCGGGATTGTCTGTTACCCAAATATGCCAGCTCCAGTAAATGGTTCCGTTCACTTTAAACGCGATAACCGCATTGCCTTTTCCTCGGGCATTGTCTATGGAAACTTTGATTTTAGAAGAAGATGGACCGCCTTGCGAAACTATAGCAACATTCTGCACCAAACCCGGTACATCTTCCCAGTAGAGAGAAGCAGTTTGTGTACCTGCAGGAATTGGTGTGGAAATATTGTTAGCTTTTAGAAATTCGTAATCAGACCACATATCGTAGGCCTTTTTCACGGGGATTTCTATACCGCTAAAACCTTGCTGCTGTGCAAGATCAATATCGTAAATGTAACTGTTCGGGCCTTTCGCGGCGCTGGAAGTCTGAGCTGTTAGAACATGAGCAAAAAAACAAAATATTATTAAGGGATATTTTATCATCGTTAAAATAATTATTACAATTTAATTGTGCTAATTTTTTAACATCGTTTGTGTGTTTTAATAGAACATTTTGTTTTTTTTCATTTTTTGTGCGGGTCAAATATATAAATATTGGTAAAATATTAACACTATAAAAAAGAAGAAAAATGTTGTTTGAAGTTTGCTGTAAAAAGCAAATTGTCGATAGCTCCGATATAAGGTCTACAGCGCAAGAAATAGTGTGTTAAAGAAAAATTGGAAAAAGTTTTTGTTTAAATTTATTTAACCGAAATTAAACAAGCATTTGTGAATAAAGTCTAATTTTCACCAGCTAATAATCTAAAAAATAACGAGTTAAAAGCATGAAATTTTTAATTTCAAAAAAAATCTTCTGAAACAATCGCTTCAGAAGATTAAATTTTCGGCCTTAAAAGTGCATTTTATTTCTTTTTAGCTGCGGGCTTTTTAGCTGCGGGCTTTTTAGCAGCAGGTTTTTTAGCCGAGGGCTTTTTTGCGGGCGCTTTTTTAGCTTTGGTTTTGAAAGCGTTTTTATCTTGTGCGGTGATCCATTTTTTCACTTCATCCAAAGGAATTTCTGCTAATTCTTCAGCAGTATATTTTTCGTCTTTTTTGGTTTTCGGAATTTTAAACATTGCTTTTCCAAACTTAATAAAAGGTCCCCATCTTCCGTTTTCCAGGGAAATTTTCTCCTCCGGCCATTGCTGAATGTAGCGGTTCGCTTCTTTTTCCAGTTTTGCTTCAATCAGCTCCTTAATATCGTTTTGCGAAAGATTTTCGAAATCATAGCGTTTCGGAACGTTAATGAAAATCGACTGGTATTTAATAAACGGACCAAATCTTCCCGTTCCTTTCGTTACCGGTTCGCCTTTATAACTCGCAATTGGTGCATCGGCAATTTTCTTTTCTTCGATGATTTCTTCAGCTCTTTCCTGCGTAATTGAAAGCGGATCTTCACTACGCGGAATGCTGATAAAAGTTTCGCCCCATTTCACATACGGACCAAATCGTCCAACACCAATCGTCACGGTTTGTCCGTCGTACTCCTTTAGATCAAATGGAATTTTGAAAAGTTCCAGCGCTTCTTCCAAAGTGATGGTCGCGATATTCTGGTTGGCCATTAAGCTTGCGAAAATCGGTTTTTCTTCATCGTCCTGTTCCCCGATCTGAACCATCGGACCAAATCTGCCAATTCTGGTAAGCACATTTTTGCCGGTTTTCGGGTCTTTCCCTAAAATTCTTTCGCCGGTTGCGCGGTCAGCATTTTCTTCTACATCTTCTATTTTCGGATGGAAATCTTTATAGAAACCCTGCAAAACTTCTTTCCATTTTTCTTCGCCGTTTGCGATAAGGTCGAAATCTTGCTCCACTTTTGCGGTAAAACCATAATCCAGGATTTCAGCAAAGTTTTGGGTTAAAAATTCATTAACGACTTCACCAATATCTGTGGGTACAAATTTATTTTTATCACCTCCAAATTTTTCTGTTAAAATTTCCTTTTTCAGCTCGGTTTTTTCTAAAGTCATCTTTAAAATTTCCCGCTCCTGAGGCAAAATTTCACGTTTATCTACGTACTCGCGATTCTGAATGGTTTGGATGGTCGGCGCGTAAGTTGAAGGTCGTCCGATTCCCAATTCTTCCAGTTTTTTTACCAGGCCGGCTTCCGTGTAGCGCGTCGCCGGTCGCGTAAACTTTTCGGTGGCTTCTATTTTTCGGAAATTCAGCGCTTCGCCAATAGAAACTTTCGGCAATAATTTTTCATTGTTTTCTTCGTCGTCTTCCTCGGTTTTTAAAATTCCGTAGGCTTTCAAGAAACCATCAAAAATAATGACCTCACCTTGCGCCTCGAAATGATGTGGCAACTTTTGGTCACCGATTTCAATAACCGTTTTTTCAATTTTGGCATTCGTCATCTGCGATGCCAAAGTTCTTCTGTAAATAAGTTGGTACAATTTATTCAACTGAACATCTCCGATGGTTTTTACGGAAAAATCGGTGGGGCGGATTGCTTCGTGAGCTTCCTGCGCTGATGATGATTTGGTGGTATAATTTCTTGGGTTCGAATATTTTTCGCCATATTCGGCCAAAATTTGTGCTTTTGCCCCGTTAATTGCTTCCTGAGAAAGATTCACGGAATCGGTTCTCATATAAGTAATGTATCCTTCTTCGTACAGTCTTTGTGCAACGCGCATGGTCGCCGTAACGCCATAACCGAGTCTGTTGCTGGCTTCCTGCTGTAAAGTGGATGTCGTAAACGGTGCTGATGCGGTGCGCGTTCCCGGTTTTGTTTCAACATTCAGAACTTTAAAATCGGTTTGTTGACATTGCTTTAAAAATTCTTCAGCGTCGGCTTCTTTAGCAAAATCTTTTTTCAGCTTGGCTGCGATTTCCTGCTTTTCAGCATTCAGGAAAATTCCGTCAAATTTAAAGGTAGATTTTGGGGTAAAACCACGGATTTCCAGTTCGCGCTCCACAACCAAACGTACAGCTACAGATTGTACACGCCCTGCAGAAAGTCCCGTTTTTACTTTTTTCCAGAGAACCGGCGACATTTCAAAACCTACAATCCGGTCTAAAATTCTCCTTGCCTGTTGTGCATTCACCAAATTCTGGTCGATATTTCGGGGATTTTCTATCGCTTTTAAAATAGCGTTTTTCGTAATTTCGTGGAAAACAATTCGTCGTGTGTTGTCGTCTTTTAATTTCAGCTCTTGTGCAAGATGCCACGCGATGGCTTCACCTTCGCGATCTTCATCGGAGGCGAGCCAGACAATATCTGCCTTTTTTACAGCGGCTTTCAATTCAGCAACGAGCTTCTTTTTATCAGCAGAAACTTCGTAATCCGGGGTAAAAGTTTCCAGATTGATGCCCATGCCTTTTTTAGGCAAATCGCGGATGTGGCCGAAACTGGATTTGACCTCGAAATCCTTCCCCAAATATTTTTGAATCGTTTTAGCTTTCGCCGGTGATTCTACAATCACTAAATTTTTTGACATCCTCGAAATTTTTGCAAAAGTAGAAGTTTTTTTTTAATGACAATTTTTCCGACCCAGTTTCAGGCCAATGAAAACCAAAGTGGAAGTCCGAAAACCCTTACATTTGTTTCGAAGTTCGAGTTCTAATTGAAAAAATTCATCCAAAATACCATTCAAAGCCAGAAAATATTTTACCGGTATTTCCGGCGAAAAGGCCTAAAACGCTTTCTAAAAGAAAACGTTCTGGAAACCGATGGAACAAATGAAGTTAAAGCCAAATCTGTGGCACTGGGAATTTTCATCGGGCTTTCACCGTTTTGGGGTTTGCATTCATTTCTAGCGATTTCGCTTTCGGTTTATTTTAAAATGAATAAAATGCTGACTTTCATGTCATCGCAGATTACTTTTCCACCGCTTATTCCTTTAATTATTTTCGCTTCGATGATGGTTGGCGCGCCTTTCGTAGAAAACGGCACTTCGCTGGAAAACCAGACTTTTGACATGGATTTCATTAAAAATAATCTGGTGCAATACCTTATTGGAAGTTTCATCCTCGCGATTTGCTGTTCATTAATATTAGGATTTCTCTCCTATATATTTCTTCAAAAATTTAAACCACAGAAGAAATAAAACCGCAATTATGTAAAACGAAAAAATTTGCCCTTAAAGCAGCGAATTTTTTCGGCTTTCAAGCTCAAAATTTTAGTTTTCTCATCTACGAAAAATTTCCGCGAAAATCCTTATATTCGCAGACTTAATTAATGAGCTTCCAACGCTTTGAATAGACTGAAAATGAAGAAGTTTACCGAATATAAAAATTTAGATTTAACAGCTGTTGCCGAGAATATTACAAAATTCTGGGCAGAAAATCAGACTTTTAAAAAATCCGTTGAGATCCGTGACGGGCGGCCGGAATACGTTTTTTATGAAGGTCCGCCTTCGGCGAACGGGATGCCTGGAATTCACCACGTGATGGCGCGCGCGCTGAAAGATATTTTCTGCCGCTACCAAACTCAAAACGGAAAACAGGTTTTCCGGAAAGCAGGTTGGGACACGCACGGTTTACCTATTGAACTGGGCGTAGAAAAAGAACTCGGAATCACCAAAGAAGATATCGGCAAAACCATCTCTGTGGAAGCTTACAATCAGGCGTGTAGAAATGCCGTGATGCGCTACACCGATGTTTGGAATGATTTGACAGAAAAAATCGGCTATTGGGTGGATCTGGAAAATCCCTACATCACCTACGAACCGAAATATATGGAAACGGTTTGGTGGCTTTTGAAGCAGCTTTACGACAAAAATCTTTTGTACAAAGGTTACACCATTCAGCCCTATTCGCCGGCTGCCGGCACGGGACTTTCTTCGCACGAACTGAATCAGCCTGGAACTTACCGCGATGTTTCCGACACGACTGTAGTGGCGCAATTCAAAGTGAAAAAATTTGCCGATAAAGCGGCTAAAAAAGTTCCTTTCCTGAAAGCGGAAAGTTCAATCGATGCAGAAGAAATTGCAGGAGCTTCCTGTGGCGGCGCGTTGCATTGGGCGGAATTTGACACTAAAAAAACTTTAGTCGACACCTACTTTCTTGCCTGGACGACAACTCCATGGACTTTGCCTTCAAATACTGCTTTAGCGGTCGGAAGAGATATTGAATATGTTTTGGTGAAAACATTTAATCAATATACTTTCGAGCCCATCAACATCGTTTTGGCGAAAGTGCTTTTGCAGAAAAATTTTGGTAAAAAATATGCGGAAGGAAGCGAAGAAGATTTAAAAAACTACACTTCGGAAGCGAAAGTAATTCCGTACCAGATTTTAGCTGAATTTACCGGAGAAGAATTGGTAGGCTCGGAATACGAGCAGCTTATTCCGTGGTTTTTACCGGCTGAAAATCCGGAAGATGCTTTCCGCGTAATTTTGGGAGATTTTGTCACCACCGAAGACGGAACGGGAATTGTGCATATTTCGCCCACTTTTGGTGCTGATGACGCGCGCGTTGCGAAAGAAAGCGGCATTCCGCCGATGCTGGTAAAAGACGAAAATGAAAATCTGGTTCCTTTGGTAGACTTACAAGGCAGATTTGTAAAAGGCGGAAAAACACCGAAATTATTTGCCGGAAAATTCATTAAAAATGAATATTATGACAGCGGTTCCGCGCCGGAAAAATCCTGGGATGTAGAACTTGCAATTCTTTTAAAAACAGAAAATAAGGCCTTTAAGGTCGAAAAATATGTGCACAGTTATCCGCACTGCTGGCGAACCGACAAGCCTGTTCTGTATTATCCGTTGGATTCCTGGTTCGTGAAAATGACCGCGGTGAAAAACCGTTTGGTGGAACTGAATGAAACCATCAATTGGAAACCGAAATCCACCGGTGAAGGCCGTTTTGCAAACTGGCTGGAAAACGTAAACGACTGGAATCTTTCGCGCTCCCGATATTGGGGAATTCCTTTGCCGATCTGGCGTACCGATGATTTGAAAGAGGAAATCATCATCGGTTCTGTGGAAGAACTGATGGCGGAAATAGAAAAAGCAAAAAAAGCCGGTATTATGACCGAAAATCCTTTCGCAGGATTTGAAACCGGAAATATGTCGGATGAAAATTACGCGCTAATCGATTTGCATAAAAATATCGTTGACCAGATAATTTTGGTTTCGCCGTCCGGAAAACCGATGAAAAGAGAATCCGACCTCATCGACGTTTGGTTCGATTCGGGTTCGATGCCGTACGCGCAGCTGCATTATCCGTTTGAAAATCGCGAAATGATCGACGAAAGAAAAGCTTTTCCGGCAGATTTCATCGCGGAAGGTGTAGATCAAACGCGAGGCTGGTTTTATACGCTGCACGCAATTGCGACGGCGGTTTTCGATTCGGTAGCGTACAAAAACGTGATGTCGAACGGTTTGGTTTTGGATAAAAATGGCCAGAAAATGTCGAAAAGACTTGGTAACGCCGTTGATCCGTTCACCACTTTAGAAAAATACGGTCCTGACGCGACGCGCTGGTACATGATTTCAAACGCGAATCCGTGGGAAAATTTAAAATTTGACTTGGAAGGAATTGATGAAGTTCGCCGAAAATTCTTCGGAACTTTATACAATACCTACTCCTTTTTTGCGCTGTATGCGAATGTAGACGGTTTTAAATATTCCGAAAAAAACATCGAATTGCGCCCAGAAATTGACCGCTGGATTTTGTCTGAACTCAATTTACTGGTTAAAGATGTTACGGCGTTTTACGAAGATTACGAGCCGACAAAAGTTGCGCGCGCGATTAACAATTTCGTTAATGACAACTTAAGCAACTGGTATGTAAGACTTTGCCGACGCAGATTCTGGAAAGGCGAATATTCTGATGACAAAATTTCGGCTTACCAAACCTTATATATTTGCCTTGAAACCATAGCAAAAATTTCGGCGCCAATTGCACCATTTTTTATGGATCAGCTTTACCAGGATTTAAATAAAATTACCGGGAAAGAAGAAGCTGCATCGGTACATTTAACCGATTTCCCGACAGCCGATGAAAGTTTGATCGATCAGGATTTGGTGGAAAAAACGCATCTGGCGCAGCAAATCACATCGATGGTATTTTCACTACGAAAAAAAGAAAACATCAAAGTAAGACAGCCGCTTCAAAAAGTGATGATTCCGGTTTTGGATAAAAAAACAGAAGCGCAGATTTTGGCGGTTTCAGATTTGGTTAAACAGGAAGTAAACGTGAAAGAACTTCAACTCATCAATGCTGATGACGCCGCGGAGCTGATTGTAAAGCAAATCAAGCCGAACTTTAAAACACTCGGCGCAAGACTTGGAAAAGACATGAAAACGGTGGCAGCAGAAATAACCAAGTTTTCCGCGGAAGATATTTCAGCTTTAGAAAAAACCGGAAAAATTGCCGTTTTAGGCCATGAAATTTCTCTTGATGATGTTGAAATTTCCACGAAGGATATTCCGGGTTGGACGGTCGCCAGTGAAGGAAAACTCACCGTAGCGCTGGATTTAACTTTAACCGAAGAATTAAAAGCGGAAGGAATTGCGCGCGAATTTATTAACCGCGTTCAGAATTTAAGAAAAGACAAAAATTTCGAGTTAACAGACAGAATTTCAATTGAATTGCAAGACGATTGCCCGTTTAAGCGGGAAATAATGAACAATAAAGCATATATTTCTACTGAAGTATTGTCAGATAGAATAGAAATTGTAAATTCACTTTCAAATTTTGACGAAATAGAGATTGACGAGGTCACTTTCAAGGTTCAGGTTCAAAAAATTTAATATTTTTTACGGTGAAAACTTCAAATCACATAAACACAAATAAAAATAAAGCTATGACTGAGGACAGACAAAGATATAACGACGCTGATTTACAGGAATTTAAAGTATTAATTCAGGGGAAAATCGATAAAGCAGAAAAAGATTTAATGCTGATTCGCGAAAGCTTCATCAACGACCAGAATAACGGTACCGATGACACTTCGCCAACTTTTAAAGCTTTTGAAGAAGGCGCTGAAACTTTAAGCAAAGAACAGAATGCGATTCTTGCCGGAAGACAGGAGAAATTTGTGCGCGACCTGAAAAACGCCCTCATCCGCATTGAAAACAAAACCTACGGAATCTGCAGAGTTACCGGAAAATTAATTCCGAAAGAAAGGCTGCTTGCCGTACCACATGCGACCCTCAGCATCGAAGCTAAAAATATGCAACGGTAAAATTTATCATTTATAAAAAATGATGTACAAAGTACAATGTATTTCTATGCATAAAACTTTGTACATTTTTATTTAAAAATCATGGACACGGTTTTTATTTTGCTCGCTGTAGCGGTAATTTTTCTTTATTTCTTCCGGAAAAAAATCAAGGAAAAGTTCGTTCCGAACAAAGAAAAATATTACACCATTGATGACCGTTATAACGCAGAGAAAAAGCAGAGACAGGACGAAATTGATGCGATACTGAGCAAAATCGGTAAAAATGGTTTAGATGATTTGTCGGCCGCTGACAAAAACCGTCTCGACGAACTTTCAAAAAAAATAAATTAAAAATGGAATCTCTGATTGTACATCCGAAAAACCAAATGGAGCTGAATGCGCTGAAAAGCGTGATGAAGGAAATGGGAATTAAATTTGAAAAATTCCACACCAGAAATCTTAAAAATTTGCCCGAAAAGCCGGTAAAAAATTCGGTTCCGAAAAAAGAAAACAGCCCAACTTCCGCCAGAAAATATCCTAAGAAAGACTAATGAAGAAGATTGCCTTAATAACCATCATCATTTTATTAATAGACCAAATTTCTAAGTTTTACATCAAAACCAATTTCAGTTTGGGCGAAAGTGTAAGCGTTTTACCGGGCTTTAAACTGACTTTTGTGGAAAATCCGGGCATGGCTTATGGTTTTCATTTCGGTGGACTTCTCGGCAAATACATTCTTGTCATCATCCGCATTTTTCTTATCGGCGGCATGGTTTATCTCTTCAGCAAATGGCTGAAAGAAGGCACCAACAACTATTTGCTTATTCCGATGTCGATGATTTTTGCGGGCGCAATCGGAAATTTAATTGACGGAATGTTCTACGGAATGATCTTCGACAGCGGAACTTTTTATGATGAAAGCATCGGGCGCTGGATTGAATACGGCGGTGTTTCCAAGGTCGTACCTTTTGGTCAAGGCTATTCCACTTTCATGAAAGGCTGCGTGGTAGACATGCTGCATTTCCCGTTGGTGGACTGGAACGTGCCGGAAAGTTGGCCTTTGATCGGCGGAAAACATATTGAGTTTTTCAAATATATCTTTAATGTTGCAGATTCAGCAATTACTGCCGGCGCTGCTTTATTACTTATCTTCCGCAAAAAAGCGCTGCCAAACGGTTTGGATTTTTAGCGGCTAAATTGCCCAAAATTTCCGTTTTAGCTATTTTTGTTTTTACCATTTTAAACTTATTTCATGTCCAGAATACTAACCGGAATACAGGCCACGGGAACTCCACATTTGGGGAATTTACTTGGCGCCATTATTCCAGCCATCGAATTATCAAAAAAGGAAGAAAACGAATCTTTCCTCTTTATTGCAAATCTGCATTCTTTAACCCAAATAAAAGATGCTGCAGAACTGAAAAGAAACACCTATGAAATTGCCGCGGCGTGGCTTGCCTGCGGACTTGACACCAATAAAACTTTTTTTTACAGACAAAGCGATATCGCCGAAGTTTGCGAACTTTCCTGGTACTTGTCCTGCTTTTTTCCGTATCAAAGGCTGACTTTAGCACATTCCTTTAAAGATAAAGCAGACCGTGTAGAAGACGTGAACGCGGGACTTTTCACCTATCCGGTTTTAATGGCTGCAGATATTTTACTCTATAATGCTGAAGTTGTTCCGGTTGGGAAAGATCAGCTACAACACCTGGAAATGGCGCGCGACATGGGCGCACGTTTTAACCATCAAATGGGTGAAGTTTTCGTTTTGCCAAAAGCTGAGTTGCAGGAAGACACGAAATATGTTCCGGGAACTGACGGTAATAAAATGTCGAAATCCCGCGGAAACATCATTAATATATTTTTACCCGAAAAAGAGCTGAAAAAACAGATTATGGGAATTGAAACTGATTCCAAATCTCTTGAAGAACCGAAAGATCCGGAAACCGACAAGGTTTTTGCTTTGTTTGAACTTATTGCAAAACCGGAAGAAACCGCCGTTTTACGGGAAAAATATCTCACCGGAAACTTTGGTTACGGTCACGCTAAAAACGAATTGTTGCAGTTAATTTTAAAACGTTTTGAGCGCGAGCGCGAACTCTTCAATTATTATATGAACAATTTGCCGGAACTCGAACAAAAACTACAGGAGGGCGCGGCAAAAACGAAAGTGATCGCTGCTGAAACATTGCAGAAAGTCCGTATAAGTTTGGGCGTTTAGCAGCAAAAAAAGTCCTTTCCAAAAGCGGAAAGGATTTCTTTTTATAAAATTGATTTAATTTCGTGCAGTTGGCGTATCGTTTTTACGCCTTCGGCGGTGTATTTATCATCGAATACATCGAAGTAAATCACTTTTAAGCCGAAAGATTTTCCACCTTCAATATCGGCAATCCAGTCATCACCAATCATTATGGATTCCTCGATTTGCGCACTCGCTTTCTTCAGCGCATAATCATAAATTTCCGGTTTTGGTTTCCGAATGTTGATTTCATCGGCGCTTGTGATGGTTTTAAAATAGTTTTTAATACCGGAAAGTTCACATTTTTTCGCGGTTACCTCCTGAAAGCCGTTAGATAAAATATGCAGCGTATAACCTTTGTCGTGAAGATATTCCAAAAGATCAAAAGCGCCTTCTACCAGATCGTTGTAGTTGAGGATTTCATCTAAAAAATTATTTTCAAAAGTCTGTGCTAATGGAAAATCATCAATTCCAAAGAAAAGAAAAGAATCAAAAAAACGGTGTTTTCGCAGGTAATTTTTGTCGATTTCACCGTCGCGAATCTGTGCCCATAATCTTTCATTAATGGTAAAATATTCGCGGTGAAAGTCCTCAAAATTAAGATTATATTTTTCCTGAACCTCTTCTTTCTTAAATATCGCTTTCAGGGTAAGATAAGCGTTTGCGCGGTGATCCCAAAGTGTATTATCGAGATCAAAAAAAATGTGCTGAATTTTCATACAGCACAAATTTAAGGAAAATAGGTTAGTTTTTGGATACGATACGAATTTTAGAGACCGTTTTTAAAACCTGAAGGTTTTTAGAATATCTCAGTAAAAATTCAACGGTCATCTGTTTTGGTTTCAAAAGTTTTCCGTTTAAAGTGTAATCGTTTTTCATAGGCTTAAGTTTCACTAAAAACGCAGATTATTTCACTTTATTATCTGGTCAAACTTATTTGGTGTTCTTCCATTATTTTTCGCAGGTTGATGAGTGCGTAACGCACCCGGCCTAAAGTGGTATTGATGCTGGTATCAGTTTGTTCCGCTATTTCTTTGAAGGAAAGCGAATCGAAAAAGCGGAGTTTTACCACTTCCTGCTGATTTGGCGGGAGAAAGTCCAGAATTTTACGCAAATCATCCTGAATCTGACGAGAAATCAGCTGCTCTTCAATATTTTCTTCGTCAATGCTGATGAGATCGAAAATTGAATATTCTTCATTTTCGAAAGACGTTTCCGAAACTTTGTTGTGTTTGGCTTTCAGGCGGTAATGATCGATGATGAGGTTGTGTGCAATTCTCTTTGCCCAAAGCACAAATTTTCCCTCTTCATTGTACCGGCCTTCTTTCAGCGTTACAATAATTTTCATGAAAGTATCCTGGAAAACGTCGTTTGCCACGGTGTCATCCATTACTTTGTAGAAAATATAGGAGAAAATATCTTTCTGGTGGCGATCAATGAGAACCGCCAGGGCCTTTTCATTGCCATTTTTATATGCAGAAATCAGCCAACTGTCTGTATGTGTATTCATAACTCGTAACTAAAAATTTATGAATGATCGCAAACCTAAAAATATCAGGTTGGCTTTCTTCGTTATTAAAAAATCAGTAGAGTTATTTTACCATACTTTAGGTGTAAAAGTGAAGAGCTAATTTAAGCAAAAAGTTAATACTTTGTTAAAAAATTAAAAAATTTTTATTTTAACAGATCGTGAATCATTACAATAGGCACATTTACCGTAAAATTGATGTTTAAGCCTTCTAATTTTTTACCGTTAATTCCGTTTTTATCGAACGGAAAAGCATAACCTCCGGTTAAATCAATCAAACCAAACAGCGTAACACCAATTTTCGGTGCAATGTATTTGGTTGTTGCTTCAGCACCTGCTAAAAAATAATAAGCATGGTAAAGATCTACATTCCGCTCAAAATTTAGCAAAATATCACCCTGGATTTTCGGCAGCGCGGCAAATTTTCCATTGGCAACTCCGAACATTCCGGCTGCGCCAAGGCGAAAAATCATGTCATCGTTCTCCAAAAACAGCAGCCGTCCACCGAGTTCCGCAAAGCTCGTATTCTGGTAAACATAACCGGCGTGAACCATTTTATGTACCGTAAGCTGTGCTTTAACACTGCCCGCAAAAGCTGCTAACAAAAAAAAAGGGAGCAAAAATCTCTTCAACATTGGTTATGATTTTATATTGTGCATAAAGTTAAAAAAAATGCCTTAACATTTTTGTTAAAGCATTTTATATGATTTTATAAATTGAATTCCTTCTTTATTTCTTCTACTTTATCCAGTTTTTCCCAGGTAAAAAACTCCAGATCTTTTACGATTAAATCTTCACCGTTGGCACGTTTAAAAATTTTATCAGCAATATAATGCTCGCGTCCCATGTGGCCGTAGGAAGCGGTTTCCTGATAAATTGGATTTCTGAGTTTCAAATTCTGTTCGATTGCATAAGGTCTTAAATCGAAAATTTTCTGGATTTTGCCGGCAATTTCTCCGTCGTGCAAATCAACTTTTGAAGTTCCATAGGTATTTACATACAGTCCGCAAGGTTCTGCAACACCAATTGCGTAGGAAACCTGCACCAAAATTTCGTCAGCAACACCTGCCGCCACAAGATTTTTAGCAATGTGTCGCACGGCATAAGCCGCACTTCTATCAACTTTTGACGGATCTTTTCCGGAAAAAGCACCACCACCGTGCGCACCTTTACCACCGTAAGTATCTACAATAATTTTTCGGCCGGTTAAACCCGTATCACCGTGTGGTCCACCGATTACAAACTTCCCAGTAGGATTGATGTGATAGGTAATCTGATCATTGAAAAGCTCCTGAATAGCTCTCGGCTGCATGGCTTTAACCTTCGGAATAAGAATTTCGATAATATCTTTTCGGATTTTAGCAAGCATTGCTTCTTCGCTGCCAAAATCATCGTGCTGTGTAGAAACTACTATAGAATCAATTCTGATTGGTTTGTGATCATCCGAATATTCAATGGTAACCTGCGATTTCGCATCAGGACGCAGATATTTTATCGCATTGTTTTCTCGCCGCAAATTCGCCAGTTCTTTTAATATTACATGCGCTAAATCCAGCGCAAGCGGCATATAATTTTCGGTTTCATTGGTAGCGTAACCGAACATCATTCCTTGGTCCCCTGCTCCCTGCGAATTTGCACGGCTTTCGAAATCGTCGTTTTCAGAAACACGGTCCACACCTTGGTTGATATCGGGAGATTGTTCATGAATAGCGGAAATCACACCACACGAATCACCATTAAACATATATTCCCCTTTCGTATAGCCGATTTTGTTGATGACTTTACGCGCGATATCTTGCACGTCAAGGTATGCTGATGATTTCACCTCACCCGCCAAAACTACCTGGCCAGTAGTTACCAAGGTTTCACAGGCTACTTTAGAGGTTGGATCGTTTGCGAGAAAATTATCGATTAATGCGTCGGAAATCTGGTCGGCCACTTTATCCGGATGCCCTTCGGAAACCGATTCAGACGTAAATAAATAAGACATATTTCTTTTGTTTTTTTAATTAAAAAGTACGGGAAAAATACCTGGAATGATTGCAAAAGAAACTAAAAGAAAATCGGTTTTAGCATTTTTTACTGAGGTTGCAATCAATACAAATTTTTCCTCCTAATTGTGGCGCAAATTTACTCACTATTTACCGAAGCGCAAAATTTATCCGGATGTTAAAAATCATTGTGGCTTGATGACGGTAAATTCTTCAGGATTTTCATTGAAGCTCAGTTTTGACTTCAGAGATTCGGCGATGAACTGAATCATTTCATCTAAAATTTTCTGCTTATACGTCGGTTTGTAATAAATCATCGAAATTTCGCGGTACGGAAAAGGCTTGCGGAAACGTTTTACTTTTTCTTTTTGCTTGTCGGAAAGCTGCTCTACAGCAAGTTCCGGTAAAATGCTGATGCCGCCCAATTTATCAACTAGTTGTACCAAAGTCGTAATATTTGAGGCTACAAACTCCAGATTTTTGGGTGTCACCGTATTTTCTCGCAATTCACAAATATTTTCAAACTGCGTCCGCAGGCAGTTTCCTTCTTCCAAGAGCCAAACTTTGTGCACATCTATTTTTTCCGGAATTACAAAACTGTCTTCTTTCTGTTCTTCACTTATTTCGGCGGAATAAAGCATCAGTTCTTCATTGAAAAGAAAATCGTGGTAAAATTCGTCAGCTGCGGAGTACGGCGTTGAAATAATTCCCGCGTCCAGTTCTCCGGATTTCAAAGCTTTAATAATATTGTCCGTCGTCATTTCTTTTACATTGAGCTGAATTTTCGGATGATTTTTCAAAAAATCAAAGATTTCAGACGGTAAAATCGAGCCGGAAACTGTTGGAATAATGCCGAGGTTTAACTTTCCTGCCAGCACATTATTAAGGTCGTTCGCTTTGGTTTTTAGTTCATTAATGGCATCTACCACTTTTTTCGCTTCGATGATAAGCTGCACACCAACATCTGTGGTACGGATTGGATGCGTGGTACGGTCGAAAATTTTCACATCCAGTTCTTCTTCGAATTTCTGAATCATCGCACTCAAAGTCGGCTGCGTAATAAAACACGCCTGCGCCGCATTTCCAAAATGCTTAAATTTATCTACAGCGATAAGATATTCCAATTGCTGAATGTTCATACCATTAATTTTATCTATGCCAAATATACTGAGTTTTTGCCGGAATCCCATTAATTTTAGATAAATTTGAAGGCTACAATATTGCAAATTATGAGTATCAAGAAAATGGGCAATATAGCCCAGAATCCTTTCTACGACACCATCGACAGATCACGGAATATTCAGGACAATCCGATGAATGCTGCATCTAGTTTCCAAGAGCAGGACTTTCCGCAAATCTTACGCGGAACTATTCCGGAACGTGCACTTTTTACAAAAGGTACCGGCGCCTACGGAACTTTCACGGTTACCAACGATATCACTCAGTTTACCAATGCCAATTTATTTTCCTCGGTTGGAAAAATTTGCCGCTGTTTTGCCCGATTTTCTGATTTTACAAGTGAAAAAGGCAGCGCGGACACCAACAGGGATTCAAGAGGTTTTGCGCTGAAATTTTATACCGAAGACGGAATCTGGGATTTGGTCGGCAGCAACAGCCCGGTTTTTTTCATCAAAGAGCCCGCAAAATTTCCGGAATTTGTGCGAACTCAGCAGCGCTCGCCAATAACGAATTTAAAAAGCACCACCGAAATGTGGAATTTCTGCTGTGCAAATCCCGAAACGCTGCACCATTTGCTCATGTACTTTTCCGGCCGTGGAACGCCGAAAGGTTTTCGCCATTTGAACGGGTATGGTTCGCACACCTATTCGATGATTAATGCTGAAAACGAGCGCGTCTGGGTGAAATATCATATTAAAACCAACCAAGGCATTAAAAATCTCGTTCCAACACAAGCTGCTCAGCTAAAAAGCACGAACCCGGATTTTGCGCAGGAAGATTTCATCAATGCTCTGCAAAACGGTGATTTCCCGATATGGACACTTTATATTCAGGTAATGACGGAAGATCAGGCGAAAAACTTCCGCTGGAATCCGTTCGATGTTACGAAGGTTTGGTTTCACGATGAATTTCCGCTGATTGAAGTTGGTGAAATCGAGCTTAATGAAATTCCGTCTGATTATCAGTCGAATGTTGAAGAAGTTGCCTTTTCGCCGGCAAATTTCGTTCAGGGTTTAGGACTTTCGCCTGACCCAATTTTACAGGCCAGAATTGCTACTTACGGTGAAGCGCAACAGCACAGACTTGGCAGACACGCCAATTTGCTTGAAGTGAACCGCTGCCCGTTTTCACCGGAAAAAGACAAATCAGAAAAAAACGACCAAACAGCCCGGAATTTTTCTGAATTCGATAAGGAAGATGCTTTTCCCGAAAGCTTTTACAGCGAAAATGAAGATGATCACTTTACGCAGCCCGGTTTATTTTACACAAAAGCACTTCAGGATTATGACCGAATAGAACTTGTTCGAAATATTATCGAATCAATTAACGAAATCTCCGGCCTGGATCGCGAAGAAATAATAAACCGACAAATTTGTCATTTTTTCCGCGCAAATATTGAACTTGGAATGAAAATCGCAATGGGGTTGCAGATCAACATCGATGCTAATATGATGAACCACGCTGGAAGTTAAAAAAATTAACATAAATTATCATTTCGGTAATGATAACGCCTTCATTAAATACACTTTATTAAAAAATATTGTTTAATTTGCGAAAAACTCTTAATAACGCCATGTCCTACCAAAATATTAATGTAGAAACGGATCAAAAAACCGCCGTAATCACCATTAACAGACCGCAGAGCCTAAATGCGCTGAACGCCTTAACAATCACAGAATTAAGCAAAGCTTTAGACGAAATTGAACAGGATTCGAAGTTCAGAGTGGTAATTATCATCGGAAGTGGTGAAAAATCCTTTGTTGCAGGCGCTGATATTAAAGAATTTTCGGATTTCGGAACAAGCGCAGCTGAAGATTTAGCAAGAAACGGCCAGAACATTTTATTCAATAAAATTGAAAACCTCAGCAAACCCGTAATTGCCGCTGTTAACGGCTTTGCATTAGGTGGAGGTTTAGAGCTTGCCATGGCGTGTCACATTCGCTATGCCTCAGAAAACGCGAAACTTGGCTTGCCGGAAGTAACTTTAGGTTTAATTCCAGGTTACGGCGGAACGCAAAGATTGCCGAAACTGGTTGGAAAAGGTTTGGCAAACGAGATGATATTTTCAGCGAAAATGATTCCGGCGCAACGTGCAAAAGAAATTGGGCTTGTAAACGATGTTTTTTCTTTAGACGAACTTCTAGCGAAAGCAAAAGAATTAGCAAACCAAATCGCACAGAATTCACCCATGGGAATTGCAAAAGCAATTGAAGCGGTAAATAAATCAGACGGTGAAAACGGCTTCGAAACCGAGATTAAATCTTTCGGTGAACTCTTTGAAATGGCTGATAAAAAAGAAGGTGTTACTGCGTTTTTAGAAAAGAGAAAACCTTCATTTTAAGTAAAAAATTTAAAAGTTATACGTTTGGACGTAACAAAATTTGATTTAGCATATCTGGAAATGGCCGCGGTATGGTCTAGACTTTCCTACTGCAAACGAAAGCAGGTAGGCGCGCTGATTGTGAAAGACCGAATGATTATTTCCGATGGTTATAACGGAACACCTTCGGGATTCGAAAACTGTTGCGAAGACGACAACGGGAAAACCCAATGGTTTGTGCTTCATGCAGAAGCCAACGCGATATTGAAACTCGCCGGCTCTACGCAGTCGGCAAAAGGCGCCACATTATATCTTACGCTATCGCCTTGTAAAGAATGCAGCAAACTTATTTTACAGGCCGGAATACGAAAAGTGGTATATATTGACGAATATTCCGACGAAGACGGTATAGAATTTTTAAAAAATCATGGAATCGAGCTTTTAAGAGTGTCACATGATATTTTAAAGCAAAAAACACAAAAAAATGATTACCTGGGATGACAAAATCAAAGATTTCGAAACATTTTTAAAATTTGAACGAAATTTTTCAGAGAATACTGTAGATGCTTATTTGCGTGACCTGCGCAAGCTTCAGAATTATGCAGAATTTGACCTTGAAGGTGTTGGACCACTGCAGATTAGTTACGAAAACATTCAGGAATACCTTTATCAGTTTTCCAAAAAGAAATTCAGCGAAAGAACGCAGGCGCGTTGGGTTTCATCCATAAAAGCTTTCTTTAAATATCTTCTTGATGATGAAGTGCGTGCGGATAATCCCGCAACACTGATTGAAGGTCCAAAATTAGGACTTTATTTACCCGACACTTTAAGTTTTGTTGATGTTGAGCGAATTATAAAAGCCATCGACGTTACTACAGAACTCGGCAAACGAAACCAGTGTATGATCGAAGTTTTATACGGCTGCGGTCTGCGCGTTTCCGAACTTATCGATCTTAAAATTTCAAACATCAACTTTAAAGAATTATATCTGAAGGTTGAAGGCAAAGGAAACAAAACCCGTTTTGTGCCACTTGCTCGTTACACCGCCGACCTCATCAAAGATTATCACGAAAATGTGCGGTCGAAATATAAGGTTAATAAAAAATGCGAGGACATTCTCTTCCTCAACAGCCGCGGTTCTTCGATGTCGCGCGTTATTGTTTTCATCATCATTAAAGAATTAACCGAAAAAGCCGGCATCAGCAAGAAAATTTCGCCACACACATTCCGCCATTCTTTTGCCACGCATTTATTGCAAAACGGCGCCGATCTGCGCTATATCCAAGAAATGCTCGGCCATTCCAGCATTACAACCACCGAAATTTACACGCATTTGAAAAACGAAGAACTGCGTGAAGTGATCCTTAATTACCATCCGCGAAATATTTCCTGATGCAAAAGCTGAATTTTTGCCCAAAATGCGGCGAAAAAACCTTGCTTTGGGACGGTGAAAAAAAATGGAGCTGCTCTAACTGCGATTATGTGCTCTATCACAATGTTGCAGGTGCTGTTGCGGTAATTGTTTCACACAAAGACGAGATTCTTTTCACAAGGCGAAATCAGGAACCTAAAAAAGGCAAGCTCGATTTGGCGGGCGGTTTCGTGGATCCAAAAGAAAGTGCCGAAGAAACCTGTGTTCGCGAGCTTTTTGAAGAAATGAAAATTAAAGTAAATATTTCGGAGCTAAAGTATCTCGGAAGTTTGCCCAATGTTTACCATTATAAAAACATTGCTTATAATACTTTGGACCTCTTTTTCCGCTACGAAGTTTCCGAAAAATTCGATGTTAAGCTTGAAGAATCAGAAATTTCTGAGGTTATTTGGCTGAAAAAAACCGATTTGGATTTAAATGAAATTGCATTTGATTCACAAAGAGCATTTCTTGATAATTATTTTTTTACCGCTTAGACGGCATTTTTTTTACTTGTTGGTTTAGCGTAAATTTGAAAATTCCAAATGTTCATTTTTATGCAGGACCAAATCGTTTTCGAAGACAACCATCTTTTAGTCATTAACAAGAAAACCGGACAGCTCGTTCAGGGCGATAAAACCGGTGATCTTTCGTTACTGGACCTGCTTAAAAATTTCCTGAAAAAAAGAGACCAAAAACCCGGAAATGTTTTCCTCGGGCTGGTTCACCGCATCGACCGCCCAACTTCGGGTTTGGTGATTTACGCAAAAACTTCGAAAGCACTTTCCCGATTAACCCAGATGGTGAAAAACCGCGAAATAAAAAAAACGTATTGGGCAGTTGTACCGAAAGTTGAAATTCCGAAGGCACAAAGACTCGTGCATTACCTACAGAAAAACGAAAAAAACAACAAGGCAACGGTTTTTCCGAAGGTTACGCAAGGCGCTAAAGAAGCGATTTTGAACTACGAAATCATCAAAGTTTTAGATAATTTTCAACTTTTGGAAATCGATTTAGAGACCGGCCGTCATCATCAGATTCGTGCGCAACTTGCGAAAATCGGTGCGCCTATAAAAGGTGATTTAAAATACGGTTCACCACGCTCCAATCCAGACGGCGGAATTCATCTGCACGCTCGAAAACTGGAATTTCACCATCCCGTAACCAAAGAAAATATTACGATTACCGCGCCGGTTCCGGACAACGATGCCGTTTGGAAAGCTAGCGAAGAAAACTAAAAATTTACCGTTTTAGCGGCAAATTTTTCAGAATTAATTAATCGTATTGGGCTGCTAAAACCATGAGATCGCGGTAAAGCGGCTCCGAAGAATCGTAAAACAAACGGATCAGTTTTCGCATATGGTCCGCGCTCGGGCTTGGTGTTAAAAACACTTTCGCATACTGCGTATCTTTTTTGGTAAGCTCGTCGTGGTCTGCCTGATAACCTTCGATATAATCACCATCTTTGTCATAGTACAGCGTGAAATTATCAGGAATATAGCCGCTGTCTCCCTTAAGGATTCTTGCAGTTTCTGCAGCTTTTATGTTTACTACCAAATTATCGCTGTCCTTTGCTTTATCATACGTGAATTTGGCATCAAACTCCGCGATTTTGTAGGTAACGCCACCATCCATCGAGTAACGCACGCGAACAAGCGCCGCCACGTCGGTACGCATTGCAACTAATTTTTCCGATAACAAAACAAACTGGTAGTGCGTTCCGCTATTGGAAGTCCAGTTGTAAAAATCGGCGATATCAACCTTTTTCAGTTGCGCTGGAAATAAAGAAAAAGTCAGAAATAAGAGACCGAAGAGTAAAGTTTTCATCATATAATTATTAATTGCACCAAATGTATAAAAAAATGCAAATTACTGTGTAAATAAATTAAAATTAATTTTAATTCTGAATTTGAAAAAATTCGGCCCTTTAATGGCAAATTTTTTCGCTTTATTATTTCGAAAAGCTTGCTTTCCGAATACAATATTTCAGAAAAATTCGGTGTTTTAAGGGCAAATATTTTCAAAATCAAGACAAAAAAAACCGCCCAATTTCTTAGGAGGTTTTTAATATTTAAATATAAATTTAAGCTTGTCTAGCAGCTTCTGCAGCAATCAGATTTAAAGCGGAACCTGCGCGGAACCAGTCAATCTGCTGAGCATTGTAAGTGTGGTTCGTGACGATGAGGTCTTTAGAACCATCCGCGTGTAAGAATTCCAACGTTAAAGTTTTGCCTGGCGCAAACTGATCCAAATCAAGGAAATTAACGGTGTCATCTTCCTGAATTTTGTCGTAATCCGCTTCATTGGCGAAAGTAAGACCAAGCATACCCTGTTTTTTCAAATTCGTTTCATGGATTCTGGCGAAAGATTTCACCAAAACGGCTTTCACACCAAGATGTCTCGGCTCCATCGCTGCGTGTTCTCTGGAAGAACCTTCACCGTAGTTTTGGTCACCAACCACGATCGTAGGAATTCCGGCAGCTTTGTAAGCGCGCGCTACAGCAGGAACCTCTCCGTACGTGCCATTCAACGCATTTTTCACCGTATTGGTCTCCATGTTATACGCGTTGATCGCACCGATTAACATATTATTCGAAATATTATCAAGGTGTCCGCGGTATTTTAACCACGGTCCAGCCATTGAAATATGATCAGTTGTACATTTTCCGAAAGCTTTAATTAAAACTTTAGCACCGGAAATATTTTCACCATCCCAAGGTTCAAACGGAGTTAAAAGCTGTAGCCTTCCAGAGTCTGGACTAACCGCAATTTGAACGGAAGAACCGTCATCGGACGGCGCCTGATAACCGTTGTCACCAACATCAAAACCTTTTGCAGGTAATTCAAATCCTTTCGGTTCATCTAATTTAATCTGCTCGCCGGCGGCGTTTGTTAAAGTATCTGTAATCGGGTTGAAATCAAGTCTTCCCGCGATTGCAACGGCGGCAACCATTTCCGGTGACGCAACAAATGCGTGCGTATTAGGATTTCCGTCAGCTCTTTTCGCAAAGTTTCGGTTAAAAGAGTGGATAATGGAGTTTTTCTCGCCTTTTTCCGAACCTTCTCTGTCCCACTGACCGATACATGGTCCGCAGGCGTTGGTGAAAATTCTGGCTGATTCAAACTTTCGGAAAGAATCTAAAAATCCGTCTCTTTCAGCGGTAAATTTTACCTGTTCAGAACCCGGATTAATTCCTAAAATTGCGCGTGGTTTTACTCCTTTAGCAAAAGCATCTTCCACAATTGATGCTGCACGCGATAAATCTTCGTAAGATGAGTTGGTACAGGAACCGATCAATGCCCATTCTACTTCAATTGGCCAACCATTCGCTACGGCTTTTTCGTGGAAATCTGCAACAGGCGTTGCCAAATCCGGCGTGAAAGGACCGTTTAAATGTGGCGAAAGCACATCAAGATTGATTTCGATAACCTGATCGAAATACTGTTCAGGATTTGCATAAACTTCCGCATCACCAGTTAGATGATCAGCGATTTGGTCAGCAGCGTCCACGATATCCTGTCTTCCGGTTGCGGATAAATATCTGCGCATGGAATCATCATAACCGAAAGTTGAAGTGGTCGCTCCAATTTCAGCGCCCATATTACAGATCGTTCCTTTTCCAGTTGCAGAAAGAGATTGCGCGCCTTCACCAAAATATTCAACGATACATCCGGTTCCACCTTTTACGGTAAGGATTCCGGCAACTTTCAGGATAATATCTTTTGCAGACGTCCAGCCGCTTAATTTTCCGGTTAATTTAATACCGATTAATTTCGGCATTTTCAGTTCCCACGGCATTCCGGCCATTACATCAACCGCATCAGCACCACCAACACCAATAGCGACCATTCCGAGTCCGCCCGCGTTTACGGTGTGAGAATCTGTTCCGATCATCATTCCACCTGGGAAAGCATAATTTTCCAAAACTACCTGGTGAATAATCCCGGCGCCCGGTTTCCAGAAACCGATTCCGTATTTATCACACACGGAACTTAAAAAATTGAAAACTTCCGAGTTTTTATTGATACCTTCCTGCAAATCCGCTTCTGCGCCAACTCTCGCCTGAATCAAGTGATCGGCGTGAACAGTTGAAGGAACGGCAACTTTCGGTTTCCCGGCCTGCATAAACTGCAACAGCGCCATTTGCGCTGTCGCATCCTGCATGGCTACACGGTCCGGAGCAAAATCCACGTAGGAATTTCCTCTTTCAAAACTTTGTGTAGCGTCGCCTTCCCAAAGGTGTGTATAAAGAATTTTTTCAGCAAGTGTTAATGGCTTTCCCACCGCTTTTCTCGCAGCTTCGACCCGTGACGGATACCGCTCGTACACTTTCTTGATCATATCAATGTCGAAAGTCATATTGTATATTTTTATTGTAAAATTTTGAAGCTCAAATTTACAAAATTTTTAATGTATGGCGGCGCAAAGTCATTTAGAATAAATATAAATAAAATCTTTCTTTTCTATCTTTGAATTTTTAGCGAAATTTATTCACATTAAAAAATCAAAAAAAATGGCCGTTTTGCTCCAAAAAAATTTAAAACTGATCTTTATGCTCGTCGGCATTTTGCTGATAAGTTCGGTTTTCTATTTTTTTGCGCCTTCGGAAGATAGTTTTTATCCAAGCTGTGCTTTCAAAAATATTTCCGGCTTAAGTTGTCCCGGTTGTGGATCACAGCGGGCTTTTCACGAACTTTTGCATTTTAATTTTAAAGCAGCTTTCACTTTTAATCCGCTTTTTGTATTGGGAATTCCGTACGGTTTGGCGCTTTTAATTTCAGCAAAAATCGAAAACGAAAATGCAAGAAAAATTTTTAAAATTTTAACGGGTAAAAGGGCATTTTTTTTAATTTCGACGGTAATAATTGCTTATTTCATCTGGAGAAATTTATAATTGATTATTTTTGGTCGCTTATTTGCAAAAGCACAGCAATGACAAAATATTTTCTTTTCCTTTTTCTTACTTTTTCGGTGGCATTTTCAGCACAGAAAAATGTTATTCAAAGCAAAAAAATTGCCCCAAAAAGCACCGAAAAAATAAATGCTGACCGCGATCTTGCAAAAATTAATGATTCGGTAGCGGCTTTAATTCCGTACAAAAAAGATGGAAAGTTTGGTTTTGTTTCTCAATCCGGAAAAGTAATTATTGCGCCGGTTTACAGCAACGTTGGTTTTTTTACCGAAGACTGTAATCTACTGAATTCTCCAAATGAAAAAATCAGAAAATATGGTTCGGCGGAATACGCTTCGGTTCGGTTTAACGATAAGGATTACCGGATAAATAAGCACGGAAAACGCGTTTATTTCTTCAAAGAAGAAGATTTGGGTAAATGCCAGGCTGACTATAAGAAACAGCTTTTCCACGCTTTTATCATGAATTACGCCTACGGCATCATCGAGGACGCAAAGTTTAGAAATCCGGGCAATTACAACGATTTTACCATTTATCCGCAGTACGATTATCTACACATTCTGGAAGGCGACGACCTGAAAAATCCGATGATCATCGCGTCGCGGAATAATAAGTTCGGCATCATCGATGTTAATAACAACATCATCGTTCCGTTTCATTACAGCGACATCAAGAGAAATTACAGCTGGAAACTTGCGCGCCTCTTCGAAGTAACCACCGACGGTAAAAATTATTTCTACATCGACATTAACCAAAAGGAATATTGATTTTATTTCGTAGTTTTGCAGGAGAAATTTAAGGGGTGCTGTAAAAAGCTGAGATTATACCCAATGAACCTGGAACAGGTAATGCTGTTTAGGGAAATTACATGAGCTAATTTGGAATTTGAAAAAGTGGTAATTACCATTTTCGAATTAAAAAAATTTCAAATTAACACATTTTTTAATCGCCCCTTTTATTCCATTTAATCTTCAAAAAATTAATAGAATGAAAGGATTTATTTTTTTAGGACTTCTTACAAGTTCCTTTTACTCAGCACAAACCACCGTGCAGGATTCGCTGAAAACACACGACATTGAAAGCATTAACTTTCTGAAACGTCTGCCCGTCACCAAAGAAATCATCAACGTTGAAAAAGATTTAGCCACAAAAAATCTGGGGCAGGATTTGCCGATTTTGCTGAAAAATCAAATGTCGGTTATTTCAACCTCAGATGCCGGAAATGGCGTGGGCTACACCGGATTCCGAATTCGTGGCGTTGGCGGAACAGCAATTAATGTGATGATGAATGGCGTGCCGTACAACGATTCAGAAAGTCAGGGAACATTTTTCGTCGATGTGCCGGATTTGGCGAGTTCGGCGTCGCAAATTATCATTCAGCGAGGCGTGGGAACTTCTTCAAATGGCGTTTCCGCTTTTGGCGCAAGCGTGAATGTGATTTCGAAAAATCCGGAGGAAAAATTTTATGTGAAATCTGATAATTCTTACGGCTCTTTCAATACTTACAAATATTCCGCGGAAGTTGGCAGCGGAAAATTCTGGAAAAATCGCCTTTCGTTGATGGGCCGCTATACCAAAATCCATTCAGACGGTTATATCGACCGTGCATTTTCTGATTTAGATTCCTATAATTTTTCGGGGTTATTTGAGGAAAAAAAGACGAAAATCCGATTGCTGGCTTTTGGTGGAAAAGAACAAACGTATCAGGCCTGGAACGGAATCGACAAAAACACCTGGGAAACGACTCCGAAATTTAATTATTCCGGCGCTATTTACGATGAAAACTGGGAAAACATCGTTGGTTTTTACGACAATGAAACCGACAATTACCGCCAGAATCATTACCAGCTTTTGTGGCAGCAAAATTTTAATCCAAACTGGAATCTGGAAACCACTTTCCATTACACCAAAGGCAAAGGTTATTACGAAAATTACAAACAGGATGCGAAGTTTTCAAAATACAATTTACCGGATTTAACAGCTGATAATCAAACCGTTAAAAGAACTGATTTCATCCGTAAAAAATGGCTTGACAATGATTTTTATGGTGCAGTTTCTACGCTTTACGGTAAATTCGATCATTTGAATGTGAATTTTGGACTTGTGGGAAATCAATACGACGGCGAGCATTTTGGAAATGTCACCGGCGTTTTTTATCCGCAAATTTCCGAGCATGAATATTATCGAAATTCTTCGGTGAAAAATGAAGTTGCGGGTTTTGCAAAAGCGATTTTAAAGCTGAACCTTGTGGAATTGTACGGCGATTTGCAGCTTCGAAACATTAATTATGACACCAAAATCATACAGCAAGGTGATGATGAAGGCGTGGATTTAAATAAAAATTGGCTGTTTTTCAACCCAAAATTTGGAATTAATTACAAGCTCAATTCCGGCAAAATTTTCTTCTCTTACGCGCATGCACATCGCGAACCGAACAGAGATGATCTTTTTGCAAACCCGGAAATTCAGGCGGAAAAACTGCACGATTTTGAAGCAGGTTTGGAAAAAACGCTTGGTGCAGTTTCTTTCACCACGAACCTATATTATATGAATTACGAAAATCAGCTGGTTTTGAATGGAGAAATAAATGACATCGGTGAATTTATTCGCGTAAATTCGGGAAAAAGCTATAGAATGGGAATTGAACTGGGCGCGCTTGCAAAACTTTCAAAACAGTGGAATGTTTCGGGAAACCTCACTTTAAGCAAAAACGAAAACATCGATTTTAAAACCGAAACAGCAAACGGTTTTGAGAACCTTGGAAATACACCGATTTCTTTTTCACCGAACTTTATGGGAAATGTTTTAATCAATTTTTTACCAAGCAATAATTTCACTGTATCACTTCAAAATCAATATGTTGGCGAACAATATCTGGACAACACCAATAATAAAAATAACCGGTTAAACGGCTATTTTTTGACGGATTTCAATGCGAAATATTCCTTAGATTTAAAACGTACAGAAGTTGATTTTAAACTTTTGGTGAATAATATTTTCAACCAGAAATATGTGAACAACGGCTTTGTGTATGACGGAGCGCCGTATTATTTCGCGCAAGCGGGCACGAATTTCATGTTCGGTATGTCCTTCAAGTTAAAGTAAATACCAAAACGCAATTGCTGAAAGATAATTTTTTCGGTGCTAAAGACCGCCTTTTTCGCGGTTTTTTTTATTTGCATTACATTGTTCAAAAAACATAAATTTGCCCGATATGAATTTTTCCCAGCTTCTTCTCGAATTTTTAAAGAAAAATGGCAGCGTTTCTCTCACGGGTTTCGGTACGTTTTTTCTGCAAACAAGCAATGCAGCTCTCGACGAAGAGGAAAAAAACCTTTTGCCACCAGGAACTGAAATCGCATTCAATGCTTCAAAAAGTGAAAATCCGGAAAAATTCATCCGTTTTTTAGCAGCTGAAAAAAACATCAGCGAAAGTGCTGCGGAAGAAGAAATTTCGAAGCAAGTTGTCTATTGGAATTCTGCATTGGAAAAAAATGAAACGCTGAAAATAGAAAATATCGGCACTTTTTATCTTGAAGACAGCAAGCTTCATTTTTCCGGAAACCGGCTGGAAAATCTTTCACCGGCTTTTTTTGGTTTAGAAGAAATCAATATTTCAAAAATTAAAAAAGGCTTCCGAAGCGGCAAAAAACCGTACGCATTCGTGAGAACAATTGCGTGGCTTTTACCTTTAATACTTATCGTTTCGGGACTTACCTACATGGGAATTGAAAAGCCCGACATGATTTTCGGTAAAAAATCTGATCTCACCAATCCGCCAAAAAAGGACGTTTTAACCGTTAAAAAAAATAAACCGAAAGTTGATTCGGTTGCACCGGTTTTGGTACAAGATTCAACTTTAGCAGATTCCACAAAAACGATTGTTGCGCCCGTAAAACCGGCAAAAAAGTGGACTTCGAAATCAAACAAAAACTCTAAATGGAAAAAATCAAAAAAGCGTCAGAATCCTTAACGGTCATGACCAATATAGTTTTGCCGAATGAAACCAATTCTTTAAGAAATTTATTCGGTGGTGAACTTCTGGCAAAAATGGACCGTTGCGCGTCGATCTCCGCGGCGCGACACTGCGAAAGACGCGTGGTTACGGCTTCTGTAAATCACGTTTCTTTTGATTATCCAATTCCCGAAGGTGGTATTGTGGTTTTAGAGTCAAAAGTTTCGCGCGCTTTTTCCACTTCAATGGAAATTTATGTAGACGTTTGGCTGGACGATCCGATTAATCAGAAAAAAATTCACACCAATTCCGGTATTTACACTTTTGTTGCGGTAGACGAATTTAACCGTCCGATTCCAATTCCAAAGATGGAACCGGAAACTGAAATTGAAGTGGAAAGATTTAATGCTGCATTGCGTAGAAAAGAACTTTCCCTGATTCTCTCCGGCCGAATGAAGGCTGCTGATTCAATAGAATTAAAAAAACTTTTCGCTTCAAATTAAAATTTCCGCATGAAAATCCTGCTTTTAGACAAAAACCATCCACTGATTACGGAACAGCTTTCCCAAAATGGTTTTGCTCTGGAAGAAGATTTTTCCTCAACTTACGACGAAGTTTCAGCAAAAATTTCGGGCTACGACGGCATTATTATCCGCAGCAGAATTCCGCTGGACGCCAATATTTTAAAGCACGCGACCAAACTCAAATTTATTGCGAGAGTTGGCGCCGGAATGGAAAATATTGACGGTGATTTTGCCCAAAAAAATAATATTGCACTCATCAGTTCACCCGAAGGAAACCGCGACGCCGTTGCTGAACAGGTTCTTGGAATGCTGTTGGTTTTAATGAACCGATTATTTATCGCTTCAGAAGAGGTAAAAAACGGAATCTGGAAACGTGAAGAAAACCGCGGCGAAGAATTGCTCGGCAAAACTGTAGGACTTATGGGCTACGGAAACATGGGAAAAGCTGTAGCCAAAAGACTTTCGGGTTTTGGCTGCAAGGTGATATTTTACGATATATTGCCAAATATCGGCGATGAATTTGCGACGCAGGTAAGTTTGGAAGAATTACAAAATGAAGCGGACATCATCAGCCTTCACCTACCGATTACAGAAAAGACGCATTATATAATTGATGAAAATTTCATCAAAAAGGTCAGAAAAAATTTCTACCTCGTCAATACCGCACGCGGGAAAAATGTAAAAACTAAAGATTTAGTTTCGGCTATAAAATCAGGGAAGATAAAAGGCGCCGCGATGGATGTTCTGGAATTTGAAAAGTCTTCATTTGAAAATCTGGAAGCTCAAAATCCGGACTTAGATTTCCTGCTTCACTCCGAAAAAGTTTTACTTACACCGCACATTGCCGGCTGGACCATAGAAAGCAAAGAAAAACTTGCGCAGGTAATTGTTGACAAAATCTTAGCGCAGTTTCCGCGACCTTAACAAATGTTTATGATTTGGGTCTTAAGCAATTTTGGTAAAATCTCTTATCTTGCGGTGATTTTTTAAAGCAAAATCCTTTTTTAATGAAATTTTTCCGCCTTTTTTTCTGTTTTTTTCTTTTTTCTACCGTCGTAATTTCCTGTAATAAAGAAGGTTCAGATTCTCAAACTCAAGAAACTTCCCTACCCAACTTCGGAAATGTAGAGCTGGACAACATTTTCGAAGGAAAAGACAATAAGCTTGAGAATAAAGATTCTGTCGTCGCGGTTCTAGACCGATACTACAAAAAAGTGTGGGAAGAGGGTGGTTTATGGGGCGGTTTTTTGGTGGCAAAAGGCGATGAAATTCTGTATGAAGGTTACCGCGGATTTGCACAAGCCAATAATACAGAACCAATTAATGATACAGTCGCGTTGCATGTGGCTTCGGTTTCTAAAACCATCACGGCAATGGCGGCGCTAAAGTTGGTGGAAGCGGGCAAAATTAAGCTACAGGATCCGCTCACCAAATTCTTCCCGGGTTTTCCCTATCCAAAAGTTACCGTTTTCACTTTGCTGAGCCAGCGCAGCGGACTACCGAAATACGAGTATTTTATTGACAAAATTCAGCCTGCGCCAGCGGAAATGTCCAAGGAATATCTTTCAAATCAGGACATTTTAAATATGCTGATTAAATATAAACCCGATCTCGCGCGCGATACCGATACCGGTTTTATGTATTGCAACACCAATTTCGCACTGCTCGCGCTTCTGATTGAAAAAGTCACCCAAACTCCGTTTCCACAGGCGATGGATGAAATGATTTTTGAACCGTTAAAAATGAATCATTCCTATATTTTAAAGGAAAAGTATATGGATAAAGCGGCCAAATCTTTCTACCAACGCGGCCCGAGAGTCTATCCGTATGACCGGCTTGATTTGATCTACGGTGATAAAAATGTGTACACCACGCCGCGCGATTTGCTAAATTTCTCAAAAGCCTTATTTGCGAAAAATTTCCTTCGACCGGATTTAAAGGATCTGATTTTTGAGCCGTACAGCAACGAAAGACCTGGCGTAAACAATTACGGTTTGGGGTTCCGCATGAAAGTTTTCAATGAAGACGAAAAACTTACTTACCATAACGGTTGGTGGCACGGTACGAACTCGGTTTTCGGACATTTATTGAAGTCCCAGGTTACGATTATCGCCATTGGTAATAAATATTCGAGCAAAGTTTATACAGCGTTGGCGCTTTCAGGACTTTTTGAAAATTTCCCGTTTGAAAAGGCAAAAATTCAAAAAGAAATAAATGAGACCGACACTACCGCGGAAAAACTGAGCAACGCGGTGTACAGTGAATAAATTTAGTAATTTTGCAGAAATCCGTTACATGAAAAGATTTCTCTTTCTCTTACTTTTTGGTTTTCTTTTCACGTCGTGTGCCCGCGTGGGTTCGCCGGTTGGTGGTTCTCGGGACAGCATTCCGCCACAGGTAATCGGGAGTAATATTGACAGTCCGCGCACCAATGTATCGCGCAACATCAAAGAACTGCGCATTGATTTCGATGAATACATCAATTTAAAAGAAATCAGCCGCCAGCTTATTATTTCTCCACCGATCAAAAAAATTACCAAGATTTTACCTTCCGGTATCGCGAATAAATTTCTGCTCATTAAATGGGACGATACTTTACAGGAAAATACCACGTATAATTTCAATTTCGGAAATGCTATTGTAGATAATAACGAGGGAAACGCGCTCGGATATTACAATTTTGCCTTTTCTACCGGCGAAAAAATCGACAGTTTGTTCATCAGCGGAGATGTAAAAAAACTTTTAACCGACACCGAAAAAGGTGGTGAATCGAAAAATATTGTGGTCGGATTGTATCAGCAAAAAGACTCCATGGACTTCCGCCAAAAACCCTATTACATCACAATGGCTGATCCGGACGGCTATTTTGAACTGAATTATCTGGCGCCAGGAAAATATAGAGTTTTAGCCTTCGAAGACAGCAACGCGAATTCCGTGTACGATCCGGGGAAAGAGCAGGTCGGTTTTTTGGCTGAAAATATTAATCTGGACAAAAGCATTTCCGGGCTTCAACTAAGTTTGGTTCCTTCCCAGAAAAGCAACAAATATTTGGAAATGAAGGAAGTTCCGGGCGGAATTTTAATGACTTTTGAAGGAAATCCGGAGAAAGTGGATGTTTTATCTTTGAACGAAAAGCTCAAAGACTATAAAATAACGCACGCGCCAAAATCCGATTCGGTTTTTGTCTGGTTCGATGCAAATCAGCAAAATATTGGCATTGAAAGCAATGAAAATTTAAAATTCAGTTATGACAACGGAATAAAGCAGGACACGGTTTCGGTTTTCTACCGTTACAACACGAAAAACGAAATGTTGCTGAGCAACGCGCGCGGTAATCTCTTACCGCCGCAAAAAGATTTCATCATCCGCAGCAATTATTACATTAATGAAATTGCAGCTGAAAAATGGACGTTAGCCTTAGACAGTATTCAGCAGGATTTTACAGCGGAAATATCCAAAGAAAATCCGTTTGAAATACACGTAAAATCCAATTTTGCTGAAGGAAAAAAATATTCACTTTCCATTCCGAAAGAAACCGTTTCATCCTATTACGAAAGCTTAGCAAAATCATATCGTTTTGATTTTGAATCTGATAAGACCGAAAATTACGGTTCATTTTCTTTAACAATTATAAATGGGCCGGCGAAAAAATTCTGGACACAACTTATAAGTGCAAATGGCGAAGTAGCTTATTCAAAATACGGAACTGATCCAAATATCAATTTTTCGGGCTTAAAACCGGAAAAATATCAGCTTCGGATTTTGGTTGACGAAAATGAAAACGGCGTTTGGGACAGAGCAAATTTTGCTGAAAATATTTTCGCAGAACCTGTTTACACTTTCGAAAAAGCTGTGGAAATCCGGCCACTTTGGGAAATAAAAGAAACCTGGACATTGCCGACAAGCAGCGAAACATCAACTTCAGAAATTCCGGAAAAAATGCCAGAAAAGCCGGTAATAAATAAACCATGAAAGTTTTCCTCAACATCATTTATTGGTTTTTAATTGTAATCGCGCTGATACAGTTTATTCCGGTAAACCGCGTAAATAAACCTGTAGATGCGAAAGCTGATTTTGTTAAAATTTACAATACGCCGAAAAACGTGACGCAGATTCTAAAAAAAGCGTGCTACGACTGTCATTCCAACGAAACGGTTTATCCGGATTACGCGTACATCGCGCCCATTTCCTGGTCGATAAAAAATCATGTGGATGAAGGACGCGAACATTTAAACCTTTCAGAATGGGGAAACATCAATAAAGATTTGAAAAAAGATATGCTTGAAAATTCGGTTCATTCGGTGAAAGGTTACACCATGCCGATGCCGGGATACATTTCAAAACATCCGGAAGCCAACCTTACAAAAGCTGAGCGCACTTTGGTTGCAAACTATTTTGAGCAGATTTTAAAAACAAAAAACTATTAATCTTTAAAAGAAAAATAGTTTTTAAGTAAATTTATTTGCCGCTAAAAGCGGCAAATTTTTCGTTTTTATTAAACTGAATTTATCCGCGTGTTATTTTCGGTCTTGAGAAGATCGACATTAAAACACCGCCAAATAATCCGATGGTTTTAATAACCGCAACCTGAGAATCCGGACGCATAAAAGCGCCTACAATACAAAGTCCGGCGGCGATATACATCGGATAAATTAAATTTTTATTGGTTAAAGTCGGCGCTTGAAGGACAAAACTTGCCCCGATCAGCACGTAAAAAAGTCGGTGATACAGAAAATCATTGATATTCTGAGGGAACAGGTTAAAAAACCCGATGACGATACAGATTAACGCACCGATTGATAAAATACCCTGAAGGGTTGTAGTGTTCATGTTCATTAGTAACTTTCGTTTTGGTTAGGGAAATCTCCGGTTTTCACATCTTTTACAAAGCTGGAGACTGCGCCTGTAATTTCGGTATATAAATCGAGATATCGGCGGAGGAATTTGGGTGAAAAACCTTTGTTCATGCCGACCATATCGTGGTAAACGAGAACCTGACCATCGCAGCCCGCGCCGGCGCCAATTCCGATGGTTGGAATTGAAATGCTGTCTGAAACTTTTTGGGCCAAATCTGCCGGAATTTTTTCCAAAACCAAGGCGAAGCAACCCAATTCTTCAAGCAATTTCGCATCATTGATGAGCTTTTCTGCTTCTTCATCTTCTTTCGCGCGAACTTTGTAAGTCCCAAATTGGTAAATGGATTGAGGCGTTAAGCCGAGATGTCCCATAACAGGAATTCCCGCGTTTACGATTTTTGAAATTTCCTGTTCCATTTCTTTGCCGCCTTCAATTTTGACGGCGTGTGCGCCGCCTTCCTTCATCATCCGCACGGCAGATTCCAGCGCTTTTTCGGGATTGCTTTGATAACTGCCGAAAGGCAAATCGGCAACAATCAAAGCGCGTTCAATACCCCGCGTAACGCATTGCGTATGATAAATCATTTGGTCCAGCGTAATGGGCAAAGTGGTTTCGTGACCTGCCATTACATTTGCTGCGGAATCACCAATTAAAACCGCATCTACCCCGCCCGCATCCACCATTTTTGCAGTGGTGAAGTCGTACGCGGTAAGCATGCTGATTTTTTCTTTGTCGAATTTCATTTTTCGCAAAGTTTCAGTGGTGATTTTTTTTATTTCTGAGTGTACAGACATAATTTTCGTAATTGCAGGTTGAGTAACTTGCTGTAGTTTTTATAAAGTAACGTGACCAAGACGAACCAGTTTTTCGTGGTTCAAAATTTTAATATTCCGGCCTTCAACTTCGATTAATTTATCCTGTTTAAACTCCGAAATCAAACGGATGGCGCTTTCTGTAGCCGTTCCGATGATGTTCGCAATTTCTTCGCGCGTCAATGAAATTTTAATAAAACCTTCCGGATCTGTGCCTAATTTCTGCTCCAACAAAAGCAGAATTTCAGCAAGTCTTTCGCGAACTGTTTTCTGTGCTAAAAAGGTAACGGTATTTGAAGATTCTCCGAGCTCAAAGGCTATTTTTTGCAACATTACAAAAGACAGCGCGGGCATTACTTCCAATAAATGAAGAAACAGGTCCGAAGGTAAAAAAGTGGCTTCGATGTCGGTCATCGCTTCGGCGGCAGCCTGGAAATTTTCACCACAAAGAATGGCGCGGTAACCAATCATGTCGCCTTCTTTGATAAAGCGTAAAATCTGGTCCTTTCCGTAAACGCCCTGTTTAGATAATTTTGCGGTTCCTTTGTTCAGAAAATAAACGCCATCCGGTATTTCGCCGTCTTCAAAAAGGATCCCGCCTTTATGGAAATTAAGGGTCTTTTTTTGGGTTAAATAAGCGTTAAAATCTTCCGGTGATAAAGATTCTTTAAAGGTTTGATCATTAAAGACTTGCCGAAGCCGCTCCTCGATCATTGTATGTTTCTCTAAGGACATAGTTATATGACATTTATCAGCAAAAATAGGGTATTTAAGTGCCAGACCCAAATATAATTTTATAATTTTGCACCCCTAATAAAGATTACATTGTCAGAAAACTGTTTTCACTGCGGTCAGACGATTGACAGGGAGCGCATCACCTTCGATAACAAAGCCTTTTGCTGCAACGGGTGCAAATCGGTATTTGATATTCTGAATATGAACGATTTATGCAACTTTTATGAAATGAATAAAAGTTCCGGAATCCGGCCGAATGATGAAAATATCGCACAGTTTGATTATCTGGACACGCCCGAAGTTTTCACCAAAGTCACCGATTTTTCTGAAGGTAATACAACCTTGGTAACTTTTAAAATTCCGGTTATCCATTGTTCATCGTGCATTTGGCTGCTGGAGAGTCTTCAGACTTTGAACAACAACATTAACTATTCGCAGGTAAATTTTACCCGCAAAAACGTGCAAATTTCCTTTAATCATAATGAGCTGAAATTAAGCGACCTCGCAAAATTTCTGACCAATCTCGGTTATAAACCGGTTGTTAATTTAGAAACTGCAGAGAAAAAGGAGGAATTTTTAGATAAAACTTTGATTGTAAAACTCGCGATTGCAGGTTTTGCTTTTGGAAACGGAATGTTCCTGAGTTATCCGGAATACGCCGAACAGGTCATGGGAACTACCGATTTCTGGATGGAAACGTACAAAAATCTTTTCCGCTTTATCATGTTCCTGTTAGCGACGCCGGTCGTGTTTTATTCAGCTTCAGATTATTTTAAATCAGCCTGGTTTGGCTTGAAAAATAAAATTGTAAACATTGATGTTCCGATTGTTTTGGGAATTTTAATGCTTTACGGCCGAAGTATTTACGAAGTTTTAACCGACTACGGACCGGGATATTTCGATACGCTGTGCGGACTGTTATTTTTCATGCTTTTGGGCAAACTTTTTCAGAAAAGAACCTACAGCGCTTTGTCGTATGACCGCGATTACAAATCTTTTTATCCCATTGCGGTTACGAAAATCGATTTTAATGGAGAACAGAAAAATATCCTGCTAAACGAGCTAAAAATTGGTGATCGCATCATGGTGCGAAACCAGGAAATTATTCCGGTGGATGTGATTCTTATTAAAGGTGAAGGAAACATCGATAACAGTTTTATTACCGGTGAAAGTGCCTCCATTCCTAAAGAACCAGGCGATAAAATTTTTGCGGGCGGAAAACAAATCGGTTCTGTTCTGGAACTGGAGGTGATAAAAACCGTGAACCAAAGTTACCTTACACAGCTTTGGAATAAAGAAGCTTTCAAAAAGTTTGAAACCGGACTGGACACCATTACGAACGATATCAGCAAATATTTCACTTTTATCATTCTGGGAATTACTTTGCTTGCAGGCATTTATTGGGCGCAGGTTGATTTCGAAAAAATGTTTCAGGTTGTGGCTGCGATTTTAATTGTGGCTTGTCCGTGTGCGCTTGCGCTTTCGGCACCATTTACTTTAGGCCATATTATGCGGATTTTAGGCCGGAATAAATTCTACGTAAAGGATACGCTGACTATTGAAAAACTGGCAAAAATCGACACGCTAGTTTTTGATAAAACCGGAACAATTACGCACAATAAAGAAGCTAATATCAGCTATGAAGGGGAAACGATTTCAGAATTTGATCTGATTAACCTGAAAAGTCTATTGAAAAACTCAAACCATCCGCTTTCGAAAACTTTATACCAGCATTTGGAAGTGGTTGAAGAATATCTGCCGGTTGAAAATTTTGTGGAAACAGCCGGAAAAGGTTATTCCGGAACTGTTCGCGGAGAAATTTATAAAGTTGGTTCGGCGTCGTTTAATAATCAACCTTCAAAAAACCTGGAAACAGCGGTCTATATTTCAAAAAAAGACCGTTTTATGGGGAAATTTATTTTCACCAATGAATACCGTGAAAATATGTCGGAAATGTTCGCGCAGCTGAAAAATTTTCCGGTTCATATTTTAAGTGGTGATAATGCTTCTGAAGAAAGTTCGCTAAAAAGTTTAGTGCCGAATATCGCGGGAATGAAATTCAACCAAAGCCCGGAAAACAAGCTGAATTATATTAAAGAACTTCAGGAAGAAAGTAGAAAAGTGGCGATGTTGGGCGACGGTCTGAATGACGCCGGCGCGCTGAAACAAAGTAATGTAGGAATAGCTGTGGCAGACGATACGCATTCATTCACGCCGTCGTCGGACGTGATTATGGCTGGAGAAAAAATGCGCTTTTTAAAGGATTATTTTGATTTGTCCAAGGACGCAATAAAAATCGTAAAATTTACGTTTGGAATAAGCTTCTTTTACAATATCATCGGTTTGAGCTTCGCAGTAACGGGTCATCTTTCACCTTTGGTGGCAGCTATTCTGATGCCGATCAGTTCGATTACAGTGGTAATTTTCACCTCAGTTGCAACGTGGACGCGTTCCGGTAAGTACTTTAAAACCAATAAATAACCCGGAAAAAAAGCAGTTATTTAGAAGGAATTTAAATTAACAAAACTTAACATCAGGTGAGGAATATCATAATTTTTAAGTAAATTTGACCGACATATTGCCTAAATTTGCAGGAAATGGAAATATTGTATTTAATGATTCTTTGCAGCGTTACACTTGCTGTAATTTTTCTAATCATTTTTATAATAAGTGCAAGAAAAGGGCAGTTTGAGGATGATGAATCGCCGGCGGTACGAATACTGCTAGAGTCGGAAATCATAAAAGAAAACGGAGAAAAAGAGAAATCTCAGCCGGAAAAAGAAAATAAAAATATAGAAGAAAAAGAGATTAGTTAATATGGAGACACAAAAGTTTAGTTATGATAATAACATTGTGCGGGCCTTTCTTTATGCAACCGTAGTCTTCGGGATTATTGGTTTTTTGCTGGGACTTACCGCCGCTTTAATGTTATTTTACCCCGAACTTCCTGAGTATTTCTTTGGGACAGATGATGCTACCATCGTCAGTTTACAAAGCGGTAATCTTCAGGGTTTAATTAATACCCATGGCGCTTTCGGTTTCGGCCGTATCAGAATGCTGCACACCAGTGCTGTAATTTTTGCCTTTGTTTGTAACGGCTTTTTCGCCGGTGCATATTACTCTTTGCAGAGATTATTGAAAACCAGAATGTACAGCGACACTCTTTCCTGGATTCACTTCTGGGGATGGCAGTTGATGATCGTAGCAGTGGTTATTACATTCTTAATGGGGATCAACACTTCAAAAGAATATGCAGAGCACGAGTGGCCAATTGATATTTTAATTACTGTTATCTGGGTTGTTTTCGGAATTAACATGTTCGGAACAATCATCAAAAGAAGAGTTAGACACTTATACGTTGCTATTTGGTTCTATTTAGGGACCTGGGTGGCAATTGCGATGCTTCACATTTTCAACAACTTAGAAGTTCCTTTATCTTTCGCAGGTTGGAAATCTTACTCAGCTTACGCAGGTGTTAAAGATGCTTTGGTTCAGTGGTGGTACGGCCACAATGCGGTAGCGTTTGTATTGACAACGCCAATCCTTGGTCTAATGTATTATTTCTTACCAAAAGCAGCAGACAGACCCGTATTTTCATATAAACTGTCGATTATCCACTTCTGGTCGCTTATCTTCGTTTATATCTGGGCAGGACCACACCACTTACAGTATACTGCAATTCCTGGTTGGGCTCAGGCTTTAGCAACCGGTTTCTCCATCATGCTTATTGCACCGTCTTGGGGTGGTATGCTTAACGGACTTCTTACATTAAGAGGTGCGTGGGATAAAGTAAGAGAAAACCCTGTATTAAAATTCTTCGTAGTAGCAATTACCTGTTATGGTATGGCGACTTTCGAAGGACCTTTATTGGCTACAAAAACATTAAATAAAATTGGTCACTATACCGATTGGGTTATTGGTCACGTTCATGTCGGAGCTTTAGGCTGGAACGGTTTCATGACTTTCGGGATGATTTATTACCTCCTGCCAATTATGTGGAGAACCAAACTGTGGTCAGTAAAATTAGCTAACTGGCATTTCTGGCTAGGTACTTTAGGAATTATTTTCTATGCCGTGCCTTTATATATCGCTGGATTTACGCAAGGTTTAATGTGGAAACAGTTTAACCCAGACGGAACTTTAGTTTACAAAAACTGGTTAGATACTGTAACAGCGATTATCCCTTACTATCAAATGCGATTTGTGGGTGGTTTCCTTTACATTTCCGGAGCGATCCTGATGTGTGTGAACCTTGTTGCTACCGTAAGAAGCGGATCATTCCAGAAAGAAGTTCCTGCAGAAGCACCAGCTTTAGCAAAAATCAGCAATAAAAGAAAAGAAGGCGAAGGACTTCACCTTTGGATTGAAAGAATGCCGACTTTGCTTACAGTACTTTCATTTATTGCCGTTGCAATCGGAGGTTTCCTGGAAATTGTACCGACACTTACCATTAAAGAAAACGTACCGACTATAGCCGCGGTAAAACCTTATTCACCACTTGAACTGGAAGGTCGTGATTTATATATCCGCGAAGGCTGTAACTCTTGCCACTCGCAGATGATCAGACCATTCCGAGACGAGGTTGTCAGATTCAACGGTAAAAACGGGCAATATTCCAAAGCAGGAGAATTTGTTTATGACAGACCTTTCCTTTGGGGTTCTAAAAGAACAGGTCCGGATTTGCACCGTGAAGGTGGTAAAAACCCAAGTTCATGGCACTATAAGCACATGTTGAACCCTAGAGTAACTTCTGCAGGTTCCATCATGCCAAGATATCCATGGTTGATTTCTCGTGACCTTGACCGCAGCCAGATGGTAGCTAAAGTTGAGTTGATGAAGAATACATTTGATGTTCCGTACACACAGGCACAAATTGATTCCGCTGACTCATGGGCTGATAACCAGGCAAGCGCTATTGTGAAAGAAATTTATTCTGAAGCAGCTGACGTTAAAAAAGCTTATGAAGATAAAAAAGCCGCTGAAGGAGCCAATTTTACTCCTTTGGAGAAGAAAGAAATCGTAGCCTTGATTGCTTATCTGCAAAGACTTGGTACGGATATTAAAACAACAGAGATTAAAACGGCTAGCACCAATTAATATCAATTAAACTGCATTGTCATGATACCGCAGAGTGTAAAAGATATATTAGCAAACGGCGATAATGTTGGTCTTTACCAGACCATCGCCATGATATTGTTTATCATATTTTTCTTAGGTATTGTGTTCTACGTTTTTTCCAGACCGAAGAAATACTACGAAGAAGAAGAGAATGCACCTTTAAACGATGATATTGAAGATAAAGATCTTTAGAAAAACTAAACTATTATGAAACAAAGAACACCCGTATACATTACCATACTTGTAATTCTTGTGATTTTATTCATCATTTATTACATGTTTGTGCAGGACTCCTCTTTCCTTTCGTCACCATATTTTTGGGGAACGGTAGCGATTGCAATCATCTTATCCATGATTCACAACACCATTGGAGATTTGATAGAGAATGACATGTTCAAAAAGCTGACGCTGGATCAAAAGACAGAATATCTTTCGGTTAAGAAGCAACCTTACTTCAAAACTTTGTATGAAAGTGCCTTTAAAAAGCAATCGAATACTCAGGAGCAGGACATCTTAATTGACCATGGTTTTGACGGAATTATGGAGTTGGACAATCAACTTCCAAAATGGTGGTTAGGATTATTTTATGCAGGTTGCATTTATTGTGTAATTTATATGGTTTCATACTGGACAACAGATTTTGCACATCAGGTGCCGGAATACGACAGAGAATACATTGCGCAAACTGCAAGTATTGAAGAGTACATGAAAAACACTCCACCGCCAACAATAGAAAATGCAGTTTTCTCTCCGGATAATATTGCAGCCGGTGAAGAAGTATATAAAACCAACTGTGTATCTTGTCACAGTGACGGTGGAAAAGGAGGAATTGGACCAAACTTAACCGATAACAACTGGATTAACCAACCGGAGAAAACTTTATTTAAAAATGTCTTCCACATGGTGGAAAATGGAAGTCCGAATAATCCGGCGATGCAGGCCTTCGGTAAAAACGGTGTACTTACAGGATTTGATATCCAGAATGTAGCCGCTTATGTTTATCATATTAACCAGGAGCAATCACCTATTACACCTGCACAAGGTGGCGCAGCTCCACAGGGAACTACCGCCAACTGGGAGAAATAAACATCAAACAAAAACAACACTACTATGAAAACATAATTTGTTATCTTATACAACGGGATAGCGGATTATGTTTTTTTTAATTTGAGAAAAAAATGTCAGAAGAAAAACACTATAGAGGTGGACAGGGGCAAGTTGTAGAAGCTGAAACTTTCAGAGATTCAGTAGGTACAATGGAGCAGTCTGGTAAGCGGAAATGGGTTTTCCCACGAAAACCTAAAGGCCGCTATACCGACTACCGAACCTTAGTAGCCGTAATTTTATTATCATTATTTTTCGCCATTCCGTTTATTAAAATTAATGGCAACCCTTTATTATTACTAAATATCTTAGATCGCCAGTTTTTTATCGCTGGTCAGCCATTTTATCCTCAGGATTTTTTCATCCTGGCGATGGGCGCTATAACTTCTATCGTCTTTATCATACTTTTTACGGTGGTATTCGGGCGTATTTTTTGTGGATGGATCTGTCCGCAAACAATATTCTTGGAAATGATTTTCCGTAAGATAGATTATCTGATAGAAGGTGACAGAAACAAGCAGATGAAGCTGGACCGCCAGGAATGGAATGCGGAAAAAATAGGCAAAAGAGGCCTAAAATATTTTATTTTCGTAATCATCTCGCTGATCATTACTCACTGGATGTTTATGTACATCGTAGGACATCAGGAAGTTTTGAACATCATGCAGCAGGGACCGTTCGCTAACTTTTCGAACTTTTTGGTAATGATTCTTTTCACCGCTGCATTCTATTTTACATTTGCGTGGTTCCGCGAGCAGGTTTGTACTTTGGTCTGTCCTTACGGAAGACTTCAGGGCGTCTTGATAGACAAGCAGACTATCAATGTTTACTATGATTTTAAAAGAGGTGAAAACCGTTCAAAATGGAGAAAAGGTGAAGACCGCGCTGCCGAAGGTAAAGGCGACTGTATCGACTGTAACCAATGTGTAGTAGTTTGTCCAACCGGAATTGATATCCGCGACGGGCAACAGCTGGAATGTGTAAACTGTACCGCTTGTATCGACGCTTGTGACGAGGTAATGGTAAAAGTTGGTTTACCGAAAGGGCTTATCCGCTACGCAACCGAAGATGAGATTGAAAAGGAAGTGCCTTTCAAATTCACCAACAGAATGAAAGCCTACTCCGCTGTTTTAATTTTAATGGTCGGATTCCTTGGTTTTCTTTTAAGTAACCGCGGCGAAATGGAAGCGAAATTCATTAAACCTGCCGGCTCATCTTATTTTGTGCGTGACGGAAACATCACCAATATTTATAACTATACTTTCCTGAATAAATCTACAAAAGATCAGATTGTGACTGTTAAAATTATTGAACCTAAACACGGAAAAGTTACCTTGAGTGGAGAAGACAAAATAATGCTCAAAAAGGACCAAATAACCAAAGGGACAGTAAACATCAGTTTCCCCGAAAAAGAAGTCCAGGTTTCAAAACAAAAAGTAAAAATCGGCGTTTATGATACGTCAGGCAAATTATTGGATTCTTTCGACACGTATTTCGAAGGTCCATTTAAAATTCAATTTTAAGCAAAAAAATGTTCAAAAAATTCAGCTGGGGTCACGGCATTGTCGTGGCATTAGCATCATTCATAGCGTTCATCTTATTTATGATTCTTATTTTTCCGGAAGGACAGCAAAATTCAGAGCTGGTTTCCGACGATTATTATCAGGATGAATTAAGTTATCAGACCGTCATCGATTCTAAAAAAAATGCCGATTTACTGGCAGAAAAACCAAGTTTTCAGCAATCGCCAGCGGGAATTAAAATTTTGTTTCCTGAAACGCTTACACCGGAAAACGGTAAAGTAAATTTTGAATTATACCGCACGGATGATTCCAACCTCGACGTGAAAAAAGAACTTTCCCTGGACGCAGCTCACGCCATTTTAATTCCTGCAAAAGTAATTTCGAAAGGTTCCTACACTTTAAAAATCAAATGGCAGCAGGATAAAAAACCGTATCAGGTAGATTACGACGTGTTATGGAACTAGCGCTAATACTTTCGGCATTGGGGCTGGGCTTCGCCTCGGGTTTTCACTGCATTGGTATGTGTGGCCCGATTGCGTTGTCGATGGGATTGACCAAAAAACAGTCTACCAATTTCTACCTTCAAAATCTTACGTATCAATTTGGCAGAATTACCACCTATTCTATTTTAGGCGGAGTTTTGGGAATAATCGGTGAAGGATTTGAAATGGTTGGCTTCCAGCAATATCTTACCATCGCGGTGGGAATTCTTCTCATTTTAATGGCTGTTTTTTCCTTCGGCGGAAAAGATTTTGCTTCAAAATTGCCCTTTTTATCCGAATTTTTATTCAAAGTAAAAATGAAACTTTCCAAACTGCTTCAAAAAGCAGATTACCGTTCGCGTTACGCCACTGGTTTGCTGAACGGACTTTTACCTTGCGGAATGGTTTATATGGCATTAACCGCAAGTCTCGCTGCTGGTGGAATTTTACAGAGCGCAGGCTTTATGGCGCTTTTCGGACTCGGCACTTTACCGTTTATGTTTTTGGTGGTTTTAGTCGGGAATTTAATGACCAGTGCGCTGCGCCTGAAAATCTTAAAAATTGTGCCTGTAATGATGATTATTTTAGGAGGTTTATTTATCCTTCGCGGCATGGAACTCGGCATTCCGTACGTTTCGCCACAAAAAGCATCAATGCAGGTTATCCACAACAATTCTATCGAACATCAGCACGGCAACCACGAAAGTTGTCATTAAACTTCTGAATTTTAACCTGTTCCGTATTTTGGTATCTATTTTGAAGCTCAAATAAATAGATATAAAATCATGATGATGAAAAAAATAGGGCTTTGGCTTTCTGCAGTTGGTCTCATCGCGCTTCAATCCTGCTCCGTTAACACAGAAACTACATATTACAAAGATTCGGCGTCCAGCATGGAGTCGAATATTCTTATGGATAAAGGCATGCTCTCGATGATGAATATGATGAGCGGCGACCAGTCTAAACCTGCAGCTTTATCAAAGCTTTCCACGGACTGGAAAAGCTTTTACGATATACAAAAAGACAACCTTTTAACGCTGAATAAAGATTCCACCAAAGTTTTGCAGAAGATGTTTGTAAAACTTAACAAAGACAAAGGCGAAATCTACGGTGTTTCATTAAAATACGATAAACTTTTGCCACAGGAAGTGACATCGCTTTTAAGCCAAAGTAAAGAACTGAAAAGACTACCGCTCCAAAATATCGCGAAATGGAACGGCAACACATTAACCATTGATACCGATAAATTTAATTCTGCCTCATTTTTAAATACCATCGAAGAAAACGCAGAACAAAAAGAAATTAAAAATCCGAAAACAAAAAGCGATTCCATTGAAGCTTACGGCAGACAAATGGCGCAAAGTGTAATGGGGATGATGAAAATGTTTCCGGTAAATTTTTCCAGCACAATCAAATTTCAGAAACCGATAAAATCAATAGTTGGGAAGCACGATTTCGTTAAACAAATCGATAAGAAAACCATTCAGATCAACGTCCGCAGCGACGATTTGCTGGATGATGGCAAAAAACTCACCAACAAAGACAAAAAAATAATCGTCACAACAGAATAAAAAAAACCGCCTTATTAGGCGGTTTTTTTGATTTTATAAATTTTAGCTGATAAGGTCAAAACGCGCATATTCCGCGATTTTTGCCGGAATTTTTATTCCGCCTTCAACCTGATTATTTTCCAGAATCGCCGCCATAATTCTCGGCAACGCAAGTGCAGAACCATTTAATGTATGAACCAACTGCGTTTTTCCATCGCTTTTAAATCTGCATTTCAGGCGGTTTGCCTGAAAGTTTTCGAAATTCGAAACCGAAGAAACTTCAAGCCATTTTTCCTGAGCTGCGCTCCAAACTTCAAAATCGTAAGTCATCGCTGAAGTGAAGCCCATATCACCACCACATAACCTTAAAATACGGTACGGAAGCTCTAATTCTTCCAAAAGCGACTGCACATGTTTCACCATTTCTTCCAGTGCTGCGTAGGAATTTTCCGGTTTTTCCAAACGTACGATTTCTACTTTTTCAAACTGATGAAGACGGTTCAAACCACGGACGTGCGCGCCATAACTTCCGGCTTCACGGCGGTAACATTGTGAAAAAGCCGTGTTCTTTAACGGTAAATCTTTCTCCTCCAGAATTACATCCCGATAAATATTCGTCACCGGAACTTCCGCAGTCGGAATCAGATACAAATTATCTTCAGCCGCAAAATACATCTGACCTTCTTTGTCAGGCAATTGTCCCGTTCCGTACGCCGACGCTTCATTCACAACATGTGGCGGATTTACTTCCATATAACCTGCGTCCACATTTTTATCTAAAAAATACTGAACCAATGCTCTTTGCAAGCGAGCACCTTTATCCAAATAAACCGGAAAACCGGCACCCGCTATTTTTACACCAAGTTCAAAATCTATTAAATTATATTTTTTTGCCAATTCCCAGTGCGGAATTGCACCTTCGCCCAAACCTTCAACCTCGTGAGATTGGTAAATAATTTCGTTGTCGTCCGCAGAACTTCCGGCTTTCACCTTTTCGTACGGGATATTCGGAATTAAATATAAAATTTCCAGCAGCTGATTTTCTACATCTTTCAGTTTTTGCTGTAATTCCTGCGAATTTTCTTTGTACGCCGCGGTTTTAGATTTCGCTTTTTCAGCTTCCTCTTTTTTACCTTCTTTCATCAAAATCCCGATTTCTTTCGAAATTTTGTTCATTTCCGCTAAATTTTGGTCAAGTTCAAACTGAAGTTTTTTGCGCTGATCGTCCGCAGCAATTGCTTCATCTACCAATTCAGGTTGTTTGAAATTTCGTTTTTGCAAACCAGCAAGAACGCGGTCTTTACTTTCGCGTAAAAAATTTACTTGTAACATAAGCTAAAAAAAATTGAGTTCTAAAACGGAAAAAAACCGTCAGTAAGCGGCAAATTTACGTATTATTTGGAGATTTTTACCACATTCAGCGGCTGATCGGTTTTGGTAAATTTCAGCACGTTGTTATACCAGATTTTTGAAACCTGAAAAATTTCCGGCGTTGACTGATATTGAATTTTAAGCGTGTCGTTGGTAACAAAACTCGTGGAATCATTTATTTTTTTCGTGAGTTCCAGCGCAAGCTTCGATTCATAAATTTGAAATGCTGCGCTTGAATCGATGGTGATGCGTTTTGCATCAGCAATATATTCCAGGTAAGTTACCGTGTCTGCATCTTTTTTCAATGAAACACTAACCGGCGCGGTGTCGGTAACGCCATAAACATCATTTATTTTGATTTCGGTATAGGAACCGGGAATTTTCGAATTCAGCATGTCCTGTCCCGACGAATCAATATAAAGCTGAATAACCTGATCAATTCGCTGAATATTTTCGTCCTCATTCCGGCACGATAATACAGCAAAACCGCCAATCATCAGAATAAAAAAAAGATTTTTCATTACCACAAAGATAATTTATTTTAAATCCTTCCAGTAAAGATAGAAGCTAAAAGTTAGCAGAAATCCGCCAATCAGCATGCTTAAAGTCAAGCTTACCGCCATTCCCATCACGCCAAATTTCCCAACCAGAAAGAATGAAAAAATCAGCAGCAAAAGCAGCGTAAAAAATGAAATTACCGTATTGGCTTTCATTAAACCAACCGCAGAAAGCAGGTTTCCGTACAGGTTCCGGAAAAGGAGGTTCAGACAAAAGCCTGTGAGCAAAACGAAAAAAACAGGCGAATTAGCAGCATATTTTTCATTAAAAAATAAATTTACAATTTCGTGTCGGAAAACATATCCGACCAGTAAAATTCCTGCGCTTACCGGAATAAAAATTTTGTAATAATTGGTGATATAATTTTGAAGAAAGCTTTTGTTCCGAAAGTTTTTTGCAAGAAGCGGAAAATCACTCTGCATAAAAGCGAGCGCTAAAAATGTAATGTTTGCGGGAATTAAAATAGCAACTTTATAATTTGCGACTGCAACAGCATTCATCAGGAAACTTAAAAGCAAAACGTCAGCGGAAAAAAGCGTATCCGAAAGCAGCGCCGTGCCCGCTGAAAACAGGCCGTACCTGCTCATTTCCTTATTTTTAAATTTTGCCGAAGGCAATTTTAAAACAAAATTTTCACGCCTGAAATAAAAAAGTGCCACAAACGGTGTAAAAGCTATGGAAAAAAGATAACCGCGAATTCCAAAAAAATAGGTCAGAAACAGCAAAAAAATCAGTCCGACAATATTTACCGTATTTGTTAGTTGTGCAAACCGCATATTATTTCCGAAAATCCGCGCTTCCGACTGCAGATGATTCAAAAAATAAAAACCAATTAAGCGGATGGTAAAAAAGAGAAAAAACACCAGAATATCGTCGTATTTTTCAACGTAAATAAAAGCAACACCAAGAAAAATCACGCTCAAGAAAAGCTGCCGGTAAAAACCTTCTTTCAGCAAAAACGTGGAAAGCTGCTGCTTATCGAAGTCATTTTCCTGCAAAGAGCCGTAACGGAGAAGACTTTGCTGACTTCCGAAACCGCTGAAAGGTAAAAAAATAGCGAAAACCGAAGCCACAATGCTGATCATTCCGAACTCGTTTTCGGGTAATAATTTGATAATCACAAGCGAGCCTGCAAAAGCGCAAATTTTGGCAACCAAAAGCGATAAAAAAACGTGCTGTCCTTTATTTTTAAAAAAATCGCTGATAAAGAGTTGCAGACTTTCCACTTAAAAAAAGAGTTTGAAAATGGCCAGAATATTTACAGCTTGTGATTTTGAAAAAAAATCGCGCTGCGCGAAAAGTTCGGTAACATCCTTTTCCAGCTCCGGAAAACCGCTTAAACGGTGAATATTATTTTGAAAATATTCCGCATAATAACGCTGAATTTCCGGCTGCGAATCATAATAAAACTGATACGGATACATGCTGGATTTTGCTGGTGTTTTGAGCACTTTTTCATTTAAAATTTTAAAGCCGCGCTTTACAAAACGGTCGCCAAATTTCGTTTTCCAACGCGCATCGGGTTTTAGCAAAGTTCTTTCCCAGCGGTACTTTACGGCTTCGGGACAATATTTATTCAGCCATTCGAGATAGAAATTCTGATTATATTTCCATTTTTCCGGCAGCGAAATAGCAGTTTCCAGAAAATCTTTGGTCATAAACGGCGAAGTTTGATAGGCTTTTTGCTGAAAAACGTGCGCGCCAAAAATTGTTCGGTTAAAAGCTATGTTGCGGATCAAAAAAAGTTCTTCAGTTTCATAATTTTTCAGCGTTTCATGAAGCGAATTTTTGATTTTTGGCAGAAATTTTCGGTTTACCACCAATTTAAAATCCGAAGGTTTTTTGCGGAACGGAGCGGAATTAAAACCGCCCAAAACGCCATCGCCAATCTGCCCGCTATGAAATAAACCGAAGTTTTGATATTTTAAATTTTCCATCGCGTGCTGCACGTGAATGGCGCCGGTGTACAAAACCATTCCTTCCGACAGCGCCGTCAACTCATCGATTTTTTTTAAAAAACTTCCGCCATCTAGAGGAACAAATTCATAATTTATTTGCTGCTCCTGGGCTATTTTTTTCGAAATCGTGTGATCAAAATATTTTGATTGTGAAAAGCAGAAGGCGCGGTCAGGTTTCCGGTGATTTTTCAAGGCATAAAACATCGCAATGCGACTGTCCAAACCCCCACTTAAAAGACAGAGATGATTTTTACCAAGCTCGCTATCTTTTTCATATTCCAACCGAACGGATTCTGAGAAAACCTCGTGAATCCTTTCCAGCGCCTGTTCTTTGCTGCCGCTGAAAGCCGGAATTTTGGCTAAACTGAAATATTCGCGTTCGACAAGTGAAGTTTCGGAAAAATCGATTTCCAGAAAATAGCCATCCAGAAGTTTTTTTACCTGCTTTACGGGCGTTTTTCCTTCAGTTAGATTGGTGAAACACAGCAGCTGATACAGCGACTCAACATCAGGTTCGACATTAAAATGGGAATTTTTTAATGATAATGTCAGCCGCTTTAAATCGGTATCGATGAAGATCTGATTGTTTAAAAAAATGTAGAAAACACGCTGCGTAGAAGTGATATTGGTAAAAACCAAAAGTTTTTTCCTTTTTTTATCAAAAAGAAAACCACGAAACTCACCTTCAAAAACTGAAAAAAAATGCTCTTTTTGCCCGGAATAAATGTTGTGGATGAGCGCCTCAAAATCTTTTGCGGCAAATTGCTGAAAAAGCTTTCTCCTATTCAGCAGAACACCATCAAAAAGAAAATCAAAAGCCTCGGCTTGAAAGTAAAAATCGTCATAATTACCACCTAAAAAAGAGCTGATTTGGATATTTTGCGGAGCAACAGAAATGGAAAAACCTTTCGCCATGAACATTTTTGAAAGATAAATTTAAATCAATTTTTCTATGTTTCAGCGGCCCTGCAGAATTTTCCGGTAAACTTCATCAAATTTGCGCGAAATGGTTTCCATTGAAAAGCAATGCTCAATGTATTGGTGTAAAATTTCCGGTTTATCGAAGTCGATTTTGTTCAGAAGTACGCTTTTCATCGCATCGTATAATGCGTCTTCCGAATTTTTAATCAGAATACCATTTCTTCCATTTACAATCTCTTTAATACCGCCGACATTTGTCGCAATAACAGGCGTTCCAGAAGATAAAGATTCCAAAAGGACGCACGGAAAATTTTCGTAATCGCTGAAAAGTACAAAGCAACTGCTTTCGCGCATTTTCCGCGCAACTTCTTCAATTTTTAAAGTAGAAAAAGTTTTTACAAAGTCTCCGGCTTTATGCCTTGAAATAATTCTGTTTAAATTTTCCACCTCTCCGTCACCACCGATGTGCATTTCGAAATTGGTAAATTCCTTACGGAGCTTTAAAGCTGCTGCCAGAATTTTTTCCGGGTTTTTCAGTTGTATTAAATTTGAAATGTGGAGAAAAGTAAATTTCTGCGGATGATGTTTTTTCGGCGGAAAAACATTCATATTTACCACATTTTCCACCACATGAGAACAGCGCGTAAATCCCAAAATTTTCATATCATTTTGCAAACTTTTGCTTACCGGCAAAATTGCTGAGGCATTTTTTGCAATTTGGTGTGCCAGAAAAACTTTTAATTTCGACCTTTTAGCACGGTTAATTTCTAAAAATCCGGACCAGTGTTCGCTAACAACGAAAGGAATATGATGTTTCCGTTTAAGATAAACGGCAAAAAGCATGGAATTGAAAAGGACATTAGCATGCACCAAATCCGGTTTTTGCATCTGGGAAAAACCTCTTTGGTAAGCTTTCATGCGCCGGAAAAAATTCCGGGCTGGATTGATGGATTTTTTGTAATAAATAATCAGCGTACGGATGCCGTTAACCTGCTGATCATCAATAATATAACGTTCTTTTTGCGCACAATCACCGATAGCATGCAAAACTTCCACGTCGTGCCGAAGCGCGACTGCTTCTGCATGTCTTTGCACAAAATTTCCATTTGTAGGTTCCAGCTTATTTGGAAACCAGGAGGAAATAAATAGAATTTTATGGCGCATAGCACAACTTCTAACGTAAATTTAAGCAATTAATTGCACAAAAAACCCTTTGGACAACTTTATGTCAAAGGGTTTCAGCTTTATTTTTTTAAATGTTTAATCTACATAGATTCCGGCCCAACTCCTTTTCAGCGGCAAAAGAAAATCGCTTAAAAAAGCCACATAGGTATTTTTGGAAAAATCGAAAACCTGAATGTTCTGAGAAATTGTACCGGTTTTTAAACCTGTTCTAAAATCCTGGAGTTTCAGGGTCTGAATTTCACCATTCTCCACAAAACTTGCTTTCATTCGGTCGAATAAGCCGAGGTTAAATTCCGCATCGATTTCGCGCATTACACCGCCCAACTCATCGATAGAACAGCCTGAAGCGGCTTCTTTTTCTTCATCTACAGAAACAACGATAAACTGATTTTTTTCGATTTTAAACGAAGCGGACAAAGGTTTGCCGTGCGCAGCCCAGGTTGCAAGAAAATCAAAAAGTTTTTCAGTGATTAATTTGCTTTCTTTTGCGGTCAGCTGTCGTGACGCGGGATAAATTATAATTCGGTAATCGTTGGTTTCAACGATATTGGATTCTTCTATTTTCATTTCTTTTGATTTAAAAAATTAGCCGTTATAACGCCCGATTTTTTATAAATCTTCAGCTTCAGCTAAAAGTTCGGCGATGTCTTTAACCTGAACTTCGGTGTTGTTAAAGTGCTTTACACCGTCGGTAATCATGGTGTTGCAGAACGGGCAGCCAGTCGCAATAATATTCGGTTGTTCAGCTAAAGCTTCTTCGGTTCTTTCCACATTGATGTCTTTATCGCCTTTTTCGGGCTCTTTAAACATTTGCGCACCACCGGCGCCACAGCACAATCCATTGGATTTGCATCTTTTCATTTCCACCAACTCCGAATCGAGTTTTTGCAGCAACTGACGCGGTGCTTCGTATTCACCATTTCCGCGACCAAGATAACACGGATCGTGGAAGGTAATTTTTTTACCAGCGAATGTTCCTCCTTCAATTTTTAGACGGCCTTCTTCCATTAATTTTCGAAGAAACTGCGTGTGGTGCATCACTTCGTAATTTCCGCCGAGACCCGGATATTCGTTTTTGATGATATTAAAACAATGCGGACAAGCGGTAACAATTTTTTTCACGCCGTAACCGTTCAAAATTTCGATGTTGGTTAAAGCCATCATCTGGAAAATAAATTCGTTGCCGGCACGTTTTGCAGGATCTCCGTTGCAGGATTCCTCCTGTCCGAGAACCGCAAATTCTACCCCTACTTTGTGCAAAATTTTGCATAATGCCTTGGTTACTTTTTTCGCGCGGTCATCAAAGCTTCCCATGCAGCCCACGAAAAATAAGACTTCCGGAGCTTTACCTTCGGCAGCATATTCTGCCATTGTTTTTATTGTGAAATCCATGTTATAGTTTACCAGTTTTCAGCACGTGAAAAGCGAGGATTTTTTCGGTGCTATTTTCTAAGATTTTTGTTAATTATCATTTGCCCAGTTCAGGCGGTCGGCTTGATTATACTGCCACGGCGCGGCATTATTTTCAATGTTTGTCATCATCAGGTTCAGTTCCTGCGGCGCGGCGGACTGTTCCATTACCAAAAAGCGACGCAATTCCACAATAATTGATAACGGGTCGATAAGCACCGGACAGGCTTCAACACACGCGTTGCAGGTTGTACAGGCCCAGATTTCTTCGCGCTGAATATGATCGTCTAATAATTTTTTACCGTCATCGACAAACTTCCCGTTTTTATTGATGTTTTTACCGACTTCTTCAATACGGTCGCGCGTATCCATCATAATTTTTCGCGGCGAAAGTTTTTTTCCGGTAATATTTGCCGGACAAACCGCGGTGCATCTGCCACATTCCGTGCAGGAATACGCGTTGAGAAGCTGAACTTTATGCAAATCGAAAATATCACTTGCTCCGAATTTTTCCGGAACCGCATTCGCATCTTCTTCTGCAGGTGCGGCGTAAGGATCCGCATTTGGATCCATCATTAATTTAATTTCCTTGGTTACGGAATCTAAATTATTGAATCTTCCAAGCGGACCGAGTTTCGCATACCAGGTATTCGGGAAGGCCAAAAGAATATGAAGATGTTTGGAATAATACAGATAGTTCATGAAGAACAAAATGCCGATGAAGTGAAACCACCACGCGCCACGTTCTAAAAACATCAACGCTGAATCGCTAAAATTTGCCAAAAGAGGGGCGAAAAAAGATGAAGAAACGGGGAAGCTTCCGTGTGCGGCATAAGCGTTGCGCTGCTGTAAAAGCCAATCTGAAGAATTCATGGTGAAAAATGCCATCATCAAAGCAAATTCAATAATTAGAATCCAGTTGGCGTCGTTTTTCGGCCAGCCGAAAAGTTCTTTCATTGTTAATCTTCGTACTCCATAGAAATTTCTTCTAATGAAAAATATTACCACGGCAATAATCACCAAAAGTGCTAAAATTTCTAAAGTTGCCGTAAAAGCAGAATAGAAAGAATTGCCCATTATACCGGCTAAAAAACGGTGTGTACCGAAAATACCATCGATAATGATTTCCAGAAGTTCAATATTGATAATGACAAAACCTACATATACGATGACATGTAGGATTCCCGCAATTGGACGTTTGGTCATTTTGCTTTGTCCCAGTGCTACGCGCGCCATGGTTTCCCACCGTCTTGGCTTTTGGTCGCTTCGGTCTATTTCCCTGCCTAACTGAATATTTCGATAAATTTCTTTTAAACTTTTAAAGAAAAGTCCGAAGCCAACAACAAGTGCGACAAAAAAAAGAATATTGTCAATATATTCCATAGGAAAAAGGTTTTAGTCTTTTGTATTCTTACCGAAAACCGAAAAGTTCAGATATCTTTTTGGATTTGCTTTTAAATCTTCCACCAATAAATTGAGATTTTCAGCAGTTTTATTTAGGTTCTGGTAAAGTTGCTCATCTTTTGCCAATTTACCAAGACTTCCTTCACCATTTTGTATGCCGCTAATAACACCGTTTAATTTATCCGCCGTTGTGCTGAGTTTATCGATGGTGTTGTTTAGTTTTTGAACGTCTACCGCATCGGCAACCTGACCGTATTTATCGATTGCTGTTTTCGCACTGATAGTTGCTAAATTCGCGTTATCCAACATTTTTTGGATGCGTGGATCGTTATTCGCTAAAAGTGCATTGGTCTGCTGCGAAGTTCTTTCAAAAGCCGTCACCGTTCTATTAAGATTGGTTAAAAGTGCATTAATTTGCTGACGGTTTTGATCATCAACGAGTTGGTTAGCATTTGTGACTAAAGAATCTACTCTTTTCAACACGACCTGCACCTGATCTTTCACCGGACCTACCTGTGAGGAAATGCTGTTCAGCATAGAAAGTTTGAATTCGCCGGCTAAAGTATCACCATCTTTTGCCATCTCTCCGCCATAAGCTAAATTCACGCGCATTTGCTTGCCAGACATTAATCCGGGTTCGAAAATTTCCAAGGTAGATTTCTTGGAAAACTCAAAACTGTCGTCAACGAGGACTTCAACTACGAAGTGTATCTTCCCGTCGGCTTCCGTAATGGGAATGATGTTATCCACCTGCCCAACTTTCAAACCGTTAATAGAAACGGGGTTTGAGGCTTCTAAACCTTCGACATTATCAAATTTTGCGTAGAAAATATTATCGGTGGTAAAAAGACTTTTACCTTTCATAAACTGGAACAAAAAGACAAAGCCAACAATGGCGAGAAGTGCGATGAGACCAGCTTTTATTTCTTTTGTGAATTTCACTTTTGTGTATTTTTTATGCGACAAATATAGCATATTTTAAATAAAGTGCTGTGAAAACCATAGGTTCTAAAAACACAAAAAGCGACCGTAAAGTCGCTTCCTATGTATGTTACAAAGTCTTACTGTTGAGCTGAACGGTTGTAAAGTTCAATTCTGTAATCTTTAATCTTCGCATTGTCCTGTAGGCTTTTCAGGAAAAACTGTCCAAATTGCTGGGAATTTTGTCCTGCGATCGCTTCAGCCATTTGCTTCACGTCGCCCGGTTGTTTGTTGATGCTTTCACCTTTTTTCCAAACTACATAAACTCCGGTTAAACCTTCAACTGGTTTGGATAATTTATTTTTAGCTACACCAAACGCGGCGCCGGCAACTTTCGGCTCCATTGCACCGTTCACCTGAGGATTCAGCATATTTACCTGTGCAGACTGTTTGCTGGCTCCGAAAAGTTTTGCGATCTGGTCTAAACTTGAAGCATTAGCGTTGTTAATTTTTTCGGTAATTTTCTTAGCCAATAACTGGTTTCTGATAATTGGTTCCACCTGGTCGCGCACTGCTTCCGGATCTGCAGAACCTGCGTCCTGAATTCCGTTTACATAAGCTACAACTCTATCTCCTGTTCCTTCGACAGTGAAAATATCTGTATCACCTTTTTTTGTGTTTTTGTTAAATGCCCACGCGATGATATCTTCGTCTTTGTCCGTTCCAAGTCCCTGCAAAGTTCCCTGGAATCTGCCAACCTCTTTTGGATTGGTGAACATATAATTATTTTTCTTCGCTAAATTGGCGAATTCATTAAAGCTTTTACCCTGAACCTGCTGAATGAATTTCGTGGCTTTGGTATATACTTCGTTTTCCGTTTTATCCGATGGTTTGATGGCCTTAACAAGGTTTGCCACTTTATAACCCATGGCACCACTTTTCTTATCTTCGATATTGATGATGTGGTAACCGTATTGTGTTTCTACAACTGCTGTTGCACCTTTACCGTTTGTTGCTAAAAAGTTCAGATATTCCGGCACGAATGGCGTTTCCGGAGTTGTCCAGCCCACGCTTCCACCTTGAGCGGCAGAACCCGGATCAGCTGAATATTTCAGGAACTGTGCAAATTTTGACGGATCAGCTTTTACTGCATTTCCGATAGAATCAGCTAATTTTTTCGCTTCTTCTTTTGAACGTGTTTCTGTACCACCCGCCTGGTTTCCTTTATAAGTCACCAAAATATGTCTTGAAAGTGTAGAATCCGAAGGTTTTTTATCTAAAAGTTTAGATACTACATAAAAATTCTGCTCTTTATATGGACCAAAAGTTGTCCCGATCGCTGCGGTTGCAACTTTATCTTTAATTGCTGCCGGCAATTGTGCTGCAGGGAAATATTGTGGGTTGAAAGGCAAATCTGAATTCAAAGCAATGAACATTGAATCGTTTTTCGTGTTCACGAAATTTTCATTTCCTTCGCTTGTAGGGCTTCCAACGGTCATCAATTTGTTCATTTCCGCCTGCATCGCTGCGTCATCTGCTGCGCTTGGCGCTGCCGGGAAATACACTACACCAATGTTTCTGCTTGCATCTCTTTTAAATACAGTCGGGTGAAGTTTAATATAATCCGAAATATCTTTAGAGGTTACTTTAACAGGATTTTTCTGCGCGAAAGCTTCATAATCTACTTTTACAAAATCGATATCAGCAAGCTGATCTCTTTCTTTCATAATCTGCTCTGCTTCTTTTTTGCTTACGGTAATTCCGCTGCTTACATTAGCAAAAAGCTGGCGCGCCATCATTCTGTATTCGATGGATTTTCTGGTTTTTAACCAGTTATTGTATAATTCAACATTACTGGATTTCAGCTGCGTAACCTGATTTTTAATTTCCTGAATTTTAAAGTTTCCTTTTTCGTCAAAATTGTCTTTATTCTGGGCAAATAAAGGATCGAACTGAAGCTGGTTCCAGAACATATCTTCAGTAAGGGTAAGACCCATTTTTTTGAATTGCTGCTCGATCAGTTTAGACTGAACTAACATTTGCCAAGCCTGCTCTTCCAAACCTTTGGTAGGCTGACCTTGCTGCTGTGCCTGCTGCTGAAGCATGAAAAGCTGATCATCAAAATCTTCTTTAGAAATCTCCTGGCCGTTTACTTTACCATAAATTCCGGGTTGTGCACCGAATAATTTTTCCAGACTGTCCGGGTTCACCACGAAAGCCAACATTGCTACCGCTATAATTCCCATTAAAAGCCAAGGTCTATTTCTAATTTCTCCTAAAATTGCCATCTTTTTTTGTATAATTTTATCAGTGTGCGAAAATACACATTTTTAGCAGATTAGAAAAAAAATAAACTATTTATTTAAAAGCCCCAATCTTTCCTGTGCCAAATTTGTCTGCGTTTTTACGTGGCATAAACCTTGTCAAAATAAGGAAACCTTTTCGAAGGCCGAATTTTCTACCTCCGACGTAGAAGAAACTCCTATAAATTCTATTAAAAATGACAATTTGTCATTCAACCATATGACAGACTTTGAAGAAATGAAACTTGACGAAATTTTAGAAGACGGCTTCAGCATTGTAACTGAGGAAATAAATATAGCAGACATCGCCACCACCGAAGAAGAAGAAAACCAGCTGGTTTTCCCGATTTTGCCAGTACGAAATATGGTGATGTTCCCGAAAGTGATCATTCCGATAACAGCAGGACGGGAAATGTCCATCAAGCTTTTGGAAGAAGCCCAGAAAAACAATAAGCTCATCGGGATTTTAAGCCAGAATAATTCGGGTATCGAAAATCCGGAAACTACAGATTTGTACGAAATCGGGACTTTAGCGAAAATCATTAAAATCATTAAACTTCCCGAAGGAAATATTACCGCCATTACACGCGGTTTTCAGCGTTTTAAAGTAAAAAAATTCACGGCTAAAAGGCCATATTTTTTAGCGGAAATAGAAAAGCTGAAAGACGTTCCCACCAAAAAGAAAGAAGAGTACGAAGCTTTGCTTGAAAATATTAAAGCGCTTGCGCTGAAAATTATTGAGCTTGATCCAAACATACCGAACGCCGCGAATTTTGCGATAAGCAATATGTCGGATAATGAAGATTTATTAAATTTTATCTGCTGTAATGCCAATTTTTTGTCAAATCAAAAACAGAAGCTTTTGGAAGAAAAAAGCCTGCTGATACGTGCCGAAAAATGTTACACGCTGATGCACGACGAATTTCGCAAGCTGGAATTGCGCAGCCAGATTCACCAAAAAACCTCGAAAGATCTAGACAAACAGCAACGCGAATATTTTCTGAATCAGCAAATTCGCACGATTCAGGAAGAACTGGGCGGCGGTCCGGAATCTGACGTTGAAGAATTGCTGGACAAAGCCAAAAAAATAAAATGGAGCGAGGAAGTTGAAGAGCATTTCAAAAAAGAAATTAACCGTTTGCAGCGCCAAAATCCGAATTCTCCGGATTACAACGTGCAGCGAAATTATCTGGATTTTTTTACCGATTTACCTTGGAATAATTACTCGAAAGACATTTTTGATATCGCTAAAGCCGAAAAAGTGCTCGATAAAGCGCATTACGGTTTAGAGGACATTAAAAAAAGAATTTTGGAACACATGGCTGTTCTGAAATTGAAAAATAATATGAAATCGCCGATTTTATGTTTGGTCGGTCCTCCCGGCGTCGGAAAAACCTCACTCGGCAAATCGGTTGCGGATGCTTTGGGTAGAAAATATGTAAGATTATCGCTCGGCGGACTTCATGACGAATCTGAAATCCGTGGTCACCGGAAAACTTATATCGGTGCAATGGCGGGACGAATTTTGCAGTCCATTAAAAAAGCGGGAACCTCCAATCCGGTAATTGTTCTGGATGAAATCGATAAAATAGCGACCGGAATTCACGGTGATCCAAGCTCAGCTTTGCTTGAAGTTTTAGATCCGGAGCAAAACAATTCCTTCTACGACAACTTCCTGGAACTCGGTTATGATTTATCGAAAGTAATGTTCATTGCCACCGCAAACTCTTTATCTACCGTGCAGCGTCCGCTTTTGGACCGAATGGAAATCATTCAGATTGCCGGCTACACTTTAGAGGAAAAAGTAGAAATTGCAAAACGCCATTTAATTAAAAAACAGCAGGAAGAAAACGGTTTAGACACCAAATCATTTAAACTCGGAAATGCCGAGTTGAAACATATTATTGATGCACATACGTCTGAAAGTGGCGTGCGAAGATTGGAAAAACAAATCGCGTCAATAGCCCGCTGGGTTGCCTTGCAAACCGCAATGGAAAAAGAGTACAATGCAAAAATTTCCATAGAAAAAGTGGACGAAATTCTCGGCGTTCCGCGGCCCCGAAGTTTGGCGGAAATCTCCGATGTTCCCGGTGTCGTAACCGGATTAGCCTGGACGGAAGTAGGCGGCGACATCCTTTTCATTGAAAGTATTTTAAGCGAAGGCAAAGGAAATCTCACCATGACCGGAAATCTTGGGAATGTTATGAAAGAATCGGCGACTATCGCGTTGGAATACATTAAAGCAAAACACGACAAACTCGGCATTTCTGCAGAAGATATTCAGAAAAAAAACATCCACGTTCACGTTCCGGAAGGCGCGACACCAAAAGACGGGCCGTCTGCGGGAATCGCGATGTTAACCTCGATTGTTTCCAGCTTTAAAAATCAAAAAGTAAAACCTCATCTTGCAATGACCGGCGAAATTACCTTGCGTGGAAAAGTGTTACCTGTCGGTGGAATTAAAGAAAAACTTTTAGCCGCTGCACGCGCCGGAATTAAAGAAATCATCCTGTGTGAAGCCAATCGCAAAGATGTGGAAGAAATTAAAAAAGATTATCTGAAAGACCTCAAAATAAATTACGTAAAAACCATGAGCGAAGTCGTGGATTTAGCTTTAAAGTAAAAAAGAAAAAATGCCCTTTTTAGGGCGTTTTTTTATTTCAAAAATGAACTTTTTGGAGATAAAAATTACGGAAATGCAAAAGCTTAAAAATTTGCCGTTTTAGCACCGAAAAATTTAATTCTACATTTTTAGCAGAAGTAAAATGATAGAAAATCTCAGAACGTATTTTTTCCCGAGGTTTTATTTTTCCTTAAATTTGCACGACTTTATAATTCGCCGGGCTTTAATCACCATTAAAATTTAAAAAAATGTTGCCTAAAATAAATCCAACGCACACCACTGCCTGGAAAAATCTCACCAAACACTTTGCTGAAACCGATTTCGACCTTAGAACTATGTTCCAGGAAAATCCTGAAAGGTTTAAAGATTTTTCCGTTCAAAGAGAAAATTACCTTTTTGATTATTCAAAGAATTTAATTGATCAGGAAACCTTTGGATTTTTGCAGGATTTAGCTGAAGAATGCGACCTGAAATCTGCAATAAATGCCATGTTTAGCGGCGAAAAAATAAACGAAACCGAAGGCCGCGCTGTTTTGCACACCGCGCTTCGGGATTTTTCAGATAACGAAATACTGGTTGACAGCGAAAACATCAAACCTGCAATCAGAAAGGTTTTGGATCAGATGAAAACCTTTTCGGAAAAAATTATCTCGGGTGAACACACCGGATTTTCAGGACAGGAAATCACCGACGTGGTCAATATCGGAATTGGCGGTTCAGATTTAGGTCCGGTGATGGTTTGTTCGGCTTTAAAACATTTTAAAACACGGCTAAACGCGCATTTTGTTTCGAATGTAGACGGAAATCATATCGCTGAAGTGCTTAAAAATCTAAATCCGGAAACAACGCTTTTCATCATTGCTTCCAAAACTTTTACCACGCAGGAAACCATGACCAATGCAGAATCTGCAAAATCCTGGTTTTTAAAAAGCGGAAAAGAAACAGATGTTGAAAAACATTTTGTGGCACTTTCCACCAACGTAGAGGCGGTAAAAAAATTCGGCATTGCAGAGGAAAATATTTTCGAATTCTGGGATTGGGTTGGCGGCAGATATTCACTTTGGAGCGCGATTGGTTTAAGCATCGTGCTTTTCGTGGGATACGAAAATTTCGAACAGCTCCTAAAAGGGGCACACGAAACCGATACACATTTCCGAACAGCAGATTTTAAAGAAAATGTGCCGGTTTTAATGGCACTTAGCGGAATTTGGTACCGCAACTTTTTTGATGCCGGAACGTACGCGATTTTGCCTTATTCCCAGTATTTAGACCGTTTTCCGGCATATCTTCAGCAAGGCGATATGGAAAGCAACGGAAAATGTGTTGACAGAAATGGCGATTTTGTAGATTATGAAACCGGACCGGTAATTTGGGGCGAACCCGGAACTAACGGCCAGCACGCCTTTTACCAGCTGATTCATCAGGGAACGCAGCTGATTCCGGCAGATTTTATTGCTTATGCAAAATCGTGCAACGTAATTTCCGATCATCAGGAAAAATTATTGGCGAACTTTTTTGCGCAAACTGAAGCTTTAGCTTTTGGAAAAACGCCGGATGAAGTTCGGGCAGAATTAGAAAAAACGGGCATTTCAGGAGAAGAAATTGAGGAACTGGTAAACTTTAAAGTTTTTCAGGGAAATACACCGACGAATTCCTTTATTTTCGAGGAATTAACACCGTTTTCACTTGGCCAATTAATCGCGCTGTACGAACATAAAATTTTCGTGCAAGGTGTAATTTGGAATATTTTCAGTTTCGATCAGTTCGGTGTGGAATTGGGAAAAGTGCTTGCCGGAAAAATTTTAGCAGAATTGAAAAGTTCCGAGCGGGTAAATTCACATGATTCTTCTACCAACGGACTCATGAAATATTTTAAAGCGAAAAAATAAAGTTCTCATAAAAAACTAAAAGTAAAACCATGGCACAAATTCTCGACGGACTGAAAGTTTCCAAAGAAATAAAAGAAGAAATCCGCATCGAAGTTGAAAAAATCGTTGAAAACCGCAGACGTCCGCCACATTTAGTCGCTATTTTGGTCGGCAAAAACGGCGCGAGTATGACGTATGTAAATAATAAGATTAAGGACTGCCACGACGTGGGTTTCCGGTCTTCATTGGTGGAATTTCCGAGCACGGTTTCTGAAGCCGAACTGTTAGAAAAAATAGATGAGCTGAATAAATCCAAAGATGTAGACGGTTTCATCGTTCAACTGCCTTTGCCACAGCAAATCGATCAGGAAAAAATCATCATGGCAATTGATCCACGAAAGGATGTGGATGGTTTTCACCCGGAAAATTTCGGAAAAATGGCGCTTGAAATGGATACTTTTTTGCCCGCCACGCCGTTTGGAATTTTGACTTTACTTGAAAGATATCAAATCGATACCAAAGGAAAACATTGCGTGATCATCGGCAGAAGCAGAATTGTCGGAAAACCGATGAGCATTTTGATGGGAAGAAAAGATTTCCCAGGAAATTCTACCGTGACTTTAACGCATTCTTACACACCGCACATTGAACAATACACGCTGAAAGCTGATATCGTAATTACCGCGCTGGGCGATCCGAACTTCCTGAAAGGAAATATGATTAAAGAAGGCGCTGTTATCGTTGACGTGGGAATTACGCGCGTGGAAGACCAATCCGCAAAAGGTTACACGCTTGTTGGCGACGTAGATTTTGAAAGCTGTAATGACAAAGCAAGCTGGATTACACCAGTGCCGGGTGGCGTAGGCCCGATGACCAGAGCCATGTTAATGAAAAACACGCTGCTGGCTTACAAAACCTCAGTTTATAATGACTAAAGAAGAAGAAAATATTTTATTGAAAGAAGGTAAAATGCTCCCCGTGATGGAGCACTTTTATACCATTCAGGGCGAAGGCGCGCACACCGGAAAAGCCGCATATTTCATCCGTCTTGGCGGCTGTGACGTGGGATGTCACTGGTGCGACGTGAAAGAAAGCTGGGACCCAAATCTGCACCCGCTATTAAATACGGAAGAAATTGCCCAAACAGCGGCAAGAAATTGTAAAACTATCGTGTTGACAGGCGGTGAACCGCTGATGTACAATTTGGAATATTTAACCCGAAGATTGAAAGAGCTTGGCTGCGACATCCACATCGAAACTTCCGGAGCGTATGAAATGAGTGGACATCTGGACTGGATTACGCTTTCACCAAAAAAAACCGGCTTGCCAAAACCAGCGATTTACGAAAAAGCCAGCGAGCTGAAAATGATTATTTTCAACAATAACGATTTTAAATTTGCTGAAGAACAAGCCGCGAAAGTTTCGGAAAGCTGCGAACTTTATTTACAAAGTGAATGGAGCAAACGAAATGAAATGTACCCAAAAATCACGGATTATATTTTAGCAAACCCGAAATGGCGGGCTTCTGTGCAAACGCATAAATATTTGAATATTCCGTAAATTATAGTAGATTTACGAGTAGCTTTCGTTTGCAATGCAGAAAATCCGGTACTCGAGATATTTCCGACTTGTCTTTATACTGCTCGACATCCTGGTGATTTCGGCGGTTTTTATTTATTTCTATTTAAAAAATTACCGTGAATTATTTGCAGAATTCACATCGGAACAAAATATTCTTTCAATCACTCTACTGATTTTATTCTGGATTTTACTCAGTGGGCGCACCAAGCTGTATTCCGTACCGCGAACCATAACGTACACGCTTTATTTAGAAAGACTCGTAACGCATATATTACTCTTCATTTTCGGGGTGGTTTTGCTGGCAAAAGTCAGCAATAACGATTTTCTGAAACAGGACCGCGCGTGGATGGGACTGAGTCTGTTTTTCATTTTATTCTTTCTTAAATCAGCCATTTTTTTCGCTTTAAAATACATCCGAACTTTAGGCTGGAATTACCGGAACATTATGTTTCTAGTGGATGACACTTCGGCTAAAATGCTCAAAACCATTTTAAATGAGAGAAAAGATTACGGTTTTAGAAACTGGGAATATCCGCCGAGGGAAAATATAAACCTGCAAAATCTGGTCAGTTTCTGGCGAAAAAACGGGATTCACACCATGTATCTTTCCGCGGAATCCGCGGAATTATACCGCGATAAGGAAGATGAAATTTATGAACTTGCGGAAAAATATCAGGTTCGTATCAGCTTGATTCCGAGTGTCATCAATAATTTTTTTGAGTTTGACCTCAGCTATATCGAAACGCAGCCAGTTTTCGTACGGGTAAAATTCCCACTTGATAATCTGGTGAACAGTCTGATAAAAAGAACATTCGACCTGCTTTTTTCGGCGCTTGTTTTGTTATTTATCTGCAGCTGGCTTTTTCCTATCATTGCTGTTATGATAAAAATGGGCGATAAAGGCCCGATTTTTTTTGTTCAGAAAAGATACGGTTTTCATGACCGCATTTTTAACTGTATAAAGTTCCGCTCGATGCGCGTGAACGGCGAATGTACCACGAAAACCACCGCGCCGGATGATGACAGAATTACCAAAATCGGCAGATTTTTGCGCAGAACAAGCTTGGACGAAATGCCGCAGTTTTTCAATGTTTTAAAAGGTGAAATGTCTGTCGTAGGACCGCGGCCACACATGCTTTTAATTGATGATTTTTACAAACCGAAAATCGGTCGCTATTCCGTTCGAAGTTTGGTAAAACCCGGAATTTCCGGTCTGGCACAGGTGAACGGTTTGCGCGGCGACAATGGCGATATGGAAATTGCCATGCAAAAACGGATTTTGGCAGATAACTTCTACGTGAAAAAATGGACGATGAGTCTGGACATTGTAATCATCATCAAAACCATTATTTTGCTGATTGCCGGCGACAAGAACGCTCGCTAGAATTGATGAAATAAAAAAAATAAAAAACACTAATTTAGCCAAATGTTAAAAAATCTGTTCAGCCAAGTTGGCGCGTACTTTATACTTTTAGGAAAAACCCTGAAAAGACCTCAAAAGTCTTCGGTATTTTTCAAACTTTTGATGCGTGAGATTTACGATTTGGGCGTAAATTCTTTTGGTTTAACGTTGTTTACTTCCACGTTTGTTGGCGCAGTTGTCGCGATTCAGATGTATAATAACTTTTCCGCCTCCACATTTCCGATTCCGAATTCTTTTATCGGATACGCTACGAAAGTCGTTTTGATTCTGGAATTTGCACCCACGATTATTTCCGTAATTCTGGCGGGAAAAGTAGGTTCTTATATTGCTTCAAGTATTGGAACAATGCGTGTTACGGAGCAAATTGATGCTTTAGATATTATGGGCGTTAATTCACCCAATTTTTTGATTTTCCCAAAAATTTTAGCCAGCGTAATCTTCAATCCTTTACTGATCGCCATTAGTATCGTTTTCGGTATTTGGGGCGGTTATCTTGCCGGTCTCGCGACAGGAAGCTGGAGTAAAGCCGATTATATCACAGGAATCCAAATGTATATGCCCCAGCATTTTATTTGGTATGCGTTTTTCAAGACTGCAGTTTTTGCCTTTTTAATTGCGACAATTCCGGCCTATTTTGGTTATAATGTGAAAGGCGGCTCGCTGGAAGTAGGCCGTGCGAGTACGCAAGCCGTAGTATGGACGATTGTAGCGATCATCGTTATGAATTTAATTTTAACACAAATGTTCCTCAGCTAATGATTGAAGTAAAAGACCTAAAAAAGCAGTTTGATGAGGTAGAAGTTTTAAAAGGCGTTACTACAACTTTCGAAACGGGAAAAGTAAACCTCATCATCGGACAGAGTGGTTCCGGTAAAACCGTTTTCCTGAAGAGTTTGCTGAATGTTTATCAGCCGACGTCAGGTGAAATATTGTTTGACGGGCGTAACATCAATAAAATGTCGCGCGATGAAAAACAGTTGTTGCGTGCAGAAATTGGTACGGTTTTTCAGGGAAGTGCGCTTTTCGATTCAATGACCGTGGAAGAAAATATCACTTTTCCGCTGGATATGTTTACGAACCTTTCATTTCGTGAAAAAAAACGCCGCGCTTTCGAGGTAATTGGCCGCGTGCATCTGGAAAAAGCCAACCGTAAATTCCCGTCGGAAATTTCAGGTGGAATGCAGAAACGTGTCGCAATTGCGCGCGCAATAGTGAACAATCCGAAATATCTGTTCTGTGATGAACCGAATTCCGGCTTGGATCCTTACACTTCCAATATTATTGATGATTTGTTGCTCGAAATTACCAAAGAATATAAAACCACGACCATTATCAATTCGCACGATATGAATTCGGTGATGACGATTGGCGAGAAAATTGTATATCTGCGAAATGGTCTTAAGGAATGGGAAGGAGACAAAGATATCCTTATCAATGCAGGCAATAAAAATCTGATTGATTTCGTTTACTCTTCAGAATTATTTAAAGAGTTACGGGACTATTTCCTGGAAACCAACAAAACCTCTATTGAAAACGTTATAACAAAACCTCAAACAAATGAAAAAAATTCTTAGTACTGTTCTTGTTGGCGCTAGCCTTCTGAGCACTGCACAGGTAACATTCGCGGGAAAAGCAAACTTGCTTTTTAAAACGGACTCGCCAAGCTGGAAAAATATAAAAAGCAGCGCGGTATCTGCATACGACCAATCTGGTAAAAACAATGTTGGATTTAACGTAGGACTTTCAGCGAAAATAGATTTGCCAGCGTCGCTTTTTGTGATGCCGGAAATTTATTACACCACATTTAAAAACGAATTCACTGTTCCGGAAACTTCAACTACTATTGAAGCAAAAAGTAACCGCGTGGATGTGCCGGTGCTTTTAGGTTACCGACTTTTAGGTGATAATTTAGGCGTATTTATTGGGCCGGTTGCTTCATACAATCTTTCTTCAGACAACCAATACAACGATTTTAAAGAAAATGCACTAAAAGATTTCACTTTAGGTTACCAGTTTGGTGCACAGGTACAAATTCAGAAATTGATATTGAACGCGAGATATGAAGGCGCTTTTACTGAAGATCAAAGAGAGTTCATCAACAGCACGAATAACGAAGTAATTCGTTATGACAGCCGTCCGAGCTTATTTATGGTCGGAATTGGTTACCAATTATAGAATACCTGCTTTTATGCGGGAAAGATCCTCTGAATTAATAATTCGGAGGATTTTTGTTATCATCAGTAACGTAAGTTACATTTTGTTTTTTTGCCTGTTCAGCGGCTAATTTTTCTAGTTCTTCTTTTTCTTTCCGAAGCTGTCTCAGTTCGCGGCGCTTTTCTTCAGCTCGCAGCGCAGCGCCTTTGCTCACGTAACCTACAATTCCACCGATAATTAAACCAATACCAATTCCGGCGAGAATTCCCATTAAACTCATTGGTTCGAAAAGTTTTACCGCGGAAAAATCGGGCAACATGTAGTAAAGCAAAAATGCCAAACCTAAAAGCAACAAACCGATAAAAGATAAATTTTTCATAGCTGGATTTTAAAAGACCTTCCCAAATTTAGTAAAATTATGGGAAGGTCTGTTTATAAATGAATGTGTGATTTTTAAATTTTTCCGCCTGCAGCTTTATAATATTGTAAAGCTTTCGGCATGTGTTTCTCTAAATCTGCTCTTCGTGTATCCGGATTCGGGTGAGTTGAAAGGAATTCCGGTGGTCTGCTGCCGCTGGAAGCGCTTTCCATACGCTGCCAGAAAGGCTGAGCTTCGCGTGGATCATATCCCGCCATCGCCATCAGGTAAAGCCCCATTTCATCAGCTTCTAGCTCTTGGCTTCGTCCGTATTTCAAAAGGGCAACCTGCGCACCGATCGGATAAGCCTGTTGGAAAATTGCCGCCAGTTGTCCGTTAGAAATTGTACTTCCTAAAATTGCTCCACCATATTGAGCAACCATTGCCTGCGAAATTCTTTCGTTACCGTGACCTGCCAGGGCGTGAGAAATTTCATGACCTAATACCACCGCTAAACCTGTGTCAGTTTTGGTAATCGGGAAAATTCCGGTATAAACTGCCACTTTTCCGCCTGGCATTGCCCAGGCATTAATTGCTTTATCATCGATGAGGTTAAATTCCCACTGATAATTCGCGATATCTGCTTCACGACCGATACCACGGTAATAATTAGTCGCTGCATTTTTAATTCTTAATCCTACATTAGTTACGCTTTTCGCCTGACTTGTGCCCGAAACAACTTTAGCTTTAGAAAGCGTTTCGCGATATTGTTGTAAAGCCATCGCCTGGATTTCCTGATCGTTGGCTAACTGAAGAGTTTTTCTGCCGGTAATCGGGTTCGTAGTACACGCAAACATCATCACAGATACAATGCTGAGCCCGATGAATTTATTTAATTTTTTCATAGTGGTAATTGTTGATTTGTTTCCTTTAAACAATTTTTATTCCAAATGAAAATTAATAGAATTATTGCATAATTTTTGCTACCTGCTAATTTAAACGGCAAATACGCATAATTGCCGTAAAATATTGGAAAAACCAATACCTTTAAAACAAAAATATTCTCCTATGAAAAATTTAATTACAATCCTCAGCTCTCTATTTATATTTATTTTCTTAAGTTCGTGCGGTACACAAAGCACCATTCCTTCGGAAAAAGTGCAGAGTTTGGTGGAAAGCGGCGAGTTTACCTTTATGGCAGAACACGCAAATCCCACAAATTATGACGTAATCAAGATCATGAATTCCTTCCCGACCGGCGGTTCTTCGCAAATGTTGTCTTTGGACGCAGGCTACACCATCGAACTGAAAAAAAATGAAGTGGATGTCGTGATGCCTTATTTCGGCAGAATGTACACCTCATCGATGAAAAGCGATAATTCCTTTAGATTTACTTCGAAAGAATTTACGGTAAACCGTGCGGAGGGCTCCAAAGGCAGTTCTGTCTTTGTCATCATGCCTACCGACCAGCAAATCGTCACAAAGATTGTGATGGAAGTTTTCAAAAACGGAAAAACTTACGTTGCAATCCAGTCAACCGACCGACAACCGATAACCTACGACGGTTACATTACGGCGAACACGACTACAGCTGCTGATTAATTCTTCAGCAGCGTGTCCACAAATAATTTTGCTTCTGAACTTGGGTTGACTTCCAGTTCGGAAGCCTTTTTTTTATGCGAATCATACAACATTTCGCCGTCGTTGCCGGATTTTGTTTTCTGAAGAATAAATTGTTTTACCCAATAATCAAAACGTTTTTCCGCCTGTTTTTTCCGGGTTGCTAAAAACGAAAAATTTGCCATTTTAAGGGCAATAAATTCCTGAATCTTTTCATAGACCGATTCCAAACCTTTGTTTTCCAGCGCGGAACCAAGCAAAACGGGAACTTTCCAGTTTTTCTCTTTTTCGGGCATGAAATGTAAAGCGCGTAGCAGTTCTATTTTGGTGTTTTTAGCAATTTGATGGTTTTGGTCTTCAACTTTATTAATGAAAATCATATCCACCATTTCCATAACGCCGCGCTTAATTCCCTGCAGTTCATCGCCGCCGCCTACAATTTTCAGAAAGACAAAAACATCGGTAATGTCCGAAACCAAAACTTCGCTTTGCCCCACGCCCACGGTTTCAATCAAAATATAATCGTAGCCGGCAGCTTCACATAAAAGCATACTTTCAAAAGTTGCGTTGGCGATTCCGCCTAAATATCCGGAAGTTGGACTCGGACGGATAAAAGCGTTTTTTTCGCGCGCCAATTCTTCCATCCGTGTTTTATCACCGAGAATTGAACCTTTATTCAGCGAAGAACTTGGATCGATGGCGAGCACGGCAACTTTTTTACCTGCTTTAATGGCAATTTTTCCGAAATTTTCAATAAAAGTAGATTTTCCAGCGCCCGGCACGCCCGTAATTCCCACACGGACGGAATTGCCGGTAAACGGCATTATTGCCGTCAAAATTTCTTCCGCCTGATCCCGATGTTCCGGCTTTTTACTTTCAACCAAAGTGATGGCTTTGGCGAGCAATCTTTTGTCGCCAGCACCCAAACCGTCGATTAATTGGGAAGTAGAAAAGGTTTTCATCTACTTCAAAAATACAAATTCTTTTCAGAAGAAATCGGGCAGTTTTGGTTTTCAAAATATTTTAAATGTTTGTTCAGTACTTCAAAAATTTAATTTAAAATGAAAATCGCTATTTTTGAAAGACTGATAACATAAAATCTAAAAATGAATAACATTAATAATTTAAAAAAAAACACCTTTAAACCGGCAATTTTTTTAGCTTTTGCTTTTGCTGTAACCGCAACTACCATTTCGTGTACGCCGAAAGTCCAGGCTGAAGAGGACCGAAAATTTTCCACGGAATATTTAGCGCAGGGACAAACGATTTTTCAGAATTCCTGTGCAAAATGCCACGATTTACCAGATCCTTCGGAACATTCTGCCGAAGCCTGGACCGGAATTTTAGCTGAAATGGCACCGAAAGCAAAACTCAATGCAACTCAACACGAAATGGTGTACAATTATATTATTTCCGCAAGAAATTAAAAAAAATGACCAAACCTGAAATCACCTGGGCAGATTTTGAAAAACTGGACATCCGAACGGGCACCATTACGGCGGTCGCGGATTTTCCGTTGGCGAAAAATCCGGCTTATCAGCTTGAAATTGATTTCGGCGAGTTGGGAATTAAAAAATCTTCAGCACAGATTACGGAACTTTATACCAAAGAAAATCTCATCGGAACACAAATTCTTGCTGTGGTGAACTTTCCGAAAAAACAAATCGCGAATTTTATGAGCGAATGTCTGGTGCTCGGGATTTATGGTAAAAACAAAGAAGTTATTTTGGTTTCACCAGCACAAAAAGTTGGAAACGGCTTGTCTCTCGGATAAAATATTAAAAAACGCAGATTATGATTCAAAATATTCCTTTAGAAAAGATTCTATTTTTAGATATTGAAACCGTGCCGCAGGTTGGCCATTGGGACGAGCTGCACGAAACTGACCAATATCTTTGGGACAAAAAAACGCGTTTCCAGCGGAAAGAAGAGTTTTCTCCTGCGGAATTTTACCACGAAAGAGGCGGAATTATGGCGGAATTCGGAAAAATTATCTGCATTTCGGTGGGAATTTTAGAAAAAAGCGAAAGACTTCTGATCAAAAGTTTCTACGGCGACGATGAAAAAAAGCTGCTGGAAGAATTCGGTGAAATTTTCAACCGACCAAAATTGCGTGACGTGGTTTTATGCGCACACAATGGTAAAGAGTTTGACTTTCCGTGGATAGCGCGTCGCTTTTTAATCAACGGAATGCAGCCGCCGACACCATTTCAGCTTTACGGCAAAAAACCCTGGGAAATTCCGCATCTGGACACGATGGAACTGTGGAAGTTTGGTGATTACAAATCTTTTGTCTCGCTGGAACTTTTAGCACATATTTTCGGAATTCCAACACCGAAAGATGACATCGACGGTTCACAGGTTTCCTCAATTTACCATATAGAAAAAGACTTATTTAGAATCGTTCAATATTGTGAAAAAGATGTCTTAACTTTGGCAAATGTTTTCCGGCGCATGCGTCAGGAAGATTTATTAGACAAAATTGGAAGCTAAAGTTGAAATAAGAATGAAATATACAGACGACCAGATAGCCGAAATTGGCGAAAATATTATTGTAAATCTTAAAACCGTGTACGACCCGGAAATTCCGGTGGACATTTATGAACTGGGACTTATCTACGACGTACAGATTTCCGATGAAGGCGCCGTAAAAGTCATTATGACTTTAACAACACCAAACTGTCCGGTAGCGGAAAGTTTACCGGCTGAAGTAAGGGAAAAAGTCTCCGAGGTTGAAGGTGTGAAAGAAGTTGACCTCGACCTTACTTTCGAACCAGCCTGGAACAAAGATATGATGAGTGAAGAAGCCCGCTTCGAACTTGGAATGATTTAAAAAAAAAGCCGCTAAAAGCGGCTTTTTTTGTGATTTATAAATGTCCGTATTCAAACAGAACAGTTCGTTGAACATTCGGGTGAATGGAAAGCGCCACCGGGCAATTTAAGGCCGTTTCTTCGATGAATTTCTTTTCATTCTCCGTATAATTTCCAGGAAAACGCACGATGCAGAAAATGGTGCCGATTCTTTTCGGTTGCGGATGCGTAGATTTTTTCAAGTCGCATTTCGCGCCGGTGATATCAATGCCACGTTCTTTTCCCAAAACAGCCACTGCCATCAGCATGGACTGTCCCAGCGAAATACCAAATAAATCCGAAGGTGAGAACATTTCAGAAGTTCCGCCTTCCCGCACGGGCGCACAGGTAATGATTTCGGCGCCGGATTTTTCATGTTTCGAAACGATTTTTTTATCGCCCAAATAAGTAATTGTTGATGTCATAGCAGTGTTTTTTGTTCTTATAAAGATACCAAAATAAAACACGCTTTGTTCTAAGAATCACCTAATTAATATCATAAAACCGAAAAATCTGCCGCTTTAAGGGCAAATTTTTTAATTTTAAAAATCTCAGCTGTCGTAGGTGAAACTGATGGTTTTCTTTAAATCTGAACTCAGCGACAAAGCCACCGGGCAGTTGTACGCTGTTTCTTCGAGGAATTTTTTCTCATCCTCGCTGAAATTTCCTTTTATGTGAACATCGCAAACGATTTCTGCAATTTTTCGCGGCTTCGGGTTCATATTTTTCTGAACTTCCGCATAAGAACCATCGATTGAAATTCCGCGGTCTTTACCTAAAATCGCAATGGTTGTCAGCATACATTGCGCTAAAGAAGTCGCGCAAAGATCGGTTGGTGAAAACGCTTCACCTTTTCCGTGGTTATCTGTCGGCGCATCAGTATAAATGATGGTTCCGGACTGTAAATGTTCGGATTCGCAGCGTAAATCGCCGGAATAAATAACTTTTGAAGTTGCCATAATTTTAAAAAATTTGGTTAAAAATGGAAGATATTTTTGGCTCTGTTAAAAGCGCTTTCAAAATTGAGCAAATTCAGCGAATGATCAATCTTTTCGGAGGCCATAAAATTAATGATTTGCTCAGTCGGCATATTTCCTACGAGTTCGTCATTTGCCATGGGACAGCCGCCGATTCCTTTAATTGCTGAATCAAAACGGCGACAGCCATTATCGTAAGCGGCTTTTAATTTTGAGTAAGAATCCTGATATCGGTTATGGAAATGCGCACCGAAATCGATGTGCGGATATTTTTTTGGAATTAATGAAAAAAGCTGTGCAATTTGCTCGGCAGTTCCCGTTCCCGTAGTGTCGGAAAGCAAAATATTTTTAATGCCGATATCGCTGAAACGCTGCGCCCATTTATCAATCTCTTCCGCGGTCCAAACATCGCCGTACGGATTCCCGAAAGCCATTGAAAAATAAACGTTTAAAATTCGGCCGTCTTTTTCCAGAAGCGCCGTAATCTTTTTGATTTCATTAAAGGCTTCTTCGCGGCTTTTATTGGTGTTTCTGTGTTGAAAAGTTTCGGAAAGTGAAAACGGAAAACCCAAAATATCTACGGATTGATGTTTCAAGGCCTTTTCGGCGCCGCGAAAATTTGCCACAATCACCGAAAGTTTGGTGTTGGAAATGCTTTTATCGATTCTGTCCAAGACCACACCGGAATCCGCCATTTGCGGAATGCTTTTCGGCGAGACAAAACTGCCGCAGTCCAGCACATCAAAACCAACCGCCATCAGCGCATTAATATAGTCGATTTTGGTATCGGTCGGTATAAAATCTGGCCAACCTTGCATGGCGTCGCGCGGACATTCGGTTAAAAACATTTTTCCTTTTTGGTTTTCTCAAATATACCAAAACTTTAAAAAACGGCTAAAAAAACCCGGAAAAAATTTTAATAAGCTGAGGATGTATATTTTAGGAAAGAAATACGCTGAAGCGCAGCAAAAATAATTCCTAAATCTTGGGCGGGGCTCAACCTAAAATTTTAACTTTGTTAAAAATACTTTATAATGACAAGCATCGATTTTAATCTTGACTGGAAACTGAAGCTGCAAAACCGCTTTATCACTTATGCAAAAATATATTCTACCAGCGATCCGGAGAGCGAATTCACGCCATCAACTCCGCAACAGTGGGACATTGCGAACTATATTTTTGAAGAACTGAAAACCCTTGGTTTAAGCGATGTTTCGATTGATGAAAACGGTTATATTTATGCCTATGTTCCTTCAAATCTTGAAAATGATGATGAACCTGTCGTAGGTTTTATCTCGCATTATGACACCTCACCAGACTTTAATGGAAAAGATGTAAAACCGCAAATTTGGGACGATTACGACGGAAAAGATCTGGTTTTAAATAAAGAAACCGGTTTTACTCTTTCACCATCAAAATTTGAAACGTTAAAAGATTATATAGGGAAAACATTAATTACCACCGACGGAACTTCATTGCTTGGCGCTGATGACAAGGCCGGTATTGCCGAAATTGTAACCGCCGCGGAATTTTTGCTTGCACATCCGGAAATTAAGCACGGAAAAATCGCTATTGGTTTCACACCGGACGAGGAAATCGGGCGTGGCGCGCATAAATTTGATGTTGAAAAATTTGGTGCTGAATGGGCGTATACCATGGACGGTTCTGAAGTTGGTGAGCTGGAATATGAAAACTTTAATGCTGCCGGCGCGGTGGTGAAAATTCACGGACTGAGCGTTCATCCGGGATACGCTTATGGTAAAATGGTAAATTCCGCCCTTTTAGCGGCGGATTTTATTAAGATGTTGCCGGAAAATGAAACACCGGGAACTACGAGAGAATTTGAAGGTTTCTACCATTTAATGGAAGTGAAAGCGGACATTTCTGAAGCGAAACTTCAGTACATCATCCGCGATCATGACAGCGAAAAGTTTGAAGCACGAAAAAAATTCATCACCGATCAGGTAGCAGAATTTAATAAAAAATTCGGTGAAGGAACGGCAGAAATTGAGATTAAAGAGCAATACCGAAATATGAAGCAGCAGTTTGAAGGAAAAATGCACATCATTGATATTGCAGAACAGGCTTTGAAAGACGCGAACATCGAACCTAAGATCAAAGCTATTCGCGGCGGTACAGACGGCGCACAGCTATCTTATATGGGTTTACCTTGCCCGAATATTTTCGCGGGTGGCATGAACTTCCACGGACCATACGAATATGTGGCGCTGGAATCCATGGAAAAGGCGGTGAAAGTGATCATCAACATCGCGAAAGCGGTAAAGAAGAAATAATTTTAAATAATATCTTCATGGGGAAACCTTCACCTTTTGGTGGAGGTTTTTTTGCCTTAAAAACATTCTTTTTCAACCACAAAAGGCACGAAGAGTAATTTTCAGGCTGCCTAAGAGAAGAACAAAACGGTTCGCGCAAAAGAACTTAAAGCTTTTAATTTGGCAGTTTAAAAGTATATAAAACAAAAAGCCATCACATTTCTGTGATGGCTTTGCTCCTCTTCTTGGGCTCGAACCAAGGACCCTCTGATTAACAGTCAGATGCTCTAACCAACTGAGCTAAAGAGGAGTGTTTCTCTTTGCTGTAAGCGTTTGCAAATATAAAAACTTTTTTAATTCTGCCAAAATTATTTCAGATAATTTTTTAGAATTTTCCGGTAATCCATTTTAAAATGTCATTTCCAAAAATTAGCACCATTAAGCCCAGTAAAAATATCACGCCGATCATTTGCGCGTTTTCCAGAACTTTCTGCGGTACAGGCTTGCCCGTGATCATTTCCCAAAGCGTAAACATCACATGCCCGCCATCTAATCCCGGAATCGGAATTAAGTTAAGGAACGCCAACCAAACTGAAAACATGGCAGTAAAACTCCAGAAAAACTCCCAATTGATGGTTTCCGGCATCTGCTTGATGATCCCGATCGGTCCCGAAACTTTCTTATAACCTTCGGTTTTGGTATTAAAGACAATTTTAAACTGCTTGATCTGCATAGTAAGCACATCAATTGTTCTGGTTAATCCGCGCGGAATTGCTTCTGCCCAGGTATATTCTTTTTTAACGCGTGTTTTTTCGAATTCCTGCTGGATGATCGAGCTGTCTGCACCAAAACCTAATTCACCTTTTGCATCGACTTTTAAATCGATGTTTTGCTTCGCGTTGTTTCGTTCAATATTTAATTCAACATTCTGATTTTTATGCTGGGAAAGCTCAGAAACCAGTTGGTCGAAATACTGAACCGATTTACCGTTAACTCCAACAATTTTATCACCTTTCAGCAATCCAGAGTTTTTCGCTGCACCATTTGGTAATAAAGAATCTACAACAACCGGAAATCTTGGTCCGAAATAGGCTTTTGCTTCGTTATCAGCCAAAATTTCGGCAACGCCGTCTTCATTTACCGGAAAAGTAACTTCTTTGCCATCGCGCAAAACTGTCACTTCATTGGCAAAAAGCATATTTATTGTGGAGGTTTCCATTCGGTCTGCCTTCTTTCCGTCAATTTTTAAAATTTTATCGCCGGTTTGCAAACCCATTTTTTTGGCAGCCGGAGAGACTGAAATTCCGTTTTCAAATTTAGAATTTTGGTGGAAAGTTTCGCCTTTAAAATAACTTAAAGAAGAATAGATCAGCCACGCCAGAAAAAAGTTTACGGTAACACCACCCAGCATGATGATCAGTCGCTGCCATGCCGGTTTACTGCGGAATTCCCAAGGTTCTGCTGGTTTTTTCAGCTGCTCGGTATCCATACTTTCGTCCACCATTCCCGCGATTTTCACGTAACCGCCAAAGGGCAACCAGCCTATACCGTATTCGGTACCGCGGATTTTAATTTTTGCGAGGGAAAACCAGGGATCAAAAAAAAGATAGAATTTTTCCACCTTGGTTTTAAAAAGTTTGGCCGGGATAAAATGTCCTAATTCATGAAGGACCACCAGAATTGAAATACTGAGTATAAATTGAAATAACTGAATTAATGTCATTGATAATTTTTAATAATATGTAAAGATTGCGAAGGTACGAATTCTCAAAAGTATGCCAAAAGAAAAAGGCTCTCAAAATGAGAACCTTTTGTCTGAATTATCGTGCGTTTGCTATAAGTTAAACGAAACCCCAATGCTTCCGTTATTTCCAGCTTCAAGATAAAGACCGAAATTGTCGTTGAAGAAATATCTTACCCCCACGTGAGCACCAAAGTAAGTACCGCTTTTACCTAAAAGACCTAAATCAATACCTGGATAAATGTCCCAGTTTTCCGGTAAACCAAGTGGCTCCTGTAGGTGAAAGTTCAAACGACCGAATACACCGAAATCATCATCTGCATACTTATCGTTGTTATGATCGAAAAAGAAATTCGCACCAGCTCCCAAAGAAATGATGTTAGACAATCCATAATCGTAAGTTCCCGTAATACCAGTACCATAGCCCCAACCGTTAAAACCTACCTGGATTTTTTGGTCGCCTCTACCGTTCCACGCTTGTGCGAATGCCATTTGCCCCATTAGGAGCATAGCGCATACTAAGACTAGCTTTTTCATAATTTCTAAATTTTTAATGTTATTAATGATGATTTTCCTTATTCAAAAATAAGACCACTTTATGATTTTCTTAACTTTTTAACTTAAAAAATCGTATATTTAGTTGAAATTGTACTGTCGTGAATAATCTTAAAATATCCGCTCCGCACTTCGATATCATCTGGAAAGACAAAAATGCCAACTTCCGGAACATCGAAGAAAAATTCGCTGCTATTCAGGCAGATATTTTGGTTTTACCTGAAATGTTTTCAACCGGATTTTATATGCAGGCTGAAGAAATTGCGGATCAAAAAGAAGAGACCCTCAACTGGATGCGCAGCTTTGCGAAAGAAAAAAATATTGCCGTGTGTGGAAGTGCTTCGGTGAAAGAAAACAAGCGTTTTGTGAACCGTTTTTATTTTGTGGAACCTTCGGGCGAATACCAGTATTACGACAAACGCCATCTTTTTTCCTATTCCGGCGAAGACAAGACCTATTCCGCAGGCAGCGAAAGAATCATTGTAAGTTATAACGGCTGGCGAATCCTTCTCCAGGTTTGCTACGATTTGCGGTTTCCGGTTTTTTCCAGAAATAACGGCGATTATGATGCAATTTTTTACGTCGCCAATTGGCCTTCCACAAGAATTGACGCCTGGAAAACTTTATTGAAAGCGCGCGCTATTGAAAATCAATCTTACGTTCTTGGCGTAAACCGAATTGGAATTGATGGAAATAATCTGGAATATCCCGAAAGCAGCTATTGCTTTTTCGCGGATGGTGAAGAAATTTCTTCCGGCAAAAACGGCATTTTTTCTGCAAATTTAGACTCGGAAAAACTGCAAAAAAACCGGCAAAAATTTCCCTTTCTTTCGGATCGCGACGAATTTAAAATCCTGTAAATCAGGAGTATTGTTTAAGCAAATTGGTGAGCGTGTTCACATCGTGCACGCCACTTTCCTTCCAAAGCAGCTGACCATTTTTGAAAACCGCTAAAGTCGGAACCCCGCGTACACCGTATTGCGAGGCGATTGCCGGAAACTGGTCCACATCAATTTTCACGATTCTGGCATCGTTGCCAATGTTTTCTTTCACCGTTGTAAGCACCGAGGACTGTACTTTACACGGCCCGCACCATGTTGCAAAAAAATCAATGAGAACCGGGCGTTCAGAATTGATGAGTTCTTGAAATTTCTGTGACATAATTTTAAGTTTTATTTGGTCAAAAAAGGAAATAAAAATTACCCTTTATTTCACCTCTTTTTTTAAAGGAATCTCGCATGCTCCGCCGGCGCATCCTAATTTAAATAGTGCCATTACAGCAAAATACACTCCAAAAGGTATCATCCACCAAACTCTGTCATTCACCGCAATCAGGACAAAAAATAATCCCGCGCAGAAATAAAGCACTCTGCTCAGTGACCAGTTTTTGAAAATGTTATTCTTCATTTTAAAATTGAAAATTCATTTTTTGAAGCATTGAGAATTTCGGAAAATTTGCCCGAAAAGCGGCTAAAAAATTTATTTAAAAAATATCAGGCTTTGATGTCCTTTTTTTTCGATTTATCAAAAGTTGAAAACATCAGATACCCCATCAGCATTCCGTATGCCGAGGAATTAAATGGCTTTGAAGTTATCGCGCAAGTGCCCGTGTTGCAACCAATAAAATGATAGTACGCATAACCCAAAATTCCTCCTACAAAAATGCCGATAATGCCGAGTTTATATTTGTTAAAAAATTCCATTATCATTACAATTCCTGTGCGACGGTGAATAAATTTTCCTCGGAAAGGCCGGTAACTTCGTGTTCTACACCAACCGGAATTTCGTACACATCAAACTGGCGAAAATGAAACTGCTCATTTTCCATCACGAAATTTATTTCACCTTTTAATACCACCAAAGTTGACGGCACCGGAGCTGTATGCTTTTTCAAAACGCCGTTTTGACCTAAAGCAACCGCAAAATATTTCAGTTTGTCGGTCTTTTTTATCGAAAAAACATTTGCTTTTTCGCTGCTGTAAGTGATATTTTCTGATATATTCGTCATTTCTTTTCGTCTTTAATGGCTTCTACGTTGTTTAATGTTTTCGCGTTGTACACGGTGTTCACGCCGTTTTTCTTCAAAATTTCTACCGCTTCACCGGCTTGTCTCCCGGAATTGCAAAAAACCACCACGTTTTTACCTTTCAGCAAACCAAGGTTGTTTTGAAGTTCAGCTAAGGGAATATTTATTGCGCCCTCTGCGGTTTTCTTCTCGAACTGTTCCGGAACTCTTACATCTACCAAAACGGTTTCGGAGTCCAAAACCATTGGTTTAATTTCAGTTCTGTCGGCATTTGACACTACTGCTTTTTGAGTTTGACATGATGCCACAAATGCGGATATCATCATCAATAACACTAACTTTTTCATCTTCATTAAATTTTAGATTGGCAGACAAAATTGCTTTTCGGAACTTTGGTTTCTTTAATCTTGGAAAAACCACCTTCAATCTCGGTAAAATTGCGGATTCCGCGGAAATTTAAGATACTTGCGGCAATCATGCTCCGGTATCCGCCCGCGCAGTGAACGTAGAAATGTTCATTTGGATTAATGGTAAGCGCCCAGTCATTAATTTCAACCAATGGTTTACTGAAGGCTTCATTTACATGTTCCGCTTCATATTCCGATGGTTTTCTCACGTCTAAAACGACCGATTTTTCCGAAAATTCTTCTGCAAAAGTTTCTGCTGAAATCCTTTTAACCTTGTCTATTTCTTTCCCGGATTTCTCCCAGGATTCAAAACCACCTTGCAGATAACCAATTACATGATCAAAACCTACCCGCGCTAATCTGGTGATTGATTCTTCTTCGGCACCAACTTCGGTAACCAAAAGAATTGGCTGCGCAACATCAACGATCATGGCACCAACCCACGGCGCAAAATCGCCTTTTAAACCGATATTTATTGAGTTTGGCACATAACCTTTGTGGAAGTCTGCAGCACTTCTTGTATCCAAAATTAGAGCTCCGGAATCTTCAGCAACATTCTCAAATTCTTCCGGTGAAAGCGGCTGTTTTCCTTTTTCTAAAATGGAATCGAAATCTTCGTAACCACCTTTATTCATGGCGACATTCATCCCGAAATATTTTGGTGGCGCCGCCAGACCGTCTAAAACTTCGGCAATAAAAGCTTCTTTATTTGGCTGATTGAGCGCGTAGTTTGTTTTTTTCTGATTTCCCAGCGTGTCTACAGTTTCTTTCTGCATATTTTTTCCGCATGCAGAACCCGCACCATGCGCCGGATACACCAAAATATCGTCCGGAAGCGGAATAATTTTTTGCTGCAGACTTTCGTATAAAATTCCGGCTAAATCTTCCTGCGTGATGCTGCCGGCTTTTTGCGCCAGATCCGGTCTGCCTACATCGCCCAAAAACAACGTGTCACCACTGAAAATCGCGGTTTCTTTTCCATTTTCATCGATGAGCAGAAAAGTGGAACTTTCCATGGTGTGACCCGGAGTGTGCAAAACTTTAATTTTCACCTTTCCAACTTCAAAAATCTGTCCGTCGGTTGCAATTATAGCCTCGAAATCCGGTGTTGCGGTCGGTCCATAGATAATTGGCGCGCCAGTTTTCCTTGAAAGATCCACGTGACCGGAGACAAAATCTGCATGAAAATGCGTTTCAAAAATATATTTCAATTTCACTCCGTCTTTTTCCAAACGGTCAAGATATGGTTTCGTTTCGCGCAGCGGATCGAAGATCACCGCCTCTTTTTCGGAAACGATATAATATGCGCCCTGCGCCAGACAGCCTGTATAAATTTGTTCTACCTTCATCATTTTTGTTTTTAAAATTTGAGATTTTTACCCGAAATAATCGGTAATTTTTTAGTCGGTTTTCGGGATTTCAAGATATTCAATGCTGTTTCCTTCAGCATCAGACAATTTTCCACCTGTCCCGATCTTGCCTTCCCACATCCATTTCTCGTTGGTGAAAACAGGTTCACCTTTGCTGGATATTTTTTTCGCAACCAAAATCTGCTCCGGTTCACCTTCCTTTTCCATTTTCATGGCAACGTCGTTTCCTTGCGCAAAATACGTTACTTTCAATGTTTCGCCTTTGGAATTTTTCAACTCTACCGCGTCCTGCATAAGACTTTCCTCTTTCGGATCGCTGGCTGCAACGGTGGAATTATTTTCCGTGTTAATCTGCTCTTTTTTCTGGCACGCCGTGAAAAGTGTGAAAGCAACTACTGCAATTATTAGTTTTTTCATTTTAATATTTTAAAAAAATCATTTTTGGTTTAAAAGCAACAGAAAAAATTCGGCCTTAAAAGCAGGTTTTTTTTGATTTTTTTCCGTTTTAATGTTTTAGCTTTAATTTTTACAAATTTACTTAAAATTTGCCGCAATACTTTATGACCTTGCGCAGCTAAAGACTGAAGTTTAAATTCAAATAAAAGTTTCGTCCGGGGCGCGGCAAATGGTTCCAGTCCGCGTAAGAAGTGTAATATCGGTTGAGTAAATTTTCAACACCGGCTTTCGCAAATAATTTGGTTTTACCAAAGCTGAAATTGTAGCCCGCGTTTAGATTTACAATAAAATACGCCGGAGTTTCGCTTTCACCATAATTTGCGGCAAAATTTCTGTGTTTTGAGTTTCCAGAAACTGAAGCTTCGGTAGAAAATTTGTTTTGAGCAAACCTCAGCGAACTCTGATAACTGAGCGGGCTCATAAACGGAAGATTTTGCCCGTCGCTGTCTTTTCCGCGCAGATATACGATTTGCGAATTCCATCTTAAAAGTTCCAAAAGCTGAAAATCAGCGTTTAAACTGATATTAAAAACGTCCGCGCTTTCTAAAGCGGAATATTTTTTCAGACCGCGTGCACCAATTGTCATCGGAACCAAACCTTGCACAATATTTCCCACGATATAGTCGGAGATTTTGAAATAAGACGAAGCCAGTTTCAGTTTATAATTTTTCTGTTTTAAACCTAAAAAAGCGTTTGCTTCAAACGACGTTTCATTTTTTAAACCCGGACTTCCGATGTAGTCGAATTTTTCAAAACTGTTGAAAAGATAAAACCCGTAACCTTCGGAAACAGACGGCGCGCGGTCGCCATAACCCAAGCCAAAACCAGCTTCAAAGCCATTTTTTTCGAAATTGTAATTTGCAGCTAAACTTTTTAGAAAGCGGGTTTTTTCGGCATTCATTTCGGGATAAAAAATCTGCAGGCTGCTTAATCCAAAATCGCTTTCGACTTTGTTTTGATGCAAAGTTGCAGAAGCAGAAAATTTAACGTCAGAATGCTCATTTATTTGAATTTTATCTTCCAGAAAAACAGTATGTGCAAGCGTTCCGACTTCCGGCCAAGTCAGCATAAACATCAGTTTTTCAGTTTTATCATTCGGATACATCGTCATTTCCGCGCGTGATTTATTGTAATATCCGGTACCGTTTAACAGAAAATTGTGCTGTTTAGCAGCGAATTTTAGTTGCGAATAATAACCAACGGTGGTGCTCCAGCCCGGCATATCCATGTGAATTTGCGTGTCGGGTCTTTTTGTATCGTCCATGCGGTGGGTGATAGTATTATAATAAATTTTAGTTTCCCAACTTTTCAGAAAATCGTTTTGCGGTAAAACCTGAAATTTCAACGAAGTGATGAGCGCTTCCGCAAGCGAAACATCCATCGGCAGTGCGGGATAACCAACATCGGTGGCTTTGTCATAAATTATTGAAGCTTCAAGAAGTTTATTCTCCGCTATTTTTGCGCCTGAAATGGCAGAAATATTCATTTTTTTAAACTGCGAGTATGGAATTTCCTGGTTATTTCCGGCTTTATAATTTTCAGCATCGCGCAACATAAAATTTACGTCGCTGTAAAATTGCGCGGTTTTATATTTCGCGCCGGCACCGAAAATTTTCTGAAGATTTACGCTTTCGAAACCGGTGTTCAGGTTAAAATTCCACTGCTCTTTTCCAAAAACTGATTTATTTCGCTTTAAATCAATAGAGCCGCCGATGGTGTTTCCGTGGCACGCGCCTCCTTGCCCGGAACTGATTTCAGCTTCCTGCAAATTCGAAATTTCCACATAAGACGTGATCGGATCCATTTTGTCGGTACACGCACCGAAAATCCGCATTCCATCGATGGTTACCAAAGTTCTTTCTGTGGGCAAACCGTTAATCTGCGGTTCCCAGGCATAGGCGCCGCGCTTTATCATATCTACTTTCGCCGATTTCTGCAAATATTCATCAATAGAACCCAGAGGTTTATTTTCTTTAGCGGAAAGTTTCGCAGTGCCAATAACAATTACTTCCTGAATGTGGTGAAGATTGCCGGAATCAAGCTGCAGCTGCGCATTTATATTTAAAGAAAAAAGGGCAAAACAGGGCAAAAAAATTAAATTTTTCATAGGAAATGTCGTATAACTTTCCGCTGTAATTTTTGAAAAAAATGCTTCTAAAGCAGGGTATAAATTCCCGCGATTTAATTCAACGAAAAGATTAGTTTTGAAAAAGTGTGTGCTAAATTTTAGAAATCAAGTTCAAAAAATAGAGAGCTCGCAGGATTAGCGTCTGTCACATCTTCACCTTTTAGCACTACTCCACGTTGATTCAGCAACTGTAAATTAATTTTCCAGTAACCGGTCATTGTTAAGGACATTTTTCCTTTGTAAAGTCCGCCGGCGGCTGATTGCGTTGCTGCGACATTGTTCGGTGAACTGTGATTTCCCATTCCCGGCATGCGCGGATCGAGTTTCACGCTGAGACCTTCTGCCACAGGATAACTCATCATGTCCTGCATTTTCCAGACACCGATTGTTACGTCATTTGTCGCCACTTTTGGTGAAATTGGCTCAACGTAAGCCACGATATATTTCACATTATCACTTCCAACAATTACATTCACTGTTTTTTTGATTGAAGCTGGAACAGACAAATTTCCAGTTGCAGAAAAATCTGCAGTTCCAATCGAATAGTCGATTTTTAAATTCCAGAATTCCATATTATTTTCCGGCATTTGAAAAACCATATAACCGCCATAAATTGTCGCGTCTTTCAATGTATTCTGCAATTCAGATTTCGGACAAGAATGTGTCATATTCATCATGTTCATCAGCGGTGTCCATTTTACATTCGCCGGTGTTTCGTACTGATTAGTTGCTTTGTTTTTAAAGCGAAGTTTCAAATCATTATAGCCCAATTGCGTGGTTCCGGTTTTGGAATAGAGTTCTATAATATGTGTTTCGTTGGTGATTTCTTTGATTTTAAGAAAGCCGTTGAGCTCGGTGTTTGTGGTTGGAATTATTTCATCGGAATCTGAAGTCCGACACGAGATAACAAGGAAAGCCAATGCCAGAAAGGCAAAAATATTTTTAAGGGAAAATTTCATTTTGATAGTTTTAAATATAACATGAGGTAAGCCGTTTCTTTTTGATAAAAAGAAAATAGCTGCTTATTTAATAAGCATTGAAAAAACGGATGTTGATGTTATATTTGCGGCGGATGCGGCAGAATTCCTGGAATGTATTCCGCTAAAAACTGGTCTTGATACGAAAATGTGGAAATTTCAGCATCGAAGCGCGCCTCTTTAATTATTGAAAAATTTGCCACTTTAGCCGGTAAAATATTGAACTCAAAAGAGTATTTCACCAAACTGAAAAAATTAGCCGTTTTTTCGCCATTTTTTTTCATTTGACATTTTCCGTGACAATCCATTTCCGGCTTGGTTTTATTGACGCAATAAATTTCATAAAAATCCCGGTTGATTTTATAGTCCAGCATAAACAAACCATCGCCGAAACTTGCGCCGAAAATAATGATTGAAAGAAGTAAGCTTATTGCCGGTTTCATGATAGAGCAAATTTAAGACTAAATGCTCTGAATTAAAAAATGACTTTCATCAGCACTCTTACTCCTAGTTTTGGTAACTGACCGAATTAACTCTGTAATATTTTTTATCTTTAACAATTGAAAAATAAAAAAAATGGCAGATAAAGCGAAATTTATAGAAGATCTTTCCGCGCGCTACGCGCCCAAAGGCGAGTTTATCACCTTAGGCAAAGGAATGCTGGGCGGCGAAGTGGTTCCGGAGGTTAACGTTACTCTGCCGCTGAAAACCATAAACCGCCACGGTCTCATCGCGGGCGCCACCGGAACGGGAAAAACCAAAACTGTACAGGTTTTCGCGGAACAACTTTCACACGCCGGAATTCCTTCTTTGGTTTTGGACATTAAAGGTGATTTTTCCGGAATTGCGGTTCCCGGAAACCAAAATGACATTATCAAAGAGCGTTACGCAAAAACACAATTACCGTATGAGCCACAAGCTTTTCCGGTGGAATTAATGACTATTTCGGGAGCGCCGGGCGTAAAACTGCGGGCAACCGTCACAGAATTTGGGCCGATTTTGCTTTCGAAAATTTTAGAATTGAATGATACGCAACAAAGCATCATTTCCATCGTTTTTAAATATTGTGATGACAAAGGCTTGCCCCTCGTTGATTTGGATGACCTGAAAAAAGTACTGCAATATGTGACCGATAATCCGCAGGGAAAAGCGGATTTAACTAATAATTACGGTTCAATTTCTCCCGCCTCTTTGGGTGCAATTTTGCGTTCTATCGTAGCGATGGAACAGCAGGGAGCCACAACTTTTTTCGGTGAACCGAGTTTTGACATCCACGATTTAATTCAGCAAAAAAATGGCAAAGGAGTCGTGAATATTTTGAGGGTTGATAATATCCAGAGTAAACCGCAGTTATTTTCAACTTTCATGCTTTCGCTTTTTGCGGAAATTTATATGACTTTACCGGAAGAAGGCGATTCTGGAAAACCAAAACTGGTTTTATTCATCGATGAAGCGCATCTCATTTTTAAAGAAGCTTCGAAAACGCTTTTAAGCCAAATTGAAACGATGGTGAAATTAATCCGTTCCAAAGGAGTCGGAATTTATTTCATCACCCAAATTCCGGGCGACGTTCCGGAAAACGTACTTTCGCAATTGGGTTTAAAAATTCAGCACGCACTGCGCGGTTTTACGGCAAAAGACAGAAAGGAAATTTCAAAAGCGGTAGAAAACTATCCGATTACGGAATTTTACGAATCAAAAGAACTCATTCAAAATCTCGGAATTGGAGAAGCGTTTATCACCGCTCTAGACGAAAAAGGTATTCCGACGCCTTTGGTTCATACTTTTTTGATTTCGCCGGAATCAAGAATGGATATTTTAAATGCTGCTGAAATCGCGGATCTTACGAGTCGTTCGGCTTTGGTGGCGAAATACGAAAACGATCTGAACAAAGATTCTGCCTATGAAATGCTGTCCAGCAGAATGGAACAGGCAGTTAAAGAAGCACCGGCTACGGTAAAAACAAAGCCCGTGAAAGAAGAACCGGGAGTTTTTGAAAGTGTGATGAAATCGCGTGCGGGACGTACTTTTACCACCACGCTGGCTCGTGAAGGCGCAAAATTTGTTTTAGGAATGTTCGGTTTAGGCGGAAGAAAAAGATAATTTAAGACAGAAAAAAAATTGTATTCAGTAATCGATATAGAAAGTAACGGCGCAGGTTTCAGGCAGGAAAGCATTATTGAAATTGCAGTTTACAAATACGATGGTCATCAAATAGTTGATCAGTTTATTTCTTTGGTAAATCCCGATGGTCCGATTACACCTTTCGTGCAGAAACTCACCAAAATTTCGCCAAAAATGGTGCTTACAGCGCCGAAATTTCATGAAATTGCGAAGCGCGTGGTAGAAATTACGCAGAACACCACGTTGGTCGGTCATAATATTGAATTTGATTACCGAATGCTCAGACAGGAATTTCGCAGATTAGGTTACGAATTCAAAATCAATACTCTAGACACCATTCCGCTCGCTAAAAAACTGATTCCAACCGCGGAAAGTTATTCGCTCGGAAAACTTGTAAAATCGCTCGGAATTCCGCTCGTTGACCAGCACCGCGCTTCGGGCGACGCGCGCGCAACTTTGGAACTTTTCAAGCTTTTGATGATTAAAGATAAAGATTCGGAAATCATTCAGCAGCATCACGACGAGCTGAACGCGAAAACTTATCCGAATAAAATCCGCGATTTAACGCAGGATTTGCCCGGCGAAAAAGGAATCCTTTATTTTCAGGATGAAAAAGGAAAAATTATTTTCAGCGATTTTGTAGATGATCTGAATAAATCTGCGAAAATAATTTTTAATGCAACTTCAAAAAAATGGCGTCCTATACAGGAAAAGACCGTGCAGGTTCATTATGAATTTACCGGAAGCGATATTCTGGCGAAACTCATGATGCGCACGAAAGGTTTAAAAAAAACCGAGGCGCTGCCGTTCGGACTTTATCATAAAAACGGCCTATATTTCACCGATAAAATCACCAACCAACCGAATGTTGAACCATTTTTACAACTTAAATCTTTCACGCAAGGAAGCAAAGCCGTAAGTTTCATCAAAACAAAAGCAGAATTTTCAAATCCTGAAGAATTGAAAAATTTGCTTGAAATAGGGCGAAAAAATCCACTTTGGATTTCTGCGGGCCGCGTTTTGGGTGAAAAATCATTTTTGATTTTTGAAGAAGGAAAACTGGCAGCGTATGGTTTCTTCGAACTTTTCACCCAAATCGATTCTTTAGCAAAACTTTCAAGCAACAAAATTGCTATCGATTTCAAGGTGGAAGATTTGGAAAATGATTTAAAATTGGGCCTTTTAAGGGGAGATTTTGAAATAATTCCGCTTCCGGAAAAATAAATCGTTCAGAATTAAATTAAAAAATATATTTTTGTCAAAAATTTAGCAAAAATAAAAATGTTGATTCTTAAATCTTCCAAACAGGTTAGCGCAAAGGGAAAGAAGTTTTTCTCTAAGCAAATTTTGGTGGATTAAGAGCTCATGTTTTTTAACAATATTGTAAAGCAGACTCTTTTCGGGGTCTGCTTTTTTAATTCAAAAATTAATTTATGACTGATAAAATCTTACTGAAAATTGCGGAAGAATTCGGCACGCCGGTTTATGTTTACGATGCGGAAAGCATTAAAATGCAATACGAAAAGCTCACCTCGTCTTTTCATAAAAGCACGCGATTTTTTTATGCGGCGAAAGCGCTTACAAACATTAATATTTTAAAATATATTAAAAACCTCGGCGCAAATTTAGACTGTGTTTCCATTAACGAGGTAAAATTAGGATTAAAGGCCGGTTTTTCCAGCGACAAAATCCTCTTCACGCCGAACTGTGTTGATTTGAAGGAAATTGAAGAAGCCATGGCGCTGAAAGTTCACATCAACATCGATAATATTTCGATTCTGGAACAGTTTGGAAACAAGTTTGGCAATTCTTATCCGATTTTTGTCCGCATCAATCCGCATATTTACGCGGGCGGCAATCACAAAATTTCTACCGGCCATATCGACTCAAAATTCGGAATTTCCATTCACCAATTGCGTCACATCGAACGCGTAATGAAATCCACTAACCTTTTGGTAGAAGGACTTCACATGCATACTGGAAGCGAAATAAAAGATGCGGATGTTTTCTTACAAGGCCTCGAAATTATGTTTGAACTGGCGGAACATTTTCCGGATTTGAAATACGTCGACATGGGAAGCGGTTTCAAAGTTCCGTATCAGGACGGCGACCTGGAAACCGATGTGAAAGCTTTGGGCCGAAAAGTTGAAAAAGCTTTGACAGATTATCACAAAGAAACCGGCCGAAAATTTCAGCTTTGGTTTGAACCGGGAAAATATTTGGTGAGCACCAGCGGGCATTTCGTGGTGAAATCAAACGTGATTAAACAAACTACAGCCACCGTTTTTGTGGGAATTAATTCCGGTTTTAACCATTTGATCCGTCCGATGTTTTACGATTCTTACCACATCATCGAAAATCTTTCAAACCCGAAAGGCGCGGAACGAATTTACACCGTTGTGGGAAATATCTGTGAAACCGATACTTTCGCGTGGGACAGAAAATTGCATGAAGTTCGCGAAGGCGATATTTTGGTGTTTCGCAACGCGGGCGCGTATGGTTTTGAAATGAGCTCAAACTTCAATTCACGCCTAAAACCTGCGGAAGTAATGTATCTGGACGGAAAAGCACACCTTATTAGAAAACGTGAAGAATTCGATGATTTGCTGAAAAACCAGATTGAAGTTATTTAAAAAAATTCGGGGCAAAAACATGCTTTTTTTTAATTTTATTAAAGTGACGCGCCGTAATTGAAAATTAAAACTTTGCACTGCTGCAAAGTTTTTTTATATTTAAACCCAAAGCTAATTCATAAAAATTTGCCGTTAAAAGGCGCAATTTTTTAATTTTAAATTTAACAGCAAATACATTTTTCCTGTTCACTTAAATATATCGTCAATGAAAATAAAATTTCTACTTCTTTTTTCGCTTTTCATTTTTTCAAATGCTTATTCGCAGGACATTTACGAAAGTTATCCGGAAGGTCAGAAAAGCTACATCGGGGGCGATGTGCAGTTTTATAAAGACTTCCACCAGGTTTTGGTTGATAAAAAACTGGAGCCTTGCGCAAATAAAGATGAAGCATTTTTCTTTCGCTTCGTAGTTTATCCGGACAGCACGGTGAAATATTTAAAAACCGATGATGTGGACATGCAGGAGAAAAACAAATGTACTTTTGAATTAACAAAAACGGTGGCAAAACACCTGACTGGCTGGAATCCGCCTGTGGTTGACGGAAAAAAAGTGGGCGCAATATATGGTTTTTGGATTGTGCCGTCTCAGCTTTTTCAAAATTTACGACCCGGCTACGATCCGTTTTTTGATATGCAAGACGCAAGCTACCAAGGCGGTATCAATAATTTCAGAAAGAAAGTTTTCCAAAGTATTAATTTAAATGGTTTTAATGTTGAGAGAACGTTCAGACTCGTGGTGACTTTCAACATAGAAAGCGATGGAAAAATGAGCAATGTGGAATTGGCTGAATCGTCTGGTCTGAAAACTTTTGATGATATGGTAATTAAAAGCATTTCAACCATCAGAAGCAAATGGACACCTGCAAATATCAACGGTGTTCCCATCAGATCGAAATTCAAATTGCCTTTAGCCTTCGCAATACAATAAATTCGCTGCCATTCTGTCATAGAAATTCTTATCTTTGCACTTACATTTTGAATTTTAAATCCAAAATTCAAAACCAAAAATTTATACAAAAGTGCAGGAAAAATATATAGACGAAACCAAGCAGGGCGAAGCTTTCGCAATTGCGGAAAAACCGCAAAACACCAAGAAATTATTTCTGGAAAGTTACGGCTGTCAGATGAATTTCTCTGATTCAGAAATTGTTGCTTCCATTCTGAACGAGCAAGGTTATAACACCACTTTACAGGTGGAAGAAGCCGATTTAATTTTATTAAATACCTGTTCCATCCGCGAAAAAGCGGAACAAACCGTGCGCATGCGCCTTTCCCAGTTTAAAAACCTGAAAAAAGAAAAACCGAATTTAACTGTCGGAGTTTTAGGCTGCATGGCAGAACGTTTAAAAACCAAGTTTCTGGAAGAAGAACATCTTGTTGATTTGGTGGTCGGTCCCGATGCGTACAGAGATCTTCCAAATTTGTTGAAAGAAACCGAAGGCGGCCGCGATGCCATCAACGTGATTTTGTCCAAAGAAGAAACGTATGCCGACATCAGTCCGGTGCGTTTGGGCGGGAATGGCGTTACGGCTTTTGTTACCATTACGCGGGGTTGCGACAATATGTGTACGTTCTGCGTAGTTCCATTTACGCGTGGCCGTGAGCGCAGCCGCGATCCGCACTCGATTATCGAAGAATGTAAAGAACTTTGGAACAGTGGTTACAAAGAAGTTACGCTGCTGGGTCAAAACGTAGATTCTTATCTTTGGTTTGGTGGCGGCGCGAAAAAAGACTTTAAAAAAGCCAGCGAAATTCAGCAGTTAACCGCCATAAATTTTGCACAGCTCATGGAAATGGTTGCCCTGGCAGTTCCAAAAATGCGAATCCGTTTTTCAACTTCCAATCCGCATGATATGAGCACCGATGTTTTCCAGGTTATGGCGAAATACGACAATATCTGCAAATATGTTCATCTTCCGGTTCAAAGCGGCAGCGACAGGATGCTCGAAAAAATGAACCGTCAGCATACGCGCGCGGAATATCTGTCATTGATTAATACCGCTAAAGAGCTCATTCCGGAAGTTGCGTTTTCTCAGGATATGATCATCGGATTCTGTGGCGAAACTGAAGAAGACCACCAGCTCACTTTAAGCTTGATGCGTGAAGTGGAGTACGATTACGGATATATGTTCGCTTATTCTGAAAGACCGGGAACGCCGGCGGAAAAGAAAATGGAAGATGATGTTGCCGCCGATGTTAAGCAAAGAAGACTCGCGGAAGTTATTGCCTTGCAGGGCGAACTTTCCCGAAAAAGAATGCAGGGATATGTGGGAAAAACCCACGAAGTTTTGATTGAAGGAACGTCCCGAAAAAATGAAAACCAGTGGAAAGGCCGTAATTCGCAAAACGCTGTTTGCGTATTTGACAAACTGGTAGGTCAGAAATTAGGAGACTTTGTGACCGTTTTTGTTCACGGCAATACGCAGGGAACACTTTTGGGGACAACGGTTGTGGAATAATTTGGGCAGCTTTTTGACTTCGTCGAACGCTAAATTTTAATTTTTTTTAGAAAGCGTTTCCGCCTTCACTCTCTCCCAATTTTTAAGTCGGGATTCATTCAAGCAGGCTGCGGATTAAATTTTAGAAATAAAAATTTTGCCTATAAAGCAGCAAATTTTTAATTTTTAGCCGCTATTGAGCCAAATTTTCTTAAAACTGAACACAAGAAAAAAAATGACAGAATTACAATCTATAAAAACGCGTTTCGGCATTATCGGGAACTATCCTGTTTTAAACCGTGCGCTGCAAAAAGCCATTCAGGTTGCGCCAACCGATATTTCTGTTTTGGTGATGGGTGAAAGTGGTGTCGGGAAAGAATTTATCCCTAAAATCATTCACGGTGAATCGCGCAGAAAACATCAGCCATACATTGTGGTAAACTGTGGTGCAATTCCGGAAGGCACCATTGATTCTGAACTTTTCGGGCACGAAAAAGGCGCTTTTACAGGTGCAACTTCCACGCGGAAAGGTTATTTCGAAGTCGCCGACGGCGGAACTATTTTCCTGGATGAAGTCGGTGAATTGCCGGTACAGACGCAGGTTCGTTTGCTTCGTGTTTTGGAGAGCGGCGAATTTATGAAAGTCGGTTCTTCGCAAATTCAGAAAACCAACGTAAGAATTGTTGCGGCAACCAATGTAAATATGCTGAAAGCCATTCAAGACGGAAGATTTCGCGAAGATTTATATTACCGTCTCAACACGGTTCAAATTGATATGCCGGCTTTGCGCGAGAGAAAAGGTGACATTCACCTGCTTTTCCGAAAATTTGCCATTGATTTTGCGGAAAAATACCGCATGCCCGAACTGGTGCTTACCGACAGCGCCGTAAATTATTTAGAAAATTACGCTTTTCCGGGAAATGTGCGTCAGCTGCGGAATTTGGTGGAACAAATGACCGTGGTAGAAAAAGAACGTACGGTTGATGCTAAAAAACTGGAGGAATATATTCCGTTTCAGTCGCAGCTGCCGGCGGTGATTCAAAAAGGTGGCGGCGTTTCACCAAACGAATTTCATTCGGAGCGTGAAATTATGTACAAAATCCTTTTCGACATGCGAAATGACCTTAATGATTTAAAATCATTAACTTCAGAACTCATCAAAAACCGCGGAAACGGCGATTTAAGTCATCAGGAAAAAAACTTAATTAATCGTGTTTTTACGCCGGATAATTCATCGCAAAACCCGAATTCGCTGCTTTATTTTGAAAACAAAAATGCGAATTCTTACCAAAATTCGTCGATGATTTCAGATTCCGACGAAAATTATGATGATGTGGAAGACATTGAAATTGAGGAAACAAAAGCAGCTTCACTTTCTCTTCAAAACAACGAAAGAGAGCTGATTGTAAAAGCTTTGGAAAAACATAAAGGCAGAAGAAATAAAGCCGCAGATGAATTGGGGATTTCGCAGCGTACGCTTTACCGGAAAATTAAACAATACAATTTAGAAGACTGATGCATAACTTTCAAATCGAAAAAATTACTTCAAACAGCGGCCTAAAATTGTTCTGTTTTCTGCCACTTTTTTTATTGGCGAGCTGTTACAGTTTCACTGGTTCGTCTTTAAGCGCAGACACGAAAACCATCGAAATCCGTAATTTTCCAAATAATGCGCCGCTGATGAACGCCTCCCTATCGCAGGAATTTTCCACCGCGATACAAAACCGTTTTCTGCAGCGCACCACTTTAAAAGGAACTACCGACAAACCTGACATCTTAATTGAAGGAGAAATAACAGATTACTCCATCACTCCAACCACCATTTCAAGCTCCGTAAATGCACCGGGCGGAAACATTCAGGCGGCGCAAAACAAGCTGACAATCGTGGTAAAAGTGCATTATGAAAACAAAATCGAGCCTGAAAAAAGTTTTGACAGAACTTATTCCGACGAAGCGGTTTTCAGCAGCGATCTGGACATCAACGCAATCGAAGCATCGCAGGTAAAATTGGTGAATGAAAGAATCATCAATAAAATTTTTAATGACATTGTAGCGAACTGGTAAAATGAACGGACGAATATTAGAAATAGCAAGAAACCCAGAATTAATACAGCTTACCGACCTGGATTTGCTGAAAAAAGAAATTTCAACGCATCCATATTTGCAGAGTTTGCGCGCTTTACATTTGCTCGGCACGCACCGATTAAATCCGGAAAATTACTCGAACGAACTTTCAATAACCGCCGCTTACACCACCGATAAAAAAATTCTGTACCAGCTTATTAATTCAAAAAAAGAAGAAAGTTTAGATTCGGAATTACATTCAGTTGAAGAAAACGAAATTTCAGTAGAAAATCCACACGAAAAATATACTGCAGTTGCTTCGAAAGAAGTAGAACCGCTGGCGAAAGTTTATGTGAACGGTGAACTGAACCGCATTTTATTTCCTGGTGAAGAAGATTTCCTGACGCGTGAAAATCCGCACATTGATTTGGAAGCAACCTTGGAAGCGGGAAAAGTTGTAATGTTTGAAGAGGAAGAAACTTCTGAGCCGGTTTCAAATTTAGAGAATGAAGTTCCGGTTGAAGAAATTGAAACCGAAAAAATACCCGATTTAAAGGCCGAAAATTTTGAATCTTTGGATTTAGCTTCAAATTCAGAAACAAAAACCATTTCAGAAATAACGGAAAAAACAGCTGAAAAGCCGGATATTTTTGAAACTGAACAAGAACCCGAATTTAAAAGTCTGGACGCTGAAAATTTTACCAAAGAAAAAATTATCCACGAAGAAGATATTTCCCAGCAGAAAGAAGAGATTAAAGATGCCGAAAAACTCAGTTATCATGGTTTAGATGAATTTTTACCGGACGTAAAAATTGAAGCGTCCCAACCAAAAACTTTGATAACTGAAGCTCCGAAACCTGCGCGGAATAAGCATGAGGAAGAAATGCAAAAACTGATTGCGGAAGTTGAGGCCAAAATGAAAGCTTCGAAAAGACGCAAAACGGAAGAAGCGGAAGAAGTTTCTCAGAACACAGATTTAAATTATTCGGAAACACAATCGTTTGAAGTTTCAGCGGAAAAAATTTCTGATGAAGAAAATGAAAATTCCGAAAAAAATACGGATTTAACACCGAAAAATTCCACAGCGGAAGACGAAAAGCAGATTGCTGAGGTAAACTTTTCGGAAACACAGTCCTTCGAAGTTTCAGCGGAAAAAACTTCTGAAGATGAATTCAGGAATTCGGAAAAAAACACCGATTTAGCACCGAAAAATTCTATAACAGAAACGTTAGAGAAAGCGCCGGAAACTCCTTTAGATTGGAAACCAATGTCGTTTTCAAACAACACGCCGGATGCTTTAATTAAAAAAAGATTTGCGCAGAATATTCCTGTTGCTGAAGAAAAAGTTGAAGTTAAAGCTGAAAGTGCTCAGCAGGAAACGGAGGAAATTATTAAAGTTTCAGATGAAAAACCAGAGGTTGAAATTAAAATTGAGGAAACCAAAGCTGAAATAGAAAGCGAAGAAAATACAGGCGAAAAGCTGGTAGAAAGTAACGTTCCAAGTTTTATTAACACCTGGCAAAGCTGGCTGAAAATTGAGCGCAGCGATTTAAAACCGGAAAAAAACGACATTTCAATTACCGAAATCAAAAACAAGGTTATTGAAAATTTCATCGAAAAAGAGCCGAAAATTTCGAAGCTTAAAGAAGAATCGGATTTTGTCATCAAAGAACGCACGGATGACATTTCGCATCTGATGACCGAAACACTGGCAAACCTTTATGTAGAACAGAAACTGTACGCGAAAGCCATTAAAGCTTATTTTGTTCTCACCGAAAAACATCCGGATAAAACGGCCTATTTTGAGGAAAAAATTAACGAGATTAAAACTTTGAGACAAAAGTAAAAACAAAAAAAACCTGCAAATAGCAGGTTTTTTTTATTCCAGATGCTTTCGGTCAATCGCTTCGACATCAATGGTTGTGGCAGGCTGTTTCCGCTTGAAACCCTGAAGTTTTCGCCAAAGTTTTCTTCCTAAAATAATCACTGTAATAATCAGCAAAATGGTGATGATAAAGGCGATAATGGGTGCTGCCATTGCAAGAAAAGACATGACACCGGCGCCTGCGGTTTCCGTAGTTGCAACGACAGAATTTCCAAAGCCGCCCGTCGTTGCTGTTGATGCCGCGCGCGTTCCGGCAAAACCTGAACTTATCGCGGCCGCCGTTCCGCCACCCGCGATGAGCGCCAGAGCCCATTGCGGAAACGTGCCGACATCAGCAAACTGACTTGCAAACATAATGGAACCCGCGATGGTGGCCATCGGCACCGACATCGTATCTAAAATGTGGTCCACAAACGGTATGTAATATGCTAAAATTTCTACGACAGTGGCAATTGCGGTGGTAATTAAAACCGGCAGACCGCCGAGCCACGCAAAATTTTCGTTAACCGGAATCCAACCCATAAAGGAAGCTAAACTTACGGCGAACATCGGTAAAAAGACGCGAAAACCTGTTGCAGCCGCTAAGCCAATTCCCATAAAAGCGCTGAGAACATACGGTAAATACGGAATATTGTCTAACATTTGGGTGATTTTTGAATTTAGTGAAACTCAAATTTACAAAAATCGGGTGGTGAAAACGCTGATTATTTTGCGCTGCTGCACAACTTTAAAAAATTGTTTTCGAGCGTTTTGAAATTTTCAGGTTTTTTTGGGGAAATCCAGAAAATCATGGAGATGGAATTTTTGCCAAATTTCGCTACAAATTCTTCCTTGTTTAAGCGGTAGGCTTCGCGCAACAATCTTTTTACACGATTGCGGTCCACGGCTTTTTTGAAATATCTTTTAGAAACTGAAACACCGACTTTCTGCGTGGTATAAGCAAAACCTTCTTGTGGTCTTTGGTCAAAATTCAGGGTTATAATACGTAAATTTTCTGAAGTTGTCCACTTCCCTTTCTGAAAAAGAAGATCAATTTCTTTTTTCTGTTTTAATTTTTCGGCTCTCGGATAGCTAAATTCACTCATCTTTTTTAATCAGATATTTAATGACTTCAGCTGCGGCGTAAAGCCCGAAAAGTGCTGGAATATAAGAGATTGTACCATAAAATGAACGTTTGTAATTGGTACCGTCAGTTAATTTCAAGCTGTTTTCATCCTGAATTTCGGTTGAGAAAACGCATCGAACGCCTTTGTCGATATTTTCTTTTTTCAGGCGTTTGCGAACTTGTTTTGCCAAAAAGCAACTTTGCGTTTTGTGAATGTCGCGCACCAAAACTTTCGACGGGTCTAATTTTCCGCCGGCGCCCATACAGCTTACAATTTTCACTTTTTTTCGCCGCGCGCTTTTAATTAAATTGATTTTCGGTGAAACACTGTCGATGCAATCCAGAACATAATCGAAATCCTGATCATTGAAAATATTTTCCATGTCTCCCGGATTCAAAAACTGGTTTTTTCTGGTGAGTTTAAGTTCGGGATTGATGTCCAAAAGCCGGTCGCCGACCAATTCGACCTTAGATTTTCCAATCGTTGACTGTAAAGCAGGAAGTTGGCGGTTGATATTGGTAAGATCCACCACATCGCCGTCAACAATCGTCATTTTTCCGACACCGGCGCGCGCTAAAAATTCCGCCGCAAAGGAACCGACACCTCCCAAACCAACGACCAAACAATTGGCATTTTTCAGCTTTGTTATGCCGTCTTCGGTAATCAGGAGCTCGGTGCGCTCCAGCCAGTCTTTTTTCATAAAATCTCAGGAATATTAAAAATTTTTAGATTTTGGTAAATCTGATTTTTTAGGTCTTTTAAGGGCAAATTTTTCAGTTCAGCGACTTTTTTGTAAAGCATTTCGAGGTCAAAATCGGCTGAATCTGTTTCAAGAAAAGTTTTTTCGATCGGAAAATCTTCTACAAACTGCTGCAAATTTACATCATGCAAAACCGATTTACCAAAACTTAAATAAAATTCGTGTTTCAACAGCTCTTCGCCAATGCTTTTTTTCCGGTTAAATCCGTGAAAAATTACGGGAACTTCAGCATTTTTCAGCAGCGAAACCACTTGAGAATATCTACGGACACAATGTATAATTAATGGTTTGCGGATTTTATTAGCGAGCTGAATCTGAAATTTAAATATTTTTTCCTGGTTTTCACGCGGAATATTTATCAAACCGTCTAAACCACATTCGCCAATTGCTATGCAGTTCTGGTGTTGCGCTATTTCTTCTAACCAAAGAATATCTTCCTCCGAAACATTTTCGCTTCGGTTTGGATGAATTCCGGCCGAAAAATAATTTTCAGTGGTAGTTTCGAGAAAATTCAGGTTATAAATGCCGTTTTTTTTCTTCGGCTGATGGTGGTGAAAATCAAAAAATTCCATGTTTAAAAGTATAAATTTAGCTTAATTGTATTAAACGTTTGTTTTAAAATTTCCTAACTTTACTCAAAACTACATCTGATGAAAAAGAAATTTACTGATAAACAGATTCATATTCTGAACGTTGCGGAAAAACTCATCGCAAAAAAAGGATTTGAAGGAACCTCTGTTCGGGATATTTCCACGAGCGCGAACATTAATGTCGCGATGATTTCGTATTATTTTGGTTCGAAGGAAAAGATGATGTCTTATCTGTATCGCTACCGCGTTCAGAAAACCCGGGAAAGTTTTGCCGAATTTGCAGAAATCATCCGTGACGGAAAACCGGAAATGCAGATGAAAGAGCTTATAAAATATGTGGTAAATCAGCTATTTAAATTTAATTATTTTCATGGTTTCGTCACTCAGGAACTGCGTCATACCGAGCATTTGAAAGATGATTTATTGGAATTTTACAACACTTTTACGGCAAAAATTGATGGTGTCATAAAAAAAGGTGTTGCAAGCGGCGTATTTCACAATGCACCAAAACCGGAAGATATTTTAACATTAATTGTCGGTTCATCGCTGTTCGTCATCCGCAATAAAAATTTCTACGAAATGTATGTTACCGGCGACGAAGAAAATTACCTGGAAGATGCCGAAAAAAAAGTGCTGGCAAACTTGCTGGTAACGGTGTTTTCGCTTTTGGGCTATCAAACAACCAATTAATTAGTTAAATTATCATAAAAAAAAATCTATTGACAAAAAAGTTATATTTTTGCACACTGAACCGTGGAAATTAGAACTTATAATTTCTGCCATATTTTATTTATGAAAAAATACCTGATCCTGTTTTTTGCCTTTATCGCCTTATCTGCCTGTAATAAACAGCAGGAACTGGCGCTGAAAAGTGCAGATAAAGATTATATTCTAAAAGTAGCGAACGAAAACTTTGCCAACAAAAAGTGGGCAGACGCGCTGGTTTTATACGAAAGACTTTCGAATCTGGTTGCGGGTACAGACGACGCGCCGAATGTGGTTTATAATTCTGCTTACGCCAATTATTACGATAAAAATTACAAATTAGCTGGTCACCAGTTCAAGAATTTTGCTGTTACTTTCCCGCAGGATCCACGAGTAGAAGACGCTGCATATATGTCTGCGCTTTGCTATTATGAAGGAAGTCTGGATTATAATCTGGATCAAAGCAACACTGAACTCGCGATTAATGAAATGCAAAATTTCCTGAACAATTACCCAAATTCTGAAAAATCCAAAAACATCAACGAACTTATTGATGAGCTAACGTATAAACTAGAATTTAAAGCTTACGAAAACGCCAGACAATATTTTAAAATGGCGGATTATAAAGCATCTAGCACAGCTTTTGAAAATGTTTTAAATGATTTTCCAAGTACGAAGCTTCGCACAAAAATCTACGATTACATATTGAAATCGAAATATGAACTGGCTGTAAATTCTATCTACGACTTGAAAAAAGACCGTCTGGAAGAGGCCAGCACTTTTGCAAAACAGGTAGAACGCGAAATGCCGGACAGCGAACTTTCTAAAACAGCAGCTGACCTTCGCGCTAAACTTCAGAAAGAAAAAGAAAATTTTGCTGAAGTAGAGAAAAAAGTAGAAGCCAGAAAAATAGAACTCGCTGAGAAACAAAAAGAAGCCGAAGCACAGCAAAACGCAGAAAAAGACCGCCGCGACGCCGAAAAAAAAGCGCGTGAAATGAAAAAAGACAGCGCAACTGCCGCTAATCCCGTGGCCGCGCCATCTTTTTAAATTCAAAGATAATACGTATATTTGCAAACTCTAAATATAACAACCAACTGAAAATGAGCGTAAAAGATTCTAAAGCCGAACTAAGTACAATTACTTACGACCGGGATAAAATTGAACAAAATGTGGGTTCTATCTATGAAGCAATTGTGGTGATGGGCAAAAGAGCAGAACAAATCAACGCTGAAATCCGCTCTGAACTTCACAATAAACTGGATGAATTTGCAGTGCACAATTCTACTTTGGAAGAAGTTTTCGAAAATAAAGAACAGATTGAAATCTCCAAACATTATGAAAAGCTTCCAAAACCAACGTCAATTGCCATCAGAGAATGGTTAGATGACGAGATTTACTACAGAAAAACAGAAGACAGAAACTAATTATTTATTTCTTAATTATTATAAAGTCACAAGCCGCTTCGGTTTGTGGCTTTTTCTTTACGGCACTTCGGGCTGCCGCGGTTTGTTTGGCAAAATTTAAGTAAATTCGTTCCACCTAAAAATTTTTAATGACACTTCAGGGCAAAAATATTCTCATTTGCGTTTCCGGCGGGATTGCTGCCTATAAAATCACGTATCTCGTTCGGGATTTTATAAAAAAAGGCGCTGAAGTTCAGGTTGTGATGACGCCGTCGGCGGAAAATTTCGTTTCTAAACTTACACTTTCCACACTATCAAAAAAGCCGGTTTTCAGCGATTTTTATTGTGAAAACGGCACCTGGAACAATCATGTGGAACTGGCGCTGTGGGCGGATGTTATTTTAATGGCACCATGCACCGCGAACACTTTGGCTAAAATGGTGCACGGCATGTGCGACAACCTGGTTTTAGCAACGTATATGTCTGCAAAATGTCCTGTTTTCATCGCGCCTGCAATGGATTTGGATATGTATCAGCATCCATCAACAAAGCAGAATTTGGAATTGGCGGAAGATTTCGGGCATCACGTTATTCCTGCGGAATTTGGCGAATTGGCGAGCGGACTTTCCGGTCAGGGTAGAATGGCGGAACCGGAAACCATTTCACAAATTATTGAAGAATTCTTTAATGCTAAAAAAACTTTAGCCGGAAAAACTGTGCTGATTACGGCCGGACCGACGCATGAACAGATCGATCCCGTAAGGTTTATCGGCAATCATTCGTCGGGAAAAATGGGTTTTGCAATTGCCGAAGAAGCAGCGAAGCGTGGCGCAAAAGTCATTTTGATTTCCGGACCGAGCGCTGAAAATATAAATCACGAAAATATAGCCGTTTACCGGGTAAAATCCGCAAAAGAAATGTTTTCGAAAGTTTTTGAGTTTTACGAAAATGTGGACATTGCAATTGCAAGCGCAGCCGTGGCAGATTACGCGCCAAAAGACATCGCTTCCGAAAAAATAAAAAAGAAAGAAGATTTTTTAACGCTTGACCTGGTGAAAAATTCGGATATTCTGAAAACGATGGGCGAACAAAAAAAGCATCAGTTTTTGGTCGGCTTTGCTTTGGAAACCGAAAATGAAGAAGAAAATGCCAAAGGAAAACTGCTGAAAAAAAACCTGAATATGATTGTTTTAAACTCGCTGCGCGATGAAGGTGCAGGTTTTCAGGGAAGCACCAATAAAATTAAAATTTTAACCAGCGATTCGCTTTTGGAATTTCCATTAAAATCAAAAAAAGAAGTCGCTAAAGATCTCCTGAATTTCGTGGAAGAAAAAATGGTGAAATAATACACCGGAATTTCCGTTTTCAAATTTTACAAATGAAGAAATTTTTTACATTTTTAAGTCTTTTTTTTGCCTTTCACCTCAGCTTTTCGCAGGAAATTCTAGCGAACGTTCAGGTGAATTCCCAGCAAATTGCCGGCAGTAACACGCAGGTTTTTCAAACTTTAGAAAAAAGTCTGCGCGACTTCATCAACAATACCAGCTGGACCGGCAAAAAATTACAGAATTTCGAAAAGATTAAATGTAATTTTTCAATCGTGATTACGGAAAGACCCGGAAACAGTAATTTTAAAGGAAGCATCGTGGTACAGGCCGTTCGCCCGGTTTTTAACACAACTTACGAAACGCCGCTTTTAAACCTAAACGACACCAATTTCACATTCGATTATACCGAAAATGAAAACCTGGTTTTCAACGAACGACAGTTTTCCGGCAAAAACCTCATCGATGTGGTGAGCTTTTATGTTTACACGATTTTGGGTTACGACGGCGACAGTTTTCGTGCACGCGGCGGCCAGGAATGGTTTGAAAAAGCGCTGAAAATCTCCAACAATTCTCAGAACCAAAACTTTGCCGGCTGGTCGCTGCTTGAAGGTCCGAGGACACGCGCAACTTTAATTGACAATATTTTAAAGCCTGAGCAAAATACACTTCGAAATGTGTATTACACCTATCACCGCGCGGGTCTGGATAATTTGGGAAAACAAGACCAAACACCGGCGAAAAAAATTATTGCCGACGCTTTGCTACAGCTGAAAGTGTACGAAGATAATTTTCAGATGAACTATCCCGTGAGCATTTTTATCGACACTAAAACCCAGGAAATTTTCAATATTTTCAACACTGGCACAAACGCCGGAATTAATATGGCGGAGCTGAAAGCACTTTTCACCACCCTGTCTCCAAAAGATATCGACACTAAATGGAGCAAGTGGAAATAGCAAAAATTACCGCTTATTTGGCATTTTTTTTCCGTTTTACCCATTTTTCGGAATTGGCATTATTGTAGCTGTTTCGGTATTTTTTGCGGTTTGATGGTGTTTTTTAATATCGTAAATTCGCGTTCTGAACTTCAGATTTCAAATATTGCTTTTAAACTATGCTATCACGGATTTTCATTAAAAACTTTGCGCTTATCGATTCCCTTGAAATTACTTTAGACCAGGGTTTACAGGTAATTACGGGCGAAACCGGTGCGGGGAAATCCATTATTCTGGGTGCTTTACGCTTGATTTTAGGCGAAAGAACCGACGTAAAAGTCCTGCAGAATTCCGAAAGCAAAAGTATTGCAGAAGCAGAATTTGTAGTGACTGAAAATTTTCGGAATTTTTTCGAGGAAAACGACCTGGATTTTGAAAAAAATACGGTCATCCGACGGGAAATTTTACCAACCGGGAAATCGCGCGCTTTTGTAAACGATGTTCCGGTGACTTTGGAAACGCTGAAAAAACTTTCCGAAAAGCTCATCGATATTCATTCGCAGTTCGAAACTTCAAATCTCTTCGACCAGGAATATCAGTTCCAGATGATTGACGGACTTTCGAAAAATAAAGTGCTGATTTTCGAGTACCAAAAGGAATTTGAAATTTATAAAAAATGGGCAAAAGAGCTCGATATTTTTAAAAGCCAACTCGCGGAAGGCAATAAAGAAAACGATTACAAAGCATTTTTACTCACCGAGTTAAATGAGGTAAATCTGGATGAATTTGATTTGGAGGAAGTTCAAAACCAACTTTCAAAACAGGAAAACGCTGAAGCAATTGTGGAAAATCTGTCTTTGATCTTCAATAAAATGGATCAGGAAGAAATTGGTGTTCTGGATTCTTTGTTGGATGTGAAAAACAAGCTTGCAAAAGTGGCTTCCTTATCACACGAGTTTTCGAAAATAAGCCAGCGTTTTGCGGAAAATTTTGTTGAATTAAAAGATGTTGTTTTCGATTTGCAAAATCAGTCGGAACAGATGGAAACCGATCCTGAAGTTATTTTTGAACTGGGAAATCAACTGAACAAAATAAATTCGCTGTTCCTGAAACACAAAGTAAATTCTGTAGAAGAATTACAGGCAATTCGTGACCAGCTTTTCGCGGAACAAACCGGTTTCGCGGATTTGGAAGTGACAATTTCTACACTTGAAACCGAAATTTCAAAGAAGAAAATTCAGTTAGAAAAATTAGCTGCTGAATTGTCTAAAAATCGTAAAAAAGCAATTCCGGATTTCATTAATAAAATAGAAAAACTGTTGCATCAATTAGGTTTAGAAAAATCCAAAATCGAAGTACATTTAACTGGTTTAGAAAACTTTACACCGCGCGGAAAAGAAAGTATTCAGCTTTTATTCCAGGCAAATTCGGGTTTTCCTTTAAAACCGATTCAAACCGCAATTTCCGGTGGTGAAAGATCACGCGTTATGCTTTCCATTAAAAAATTAATGGCTGAAAACACAGAATTGCCAACATTGATTTTAGATGAAATAGATACTGGAGTTTCGGGAAAAGTTGCTGAAGAAATCGGCAATGTAATGAAAGAAATGTCGGAAAATATGCAGCTCATCATCATCAGCCACCTGGCGCAAGTCGCTGCAAAAGGAAACAGCAATTATAAGGTGATCAAGCGGGAAATTTCCGGGAAAACCCAATCGACAATAATTCGCCTCAACGACGAGGAAAAACTTCAGGAAATTGCGCAACTTCTTTCCGGCGCGCAAATTACCGAAGCTGCCGTTGCGCAGGCGCGCGAATTAATGAAGTAAAACTGTAACAAAACGCGGTTTTTGCGCACTTATTAGCAAACAATCGCCATGTATGGTAAACTTTTAAAATTAGAACTCCAAAGTTTTTTTAGAAATCCACAATTCGGCGCGAATCTCGCCATGAAAATCCTGATGGGTTTTACCTACATGTGGCTCGGTATTTCGCTGGTTGCAATGGCGTTTGGACTTTATTTCTACAGCCGCGAAGAACTCAATATAGACCCAGTGCGCATTTTCAGCAAATATTTCCTTTATTACGCCGTGGCAGATTTGGTGATCCGGTATTTCATGCAGCAAATGCCAACGCAGAATATTAAACCTTTTCTCAGCCAGAATATTTCTAAAAAAACCCTGGTGAACTACACGATTTTAAAAATATTTTTCAATTTTTTCAATTGGGGTTATCTGCTGTTTATGTTACCATTTTGCGGGTTGCTCATTTTTCATGGCGGATTTTCGGTGGTGAAAGTTCTGATGTTTTTAACCGGTATTATGTTCGTTTTCTACTTCAACAATTTCCTGAATATTTTGCTGAACAAGAAAAACGCGGTTTTATATGCTGTGGGAGCTATTGTCGCTGCAATTGGTGTTGCTGAATATTATGGTTATATAAAACTGTCCGAATATTCTGAGCAGATTTTTTACTCATTTTACCAAATTCCGGGAATGTTTTTAATTCCGGTTTTGCTTACTGGGTTAACAGCTTATTTAGCGTACCGAAATATTTTAGCTAATTTCTACCTGGACCGCGGTCTTGAAATGGAAAAAGAAGTCGGTAAAACAGAAAATATTGAATTTCTGAACCGTTTCGGCACCACCGGAACTTTCATTAATAATGATATTCGCCTTTTAAAAAGAAGCAAAGCCGCAAAATCCGCGCTTTTTGCCGGCATTATGTTTCTGTTTTACGGTTTGCTTTATTTTAGCGGAAAAGCCTACAGCACAGATTTTATGCGCATTTTTCTCGGAATATTTGTTACCGGCGGCTTTCTTTTTATGTTTGGTCAGCGGGTTCCGGCCTGGGACAGTTCTTATTACCAGCTGATGATGACGCAAAACGTTCCCTACAAAGATTACCTGAAAGCAAAATGGAGCGTGGTTGTTTTAGCGACAATTATTTCGATGGTTTTGGCCGTTTTTTATGTGTTTATCAGCTGGGAATTTTACCTCACTATTTTCGCGGCAGGGCTTTATAATTTGGGTGTAAATTCTTACCTCACGCTGCTGGCGGGCGCGTATAACAAAAAACCGATTGACCTGAATTCCCGGGCAAAATCTTTCGGTGGCGGGGCCAATAATATGAATATGAAAGTTGTGCTGATCATGGTTCCGCAAATGGTACTTCCGATGGCAGTTTTTGCAGCTGTGAAATACTTTTTCGGGTTGGAAATGGCAGTCGCGAGTTTAGCAGTTTTGGGCTTAACCGGTTTTTTATTACGTGACAAAATCTTTGACCTGATCGTTAAAACCTACAAAAGCCAAAAATATTCAACCATTAGCGCCTTTAAAAAAATATAATTATGATTACAATTAACAATATTTCTAAAGTTTACGGCAACAAAAAAGTGCTTCAAATCGATCTTCTGGAAATCCCGAAAGGTCAGAGTTTTGGTTTGGTTGGAAATAATGGCGCCGGGAAAACCACGCTTTTCAGCCTTCTTCTGGATTTAATTGAGCCTTCAAGCGGCTATATTGAAATTGAAGGAAATAAAGTAAACGAAAATGAACTCTGGAAAAAGCAGGTTTCAGCTTTCATTGACGAATCTTTTTTAATCGGTTATTTAACGCCTGAAGAATATTTTAATTTTTTAGGTGAACTGCGCGAACAAAATAAAGCGGACGTTGCGGAATTTTTGCAGCAATTTGCGGACTTTTTTAATGGTGAAATTTTAAATGCCGGAAAATACATCCGTGATCTCTCAAAAGGTAACCAGAAAAAAGTGGGAATTGTGGGCGCTTTAATCGGCAAACCTGAAATTATTGTTTTAGATGAACCTTTCGCAAATCTTGATCCGTCTACACAGATAAAACTAAAAAAACTCATCAAAAACTGGTCAGAAAATGAAAAAGTAACTTTTCTGATTTCCAGTCACGATCTGGCGCACACCACCGAAGTCAGCGACAGAATTGTGCTGCTTAACAAAGGCGAAGTCGCGAAAGACATCATCACGACACCGGAAACTTTGGAAGAGCTTGAAGAATTCTTTGCTACGTCGGTTGAAAGTGAAGTTTTAGCTTAATTTAAAAACAAAAATTCCGGGCAAAACACCCGGAATTTTTCAATTAATTAATAATCATTTCTATTACTTAAACCATATCGCCGGGTTTCACCCATTCATCAAATTGGTCTGCGGTTAATAGACCAAGGTTCACGGCTTCTTCTTTCAACGTTGTTCCGTTTTTATGAGCTGTTTTGGCAATTTTTGCGGCATTTTCATAACCGATATGCGTGTTCAGCGCAGTTACCAACATCAATGATTTATCCACAAGTTCGGTAATTCTTTCATTATTTGGCTCAATTCCTACCGCGCAATGGTCATTAAATGAAATACACGCATCGCCCAAAAGCTGCGCAGACTGTAAAAAGTTGTACGCCATCACTGGCTTGTAAACATTCAGTTCAAAATTTCCCTGTGTTCCGGCAAAAGAAATCGTGGTATCATTTCCTAAAACCTGCGCGCAAACCATGGTCATTGCTTCGTTTTGTGTCGGATTTACTTTTCCCGGCATGATTGAAGATCCCGGTTCGTTTTCCGGAATATAAATTTCACCAATTCCACTTCGCGGGCCGGAAGCTAAAAAGCGAATGTCTTGTGCAATTTTATAAAGCGAAACTGCGAGCTGTTTTAAAGCGCCGTGCGTTTCTACAATAGCATCGTGTGCGGCTAGTGCTTCAAATTTATTTGGTGCCGTTTCGAACGGAAGACCTGTAAATTCAGAAATATATTTCGCTACCAAAACGTCGTAACCTTTTGGTGTATTTAATCCGGTTCCCACTGCCGTTCCGCCCAAAGCGATTTCCTGCAAATGGTCCAAAGTATTGGTAATAGCTTTCATGGCGTAATCAAGCTGCGCCACGTAGCCTGAAAATTCCTGACCTAAAGTTAATGGTGTAGCATCCATTAAATGCGTACGTCCGATTTTCACGACAGACTGAAACTTTTCGGCCTTTTCGTGCAAAGTATTTCTTAATTTTTCTACCGCCGGTAAAGTGTGCTCTACCACTTTTTTATAAGCTGCAATGTGCATTGCGGTTGGATAAGTGTCGTTTGAACTTTGAGATTTGTTGACATCGTCATTCGGGTGAATTTCGGATTTATCGCCCAAAACACCGCCATTATTTACATGAGCCCTGTTCGAAACCACTTCATTCACATTCATGTTTGATTGCGTCCCGGAACCGGTTTGCCAGATAACGAGCGGAAACTGATCGTTCAGTTTGCCTTCCAAAATCTCATCGCAAACTTTTGCGATCATATCTCTTTTTTCGGTGGCCAAAACACCTAATTCTGCATTGGTATAAGCTGCAGCCTTTTTCAGATAAGCAAAAGCTTCGATGATTTCGTGCGGCATAGAAGCCTCGGGACCAATTTTAAAATTGTTGCGGGACCGTTCGGTTTGTGCGCCCCAAAATTTATCTGCAGGCACCTGAACATCGCCCATCGTATCTTTTTCTGTTCTGTAATTCATTCCTTTTATTTTATGCCTAAAATTAAGAATTTTAAAAATGTCGGGCAAAGTTTTTTGAATGATAAATATCTCACATTGCCGCGCATCTTAATTTAACCTCAAAAAAATTCCGCCTTATATTGGCAAAAAATTGCAAAACGTCCTTAGCGAATTTAAAATCAGTTTAAATAAGAAAAATCGGCGCAAAATCTTTGTACCAATCAAAATTTATCCTATTTTTGCCTAAAATCTACGAGATGATGTTATTATCAGCGTTTTGGCCTTTCTATCAGTTCCTTTGGACCGTGTATTTTGTAATCATGTTCCTGGTTGGGTTCTGGTGTATTTTTATGTTTTTCGGGTATGTAATTCCAATCTGGTTAACAGCCGGTTTAGCAGAATACTTCGGTAAAACAAAAGCTTTTGATCCGGAAGAAGTTCGCAGAAAAACTTTGCCCGAACAAGGCGCAGAAATTATTTTCAGCAATCCAAAAGGTCGTGGTCCATTTCTCCACACCGGCGACAGTCACGGTCATCACTAGTTGATGTCATTGCTTTCCCACATTAATTCCGGGAAAAGCAATCACAAAGCAAAACCATATATACCATCAGTTTCTATTTTTTAGAAGCTGATTTTTTTTTGCAAAAATTAGGAGCTTGAAGGGCATTTTTTTCGTACACGGCTACAACCCGCTCTGCGTTACAATTCCTCAGTGCGGCTTTGCAGCCGCGCTTGCGGGATTTCCACTGCGATCGGGGCTAGAATTCCTTTTCAGCATCTTCTGACGGGAGAATTCTTGCCGTTCTTTTGCCTCATTTTCGCTATCTTTGCAGACACAAAAATCCAGAAAATGTCTAAGTCTCTTATACCAAAACTACAAGCCATAAAGCAACGTTACAACGAAGTTGCTGACTTAATTATTCAGCCTGACATTATTTCTGACCAGAAAAAATACTCTGCTTTAAATAAAGAATACAGCGATTTAGGTAAAATCGTGACCGTTTTCGACAAATATCAGCAAGCTTTAAACACCATTGAAGAATCCGACGAGATCATTGCAGACGGTTCCGACAAGGAATTCGTGGAGATGGCAAAACTTGAAAAATATGAAATGCTGGATAAAATTCCGGCACTGGAAGAAGAACTGAAAATTTTGCTTATCCCAAAAGATCCTACCGATGACAAAAACGTCATCGTGGAACTCCGTGCAGGAACCGGCGGCGACGAAGCTGCAATTTTCGTGGAAGATGTTTACCGTGCGTACGCCATGTATTTCAAATCAAAAGGTTGGAAACACGAGATTACCGATGCCAGCGAAGCTGCAAAAGGTTACAAAGAGCTTATTTTGAAGGTTGAAGGTAACGACGGCGTTTACGGAATTATGAAGTTCGAATCCGGTGTGCACCGCGTTCAGCGTGTTCCGGAAACTGAATCTCAAGGACGCGTTCACACTTCAGCAATTACCGTCGCGGTTTTACCCGAAGCTGAAGAAGTTGATTTTGAACTAAATCCGGCAGATATCGAAATGCAGACTTCAAGATCCGGCGGTGCTGGTGGGCAGAACGTGAACAAGGTTGAAACCAAGGTTCAGCTTACGCACAAACCATCCGGAATGGTAGTTGTCTGTCAGCAGGCACGTTCTCAGTTGGCTAACCGCGAACTCGCGATGGAAATGCTCAGAACCAAACTATACGACATCGAACTTCAAAAAGCAGTTGGCGATATTGCGGCACAAAGAAAATCTATGGTTTCTACCGGCGACCGTTCCGCGAAGATTAAAACCTACAATTATTCTCAGGGAAGAGTTACGGATCACCGTATTAACAAGTCCATGTATAATCTTGATGCCTACATGAACGGGGATTTACAGGAAATGATCGATGCTGTAATTATGGCAGAAAATGCGGAAAAAATGAAAGGTGAAGAAGAAAATTATTAGGAGTATAATAATAATTTAATATATTAGCGGAAATATTTAAAACAAACGTATTATGAAAAAATCAATTTTTATTCTAGGAGCAGTTGGATTTCTTGCTTTGACATCTTGTAAAAAAACAGAAACTGTAGCTACTGATTCTGATATGGACACTACTGCATCAGTTGTTGTTGTAGATAACGATTCCATGCCAATCACCAATGATTCTACTGTAAATGAAGTAGACAACGCAGCAGAAAACGCTGTTGATGCTACAGGTGACGCCATCAATGACGGTGCAAACGCTGTAAAAGATGCTTCTAAAGACGCTACAGACGGAGATGGCGACATCACCAACTAATTAAATTTACTTTTTATATCGGAAACCCTGCACGAAAATTGCAGGGTTTCTGCTTTTACACCTTGCAAATTTTTATATTTGAAACACAAAAAAAAATTGAAATTATGAAAAAACTGATTTTTGGCTCCTTTATTTTGCTTTTGGCATTTACATCCTGCGAAAAAAAGGTCACAACAACAATTGAAGAAGATGGCGACCGCACCACGGTAGAAACCGTCGGCCTTGATAAAGAGAGAATTGATTCCACCGCCGAAAAAGTTGGTGATAAAATAGAAGTCGTAGCGGAACAAACCGGCGATGCATTACAGGAAACCGGTGAAAACATCAAAGAAGAAATTAATAAAGCCGATCACGAAATAAAAGTGAAAGAAGAAAGGCGCGAAACCAAGAAAATAGATCCTGACATTAAATAAAAAATATCCGTCAACACCAGACGGATTTTTTTTACTGGTTATTTGGGCAAATTTTTCGGTTTCCCCGCAAACTTCAAGTTTCCACCGAAAGCTTCTACTCCTGAAAAAATTGTAACTTTACCTCCATTAAAGTCAATACCAATGCGCCACGCCATTAAAAATACCAAGCCCGATTTCTCCATAAAATTACCGGGTAAAACGCCTTATTTTTTTGAAAAAGACGGTTTACAATTAAAATCTTCCTACACCGAAAAAGACTCTGAAAAACTTACCGAACAGCAATTTTCCGCCGGATTAGCGCCGTATTTACGCGGCCCCTATTCCACGATGTACGTTCAGAAACCCTGGACAATCCGCCAGTATGCGGGTTTTTCTACCGCTGAAGAATCCAATGCTTTTTACAGAAGAAATTTAGCAGCGGGACAAAAAGGTTTGTCTGTAGCTTTTGATTTAGCAACGCACCGCGGTTACGATTCCGATCATCCCCGAGTAAAGGGAGACGTGGGAAAAGCCGGAGTTGCCATCGATTCTGTGGAAGACATGAAGATTTTGTTCAATGAAATCCCGTTGGATGAAATTTCTGTTTCGATGACCATGAACGGTGCGGTTTTGCCCGTTTTGGCCTTTTACATTGTGGCTGCAGAAGAGCAAGGCGTATCTCAGGAAAAACTTTCCGGAACCATTCAGAACGATATTTTAAAGGAATTTATGGTGCGCAATACCTACATTTATCCGCCGACTCCGTCGATGAAAATCATCGCGGATATTTTTGAATATACCTCGAAAAATATCCCGAAGTTCAACTCGATTTCCATCTCGGGTTATCATATGCAGGAAGCTGGCGCGACGCCGGTTCTCGAGATGGCTTACACTTTAGCTGACGGTTTGGAATACGTAAGAACCGGCATAAAAGCCGGCATGAACATCGATGATTTTGCGCCACGTCTCTCGTTTTTCTGGGCGGTCGGCATGAACCATTTTATGGAAATTGCTAAAATGCGCGCTGCACGGTATATTTGGGCAAATCTTTTAACGCAGTTCAATCCGCAAAACCAAAAATCTTTAGCACTTCGCACGCATTCGCAAACGTCGGGCTGGAGTTTGACTGAACAGGAACCTTTCAACAATATCACCAGAACTACGATTGAAGCGCTGTCTGCAGCTTTGGGTGGAACACAATCTTTGCACACCAACGCGCTGGATGAAGCCATCGCTTTGCCAACGGATTATTCCGCGAAAATTGCCCGAAACACCCAGATAATTTTACAACAGGAAAGCGGCATCTGCGACGTCGTAGATCCGATGGGCGGCAGTCATTTGGTCGAAAGCCTGACTCAACAGATGATCGACGAAGCCATGAAATTCATAGAAGAAGTGGAAAAAGAAGGCGGCATGACCAAAGCCATTGAAGCCGGAATCCCAAAAATGAGAATTGAAGAAGCTGCAGCGAAAAAGCAGGCAAAAATCGATAGTGGCGAAGAGTTTATTATTGGTGTAAATTCTTTTAAGTCCACGCAAAAGCAAATGGAACTGGAGATTTTAGACATTGATAACTCTGAAGTGCGCCGTAAACAAATCGAAAGGTTAAATCACATAAAAGCCGCGAGAAACCCGGAAAAAACGGCAGAAATACTCGAAAAAATTAAAGAATGCGCGAAATCAGGGGAAGGAAATCTTTTGGAAATCTGCATCGAAGCTGCGCGCCGACGCGTAACTTTAGGTGAAATGAGCGACGCGATGGAAGAAAGTTTCGGGCGTTATAAAGCCAACATTAGAACTATTGAAGGAATTTATGCCATGAACGCAAGCAAAAATGAATATTTCGGAAAAGCATTTTCTTTAGCGGAGAAATTTGAGGAAAATGAAGGCCGCAGACCGAGAATTATGGTGGTGAAAATGGGTCAGGACGGTCACGATCGCGGTGCAAAAGTAGTCGCAACTGCATTTGCAGACATGGGTTTTGACGTTGATGTGGCTCCGCTTTTCCAGACTCCGGAAGAAGTGGCAAAACAGGCGGTGGAAAACGACATTCATATTTTGGGTGTTTCGTCTTTGGCTGCAGGACACAAATATTTGGTTCCGGAAGTGGTGGCAGAATTGAAGAAACTTGGCGCTGATGACATTACGATTGTTGTTGGTGGTGTAATTCCGAAGCAGGATTACGATTTTCTTTACGAAAACGGTGCTGATTTTATTTTCGGGCCGGGCACGAATTTACCGAAATCTGCGTGCGAGATTTTGGAAGGTTTTCTTAAAAACGAATAAAGAATTACTTTTTAAAATAATTTTTGTAAAACGAAAAAAAACGGTCTTTTAGCCCGTTTTTTTTATTTCTGATATTGGTTAGAACGTTTGGTTTCCTTTAAGGACGTATTCGCGACCCGGCTTGAACGGAGCTCTTTTTGCGAAGCGAAGCGGAGCAAAAAAGCGGGAGTGGAGGACGGAAAAAGTCGCCCGAAAAAAATGCTCTTGAAACGGCCAAAAAATATTATTTGGCGAAATAGAAAAATTAGACCTTTTAGCGGCAAATTTTCCTGAATAGCAAAGTTGAACTTTACAGATCGTTTCTGCAAAACAAAAAAAAATGCCGTTAAACGGCAAATTTTTCTTTTTAAAATATATCTTCGAACGCCATATCGACTTCCAGTTTTTCGGCTAGAAGTTTTGATATTTTTACGCGAAGTGGTTCAATATCAATATTTTCCATAGCGTCATTAGCGAAAGCGAAAAGTAACATGGCCTGCGCTTCTTTGTGTGAAATGCCGCGCGCGCGCAGGTAAAACAGCGCATCTTCATTGAGCTGACCGACGGTACAGCCGTGGGAACATTTCACATCATCAGCGAAAATTTCAAGCTGCGGTTTACTGTCAACCAAAGCGCCTTCGTTCAGCAAAATATTGTTGTTTTGCTGATAAGCATTGGTTTTCTGCGCGATTTTGTCCACGTAAACTTTCCCGTTGAAAACGCCGTGAGATTTGCCTTTGTAAATTCCCTTGTAGTTCTGGTAACTTTCGCAGTTCGGTGTTTTGTGGTGCACCGCGGTGTGATGATCCACCAGTTGCTCGTTGTCGATAATCGTAATTCCGTTCATAAACGAGTTGATATTTTCGCCGTTATGAATGAAATCCAGGTTGTTTCTCACGAGTTTTCCGCCGAAGGAAAAAGTGTTGACGGTGGTTAAACTGTCGCGCTCCTGTTTTGCAAAAGTGTGGTCCACGAGGTAAGACGTGTCGCTGTCGTTCTGCACTTTGTGCCAGTCTGCCTTCGCGTTCTGGTAAGTGAAAATTTCGGTAACCGTGTTGGTGAAAACGTAGGTTTCATCAAAGTTATGGTGACTTTCAATCACCTCGATTTTGGAACCATCTTCTGCAATCAGCAAATTTCTGGTGTTGTAAAAGGTATTTTCGTCCTGATTCTGAGAGATATAAAAAACGTGAATGGGTTTTTCAATGACCACATTTTTCGGTACTTTCAGGAAAAATCCCTGCTTGCAATATGCGGTATTCAAATTGGTGAAAGCCAAATTTTGGTCGGCAATCGTATTGAAATAATGTTCGAAAACATCTTTATGTTTCGGATCGTTCAGCGCGAAATTAAAGGATAATAATTCCACGTTTTCGATGGAAATTTTTGAAAATTCCTTGTGGAGCCTGCCGTTAATAAAGACTATCCAGTCGAAATTTTCTTCGCCCAAATGCAGTTCCGCGATTTTTTCTTTGGAAATGGTGTGCGCTTCTGTCGGGAAAAAATTATAATTTTTCTCGGTTATTTCGCGCAAATTTGTGTATTTATATTCTTCATCTTTCTTTGTCGGAAAGCCAAAATGGAAGAATTTTTGCAGCGCAGCCTTTCGGTTTTCGTCCAGAAAACTGTGCTGAAGCGTGTCTAAAAAAGCCGCGTGGTTATTATGTATATTTTCTAATAAAGCCATTATTTAGTTTGATATTTGAAGTTTGATATTTTAAAAGAAATCAGCGTAGTTCAAATCTCAAATTAATTCAAAAGCCAATCGTATCCTTTATCTTCAAGTTCCAAAGCCAGCGATTTGTCGCCTGTTTTAATGATTTTTCCGTCAGCCAGAACGTGTACAAAATCTGGTTCGATATAATCTAAAAGTCTCTGGTAATGGGTAATCAATAGAACAGCGTTTCCGGCGTTACGGAAAGAATTTACACCATCTGCTACAATTCGAAGCGCGTCAATATCAAGACCAGAATCGGTTTCATCCAGAATCGCTAATTTCGGGTTGAGCATCATCATCTGGAAGATTTCGTTACGTTTTTTCTCACCTCCGGAGAAACCCTGGTTTAAAGAACGTGACAGGAAATCTCTTTTAATGTTGAGTTTCTCGGAATTTTCTTTAACCAAAGCCAACATTTCCTTTGCGGTCATATTTTCCAAACCTTTTGCTTTTCGGTTTTCGTTGATGGCAGCTTTGATGAAATTGGTCACGGTAACTCCGGGAATTTCCACAGGATATTGAAAAGAAAGGAAAATGCCTTCGTGTGCGCGCTCTTCCGGCGCATCTTCCACGATGTCTCTTCCTTCGAAAAGAATTTCGCCGTCGGTGACTTCATATTCTTCTTTTCCGGCGATCACCGAAGCTAAAGTTGATTTTCCGGCACCGTTTGGTCCCATAATCGCGTGAACTTCACCCCGATTTATTTGAAGATTAATTCCTTTCAGAATTTCTGCTCCGTCTTCGATCTTTGCGTGTAAGTTGTTAATTTTTAACATAATATGAAATGAGGTAATTAGATAATTAAAGGTTAATTACTTCCTGTTTTTTATTTTAAATATTTAATGAAATTTTCTGGCAGGTATTTGGGCAAATTTTTTGCTTTTGTCCAATTAACCGACGCTACCTTCCAAAGAAATTTCTAATAATTTTTGTGCTTCGATGGCAAATTCCATCGGTAATTTGTTCAGTACTTCTTTTCCGAAACCGTTTACAATCAGCGCAATTGCCTTTTCGGTACTGATTCCTCTTTGGTTACAGTAAAAAATCTGGTCTTCACCAATTTTTGATGTGGTGGCTTCGTGCTCAAGCTGCGCTGTCGGATTTTTTACTTCAATATATGGGAAGGTATGTGCGCCGCAATCGTTGCCCATCAATAAAGAGTCACACTGTGAAAAGTTCCGCGCACCTTTTGCAGTCGGCATTACTTTCACCAAACCACGGTAAGAATTGTTCGATTTACCGGCTGAAATTCCTTTCGAGATAATTGTTGATTTCGTATTTTTTCCGATGTGGATCATCTTCGTTCCCGTATCGGCGTATTGGTGATGATTGGTTACCGCGATGGAATAAAATTCCCCGATTGAATTATCACCTTTTAATATACAGCTCGGATATTTCCAGGTTACGGCAGAGCCAGTTTCGACCTGAGTCCAGGAAATTTTTGCATTTTTCTCACAAATTCCGCGTTTTGTTACGAAATTGAAAACGCCACCTTTTCCTTCAGCATCTCCGGGATACCAGTTTTGAACGGTTGAATATTTAATTTCAGCATCGTCCATGGCGAATAATTCCACCACAGCTGCGTGCAGTTGGTTTTCGTCTCTTGACGGCGCTGTACAGCCTTCGAGGTAAGAAACGTAGCTTCCTTCATCAGCGATAAGCAGCGTTCTTTCGAACTGCCCACTACCCGACTGGTTAATACGGAAATACGTGGAAAGTTCCATTGGGCACTTTACACCTTTCGGAATATAGCAGAAACTTCCGTCGGAAAATACCGCCGAATTTAAAGCTGCATAAAAATTATCGCCTCTTGGGACGACTTTTCCGATATATTTACGAACCAATTCCGGATAATCGCGGATCGCTTCGGAAATAGCGCAGAAAATAATGCCTTTCTCCTTTAATGTTTTCTGAAACGTGGTTTTTACTGAAACTGAATCAACCACGATATCCATCGCAACGCCGGTCAGCCGCTTCTGCTCATTAATATTGATGCCGAGCTTTTCGAAAGTCTTCAATAATTCCGGATCAACTTCATCTAAACTCGCCAATTCCGGTTTTTTCTTTGGTGCCGCGTAATATTGAATCGATTGAAAATCAACCTTTTCATATTTCACATTCGCCCAATCCGGTTCTTCCATTTTTTGCCAGATGCGGAAAGCTTCAAGGCGCCATTCCGTCATCCATTCCGGTTCTTCTTTTTTTGCCGAAATCATGCGTACGATTTCTTCGCTTAGACCAATCGGAAAATCATCGTACTCGATGTCTGTGGTAAAACCGTATTCGTATTTCTGATTTTCAAGATCAACCCGAAGGTCGTCTTCTGTATATTTTGCCATTTTCTTAAAAATTATAGGAATTTACAGGGAAAAACTTTCACCACAACCGCAAGTTCTGTTTGCGTTTGGGTTATTGAATATGAATCCCTTTCCGTTCAGACCTCCTGAATATTCCAGAGTGGTTCCCGCAAGGTAAAGTATCGATTTTTTATCGATGATAATTTTAATACCATTATCCTCAAAAACCTGGTCAGCGTCGTCTTTTTGGTTATCAAATCTCAGTACATATTCCAATCCCGAACAACCGCCGCTTTTTACACCGACTCTTATATAATCTTCAAAAGGCCTAAAACCCTCTTCAGTCATTAACTGAATGGCTTTTTCTTTTGCGTGATCGCTAACTTTTATCATTGTTTTTATTTAGAATCATTTTAGATTGCAAAATTACTAATAATAAAATGAAAATCAAATTAGGACGTATATATTTGTCTATAACTTCAATAGCTTTAAAAATTTAACTATTGCAGGCGAATTTCATCCAAAACCAAATTAAAATAATGAAAAAATTAGGACTGTTTTTTTTGGCCTTAACGAGCCAATTTTTTTTCGCACAAGCCACCCGTTTTGTTTATCAGGTTTCAATGAAACCGGATTCTACTAACCGAAACGATATTAAAACCGAAAACGCTTACCTTGATATTACTCCGGAAAAATCGATTTTTTATGCCGAAAACCGGCTAAAAAGAGATTCCATCTTTGGCAGAGCGCGCCAGACCGGAACATTTAATTTTGACAGAAGTCAGATGCAGGGTCTTAGAACCAACCTGGATTTCCTTGTCGAAAAAGATTATAAAACCGGTAAAAAATTGTACAACGCCAGAATTTTGCGCGATCAATACTCTTACGAAGAAGACCGCCAGATGGACTGGAAAATTTTGCCAGAAACTGCCACAATTGGTGAATATAAAACCCAAAAAGCGCAAACAGATTTTGCAGGAAGAACCTGGTACGCCTGGTTTACGACGGAAGTCCCTTTCCAGGACGGACCGTATAAATTTTCCGGCTTGCCGGGTTTAATTGTTAAAGTGGAAGATGCAAAGGGTGATTATTCCTTTGACTTGAAAGAAACCAAAAAAATTGCTGAAATGCAGGATTTTAACCAACGTGGAAACTTAGTGAAAGTAAAAAGGAGAGATTTTGAAAAGCAAGAAGCGCAGTTCCGCAAAGATCCCGCAGCTTTTGTCCAGGCAGCAATGGGTTCCCGAGGCGGCTCCGGAATCAGCGCACCGCAAAGCCGTGGTTCCATGAGAAGCCCGGACCCCAATCAGCGCCGGCAAATGGAAACCAGAATGGCCGAGGAGCAAAAGAAAAACAACAACCCGATTGAACTGAAATAAAAAAATAACCCGCTATTTGCGGGTTTTTTTGTGTTTTACTTTATGAATTTATTTCTGGTTTCAGCCATTTCGAGCTCGAAAGATATTGCTGGTCGGGATAATAAATAAAAAGGCAGTTGTTATTTTTTATGGTATTGATAATCGGCTGTGCCAATTCACGCGGCACCGCCGGGCAACCCCAACTTCTACCCAAACGTTTCTGGCTCTTCATAAAATCTTCACTCACATAATCTGCGCCGTGCATTACAATTGCGCGCTGCAGCGCCGCATCATTGTAACCCGCATCCATACCGATGAGTTTCATCGAATATCCGTTTGAACCGTTATAAGATCCTTCAGTGATATAAAAACCCAAACTGCTTTGGTAAGAACTTTCGATATTCGAAAATTTCTGCGCAAACTCTTCACCAGTATTTTTTCCGTGCGCAACAAGAGAATTAAACAGAACTTTCTTTTCAGCAAGATCAATTACCCACAATCTTTTTTCGGTGGAAGAAAGTGAAAAATCGCAGATGCTTAAAAGATTGGAATTTTCGGGCATTTTTCCGGCTTTTTTTAAGTTTTCAAAACCAAGGAAAGCTTTTTCAAAAACTTCGGGATTAAGTTTTTTCATATCGGAAAAAGAAATGCTGTTATAAATTTCTGCCGCCTTTTCGGCCGAATTTTTTGCTTTTGACTTCAGCGGAATATTTGTGGTTTCAGCTTTAATAATATTTGCTGTGTGCTTTTCGCTTTTGCTTTTAATGGTGTAGAAAGAAGTGCTGAAAAACAGAACAGAAACTAAGATTAAAAGGAATTTTTGCATAGGTAATGTTTGGTAATTTGGAGGCGCAAAAATACAATTATTTAATTATCAAGCCTTTAAATGAGAAATTTTTAACTTTTTCTTATGAAGGTTTAACAGTGTTCGTAGATCGGAAATTAATTAGTAATTTTGCATCAGCATGTTGAAAACTTTAAAAATACTTTTTATCGTCTTGGGTCTTGGAATTTTTATTCTGCCCAAACAAATGGTATTTGCACAAAGCCCCGTTGAACATTGCGACAAAAAAATGAATGACGCAAAGAATTGCTGCGACACTAAAAAGTCCACCGACTGTCATTCGAAAACCACAAAAGATTCACCTAAAAAAGACGACTGTAACCACGATTGCAACGACTGTAAATCCTGCACGGTTCAGTTTACCGTAAATTTCCTTTCAGCAGAATTCAAATCACCTTTTGAAAAGCATTTTTTTGCTTCAAAGGCAAATTTTGATTACCAAACGCTGCACTTTACTTCTGCTCTTCAGAACATTTGGCAACCGCCAAAAATTGGTTAACATACCTCGTACAGCCGAAAGTTTGTACTTTCGGTAATTTCTATGTTAACTAATTTATTTTAAAAAATGAAAACTTTATTAAGAAGTCTCTTAGTATTTATATTCTTAATTTCCTCTTTTATTTCCGCTCAAACCCTTACAAAATCTACTTTTACCGTAAAAGGAGAATGCGGAATGTGTGAAGAAAGAATTGAAACCTCAGCCAAAAAATCCGGTGCTAAAACCGCCGTTTGGAACGCAGAAACCCAAAAACTTGAAGTAGAATTTGATCCAGCAAAAACATCTGCGGATTTAATTTTAAAAAATATCGCCGATGTTGGTCACGACAATGAAAAATATCGTGCTTCAGATGCAATTTATGACAAATTACCAAGCTGCTGTCATTATGAACGAAGCCCAGATTTATTGTCAGCAACTACAGAAACTGCAGTTGCAGCACCAACTCAGGAATACTTTGTGCGTGGCAATTGCGATATGTGTAAAGCCAGAATTGAAACTGCAGCAAAAAGCGCCGGCGCCACAGATGCAAACTGGAGCGCTGAAACGCAAAAAGTTTCTCTGGAATTCGATCCTGCAAAAACGTCTGCTGAAGCTATTTTGAAAAAAATCGCTGATGTTGGGCACGATAATGAAAAGTTTTTAACCACCGATACGGTTTATAAAAAGTTGCCTGGCTGTTGTCTTTATGACCGCGACGCAGAATTTGGTGTGCAGGGCGAAGGCGTGCATTCCGATGCGCCAAAACCTAAAAAAGATTTCAGCAACTTCGATGACCATTTTCAAAAATCCATCGACGAAGTTCGGCTTATAAAAACGGCTGATGCAACGGCTCTAAGCAAGAAGGAAACCGGATTAACCTTTAATATCGGAACAAAAGAATTGCTGAAAGCGGCATGTTGTAACCTTTCTGAAAGTTTTGAAACCAACGCGACTGTGGACGTTTCCTTCAGCAATGCCGTGACGGGAACAAAACAACTGAAAATGTTGGGTTTGGACCAAAAATATACGTCCTTAACTAAAGAACTTTTGCCATCTGTCCGCGGTTTGGCGGCGCCGTATGGTTTGAATTTAATTCCCGGCAGATGGATTGGCGGGATTCAACTGACCAAAGGTGGCAGCACCGTGGTGAACGGCTACGAAAGTATTACCGGCCAGATCAATACCGAGCTTTTAAAATTCAACGAAACTCCGGAAACTGCCTTAAATGTTTTCGCTGACGCGAACGGCCGCCTGGAAACCAACATCACTTCTACTACTCCTTTGAACGAAAAATGGAACCAAACGGTTTTGCTTCATGGCAACGCCACTTTAGGTGAAATTGATTCTAATGACGATGGATTTCTGGATCAACCGACCGGGAACCAAATTAATGCTGCTTACTTGCTGAATTATAACGATTTAGAAAATTCCGGCTGGGGAACGCATTTCGGAATAAGTTTTGTGAAAGACGAGCGTTTCGGTGGACAAACTGCATTTGACAAAAAAATTGATCAGTCTCAGCAGAACGCTTATGGTGTGGGAATCGATCTTTCGCGCTTCGAAATATGGAACAAAACCGGCTATATTTTTAAAGATAAACCCTACCAAAGTATCGGTTGGATGAACCAGTTCACCACGCACCTGCAGGACAGTTTTTTCGGAAACCGAAATTATTGGGGCAAACAGAACACTTTTTATTCAAATTTGGTTTTTGAAAGTATAATCGGCAACACCAATAATAAATTTAAAACCGGCGCAAGCTTTCTGTATGACAATTACGACGAAGATTATTTAACGCAAAATTACCAAAGAACTGAAACGGTTCCCGGTTTATTTTTCGAGTACACGCTTTCAGGTTTGAAATATACTTTGGTTGCAGGTGTCCGAACAGATTTCCACAACTTAGCCGGAACTCAGTTTACACCGCGTTTGAACTTCAAATATGATCTTTCACCGAAAACCATTTTGAGACTTTCTGCTGGACGAGGTTTCCGTACAGCGAATGTTTTTGCGGAAAATCAGCAGTATTTAGCTTCAAACCGTGAGATTGAAATCTTAGGAAATGGCGGAAAAATATATGATTTAGAGCCGGAAATTGCCTGGAATTACGGTGCAAGTCTTCAGCAGGAATTCAAGTTATTTAATCGTAAAGCAAGTTTAGTTGCTGATTTCTTCAGAACAGATTTTCAAAATGAGGTCCTTACGGATTTAGACGTTTCACCGCAGAAAATCGTGTTTTACAACTTAGACGGAAATTCGTTTGCAAACAGTTTCCAAACACAGGTTGATTTTTCACCAGCCAGAAATCTGGAAATGAGATTGGCGTATAAATATTACGATGTACAAGCTGATTTTAAAGATGGAAAAAGAGAAATTCCGTTTATGGCAAAAAACCGTGGATTCTTTAATGCTTCTTACTCCACAACTAAAAATGAAAAAGAAGCTTTCTGGAATTTCGATACCACTTTGCAATTGGTGGGACAGCAAAAACTTCCAAATTTAGATTCAAACCCGGCAGAATATAGACTTCCCGACTATTCGAAAAGTTATGCGACGTTAAACGCACAGATTTCACGAAACTTTAATAAAAATTTCCGTGCTTATATTGGTGGTGAAAATTTAACAAGTACAATGCAAGCCAACCCGATTTTGGATGCTGAGAATCCGTTTGGAAATTATTTCGATGCCGGAATGGTATACGCACCGATTATGCCCGCAAATGTTTACGTGGGTGTAGATTTTAAATTTTAATTAATATTTTTGATAAAAACAGAAAATATGCGAAAAATACCGCTAATAATTGCAGGCACTGCGCTTTTGTATTCCTGCGACAAAAATGCGCCGGCGGCGCAAAATATCGAGCCGCTGAACACGCCACAAAAAGATGCGATGGTCGTCGCTGACACTACATCTGCAAACACAACTTTAAGCGAAAATACTGCTGCTACAGCGCAGAAACCGACTTTAAATCCGGAACACGGGCAGCCGTATCACCGATGCGACATTCAGGTTGGTGCACCGCTAGACAGTGCGCCGCAAAATGTACAGTCGCTACCGACGCCGGGCAGTATTGCACCTGGCTTTAATACCAGTCCGATTGCACCGGCAGTGTCATCTTCGGCAGCGCCCGTTCAGGTTAGCGGACCAAAACCGGCTTTCAATCCGGCTCATGGTGAACCGCACCACCGTTGTGATATTCAGGTTGGCGCACCTTTGATTTAAACATTAAAAGCTAAAATAAAAAAATGCAGCAATAAGCTGCATTTTTTTTATTTGTTATTTTCTGTTTTCGAGTCGGGAATAAAATCCAGACTTACGGAATTCATACAGAAACGTGTGCCTGTAGGTGGCGGACCGTCGTTAAAAACGTGTCCTAAATGAGAGTCGCAGCGTTTGCATAAAACTTCGGTTCTTTCCATGCCGTAGGTTGAATCTCTTTTATAGATGACGCCTTCTTTATCAGCTTCAAAAAAACTTGGCCAGCCACAGGTTGAGGAAAATTTAGAATCTGAGCGGAAAAGATGGTTTCCGCAAACAACGCAGTAATATTCACCTAATTCGTCGAACTGGTTATATTTTCCCGTGCCCGGTCTTTCCGTTGCCGCTTCTCTCGCAACTGCGTAAACTTCCGGCGAAAGTATTTTTTCCCATTCCGAGTTGGGAACATTCAGTTTGGTGCGGTCTGTACGGGAATAATAAGGGTTTTCTTTTTGAGTGGTGGAATTTTCCATTGAAATTGAATTTTTATTCTGTTGAGAAATTTCGGGTTTTTGAACTTGCGAGCACATCTGTAACGAAATACAGAAGGCAAAAAAAAGAAAGTATTTCATAGATTGATAAACTGATTTTTGCGTAAAATCGTATGAAGTAAAAATTGTAAAACTCAAATTTAGTACATTTGAAACAATGAACGATTCTGAAAAAAAAGCGCAACTGCGTAAGTACAAAATGTTTGCCACCGGGCTTTTCGTGCTGATGGCGCTTATTTTTGTCACTACAACAATATTAGCAAAAGAAAATCCGGCGCACTGGATTGGTTACCTCAAAGCATTTTCAGAAGCTGCGATGGTCGGCGCTCTGGCAGATTGGTTCGCGGTTACCGCACTTTTCAATTATCCTCTCGGGCTGAAAATTCCGCATACAAATCTCATCGAAAACAGCAAAGAGCGCATCGGTGACAATTTGGGAAATTTCGTGGTTGATAATTTTCTTTCGCCACAAAATATCCGGCCTTACATCCAAAAAATTAAGATTTCCCATTTTGTAGGCGAATGGCTTTCCGCTTCTCGAAATCAGGAAAAGCTGATTAAAGAAGTTTCGAACATTGTTTTGGATATTTTAAATAAACTGGATGACACCGAAGTTGTAAATTTTATTGAAAAGAAAGCCAAAGAAATGACCGACGATGTGAAAATCAACCAAATCATCGGCAATGGACTGGAATATATTTTAGATAAAAATGACCACCAACGCCTGATAACCAATCTTTCAAAACAGATTAAGGAATATGTTCTGAAAAATCAGCAAATGGTGAAAGAACGGGTAAAAAGCGAAAGTTTTTTTCTGGTTCCCAGATTTGTCGAAGATAATATTGCAGACAAAATCACCATTGGTCTTTCAAAGTATTTTGAAGAGGTGGAACATGATGAAAACCACTCGTTGCGACACGAAATTTCGGGCAAATTATACACTTTTTCAAATGAAATAAAAACCGAAAACCAATGGGCTGAAGAATTTCGAAACATTAAAGATGATTTTCTGACATCCGAAAAAATCACGCAATATTCTACGGATATCTGGAACTCCATTAAACAATCGCTCAGCAAAGAACTGGAAGATGAGACTTCGGCACTGAAAAATTATCTGCAAAAGAACCTTACGGAGCTGGCAAAAAATTTAAAAACCGACGAAAAGTTTCAGAATAAAATCGACCATTGGGTGCGCGTTACGGCGTATAAATACATTTTAAAAAACACGCATCAAGCCGGAAATCTCATCAGCTCCACAGTTGGTAACTGGCAGGGAAAAGAGTTGAGCGAAAAACTGGAACTTGAAGTAGGGAAAGATTTACAATTTATCCGCGTGAACGGCACGCTCGTCGGCGGTTTAGTTGGTTTGATTATTTATACGGTGACGAATTTCTTCCTCTAAAAACTACATTTTTTCCAGAATTTTCTCGTTGATTTTTCGAATCAATTCCGGTCCTTCATAGATAAATCCGGTATAAAGCTGAATTAAACTTGCGCCTGCTTCAAGTTTTTCCAGCGCATCTTCCGCTGTATGAATTCCGCCCACCCCAACAATCGGAAATGCTTTTTCACTTTTTTCAGAAAGAAACCTAATGACTTCCGTAGAACGTTTTGTTAAAGGTTTCCCGGAGAGTCCGCCTGTTTCGGTTTTATTTTCTGAATTTAAATTTTCGCGCGAAAGCGTGGTGTTCGTCGCAATTACGCCGGCAATTTTCGTGTCTTTTACAATATCGATGATGTCTAGAAGTTGATCATCAGAAAGATCTGGTGCGATTTTCAGCAGAATTGGCTTTGGTTTCTCTTTTTCCGAATTGAGCTCTTGTAATGTTCCGAGCAGTTTTGTTAAAGGTTCCTTGTCTTGTAGTTCGCGCAGATTCGGCGTGTTTGGCGAACTTACATTCACCACAAAATAATCGACGACGGGAAACAGTTTTTCAAAACAGATGATATAATCGTTCACCGCGTCTTCATTTGGTGTAATTTTATTTTTACCAATATTACCGCCTATAAGCACGTTTTTTTTCGATTTTAACCGAGCGACAGCGGCATCTACTCCACCATTATTAAAACCCATTCGGTTGATAATTGCGGAATCTTCTTTCAGTCGGAATAATCTTTTCTTCGGATTTCCCTCCTGAGCTTTTGGTGTTAAAGTGCCGATTTCTATAAAACCAAAACCCAGATCCGAAAGTTCGCTGAACATCTTCGCGTCTTTATCAAAACCTGCGGCTAAACCGACAGGATTTTTAAATTTTAAACCGAAAACTTCGCGCTCCAGACGTGGATCTTCGAGTGGTTTTGGCAGAAAAATTTGCGGTAAAAAGGGCAGATTTTTTAGAACTGAAAAAGTAAAATAATGAACTTTTTCGGGATCGAAATTGAAAAGAATCGGGCGGATAATGCTTTTGTACATGGAAGAAAAGTTTAGCAAATTTACGGATTTCTCCTGGGTGGTAAAGTGAAAAAGAATGCCTTTTTTGCACCAAAAATTTACAGAATGGAAATTCTCTTTCTTCGCGGAATCTCTTTCTTTTGAAACAAATATTTAAGCAAACACAAATCCCTAGCCCTGATTGGAGCGGCATCCTTTTGCGGAGCGCAGCATAGCAAAAGATACAGCGGAAACCTAGCGAAGTGGTTCGGCGTAGCCAAAGCAGCTCCCCGGCTCCTGAAAAGAGAATTAAATTCCCTATTTTTGCACAAATTCAAAAAAAATGGCCAAACAGGAAGATATATTTAAAAAACTGATTTCGCACGCGAAAGAATATGGTTTTATTTTTCCTTCGAGTGAGATATATGACGGATTATCAGCAATTTACGATTACGGACAGAACGGTGCGGAGCTGAAAAACAACATCAAACAGTATTGGTGGAAAGCGATGGTGCAGATGAATGAAAATATTGTGGGAATTGATTCTGCGATTTTCATGCACCCCACGATCTGGAAAGCTTCCGGCCATGTTGACGCCTTTAATGATCCTTTGATCGACAATAAAGATTCGAAAAAACGCTTCCGCGCCGATGTTTTGTTGGAAGATTACTGCGCAAAATTAGAAGATAAAGCGCAAAAAGAGATCGAAAAAGCGGCGAAAAGATTTGGTGATGCCTTCGATAAAAACGAGTTTGAAACCACCAACGGACGCGTTATAGAATATCGCGAAAAGCAAAAAACGATTTTGTCGCGAATGGCGAAATCTCTGGAAAACGAAGACTTGGGCGATGTAAAAGCACTTATTGAAGAGCTGGAAATCGCTGATCCGGATACCGGTTCTAAAAACTGGACGGATGTTCGTCAGTTTAACCTCATGTTTGGAACGAAACTCGGTGCTTCTGCAGACTCGGCGACAGATTTATATTTGAGACCGGAAACGGCGCAGGGAATTTTTGTGAACTTTTTGAATGTGCAGAAAACTTCGAGACAGAAATTGCCATTTGGAATTGCACAAATTGGGAAAGCTTTTAGAAATGAGATCGTTGCACGACAGTTTATTTTCCGTATGCGCGAATTTGAGCAGATGGAAATGCAGTTTTTTGTACCGCCGGGAACTGAACTTGGCTTTTATGAGGAATGGAAAGAAAAACGCTTGAACTGGCATTTGGCCTTAGGTTTGGGCGAGGAAAACTATAAATTTCATGACCACGAAAAATTGGCGCATTATGCGAATGCTGCTGCTGATATTGAATTTAAATTCCCGTTTGGTTTCAAAGAACTGGAAGGAATTCACTCGCGAACTGATTTTGATTTAAGCGCTCACGAAAAACATTCCGGCAGAAAACTGCAATATTTTGATGCGGAAAGAAATGAAAATTATGTTCCGTATGTCGTAGAAACTTCGGTTGGTTTGGATCGGCTATTTTTGGCGATATTCTCGAGTTGTCTGAAAGACGAAGTTTTAGAAGACGGCTCAGAACGCACCGTTCTTTCGCTTCCGCCGGCTTTAGCACCGGTAAAAGCCGCGATTTTACCTTTGATGAAAAAAGACGGTTTGGGCGAATATGGCGAAAAAATCTTCAATGAATTGAAATACGATTTCAACATGATTTACGAAGATAAAGACAGCATCGGGAAACGTTACCGCCGCCAGGACGCCATCGGTACGCCATTCTGTATTACCATCGACCACGACTCTTTAACCGACAACACGGTGACCTTGCGCGACCGCGACACGATGAAGCAGGAAAGAGTTGCTGTTGCAGATCTCCGCAGAATTATCGACGAGAAAACGAATTTCAGAAACCTGCTTTCTAAGATTTAAGCACTTTTATATTTTTAAAAAATTTCCGGTTTTAGGCCGGAATTTTTTTTATCTAAAAATGCCGATTATAATTCTAAATTTGTAAAAAAGGTTAAAATATGGCGCAAAAAATACTTCAGGGTTTTCTGGTGGCGGTGGCAGCAGCAATTGCGTTGTCGTACACTTTTGGCTACAGCTATCTTTTCAAAGGAATCCGCGAAACTTATCTGCGCGGCACCACCGGATCTTCAATCGACGACGGAACGTATTTTCCCTCGCACACCATTGCGAAAGGCGTTCCGATCCCGTGGAAAAAAGATTCAACTTATAACAAAAAGTCTTTACCGAAAGATTTCGTTGAGGATTTGAAAAATGCAAAAACAGCTTCTTTTTTGGTTATTAAAAACGGAAAATTAGTTCACGAAGAATATTGGGACGGCTACATGCAGACTTCGAAAACCAATTCATTTTCAATGGCAAAAGCTGTGACTGTCATGCTTGTGGGAAAAGCCATCGAAGAGAAAAAAATTATCGGCTTTAATGCCAAATTTTCTGACTTCTTCGAAAATTATAAAAATATAGAGTTTGGTAAAAATTTAACCTTACGAAATCTTGCTGAAATGGAAGCGGGTTTAAATTGGGACGAAGATTACAACAATCCTTTTTTGCCAAATGCCAAAGCGTATTACGGCAAATCGCTGGAAGAAGCAGTTTTGCTTCGCGGTTTTAAAGCGGCACCTGGAACGAAGTTCGAATATCAATCCGGTGCGACACAACTTTTGGGATTTGCTTTGCGAAAGTCATTAAATAAAAATATTGCGGAATATGCTTCCGAAAAATTATGGCAGCCGCTCGGAATGGAGCAAAACGCGGAATGGAACACCGATGATTTCGGAATGGAAAAAACATTTTGCTGCATCAATGCAACGTCGCGCGATTTTGCAAAATTGGGACAATTATTTCTGCAGGGCGGAATTTTTAATGGTGAACAGATTTTAAATAAATGTTTTATTGAGGAAATGCGCAGGCCCACGAAATTATCAAATGGGGCTTATGGAATGGGGCTTTGGATTAATAACAATTCGGCTATCAAGCATTATTATTTTCGTGGTTTGTATGGGCAATACATCATCATTATTCCAGAAAAAAATATGGTGATTGTGCGCACCGGAATGAATAAAAATGAAAATCTGGACCAAAAAGGCCGCCCGAAAGAAGTGGAAAAATATGTTCACGAAGCCGTTAAAATTTTCGGTTAAACTCTTTTTTAGCCGCTCGGATTGTACGGATTATTCAATTAAAAATTGCTTAAATTTGAAGCATTCTAAATAAGCAAAATGTTTGACATTCAAAATATACGTTCTCAGTTTCCAATTCTTACGCAAACCACGAACGGAAAACCGTTGGTATATCTGGACAACGGCGCGACTTCGCAAAAACCAATTTCAGTTTTAGATTCCTGGCAGAAATATTATACCGAAATCAACGCTAATGTTCACCGCGGAATACACACTTTGAGCCAACTGGCGACCGAAGAAATGGAAGTCGCCCGTAAAAAGGTGCAAAAATTCATTAATGCTAAAAATGATTTTGAAGTAATTTTCACCAAAGGAACGACTGAAGGTTTGAACCTCATCGCCTATTCGATGACGAATTTCATTAAAGAAGATGATGAAATTATCATTTCCTATCTCGAACACCATTCAAATATTGTCCCGTGGCAGCTGCTTTGCGAAAGAACGGGCGCTAAACTAAAAGTCATCCCGATGGATGAAAACGGTGTTCTTCGGCTAGATTTTTTAGAAAATAATTTAAGCGAAAAAACTAAAGTTGTTTCTTTTAACCAGGTTTCAAACGCGCTTGGAGTCATCAACCCGATCGAAAAAATCATCGAAATAACCCGGAGAAATTCCAGCGCGCTGATTGTAATTGATGGTGCGCAGTCCGTGCCGCATTTTAAAATCGATGTACAGAAAATGGATTGTGATTTTTTTGTTTTCAGCGGTCACAAAATGTACGCGCCGATGGGAACCGGAATTCTTTACGGAAAAGAGGAGATTTTAAGAAAAATACAGCCTTTTCATGGCGGCGGAGAAATGATTGCCACGTGTTCTTTCGAAAAAACAACGTACGCGGATTTGCCTTTTAAATTCGAAGCAGGGACACCGAATGTTGGCGGAAATATCGCGCTCGGCGCAGCGGTTGATTTTATGGAAAATATCGGTCACGAAAATATTCAAAAGCATGAAAATGCTTTGCTGGAATACGCTCAGAAAAAACTGCTTGAAATTGAAGGTTTGAAAATTTATGGTGAAAAGGCGAAACGCACCGGTGTGGTTTCCTTTAACCTCGAAGGAATTGGTATTGCGTCGGATGTCGGGATGATTCTGGACAAACTTGGTATCGCCGTGAGAACCGGACACCACTGCACGCAACCGATTATGGAATTTTTCAATATCGCCGGAACCGTGCGTGCAAGTTTCGCTGTCTACAATACCTTCGACGAAATAGATGTTTTAGCAGAAGGTGTAAAAAAAGCGCAAAAAATGCTGGGCTAAAATCAGGTATTTTTCAGGATTTGCTTTGCGGCATTTTTAGTGTTTACTTTTTCGATGACGCGCGTACACACGCCGTTTTCATCAAAAATAAAAGTGGTACGCACGATTCCCATGTATTCTTTACCCATGAACTTTTTTAGCTGCCAAACACCGAATTTTTCTAAAATTTCTTTGGATTCATCAGCGATTAAATCATATTGAAAACCAAATTTTTCATGAAATTTTTTCTGTGCTGAAACCGAATCTGCGGAAATTCCGAGAATTTCGTAACCTTCTTTTTTCAGTAACGAAATATTGTCATTAAGGTCACAGGCTTCGGCTGTACAACCCGGCGTATTGGCTTTTGGATAAAAGAATATAACCAGTTTTTTACCGGCAAAATCGGCAGATTTTACGGTTTTACCATCTTGGTTTACACTTTCGAATTCCGGTAAATGATCGCCTACTTGTAACATAATGTTTAATTTTGATCAAATTTAGTTTTAAAATGTTGAAAAAACAAAGAGCGGAAATTGTAAGAACGGAACTTGAAAAATTATATCCAAACGTCGGAATTCCGCTCGATCACACGGATCCTTTTACTTTACTGGTGGCAGTAGCACTTTCCGCGCAAACTACCGACAAAAAAGTAAACCAAATTACACCGAAACTTTTCGAAGTCGCCGGTGATCCGTTTAAAATGAAGGAGCTTGAAGTTGACGAAATTAAATATTTAATTAAGGAAATCGGACTCAGCAATACAAAAGCAAAAAATCTGCGCAGAATGGCGGAAATTTTAGTGGAAAAACATCAGGGAATTGTACCGCAGAGTTTTGAAGAACTGGAAGCGCTGCCGGGTGTGGGCCACAAAACTGCATCTGTCGTGATGAGCCAGGCATTTGGAGTTCCGGCTTTTCCGGTTGATACGCACATTCACCGGCTGATGATCCAGTGGAAACTGACGTCGGGAAAAAATGTGGTGGAAACTGAAAAAGATGCTAAAAAATTATTTCCGAGAGACAGCTGGAATAAACTTCACCTGCAAATTATTTACTACGGCAGAGAATTTTCGCCGGCGCGGGGAAATAAAGTGAGAGACTTTATAACAAAAATGCTATTTGAATAGCATTATTCTGCCTTTAATTCCGGGTTTTTTGCTAAAAGATTTTGAACCTTATCTACTAAATCATCAATTTCAAAAGGTTTTGCAAGAAAGTCATCAGCACCGATTTCTTCACAAATCCTGCCGGCATCCGGATGCGCAGACATCAGCATCACTTTTACATCAGCAGTCGCCTCGTTTTTTTTCACGTCTTTGGTTAAAGTCCGTCCGTCGAAACCCGACATCAGCATATCTGTAATAATAAGTTCCGGTTTGGATTTTGCAAGCTTTTCCTTGTATTCTGCAGGGTTGCAGCATGATTCTACATCATAGCCATCAGCAAGCAAAATACTTTCGATGAGCATACAAATATCTTTGTTGTCATCAACAACCAATATTTTCATATTTTCTTATAAATTTTCTATCAACGGCAGTGAGAAACAGAACTTGCTGCCTTTACTTTTCTGGCTTTCAACCCATATTTTTCCGTTATGGCGATCCATAATATCTTTAACAATGAAAAGCCCGATACCGAATCCCGGGAAGGTCATTTCATCTTTACCCGAAACGCGGTAGAAACGGTCGAAGATTTTGGTAAGCTCTTCTGCATCCATTCCAATTCCGTAGTCGCGCACAGATACAATTGCACAATTTTCTTCTACGAGAAGCTCCACATCCACCTTTGTGGCATTTGGTGAATATTTAATGGCGTTGGTTAGCAAATTATTTAGCACCTGGTTTATGCGGTGCTTATCTGCTAACACCTCAATATCTGAAATGTGGCGCAGCTCAAAATTTATTTTGTGCGTGTGGTGCGCTGCTTTTATGTCTTCGATTGTTTCTGTGACAAGTTTGACAAGGGAGAACACATTTTTATGAAGCGGCAACTGCCCGGATTCAATTCTGGAAATATCCAAAAGATCGCCTATCAAACCGTTTAGTTTATTGATTTGGTTTTCGATGGTATTTAAGGTATTTACCAAAAATTTGTCTTCGGAATCACCACGCATTTTTTTCAGCAGCTGCACATAACCTTTAATGGTTGTTACCGGCGTTTTCAGCTCGTGGTTAGCGATTTTTATGAAATCGTTTTTATGCTGATCCTGGCGTTTCATATCATTAATGTCCGTACTTGTGCCTACCCACTTATCAACATTGCCGGATTCATCGAAGTGCGGAATCGCGCGACTGAGAAACCAGCGAAACTCTCCATTTTTATTCCGGAAACGGTGTTCGTTGAAATAGGGTATTTTTTGGGAAACACTTTTTAACCATCGGCGTTTGTTTTCCCAGCGTTCATCCGGATGAATTAAATCCAGCCAGCCATCGACCTCCAACATATTTTTATAGTTGAGGCCTGAATAATCCATAGTCGCCTGGTTGAAATATGTAAGACGGCCATCGCTTTCTCCGATCCAGACGATTTGAGGAATAGCATCCGCTAAAAAGCGATATTTTTCTTCGCTTTCTTTGATGCTTTTTTCGTATTCTTTTACAGTCGTAATATCGCGGATCGTTCCTGAGATATATGGCCTTGTTTCACCCAAATTCTTCATCAAGCGCCCGTAAATTTCAACCCATTTTATTTCGCCACTTCGCAAGATCATTTTGCACTGGTAAAAAAGGTCGCCGGTTTCTTTTGCCTTTTTTAAAGCTTCGCTGCGCGCCTCCGCAAAGTCCGGGTGAATATGTTTTTCAAAAACATTTGAAGGAATGGTTTCAGTTTCCGGGTCATATCCCAAAATCGCCAGCGAGCGCGCAGAAAAATTATATTTTCTTTGTGTCTCATAATCCATATCAAACCGTCCGAGTTTGGTCGCTTCCAGCGCGGTATTTAACTGATGGTGACTTTTCTGAAGGAGAATTTCATTGTTTTTTCTTGAAGTGATATTCTGCATGACGCCTAACATCCTGGTCGGTTCATCTTTCGAGTCACGGAAAATTTTACCGTTGGTAAAAATCCATTTTAGCTCACCATTTTTGTCGATTATCCGGGCTTCGTATTTGTAAATTCCCGTTTTTAAAGCTTTAGCAAATGCTTTTTCCACGATATTTACACGGTCAAAATCTATTAGATGACTTTTTAACTGTTCATGCGTGAGCTTTTCATCTTCTTCGTAACCGAAAATTTTGGTTAAATACGGCGAATGGATGATGTCGCTGTTTTTCAGGTTGAGATCCCAGGTCGCGGTGTGGGAGCTTTCGGTTGCTAAACGAAGTCTTTCTTCTTCGTCGCGAATTTTGCTGCGAATCCCCACCAAATCAGTAACTTCAATAACAACGGTAGCAAAATACTGCAACTGGCCACTGTCACCGTAAATCGGCTGATATACAAAATTGAAATACACGTCCTGAAGCACGCCGTCTCTTTTGAGACGCACGCTGTGTTCCGGCGCATAAAAGGGTTGCCCGGTACGTTTTACATTTTCAAAAATAGACAGAAGCTGATCTTCAGTCTCCGGGAAGAGTTCAAACATATTTTTCCCAATAACCTCTTCACTGGTTTTCTGAACAATGTCTAGCCATGCAGTGTTCGCATATTCGAAAATATAATCCTCGTTAACGAGTGAAAAACCAAACGGTGTTTTCTGCATTACATTTTCTAAAACATGTTCTTTCAGTGAAAGCTGATTATGAGGAAAGTTTGCCTCCATAAACAAAAATTGTTTTTTTAACAGGTAAAAATACGCTTTTATTTTAATCTATTCCTAAAATAATTTCGGAATGGTAAATAAAAAAACATTCATAAGTACATTGCATTGTACTTTATCCTAATATAATATAGTGTTTGGTAATTATAACAGAATAAAATAAATCACTTTATACATTTCCGCGAAATACAGATATAAAAATTTGCCGCTTTATCACTGTTTTTTTGCCCAAAAACTCATTTTGCGGTCCAGAACATCGAGCGGCAGACATCCTTGGTTGAGGATTTCCTGGTGAAATTTCGCCAGGTTGAATTTGCTGCCTAACTGCTTCTCATACAGCGTGCGCAGTTCGCGCATTTTCAATGAGCCAATTTTGTAACTCACCGCCTGTCCGGGCATCGCCATATATCTTTCAACTTCTGCTGTGGCGCTGCCTTCATCGTAGGAAATATTGCTAAGGAAATATTTGATGGCTTCTTCCCTGTTCATCGTTCCGGTGTGCAATCCGGTGTCGATGACAAGGCGCACCGCACGCAACATCTGGTCGCTTAAATACCCCATTTTCTGGTACGGATCGGTGTACAGACCAAACTCAGGTCCTAAAGTTTCGCAGTAATGCGCCCAACCTTCGCCATAAGCACCAAACCAGCCAAACCGCATAAATTTCGGCAGCTGCAGATTTTCCTGCTGAAGCGAGATTTGATAATGATGTCCGGGAATTGCTTCATGTAAAAACAAGGATTCCATACCGGAAGTCACGTTAAATTTCGTCGGATCAGGAATTGGGATATAGAAAATCCCGGGTCTTTTTCCGTCTGGTGTTCCCTGAATGTATTCGGCGCTCGCGGTGGCTTCACGGAATTTTTCAGTTTGCCGGATTTCAAAAGGTGTTTTGGGATTTACGCCAAACATTGCACCGAGTTTAGGTTTAATTTTCTCTAAAATGCCGTTAAAAGCAGCCAAAATTTCTTTTTCATTATTGTACGGCATCGCTTTCGGATCCGCTTTCACGAAAGTGATGAACTCTTCTAAAGTTCCTTCGAAACCAACTTCTTTTTTTACTTTTTCCATTTCACCACGCAGCATCGCCACCTGCTCCAAGCCCAATTTGTTGATTTCTTCAGGAGTTTTTCCGGTGGTGCTCCAGCTTTTTACGTAATAAGCGTAGATTTCATTTCCTTTCGGCAAAGCATTAATTCCGTCTGTAGTTCTGGCTTTCGGGAGGTATTCCTGTTCTAAAAAAGTTCCCATTTGGGTATAAGCCGGAATAATTTTTTTGGTAACTACATCAGTGTAAGCTTTTGTAAATTTCTCTTTTTCAGCAGCTGAAAACTTCTTCGGAAAATTACGGATCGGGCCGAAAAAAATATTCTTTTCTAAAGACGGATCTGTTAATTCGGCGGCGTTCATCTGAACAATCATTTTTGCCACCAAAGATTTTGGTAAAACGATGCCGTTTTTCATTCCGGTGCGGAAATTTTCAGTCGCTGTTCCCATCCATTCCGGGAATTTTTCCATTCTTTTCAACCAGTCTTCGTAATCCTTCACGGTTTTAAAGGGCTGACTTCCTTCACCACTTCCCAACAGGGGAAAGTCCAAAGGCAAACCACTGAACTGCGTGAACGGAATATATTCCGGATGATAAGCGTAGCGTTCAATTTTATCCTTTAAAGTATAATCCAAAACATCGTAAACTGTTTTATCATTGTCATTCAAACCGTCATAATCCACTTTTTTCAGCTGGTTTTGAACCGAAGCGTAAAATGAAATTTCTCCGGAAATAAAATCTTTATCAATATTATTCGGTAGCTGATCATTATACCTTGGATCGCCTTGTGCTGTGGCTTCGAGCGGATACAGTTTCAGATATTGTTCGTAATAATTTGCGGCGATAGAATCAATTGAAACCGGTGTGACTTTAGTTAAAGGCGAATCGGTTTTTTTGCATGCTACAGCACCGAATAAATAAGTGATAGAGAAAAGAATGACGTAAAAAGAATTTTTCATCTAAAATGGATTTTGTTATGCTAAATTAATGTTTTTGAATAAAGATTCGAACAATAAAATGCGTCGTGGAAGGCAAAACGAAAAAAAACTTTAAAAATTTTGCGCAATCGTGCAATTTTTTATCTTTGTTCACTAAGTTTTATAAACATTAACACTTTTTTTTTAGCAATGAAAGGGATTTTGAAAATCTACCACCCGGATGAAACCCTGAAATATCACATCCAAAGCACCTATTGCAAAGCCGTTTACAGCAACGCCGAACATCTTTTGGAAGTGGAAATTATTACAGACGATTCTTTGGACCACGTAGATGACGATTCGCTGCAATATCATTTTCCGCAGATCGCGCTCAACATTTCAGATTTTCCCGTGGCGGATAGCGAGTTGAATGGCAAATGCCTTAGCGTAGAAGACAGCGATGAGGAATCCTACACGGCAGTAGACCTTTTCGATGACGATGACGCTTACCTTTCTAATAGCAAACTTTCTTTCCAGAATAATGCTGAAGGCGTACTGGAGCTTTTCTGGGAAGGAAACATCGATGATTTTTATACCGGAAGTTCAGAATCCATTCCTTTTAAACTGAAGTGCAATTTCAAGCCGGATGAAATTGTTGTTGACGAAGATTAAGTCCTAATTTCCAGACCGTTTTCTGTTTTTTCACGTTAATCCGTAATATTACGGTAATTTTGCCGTTCCATTTTTAACCTAAAATAAACTCATGTTTTTACAAACTCCCACACCAATCACCACAACCACTACAGAAAAGCACGTTTTTTCACTTTGGGAAATTCTATTTGGCGGCGGCATGCTGGGAAATATCATTATGATTGCGATATTTTTACTGGGAATTTTAGCACTTTATATCTTCCTTGAAAGGTATTTTTTCATTAAAAGAGCCTCGAAACAAACGCCGAACTTTTTAGAAAACATCAAAGATTTCGTGCAGGAAGGTAAAATTACCACCGCGATTGATTATTGCAAAACTTTAGATTCTCCCGAAGCACGGATGATTGAAAAAGGTTTGGCCCGAATCGGCCGCCCGATATCCGATATTTCAAACGCAATGCAAAATCAGGGGCAGCTGGAAGTTTCAAAACTCGAAAAAAACCTCAATATTTTAGCTTCAGCTTCCGGTGCAGCACCAATGCTCGGGTTCTTAGGAACGGTTGTCGGTATGATTATGGCGTTTTTCGAAATTTCAAATGTTACCGGCGCGGTAAGCCCGAAACTTTTGGCCTCCGGAATTTATACTGCGATGGCAACCACCGCAGTTGGTTTATTTGTCGGTATTCCTGCCTATTTTTTCTATAATATTTTGGTGACCAATGTGGACCGTTTGGTTTTGAAAATTCAAACACATGTGAATGAATTTCTGGACACGTTAAATACGCCGCTATAATGGAGTTAAAAAGAAGAAACCGGGTAAATGCCGAGTTCAGCATGGCTTCGATGACAGATATTATCTTTCTGTTACTCATCTTTTTCATGATTACGAGCTCTGCCATCAGCCAAAGTTCCATTGAAGTGAAACTGCCGAGCGCAGACACCACCAGCGCGAGCGTACAAGATCCGGCCGTAGTTACAATTAAAGAAGACGGCAACTATTTTGTTAATGATAAACGCATTGAAAAAAGCGAACTGGAGCAATATTTGGTAAATACCTTAAAAGGTGAAGAAAATCCCTCTTTCACCATCCGTGCAGACGAAAATACAAAACACAAAGATGTGGTATTCGTAATGGGAATTGCGGAAATGCACCGGTTTAATTTAGCAATTGCTACCATCCAGGAAAACTAGACGATCACTTCTTGCAGAAAGAATTCCGTATTATGAATTACATTCTTCAACATAAAAAAAACGAACAGAAAGACCGCACGAAAAGCCTGATTATCACTTTTCTCTTGTCAGTGCTGGTTTTTTTGCTTATTTTCTTTTATTCCTTTACCAAAGAAATTCAGAAACCTGCCGAGTTTACCACTATGCTCATCAATTTTGGTGATAATCAAAACGGTGCGCAGCTGGAAGAACCTGCAAATCAGGAAGGAAGTTTAGCCGCAGCAGCAGAAGTAGAGCAACCGCAACCTGCGGAAGAAGTAGCAAAACCTGTGGTTCCGGAAAAAATTATCACCGGAAACAATCCTGTGGTGAAAGCGCCAAAAGCAGAAAAAACGGCCAAAACACCGGTAAAAACTGAAACTAAAAAAACAACACCTACAAAAAATTCCGCGACAAAAACCACTACACCAAACGCAAAAACCGGAACCGGAGACGGCAAAGGAACGGCTGCAATTGGAAATCTTTTGAAAGGCCGCGGCACCAAAACCGGCACGCAGGGAACAGACGGAACAACAGGAAATTCCGGTGATCCTCTTGGCGGTGACGGAAACGGCGACAGCAAAATAGGAATTGACCGCCAATTGGTTGGTTTTATTCCCGGAACAATGGGTCGCGGTGGCGCGCAGCCTTCGCATAGCTGTAGCGCAAGTGGCACCATTAACATAGCGTACACTGTAGACAAAGCCGGAAACGTGGTTTCCGCAAGACGCAGCGGTGGTGTTTCAGATGCTTGCGTGGTTTCAACTTCAGTAAGCTGGGTGAAACGTTATGTAAAAGCAGAACGAGCTACGTCCTCCTCCACCGGAACCTACAGCATTACCTTCTAAAACCGCGAAATTTCAAAAATTTCTCACATGACAAACCAGGAATATCAGGAAGCGATCGACTGGCTTTTTGCACAGTTGCCAAATTACCAAAAGGACGGTAAAACTGCCTATAAACCCGGGTTTGACAATATAAAAAAGCTGTGCGAGATCTTCGGGAATCCGCAGGAAAAACTGAAAATGATTCACATTGGCGGCACCAACGGCAAAGGTTCTACCAGCAATATGCTCGCTTCTGTTTTGCAGGAAAGCGGCTACAAAACGGGACTTTACAACTCGCCGCACCTCATCGATTTTACGGAAAGAATTAAAATAAACGGCGAAAACTGCGACAAAAATTTCGTATTTAATTTTATTAAAAAAATGCGCGATTTGCCGGCAGAATTTCAACCTTCGTTTTTTGAATTTACCACAGTGATGGCTTTCGAATATTTTTACCAGAACCAGGTGGATTTCGCCATTATTGAAGTGGGTTTGGGCGGCCGACTGGATTCCACAAATATAATTAAGCCTATGCTCAGCGCAATTACCAACGTGGCGCTGGATCATCAGGAACTTTTGGGCGAAACTTTGGAGGAAATTGCGGGCGAAAAAGCAGGAATTATCAAGCCACATATCCCAATAGTTTCTGGTGATGAAAATGATGTGGTGAAAAACATCATTAAAGAAAAAGCAGCAACTGAAAATGCACCATTCATTGATGCCACTGAGATAAAAACCAATATAAAATCTGATCTGGAAGGAAATTACCAGTCAAAGAATATTCGGGTTGTTTTGGCATTAGTTCAGGAATTGGAAAAACTTGGAATTTCAATTTCAGACGAAAACGTAAAAAAAGGTCTTTTAAATGTTCAAAAAAATACAAACTTTATCGGCCGATGGTTTAAATTTTCCGAAGATCCGCTAATCATTTGCGATACCGCGCATAATCTTGCGGGTTTAGAGCTTGCTTTTGAGCAACTTAACGAAATTCCGGGCTTTAAGCACCTAATTTTTGGTTTTGTCGCGGAGAAGAAAATTGAAGATGTTTTGAAAATTTTGCCCCGTAATGCGGCAAATTATTTCATTAAACCAAATAACAACCGCGGTAGACACCCGAAGGATTATGAAGAATTGCTGAAAAAATTTAAAATTAATTATAAAATTTTTGATCATCTGCAGGATGCCTATCTTTTTGCGAGACAGGAACTTAAAAAAGACGAAATGATTTTTGTCGGCGGCAGCAACTTTGTAGTGGGAGAATTTTTAGAAAATAATTTGGAGAAATAAAAAAACATTGTATATTTGCCGAACCAAAATTTGAGAAATCAATGACGGTATCGGGCTCTTAGCTCAGTTGGTTCAGAGCATCTGGTTTACACCCAGAGGGTCGGGGGTTCGAATCCCTCAGGGCCCACAAAAAAACTTCAGCTTGTCTGAGGTTTTTTTATTTTCGGGCGGTTAGCTCAGTTGGTTTAGAGCGTTGCGTTGACATCGCAGAGGTCGCTGGTTCGAACCCAGTACCGCCCACACTTACAAAGAAATCCCCTGCTGTTTGGCAGGATTTTTCGTTTTTGCTGATGAAAACGGCTTTCTTTTAAACCTGAAAAATCAGCCCTTTTAGCGGCATACTTTTCCTTTTTAACAATCTGAAAATCATTATTTTTGTTTTATAATATTTTACTAATTTTATCCAAAATCACAAAGGATGTTAGTAAAGATTTACGGCAGCGCCATCCACGGTGTTTCTGCGCAAACCATTATTATTGAGGTGAATGTAGATACCGGCGGTATTGGTTATCACCTGGTGGGTCTGCCCGATAACGCGATTAAAGAAAGCAGCTATCGTATTTCTGCGGCGCTAAAAAATATTGGTTTTAAAATTCCGGGTAAAAAAATCACCATCAATATGGCGCCAGCGGATCTTCGGAAAGAAGGTTCAGCCTACGACCTCAGTATCGCGCTGGGGATTCTTGCCGCTTCCGAGCAGATTAAAGCTGAAAACATCGGTGATTACATCATTATTGGAGAACTTTCGTTGGACGGTGGTTTATTGCCGATTAAAGGGGTTTTGCCCATCGCCATTAAAGCCAAAGAAGAGGGTTTCCGCGGGATTATTTTACCGAAACTGAATATCCGTGAAGCCGCAATCGTCAGTGATTTAGAAGTCTACGGCGTTGATAATATTAAAGAAGTTGTCGATTTTTTTAATGATGGAAAACCGCTGGAAAGAACAACCATCGATATCCGGAAAGAATTTCAGGAGAAAATACACTTTTTTCCCAATGATTTTTCGGAGGTGAAAGGTCAGGAAACCGCAAAACGTGCGATGGAAGTTGCGGCAGCGGGCGGACATAATATTATTCTCATCGGACCGCCGGGCAGCGGAAAAACCATGCTTGCAAAACGTGTCCCGACAATTTTGCCGCCTTTGACTTTACGTGAAGCTTTAGAAACCACAAAAATCCATTCGGTAGCCGGTAAAATCGGTACAGAAACTTCATTAATGACAGTTAGGCCGTTTCGCAGCCCACATCACACGATTTCGGATGTCGCGCTAGTCGGTGGCGGCAGTTATCCGCAGCCGGGCGAAATTTCTTTAGCACATAACGGCGTGCTTTTTCTGGACGAAATGCCGGAATTTAAAAGAACCGTGCTGGAAGTCATGCGCCAGCCGCTGGAAGACCGCGAAGTCACTATTTCCCGCGCCAAATTCACTGTAAATTATCCTGCCAGTTTTATGCTCGTCGCCAGCATGAATCCCAGTCCGAGCGGCTTTTTTCCGGATGATCCGAACAACACTTCGTCGCACTTTGAAATGCAGCGGTATATGAATAAACTTTCCGGGCCGTTGCTGGACCGTATCGATATTCACATTGAAGTTCAAAAAGTGGAATTCGACCAGCTTGCAGACCGCCGAAAAGGTGAACAAAGCAATGACATCAGAAAACGCGTTTTACTCGCGCGTGAAATCCAAAGCAGCCGCTATAAAGACTCAGAAATTCATTACAACGCGCAAATGGGACCAAAAGAAATTGAGAAGTTTTGCGAACTCGACGAAGCTTCACAGCAGCTTATAAAAACTGCGATGGATAAACTGAATCTTTCCGCGCGCGCTTACGACCGGATTTTAAAAGTCGCACGTACTATCGCTGATCTCGAAAGCATCGAAAAATTAAATCCTGCACACATTTCCGAAGCAATACAATACCGAAGCCTGGACCGAGAGTTTTGGAATACATAAAAATTGCCTGCTTAAGCAGGCAATTTTTTTACTTTTGGAGAAGCATTTATTTTATTAAAGTCTTAGTGCCAAGGTCTAATACTTTTCCAAAAGTCACCGTTACATCCTGTGTAACATCTTTATAATTCGTGGTGTCTAAAGCGTCGTACATCAGTTTATAATTGCCTTCCGGAATACCACGCAACATAAAATATCCGTTTGCTTCCGGAATCGCAGTCATAATTTCTTCGTTGGTTGACGCGTTCAAAAGTTTAACCGTAGTTTGTGCTTCCGCCGGCGCTACATAACCTTTGATCTGACCATCGGTTTCTTTACTGAAAATTCTGATTACAGGTTTCAGTAAATAATTACCGTTTCCTTGTTTTACCACAGATTTGTCAGCATCAAAATCTAACCAGATTTCATAAGCGCCGTCTGGTTGTAATGTCTGATTCCAGTTTAATTTAATTCCAGATTGCTGCGCAGAAGGAGTTGTCAACGGATAACGTACACCATCAACGGTTACGTAGTTTTCTGTACCTAAAATCATTCGCATCTGCGTAACAGCGCCAGCCGGTAAAACGGTTTCACCTAAAAGTACATCTACGCCGTTATTTAAATCCAAAAGGTTATAGATTCCTATTTTAGCCATGTTTAACGTGGACCATTCAGCATCGGATTTTCCAAGTTCCAGTTTCTGGATGTCAACTTCTACCTTGTCGTATTTCGCCGGAGCGTCGGTTAGGTGCACTTTTAAAGATGCATTTCCATCAGAAGTCCCGTCGTTCTGGCAGGATGTGAATGCCAGAAGCGTTGCGCTAAGCGCCAGAAATAGATTTTTCATTTGTTTTATGTTTTTATTAAACGATCATTTAAGATTTAAGTAATCGAATTATTTTTCAAACGAAAAAAGTGCCGAAATATTTTTTTCGCCCTTAAAAGCGCAGATTTTTGGATTTTTCCAGCTGAAGTTTAATGCCTTGAGAAGTGCTAATTAGAAACAAATGGCTTGATTTGCTTTTTGTTACGTTCTTTAAATTCGTAACCAAGATTGTACGAAAAACCAACACCTAAAGTCTGCTTCATTTGCAGTTTCTGCAGTTGGTCGTGATCATAAATTAAATCCAAGCTGATGACCGTTGTAATAAACTTGTTGAATTTAATATTTAAAGCACCGTTGTACGCAATATCCACGCGCTCCGGATGCGAAACATAATTGCTGAAGAAATTGACCTGGTTCACCAAATTGATGTCTTTGTATATTTTCAAACGGTAAAGCACATTCACCAAGGCACCGAGTTCCGCACGTGCCGACTGACCATCACGTTCCAAACCATATCTGCCGGCTTTCTGCAAAAGCGGATCATTAACAAAGGTAAATTTGCCGTTTACAGGCCGAAAAATTACCTGAAAGTTTTCGCCCGGATTATACAAAATTCCGAGCCCGGCGTACAGATATCCGGGTGACATAAACCTGGAAATTCGGTCTGCAAAAGTTGGATTCGGCGTTGCAGAATAATTATATCCGGCTGCAAACTGCGACAGAAACTGAAAACCCGTAGAAAGGTAGAAATTTTTCCCAACATCGTAACCGTAATTGCTCATGATGTTTATGTAATCTTCGGTTTTCCGCGAAGCTTCATCTTGCGAAGCCACAAAACCATAACCAAGCTGAATATTATTGTCTAAAAAGTGTCGGCGGTTTTTGTAGCTGAGGTTGTAGTTGATTTTCCCGATAATTCCGATGTTGTTGTTTCCTCCGGAATTCCAGTTCGAATAGGAAGACTGGTTGAAAACCAAATTATTCTGGCCGTAATAAAACCATTTTATCGGATCTTTCAGTTGAAGAAGATTGTACGGGGTCACCGGAATCTCCTCATTTTCGGGAATTATCGCGGTTTTGTCTTGGATGACCAAAGTATCTTTAAACTTTACTTCAAATTTTTCGAATTTTGGGTCCGCTAAGCTGTCGAGATCCAAAGCGCGGGCTTTCCAGCGGTTTTGCGAAATAGAGTCGATTTCTGCGAGAATACTTTTTTCCTCTTGCGAAAAAGCAGTTACGGCAAGAAACAGCGACACGAGTACCAATAATTTTCTCATAGTCAGCAAAAATAAGACAACTATTTAAAATTAAAAACCGGAAATCCAAAACTTGGCATTATTTGGCCGATTTTTTTTACTTTTAGAAAAGTATTAGCCATATTTTCTTCAATTATTTTTTGGTCAAAGTTTTGACAAAAACACCGAATGTCTGATAAAACCCTAAACTTTTCCGCTGTCCTGTATGCCGCACTGATGGTCGCTGCGATGTGGTTTGGTTTTCTGCTGCAGAATTTGGGGTGGTTCAGCGGATGTTCCGGCGCCATTATTCCCTTAAGTCCATACGGCTTGAAAGGAATTTTTCTTTCACCTTTTTTACACGGCGGTTTGGAGCATATTTTCGGAAATTCTGTGCCTATTTTTGTGCTTATTTTTCTGCTTTTTCAATTCTATCCGTTTATCGCTAAAAAAGTTTTTATTGTCGGCTGGGTTCTTACCGGCTTTTTAGTTTGGCTCCTGCCGCCGATCGACATTTTTACCGGTGAATATAATCAGGTTTGCATAATCGGTGCCAGCGGAATTGTATATGTTCTGGCTTTTTTTCTGTTTTTCAGCGGCGTTTTCCGCTGGAATATGAAATTCCTCACTGTTTCCATGGTGGTTGCGCTGTATTACGGAAGTTTAATTTGGGGCGTTTTGCCGGAAGAATTATTTTCTCACCTTGAGGAACCGAGCAGAATTTCGTGGCAGTCGCATTTATCGGGCGCGGTTGTCGGAATTATCATGGCTTTTGTTTTCCGGAAGAACGGTGAGCGTAAACTGAAATTTATCTGGGAATTTCCAAATTATTATAGCGAAAAAGACGATAAACTCTGGCAGGAATACAAAGAGAATCACCCCGATGATTTTCTGGAACTACCTCAAAAAAAGAAAGATACCGTCTGGAATCACCTGGATAAAATCCGCCGGAATGAATAATTTTTGATATTTTTATAAAAATTTTTCGCATGCATTCCGAAGAGGTTTTATATTCCATCGCGCTGCGCAGGTGCCCGCTTATTGGCGATGTCATTTTTCAGAAGCTGATAAACGAAGCTGGCTCTGCGAAGCAGGTTTGGGAACTGTCAAAATCCGGTTTGCGGAACATTTTCGGTATCGGCAAAAAAATAGCGCTTGAAATCGGAAATAAAGAGCATTTGCATTTCGCGGGACAGGAAATTAAATTTTGCGAAAAACATGATATTAAAATTAACCTCCGCCATTTAGGAGACTTACCTCAACTTTTAAATTCCTGTGATGACGCACCCGCCATTCTTTACCAAAAAGGAAATTTAGCAAAAACCGCAAATTTCGTGAGCATTGTCGGAACGCGGAATATTTCTGCTTATGGAAAAAGCTTTATCCACGAATTTTTCCATCAAATCAAAGCGCAAAGTGTAGCAACAGTAAGCGGTTTAGCATTAGGTGTAGATTCTGAAGTTCATGAAATTTCGCTACAAAACTCTCTGCCGACCGTCGCGGTTTTAGCGCACGGTTTTCACACCCTTTATCCGGCAAAAAACCGCCGATTAGCCGAAAGAATTTTAGCTGAAGGTGGAATGCTTTTAACTGAATTCAATTCTTCACAAAAACCCGACCGTGAAAACTTCATTCAGCGGAACCGCGTCATTGCAGGCTTGTCGCCGGCAACAATTGTGGTAGAGACCGCATTTGGCGGCGGTTCCATAAGTACCGCAACTTTTGCTAATAATTATAACCGCGACGTTTACGCGCTTCCCGGTAGAATTGACGAAAAATACAGCCAGGGTTGCAACCAGCTAATATTTCAAAATAAAGCTACCGCAATTTCCACCATTTCCGGTCTCATTACAGAACTTGGTTACAACAGGGAAAAAGAAAAAACCGGCGAACTTTTTCCGTCTTCGGAAATTAGGTTGCTTTTGCCCCAAAATCAGCAGGATATTTTAGATCAACTTCACAAGTCGATTCCGCTTTCTCTGGATGAAATTTCCGAAAACCTAAAATTGCCTTCTTATAAAATTTTGCCTGATTTGCTCCAACTGGAAATTTCAGGATACATTCGTGCACTTTCCGGCAGACAATATTTGCTTTTGTAGTTTTTTACCGTTTATAAGAATTTACAATTCACAGCATTACATTGGTTTTTCCGCACCTAAAAAACACTTTCTTTACCGCTAATTTAGGGATTTTAGGGTTTATATGAATTTCTGAAAAGATGAAATTTTGTAGCTAAAGTTTTTAAAAAAAAATTAAATTTGTTTGTAAAATAACACCTTTTTATGGAACAATATAATGTAGAACAAAAAATCCAGGACTTCATCGCAGACATAGAAGCAAGAAATCCAAACGAACCAGAATTTCTTCAAGCCGTAAAAGAAGTAGCTGTTACCGTGATCCCATTTATTGCCGCTCATAGCCAATATGACGGTAAAAAACTTCTGGAAAGAATGGCGGAGCCGGAAAGAACAATCATCTTCCGTGTGCCATGGGTTGACGATTCCGGAGAAATTCAGGTGAACAGAGGATTTAGAATTCAGATGAATTCTGCTATTGGACCATACAAAGGTGGTATCCGTTTTCACCCAACTGTAAATCTTTCCGTTCTTAAATTTTTGGCCTTCGAGCAGACTTTTAAAAACTCGCTGACTACATTGCCAATGGGCGGTGGAAAAGGTGGCGCAGATTTCGATCCGCAGGGCAAAAGCGATATGGAAATCATGAGATTCTGCCAGGCTTTCATGACAGAACTTTGCAAACACATCGGCCCTGAAACCGATGTACCAGCTGGTGATATTGGTGTTGGCGCGCGTGAAATCGGTTATTTGTTCGGACAGTATAAAAAAATCAGAAATGAATTTACAGGTGTTCTTACCGGAAAAGGTCTTGCCTACGGTGGTTCCCTCATCAGACCGGAAGCTACAGGCTACGGTGTGGTGTATTTCTGCGAGCAAATGCTGAAAACAATCGGTCAGGATATTAAAGGGAAAACTTTCGCAGTTTCAGGTTTCGGAAACGTGGCTTGGGGCGTGGTGAAAAAAGTAACTGAACTGGGCGGAAAAGTTTTAACTATCAGCGGACCAGATGGTTACATCTACGATGAAGACGGGATTTCCGGTGATAAAATCGATTATTTGCTGCAACTTCGCGCTTCCGGAAACAACAGGGCAGAAGATTACGCAACCAAATACCCAAGTGCTAAATTCTTCGCTGGCAAACGTCCGTGGGAAGTGAAATGTGACGTTGCAATCCCGGCTGCTACACAAAACGAACTGTTTTTAGAAGATGCTGAAATGCTTGTCGCAAACGGAGTGATCTGTGTAACCGAAGCGGCAAACATGCCTTCAACTCTTGACGCAATCAATTATTTCCTTGACAATAAAGTTTTATTCTCTCCAGGAAAAGCTTCTAATGCTGGTGGTGTTGCCACGTCCGGTTTGGAAATGACGCAAAACTCAATTAGATTGAACTGGTCTTCCGAAGAAGTTGATATGAGATTAAAAGAAATCATGATCGGAATCCACAAAGCGTGCAGTGATTATGGTAAAGATAAAGATGGCTACGTAAATTACGTAAAAGGCGCTAACATCGCCGGATTTGTAAAAGTAGCTGAAGCAATGCTTGCGCAAGGTGTTGTCTAAATAAAATAAAATCCGGTTTTTGCCGGCTTTTTTCGTAAACCTGTCCCGGGGAAATGGGAGAAAAAGTAAAGTGAAAGGATAAAAAGCATTGAATTTTCAATGCTTTTTATTATTTAAAAATTTGCCGCTAAATGTGCATTTTTTTGAAAATTTACGCTATTTATTTTTCAGAACTTTTTCCTGCATGCGTTCTACAAATTCAAAAGCTGCGGGGCAGATGACCGTATTTTTCACGGTTAAATGGTTGATCTGGTAAATCTTTTTGCGGTCAGTATGCGGAAATTCGCGGCACGCTTTGGGCCGGATTTCGTAGATTGAACAGGTGTTGTCTTCATTCAAAAACCAACACGGCAGATTTTGCAAAACTTTGTCCTGGTCTTCATCGGTACGTAAAAATTTCGCCTCGAAATCTGCGGGTTTCATGCGAAAATGTTTCGAAATTCTTTCGATATCTTTTTCCGTAAAAAGCGGTCCGGTAGTTTTACAGCAATTCGCGCACTGCAGACAGTCCACTTTCTGGAAAACCTCGTCGTGGGTTTCCTGCGCCAGATAATCCAGGTTGCGGGGCGGTTTTTTCTTCAGGCCTGCGAGAAACTTTTCGTGTTCTTTATTTTTCGTTAAAGCCTGCTGTTTGTAAAACGCTAAATCCATGCTGCAAAAATACGGGTAAAGTTTTAAAAAAAATGCCTGAAAAGGAGCCAGAATCTGCGGCCGTGATAGCAGCGGCTACCCCGCAGGGAGGCGGCGGAACGAAGTGGAGCCGCCGACCGAGGAGTAGTAGCGGATAGCACGAATTGTCCGCCCGAAAAAAAAATGCCCTAAAAACGGCAAATTTTCCGCATTGAAAATTTGAGTAATTTTGCAGTATGAAACAATTAGAAAGCCGGGAAGATATTGAAAACCTGGTGAATTTTTTTTACGAAAAGGTGCAGAAAGACGCGACAATTGGATTTTTCTTCAATGATGTGGCGAAGGTTGACTGGTCGCACCATTTGCCGAAAATGTATTCTTTTTGGGAAACGCTGCTTTTCGGACAGATTTCTTACAAAGGCAACCCGATGTCGAAACATTTTCCCATCAATGCTGAGGTTCCGATTGAAAAATTTCATTTTGCACACTGGATAAAACTCTGGACGGAAACCGTGGAGGAAAATTTTACGGGTGAAATGGCGGAACTTGCCATTTATAAAGCCACGAATATTGCTAATCTGATGGGCCACAAAATGGAAGTTGCACGCAAACTATCCTGAGCTTAAAGTGCTTAAAACCAGGAAACAGCAATTACGCTAAAACCGGAAAAAAAGGCAGCTGTGCCGGTAATATTTTTTTTAAGCACCACAGCTTTTCACGTGGAACATTGCTGAAAAATTCGGTGCCATTTGATGCTTTTTTTAGAAAATGCTTTCGCCGGTTTTGGTGGTAAATTCTTCCAGAAACTTCATACCGCGATAGGAATTTCCTTTCGGATTCAGCTTCGGACTCCACACCGTAATGCAATAATGGCTCGGATAAATCGCGATGATTCCGCCGCCTACTCCACTTTTTCCGGGCAAACCTACGCGGAACGAAAATTCACCTGATTCGTCGTAAAAACCACAAGTGAGCAAAATTGCGTTGATTCTTTTGACTTTGGTAAAAGGTAAAATTTGTGCTCCTGAGCCCGGAATTTTTCCTTCATTCGCAAGGAACAAAAGACTTTTGCTGAGCTGTTTGCAACTCATTTCTATGGCGCAGAGATAGCAGTAAATTTCGATGACGTCCGCCGGCGAGCTGGTGATGTTTCCAAACGATTTCATGAAATTACATATGGCGGAATTGCGGAAACTGTTCTGCATTTCGCTTTTCGCCACTTTTTCGTTGAAAGTAATATTTTCGTCGCCTGCAAGGTTTCTGATGAAAGCTAAAATTTCTTCTTTCGGATCGGTACATCTTTCCAACAGAATATCGCAGATGACAAGCGCGCCTGCATTAATAAACGGATTGCGCGGAATTCCTTTGTCGGCTTCAAGCTGAACAAGCGAGTTAAACGGATTTCCGGAAGGTTCTACGTCCACGCGGGACCAAAGCTTTTCGCCCAACCTTTCGTAAACGTAGGCGAGGACGAAAACCTTGGAAATGCTTTGAATTGAAAATTTTTCTTCAAAGTCGCCAAAACCAAAATTTTGGCCGTTTAAGCCGGTAAAATTTACACCAAACTTTTCAGTAGAAATATCAGCAATTTCGGGAATATAATCCGGGATTTTACCTAAGTTTTCCTCCGCTTTAACCTGTGTGAAAACTTCGGCAATAATTTTTTCGTAATCGGGCGTCATTGGCTAAACAGAAAAATTGGGTGAAATAGCGGCAAATTTTTTAAAGTTCCTCGGTGGATTCTTCTTCCTCGTCGAAATATTGGAAAAGGAAATCGTTGTACGGGAAACGTGAAATATGAATTTTTAAAACCTCGTCATAAATCATTTTTTTCAGCTCCGGGAAATTTTCTTTTTTCAGTGCGGAAATGAAAACCGTTGGATATTTTGATTTCGACATCCAGGTTTTCATCCATTCTTCAAGTGAGATATTTTTGCGTGTTTCCGGGCTTAAATCATCATCACTTTTTTTCTCGTAAGCAAAAGCATCGATTTTATTGAAAACCATGATCAGCGGTTTTTGATGCGCTTCAATTTCCATCAACGTTTGGTTTACGGAATTGATGTGGTCTTCAAAACTTTCGTGCGAAATATCCACCACGTGAATTAAAAGATCGGCTTCGCGAACTTCGTCCAAGGTTGATTTGAAACTTTCTACCAGCTGCGTGGGCAATTTTCTGATGAAACCTACGGTGTCGGTCAGCAAAAAAGGCAAATTTCCGATGACCACTTTTCGTACGGTCGTGTCTAAAGTTGCAAAGAGTTTGTCTTCTGCAAAAACATCGGACTTCGAAAGCGCGTTCATCAAAGTTGATTTTCCCACATTCGTATAACCAACAAGCGCGACGCGCACCATTTTTCCGCGGTTGTTACGCTGTGTCGCCATTTGTCGGTCGATGGTTTTCAGCTTGTCTTTTAATAATGATATGCGGTCGCGGATAATCCTTCTATCGGTTTCGATCTCCGTTTCACCCGGGCCACGCATCCCGATACCACCCTGCTGACGCTCGAGGTGAGTCCACATTCTGGTAAGTCTCGGCAAAAGATATTCGTATTGCGCGAGTTCAACCTGAGTTCGTGCGTAGGAAGTTTGAGCGCGCTGAGCGAAAATATCGAGGATCAAATTGGTTCTGTCCAGGATTTTTACCTCGATTTCTTTTTCCAGATTTTTTAGCTGCGAAGGCGAAAGTTCATCATCGAAAATTACAGTACCGATTTCATTTTCTTTTACATAATCCCGTATTTCCTGTGCTTTTCCGCTACCGATAAATGTTTTCGAATCCGGTTTTGTAAGCCTTTGCGTAAATCTTTTGTCTACGCTGGCGCCCGCAGTGTACGCGAGAAATTCCAGCTCATCGAGATATTCTGTTAATTTTTCTTCGCTTTGATTTTGAGTGATTAAACCGACTAAAACGGCTTTTTCGTATTGATGGTCGTTTTTTTCTAACATAAATTATTGCAGCATTTACACAAAGATAGCACTTTGCGGTTTTCTTTTAAGAATTGGTGAAAATATCACCTTATAATTCAGCGTATGCACCCATATTTATGCCAAGAATTTCTCTAAATTTGACCGGTTTAGTCGCCAAAATTTAAAGAATATATGGAAACCGAGAGATTAATTTTAAAACCGATCACCACCGATGATGCGCAATTTTTATTTGAACTTTATAATTCGCCTCACTTTCTCGAATTTATCGGTGACCGAAACATTAAAAATTTTGAAGCGGCGGCGGAATATATTGAAGCACGGTTTCTGCCACAATTGGAAAGATTGGGCTACGGAAATTATGTCATCATCCGAAAATCTGATGGCCAAAAGATTGGCGCAGTGGGTGTTTATGAAAGAGAAGGTTTAGAAGTTCAGGATATCGGGTTTTCCTTTTTACCCGCATTTGAAGGACAAGGTTATGGTTTTGAAGCGGCGTCGCATCTTTTAGAAACGGTTTTTCGTGATTTTAAAGTCAGGAAAATTTCGGCAATTACCTCTAAAGCAAATTTCGCTTCGCAGAACCTTATTAAAAAATTAGGTTTGAAATACATTAAAAATGTTTTGCTTCCCGGCGATGAGGAAGAATTGCTGTATTTTGAAATCCAAAATCCTACATTATAAAACAAAAAAAAACGCCCTTTTGAGGCGTTATTTTTTATATTTAAAATAATTAATTCGGTTTCCAGTCCACCACCGCGCGGATAAATGCTTCGGCATTTTCCAGCGGAATATTCGGTAAAATACCGTGACCAAGATTCGCGATATAGCGGTCTTTACCAAAACGGTTAATCATTTCAGTCACCATTTTAGTAATGGTTTCCGGCGAAGAATTTAATCGGTTTGGGTCAAAATTTCCCTGCAAAGTCATGGTGTGATTGGTGAGCGTGCGTGCCATTTCCGGTCTAATCGTCCAATCTACGCCTAAAGCAGAAACTTTCGATAAAGTCATTTCCTCAAGCGCGAACCAGCAACCTTTGCCAAAAACCACCACATGCGTCAGCGGAGCCAAAGCTTCCACAATTTGATTGATGTACGGCCAGGAAAAAATTTGGTAATCTTCCGGCGACAAACTTCCACCCCAGGAATCGAAAACCTGAACGGCAGAAACTCCTTTTTCAACTTTTCTCTTTAAATAGGCAATCGTGGTCTCGGTGATTTTCTGTAATAAAAGATGTGCAGCTTCTGGATTTTTAAAACAGAAAGATTTTGCAACATCCCAGGCTTTAGAACCTTTTCCTTCAACGCAGTAGCACAAAATCGTCCACGGTGAACCTGCAAAACCGATTAACGGAATATCATTATCCAATTTCAGAAGCGTAAGTTCAATAGCGTCGAAAACGTAACCCAAAGTTTCATTTACATCCGGAACCTCAATATTTTGCACATCTTCCAAAGTGCGGATGGGATTTTCAAGCCAGGGTCCCGTTCCTTCGCGCATCTCGAAATCCATTCCCATCGCTTGCGGAACCACCAAAATATCCGAGAAAAGAATTGCAGCATCCAACGGAAATCTGCGGATTGGCATCATGGTAATTTCGGACGCCAATTCTGGTGTACGGCAGCGCGTGAAAAAATCGTAATCATCGCGCATTGCCCGAAATTCCGGTAAAAACCTTCCTGCCTGACGCATCATCCAAACGGGCGGTCTTTCAACCGTCTCACCTCTTAAAGCTTTGAGGTATAAATCGTTTTTTATCATAATTTTTGCACTTAAAACCGAAATTATTCCGGCTTTAAGGTTGAATTTTTAGTAATTTCCTGTTTTACCAGTTTCAGCAAACCTAATAAATCATTTTGTTTGCCCGTAAATATTTTCTGGTCTGTATGTTTAACGATTTCCGCCGTTGTAGTTTCGCCGATTGAAAAAATATATTTAAAATCCAGCGAATTTTCTTTTATAAAACTCCGTACGCCACTCGGTGAAAAAAAGGCCACTGCATCGTGTTTATTTTCTGATTTCGGATAAAGAAGTTCAGTTTCATAAACCACCACTTTTTTATAACCGATATTTTGGAGCGGTAAATTTTTCTGAAGAATATCAAGCGCCAAATCTCCGCAGAAATGCACGAAACTTTCTTCGGGGCAGTTTTCAATGATAAATTCTGCGAGCTCCTGGGCGTTTTTTTTCATTTTGAAAACACCGAAGCCATGCTTTCTGAGCTGAAGTTTTGTTTTCCTGCCGACGCAATAAATTTTATTATAATTTCTGTCGGTGAAATTTTCGTGTGGTAGAAAACCATTTTCAAAAAAAGCTTCAACGCCGTTCACGCTGGTAAAGATCAGCGATTTATTTTCGAGGTTAAAAGGGCTAAATTTTCTGAAATTAATTTTAATGACTTCTAAAAACGAAGGTGAAATGTCCGTTCCCAAAACATCGGAAACTTCCTTTTCATCAAGCATTTTTGTAAACAGAATATTCATTAAAACAGCTTAAAATAACCTGAGATAAATTACTTCATCTCGCGGTTTATTTGTTCCATAATTTCTGCACCGCCATTAGCGATAATCTTTTCCGCCAGAATCTGACCAAAATTATCATCAGGATTCCACTGGAAAATTTCGTCGGTTTCGATGCATTCATTTCCGTCCAGCGAGCAAAGTCGGCCGACAAATCGAACCTCATCGAATTCATTGATCATCGCATAAGCCCCAATCGGCGCGGTACAGCCACCTTCGAGCGCACGTAGAAACTCTCTTTCTATTTCGATACAAATGCGGGTTTCACGATGATTTATATCTTTAAAAATTTCCTTAATTTCTGCGTCGTCAGCACGTCCGCAAACAGCAACCACACCTTGCGCAGGCGCAGAAATCATGAACGGAAGATGCTCATAATCAATATTTAGGCTCATTCGTTCAATAGCAGCTAAAGAGAATAAAGTTGCATCAAAATCCTGATCTTCAAGTTTTTGCAAACGCGTCTGAACGTTTCCGCGAATGTCGCAAAATTCGGTTCCCGGATAAGTTTTTGCCCAAAAAGCGCGGCGACGCAAACTACTCGTAGCGATTTTCAAATCGTGAAGCTCTTTAACTTTTGAAGATTCTTTTCGCACCAAAACATCTTGGGGAAAATCCCGGGCTAAAACGGCAATAATTTCGATATTTTCGGGAAGTTGCGTGGGAATATCTTTCAACGAATGAACCGCGATATCCACTTCTTTATTTAGCAAAGCAATGTCTAAATCTTTAGTGAAAATGCCAGTAATTCCCATTGCGTACAAAGGTTCAGTCAAATTTTTATCGCCGCAAGAAACAATCGGGGTGATATCTGTTTTGTAATTTCTGTTCTGCAGATTTCTGGCGACTTCGCGAGCTTGCCATAAAGCCAGCGGCGAATTTCTCGTCCCAATTTTAATGCTTCTCATTGAATTCGTTATTTGGCTGTTCTACTAAAATCTCGTGCATCAGCTTCGTGATCTCTTCGGCTTTCCACGGATTATCGATGATAAACTTGGCAAACCTGTTTGTGATTTTTTGAATCATACGATCGGAAAGTTGCATATCCGCAACGTCCACATACTTATGTTTTTTGTGGATATTGTGCATTTCATTGCGTTCCATATTTTTCAAAACGGCTTTAAAATGATGAATATTCGGTGCTAACTTTCTCTTTTTTTCCCATTCCAGAAAATCCTTGGTCATTTCCTTGATGATTCCTTCGGCCTTAGGAATTTCTTTCTGGCGCTGCATCATGGTTTCATTGATGTGCAGCGAAAGCTGATCGACATCAACCAAACTTACGTTTTGGTTGTCGGTAATGTCTTTTTCAACATTGTTCGGAATCGAAAGATCAATTACCAAAGTTTCCTTGCCGTTCGGGAAATGCGTTTTATTAATTATCGGGTGTTGCGCGCCGGTGGCAACGATCAAAATATCGGTTTGGCGAAGTTCTTCATCAAAACTTTCAAACTCGATGTATGGAATTTTATATTTATCCGCAATCTTTTCTGCTTTGTCGGCAGATCTGTTGGCTATTTTCACACGAGGTTTATAGACGTGTTTCACCAGATTTTCGACGGTATTCTGGCCAATTTCGCCAACACCCAAAAGCAGAATATTTTTATCTGAAATGTGCGGCTGATTTTTCAAAATATAATGCACCGCCGCGTAAGAAACCGATGCCGCGCCATGCGAAATGCCGGTTTCGTTTTTAATTCTTTTTGATATCTGGATCGCCGAATTGATGGCGCGCTCCATAAAAGGATTAGAATATTTTTTTTCTTTGCGGAAACGGTGGTACGCGTTTTTTATCTGGCCGATAATTTCGAAATCGCCGATAATCTGGCTTTCTAAACCGGCTGCAACACGGAATAGATGATTTAAAGCTTCTTCATTTTTTATAATCTGAACATACTGCATAAAATCGGTGAGCGTAACGCCCACTATTTTGCAGTAGAGTTCAGCGATGAGAAGATAATTTTGGGTCGTGGTGTAAATTTCTGTACGGTTGCAGGTAGAAACCACGAAAGCATCACCCAGATTCAAATCGTGAATTTGGTTGACGAAATTTTTCACATTTTCATCAAAAAAGGCAAATTTGCCCCTTATTTCTGCATCTGCTTTTTCAAAACTGACGCTAAGAGCCGCAAAATTGGCTGTTTTGTGAATGTTAGTATCCTTAATCATAGACCAAGCGCAAAATTAAGGTTTTAAATTGAATTAAAGAAGGATGTTTGCTATGATGATTATCACTTGTCTCTATCGGAAATCAGCTGATTTTCATCTTCCCAAAAAATACAAAATATTTTGGAAATTAAAAAATAAGCGTAAAATATCCGCTAATTTTAATATAATTTTAACCAAAATTGGCGACATTGCAATTTTTAGAACGGTTCTAAATCTATATCTTTGTACACTTTAAAAATTTAGCATAAAATGGGGTTATTTGATATGTTTACGCAGGATATTGCGATCGATTTGGGTACAGCCAACACGCTGATTATCCACAATAACAAAATCGTAATAGATCAGCCATCAATTGTGGCGATCGAGCGATCTTCCGGAAAGCCGATTGCTGTTGGCGAGAAAGCGAAACACATGCAGGGGAAAACTCACGAAGACATAAAAACAATCAGACCTTTGAAAGACGGTGTAATTGCTGATTTTCACGCGTCTGAACATATGATCAAGGAATTCATCAAACAAATTCCGGGCATAAAAGGCAAACTTTTTCAACCTACATTAAAAATCGTTATCTGTATTCCATCCGGAATTACCGAAGTTGAAAAACGTGCGGTGCGCGATTCAGCTCAAAAAGTAAATGCGAAAGAAGTTCGCCTGATTTATGAGCCGATGGCAGCTGCAATAGGAGTTGGAATTGATGTACAGAAACCCGAAGGTAACATGATCATCGATATAGGTGGTGGAACTACAGAAATTGCTGTTGTTGCTTTAGGTGGAATTGTGTGTGACAAATCTGTAAAAATTGCCGGTGATGTTTTCACCAACGATATCGCTTATTATCTGAGAACGCACCATAATTTATACATAGGGGAACGTACTGCGGAACGCGTAAAAATTGAAGTCGGTTCAGCAGTTGAAGAACTTGACGTTGATATCGAAGATATTCCGGTTCAGGGACGTGATTTAATCACCGGAAAGCCGAAAGAAATTATGGTGAATTACAAAGAAATTGCGCGCGCTCTGGATAAATCGATTATCAGAATTGAAGACGCGGTGATGGAAACACTTTCTCTTACGCCACCGGAATTGGCAGCTGATATCTACAAAACAGGAATTTACCTTGCGGGCGGCGGCGCTTTGTTGAGAGGTTTGGCAGACAGACTTCACCGAAAAACAGGTTTGCCGGTTTTCGTTGCCGAAGATCCTTTACGCGCAGTAGTTCGCGGAACAGGAATCGCCTTGAAAAATATGGACAAATTCAATTTCCTGATTAAATAAAATCAAAATTTTTGGCCTAACGGATGGGATTTTTGCTGAGATTATTTTCGAAAAACGGTTTATTCGTTTTCTTTATATTTCTGCAACTCATTGCTTTAGTATTGATTTTCAGCCGAAATTCAATGCAACAGTCGTGGGTTGCGGGGCAGTCTGCAGCATTTAACTCCTGGGTTTCCGGCTATATCGATGAAGGCGCTTCCTATTTAAAATTAAAGCAAACCAACGATCAGCTGGTTGAGCAAAATAAGGTTTTGATGGAACAGCTTTATGGAAAAAATGCCAAAATAACGCCGAATTTCCGTAAAGTCCACGATACCATCGGCGGCGGGCAGATTTATACTTTCGTGGATGGTGACATCGTTTTCAACAGTATCAACCGGAAAGATAATTACTTCACCATCAACCGTGGGAAACGTGACGGCGTACAACCGAAAATGGGGGTAATGGCGCCGGGCGGAATTGCAGGAATTGTCATCAATACCACCGATTCTTACTCGCTGGTGCAATCGGTTTTAAGTTTAAATAAAATTAAAATTAATGCCGCGCTGAAAAATTCCGGTTATTTCGGTACTTTAACCTGGCGCGGTGAAGATTCACGCGTAATGCATCTTGCCGACATTCCGAAATATGTGCCGCTGAAAGTTGGAGACACCGTTGTAACTGACGGAAAATCAGCCATTTTCCCGCAGGGAATTATGATTGGTAAAGTTGCCGGTTACGAAGTAGATAACAAAACCGGCTTTTGGGACATCTCTGTAGAACTCAGCGCGAAAATGGGAAACATCAGCAAAATATTTGTTGTTAAAAACCTAAAAAAAGCAGAAGTTTCTAAAATTCAGGATACACTGCAAGCTACTATACAAAGAGAAAAATGATAAGCCGTACATTATTTACCGACATATTATTAATTGTATTGCTTATTGCGCTGCAGGTTTTTGTCCTGAACAGAATCACGCTTTTTGGGAAATATACTCCGGTGATTTATCCGGTTTTTGTAATGTTTTACCCTTTTTTCCGAAATAAATACCAATTTCTGCTGCTGAGTTTTCTGCTTGGTTTAGGCGTAGATGCATTCCTTTATACGTGGGGCATTAATGCATTCGCCACAACGGTTATAGCGTATTTCCGGACCTTAATTTTCCGGACTTCAACGGATACTTCTACCGACTTTTTTTCGTTTCAGTCCTTACAATGGTCTCAGTTCCTGTTTTTCATTTTGATGAGTATTTTGATTCATCAGGTTATAGTTCAGTATATTGAGATTTTTAAATTTTCGCGGTTCTTTGACGTATTTTTAAATGTTTTGGCAACCAGTGCTATTTCGTTTATCTTTATTTTCATCTACGCATTAGCCTTTAAAATCAAACAAAAAGTTTGAAATCACAGTACATCAAAATTTTCATATTTCTCTCCTTTATTGCTCTGATTTTCATAGCACGGCTCGCTTATTTGCAACTTTTCACGGACAGATATGCGCTGAATGCCGCGAATACCTCGATAAAAACCGAATATATAATTCCGCAGCGCGGTGTAATTTTCGACCGAAACGGTAAAATTCTGGTCGGCAACCAACCTTCTTATGAAATCTCTTTCACCGAAGCTTTGATGAAACCGGATTTCGACACCTTGGAATTTTGCAGTTTATTACGGATTTCGAAGGAAGATTTTATTAAAAATGTCAACGCTATAAAAGCTGAAAAATATTATTCGAAGCTGACGCCGATGACTTTCATTAAAAATTTAAGCCGCGAAGATATTGCAAGAATTCAGGAAATTATATTTAAATATCCCGCGTTCAGCATTGTCTCCCGTCCGCAACGCCAGTATGAAGTTTCAACTTCCGGAAATCTTTTGGGTTATACCAACGAGGTAAACGACCGTGATATTAGAAAAGATTCGCTTTATTATTTACCGGGCGATTTCATCGGAAAAACAGGAATTGAAAAATCTTATGAAAAAGAACTCCGTGGTGAAAAAGGCGTACAGTACATTCAGAAAGACATTCGGCTTCGCAACATCGGCAAATATAAAAACGGTGCTTTAGACCGCGATGTTGTTACTGGCAAAGATCTCACCCTCACCATCGATTATGATCTGCAGAAAATCGCAGAGGAAATGATGATCGGGAAACAGGGCGCTATTGTAGCACTTGATCCGAGCAACGGCGAAATATTGGTTCTTGCAACCGGCCCGGATATCGACCCAAACCTTTTCGTGGGGCCCGAAAAAACGCGAAATCTGTACCGCCTGCAAATGGATACCATTTACAACAACCGGCCAACATTCGACCGGTCTTTGCAGGCAGCGTATCCACCAGGTTCAACTTTTAAACTTCTTACCGCAGCTGCAGCAATGCAAATGGGCGTGATGGATGAAAACACCATTTTCCCATGTGGTGGCGGCTTCAGTTATAAAGGTTTGCGAATTAAAGGGCACGGTGGCGCGGATCCCTTGATTCCGGCGATACAGGTTTCGAGTAACTGTTACTTTTCCTACGCCTACATGGCAATTATGAACAAATATCCCGGTGATCCGAGCCGTGGCGTAAATGAATGGAAAAAAATAATGAGCAGTTTCGGCGTTGGTGAATTTCTAAACAATGATTTGGCGGTTGGTTCTAAAGGCAGAATTCCCTCTGGCGAATTCTACGAAAAAAGAAGTGGGAAAAAAAACTGGTCTTCGGCATACACCATGAATGGTTCTATTTTTAATGGAATGGGCCAGGGTGACGTTTTGTTAACGCCACTTCAAATGGCGAATTCCGTGGCTGCCATTGTCAACAAAGGTTGGTTTTATACGCCGCACATCGTAAAATCAATTGATGGCAAACCAAATCCCGATCCGAGATTTAAAGTAAAACATAAAACTTTGGTAGATCCGAAACACTTTGAACCGATTATTAAAGGTATGGAAGCGGTGGTTTTGCAGGGAACAGCGCGCGGTCTAAAATCCAATGATTTTACAATGCTGGCAAAAACCGGAACGGCACAGGTTCCGCAGGGAAAAGATAATTCCATTTTTGTTTTGGCAGCACCGGCGGAGAATCCCAAAATCGTTATCGCCGCAGTAATGGAACACGCCGGATTTGGTTCCACCTGGGCGGGCCCGGCAGCAACGGTGATTGCAGAAAAATATCTGACCGGCGAAATCAAGCGCGAACATTTGTATAAAAAAATGATGAACGCGACCTTTATGCCCGAATATAAGCGCCAATGGGTGGTGGAATTGAAGCGAAAAGGCTTGTATAAAGAACCGAGCAAAGATTCGCTGTTTCTGCAAACAGTGGAAACAAAGTTGGAAAATGCAAAAACCCAGGCTGAAAAAAAACAGCTGCTCTATCAAAAAGATTCTATCATTAATAAAATTAAAATTTCAGCAAAGAAGTGAAGTGGGCGCAAGGTATTGATAAACTCGGACTAACACTGTATTTTTTGCTGTGTGCTTTTGCCATTGCAAATATTTACAGCGTGGAACCCGCCAGCGGAATCCGCCAGGCCATTTGGTTTGGTGTATCGGTTTTTGTTGGAATCGTGATTTTTATGATGCGAACCAAGTTTTTCGAAAATATGGCCGGCATTATTTATATCGTTGGTTTGCTTTTGCTGATCGGGCTTTTTCCGTTCGGAACAGAAATTCTGGGCCAGAAAAACTGGTATAAATTCGGTCCAGTCAGTTTACAGCCCGTAGAATTTGCGAAAATCGGTACTGCTTTAATGTTAGCGAATTACGTTTCGGGACCGGATTTTAATTTAAAAAACAGGAAATCGCTGTGGACATCTTTAGCCATAATCAGTGTTCCGGCGGTGGTGGTTTTATTAATTCCCGATGTAGGTTCACTCTTGGTGTTCATCGCCTTTTTTATCGCGCTTTACCGGGAAGGTCTTTCGGGTTGGTTTTTCGGAGTCGGATTTATTTTTGCCGCGGTTTTCCTGGTTTCCCTCGCAATCGATCCGCTTTATGTTGTCGCAGGAATCGTATTACTTGCCGGAATTGCGGTTTTTCTGAATAAAAACAGGATTCACTGGAATTTGGTTTCAATTGCCGCCATTGTTGGCAGTGTGGGCATCCTGAGCGGGTTGGCATACACAACACCGACGGTGTTGGAAAAACTGCCGAAGCATCAGCGTGAAAGGATTGAAGTTTTATATAAAGGTGAAAAGGCTTTCCGTGATACGTCTGGTTATAATTTGCTGTACTCGAAAACGGCGATTGGCTCGGGCGGTTTTTGGGGCAAAGGTTACCGGGAAGGTTCGGTAACGCAGGGGAAATTTGTGCCGGAACAAAGCACCGATTATATCTTTTGTACCGTAGGTGAAGAATGGGGATTTTTTGGCAGTACGCTGCTGGTGATCGCCTACTCTGTTTTCATCGGCCGGATTTATTACCTGTCCGAAAAGCAAAAATCAACTTTTAACCGCGTTTTTGGTTATTGTTTCGCATCGATTTTGCTGATTCACTTTTCGATAAATCTCGGTATGGTGATGGGACTTTTCCCGACAGTTGGGATTCCGTTGCCGTTTTTCAGTTATGGTGGCAGCTCGCTGCTGGCATTTTCTACGATGACGTTTATTTTCTTTAAACTGAATTACACTGACCGCAACAGCTTGGTTTAAGTTTTCTTAAAAATTCGGCGTTTTAACGGCGATTTTTTTTGAAATTAAGCGAAACATTTAAATGTGTTCAGCTTTTATTTTAAAACAAAAAGTTTAGGCTTTTAGCGGCTAATTTTTAAAGTTTAGCAAAAAGTTTAAATCCGTTCAGCTTTCATTTAAAAATCAAAAAGATTAGTTTTTTAACGTCAAATTTTGAAGTTTAGCAAGACGTTTAAAATCAGTTCAGCTTTCATTTAAAAATGAAAAATTCATGCTTTTAACGGCAAATTTTTGAAGTTTAGCAAAACATTTAATCAGTTCAGCTTTATTTAAAAATGGGAAAATTGCGTGTTTTAGCGGCTAATTTTTGAAGTTTAGCAAATGAATTTACAGCAGTGTTCGGTTTTAATTTAAAATCGAAAAATCAGTGCTCTTAACGGCTAATTTGTTGAAGTTTTGCAAAACGTTTAAATCAGTTCGGCTTTCATTTAATAATCAAAAAATCCGTGCTTTTAGCAGCAAATTTTTTCGATTTAGAAAAGCATTTACAGCAAGTTCGGCTTAAATTTAAAATCAAAAATTCGGGCTTTTAGCGGGAAATATTTTAAAAGTAAAACAAAAACCATCTCCGAAGAAATGGTTTGAAGTATTTATCAATTATTTACTTTTAGTTATTTTTTGCGAAATTGGTGTTTGCGGTTTCCGGAGAAATAACTCTTTTTGCAAATCTGTATTTCGGTCCCCAGTAAGAATCATTCAGTGAAGAAATCATGACACCTCTGGAAGTTGCAGCGTGGATGAATTTTACGGTCCCGTCTGAATCGATGCTTTCTACGATACCAACGTGTGAAATCCGGCCTCTGCCCTGGTGTGAAAAGAAAACCAAGTCACCTTTCTGAAGGTCGGTTTTTTCAACTTTTTCGCCTTCCTGCGCTTGCGAAGCTGCAACTCTCGGTAAATTTACACCGGCGCTGCTGCCGAAAACTGAAAGTACGAATGCTGAACAATCAATCCCGCTTCTGGTGGTTCCGCCGTATCTGTAAGGAGTTCCTAAATAGGTTTCGGCTTCGGTCAGGATATCGTCAATTTTTTTTGTGAAGTGAATAGCTGAGGCGATTTCCTCGTTTCTTGCTATATTTTCAAGAGTTTTAGCTGCTACAATCTGTTCTTCGCGGATGCTGTTAACCAGTTGTTTTTTAGCTGTTTCTATTTTTTTACTGTCAATTGACGCAAGTTTGGCATTTGATTTGTATTCTGAAACGTAACTTGTTGGAGTTGAAACTACGTAATTTGTAACACAAGACTGCAAGGAAAAAGTAGCGACCACAGCAGTAACATAAAACAAAATTCTTCTCTTCATATATATTAATTCTCAGTGTTAAAATGTAATATCTGTTTTAAAAAGCAATACAAAAGTAGGTATTACGGCAAAAGTGGGGGTGAAATCACCTCTCCTTCACTGGTGTTTTAACACATTTTAACAGTATTTTTTGTAATGTTAAAAGAATTTACAGTGCAATCCCTTTATTTAGGGATTGCCGTTTTCTATTTTATTAAGATTTGTTAACATTTATAAAATCTCTCTATTTAATATATAAGATTGATCAATAATGTGTTATAAACCCAGACGATGAATATAAAAAAAGCCTCTTAATGAGGCTTTTTTTATTATACATATATATATTACGTGCTATCTGGTAAACAACAGTTCTCGGTACTTTGTTAAAGGCCACAATTCATCGTCCACCATCATTTCCAGTTCGTCGGAAGCTGAACGGATTTTAGCAAAAAACGGAATCACCTCATTACAGAAAGATTCTGCCATCTCCATTGAGGAATTTTTTGCTTTTGCTCCGGCTATTGCCTCAAGCAAATTTTCAACTTCAACTTTAATCGTGCTTACATGCCCGGAAATTCCACGGATTAAGCTCATCTGTTCCTGTGCTAAATCTTTAAATTCCGTTTCGCCAAAGATTTCCTTTAAACCTTTTACATTGTCGATCAAACGGTTTTGATATTTCAACGCGCTTGGAATAATGTGATTTCTGGCAATATCAGCCAAAACTCTCGCTTCAATTGCAATTACTGAGGAATATTTTTCGAGTTTAATCTCGTTTCTCGCTTCAACTTCCCGAGCGGTGTAAATTCCGAGCTCTTCGTACAGTGAGATAAATTTCGGATCCAATTCGCGACCCAAAGCTTCCGGCGTAGTTTTCAGGTTGTTCAAACCTCTTTTTAGCGCTTCTTCTGCCCATTCAGCTGAATATCCGTCACCTTCAAACATGATGTTTTTACACGCCTTAATATATTCACGTAAAATATTGAAGATCGCTTCATCTTTTTTTAGGCCTTTTTCTACCAAAGCATCAACTTCTTTTTTAAAGGTCTGAAACTGTTTTGCAGCAATCGCATTCATCACCGTCATCACCTCAGCACAGTTCGCCGAAGAACCTACAGCGCGGATTTCGAATTTGTTTCCGGTGAAGGCAAATGGTGAAGTCCGGTTTCTATCTGTATTATCCAAAAGAATATTCGGGATTTTTCCGACGACGTTTAGTTTTAAATCTGTTTTTTCTTCCGGTGAAAGTTTGCCGTCTTTTACTTTTTCCAGTTCTTCTAAAACCCCAAACAACTGGGAACCGATAAATGCTGAAATAATTGCTGGCGGCGCTTCATTAGCTCCCAAACGGTGATCGTTCCCTGCAGATGCAATGCTTACGCGCAAAAGATCGGCATAGTCATGAACCGCTTTTAAGGTATTTACAAAAAAAGTAAGGAATTGCAGGTTTTTTTTCGGATTGGCACCCGGGCTCAAAAGATTTTCACCTGTGTCCGTCGCCAAACTCCAGTTGTTGTGTTTTCCACTTCCGTTTACACCAGCAAATGGTTTTTCGTGGAAAAGAATGTGGAAGTGATGTTTGTGAGCAACTCGCGCCATTAAATCCATTAGCAATGAATTGTGATCAACCGCGACGTTAACTTCTTCGAACATTGGAGCCAGCTCAAACTGGTTTGGCGCCACTTCATTATGTCTGGTGGTAACCGGAATTCCTAATTCAATGGAACGGATTTCCAATTCCTTCATGAAATTCATCACACGAGTCGGAATGGAACCGAAATAGTGATCGTCAAGCTGCTGACCTTTCGCAGGCGAATGTCCCAGCAATGTTTTTCCGGTAATTACCAAATCCGGTCTTGATTGGTATAGCGCCGAATCTACAAGAAAATATTCCTGTTCCCAGCCTAAAGTCGGGCTTACCTTCGTAACATTTTTATCAAAATAGGAGCGGCAAATATCTGTTGCAGCCTCATCTACAGCGTGAAGCGCGCGTAGTAACGGCGCTTTATAATCCAGCGTTTCGCCGGTATAAGAAATAAAGATCGAAGGAATACAAAGTGTAGTTCCCATGATGAAAGCGGGTGAAGTTGGATCCCAGGCGGTATAACCACGCGCTTCAAAGGTATTTCTGATGCCACCGTTTGGGAAAGATGACGCATCCGGTTCCTGCTGAATCAGCATGCTGCCGGAAAAGCGGTCAATTGCGCGGTCGCTTTCAAATGGTGTAAAAAAAGAATCGTGTTTTTCTGCAGTGGAACCTGTAAGCGGCTGAAACCAGTGTGTATAATGGGTAACGCCTTTGCTTAAAGACCAATCTTTCATGGCTACAGCAATCTGGTCGGCAACATCGCGCTGGATTTTGGTTCCCCGTTTTATCGCGTCCTGAATCGAGGTGAAAGCCTCTTTAGTTAAATATTCGCGCATGGTTTCTTCAGAGAAAACCTTTTTGCAAAACAATTCGGATAAGCGGGAAGGAACTTCCACGGCGTTTTCTTTTCGAAAGTCTTTCTGAGAAAGCAATTCCAAAGCTTTAAATCTTACATTTGCCATTTGATGTTGTTTTATTGAGGCAAAATTACAACAAAATGATAAAATATTGCACTACTGCCCCATATTTTTTGGGGGTGATTTGAAAATATTTTAAAATAAAGTTGAATTCTAAAAAATTAGTCGCTAAAAGGCCGAAATTTTTTATTTTGTAAATAAATAAGTCAGTTCGATTAATTTTTGTTCATGAACCATTTACCTGAACGGCTTTAAAGAGAAAAACCCTATATTTGTGTGAAATTTTACATTATGGTAAATTCACGCGCTAGAGAAACCACTGAAGCAATCGAAAGACTTTACGTTTCCATGCGGCACTTGTTTTATAGAGGTTTCTTTAAACCTGCCGGCATCTCCGGCGAAAGTCTACGGTCACTACTGACCACCATTAATCCAGAAATCTACGGAACCATGAGCGCGCCTAATAAAATAGAGCTCGATGGATTGCTGTATGTTTTAGACCGACTTCCGGAAGGAATTGAGGAATGTTCTTTTATTCACCTGACTTCTGATGAAGGTTTTGAAAAGGGAAGTTTTGAAGTAATCGTTCCGAAAAAACGTCGCAGAAACTGTTACCGGATTGATGAGCATCAAATGAATATTGAGGTACTTTTGGGTCGTTCGGAAATCTATGATATTTTAACGCACCTTACCTTCTTATATATAGAAGCGGATAAAATCCGGCAATTGGCTTTTATTTCCGACGAAAATGACAAATCAACGCGCGCCTGGAAAGAAATTGAAGCGGTGGCGATTGGTGACAAGAAATTAAGCAGAAAAGAAAAAGAAGTTGCGCTTGTTCATCTTTCCTCGCTTCTGGGAAGAACTTTTGATGAAACACTGAATGCTTACAACAATTTCGGCGACGACAAAAATCCGGACCGGTTGTTTAAAATCATTTATCATCTGGGTGACGAAAGTTTTAACGATTATAAAAAAATCCGAGAAAGAGAAGTGCATTTTTCCGCCATCCTGCGCGAACGCGTCGGTCATCATTTTTTCGGGGAGAAATGGGCAAATAATGTAAAAGCGGTTTTGGCAGAAAACGGTTTGCAAATGCGACCGCTCCATATTATTTCCGCCAACATGCATTCGGTGAAAAATATGCTTTTTGCTAATGATTCCATCGGAAAAAAAGTGAGCAAGAAGGTAGATTATAAAATGTACGAGGAAATTTCTAACAAGAGATCGCTTCAGGAAAAAATTCTCACGCACTCTCAGGAAGCCGGACTTATTTACATTGACGATGAAAGCGGAAGCAATATCGATGTTCAGATTATCGATTTAGCCAAAACCGATTTAAGCAATACTCCTTTTGCAGGAATGAATTATTCCGGTGACGATGTCATCATGGTCTTCGATTATGCTTTTGGTGAACAGGCTTATGAGGTAATGGACGAACTGCTGCGGCCGTACGAATTCAATGAAGAAGTTTACACGATGAAGGTGAAATCCATTTCAATCATGGGGAAAGCCGGGATTTTGATGGGTGGAAAAGGCGATATTATGATTCCTACCTCGCACGTTTTTGAAGGAACAGCAGATAATTATCCGTTTGAAAATGCTTTGAGCCTCGCCGATTTCGAAGATGACGAACTGCAGGCTTTCGAAGGTGGAATGGTAACTGTTTTGGGAACATCACTTCAAAATAAAGACATTTTAAAATATTTTATGGACACTTCCTGGAAAGCCATTGGACTGGAAATGGAAGGCGCGCATTATCAGAAAGCGATTCAGGTTGCTTCGAAAATACGCCACCATATTTCGGAAGATCTGTTTGTAATGTATGCTTACTACGCGTCAGATAATCCGCTTGAAACGGGTTCCACTTTATCATCTGGCGGTCTGGGACTTACTGGCGTAAAACCGACGTACCTTATTACATTCAAAATACTTGAAAAAATTCTGCAAAGTTCAATGAACGACTAAAAGTTAGAATTTCTCGGAACTAAACTTCACCTTTCAGCTCGTAAAGCTGAAAGGTTTTTTTAAGCGTTATTAGCATATAAAATCTAAAATTCTTATCTTTAAAGCTTCAAAATAATTTTGTATGAATAAAAGTTTACTCTTTATTTTTTCCTTCTTTTTCGCTTTATTTTCCGCACAAAAAGGTCCATATTATCAGCAACGCGCTGAATATAAAATGGACATTGATGTGGATGCAAAAAATTTCACGTACAACGGTCAACAAACTTTAAAATATACCAACAATTCACCAGACGAACTGGATGTCGTTTATTTCCATCTGTATTGGAACGCTTTTAAACCAGGTTCCATGATGGATCAGCGCGTTGCTTCACAAGGTAAAAATGGCGATTCGCGTTTGCAGATTAATGGTGTTTCGCGTTTAGCTTCCATTCCGAAAAGTGAGGAAGGTGCACAAAATATTCACTGGATTAAGCAAAACGGTAAAAACTTGAAATTCGAACTTCAGGAAACCATCATGAAGGTTTATCTGGACACTCCAATTAAAGCCAATTCTACAACAACTTTCACCATGGAATGGGATGCTGTCATTCCTATGCAGATACGCCGTTCAGGTAGAAATAACCGCGAAGGTGTGGACATGACCGTGACGCAGTGGTATCCTAAAATTGCGGAATACGATTACGACGGTTGGGCAACTTTTGATTATATCGGAAGAGAGTTCCATGCGCCGTTCTCGGATTTTGAAGTCAATATTAAAATTGATAAAAATTATGTCGTAGGTGCCGGCGGAACTTTAGAAAATCCTTCTGAGGTGAAAGGTTATGAAACGAAACCTTCCATTAAAGCTGATAAAAACAACAAAGTAACCTGGCGCTGGACCGCGAAAAACATGCTTGATTTTGCGTGGGCTGCAGACCGAGATTATACCGTAGAATCTTTCGTGATTTTAGACGGGCCAAAAGTTTATTTCGTGTATCAAAAAAGCGATAAGACAAAATATTGGTCGGAAGCAAAACCTTACGTTACCAAATTTTTCCAGTTAATGAATGCGACTTACGGCCGCTATGTTTATCCTTCGTACTCCTTCATTCAAGGTGGCGACGGCGGCATGGAATACGGCATGTGTACCATGATTTTAGGTGAAGCGAAGTCACTTGAAGGATTGATTGGTTTAATGGTTCATGAAGGCGGACATTCCTGGAACCAGCAGATTATGGCGTATAATGAAAGTGTACGACCATGGATGGATGAAGGGTTTACCAGTTATTATGACGACATGATTATGTACCAGCTGTTTCCTCCCGCGACAGCGAAACCCAATCCGTTTACCGAAAGTATCGAAGGTTACCGAAGATTTGTAAAACGCGGAATTGAAGAACAAGCTGGCTGGCTCGGCGATCACCATGATAATGGTTCTGCTTACTCCGTAGCTTCTTACACCAAAGGTGAACTGTTTTTAGTTCAGCTCGGTTATATTATGGGCGAAGAAAATCTTTCGACCGTGATGAAAGATTTTTACAAAGAATGGAACTTAAAACATCCTACCGACCGCGATTTTATGCATATCGCGCAGAAAGTTTCCGGCATGGATTTAACATGGTTTCACCATTACTGGATCAACACAACGAAAACCATCGATTACGCTGTAAAAGATGTTAAATACGATGAAAATTCCACCACAATTACTTTAGAAAATAAAGGCACCGTTCCAATGCCTGTTGATTTTTCAATTTTAACTTCCGATAAAAAAGTGGTGAATTACCAGATTCCGCTCAACATGACGCATACCTGGAAAAGCAAGGATATTTATGGTGATTTTAAAACCATGAATTATTGGCCATGGACGCAGAAAGAATATACACTGACCATTCCGTATAACAAATCTCAGATTTCAGCATTAGGAATTGATTTTTCGCAAAGATTAGCAGACATCAATCCCGAAGACAACTTCGTAGAAGTTAAGTAACAACGATTGGTTTTGCTCTTTTTAAAAAATTAGGCGCAAAACAGACCAAAAAAACACAAATGAATTCCATCGTTGTAAATATAGGAAATACCAATATCCGGTTCGGCTTGTTCCATGAGGACAAGTGCGATATTTCGTGGATTTTAAATACCAAACCGTACCGCACCAGTGATGAATTGCAAATGCAGTTCATGATGATGTACCAAACCCACAAAATCGCTCCGGCGGACATTGAGAAGATCATTATCGGTTCTGTGGTACCACAGCTTACCTACGATATTTCGCGCGCACTCCAGAAAATTCACGGTAAAAAACCAACTGTTGTTGATCGCAATACACCTTCGGAAGTCCAGCCGAAATCTAAACAAATGGGTACCGATATTTATGCGAATCTGGTTGCCGCATATCATCTTTACCCGCACGGTAAAAAAATTATTTTCGATTTCGGGACCGCGCTTACCGCAAGTTGCATTGATGAAAACGGTGAAACTATCGGCGTAATTATCGCGCCGGGAATTATTACTGCTTTAAATTCATTAATTCACGATACCGCACAACTCCCGGAAATTGAGTTGGTTAAGCCGAAATCTGTTTTGGGATTAGATACGGTTTCGTGCATGCAAAGCGGCATGGTTTACGGATATCTCGGCATGGTTGAAGGCTTTATTGACCGCATAAATAACGAGGTAAAGGACGAATGTTTTGTAATAGCAACCGGCGGTGTCTCGCATGTTTACAAGCCATTAACCGATAAAATTAACATCGCAGACCGGCTGCATACTTTGAAAGGTCTGTATTATTTAGGTAAAGATCTGTAAGAATGGAAAAATGAAAAAAATAGCCCTTTTAACCCTGTTTTTTTTATTTACGGTTCAAAATATTTTGGCTCAGAAAAGTCTTGTGGGCAGTTACCAGATTTCTTCCACCAATCCGTACGATGTGGCCTCGCACTGGCTGCTTTTCGATAATGGTGAATTTGCTGTAGTTCGTGCTTCGATGGTGGTTTCCGGTACTTACGAGGAAAAAGATGACGGAATAGAATTCACGCCGTCAGTACCAAAAGAACCTTTCCATGTCTTTGGCAGATATAACAGGGAAATCAGCGGCACAAGAATTATGCTGAAAGGCGTCGATTTACGGGAAAAAATCTACGTCGCCACATCTTCTGACCAGATTTATTCCGTTTTCAGGAAAGACGCGCGATGTCTGCCCGCTACTTTACGGAAGATTTATGACGAACCGATTTCAACGCTGATTCTTGCGAACTATTTAGGTGATGGTGATGAACCGGTAAATAAGTTCAATTCAGAATACGATATTGGGAATTTCAACGATTTCATTATCATATATTTTAATTCGCAAACAATTTTACCGCCTTTCAAGGGCAAAATTTCTAAAAATAAATTACGTGTTGAGTATGGATTATCATCATACGATAACCTCATCATTTCCGAATCTGATGAATTTAATGTAGGAATGTCCGTAGAAAAACAGCAGAATTATTATAAGCAAGATTCTTTGATCTGCGATAATGAATACAATTTTGTTACTTTCTCACCGGATTTAAATACCAATACCGTTCAAAGAATTGTGAATGATGAAGATTATGAATTTAATACCGACGAGGAAATTTTCACCATGAAAGCTTTGGCAGCAGGTGAAGAAAAAATGCCCGCGGATTTCGAAAAACTTTTTGTGTATAAAATGCTGCAATATAAAACAACATCTACTCCACCAGCTTTAGCCAAGAAAAGTTTATTTGATGCTAAATGCCATTAATTTTATCTTTTACTTCTAAAAAATTCTTTCACGATTTGTGAGCATTCGTTTTCCAAAATACCCAGGACAATTTCTGTTTTCGGATGAAGGTACAGGTTTTTATTAATAAAACCGCGCTGCTCGTCTCGCGCGCCGATAACCACTTTCGAAATCTGAGACCAGTTTAAAGCGCCCGCGCACATCACGCAGGGCTCAAGCGTTACGTAAAGCGTACAGTTATGCAGATATTTACCACCAATAAAATCTGCGGCAGAAGTAATAGCCTGCATTTCAGCATGAGCGGTTACGTCATTTAAAGTTTCGGTGAGGTTGTGTGCTTTTGCAATAATCCGGTTTTGTGAAACGACGACACAACCCACGGGAACTTCATCTTTTTCCAGTGCTTGAGTGGCTTCTGCCAAAGCCATTTTCATAAAATATTCGTCGTTAAAAGCCATTTTTTTTAAATTTCGTATTAACAAAAAAATAAGCCATTAAAACGGCATTTTTTTGCCTTTTACTGACTAGAAGCGATATCCAATTCCCAGCATCCCTTTGCCGGTAATCTTATCGAAATTCCCGCTCCCAAATCTTCTGGCGATTCCCGCACTTGCTTCAAACAGGATATTTTTGCGCGCAATCCATTTTCCGCCAAAACCAAAACCTAGACCAAAAGTCGTATTATCTTCAATTTCAAACGAAGAATTTCCGTACGGATCCGAATAAAAATAAGTGTCGTAATTGCGGTCGTTTGACATGGTAATAGGCGCGAAACCCTCAATAAAAAATCCGGAGGCGTATTTTTTCCCAAAATACATCCGGTAATAAGGTGAAATTTGCGAGGTTACACCGTCAATGCTATCATCGCTGTTGAAAAGAAGAGCAACGTTAATACCTATTCCGGAGCTTTCATTAAGCAATCTTTCGTAAGAAACGTTCAACGCTGGACCTGCGATCAGCTCGATTGGGCTGATCATAATATCATTTTGTTTTTCTTCACCTTCCTGTGCGTGCAGCTGTAGAAAAGTGGCAAAAAATGCCGAAATAAGGAGAAATTTTTTCATAGGTTATTTTTACCAAATGTAATAATATATTTGGCACCGACTGTGTTTTTTTTAACAACGTGCTTAGTCAAAATTCATTGCTAAAGGCAGGCGGAAACGGTAGCGCACGGGAGTGGAATTAATGTACGCCGGCGTAAATTTATTCGGTAAAAGATAGAGTGCAATCTCGGCCTGGCGGTTAAAAGTAAAATTTTCACCGTCTGCTTTCACGCTGCTGATGCTGCCATCTTTTTCCACTACAAAAAGAATATTTGTACGAATGATTTTTTTATCGGCAAGCACAGCGTCGGTATAGAAAATGTTGGAAATCTGCTCGCGCATTTTGTCAAAACCTCCGGGATATTGAGCGTCTGTGGTGAGGTCGGACTTTCGTGCATTGTATTTTGTTCCCGGCTTGTTTTCTTCATTTGGAAAAATTTGCCCTAAATCTTCCCGAATTTTCACTTTTACCAAAGCATTGATGAGCGCGCTGTTCTGGATGCTGTCCATCTTTACCATAAACTCCTGAAAAACGTTTCGTACCAGCGCTTTCTGTTCGACGTCCGGTTCTTTATCAAAGCGCTTTTTAAACTCGGTGTTCAGCATGCTGCGCTGATAATCGTAATAATTTATTACCTCTTTAAACTCGGAATTTTGCTGCCCGAAAATAAGGGACATTAAAATAATAAAGAAGAATTGTAAATATTTTTTAAGCACAGCGGTAAATAAGAAAGTAAAAATAATTAAAATAAACGAGAATAAATTCTAAAGCACAGGGTGAAATCACTATTAAATAAAAGTCCCGCTCATTAGAACGGGACTTATTATTATTTATTGAAGATTAATTATTCTGCGCTTGTAGCTTCTGCAGCAGGAGCATCACCTTCAGCAGGAGTAGCTTCACCTTCTTCATCTTCATCTTCAGCAGCTGCACCACCTTTAAGAGCTGTTCTTGCCATTTTCACAGCTACAACTACGGCGTTATCAGGATGCATAAATGTAAATCCTTCTGCTTTTACATCACCAACATAAAGTTTGCTACCGATTTTCAATGGGGTAATATCCACCACGATTTCATCCGGCAAGTTAGCAGGAATCGCTTTAACTTTAAGTTTACGGAATGACTGACGAAGTGCACCACCCGCAACAACACCTTTAGAACGACCTGTTAATTTCACAGGAACTTCCATAATCACCGGCTTGTCTTCTGACAACTGGTAAAAATCTACGTGTAAAATTTTGTCTGTTAATGGGTGAAATTGAATGTCCTGAAGTACGGCAGGAATAGTTTTTCCGTCAACCTCAATAGATACCGTGTGTGCTTCAGGAGTATAAACCAAACCTTTGAATGCTCTTTCTTCTGCAGAAAAATTCAGGGTTTCTTCACCTCCGTAAACAACACAAGGAACTAATTCAGCATCACGTAAAGCTTTAGTAGACTTTTTGCCCACGCTTTCTCTTTTTGTACCTTGAATTGTAATTGATTTCATTATAGTAAATTAATAAATTTTAAGGCTGCAAAGATATAAATTTAATATTAAATAATGAATTTATCGCTGATGGATTTGTGCTGATGCACCATATTCATGACGTCAGCAAACAATTCTGCACATGAAAGCACTTTTATCTTAGAACTTAATTCGGTTTTCACCGGAATGGTATCCGTAACGATAACTTCCGAAAGCTGAGAATTTTCAATATTTTCATACGCATTGCCGGAAAGAACTGCGTGTGTTGCCATTGCACGAACGCTCAGCGCGCCGTTTGCCATGATAATTCCTGCAGCTTTACACAACGTACCTGCGGTGTCAATCATATCATCAATAAGGACGACGTTTCTACCTGCAACATCACCAATAAGGAACATTTCATCAACGACGTTCGCTTTTTTACGCTCTTTATAAGCAATTACGACATCGGCTCCGAGGTGGCCGGCATAATTTTTAGCTCTTTTTGCGCCTCCCATATCTGGTGAAGCGATGGTAAGCGAGGGCAAATTCAGTTTTTGGATATAATCGATGAAGATTGTGGAAGCATACAAATGATCGACTGGAATTTCGAAAAAGCCCTGAATCTGATCAGCATGTAAATCCATGGTCATGATTCGCGTTGCACCGGCGGCTGTAAGTAAGTTTGCCACCAGCTTTGCTCCGATTGGCGCTCTTGGCTGATCTTTTCGATCCTGGCGCGCTAATCCATAATATGGAAGAACCACCGTGATGCTTTTTGCTGAAGCACGTTTTGACGCATCGATCATCAGTAATAATTCAAGCAGATTATCTGCCGGCGGAAAGGTGGAACCAATTAAAAAAACCCGCGCACCACGCACGGATTGGTCTAAAACAGGTTCGAATTCGCCGTCGCTGAACTCCTGAAAATTAATTTTTCCCATTTCCTGCCCATAAAAATGAGCGATTTTTTCTGCCAAAACCTTACTGGTGCGGGTAGAAAATAAATAACTTGCCTGGTCAGCCATTTTTTCACTTTATTAGATGTGCAAATTTAAAAAAAATAAAACCACCCGAAGAACTCAAGTGGTTTAATTATTTGGTTTAATTAGTCCCGATTTTTTTAAGGGAAAGTAACGCCGGAATAGCTGTTTACATTTACTTTTGGTAAAGTAGATTTGTATTTATCATTAATAGCTTCGATAAATTCATTAGCTAAGATTGCGTATCCGCGTCCTGTTGGATGTACACCGTCCAGTGAGAATGAACCACCGGTTACAAATGTTGAAGTATACTTCACGCCATCAAACTGGATACCGCCGGTTGCGTTAAGTTCACCCATTGTAGTATTAGCATCTACGAAAGCAAGCCCGTAAGTACCCGCTAAAGCAACAATTGATTTATTGTATGCTGTTACAGCTTTTGCCACTTTACCAACTTCAGTTGCTGTTAAAGAGTATTGATCGCCTACTGGGAAAGATGCTCCGTAAATAAACTGTGAAGTTGCTGTTGCAGGTGCATTTGTAAGTGCATCAAGACCTAAAACATTTGAAGCGGTAAGAAGAATCAATTCTCCTTTTTTCGCCTGTCTAGCCTGACCAAAAGCATTTCCTAAAAATGCTGCCTGTGTTGCCGGATATCCGTTTGCTGCTAAAACTGCGGTTAGCTGTGCTGATAAGTTCGGTAAAGAATTATCTACAATAATTACCGGATTATTTCCTGCTTTTACCATTGAAAAACGGTCTGGTGCACCTAAGTATGTAAGCGCTCCGATTAATGGCTGATATAAGCCAGCGTTTAAAGCCTGTGCTTTTGCAGCGTCTAAAGGGACTGCATTATAAGGAACACGGTTGAAGTAAGGAATTTTTGTTACATCCGGAATGTTAGCAATTACGCCTTTTGTAGCTCCTACACTTTTCAAACCATCAAGCATGTTTTTGATTACACCCGCAACGAGAGTAGGATCAGAAATATCATTAGACTTATAGGTTGCAGGGTTCATATTACCTGTTTGGTCAACTGCTGCAACAATTTTGTTATCTGATGTGGTATTTGTTCCGCCACTTGTTGCGTAAGAAAGAACATCGTTATTACCAATCCACAGCGAGAAGAACGTCGGTTTTTGCTCCATTGCATCACCAATGACGCTTGAGGTTGGTGTTTTGGCAAAACGCACGAAGTACGGATTTGCTGCTCCAACAGCTAAATTTGCTGCGCTACCGTAACCCGGTGCAACAAGGTGAAAAGATTTTGCTCCCGGAACTCCCATATTATTATAAGGACCCGCGCTATAAATATTTGCTAAAGTTGTCGCGCCCGTTCCCGGTGCGATCGCCAAACCAAGTGTTGGAGTTAAAATTCTTTTGTTGGAAAATCCAACAGACGGAATACCACCTAAATTATCTGCCATCAAAGGTTGCTTGAAGACACCACCACCGGCTAAGGCCATCTGTTGAGCGATCATTGAAGGGAAAGATTGAGTTTGTCCATCAATGTACAAAGCACCATCTTGGTAACCTGAAGTCAATGAATTACCAATTGCCACATATTTGCTGAAATCTGCGGTGCCGCTTGTTACAGCAATATTTGCAACATCTGTTTCAAAATCTGTCTTACAACTCGCAGTGCTCAATAATGCTGCTACTGCCAGGGTTGAATATACTATTTTTTTCATAATTTATTAATCTTAAAATGCGTTATATGAAAGACCTAAACCAAAATAATAAGCTTTCGCTTTAGCCTGTCCGTAGAAGTTATTGTAATCGTTTTCAACCATTCTGGTTTTTGGGAAAGCAAGTCCACCTGCCAAATCAACTCCAAAACCTTTGAAAACATTAATTCCTAAACCTGCAGTAAATACATTAGAATCGAATGATGGCGTTTCTGCCTGGAAATTTTTGTCAGAGTATGGTGACTCGTCATAATAATATCCTGCGCGTGCAGCAAACATATCATTAATCTGGTATTGAGTTCCGATTCTGTAGGTGCGTGTGCTTTTGAAGTTTTTCGGGCTTACCAAAATGGTTGCATCATTTGGCTGATTACCGATTGGTGCGTTTTCGAAATCTAAAGTAAGTTCGTTATAACGGTCCCAACCGCTGTAATTAAAGTCTCCGGAAACCAACCATTTCGGTGTAATTTTATAAGTAAGACCTACTGTATATTCATCAACCAAAGGTAAAGTTGCTTTAAATGAATCTGTACCGGCAGCATCAAGACCCAAGTTCGGATATAAAGCCTGAGAAATATTGAAACTTACGGTTCCGTTATCCGCTTTCATATCGATTGGGGAACGGTACGCGATGCTTACATCTAATTTTTCGGTTGGTTTAATATAGAATCCCACACCGAAACCACTTCCGGAAGCCTGGTCATCGGTAAGATTTAAACTTCCGCCCAACTGCGTTACCGCTTTGTCCCAGTTTACACTTCCTTTTGCGTAGATATAGCTACCACCAACAGATGCCCACGGTGATAATTTAAAGGAAACCATCGGCTGGAAATAGAAAGCTTTCAGCTCCAGACGCTGTACGATCTCGCGACCCGCCCAGTCAGAAGGCCATTCAATAGTACTTCCGAATGGCGTAGAAAAGTTGAAACCAACTGATACATTATCTAAAACTCTATATGCAATTGCAGCATAAATAGGTGTTCCAAGCGGACTGTCTGTTTCATAAGACTGTAGCGTTGACATATTTTGGTAAGTCACTGTGGACTGTGCGCCAAAACCTCCAGCTGCAACACTTAATTTTGCCGGAATGAAAGACATTCCCGCAGGGTTGAAAAATGTTACACTCGCATCTTCTGTATGTGCACTGGTGTGAGCCATGGCCAACTGCTTTACACCCTGTAAAGAAACTCTAAAGCCTCCGGCATAGGAAAGAACGCCGGCCAACAATGCTGTTGTTACAACTATTTTTTTCATAAAATCATTATTAATGTTCCAAATATAAAATTATTTTTTAAACAATTGTTAATTATTCTTAATTTATTTCAAACATATTTGGTTAAACGCCAGCCGTTTAAAAACTACCATTAGAAATTAGTAAAAATTTCCCTTTAGAACAGGCAATTTCTGCTTTTTAGCTAAAAATGCAAAAGCACTTGTTTAATTTAAATAAAACGCCTTTTTAGCACCGAATTTTTAAATTCAGTAATTATATGATTAGCATAATAAACGGACAATATTTAAACATATCATAAATAATTAGCATTTTTAATGCATTTTGAAAAATAACCGATGGAAATGAATGCCCTTTAGCCGATACCAAAAAAATTATACTAAATTTGCAGCTTATTACAAAAAATAAAAATATGAGTTGTGGATGCAAAACATCCGGCGATTCTTCCCATTCCTGCGGAACGAAGTCTGCAAATGGGTGTGAAAGTGTAGATACGTGTGGCAATAGTTATAAATTAAGTGTTTTTGATTGGCTTTCGGATATTAACAATCCGTCGCAGTCACAAACTGATTTTGTGGAAGTTAGATTTAAAAACGATCATAAATTTTTCTATAAAAACGTAAATAAATTGCCGCTTCATATCGGAAGCATCGTCACAGTAGAATCCAGCCCGGGTCACGATATAGGTGTAGTAAGCCTTACAGGAGAACTGGTTAAAATTCAGATGAAGAAAAAATATGTCACTGAAGATAACCCACTGAAAATTTACCGTTTAGCCAACCAAAAAGATATTGAGGTTTGGCAGGAATACCGCGCGAAGGAAGAAAGCGTAAAAATACAGGCACGTAAAATTGCGTATGCTTTAAACCTGGATATGAAAATTTCTGATGTTGAATATCAGGGCGATGGTGGTAAAGTTACGTTTTATTATACTGCAGAAAATCGCGTAGATTTTCGGCAGTTGATTAAAGAATACGCGTCACTTTTCCGTACTAAAATTGATATGAAACAAATCGGTTTCCGTCAGGAAGCCGCAAAAATTGGCGGAATTGGCTCCTGCGGACGCGAACTTTGCTGTTCTACCTGGTTGACAGATTTCCGTTCGGTGAATACCAACGCCGCGCGTTATCAGCAATTGAGTATTAATCCGCAAAAATTAGCTGGCCAGTGCGGAAAATTAAAGTGCTGTTTAAATTACGAGCTCGACAGTTATTTGGATGCGCTCAGCGATTTTCCTTCTTCAAATTCTACCATTGATACCATTAAAGGAAAAGCGTTCTGTATTAAAATCGATGTGTTCAAAAAAAGAATGTGGTTTGCATATGTAGATCATTCCATGGCTTGGTACGATCTTGACGTACAGGAAGTTAAAAAATTGCTCTCTCAGAATAAGAAAGGTGAAAAAGCGCCGCCACTGGAAGAATTAAAAACCAACGATATTCCGGTAAAATCTGTAGATTTAATTCAGGAAAACAATGTGGACCGTTTCGAACGACGAGACAGAAATTCTGGAAAAAACCAGAAAAGAAGGCCGAATAACCAAAACCAAAATCAGCCTCGCGGAAACCGAAAACCAGCTGAAAACCAAAATCAAACGGAAAAGAGAAATCAGCCGCGCCGCGAAAAGCAACCAACCGAAAATGCGAAACCTGCTCAACCGCAGGCTAAAAAATTTAAAAAGAAGACTCCGCCCAAACGTGATGAAAATACATAACATTTTGAGCCTTTTTTTCGTTATTGCAATTTTGCTAAGTTGTGGTGATAATTCAGAATATGTGGAACTCAAAGGTCTTAACGGCACTTGGGATAAAAATGCTGAACAGAAGTTTAACTTTAATATTACCGATAATCAAGAGCCCAGAAATATTATATTTGTGGTAAGAAATAATAATGATTATCCGTACAGCAATATCCGCTTAATCGTTGATTTTCTGAACAATAAAACCAAAACCAAAAGCACTGATACGCTGAATTATATTTTAGCGGAACCAAACGGCACCTGGTTAGGTAAAGGCTTTGGAGATACCAAAGAAATCCTTTTTCAGTATAAAGTAAATTATAAATTCCCGAATGTGGGTGATTATTCTATCGGCATCAAACAGGCGATGCGTCAGGAAAAATTGCCGGGTATAGAAGATATTGGCGTTAAAATTAATACAGCGAAACCGTAAAAGTATTTATGGAAAACACACAGAATAAAGGAAATAAAACACAGTTTCCGCTTCCTCCCAAAAAAACCCGGAATACCGGCTGGAAAAAGTGGGTAAAAATGATCTGGATGGGACTTGCCATCCTGGTTGTAGGCATTGCCGGATTATTTTTTGCGGTTTCACAGGGTTTTCTTGGTGATATGCCCGATGTGAAGGAACTCGAAAATCCAGATATCTATGTTGCTTCGGAAATTTACTCTTCAGACGGTAAACTTTTAGGAAAATTCGAAAAAGAAAAAACGCAGCCTGTTACTTACAAGCAGCTTCCACCGTATTTAATTTACGCTTTACAGGCAAAAGAAGATGAGCGCTTTAAAGAACATTCAGGAATTGATTTACAGTCCGTTGCGCGTGCCGTGGCATTTGGTGGTCAGCGTGGTGGTGGTTCCACCATTACCCAGCAGTTGGCAAAACTATTATTTACCGGAACAGCTTCGCAGAATACCGTTCAGCGTGTTTTTCAAAAACTGAAAGAATGGGTTGTGGCAGTAAGTCTTGAAAAAAGATATACCAAAGAAGAAATTATTACCCTCTATTTCAACAAGTTTGATTTTGTAAACAACGCAAATGGAATTGAAATGGCTTCGCGAATTTATTTTAACAAAAAAACGCCGGAGCTTACACTTCCGGAGGCAGCTACTTTTGTGGCGATGTTGGAAGCGCCGGTTGCGAATAATCCCTTGAGAAATCCGGACCGCGCGAAACGCAGAAGAGATGTGGTTTTAGACCAAATGCTGAAAACCGGATATTTGGATCAGCAAACTTATGAAAAAGCCGTAGCAACACCAATTGAAACAGATTTTCATCCGATAAAAACCATCGACGACGGATATTCCGCGTATTACAAATCTTATCTGAGACAGGAAATCGAAGGTTATATTAAAGATTTTGAGAAAAAAACAGGAAAAAGACTGAATATTTTTAAAGATGGTTTAAAGATTTATACCACGCTGGATTCACGAATGCAGGTGTATGCTGAAGAAGCTATTAAAGAACATTTGACCGACCTCCAAAAAAGATTTGATGCTGAACAGCGCGGCCGTAAAGACCGTCCGTTCTACTTAATTGATGACAAACAGATCAATTCCATCATGGTTCAGGCCATGAAGCGTACAGGCCGCTATAAGCAGCTTAAAAACGCGGGCGTTTCCGAAGATTCCATCATGATCGATTTTAAAACCCCGATCAAAACCTCAAGATTTACCTGGGATGGTGAAGAAGAAGTAGAAATGTCGCCATGGGATTCCATCAGATACCACAAGCAAATCGCGCAGGCGGGATTAATGTCTATGGTTCCTGGAACCGGCGAAATTAAAGCTTGGGTTGGCGGGATTAACTGGCAGCATTTCCAGTACGATCACATCAAGCAGGGAAAAAGGCAGGTTGGTTCTACATTTAAACCATTTGTTTACGCTACTGCGATTATGAAATTAGGGATGACGCCTTGTTCAACCGTTTCTAACGCAACTTACACCAAAGGAACGTGGCGCGTAGAAGGCTCCGGCGGAATGCTGACACTTCGTGATGCCTTAGCCCACTCTAAAAACCCGGTTGCCGTGCGCCTTATTGAAATGACCGGCGTAAAAAGTGTAATCCAGACAGCGCGTGATTTGGGCGTCACTGAAGAAATTCCGAACGAATACGCCGTTGCTTTAGGTTCTTCTGATATTACAATTTACGAAATGCTTGGCGCCTACAGTACTTTTGCAAATTACGGAAACTACATTAAACCCGAAATGATCTGGCGTATTGAAGATGCCAACTCCCGTTTGATTAAAGAGGTGAAACCAGTGACCAAAGAAGTAATGAATGAATTGTACGCCTACACCATGATTGATTTAATGAAAGGGGTTGCCGAATATGGTACCGGTGCAGGCGAACTCGGTCGTCGCGGAGTTCCGCAAGGAATTGAAATTGCCGCCAAAACCGGAACAACACAAAACAACTCTGATGGTTGGTTTATGGGTATTACACCAAATCTTGCGACGGGAGTCTGGGTCGGCTGGGAAGACCGCGCGGCGCACTTCCGCGGAACGGGTGAAGGTCAGGGTGCGAAAATGGCGCTACCCGTTTGGGCAATTTATATGAAAAAAGTCTGGGCCAATAAAGACCTCGAAGTTTCACCTGAAGACAAGTTTGTAAAACCTTCCAACTGGACCGGAAGCTGTACCGACTTACAGGGGCTTGGCGGTTATGGTGACGAAGGCGCGCTGCAAACTATCGATGAAATTAAAAATCCAAAAGCTGAAGAACCGGTTAACGTTCCGAAAAAATCTCCGGCGAAAAAAGAGGAAAATGTCAACGAAAAAATCAATACCGGCGAGGAAATTGATTTTAATAAATAAGTTCTATTTTACTCATAACATCCTTTCAAAGTAATTTGGAAGGATTTTTTTTACCTTTGATACATGAATTTAGACCGTATAACACAACCATATTTCGAAATTTTTCCGGGTGATTTGTCCGGAAATCCTCAGCAGCGCCAAACGCCACAAATGGTCTTTTCAACCGTTAAAATCGTAGGTTTTGAAAAGCCGGAGCTTATAGTCTTTAATGAAAAACTGGCGCAGGAAATCGGTTTGGGTGAAATTGAAAACCAGGATGATCTGAACTTTTTAAATGCTTCTGCACTTCCGGAAAATATTAAAACGTATTCTACGGCGTACGCCGGACATCAGTTTGGGAACTGGGCGGGACAGCTTGGCGATGGACGCGCAATTTTTGCCGGTGAAATAACCAATGAAAATGGCAAAAAAACAGAACTTCAGTGGAAAGGTGCGGGCGCAACTCCGTATTCCAGACATGCTGATGGTCGTGCGGTGCTGCGCTCTTCCGTGCGGGAATATCTAATGAGTGAAGCGATGCACCATCTTGGCATTCCGACAACGCGCGCACTTTCGCTTTCGCTGAGCGGCGAGCAGGTTGTTCGCGATATGTTGTATGACGGACATGCGGCGTACGAAAAAGGCGCCGTCATGATGCGGACAGCACCGAGCTTTTTGCGCTTCGGTCATTTTGAATTATTATCAGCGCAGAAGGAAACAGCTACTTTGCAAAAATTAGCCGATTTTGCCATCAAAAATTATTTCGCGGAAATCGATGAAAGCAGTTCAACAAAATATGCGGAATTTTTCCAGAAAATTTCTGATTTAACCGCGGATATGATTGTAGAATGGTACCGCGTGGGATTTGTGCATGGCGTGATGAATACCGACAACATGTCGATTCTTGGTCTTACGATTGATTACGGGCCGTTTTCATTTTTAGACGAATATCACCTGAATTTTACACCGAACACCACAGATTTACCGGGCCGACGTTATGCGTTTGGAAATCAGGCGAAGATTGCGCAGTGGAATCTTTGGCAATTGGCGAATGCGCTTTATCCATTAATTAAAGATGAGCAACAACTGGAAGAGACGCTGAATAATTTCAACGAACGTTTTTGGCAAAAACACGATGAAATGATGGCGAAAAAATTTGGTTTTAATGAACTTTTGGATGAAGATGCAGCTTTTTTCACCGAAGCGCAGCAGCTTATGCAGGATTTAAGCCTCGATTATACCTTATTTTTTAAACAACTTGAAACTTACACGGAAGAAAGCGACAGTAAACTTCATTTTGAAAGTGTCTTTTACCATTCAATTACAACTGAAAACAGAGAAAAATTAAATGTTTTTCTTGGCAAATATTTAGAAAGGCTTGAGAAAAACAGCATTTCAAAAGAAGAATCTTTGGAGCTGATGCAAAAAACCAATCCAAAGTTCATCCTTCGAAATTACCTGCTTTTTGAATGTATCAATGAATTAAATGAAGGCAAAAAAGATCTTTTAAATAAATTGCAACACGCTTTAGAAAATCCATACAAAGAAATTTACCCGGAATTTTCGGTGAAAAGACCTTCATTTTACGATGGGCAAACCGGAAGTTCTACCCTGTCCTGCAGTTCCTAAAATTGCCTATTTTTGCAGCTAAAATTTCACTTTTGGATTTCAAACAAAAATTTACCGATTTGCTGCGGACGGTTTTCCCGGAAACAAAATTTGAGCTGCTTTTATTTCTGATTTTTATCAGCGTCTACGGCATTCTGGGAACCATAATCGCCTTAGATTACCGCATTATTTTTGATAACAGAATTCCGTGGGACGCGTATTTCAGCTTTGATAACCGTGCGATTGTGATGACCGGCGGCGGTTTTGAAAGACATCCGCTGGCCAATTATTTTTTTAGCTGGATCCGGGAGTTTGCTCTCTTGTTTTCAAACGGTGAAAAAAACGAAATTTTTCGGCTGGTTTTGGCAGGTTGCAGCAATCTGGGGGTGAGTTTAAGTTTAATCCAGATTTATAAATATCTGAAAAACATTATCACTTTACCGAAAAAAATTTCGAGCTTAATCACCATTTTTTTTGCTTTTTTCAGCACACCGATTTTGCTTTCTTTTACGCCGGAAACGTACACTTACACCTTATTTTTTCTGACGCTGTTTAATTATTACGCGGCGCTGAAACTCAGGAAAAATGAAAAAATTCCGGCCTCCGCGCTGGTTTTTTCCGGAATTGCTGTTGGAGGATTAACCGTGACCAATATTGTTAAAGTGTATATTCCTTTGCTGTTTGAAGAAAAAGTGTTCCGGGACTGGCGAAAATTTGGCAGTTTGGTTTTACGTGTAGCACTTTCGGTGGCAGCTTTTGTTTTGCTGTTTATGTATCGCTTAAACTTTAAATTTCTACATTTTTTCGAAAAATCCACAGAACAGTTGGAAAAATTTTCAAACCCGAAAGTTACGCCCGTTTGGGATATGATAATTTCCTGGTTTTTCGGTGGAAATATGCTTTTCAGCTCTTTTATTCTGCGCGATTATCACAACAAAAAAGGTTTTGAATACAAGGCACTTTTTATGGACGTTTACACCGGCGTGTTCCCCTACATTTTTGTCGGAATCGTTCTATTTTTGGTTGTTTGGAGCTACGCAAAAAATTTCAAAAATAAGCTGGTTCAGGTTTTAATGCTGTCGTTTTTAGTGGATGTTTTAATTCACTGTATTTTAAAATTCGGGCTTCACACTTCGTATATTTACGGTGGACATTTTATTTTCATTGTTCCGCTGATGATCGGCTGGCTTTTTTACGCTTACCGAAATTCTGCTAAAATGATTTCAATTTTATTCGCCACTGTTTCGGTGCTTTTCTTTTATTTAGCACTCAATAATTTTTATCGGATGACGGAATTTTTCCAATTTCTGGATTTTTACTATCGCTAAATATTAAACCAAAAAAACGCGCTAAAAGCACGTTTTTTTTCATTTTAACCACAAGTTTTTATTTCTTTTTGGCTTTTACTTTATCAACTTCCTCTTTAATAAAAGGATATTTCTGCTGCATATCATCCAAAAGCTGCGGATCGAGTTCCAGCGCTTTTGCGAGTGAGTTTCTGCCTTTTTTCTGGTTGTTCAGGTGGAAATAGCAGTTGCTAAGCTGATAATACAGTTCTGCTCTGTTATGTAGTTTTGTACCATTTAAAAGCACCGCAATTGCTTCTTCATATTCACCAATCAGCATCAAAACTTCCGATTGCGCGTACCAGTTATAAAAGCGGTTCGGCTCAAAATCCACCAGTTTTTTAAGGCAAATTAAACTTTCTTCAAACTCACCAGCTTCAATGTGAAGATACGCCAACCTTTTCTGATATTCCATATTGGTGTCGTTCAGCGAAACAGCCTCTTTTGCAAAATGCAGCGCTTCCTTCATGCTGCCCATTTCTTCGTAGACATACGACTGTTCGATCATCGACATATAAAATTGCGGGTCATCGCGAAGTGATTTTTGGAAAAAATTCAGAGCTAAAACAGGTTGTTTATTCTCTTTGTAACACAGCCCGATTTTATAGAAAGTGAAAGATTTGGTATATTCTAGCGCCAACATTTCTTCATAGACTGCGATGGCTTTTAACCACTCTCCCATCGCTTCATAACATGCTGCTTTGTTCGCATAAACGCCAACGGATTGGGAATTGATCGCCAATAAATAATCAAAACCTCTGATGGCTTCTTCGTAATTTTTCTTATTGAAGTAAAACTGACCGTATTCGTACCACGCAGTTTCCGAAAAAGCATATTTATCCAAATAACCATTCAAAAATTCGATGGCTTCATCGCCTCTTTTCAGCTGGTTGTAGCAAAACATAATGTTTTCTAACGAATATTCATCCTGCGGATCGAATGTCAGTGCGAGTTTATAATGTTTCAGTGCCTTGAAAGGATCTTCAAGGTTTACGTATTCGTCTGCGATAAAGTTGTGCAGGAAGTTTTCCTCTTCACCGAGTTCTAAAGCAAATTCACAATATTCAATGGAACGTCGCGGGTTTCCAAGATTTGAATAATATTTCGCACAGCACACCAGAAAATCTGTTTTTTCCATGCAGCTTTCCTTTAGTTCAGCCATTAATTCTTTGGCTTCCGCGTATTTTTCAAGTTCGAGAAATACTTCGAACTGCTTTACTTTAAGGTCGATAGAATTGGGATGGATTTTAAGGCCATATTTTGTCGCCATATCGGCAAACGAAATATCGCCCATTTCCAGGTAGTGAATAATGATTTCTTCGTATTCTTCGGTTTCGAAGTACAATTCGTCATTATTTTCTATCATTGCTTCGAACCGTTGTACTAGTTCGTTTTCAAAAAATTCTTCCAATAGTATATTTTACGGTTATTTCCGATGGAGGAATTGCGCTTGCAACCTTCGGAAAAACCTTTTACTTAAACATTTATTAAATTTAATAAAAATTCTGTTTAAATCAGACTTCTTATTTTTGCAATCATCTGGTCGCCCAGCTGATCTGCTTCTTCCTGAGAAAAAGCTTCAGTGTAAATCCTGATAATCGGTTCGGTATTCGATTTTCTGAGGTGCACCCAGTTATTTTCAAAATCGATTTTTACGCCGTCCACCGTAGAAATTTCCTCCTTTTGATACTCTTTTTTCGCTTTTGTTAAAAGTGAATCCACATCGATGTCCGGCGTGAGTTCAATTTTCTTCTTACCCATGAAATAGCTTGGATAAGTTGCGCGAAGTTCGGAAACCATTTTGTTTTCTTTTGCCAAATGCGTTAAAAAAAGCGCTACACCAACCAAAGAATCGCGGCCGTAATGCAAATCCGGATAGATGATTCCACCATTTCCTTCACCGCCAATCACCGCGTTTTTTTCTTTCATTAAAGTCACCACATTTACTTCGCCCACCGCGCTCGCAAAATATTCGGAGCCCGAATTTCTTGCAACATCTCTTAAAGCGCGGCTGGAAGATAGATTGGAAATTGCTACGCCTTTTTTATTTTTCAAAAGGTAATCTGCAACCGCGACCAAAGTGTATTCTTCACCGAAAAGTTCACCATTTTCATCTACCAAAGCCAAACGGTCAACATCCGGATCGACCACGATGCCGACATCAGCTTTTTCGGTTTTCATTAATTCACAAATATCACCCAAATGCTCTTTCAACGGCTCCGGATTGTGCGGAAAATGCCCGTTTGGTTCACAATATAATTTTACGACGTCGCAGCCCAATTTTTCCAATAATTGTGGAATGGCAATTCCGCCCGTAGAATTTACGGCATCAACAACAACCTTAAATTTCTTGGCTTTAATGGCTTCTGCGTCAACCATTGGTAAATCTAAAATCTTCTGGATATGAATATCAAAAGCGTCGTCGCGCGTTTCATATTTTCCTAAATCATCAACTTCAGCGTAATCGAAATCCTGACTTTCAGCCAAAGCCAAAACATCAGTACCGTTTTCACCCGAAATAAATTCGCCTTTTTCATTCAATAATTTCAGAGCGTTCCACTGCTTCGGGTTGTGTGAAGCGGTAAGAATTATTCCACCATCAGCCTGAAGTTCCGGAACCATCACTTCCACTGTTGGCGTGGTAGAAAGTCCAAGATCGATGACATTAATTCCTAAACCTTGTAAAGTTGCAGTGACCAGTGAATTTACCATTGCGCCGGAAATGCGCGCATCGCGGCCGACAACCAGGGTTAAATCTTTTTTATTTTTATTCTTCTGAAGCCAGGTTCCAAAGGCGGAAGTAAATTTTACCACATCAAGTGGCGTAAGATTTTCATCAACTTTACCGCCGATGGTGCCGCGGATTCCAGAAATAGATTTTATTAAAGACATATTTTCAATTTTTTAGCACGAAGTGCGTGTGTTTTTTCGATGTGCAAAATTACGAATTAAATGGAAAAGAAAATAGCGCCTTAAAACGGCTTTTTTTTCAAAATGAAAATTTTAAAAAGGTAAAAATCAAGCTATTTAGCCCGGAATTTTTAACTACAGCAATCGCGGTCGCAGCCGGCTTTTCCTTTGGATTTAAATTTTTTCGAGCTGAAATTGCGCGCGATAATTTTAAACAGAGAATATCCTGCAATTAAAACAATTGCGGCAATAATAAGGTATTGAAAAAGAAGTGAATTATCCATTACTTTAAAATTTGGTAGACAATCAGTGAGGCAACATACGCCAGACCAGACATGCCGAAAAGTTGTGCCAACATCCATCTCCAGGACTTGGTTTCCCTATATACAACGGCTAAAGTGGAAACACATTGCATGGCAAAAGCATAGAAAAAAAGGATTGAAATTCCCGTGGCAAAACTGAAAACTTTTTCGCCGTTCGGTTTTACGTCGCTGCGCATTTTATCGATAATTGTTCCTTCGGGAGCTTCTTCATCTAAGCTGTAAAGCGTTGACATTGTGCCAACAAACACCTCACGCGCCACAAAACTGGTAAGGATTCCGACGCCCATTTTCCAGTCATAACCCAAAGGAGCAATTGCCGGTTCGATGGATTTTCCCATTTTCGCGAGGTAAGAATTTTCAAGTTTCACATCGGTCGCCACAAATTCCTGGGCGTTCTGTTTCGGACCGATATAGCTGAAAAACCAAATCACGATGCTGAAAAGGAAAATAATTTTTCCGGCTCCGGTGATAAATTCCCAGACTTTACCGAGAACGATCTTAAAATCATAACCGAAAAGCGGCATTTTATACGAAGGCAAATCCATGACGAGAAAAGAAGTTCCCTTACTTTTAATAATTTTTTTCAGGATTAATGCTCCCATTAATGAGGTGAAAAATCCGAGGAAATACATCGCCATCAAAGCCAGCGCTTTATAGCTCATTCCTATAAAGTACTTGTCAGGAATAATCAGTCCGATGATGATACTGTAGACGGGAAGCCGCGCCGAACACGTCATAAAAGGCGTAACGAGAATGGTGATAAGTCGTTCTTTTACGTTTTCAATATTACGCGTAGACATGATGGCAGGAATCGCACACGCTGTTCCAGAAACCAGTGGTACGATACTTTTTCCGTTCAGACCAAACGGACGCAGAAAACGGTCCATGAGAAAAATGACGCGCGCCATATAGCCGGAATCTTCCAGCAAATAGAGAAAATACAATAAAATGCCAATTTGAGGGGCAAAAACTACGATGCCGCCAATGCCGGGAATTATACCGTTTGACACGAGAGAATTTATCGGACCTTCCGGAAGCTGCGCGCTAACGAAAGTTGAAAACCAAAGGAAAAAATCGGAAATCCAGTTCATTGGATATTCCGCGAGGAAAAAGACACTTTCGAAAATAACGAGCAAAACAAGCCCGAAAATTACGTAACCCCAAATCGGGTGAACCAAAATTTTGTCCAGCTTTTCGGTGAGTAATTCCTTGAATTGTGGTTTTTTGGCTAAAACTTTAGCAATAATTTTATCGATTTCCTGATAGCGCCGGATGGTTTCCTGAGTCTGTAATCTTTTAGGAACCAAACATTTAACCTCATCATTATTGATTTGGTCATTCACCGTTTCCAGTTTTCCCAAATAGGTGTCGGAGGAAAGTAAAGTCCAGATTTTGTATTGATTTTCTTCCTTTGTTTCCTCTAAAATTTTGAAAACGAGACCTTTGTGCTCCGTCGGAATATCAAACGACACCGTTTCCGATTTGGTAAAACTTTGTTTAAAAACTTCCTCACGCAGCTCGTCAATTCCCTGATTCAGCTTTGCATTTGCCTGTAAAACCGTAACATTAAGCTCTTTGGAAAGCTGTTCGGTGTCTATTTTAATTCCGCGGCGGTGCGCCTGATCGATTTGGTTAACGACTAAAAGCACGGGAATACCTAAATCCTGAATCTGCTGAAATAAAAGCAGTCCTCGTTTGATGCTTAAAGCTTCTAAAATATAAACAACACCCGTATAATTTTGCTGCTCGTCGATCAGATATTTAGAAAAAATTGCTTCGTCTTCGGACGTTGGATAAATGCTGTAAGAACCCGGCAGATCGATAACTTCTACTTGCTCGCCCTTATATTCATAACCGCCGGAATGGCTGGCAACAGTAACACCAGCGTAATTACCGGTTTTCTGCTTTTTGTTGCACAATATGTTGAAAACAGTGGATTTACCTACGTTAGGATTTCCGACTAAAAGAATTTGTTTTTTTGAAGTGTTCATTCTACGCTCCGCGATCTGCAAGAATTGGGAGAATATTTAAGTTAAACTTTCTACAATAATGAAGCGTGCTTCTTCTTCGCGAAGAGCGATCCTGCTTTTCTCGTCACCGAATTCGATATACAGCGGCCCTTTGAAAGGCGCCTGATAAAGGACTTTAAAAACAGTGTTCGGCAGCAGGCCCATTTCAATAATTTTGTTGGGCATGATGAGGTCCTTATTTTCGTAACCCAAAATCTTCCCCATTTTTTTCCGGGGAAAACAACATAATTTATCGGAAATATCTCTTTTCAAGGCTAAAATTTTGAATGGCAAATATACGTTATTTAAATTTAATCTAAATAAGGATTATAGGAAAAATTACAGCACAAAAAACCTCAAAACAGTAAATGTCCCGAGGTTTCAACAATTATAATTTAATCTATCTGAAGTCTATTTTTTTGGTTTTTCGACCGGAATTTCAATTGGGTTGTTATTGGACTTATAAAACTCTATAGTGGTTTTTTCCTGCTGTTTCAGGTAATCTCCCATCGTACCGTCCATTCCGGGCATTTTCATCGACATCATTTGCGGCGTAAGCATTGGTCTCATGGAAGCAAACGGATCTTTTTTATAGTCGCTGAGCGTTTTGGTAAATTTTTCACGCGAAAGCTCCTGAACTTTCCCACCGTTTCCGCCCGGCATTACCGATTCGATGTAAGTTACTTCATTGAAGTTAGGTATTTTTTTATTTCCCTTTAATTCCCAGGAATAATTATTTGCGTCGTCGCTGATTTTTACAATAAGTCCCGGTAAGCCGTGAAATTTGTACGGCCCGTCCTGCAATGGAATATCCGTGGTAAACCACGCGGTATACTTTCTTCCGCCATATTCTGTTGTGGCTTTTTGGGCGTTATATTCACCAATTTTTTCTTTTTGCGAATCGATCTTCCAGTTGAATTTCAAATCTTCGTTGTAACCAATATTCACCGGCGTAAAACCACTGCTGATTTGGTCCACAAACTGAACTTTCATTTCCGGGTAAAACTTGTAAATCTTCTCCGTAAACTTCGGCATCGTCATCGTTTTCGAAATATCTTTAAACGTGCCCGATTTCTGCATCGCTTCAACCTGAACTTTTAGAATGGAATCCTGCGCTACAAGCGTATAATCTCGGTAAATGCTTTTGTTTTTGGTTACGTCCAAAACAGCCATCACCTTTTCTACTTTTGCTGAATCTTTTTTCGGCTTATAGCTTAATTCATAAAAAAATCTATTGGCAGTTTCCTGTGCATTAATCGCAAAAAACGCCGTAAACGCTACAAAAGCAAAAATTTTTTTCATCTTTCTATTTTACAATTAGTAAACAACGGGCGGTAATTGTTACAGAATTTTAGAAAAAAATTGCTTTTTTTAGTTTAATTTTAATCTTCATTTACCACACCTTAAAAATATTAACATGGAAACTTTACCGCTATTAAAGCAAGAATTTGAGCAGGAGTACGAAACCACGAAAAAATTCCTGGAAATTTTTCCAGAGGGAAAAAACGATTACAGCCCGCACGAAAAAAGTATGAAACTGATGAGTCTTGCCACGCACATCGTAGAAATTTTCGGCTGGCCCGAAGTCGTAATGAAAACCGAAAAAATAGATTTTGCCGCGGGCGATTACAAACCGACAATTTTGCTGAACCGCAAAGAACTTCAGCAAAAATTCGAAGAAGTTTCCGCAATCAGCAGAGAAATTTTGGAAACCAGCAAAGAAGACGACCTGACCGGAAAATGGAGCATGAATATGGGTGAGCTGGTTTTAGCAGAATTCGATAAATATGGCGCTATACGTCATGCGTTGAACCAGATTGTTCACCACCGCGCTCAACTTGGTGTTTATTATCGGCTGAATGATATTCCGCTGCCGGCAAGTTACGGCCCGAGCGCCGATCACGAAACTTTCTAAAATAATTCAAAAAAATTCCCGCCTTTTAGGCGGGATTTTTTCGTTTTACTTAAAGTTGAATTTCACGGTAAACATCACCTGGCTTGGCCGTATTTCGATGCTGTTTCGTGTGGTAGAAAAATACGTCGTGTTGTAACCGATGGTTTCGTACACTTTTTTATTGGCAATATTCAGCCATTTTATTTCAAAATCTATTTTCTTTTTCGCCCACGTATATTGGTAAGACAAATCGTAGAAAGGATTTCGTAACGTGGTTGCGCCTTGCGTGGTCGAAATATCATCCCAGACAAAACCGATGGTATGATTTTCCAGCGGGTAAAGATAAAGATTCAGATTATGGTTCCAGCCCGAAGATTTATTCACATTATTCCGGTAATCGTCGCTGTTTTTGTTCCAGTTCAGTGAAATATTGTAATCCAGACTCATCCAGCTGAAATAGGTATTATTAAATTTAAAAGCCACACTTTGCGTGTTATTTTTGCTTTCAATAAGATTGTCAACGTTATTATTATCCACCAAAATGCTGTATGAATTTCCATCGCGGTTGCTGAAACTTGCCGACGCATTTGTTTTAAACTTCGGGAAATATTTACCGATTTCAGCACTTTCGGTTTGCGAATAAGAATTATTATCGAAATATTCCAAAGCTACAGACGAAGCGCCAGAAGCAAACGGCCGCGTTTTCGTGATAATATTTCGGTTCGAAACATTATAGCCGTAACGTAAATTGAAGAAAAGGTTATTCAACGGATTTCTGTACTCCAAACGCGCGGTAGAATTGATATTTCTGTTTTCCGGCAAAAGATTGCTGTCGCGGAAATTCAAAGATTTCGGACTTGTCAAAATTTGACCTTCATACACCGAACCGAAATTTCCAAAATTATAATTTATACCTCCGTAACCCGAAAATTTCCAGAAGGATGCGAAATCATAACTTCCGTAAAAAGTTGGTTCAAAAACCGTTCGGCTTATTTCAGAATCTTTGTCGCGCAACAGATCTTTGTAATCCATTCCGTACATATTTACCGGCAAATTGATGCTTAAATTAAGTGCTTTTCCTTTATAATTCAGTCCTACGGAAGTATACGGATTGATTTCCGTCCACTTTAATTTGTTTTGAAAAGAAGTGTCAAGCAAATCACCATCGCCATAAAGCTGAGAATTCATGTCGTTAAAAGATAGATTTAAACCCACTTCCGGGGTAATCGTCCACTTTTTGTAACTAAATCCTACCGATGCGGAATGGTTGGCTTCCAAGGTTTTTAAAGCAATATTCTGGTCCAAACGGTTAAAATGCGTTCCGAAGGCGTCATCCAAATCGTAAAAATTGTCATAAACCGCAGCCAATTTTTGTCGGTCGGTTTGGTAAGAAAGGTAACTCATAAAATTCACCAGCTTATCTTTCCACGGAATTATAGTGCTTAATGAGTTTTTGATGATTCCTGTCGGCGCGCTCATCGCTTCAGCGACAGAAATATCATTTAGCGAGGGATCCGACACCGCCATATTGTATTGCGTGCGCGTATTTCCGCGGTCTTCATTCCAGAAACCATTCCAAGTTGTTGTATTTTTAAAGAAACCTTTTTTAGCATTTTTGGTAAAAATAAGTTCGCCTTTCGCGGCGTTGCTATAGAAGTTATTAGATTCTATCGTGGTAATCTTTCCGGCTTTGAAGAAATCGGTGTCTTGTTCGTAAGTCGTTTCACGATAGGATTCTCTGCTGATCGAATTGTTTGTGTAGCTCGTATTTGCTTTCAATTCCCATTCTTTGTTTTTGAACGGATTCGTCAGCAGATTTGCTGAAAAAAAGTGCACATTATTCATTAAATAACGCTTTTCCGGAATATTCGGCACCGAGGCTTCATCCACACTTAACCAATGGTTTGGCGACGCCTGACCTCTTCTGCCCTCCCAGCGACTTCCGAAAGAAAGCAAGTTTCCTTCTCTTTCTACACTTTCACCATTATTATTGGTTTTATAATTCACCACCCACTGGTTTTTCTGCCCGAAAAACATCGGAGTTAATTTTAAATTATATAAAAACGGCTCCATCCCTACACCAACTTCACCACGCCCTGTCATCGTCACCGACTTTTTTAGTTTTATATTCAGCGCCGCATTTTCTGACGGAACTTTATCCTGTAAAATTTTCACCGGCTGATGGTTTTCCATTACCTCAATTTTCTGCACAGCGCCAGTCGGAAGTGAATTATTAATGGTTCCGTAACCGCCTTCCATCAAATCTTTTCCGTTTACGTAAAATTTATTGATCGGTTCACCCTGATAAAGCACGGTTCCGTCTTTATTCACCTCAATGCCGGGAACTTTCTTTAAAACATCGGCAAGCGTACGGTCAGATTTGCTTTCAAAAGCTTTGATGTCGTACGAAATGGTGTCGCCACGTTTGGTAATCATTTTGGCTTTCAGTTTCACTTCTTTAATCTCCGTTGCATCTGGCTGAAGTGTAAAATTCTGGCTTTGATCTTCGTTTTTTATCGTTTTTTGAAGCGGCTTTTGGTTAAAAGCTTTAATTTTTAAATCCACATTGGCTTCGGCGGTGGTAAAAACCACTTTATATTCACCTTTCGCATTGGTGATGGAAAAGGCGATAATAGCGTCTTTGCCGGGTTCTTCTACCGTAACACTCGCGCTGGAAACTGGCTGGCCTTCCGCGTCGATAACTTTACCAGAAATGGTAGATTGTGCCCAGGATAGAATTGCAAAAAAAACAGCAAAAAAGGTCGAAATTTTTCTCATTAAAGATTTTAGCAATTAGTATTTCTTTCCGCGTAAATGTTACAAAAAGCAATTTGCTCCGCGCTTTTGCTTAAACCTTTTAAACTCAAATGCTATAAAAAGGTTTGAATTAAAATGCTGACTTTTTTACTACTTTTGCTCCATATTTATCTATTTTTTATGGGATTACATTTACAGCCAATTGATGTCGTGGAAACGATTTCTGCGGAAGACTTCCGGACAAAATATTTGCTTCCGAGAAAACCCGTTGTCATCAAAGATTTAGCGCGAAACTGGCCCGCTTACCAAAAATGGACAATGGATTATATGAAAGAAATCGTGGGTGATGTGGAAGTTCCGCTGTACGACTCTTCGAAAGCAGATCCCGCAGCGCCCATTAATTCCGCGGCGGCGAAAATGAAATTCACGGAATACATTGATTTAATTAATGAGAAGCCGACGGATTTGCGCATCTTTTTATTCGACCCGCTGAAATCTGCGCCGCAACTTCTGGAAGATTATATCGCTCCGAAAGATTTAATGGGCGGTTTTTTGGATAAATATCCCAATATGTTTTTCGGTGGTGAAGGTTCAGAAACTTTCCTGCATTACGATATCGATTTAGCTCATATTTTCCATACGCATTTCAACGGACGGAAACACGTTTTGCTTTTTGCGAACAAATGGAAAAGCCGCCTGTACAAAATTCCGTACGCGACTTACGCGCTGGAAGATTACGATATTTCGCAACCAGATTTCGAAGAATTTCCCGCATTAGACGGCGTGGAAGGCATTGAATGTTTCCTGGAACACGGCGACACTTTATTTATGCCGACCGGCTGGTGGCATTATATGAAATATCTGGACGGAAGTTTTTCCATCTCGCAGCGCGCTTGGGACAAATCCTGGGGCGTAAAAGCGCGCTCCCTTTGGAATCTTACCGTGCAGCGGAATTTCGATAATTTCATGAAAGCAAGGTTCAAAAAAAGATACATGGACTGGAAAGAAAGAAAAGCCGTTGAAAGGGCAAATTTTTCCTTAAAAAAAGGTTTGCCAAAATAAATTAAAAAACCCTTTCATTTTCTGAAAGGGTTTCATTTTGAAGTTTTACAAAATCCGAAAAATTGGGTACAAACTGACCGAATTTTCGTAATACGGCGAATGCTTGTAAATCCAATCGAGTTGCGCGTTTCCCTCTTTAGCAAAATCTGGGTTTGCTATTTTTTCCATTTCAAAAGCGGTTCGAAGCACCGTGCCTTTGTTCAGCAATTCCGCGGCGGTGTCTTCGAAAACGTAATCCGAAAAATACTCTTTTTGCCCCAAAATGCCGTCAAAAAAGTTCCAGTTGAAAAAAGAATCTGTCGCAGCGGGTTCCAAAGTTTCCAGCAGGTATTTTACACCGGGTTGTTTCGTAGAAACCAGAAAATCACCTTTGCGGAAATTTTGGTTTTTAAATTCTGATTTGGTTTGCGTGTCGAAGTGTAAATAATGGCCTTCGTACGGGTTTTTTACCGTTTTATAATCTGCGATTCGATAAAGTTCTACGCTAATTGTAGAATCCTGCGCGATTTCTTTCATCTGAATATTGTTTCTTTTCAAATATTCAATCACTTTATTTTCAGATTTCGGGATTACATAAAAGTTCGGAATCTGAATTTCAGCCGTTGGCTTGTATTCATTATAAAACTTCACTTTTCGGGTGAAAGGTTTTTTTCGGTCGTAAAACAATCTGGGTTTTCCGGAAACTTCGCTGGCGTTTTTTCCGGCTTCAAAACCCTTAAAATCGATGAGTTTATATTTTGTGCTGTCGACTTTCCAGCCAATGGAATATTTCTTTCCGGGCAAAAAATTCGCTGCATTTTCGGTCATTTTTTGCTGAATTTCTTTCGCGTTTTTCTGAACATAATTAATGGAGCTCAGCATGTATTCATAAGTTGCACGAACTCTTTCGTTATACGGTTTCAGCATATGCGTTTCCGCAACAGTGCCCAAAGTGTTGAAAAGCGTGGTGTAACCCGTAGCGTAGCGCGGCGAATCCATAAAAGCCGGAAAACCTTCATCCGGAGAATCACCGTGAATATTAACGTAAGGCGTGGTCAAAATCCCTTTTTTCTCCATATTCTTCAGGATTTCCGGCTGCATTTTTTCATTGAAATACAAGCCCAGTTTATCGCCCAATCTTTCTTTATTTGTGGAAATATAAGTGAATAAATATTGATAATCTGCGCCGTTACTTACGTGATTATCGATGAAATAAATCGGTTTAAAAAACTGGAAAATTTGCTGAAATGCCTCCGAATTTTTGGTGTCATTTTTAATAAAATCGCGGTTCAGATCATAGTTTCTGGCGTTTCCGCGGAAACCGTATTCTTCCGGACCGTTTTGATTGGCGCGGCTGTGTTTTCCGCGGCGCAACATTCCGGAAATATTGTAGGCTTCGATTGCGACAATTTTTAAATTTTTAGCAGAAATTTTTCCGGTGGCCAAATCGCGCATGAGCATCATGGTCGCATCAATTCCGTCGGGTTCGCCGGGATGAATTCCGTTATTGATTAAGATTACAGGCGCTGCTTTACTTTTTGAATTTTCGAAAATCACCACTTTTATGGGTTCGCCGTTATCATCGCTACCGAAATCCTGAACGCTGATGCTTTTGAAATTTTTGGCTAAATCAGCGTAATATTTTACCATTTCTGCGTAAGTCGTGGTTTGGTTTCCGTTGCCTTTTTCGTAAGGTGTCGGGAAATTATTTTGAGCTAAAAAGAAGTTTGAAAGTAACAGCAGAAAGAGTAATTTGAATTTCATTTTAAAATTATTTCAGCGAAATTAAATAAAAAATTCCCGACTAAAAGCAGGAATTTTTGTGTTTTAGAAAATCTTGATTTAGAACGAAACCCGCGCCCCGACCTGAGTGGAGCTCTCCGCCGCGGCGGAAGCGGGAACGGAGGGCGGAAAAAGGCGTCCAAACTCAATTATTCATTCAGCTTCAACACCGCCATAAATGCGGATTGCGGCACTTCTACCCGACCGATTTGCTTCATTTTTTTCTTCCCTTCTTTCTGCTTTTCCAACAATTTACGCTTACGGGAAATATCGCCACCGTAACATTTTGCGGTCACATCTTTTCGTAAAGCTTTGATGGTTTCGCGGGCAATAACTTTCGCGCCGAGCGCCGCCTGAACGGCAATATCAAACTGCTGACGTGGAATAAGTTCGCGAAGTTTTTCGCACATTCTTTTACCGATATAATACGCGTTGCTGTCGTGGATGAGCGAGGAAAGCGCATCTACCATGTCGCCATTGATGAGAATATCCATTTTCACTAGTTTTGAAGCGCGGAAACCAATTGGATGGTAATCAAAACTCGCATAACCTTTGGAAATTGATTTCAAACGGTCGTAAAAATCAAAAACAACTTCCGCAAGCGGCATGTTGAAAACCATTTCTACACGGTCGGAAGTCAGATAATTTTGGGTTACAATTTCACCTCTTTTCTCAATACAAAGCGTCATTACCGGGCCGACAAAATCGGACTTTGTGATGATGGAAGCTTTGATGAAAGGTTCTTCCACGCGGTCAAGCATCATAGGATCGGTCATTTCTGACGGATTGTTGATGAGAATCATTTTGTCCGGGTCTTTTTTGGTGTAACCGTGGTAGGAAACGTTCGGAACCGTGGTGATGACATCCATATTAAACTCGCGGTCAAGTCTTTCCTGAACGATTTCCATGTGAAGCATGCCTAGGAAGCCGCAACGGAAACCAAAGCCAAGCGCCGCGGAACTTTCCGGTTCGAAAACCAGTGACGCGTCATTTAACCTTAACTTCTCGAGCGAGAAACGCAATTCTTCGAAATCTTCAGCTTCAATTGGATAAATTCCGGCGAAAACCATTGGTTTTACTTCTTCGAAACCTTCAATTGCAGCTGCTGCACCATTTTCAAAAGTAGTGATCGTATCTCCTACTTTAACTTCGCGGGCGTCTTTAATCCCGGAAATTATATAACCAACGTCGCCGGTCATAATTTCTTTTTTCGGAGCCTGTTTTAGTTTTAAAGTTCCAACCTCATCGGCTTCGTACATTTTGCCGGTCGCCATAAATTTAATGCGCTGGCCTTTTTTAATGCTGCCGTGCACGACTTTAAAATACGCCTCGATACCGCGGAAAGGATTGTAAACTGAATCAAAAACCAATGCCTGCAATGGTGCATCGGGATCACCAACAGGTGCCGGAATTCTGTTCACAATTTGCTCCAACAATTCGTGCACACCTTCGCCGGTTTTTCCGGAAACACGCAAAACGTCTTCGTATTCGCAGCCGATTAGGTTCATAATTTCATCAGTTACTTCTTCCGGATTAGCTGAAGGTAAATCGATTTTATTGAGAATTGGAATAATCGTAAGGTCATTTTCCAAAGCTAAATATAAATTGCTTATCGTCTGCGCCTGAATGCTTTGCGCGGCATCAACGATTAAGAGCGCACCTTCGCAAGCTGCGATGGAACGGGAAACTTCGTAGGAAAAATCTACGTGTCCCGGTGTATCGATAAGGTTGAGAATATATTTTTCACCATTCAGTTCGTAATCCATTTGGATCGCGTGAGATTTTATGGTAATTCCGCGTTCTTTTTCAAGATCCATATCGTCCAGCGTCTGCGATTGCAGCTCTCTTTGGGTCACCGTGTTGGTGTATTCCAAAAGGCGGTCTGCGAGTGTAGACTTTCCGTGATCGATATGTGCAATGATGCAAAAGTTTCGTATGTTTTTCATTTAAAATAGAAGATAGTGCGCAAATTTAGTGTTTTTTGATGGATTTTTTAGCGGAAATAAAACGGAGTAATCACCAAGAAAAAATGAAAATAATTTGAAAAACTAACCACTAAAAGAGCATTTTTTTCATTTTTTAAAAGCTGAAATATATCTATTTCAAAAATAAATTTTCAAAAAAAATTTATTTGCCGTTAAAATGGTGTTTTTTTATAAAAGAACGACCTCTACAAATAAATTGCAGAGGTCGCTCAAACATTAAAAAAATAAACTATTATGGTCGCCTGCGCTGCGGACCTGGATTTCGAGGCCCGTCTTGTTTTTTATCTAATATCTTGGTACGCATTTTACCTTCTGTCTGGTACATTTTCAGAACCTGCTGAGGTGAAATTACTTTCATGAATTTCTGCGCGTAATTTTTTCTGTTATCTAAAAGCTGCTGCCCGATTTCAAAACTTTGTTCCAGTTGTTTTACCGCTTCAGCATCGCTCATGTTTTCATAATTTTCGTCCGCGGTGAACTTTTCTTTTATTGCATTCTGCTTTTCCTGATATTCGGCGTACAGATTTTTAAATTCCTCCTGCTGATTGCCTGGCACTTCAAGCTCAGAGATCATCATTTTTTCGCGGAATTCCTTTAAAAGGTTCATTCGGTCTTCCGGTTTCATTTTCTGGATAATCTCTTTCCTTTGTTCAGGCTTCATATTTTTCCAGTCGTAGTTCAGTTGTTGGGCAAAACTCGCGGAAGTTAGAAGTGCGACGCTCAGAAGTGTTAAAATCTTTTTCATTGTTGCTTAATTATACAAGTCCAGGTAAATATCTTGCTCTGCATTTTGTGATAAATCTGCTAATTCGGCGCGGGTAAAATTCGAAAGAATTTGATCGACCTGAATTTCTGCTGTTTTTACCTGTTCTTTTTCCTTTTGCTTTGCAAATTTAGCTGTTTTCTCACTAAAATTTGTTTTTGCTTCTGCGGTGTTTTTTGGATTATTGTTTTCTATGGAAGTTAAATCCTGTTCTAAAATTTTCAGCGCAACTGCTTCTTCAGAAGGTATAGCTTCCTGTTCTGCAGCGTTCACGGTGTTTTTAATTTCAACTTCATTCTGTGCGACAGATGGTGTTTCTGCGGGCGCGGAAGTCAGGAAAAAAGTAAAACCAAACAGCAACGCAACTGCGGCGGCGGCCGTATAAGCCCAGTTCATTTTGATAACCTTTCCTGCTTTTTCCTGAAGAATTTCGGCCAGAACCTTGTTTTGCATTTCAGCAAAAAAGTTCTCTTTATGCGTGAAAATATTTTTGCGTTCTAACTTATCTAAATCAAATTCTTTCATCTTTTTCGTATCTTAATCCGTGTAATTTTGTTTAATGTAATCTTCAACTTTTTGCTTGGCATAGTGGTAATTGGTCTTTAAAGTCCCCACCGACATGTCTAAAATCTGCGACATATCTTCGTAGGGTAAGTCTTCATAATACCTCATATTAAAAACCAGTTTCTGCTTATCCGGCAAAGAATGGATGGCTTTCTGCAATAAAACCTGAATTTCATCTGCATCGGGCTGCACATTGTCTGCTACTAAATTCTGAAGATAATTGGTAGATTCTTCGTCATTTTTCTGCATTTTTTTCATTTTGTTTAACTGCTGCAAAGATTCGTTGGTTGCAATCCTGTAAAGCCAGGTGTAGAGCTGACTTTCCTGTTTAAACTGATGAAAATTCTGATAAGCTTTAATAAAAGTATCCTGTAAAACATCCTGTGAGATATCGTGATCCACGATAAAGCGCCGGATATGCCAATATAACCTGCTCTGATATGCATCCATCATCATGCGAACTCCTTTTTCACGGGTTTTCTCGCCAGACATCAACTTGATAATTTCGGCTTCCTTAATCTTCATTGAGATGCAATCGGTGTTTTGATGAGTGAATTGTTTAAAAGTTAAAAAAGACTTCAATTTTTAGTCCAAACCAAAATACTATCTTTGTTTATAATACTTTTCTATGAAGATTGTCATTATAGGTTCGGGCAATGTAGCGTATCATTTATGCAAAGCATTCGCTCAAAATCACATTTCTGTTGCCCAAATTTTTGGCCGGAATGAAACTGATTTAAAGCAGATTTCTGCAGAACTTGATATACCGTTTTCCACCACTGCACTTGCCGATGCAGATTTATATATTATTTGCGTCAGCGATGATTCTGTTTCGGAAATTTCAAAGTTAATAAAAAATGAAAACTCTTTGGTAGCGCACACTTCAGGTTCGTTGGAAAAAGAAATTCTTTCCGGTAATTACCGCAAAGCAAGTTTTTATCCTTTACAGACTTTTTCACGGGCTAAAATGCTGAATTATTCCGAAATACCCTTCTTCATCGAAGCTGAGAAAAGAGAAGATGAAGATTTGCTTTTAAATTTAGCTGAAAAAATCAGCAAGAAGGTGATGCGTTCAACTTATGAAAAGCGAAAATATATCCATTTAACGGCTGTTTTTTCCTGTAATTTTGTAAATCATCTTTTTGCACGGGCGAAAGAAATTTCAGACCGTGAAGAAATTCCGTTTGACTATTTTTTACCATTAATTAAAGAAACCACCCAGAAAATAGAGCATATTGAGCCGAAATTAGCGCAAACCGGTCCCGCGGTGCGGAATGACCAGCGCGTTTTGCAGCTTCACGAAGAACTTTTACCGTCTGATGAGCACCGGAAAATCTACAAAACGCTGAATGAATCTATTAAAAAAATGTATGAGCTATAAATCCAGATTAAAAAATATAAAAGCCTTTGTTTTTGATGTTGACGGCGTATTTACCGACGGAAGCGTGGTGCTGATGGCGGACAAAAGCATGTGCCGCGTGATGAATGTTCTCGATGGTTACGCGGTGGTGCAGGCGAGAAAACACAATTATCCGATTTGTGTAATTACCGGCGGCGACGATCCTTCGGTGCGGAATAGAATATACTATTTAGGAATAACCGATTATTACGCTAAAATTGGCAATAAGCTGGAAAAATTCGAAGAATTCAAGCAAAAATATCAGCTTAAAAACGAAGAAATTCTCACCATGGGTGACGATATTCCCGATTTACCAATGATGAAGATTTCAGGAATTTCAGCATGTCCGAAGAATTCCGTGCCGGACATTAAACTGATTTCAGATTATATTTCTCCGACCGAAGGTGGAAAAGGCGCCGTTCGTGATGTGATTGAACAGGTGATGAAAGTGCAGGGAACCTGGCAGTTTGACGATACAAAAAGTGTTTAAATAACAGGCAAAAAATGAAAATATTACTCGGTTCAAACTCACCGCGCCGCAAAGAATTATTAAAGGAATTAGGTTTTGATTTTTCTGTCGTCAAGATTGATTGTGAAGAAAACTATCCTGAAAATTTGCCTGTTTCCGAGATTGCCGGTTATCTCTCCGAATTGAAATCGTCTGCTTACGGAAATTTAAAAAACGATGAAGTTTTATTGACGGCAGATACCATTGTGGTTTTAAACGAAACCGTTTTAGGAAAACCTGAAAAAGAAGTACAGGCACGGGAAATGCTCGAAAAACTATCCGGCAAAATTCACGAGGTTTATACCGGAATTACCATACGGACTTTGGAAAAAACCATTACGCAAACCGATGTAGCGCAGGTTGAGTTCGACAATTTAAGTTCAGAAGAAATAGATTTTTATATTAAAAATTATCAGCCGTTCGATAAAGCCGGCAGCTATGGAATTCAGGAATGGCTGGGGATGGCAAAAATTCGGTGCATTTCGGGCAGTTTTTTTACAATTATGGGTCTGCCCACGCATTTGGTTTATAACCTGCTGAAAGATTTAAAATAAAAAATATCGGCATAAAAGACCATATTTTTGCTAATTTTATAATAAGCATTTTACAATAAAATCCTGATTTGAAAGTTATTATAAATAATGAAAAAAATTATACTTTTCCTTTTAACAATCGTGGTTATTAACTCCTGCTCATCGCGGAAGAAAGCCAACGATTCCACTTTCTTGAAAGGATTTTTCACCTATTATAATACCTTATTTAACAGTAAAGATGCGCTGGAAACAGAGTTGCGCAACCGCGATAAAAGCCACCGCGACAATTTTTATGCGCCGTACATCCAGATTCTTACCTATGAAAATCAAGCCGAAGGAAGTGAGCTGAATAACGCTTTGACGGGCGACGATTTCGATCCGGGTTTTACAGGTTCCAACATGCGCGGAACGCCGGGTTCGCCTGGAAATTTTCAAGGTGACGGTGGTGGCCGCGGGAACGGCGGTGGTGCCACAATTCTGGAAATTGCAGAAGCAAAAGCACTGAAAGCAATCGCAAAATATTCAGTGCTGAAAAATGGCGAAGAAAAAAACAAAAAGATTTTTGATGCGCACATTTTGCTTGCGCAGGCACGTATTTACCAGGAAAAACCTCTGGAAGCTTTAGATGCGCTGAACTATCTTTTCACCAATATGCGCGAAGATAAAAGATTGCCATTGGCGCGTATTTACCAGGGATTGGCGTACACAAAGATTGGAGATTATGCACGGGCAGAAGAGATTTTTGCTGATTTAAAGCGAAGCGACATCAACAAAGATTTTCAACAACTTGCCAGCATTTATTATTCAGAAATGCTGCTGAATGCCAGTAAAAATCAGGATGCGATCATCGAGCTTGAAAATGCTTATGTAATCAATAAAAACAGAAAGTTACGCAGCCGGATTTCGTTTCTGCGTGGGCAAATTCTGGCAGATTTAGGTCGGGACGGAGAAGCGCGAGAAAGTTTTGTTACCGCATACCAAAACGCAAATGACTTTGAATTTGAAGTAAAATCTCAAATTGAAATAGCAAAAACCTTTAACGGAACCGATGATGATTTCAACGGTGCAAAAGAATATCTTGAAAAAATCAGCAAAAAAGGCACATACGCCTCAAGAAAAAATGAATTTTACTACGCTCTTGGTTTGATGGCGAACAAAGCCGGAAAAAAAGAAGAAGCCAGGCAGTTTTTTGCACAATCTTTGTCCGAAAAAATTTCCGATCCACAGGTGCGAGGCTTAACGTATTATGAAATAGGAAAAGATTATTTCGAAAACAGCGATTACCTTTCAGCAGGCGCGTTTTACGATTCAGCTTTGGCGGTGATGACCTATGAACCGGCAAAAATTCTTTTACAGGAACAGTCTTCGAATATTAAAAATGTCTCTGCAAATTATTATTTGATTAAGAAGAACGACAGTATTTTGAATTTGACCAAAATGCCGCAAGCGGAGAGAATTGCGTATTTCACCACGTATATCGACGCGCTAAAAACCAAAGAACAGCAGCAGGAAATCTTGCAACGAAAAGCGGACAGAAGCAAAGGTTTTGACACTGGAGATTATTCAGCAAATTCGGCTTTTGCAGGAACTGCAGGCGCTTTCCAGAACTTCGATAATTCCAGAGGTAGCTTTTATTTTGCAAACACGGGAACTGTGGCAAAAGGGGAGTCCACTTTTAAACAAATCTGGGGAAACCGTTCGCTTAACGACGACTGGCGAACTTCGGTGAGAAGCAACTCCATTGAAGACCTTCGAAACGAAGCGCTGGGACTTTCTACGGCGCCTAATCCACGCCGTTTTGAACCAACTTTCTACATTGACCAGCTTCCGACCAGTCTCGCGGAAATAACCACTTTAAAGAAAGCGCGGGACACCGCTTCGCTTGGTCTCGGAAGAATGTATGAAAGTTATTTTGGCGATACCGAACTTGCTACAAAAACTCTGTATGATTTGGTTGATCAGCAGCCTGAAGAAGAAACGAAACTACAGGCGCTTTACCAGATATTTTCGATGAATTATGAAAAAAATCCGGCCGCAGCGGAACGTGCAAAACAGATGATTCTTACAGAATTTCCGTACACTTCGTATGCGGAATTTGTAAAAGATCCGAAAAATAAAGTTTTTTCTCAGTCTTCGGACGAGGTTGAAAAAATGTATGCTGAAGCTTTTGAGCTGTATAAAGATGAAAAATTTGAGGAAAGCAAAACGTTGATTCAAATTGCTTTAGCGAAATATCCAAAAGATGCTTTAGTCCCGAAATTTGCGTTGCTAAATGCCTTTAATACTGGAAAAACCGCGGGGAAAGAAATTATGATTTTGCAGCTGGAACAGATTGCGCTGAATTATGCCAACACTACTGAAGGGGAAAAAGCCGCCGAAATGCTGAAATACCTGCACAGCGATTTACAGTTTGAAACTACCGACAGCGCGGGAAATGTGGTACAACCGACGCGTCCGGAAAATTCGGGGCAAAAAATTCCGGATTCTATAAAAGTCGATACAGATGATCTTCCGCAAAACGCTCCGCCACGACCAGGTGGCAGGGGAACGCCGCAAGATGTGCCGCAAAGTGGGAGCGGGAAAAAACCCAAAACAAAATAAAAGCGAAGATTATTCTTCGCTTTTTTTCTTTTTCACGCCCTGAAATTCCTTTAGATAAAAAGGTTCAAAGTAGGCAACATCTTCAAATTCCTGATTTTCAAATTTATTAGCCGCTTTTTTGACCAAAAATTTCGCACTCGGGAAAACCTCAGCATTAAAATCTGCTTCGATGTTCTGTAAAATATCTTGAGCTTTAGCCGCGCCGTCACCTACGAAAATAATTTTTTTACCCTGAAATTCCGCGAAAGAATTTTCATCTAAAATTTTTGCTTCCGTGTCGGCTAATAATTCTCCGGAAAAACCATCAAATACCGCCGAATAAACTTCCATTCTACGCGCATCGATTAAGGGAATAATTAAATCATAACCTTGATTTAAAAAGGGTTCAACCATCGTTTCCAAAGAATTTACAGCGATCAGCGGAATGTTTAAACCATAGCAAAAACCTTTTGCAGACGATGATCCAATGCGCAAACCCGTGTACGAACCCGGACCTTTTCCAAGCGAAATGGCATCAATATCTTTCAAAGTGAGTTTTGCGCCTTCCAAAGCCCATTGCACGAATAAATGTAAACTTTCGGACTGCTTATAATTGTCGGAAACTTCTTCGCAGAGACACAGCAGTTTATCGCCGTCTGAAATGGCAACAGAACAGTTTCGGGAAGAGGTTTCGAGGTGAAGAATTTTCATAATTTAAAATGGAAAAATTTGCCGGTTTAGCCGGTTATTTTCTGTGAATGGTTCTTGGTTCGCTTTGCGCTGCCGGGAAAATAGTAAGGTCGGAAATGCTGACATGTTTCGGTGCATTAATGCAATAGGAAATGGCATCGGCGATATCAGCGGCTTTTAAAGCATCGTAACCCGCGTAAACGGTTTTCGCACGCGCTTCATCACCTTTAAAACGAACGTTCGAAAAATCGGTTTCTACAGCGCCAGGCTGGATGTTGGTGACCTTAATTCCATGTTCCGTAAGCTCAAGCCGCATACCTTCAGAAATTACGTCAACCGCCTTTTTTGAAGCGCAGTACACCACACCATTTGCATAGGTTTGCCGCGCAGCAACCGAGGAAATGTTCACAATGTGACCCGAATTGCGTTTGATCATGCCGGGAATAATCATTTTAGAAACGTATAAAAGTCCTTTTACATTACCGTCAATCATGGCGTCCCAATCATCCGTATCGCCTGCTGCTAATGAATCTAAACCATGTGCATTTCCAGCGTTGTTTACTAAAACGTCGATATTTCTCCAGTCTTCAGGTAAGATTTCGAAAGCGCTTTCAACTTCTGGTAAAAACTTTTGGTCAAAGTTTAAACTAAAAACTTCGGTAAACTGCGAAAGTTTATGTTTAACCTGATCTAAAACTTCGGTTCTGCGTCCGCAGATAATCAGTCGGAAACCCTGTTGTGCAAAAAGTTCTGCGGTGGCTTTTCCAATTCCGGAAGTTGCCCCGGTGATTAAGGCTGTTTTCATTTTAATATATTTTAATTCGCATCAAAGCTTTGAAAAGCATCTTCCAAATGCGTGATTTTTAATTTTCCGGTGTCATCGGGTAGAACGGTGATGATATCGAAACGGACTTCCTGCGAAATATTATTCTGCTTCAAATAATGATCTGCCGCTAAAACGAGCAGTTTTATCTTGGTTTTTGTAACCGCTTCTTCCGGCGCCATAAAAATATCTGTGCCGCGTGCTTTTACTTCAACTACGATAATCTGGTTCTGAAATTCCGCAATAATATCGATTTCGGCACGTTGGTAGCGAAAATTTTTTTGGAGAATTTTATAGCCTTTTTCCACCAAAAAATCTGCTGCTAATTCTTCCGCGAGAGTACCAAAATCATTATGCTCTGCCATTTTTAAAATTGAACCATTACGTTATCTGAAACTTCCATTTTTACCGGAGCGCCAATTATCAGCGGCTTATTGTTGAAAATATGTCCGTTTGGAAAACCGAAAATAACCGGGAAATCATATTTTTTCAGCCGCTCAGAAATGATTTGGCAGGCAAATTCGTCAAAGCTTTCTTCGTAGTTTTTGTTCTCTTTTTCTTCGCCCATATTGATCATTCCGCCAACTATTAATCCTTTGATTTTGCGAAAAACGCCTGCGAGTTCCAGGCTCATCAGCATCCGGTCCAGTGCGTAAAATTTCTCGCCAATATCTTCGATAAACAGGATTTTATTTTTGAATTTAAAAGAGTAGGGTGTGCCCAGCAAAGCATAGATCAGCGCCAGATTTCCACCGACGAGCTGACCCTCCGCGCTTCCGTTTTTGTTCAACAAATGCTTTTCAACATTGTAAAAAGGCTTTTCACCTTGCATGATGTCAAAAACTAAATCATAACTATCTTCCGAAACGCCAAAACTCGAAGTTTTGATGGTTTGCCCGTGAATTGAAGCAAAATTATTCTTTAATAAATAGCTCTGGATGGCGGTATTGTCTGAATAACCGATATACCATTTCGGATATTTTTTAAATTTCGAAAATTTGAGATGCTGAAGCAAATGCTGGCTTCCATAGCCGCCGCGCGACGCCCAAATTGCTGAGATTTCATCATCATTCAGCGCCCAGTTTAAATCTGAAATCCGTTCTTTTTCGGTGCCCGCGTAATTGTATCCGTGATTGTATTTGGTGAAAATATATTTTCCTACAACCGGCTCGAAACCTTTTTCCCGAATTAAAGCCATTCCTTTTTGGAGTTGATCTTCGGTGACCATTCCTGCGGGAGAGATTAGGGCAATTTTAGCCCCTTGTTCGATGTTTTTTGGAAAAATAACTTTTTTCATGGCTTTAAAATTTTTTTTTCAGTACGCTCTGCTTCTTCTAATTTACGGTCGAAGGAATTGAATTTTTTAAAGCTTTGAAGAAAAATAACAAAACTAAAAGCAATTAAAATAAACCCGACAGCCCGGCGAATTTTATTTGCTAAAAGCTGTGTGAGTTTATCATGAAAAATCTTCGCTAAATAAATTTTAAACAAATCAATTACCAAATACGTCGCGACAACAAGTGCCATATAGAACAGAAATTCTGCAGTTTCCGGATAAGCGTTTCGCACAGAAATGACCGTTACCAGCCAGAAAAGCACAACGCCAATATTCAAAATATTAAAGAAAAAGCCGTTAAAAAATGTTTTAAAATAGTTTTGGTTAATCAGTTTTTCTTCACCTGCGAGGTGCATTTTGGTTTTCGAAACAATCATGTACAATGCGTAAATGAAAACGACGAAGGCGGTAATGCGGTAAAAACCCGGATGCTTATCAATGATTTCTACGAGGTCACCGCTGGCAAAATAAGACGCTACAATACAAATAATATCGGCTACAACAACACCTAAATCCAAGGTTATCGCATGTTTTGGACCGCGCGAAAAACTGGTTTCAATAAGCAGGAAAAAAATCGGGCCGATGAAAACCAGACTGAGCATAATACCGAGACCAACCGCTGAAAGAATGAGTTCTAACATTAATTTTTATTCAGGAAAAGACAGGATTTTTTGGAAATTAAAAATGGATTTTTTAAGAGTTCTGCGGTTCAACAATTTTAAAATCCAGCTGTTTCTGGATAAGATTCGCTTTCATTACTTTAATAGTAACCTTGTCACCAAGTTGGTATTGATTTCCAGTTCGGCTGCCTTGAACCAAGTGGTTTTTAGCATCATAACTGTAAGAATCGTCCATTAGATCGCGTAATTTTATCAGGCCTTCAGCACCATTTTCCGGAATTTGAACCCAGAAACCAAAATCTGCAACACCAGAAATAACACCGGTAAATTCTTCACCAATATGTTTTTCCATAAATTTCACCTGCATGAATTTAATCGAATCTCGTTCTGCATCCGCTGCAAGTCTTTCCATTGAGCTGCAATGCTTGGATTTTACTTCGTATTCCTCTTTATGTGGTGATTTTCCACCATCTAAATAATGCTGAAGCAAGCGGTGCGCAATTAAATCGGGATATCGACGAATCGGTGAGGTAAAATGTGAGTAATATTCGAAGCCTAAACCGTAATGTCCGATAGGATTGGTAGAGTAGACGGCTTTGCTCATCGAACGCATGGCAAGGGTTTCAATCATATTTTCTTCACCTTTACCTTGAACTTCTTTCAATAAATTATTGAGCGATTCGGCCACTTTTTTGGTATTTGCCAAATTCATTTTATAGCCGAAAGTTCCGACAAAATCGCGGAGTGCTTCCAGTTTGGCCGGATCCGGATCGTCGTGAATTCTGTAAATAAAGGTATTTCCGGTTGGTTCACCACGCCGGTTCAGCGAAACAAATTCTGAAACTTTTCGGTTCGCAAGCAGCATAAATTCTTCGATAAGATGGTTGGAATCTTTGCTGACTTTGAAATAAACGCCAATGGGTTCGTTATTTTCATCCAGATTAAAGCGGACTTCACTTCTGTCAAATGTAATAGCACCATTGTCAATCCGTTCTTTACGAAGAATTTTTGCTAAGCGGTCTAAAACCAAAATTTCTTCCGCCAATTCTCCCTCTTTTTTCTCAATTCTTTCCTGTGCTTCTTCGTAAGCAAACCTTCGGTCGGAATGAATTACCGTGCGGCCAAACCATTCTTTTTTAACTTCAGCATCATCAGTAATTTCGAAGACGGCGGAAAAAGTATATTTATCCTCGTTCGGACGCAAGGAACAAACGTCGTTACTTAAAACTTCCGGTAACATCGGAACCACGCGATCTACAAGATATACCGAAGTTGCGCGGTCATAAGCTTCATCATCGATCAAAGTTCCGGGCACCACATAATGCGAAACATCGGCGATGTGAACACCGATTTCCCAGTTGCCGTTTTCAAGCTTTTGAATTGATAAAGCGTCGTCAAAATCTTTTGCATCTTTCGGATCGATGGTGAAAGTGCAGATATCGCGCATATCACGGCGCTTTGCAACTTCTTCATGTCTGATACTGCGGTCCAGATTACTGGCTTCATTTTCAACATCTTCAGGGAAAGTGTAGGGTAGACCGTACTCAGCCAGTATCGAGTGAATTTCGGTTTCGTGTTCGCCTGGCGCACCCAAAACTTTAATGATTTCACCTTCGGGATTTTTCTCACCTTGTTTCCAATCGGTCATTTTTACCACAACCTTATCACCATCCTGGGCGCCACCAATTTTTCCTTTCGGAACAAAAATATCGGTATTTATCCGCTTTTTATCGCCAACAACAAAACCAAAATCTTTATGTTTTATAAACTGAAAAGTTCCGACAAATTCGGAACGGCTGCGCTCCAGCACTTCAAGTACAGAACCTTCGATCTTGCGGCCTTTAAAATGATACGTTACAATAAGAACCGTATCACCCTGTAAAGCATCTTTTACGTTTTTTGAATGCACGAAAATATCATCCTCTAAGCCTTCAACTTTTACATAGGCATTTCCGGTTTGGTTAAAATCGATAATTCCGGTCAAAGTTTCTTCAATTTTTAAATTGATGATGTACTTTCCTTTTTCCACCTCCTTGATGCGCTGCACACTCAGCAGCTGATGCAGCGCCTGAATAACCAATTCACGCTGGCGCGGGTTTTTGTAATCAATACCATCCGAAATCTGCTTATAATTATAGATTTTGGTAGAATTGTGGTTCATAAACTTTAAAATCAGGCGACCGATTTCCTGTAATTTATGATCGTTTTTAGCGGAAATATATTTCTTTTTTCTTGGCATCTAGTTTATTTTTATGTGTTTAAATTTAGCAAACGCTGATTTTACCAACGCGGTTCTGATGTCTTCCACCTTCAAATTCCGAAGTAAGGAACTTTTCTACAATTTCCACAGCAAGTTCGCTGGCTATAAATCTAGCTGGGATGGAAATCATATTCGCATTATTATGTTTGCGGGCTAAATCAGCCAGTTCCGGCATCCAGCACAGCGCGCAGCGAATTTTCTGGTGCTTGTTTGCGGTAATCTGTACGCCGTTACCACTACCGCAAATCAGGATTCCAAATTCGTTCTTACCATCTGCTACAGAATTTGCAGCAGGATGCACAAAATCCGGGTAATCAACGGAATCTTCAGAAAATGTACCAAAATCTTCAACTTCGTATGATCCCGCCAGATGTTGCTTAATGATCTCTTTATACTTAAAACCTGCGTGGTCACACGCAATTGCTATTTTCTTCATGATTTATATATTGAGGTTGGTGTAGAATAAACACAAATTTAAGATTAAAAATATTAATATATTTTGCGAGGAACATTAATTTACGGCACGGTAATTTCTGTGTTTTCCGCTTTTTTAACAATCTCGGAAAACTTGTGGATTAAGTTTCTAATTGGTGTTAATAACTTTCGAAAAAGAAGTCTTTCGTAATCCAGAAAATTTGATATTGGTAAAAATCCGCGAACAATTGAATTTTAAATTTCAATTTTTTACTGAGGTCTTCAGCGGGAGTTTTCAATAAAATATTTGTTCATAAAGAGGTAAATTTTATCTTATTAACAAACGTTGATAAAATTTATAATGTATTATAAATCAGATATTAAAAATGTTGATAAGTACACCAGCAACTCCATAGACTATGTGACTAAATTCTTTAGTAAAAGTTCTCCGCAAAGCCGTAACCTACAACAACACTATTCATATTCTTTATTTATAAAAAAGAATTTACTGTTGAGAAAATGAATGAAAGGGTTTTGTGGAATTTAAAAATCAAAATAATTTCCAGACGAGGGAATTAATCTTACATTTGTTAAACTTAAAAACCGGGATTTTTATGAAAACAATTAACGATTTTAACTTTAAAGAAAAAAAGGCTCTGGTACGGGTGGATTTCAATGTTCCGCAAAGCGCTGACTTAAAAGTTACCGATAACACCAGAATTCAAGCTGTAAAACCGACAATTGAAAAGATTTTAAACGACGGTGGTTCTGTTATTTTGCTTTCACATCTCGGTCGGCCAAAAGGTAAGTTCTGTGAAGAATTTTCGATGAAAAATCTCATTCCGGAAATTGAAGAAGTTTTCGGTAAAACCGTAAAGTTTTGTGAGGATTGTATGAGCGAAGATGCGCAAAAAATGACCAATGATCTGAAAGACGGAGAAATTTTAATTTTAGAAAATGTTCGTTTTTATGAGCAGGAAGAAAACGGTGATGTAGAATTTGCTAAAAAATTAGCTTCGTATGCCGATGCTTTTGTAAACGATGCCTTCGGAACCGCACACCGCGAGCATGCTTCTACCGCTGTAATCGCACAGTTTTTCCCTTCAACTAAATTTTTCGGTTTATTGATGGCGAAAGAATTAGAAGCGATTGATAAAGTGCTGAAAACTGGCAAAAAGCCTGTTTTAGCAATTTTGGGTGGTTCAAAAGTTTCGTCAAAAATTACTATAATTGAAAATATTCTTCCAGCTGTAGATCATCTGATTATTGGCGGCGGCATGGCTTTTACTTTCATTAAAGCACTCGGTGGTGAAGTTGGTAATTCCATAGTAGAGGAGGATAAACTTGGTTTAGCGCTTGAAATTTTAGAAAAAGCAAAACGGCTGAATGTTGATGTACATCTGCCGGTAGATGTGATTATGGCTGATGAATTCAATAATGACGCAGATACAAAAGAAGTAGATATTTATGATATTGAACCTGGTTGGATGGGCTTGGATGCTGGTACCAAATCCCGTTTGTTATTCAATGACGTGGTGATGAAATGCCGGACAATCTTATGGAACGGTCCGATAGGAGTTTTTGAAATGCCAAATTTTGCTTCTGGAACTATATCTTTAGGTGACAGCATTGCAGAAGCAACGAAATTAGGTGCATTTTCATTAGTTGGTGGTGGCGATAGTGTGGCTTTTGTTAAAAAGTTTGGTTACGAAGATAAAGTGAGTTACGTTTCCACCGGCGGTGGAGCAATGCTGGAAAGTTTGGAAGGCAAAGAGCTTCCCGGAGTAAAAGCGATTAACCAATAAAGTATAATTATAAAAATTTCCTGCTAAAGCAGGAAATTTTTTCATTTTGAAAAACTACAGTTAATAAATTGAGTTTTTGCTTTTTAGTAAAGTTAAATTTGCTTCAATTACATCAAAATAAAATATCCTGCTAAAACAGGATATTTTTCACTTTTGAAAAACTACGTTGAAATTCTGAAGTTCCTGATTGGTAAAATTTAACTTCCTTTAATTATCAAAAAATTTCCTGTTAAAACGAGCTTTTTTTTTGTTTTTGCAAAAATTTGGTTGAATTGGTCAAAAATTGACCTTTATAAATACCTCAAAAATTAAATAACTATTTTTTTTCGATTATGTATATCAAACTGGAATATTCTCCGGTTTTTGATGCCTTAAAATTGGAAATCGTTCCGTAAACCAGTCCTTTTAACCAAAAAATCGGTGATTTTTTATATTTTTCGCTCAATGCTGAAATATAATACGCGTCGAGTAGGAGTGGTTTAATTTTTTTCACTTTCCATTTTTCACTGGTCATAAGTTCTAACATTCCATTTTTTGAGAAATGAAATATATGTCGCGGGACATCATAAGCTGCCCAAAACTCTTTATATTTTTTTGCATCGTGAGACGTGGGATTTGGTACAGCTATTATTAGTTTTCCGTTTGCGGAAAGTTTGTGATAAAATATATCCAGAATTTCCTGCTGATTTTCTATGTGCTCAAAAACATGCCACAGCGTAATTGCATCTAATGAATTGTTTTCAACTTCCTCTAAGGTTGAAATAAACTTACCGGAAGATACCTTTTTTTGTGCAAAACTTCTGGCTGTTTCATTTGGTTCAAAGCCATAAATTTTTAAGTTTCCTTCGATTTTTTTTAAAAATTCACCCGCACCACAACCATAATCTAAAACACTTGAACCAATTTTTACCTGCTCCAGAAGTATTTTTTTTTTGTAATCTAAATTAAAGTTTTGCAGAAATTTGTAAACTTTTTCTTTTAAACTGCCGGAATCCTGATGATGAGATATATAATTTTCACTTTGGTAGTATTTAGAAAGATCTTTTGGAACTAGATGTGTTTTCCAAATACCCGGAATTTCAGTTTCTTTTAGCTCAAAGGTTTCTTGTGTAAGAAAATGATCTTTTATTTTCATTATATATTGTTTCACGTGAAACGTTACTTTAAAAAAATCAGCAAAATGTTAATATCTGAAGGCGAAACACCACTTATTCTAACAGCTTGAGCTATGGTTTTTGGCCGGATTTTATCTAATTTTTGTCGCGCTTCGGTTGACAATGATTTCAAATCTGAGTAGTTAAAATTTTCAGGTATTTTAATAGTTTCCAATTTCTGAAGTTTTGCGACATTGTCGCGTTCTTTATCAATGTATCCTTTGTACTTAATATTTATTTCAGCCTGCTCTTTAATTTCAGGTCCAAAATTCGCGGTAAAATTTTTAATTAAATCTATCTGTTCCAATTTCTCCAGCGTCATATTTGGACGTGTTAATAGGGTCGCAGTTTTAAAAGCCTGATCAACAGGTGAAGATTGAATTTCAGTTAGTATTGGATTTATAACACCTGGTTTTAAGGATGTATTTTTTAGAAATGTTTCAAGTTTTTCGCTTTCGTCGATTTTCTTTTGAACTTTTTTAAGTCTCTCTGCGCTGGCTAAACCTAAATTGTACGATTTTTCGGTAAGACGAATATCAGCATTATCCTGACGCAACAAGAGGCGATATTCAGCGCGCGAGGTAAACATTCGGTACGGTTCTTCAGTTCCTTTTGTAATTAAATCGTCAATCAGAACTCCAATATATGCTTCATTTCTGTTTAAAGTGAAAGCATCTTTACCATGGACTTTATTGTGTGCATTAATACCTGCCATTAGACCTTGTCCAGCTGCTTCTTCGTAACCTGTTGTGCCATTAATTTGTCCTGCAAAATAAAGGTTATTTATAAGTTTAGTTTCTAAGGTATGGGTAAGCTGAGTAGGAGGGAAGTAATCATATTCTATTGCATAACCTGGTCTGAAAACTTTGGCATTTTCAAAGCCTGGAATATGACGCATCGCTTTCAACTGAACCTCTTCAGGAAGTGAAGAACTAAAACCATTAATATACATTTCTACAGTTCGCCAACCTTCCGGCTCTACAAAAAGCTGATGTCTTTCACGTTCTGCAAACCTATTTATTTTATCTTCAATACTTGGGCAATAGCGCGGGCCCGTGCTTTGAATTGTGCCGTTAAACATCGGACTTCTGTCAAAACCTTCGCGTAAGATTTCATGAACAGTTTCGTTCGTGTAAACAATATGACAACTCATTTGTTTTGTCATTTTTGGTGTGTCTAAAAAGGAAAAACTTTGAGGGTTTTCATCACCTTTTTGTTCTTCCATTTTGGAATAGTCCAACGTTCTGCCGTCAACACGCGGAGGTGTTCCGGTTTTCATACGGCCCGCTTCAAAACCGAATGAAATAAGCTGCTCTGTTATTCCTACAGCTCGTGGTTCACCCATTCTTCCGCCACCAAGTTGCTTATCCCCAACGTGAATTAAACCATTAAGAAAAGTTCCGTTGGTTAAAACAACAGATTTTGCTTTTATCTTTAAACCAAGCGAGCTTACGACACCTGCTACAGCGTCATTTTCTATAATTAAGCTTTTTACCATATCCTGAAAAAAATCCAGGTTTGGTGTCTGTTCTAAAGCAATCCTCCATTCTTCGGCAAATAGCATTCGGTCATTCTGCGTTCTTGGCGACCACATTGCCGGACCTTTTGAAAGATTCAGCATTTTAAACTGAATCGCAGATTTATCCGAAACGATGCCGGAATAACCACCCATCGCATCAATTTCCCGAACGATCTGTCCTTTTGCAATTCCGCCCATTGCGGGATTACAAGACATCTGTCCGATCGTTTGCATGTTCATTGTGATCAAAAGTGTTTTTGATCCGAGGTTCGCTGCGGCAGCTGCAGCTTCTGAACCTGCATGCCCGGCGCCAACTACAATGACGTCATATATATCATTTATCATAAATATCTTCTAAAATGTTTCACGTGAAACTTAAAAAAAAACAGCAAAAGAGGGGGAAATTTTTTCGAAATTTTAAAGCAGGTTTAAATAAAAATCTTCTTTTTGTCGCATAATTTTTACTTCCTCTTCGCTTTTATCTTTATAGCCACATAGGTGTAAAATACCATGTGCTAAAACGCGGTGAAACTCTTGATTAAAATTTTTCGCAAGTTTTTCTGCATTTTCTAAAATGCGGGGCAAAGATACGAAAATATCAGCGGAAATATTTTTACCCTTCACATAATCAAAGGTTATGATGTCCGTATAGTGATCATGCTGAAGGTAATCCTGATTCACCTTCAGCAAACCTTCATCCGTGCAAAAAATGTAGTTAATTTTACCCGTTTTTTTTCCTTCAAGAGAAATAATCTCTTCTAACCACACTGAAGTGCTCGGTTCAATGGTTATTTCGTTTATATCTTCAAAAAAATAATATATCATAATTTTAAAACCAATGACCGAGAATCACGCTTATTAAACCTTTTTTCTCCTGTAAAGATTGGCTGTAATTTAATTTAATCTGTCCGAACGGTGATTTGTAACCCGCGGTAATTCCCGCCGAAGAATCAGTAACGTGTAAAATTTCATCTACTTTATAATCGTTGAAAATATTTGCTAAACTAAAGCTGGCTTCTACAAAATAGTTTTTGTAAATATTAAACTGCAGATTATTAGAATTCATCAGCATATTTTCACCGGATTTTTCTCCAAATTCATAACCACCCAAACTGTTAAAATTGCCCAAATTCTGGTCAAAAATTCCACCAAGGCGATATTGATAATACTTGCTTAAAGTTTCACCAACAGTAAAACCACCGAAAAGCTTTAATTTGTAGGTTAACCACGAAGTAAGCGGGAAATTTAGATTTGAATTAACCTTTAGCTGAAAAGTTTTACCGTCATTTTTATTATTAAAAATGTCTAATAATTTCCCTTCGGCATTTAGCAAAAATCCTCTTGTGGGGAAATTTCGGTCGTCCTGCGTATCGGTTTTTATAAAAACATAGGCATTTAAAAAATTATCAGAGTCGCTGTATGTGGTTTGACCTACAAGTTTAGATTCAAAGTAGTCGTGACTAAGACCGCCGCCGATCGCAAATTTATCACGCCAAATAGATTGGAGAAATGCTTCGTTTCGAAACCAGTTCCATTTATCATTTAAGTTTCCTGCTGCATCCTGCAATTCTAAGGACATTCCGGATGCGTAAACACCAAAACCGGGAATATACCCGTTATCGATGAAATAATTGAAATAATAGCGTGGCTGGTCTCCCACAACCAAATCCAGCGACACCGTAGAGTTTTGAAAAAGCAGTCTTTTAGCCGTTGCATTTACAAGCAAACCCGTCTTGAAAACTTCATCATAATGCAAGCCAAATTTCAGGAAAAATCTCGTGTCGTCTTCTGTTACATTCAGTTTTAAATAGTTTTGGTCGCCGCCCTGAATAATGTCATAATTAATAAGCCGGTAATTATTCGTGGCGTATAGCTTATCAACCATTTTATTGATGCTTCCGTACGTTTGAAGCGACGGAATTTTTAAATTCATTTTTCCTTGTACGTAATTCTTTCGGAAAATCAGGTTATTTTCCACAGCCAAACTATCTATTTTATAAACATTGGAATAAATTGAACTCAGCGGTGCTCGTAACAATTCCTGCTTTCTTTTGGGTAATTTATCAAGAATATCAGCATATTTTCTAGCTTCTACGTAGCCAGAATCAAGGATTGCTTTTTTCGCATCGTAACTAGTGGCACCAGAACCGGCCAAATCGGGGTGAATATTAATATCAGTGTAGGAATACTGGTTTTTGGTTTCTTTCTGAATACCAAAATCGATGACCTGGTTTAAAATAGAAATTGCTGATTCCAGATTTTTTCGGCTTGCAAGTCCCTGACTTAAATCAACACCAATGACTACATCAATACCTTTTTCTTTAAGCGGTTTTGAAGGGTAATTTACCGTCATCGCACCATCGATGTATAGCGAATCACCAATTTTAACCGGATTCAGCAGCCCGGGAAAAGCAGAACTCGCCATAATTGCTGAAACCAAATCACCTTTCTCGAAAACCTCCATTTTTCCGCTTTCCAGATTGGTCGCAACGGCCATAAACGGAATCGGCAATTTCGAAAAATCACTGATTGTTGAAACGTTTTTGAAAAGTTCCTTTAATAAATAAATGTTCTTTTGCCCGGTAGAAATTGCTCTCGGTAAAACATTAATTTTTCCGTCTTTAATGGGGATTGAAAGAATATATTTGTCGACTGATTTGTTGAAAAAAGAGGATTCCTGACGGGTTTTTTCATTCGCGATGATGGAGTAGAAGTCCGTATCCATCACGATTTTTTCAATTTCTTTACCGGTATAACCGGAGGCATACAAACCTCCAACAATTGCGCCCATACTCGTGCCGGAAATATAATCGATTTTTACACCCAAGGAATCCAAAACTTTTAAAACACCAATATGCGCAAAACCTTTAGCGCCACCGCCTGAAAGCGATAAACCAATTTTTGGGTTTTTAGGGATTTTGAAGCCTTCTTTTAACTGGGCTGACCATTGTAAGCTTAAAAAAAACAGGCATAAAACGGCAAATTTTTTCATTTTAATCTTTGATGTATATTCGTTTTACCCGACGCGAAATTGAAGTTAAAACTTCGTATGGAATGGTAGAACAGCTTTCTGCAAATTGTTCCAGCGAAGGGCAGGAGTTGAACAAAATTACCTCTTCACCTTCCTTTATCGATGCATTACCAAGATCAACCATCAGCATGTCCATACAAACATTTCCGACAATCGGGAAAATGCTGTTCTGAATTCCAACTACGCCAACTTTATTTCCCAATAACCGCGGAATACCGTCGGCATAACCGACTGGGATTGTTGCGATTTTGGTGTCTTTTTCAGCTTTAAATTTACGGTTATATCCCACAGATTCACCTTTTTTAACCTCCGAAATTTGGGAAATTACCGTTTTGAAAGTTACCGCACTTTTCAGTCTTTTATATATTTCAACATTGCTGCTAATTCCGACCATTCCAATTCCAATGCGAACCATTTCGAACTGATATGCGCAAAAGTTTACAATACCGGTGCTGTTCAGAATATGGCGAATGGGTCGGTAAACTAAATTTTTGGTTAAGAAATTGGCATTTTTTTCGAAAATTCCAATCTGTTCCAATGTGTACGCATTTTCGTTTTCATCATCGGCAGAACTTAAGTGACTGAATATGGATTTTACCTTCACGTTCATTCCTTGAAGTTTCGAAATTAGCTCCGGTAATTCTTCAGTTTTAAATCCGAGCCGGTGCATTCCCGTTTCCAATTTAATGTGAATTGGATACGTCTGCATAATTCCTTTTTGAAGCAGCTTTTCATTGAATAAATCCAGCACACGGAAGCTGTAAATTTCAGGTTCCAGATTAAAATCAATAATGCTGTTATAACTGTGCTGCTCAGGATTCATCACCATAATCGGTGTTGTAATGCCGTTTTTCCGCAAATCTATACCTTCATCAGCATAAGCAACACCTAAATAATCGATGTGGTGATGTTGAAGAAATTCTGCGATTTCGTATCCACCAAGCCCATAAGAATACGCTTTAACCATCGCCATCATTTTGGTTTCAGGATTTAGCAGCGATTTATGAACGTTGATGTTGTGTAAAATTGAGTTCAGATTAATTTCTAAAACCGTGTCGTGCTTTTGAAGTTCCAGAAAAGTTTTTACTCTTTCGATTTCAAATTTCCGCGCGCCTTTAAGCAGAATTAAATGATTTTCAACCAGGTTAAGTTGATGACTATCAATTAATTCCTGCGTTGTGGTGAAGGTATGCGTTTCATTTTTAAAAAATCCTTCGTGCTGCGTTATTTCTGAACCGACGAGGAAAATTTGGTCGAAATTCTGCTGATTTGTTAATGCAGCAACTTCGTGATAAAGCTCCTGTGAATTTTTACCTTCCACAAAATCCGTCAAAATCAGGCATTTTTGCGGCTTATTATATTCTTTAATATTTTGATAAGCAATTTTCAGCGAATCGACATCCAGATTAAAAGAATCGTTGATAATCAAATTATTACGAACACCGATGACACTTTCAAGCCGCATTTCGATGGCTTTCAAACTGTTTAAACGGCTGACAATCTGGTCGTTTGTAAATTTAAACTCTTTTAAAACCGCAATTACACAAAGCACATTGCTGATTGTCGCTTCATCACGCTGGGAAACCGGAAAAGAGAATTTTTCACCCAAATAGCTCACGGAAATTTCCTGCGTGCGGTCGGTCCAGTTATTTACAATATGCAAATCGTTTTCTTCATTAAAACCGAAAGAAAACAGCCTTTTAGCAGGGAATTTTTCTTTAACAGCACTTCTAACCGCGGGATTGTCACCATTAAAAATGATTAATTCTGAATGTTTAAAAAGCTTGATTTTCTCCGCAATTATTTCATCAATACTTTCAAAATTCACCGAGTGTGCGGTACCTATATAGGTGAGAATTCCAATTTCCGGTGAAAAAATATTTTCCAGAATTTCCATTTCTCCCGGCTTCGAGATTCCAACTTCGAAAATTCCGAGTTGATGTTTCTGCTTTATTTCTAAAAGTGAAAGCGGAAGACCTAATTGTGAATTAAAACTTTTAGGGCTTTTAACGGTGGTAAAATCATGAAAAAGCGACTGGTAAAGCCATTCTTTAACAATTGTTTTACCGTTACTTCCGGTAATTCCAATGGTTTTTAATTGAAATTGTTGCAAATGGTATTTAGCAAAATCTTGCAGAAATAGCAGCGAATTTCTTACAATGATCCAGGTAACATCAGCGAATTGCGGCAAATAGTTTTCGGCGATAATTACCGTAATTCCTTTTTCAATAACCGACTGAATATATTTTTCACCAGAATTTTTTGCCGTTGTAATGGCAATAAATGCCGTATCGTTCACAGAATAAATATTTCTGCTGTCGTACGCGATATTTTTAATGGAAATATCGGGATTACCGATCAATTGGGAGCCGGTTATCTGCGCGATTTCTTTGGCTGTATAATTCATTCGGCTTGCCTATTCAGGTATTCTTCGTTGAAAACCTTTCTACTTACGGCTTCGTAGCTGTCGGTTTCACCAAGTTGTACCAAATCCGTGTTCGCAGAAATTCTCATCGAATGGTTGGCTAAATTTCCGGTTCTTTTGCAAATAGCGTGCACCTTGGTTACATATTCCGCGGTCGCCATTAGGTTTGGCATCGGCCCGAAGGGACGGCCCAAAAAATCCATATCAAGTCCCGCAATCACCACTCTAACGCCACTGTTAGCCAGCTTATTAGCTACTTCTACAATGCTTTCATCAAAAAACTGTGCCTCATCGATTCCAACCACATCGCAGGTGCTGCCAAGCAGTAAAATTTCGTTCGGGCTTTCTACCGGTGTACTTCGAATTTTATTTTGATTGTGCGATACCACTTCTTCCTCGGCATAGCGGGTATCGAGTTTCGGCTTAAAAATTTCCACGCTTTGCCCAGCCATTTCAGCGCGGCGCAGTCTGCGGATTAATTCCTCTGTTTTTCCTGAAAACATAGAGCCGCAGATGACTTCCATCCAACCGCTTTGTTTTGCGTGATTAATTGTATTTTCTAAAAACATTTGTTAATTTAGCCGTAAGAATTTAATGCCCAAAATTACGGAAATTTAATAAGAAACTGATATGCAGAATCTTCAAGATATACAGGAAAAAGTTTTTTTTGAGATCAAAACAGTTCTCGAAACATTGGGAAAAGTAGCATCGGTTGATGAGCTTCTGGCAAAACACGACTTGTTCAGCGAAGTTGCGGACAGAGTGGCATTTCTGAGGATTCTGGAAAAAAATTCCGAGGGTTTTGAGCAGATTTTTAAAGATTTTAATAACGCGCTTTCCGTTAAAGAAAATCAGAAAAAAACCGCCTTTTACCAGGAAGAAAATTTCGATGATTCGTCTTTTCCCGAAGATGTCATTGAAGAAGAAGTTCTGTTTACCAACGAGCTTAATGCGATTGAACCTGAAGAATCTGCTAAAACACCTGAACACCAGGAAATTTTACCGGATCCGAATTTTAGCAAGGAGCAAAAGCAGTACAATATTAATGTTGAAGAAGCGCGCGCTTTTAACGAAGAACAGCATATTTTAGAAAATTCCACAAGCGCCGATATTATCGCGCAGAAAGAAAGAGAATTGGAAGAAACCGAAGCGCGGCGCCGGCAGATTGTGGAAATCAGCAAACACGCACAGGAAGCGCAGCCAACTGAAGAAAGTTCTCATAATGAGGAAACTCCCCTTCAGCAGGCAGAAAAAAAATTCAAACTCGCTCATATCAAAGGATTAAAAGCCGTAAAGCAAATTTTTGATAATGATCCGCTGGAAGAAGAGAAAGAAATGCAGCCGGAAAAAGGCAGCATTTTGAAAACCAATGTTCAGACGGATTTTATGGAAGCTGAAAGACGCAAACCGGAATTCCGTTTGGATTTAAATGACAAAGTTGCTTTTACGAAAAGCCTTTTTAACGGAAATTCTGAGGAATTATCGGCAGCAATTGCACAGTTGAACAGCTTTAAAACTTTGGACGAAGCAAAAAGTTTTCTCAGCGAACTGTATCACGAAAGAAACTGGGCAAAATCGGATGAATATGCGCAGCGGCTCTGGAGTTTGGTTGAAAATAAATTCATGTAAGGTTGATTGATGATTAATAAAATAGAGGATTTTAACAGCGTTTTTTTTATTGGCGTTGCGGGCGTTGGAATGAGCGCCATTGCGCAATATCTGAAAGGAATTGGTAAAAAAGTAAGCGGCAGCGACCGTTATTTTCATGCTGACGAATTTAATAGAACCCGCGAACAGCTGGAAAATGAAGGAATTGAGTGCTTTGTTCAGGACGGCAGCGGAATCACCGAAAAAACAGATTTAATCGTAGTTTCCACGGCAATTGAAGATACGGTTTTCGAAGTAAAAAAAGCAAAAGAACTAGGAATTCCAATCATAAAACGCAGTGAACTTCTTGCAATAATTGCTGAAAGTAAAAAAACCATCGCGGTTGCCGGAACTTCGGGTAAATCTACAACTTCAGCAATGCTGTACCAAATTTTGCTGGACGCTAAACTGAATCCCAGCATTATTTCTGGCGCAGGCTTAACAAGCATCATTAAAACCGGAAAAATAGGTAATGCAGCCGTAGGAAAAGGCGAGTGGCTGATAATTGAAGCCGATGAAAGCGACGGCTCCATCGTGCAATATCAACCTGAAATCGGGCTGCTTCTAAATATCGATAAAGATCATCAGGAAATTGAAGAGTTGCAGGATTTATTCACCACTTTTAAAAATAATACAAAAGGTTTATTCATTGTAAATCAATCAAATACACTGGCGAAGGAATTGTCTGCAAATGCCGCAAATGATTTTGGTTTCGAGAATAATTTCGCAGGCTATTCCGCAGAAAATTTTCAGCAAAACGGTTTGGAATTAAGCTTTGAAGTGAAAGGCCAGAAGTTTCAGATGAACTCTTTGGGTCAGCATTCTGTAGAAAATGCTTCCGCTGCTATTGCAGTTGCTAATCAAATCGGTGTTGATTTGGAAACCTGTGCTGAAAGTTTGGCAAAATACGAAGGAATTTACCGCCGTCACCAAATCCTCGGAAAGAAAAATGGGGTTTGGGTGATTGATGATTACGCACACAATCCAGCGAAATGCGCAGCATCAATTAAAGCTTGTCAGCCTTTGGCGAAAAAAGTTATTGCCTGGTTCCAGCCGCACGGTTACGGCCCGACGCGTTTTTTGAAAGATGATTTTATTGAAGAAATTTCAGCAGCTTTACGCCCGCAGGATGAAATTTGGATGAGTGAAATCTTCTATGCCGGAGGAACAGCGGTGAAAGATATTTCCGCAAACGACTTGATTGAAGGAATAAAAAATAACGGCAAAAATGCCCATTTTATTGAAGATAGAAATAATCTGCTTAAAGCACTTCAACCTGAATTAAGAGAAGGCACACTTTTGCTCTTAATGGGCGCGCGAGATCCAAGCCTGGAAATGTTCTGTAAAAATATTTTTGAAAATCTGTAGATGAGTGGAATAATGTATTTTGTTCCAACACCGATTGGGAATTTAGAAGATATGACATTCAGGGCGGTAAAAATCCTGAAAGAAGTTGATTATATTTTATGTGAAGACACACGGACTTCGGGTGTGCTTTTAAAACATTATGAAATAGCTAAACCACTGAAATCTTATCATTTACACAACGAACATCAGAGCACGCAAAAGGTTATTGAAGATTTAAAAAACGGTCAAAACATCGCCATCATTACTGACGCCGGAACACCTGGTATCTCGGATCCGGGATATTTGTTGGCAAAAGCAATTTCCGATGAAAATCTGGAAATGCAGTGCTTACCGGGCGCAACGGCTTTTGTTCCAGCACTCGTGGTTTCAGGATTACCAAATAACGAATTTTTATTCGCAGGTTTTTTACCTCAGAAAAAAGGGCGGCAAACCAAATTAAAGCAACTTGCAGAAGAAAAAAAGACGATTATTCTTTACGAAAGTCCACATAAAATTAATACGACTTTAGAACAAATCAAGGAATTTTTCGGTGCGGAAACAAAGGTGAGCTTAAGCCGGGAAATTTCAAAAAAATTCGAAGAAACCAAACGCGGAACAATCGATGAGCTGATTAATTTTTCCAAAAGTAAAACTTTAAAAGGTGAAATCGTGCTGATTATCAATAATGTAATCGTAAAAGAAGACAGCGAAGAAATTCCGGCGTCTAAGAATAAATTCAAAAAAACAGAAAAATAAACGGGAAAATATGGGATTATTAGAAGGAAAAGTTGCGGTGATTACGGGCGCAACACGCGGAATCGGAAAAGGTATTGCAGAAGTTTTTGCTAAAGAAGGTGCCCACGTAGCTTTTACTTACGCAGGTTCTGTGGCTAAAGCAAAAGCGCTGGAAGAAGAATTGGGCAAGCTTACCACCGTAAAATCGTATCAATCTGATGCTTCGGATTACGATGCGGCGCAACAATTGGTTTCTGACGTTATCGCTGAATTCGGTAAGATAGATATTTTGGTAAATAATGCCGGAATAACCCGTGATAATTTGATGTTACGGATGACCAAAGAGGATTGGGACACGATCATCAAAGTGAACTTAGACTCGGTTTTCAACCTTACAAAAGCTGTTATTAAGCCGATGATGAAAGCCAGAACAGGTTCAATCATCAACATGACATCTGTGGTCGGAATTAAAGGAAATGCCGGTCAGGCAAATTATGCCGCTTCAAAAGCGGGTGTAATTGGTTTTTCTAAATCGATCGCGCTTGAGTTAGGTTCGCGAAATATCCGTTGCAACGCGATTGCACCTGGTTTCATCGAAACTGAAATGACCGCGGCTTTAGATGAAAAAACGGTACAAGGCTGGCGCGAATCTATTCCGTTGAAACGTGGCGGACAGCCGGAAGATGTAGCCAACGCTTGTGTATTCCTGGCGAGCGACCGTGCCGCTTATATCACCGGACAGGTTCTGAACGTCGATGGTGGAATGCTGACCTAATAATTAATTCCGAAAAAAGCGCCAAATCACGCCAAATTTTTAGCTTGCAGGTAAATAAGAATAGCGGAATATGTTTTGTATTCCACTATTCTTAATTACCATGATTGTATGAGCTCATTATTAGAACTGTTCCAAAAAACGCGTGCGCAGACCGTGGCGCTTTGCGAACCTTTGGAAATTGAGGATTATATTCCGCAGCCTGTGGATTTCGCAAGTCCTCCGAAATGGCATTTAAGCCATTCAACCTGGTTTTTTGAGGAGATGGTTCTTAAGAAATTCATTCCTGATTATCAGGTTTTTAACCCGCATTTTGGCTTTTTATTCAACAGCTATTATCAAACGCTCGGTGACAGAGCAATTCGCACCGAACGCGGGACGATTACCAGACCGACTGTTGCCGAGGTTTATAAATACCGCGGTTACGTTGATTCGCACATTTCGAAATTACTTGAAAATAATGAAAACGGCGACTTAGACGAGCTTATTATTCTTGGAATTAACCACGAACAACAACATCAGGAACTGCTGATTACGGACTTAAAGCACACTTTTTCCTATAATCCAACTTATCCGGTTTATAAAAAAGAATTCAGCCTTACCGCGCAGAAAAATACCGAAACTGGTTGGGTTAAAATTGAAGAAGGAATCTACGATATTGGTTTTGAGGGCGAAGGTTTTCATTTCGATAATGAAAAAGGTCGGCACAAAGTTTTTCTTCACGATTTCGAAATCTCAAAATCTCTCATTACAAACGGTGAATTTCTTAAATTTATAGAAGCCGGCGGCTATGAAAATTTCCGTTTTTGGTTAGATGAAGGCTGGTCCTGGCTTCAGGAAAACCAAATAAAATGCCCATTATATTGGAAAAAAATTGATGTTGAATGGCATTCTTACACTTTAGAAGGTTTAAAACCGCTTCAGCCGAGCCATGTTCTTGCACATATTTCTTTTTACGAAGCGCAGGCTTTTGCGACCTGGAAAGGTTTGCGGTTAGCGACGGAATTTGAATGGGAAGCCGCTGCAGATCAACTACAATGGGGAACCCGCTGGGAATGGACGTATTCAGCGTATTTACCATATCCAAATTTTAAAATTGCTGACGGCGCTGTCGGTGAGTACAACGGAAAATTTATGATAAGCCAGATGGTTTTGCGCGGTGCTTCTACCGCAACACCAAAAGGCCACGAAAGAAAAACCTACCGAAACTTTTTTCACCCCAAACACCGCTGGCAAATCACCGGAATACGATTAGCAAAATGACAAAAGACATTACTTTTTTAGAAGATATTAAAACCGGTTTTTCGCATTCACCGAAATATATTTCGTCGCAATATTTTTACGATAAAGCCGGCGACAAGCTGTTTCAGCAGATTATGAACATGCCGGAATATTACCTAACCGACGCTGAAATGGAGATTTTCAAAGAGCAAAGCGACGCAATTATTAAATCGTTTGAACTTGACCCGAAAAAAGAATTTGAACTGATAGAATTGGGCGCCGGGGACGGTAAAAAGACGCAGCACTTGCTAAAGGCCTTACTCGCGAAAAAATACAGATTCACCTACATTCCGGTGGATATTTCGCAAAATACGCTAAATGTCATCGAAAGCCGCTTGGATGATGTTTTGGTAAATCTGGAAATTTTGCCCAAACAAGGGGATTTTTTTCAGGTTCTGGAAGAACTTATTGCGTCGCAAAAACCAAAAGTGGTTTTATTCATAGGTTCCACTTTGGGAAATATGCCGGATGAAGTCGCTAAAGATTTTCTGAACCAAATTTCTGCGCATCTAAAACCAAATGAAAAATTGCTGTTGGGTTTGGACCAAATTAAACCCGTAGAAATTGTGCTGCCTGCATACAACGACGCTGCCGGGATTACGCGCGAGTTTAATCTGAATCTGCTTCGCAGAATTAACCGTGAGCTTGAAGCAGATTTTATCATTGAAAATTTCGAGCACGCGCCGGAATACGATGAAATAGAAGGAATTGCAAAAAGCTATTTGAAAAGCAAAAAAGACCATACAGTTTTTATTAAAAGTTTAAACCAAACTTTTCATTTTGCTGAAAATGAGCTCATTCACACCGAAATTTCCCGGAAGTATAACGATGAAATTTTAAACAAACTTATAAGTGAATCGGGTTTAGAAATTTCCGAAAAATTCCTTGATAAAAGGGGATATTTTGCTGATTATATTTTAACCAAAAAATGAGTTCAGCCGGAAATATAAAAGCAATTTTAGGTCTCGGCAGAGTGTCGACAGTTTATTACTTTAATGAAATTCAGCAACGCTATCAAATTCAGCAAAATGAATTTTCGACGTGCCCACTTCTTCTATACCAAACTGATTTTCAGGAAGTAAATCCGTTTTTGCCTGGAGAATTTGAAATATTAATTCCAAAGGTCAATAGCTATTTGGACAGAATTGCTGAATTGGAAATTTCCAGCCTTTTAGTGCCGAATATTACGCTCCACGAAACTCTAGACCAAATCGATTTACCGTTTGAAATTTACCATCCGGTGGATTTAGCTTTAAAATATTTTGAGGAAAATTCAATTCCGCAAGCTTTTGTTTTTGGAACATTATACACGATGAACGGCGATTATTTAAAAGATAAATTCGCAGCGCAAAATATTAAGCTTTTACAGCCAGAGACTGCAGATCAGCATTGGCTTGACGATTTCCGTAAGTCGGTTTACAATGAAACGCAAACAGCTGATGAGGTGAAATATTTTCAAAATTTAATTGAAAAATACGCACAAAAAAGTCCCGTACTTCTTGCATGTACGGAACTTTCTGCTTTTTCACCGAAAGATAATTTGCGGTGTATTGATATGGCTGAACTTCAGATTGAAGCTTTTTTAAAATGAAAAAATTTGCCGTTTTAGCCGCCAAAAATTTGGTTTTCCTGTTCCGCTACGCGGATGAAAGTAGTGCGTTTTGAAAGTTCGCGCAATTGCGAAGCACCAACGTAAGTACAAGTAGAGCGCACACCGCCCAAAATATCCTTCACTGTTTCAGCAACTGCACCTTTGTACGGAACTTTCACCGTTTTTCCTTCGGAGGCGCGGTATTCTGCAACACCTCCGGCATGCTTATCCATCGCGGTTTGCGAGCTCATTCCGTAGAAAAGCCGAAATTTTTTGCCGTTTTCTTCCACGATTTCTCCGCCGCTTTCGTCATGTCCGGCAAACATTCCGCCGAGCATCACAAAATCAGCACCGCCGCCAAAGGCTTTTGCCACATCACCTGGAACTTTGCAGCCGCCATCAGAAATAATATGGCCACCAAGTCCGTGCGCCGCGTCAGCACATTCGATAATTGCGGACAGCTGCGGATAACCGACACCGGTTTTAATTCTGGTTGTGCAAACCGAACCCGGACCAATTCCAACTTTAATGATATCTGCGCCCGCCAAAATAAGTTCTTCTACCATTTCACCCGTAACCACATTTCCCGCGATAATGGTTTTGTCCGGAAACTGTGCACGAACTTTTTTCACGAAGCCTACAAAATGCTCGGAATAACCATTCGCAACATCGATGCACAGAAAATTAATTTTTGGGTGCTTTTCGACTATATTTTTGATTTTTTCTTCATCGGAGGAACCAATTCCGGTGCTTAATGCGATGAAATCATAGATGGAATCTGGCTGATTGCTTAAAAAATCACTCCATTCTTCGAGGCTGTAGTGTTTATGAATGGCGGTGATTATTTTATCTTTTGCCAGCGCTTCTGCCATTTCAAAAGTTCCGACCGTATCCATATTTGCAGCGATAATCGGCACGCCGCTCCATTTTTTTTGAGAATTTACGAAGGTGAAACTTCGTTCAAGACTAACCTGCGATCTGGATTTCAAGGTCGAACGTTTCGGACGGATCATCACGTCTTTAAAACCTAATTTTATTTCGTTTTCTATGCGCATTTTTTACATTAATTATAATTAAATTTTGCTGGGAATTATTCCATGATTTGCTTTAAGCTTTCCAGATATTCATAAGCTGTAAGGTCAAATTTTACAGGAACAATTGATATAAAGCCGTCTAACAATGCGGTTTCATCAGCATCGTCGCCATCATCCATATTGTTGAAATAACCGGTCAACCAATAGTATTTTTTACCGTGCGGGTTTACCCGTTCATCGAAATTTTCCTCCCACTTGGCGTTTGCCTGACGGCAAACTTTGATTCCTTTTATTTCGTCTTTATCAAGTTTCGGAATGTTTACGTTCAGCACAATACCTTTCGGCAAAGGATTTTCCAGGACATTTCGAACAATTTTCTGGATATATTCTTTAGCCTGCGAAAAATCCGCATCCCAGGAAAAATCAAGCAAAGAAAAACCAATCGCCTGCAAACCTTCTACACCAGCTTCTACCGCAGCACTCATGGTTCCCGAGTAAATAACGTTGATGGAAGAATTGGCACCGTGGTTAATTCCGGAAACGACCAAATCGGGACGTCGTGGTAAAATTTTATCCAAAGCAAATTTCACACAGTCGACAGGCGTTCCGCTCAGCGAATAATCTTTTTGGGCACCTTCGAGGTTGATTTCCTCAAAAGTTATCGTAGAATTTATAGTAATAGCGTGACCTTTTCCGGATTGTGGTGAATTTGGAGCAACGACAATTACTTCGCCGATTTCGCTCATAAATTCCACCAGATTACGGATTCCGGGTGCGGTTATTCCGTCGTCGTTGGTCACTAATATCAGGGGTTTTTGCATATAAATTTTCAGTTTCCACAAATTTACTTAAAAAATAGTGCGTAGATATAAATAAGGTATTAATTTTGATTGCTTGTAGAAACCTGTAACAAAACCGGTAAATTCTCAACAAATTATTTATTACTACCCATTTTATGTTCAAAAAATTTAGCCTCAATACTTTACTGCTTTTTATTCCTTTAACTAGCCTGGTATTTTGTTTTAATTCGCCGAAAAATGATGACGAAAAAATGTCGACGATCATGATCAGCGTAAAAAATACTTTAAGCTATCTTCACTATTCGCCGAAACCTATCAATGATGCTTATTCTCAGGAAGTTTACAAGCATTATTTCGATATGGTTGACGGTTCCAAAAGATATTACTTACAGTCTGATATGGCTGAATTTGCGCAGCACAAAACCAAGCTTGATGATTATCTAAACCAGGGCGATCTGAAGTTTTACAAACTCACGATTGACCGTTTATATCAACGTGTTGATGAAATTGATAAAATTACTCAGGATATTTTAAGCAAACCGATTAACCTGAATGAAGACGAAATTCTGGTTCTGGAACCGAAAGTAAAATCAAATCCTGTAAGCCAGGCAGAGCTTGCGTTAGAATGGAAAAAATACATTAAATACAACATTCTTCAGGAAATGGAATCGCTGACTGCGAAAGAAGAAATGCAGCGTGAAAAGAAAGATTCTGTACAGAAATTTAAGCTTAAAGACACCATTAAACTCGAAATTTTAACGCCAGAACAAAAACGGGTGAAAGCAACGCAGGAAGTAAAAGACCTGGTGACCGACACTTTCCGAAGGTTTAAAAAACGTAATAAGATGGACTGGTTTACGGTTTATATGAACGCATATACCGAAGTTTTTGATCCGCATACCAATTATTATTCACCAAAAAATAAAGAAGATTTTGATACTCAGTTTAAAGGAAAAGTAATCGGGATCGGTGCTATTATTCAGGAAAAAAGAGGATTTCTGTATTTGGGTCCTCTCACCATCGGCGCGCCGGCCTGGAAATCCAAGCAGCTTTCTGAAGGAGATAAAATTCTGAAAGTACGCTCTAAGCCCAGCGAAGATGCTGTAAACGTAGTCGGAATGCTGTCCGACGAAGCAGTACGCTTGATCCGTGGTGAAAAAGGCACGAAAGTAACTTTAACTGTGGAGAAAAAAGATAAAACCATCCGTGAAGTTACCATGATCCGCGAGGAAGTTGCGATTGAAGATACTTTTGCGCGCAGCATCATTGTAAATTCACCAGACGGCAAAAAATACGGTTTCATCAATTTACCAAGCTTTAATGCTGATTTCGAAGATGCTAAAGGCAGAAATGCTTCGGATGACATTAAAAATGAACTCATTAAACTAAAAGCGCAAAAAGTACAGGGAATCGTTCTTGATTTACGAAACAACGGCGGCGGAAGTTTAACCGAAGTTGGCGATATCATGGGACTTTTTATGAATGAGGGTGCCTATGTGCAGGTGAAAGACGGAAACGGAAAAATCCAGACACTTCGTAATAAAGCAAATACACCGATCTGGACCGGTCCGGTGGTAATTATGCAGAACGAACTTTCAGCTTCTGCATCTGAAATTTTAGCAGGTGCAATGCAGGATTACGGCAGAGGTGTAATTATCGGTTCGCCGCAGTCTTTCGGTAAAGGTACCGTACAGACATTTGTTGATTTGAACAGATTTTTGAACACCACCGACGATTTCGGTTCTTTGAAACTAACCATTCAGAAATTTTACCGGGTTACTGGTGAATCTACCCAAAGAAAAGGTATTGAGTCTGACATTAAAATGAAAGATTTCTATACTTATTCTGAAATTGGAGAGCGTTACGACGACTATGCTTTGGCGTGGGATAAAATTCCGGCGGTGGAATATAAGCCGGTTAATTATTTCTCGGTATTGGCGTTACAGAAAGGCTTGGAAGCGCGTTTAGCAAACAACAAAACCTATCAGCTCGTGCAGGAATCTGCGCAGTGGAAAGAAAAGCTGGATCAGGAAGAAACCATTTCGCTGAACCAGGAAAAATTCAATGAAATTATGATGATGCGCAAAGCGCAGATCAAGAAATTTAAAGGTCTGGAGAAATATAACAACGGTTTGAAATTCACCTTGAATGCTGATGAAGCACTTCGCGAAAAGAAAGACGAGGCTTTCACCAAAAAAACCGAACTCTGGGTTAAAAACCTGAAACGCGACCTTTATCTGCAGGAAGCAATTGAGGTAATCTCTGAAATGAAATAAAGAACTCTGCTATAAAAAATACCACCGATTTTCGGTGGTTTTTTTGTTTTTGTACCGTTCAGGTAAGGAATTTAACCCTTCAGTCAGTAAAAGTTTTTTTTAATTTTAATCTGCTTTACATTTGATCCAACATTTGAGTCATGCAAAGAAAAAGTTTAATTACCATCGCCTGGATTTCCTTTTTTATCGGGAGCATTTTGTTCCTTTTTTTCAATAATGAAAAAACAGTGCAGAATTATCTTAGCTTTCTCGCAATCTCAGCGCTGTACGCTTTTACCATTGCCATGGGAAATGGGGTGATAAACGATTACCTTAACCAAAAATTTTCTTGGGTTGAAGACACAAAAACCCGGCTGATCTGGGGAATAATTTCCACTTTGGTAATTAATGTGATTTTGGTGCTGTTCTGTAATTATGTGAATTTTATTTTAATTCAGAAAGAGAATCCAAATGAATTTTTCGCCGGTAAAACGGGCTTTTTTAACTGGATTATCTTGAACATCACTTTGCTGGTCTCTGCTATCCTGCATGCCCGGGAATTTATGGACGCCTGGAAACGCTCCACACGACAGGAAGTTGTGCAGCAGAAACTGATAGCAAAATCTGCCAATGCCCAGTTTGAAAGCTTGAAAAATCAGTTGGATCCACATTTTCTCTTCAACTCGCTGAATGTGTTAAGTTCTTTAATCGATGAAAATCCCGAGCAGGCACAAAATTTTACCGCCTCTATGTCCAAAATTTACCGATATGTCCTGGAGCAAAAAGATAAAGAACTGGTTACGGTTCAGGAAGAAATAGATTTTGCACGAATCTATTGCGACTTGCTGAAAACCCGGTTTGAAGACAGCGTAAGCTTTGAATTTAATGTAACTTCTGACGATTTGAAATTTTATGTTGTTCCGCTCTCGTTGCAATTGCTGTTGGAAAACTGCATCAAACACAATTTCGCCACTTCGGGAAAACCGCTGCACATTAAAATTTTTGCAGAAGAAAATCACCTGATTATTGAAAATAATCTTCAGCAAAGAGAACAGGTGAAAGAAGCAGCCGGAATCGGACTTTCAAACATCGTACAGCGCTACTCTTTGCTAACTAAAAAAAATGTTTTCATCGAAAAATCACCCGCTTTTTTCAAAGTAAAAATACCTTTATTAACCCAAAAAACTTCTGAAATGAACACACAAACTACACCCGAATCATTAGCTTACCAACGCGCGGCAATCCGCGTACAGGAGCTGAAACGCTTTTACAGCAGCTTAATTTCTTACTGCATTATCATCCCTTTTTTAATATTTATAAACCTTTACACTTCGCCCAAATATTTATGGTTTTACTGGCCGATGCTTGGGTGGGGGATTGGTTTATCGCTGCAGGCGCTAAAAATATTCGGTATCAGCAGAGACTGGGAAGAAAAGCAAATTCAAAAAATTCTAAATAAAAACAGCTAAAAAATCATGGAAAACTTTAACGAAAACAATATCAAATATTTAGAAGCCAAGAAACGGGTGAAACGCATTAAAGGCTTTTATATTCACTTACTCGTGTACACCGTGGTAAATATCGCACTTATCATCAGCGATTCGGCTGAAGGTACTGACAGATTTTTTACCATCGACACCTATTATACCGCAATTTTCTGGGGAATTGGTTTGGTAGCGCACGGTTTAAGCGTTTTTCTGCCGAATTTTGTTTTAGGTAAAAACTGGGAAGAAGAAAAAATCCGCGAACTGATGAATAAAAGCAAATAGTTTTACCTGTTTTATGGAAGTAAAAAAAATAACCACCGTCATCCTCGAAGATGAAAAACCCGCAGCACGAAAATTGCAAAGGCTTTTAAGCGAATTTATTGATTTAGAAATAGTTGCAACCTTGCATTCGGTGGAAGATGGTTTAGAGTTTTTTGAAAAAAATCCGGCTCCGCAGCTCATTTTTTCGGATATTGTTTTAGGCGACGGCTTGTCATTTGACATTTTTGAAAAATTTCCCGTTAAAAGTTTCTTTATTTACACCACAGCTTTTGATCAATATACTTTGAAGGCGTTTAAACTCAACTCCATCGACTATCTTCTAAAGCCAATAATGCAAGCAGATTTGGCGCAAGCTATTGAAAAATACAAAAGCTTCTTACCTGCTGAAAGCAGTTATAATGCTCAGGAAATCAAAACCTTAATTAAAGAAGATAAGCAGAAATTATCCCGGATTTTGGTTAAAATTGGTTATAATTTAAAAATCATTCAGACAGCTGACGTAACCTGCTTTTTCAGCGAAAATAAAATCGTGTATATGCAGACATTTGAGCGCAGCTATCCGACGGATTTCACCTTAGATGAGCTTCAGGAAGTTTTGGACGAACAGAAATTCTTCCGGGTAAACAGGCAATTTATTGTGAATTCTGATTTTATCAAAAACATTCATACTTCACCTGTTTTTAACATTGAACTTCTGGCTCAGCCAAATCAGGAAATAACGGTGAGCCGCGACCGAGTAAAGGATTTTAAGGATTGGCTGGCAAAATAAATTGCAAATTTAGCCAGTTACTACAGCAGGCCGCTGACTTTGTTCTTTAACGCCTTCTTCTATGATTTCTTCAATCATTGGTAAATCTTCTTTTTCCAGCGTTTCAATCTCTTTTTCCTGCAGTTTGTTATGAGGGTTGATAAAAAAACTACAAAAAAGCGGCAAATGGTCGCTGCCAATGTTATTTAAAGTTTTAAAATCTTTAATGAAAATATTGGTGGAGTGAAAAAACAAATCGATCGGAAAGCGCAGCAAGCGGTATCTCGCGTGATATGTTGACACAAAGCCGCGTCCAATTCTTGGATCAATCAGTTCCGAAGTTTTTCGGAACAGAATTGAAGAACGCGCCCACGCCACATTATTAAAATCTCCCGCGACAACCACAGGTTCGCTCATTCCTCGCACTTTTTTACCGATTGTAAGCAATTCGCCATCGCGCTCTTTGGCGGTTTCTTCTTCAGTCGGACTTGGCGGTGGCGGATGAACTCCAAAAAAGGTGAATTTTTGACCTTTGTTTGTAAATAATGTCGCTTCTATGCTGGGTAAATCGTCCGCGACAAAGTAATTAACCTTTATATCTTCGACTTTTAGTTTGGTGTAAAGATGAATTCCGTAGGTGTTTTCCAAAGGAACTTTCTTTGAATTTGGGTATTGATCTTCAATCGCGGTCAGTGCGTCGTCCCACGCCTGATTGGTTTCCATGGTGAGCAAAATATCAGGCTCAGTTTCTTTCACCAGATCGATCAGTTTTCCATAATCCTTATTGAATTGGTAAACATTCACCGAAATTATTGAAACCAAATCGTAGGGCATTTTCGTGTTTTTAGCCGGATTTCTGCGATATAACGTGGTATATGGCAAAAGAATTACCACATGATTTGCAATAAGCCCGATGTGCAGTAAAATAGTTATCCAAAAAAGGGTGCTTTTATCCGGTAAAAAAAATAGCCCGAAAAGCAAGGTGAGAAACTCCAGCGCCACGATTTGTATACGTGCAAATTCCCAGATCCGGAAAAACCAGTGCTGATGGCTGATAAACGGTAAAATGCTGGCGATAATGGTAATCGCTGATAGAATATAGAATGCTAACTGCATAAATTACAAAAGATAAATTTTGATGTCTGGAACTACGCAAAAATCGGACTAAAGGAACCAATTGGTAAAAAATGGTCGTTTTAAGCCGGAATAAAATTTAGTTAGCTATTAAATTTTTTATTTCCATTCAATATTTGATTTTAAAACTTTTGCAGGAACGCCCCCTGCTAAGCTATTGGGCGGAATATCTTTATTGACCAAAGCTCCTGCCGCAATGACGCAACCATCGCCGATGGTAACGCCCTTTAAAATGGTAACATTTGCTCCAATCCAGACGTGGTTGCCAATTTTTACGGGTTGCGTAGGCTGGTGTTTGCCATCTAATATCTGGTGATTATCAGAATCCCGGATAATTACCCGTTCGGAAATCGCCACGTCGTAGCCGATATCAATACGTTCAGAGCAAGACAAACTGAGGTCAGTATTTATATATCCGCTTCCCAAACTCAGTACTGCACCTTTATTAACATAAATCCTTGAGCCTGATAATAACTGAAAATGCCCGGCAACATGTAATTCAGCATCCTCTCTTAAGACGAAAATTGAGGAAAACCGTTCTGCATAGGACCATTTCTTGTTAATTTCCAGAAGGCCTTTTACAAGAATTTTAGCCGATTTATGACGCTGGAACGCTGTATTTCTGTGGAAAATAATATTATGGCTTGTTTTTCTAAGCACCTTAAAAAAAATTCTTTCAAAAAAATTCATTTGCTATAACTAAATTTTAAATATTGCCCGTCGCGATTGAATCGCAAAACCATGCACTTCGTTTTTTTAACCCAAAAAATTAAATCGTTGAGGTTACACTTCTTTGCATTTTCAGTTTTTTAAGAAGCTGCTTTTCTATGATCGTGATTTTTCGTGCAAATAACTTATCGCTGTTTACCATATCCTCATAATTTTCAACGGATAAAAAAGCGGGCCCATAATCATTACCGTTCTGCCAGTCCATATACCGAAGGCAATCGTTAATCATGTTTTTTGCGTGTACTGAATTCATCAAAACCGTCTGAAAATAAAACTCTTCCGCGACGTTGACGTTATGCAAACGCCGGTAGATTTTAGGTTTTTCCTCGGTGAAATCGATTACGTATTGCAGAATATCGCGCGGCAAGGTCCAATAAGTAGAACCTCCATATAATTTTTCCTTAAACCTGATTTTGCGCTTTATATGCAATTTCTTTTGGAATTCCACAGCCCATATGATTATTGCACCACCAATTTTGTTAAAGTGGTTGAAATAGGTATTTAAATAATAGTATTCCAGCCTGTCTATTCCGCCGTTTTTCCAGTTAGCGGCAGGCAATGGAAAAAATTCCATATAACCCTTTTGAGGTCCGTCTTCTGCAAGTAATAGTTTATTTAAATAATCGGTGTTCTTTAGCGGAAAATCCTGGGCGGTAATTGAGTGAAAATACCTATTTTCAGCGTCTTTCAGCGCAATTCTTGAAAGATGAAGAAAAGCATTCAAATGATTAAGCCCACCCCAATTAATCACGTATTTCCTCTCTATGCACTTCACATTTTCCCTATTCGAAATTTTTGAAATGATGTTTTCATCCACCTTACTTTTTTTATCAATGTGGATATAAACATTATAATCTTCGGCAGGGAATTCATTAACCAGGTTTTCCAGCTGCTGAAAATCTTTATATGCGGTAATAAGTATAGCATATTTCATTTGTAAGATTTAAAAAAGTTGCAATTTGAGCGGGTAAAATTTAATTGCAGCCAAGAACTAAAAAATTTAACCTTTCATCAGCAAATTTTCCGGATTCAACTTTACCAAATCGTAATTCTTTTTTCCTTTGGTAGAAACATTTTGTCGGCAGGTTTTACATCAAATGCATTGTAAAACGGTGTGGTATTCATCAGCGGACCGTTAACGCGCCAATTCGGTGGTGAATGCGGATTGTTATTGATCCAAAGCCGCAGATATTCATCTTTCATTTTCACCTTCCAGATTCGTGCAAGTGACAGAAAAAACCGTTGGTCCGGTGTAAATTCTCCAACTTTTACATTTGCCTGACCTTCAGATGTCATTTTAAAAGCATCATAAGCTACAGCAATTCCGGCGATATCGGCGGTATTTTCACCAACAGTCATGGCGCCATTTACATGCAGACCATCTAAAACCGTAAAAGTGCTGTATTGGTCAATAACCTGCTGAATGCGCGATTTAAACTGCTCATAATCATCTTTGGTCCACCAGTTTTTTACATTTCCGTCCTTGTCATATTGCGCGCCCTGGTCATCAAAAGTATGCGTGATTTCGTGGCCGATAACCATTCCGATTCCGCCATAATTCAGCGCGTCATCGGCTTCATTATCGAAATAAGGAAACTGCAAGATACCTGCAGGAAAAACAATTTCATTTGCCGACGGATTATTATACGCCGTAACGGTGGAAGGTGTGATAAACCATCTGGATTTATCAACAGGTTTTCCAAGCGTAGCAATCTCACGTTCATAGTTCGCCGCAGAAGCTGAAAGCAGATTTTCAAAATAGAAATCCCTGTTCACTTTTACATTGCTGTAATCTTCCCATTTGTTCGGATAACCAATTTTTTTGGTCATTGCAAACAGCTTTTCTTTTGCTTTTATCTTTGTGCTGTCGCTCATCCAATCCAGCTTATCAATTCGTAGCGCATAGGCTTTCTGCACATTGTTTACAAGCTCCAGCATTCTTTTTTTTGCCGATTCCGGGAAATATTTTTTTACGTAAAGCTGACCTAAAGCTTCACCGAGATAATTATCCACGGCGCCTGCCATAATTTCGCCGCGGGATTTTTGCACCGCCTGGCCCGAAATAACTTTGCTGAACTCAAAAGCCGAATCAACAAATGGCTGACTTAAATTTGTTGAATAACCCGCGATTGCGTGACCTTTCAAATAAGTTTTCCACTGAAAAAGCGGAATGGTTTTCAAAACCTCGTTCAGTTTTACGTAATAACCAGGTTGTGCCACATCGATGGAATCGGTTTTAGCACCCAGATTTTGAAGAAAGCTTATCCAACCGATATTTGGCTGCGATTTTTCAAGGTCATTCACCGCCAACATATTGTAATTTGCAATTACATCGCGGCGTTCGACTCGCGTTCGATGTGACGTGGCGAGCTGTTTATCAATTTCGTATACTGCGGAAGCTTCTTTTTTTGCTGCATCTTCGGTGCTGCCCGTCAGTTTAAACATGGTCGCCAAATAAGTTTTGTATGCGTTTTGAATGGCGACGGTCGCCGCATCGGTTTTAAAATAATAATCGCGGTCGGGCAATCCCAAGCCGGTCTGATACATGTGCGCAATATTCACATTGCTGTTTTTGTCGTCTGGGCCAATACCAAAACCCATCATAAAACCATTGTCTATTTTGGTTTGGTCGGCGACGAATTTCATTAAAGCCGAAACATCTGCAATTCTTTCTATTTCTGAAAGTGTGCTTTTAATTGGATCGTAACCGCGTTTATTGATGGTTGCCGTGTCCATTCCGGCTGCGTAGAAATCTCCAACTTTTTGCTCCACGCTACCTTCCGGATATTTTCCAAGCGAAACGCTGTCCAAAATTCCCTGAAGTCTCATCCGCTGCGGATAATTAATAAACATATATGCGCCCACGCCAGCCTGCGAAGCCGGAATCGTAGCGGAATCGTACCATTTTCCATTCGCGTAGCGGTAAAAATCATCGCCGGGATTCAGCGAAAAATCAACACCTGTAATTTCGATAACTTTTTGATCCTGCGCCGGCGGTCTTTTACAGCTGAAAGCCAACAGCGCAGCAAAAAGAATAAACGGATATTTCATAGGTAATTAATCTCTATTAAAAATACGCAATTTGACCAGTTGATGGTTATTTAATTTCGATTTATCTTAAATATTATTACCAAACGGGAATATCGTTATAAATGATGGGAAATTTATAATATCAACAAAAGTATGTTTTGAAAAAATTACCTCTTTAAACAGCAAATTTTTTCAATTTATTTAACGAAAAATTCCTCCGGTTTTCACCGAAGGAATCATTATAAATATTAAAATTTCCTAACTAATCACGCCACTTCCCACCAACTCATCTTCCTGATACCACGCAGCAAACTGTCCTTCTGCAATCGCAGACTGTGGATTTTCAAATTTGATGAATAAGCCTCCTTCAAACTGATAAAGCGTCGCTTCTTCCAAAGGTTGTCGGTACCGGATTCGCGCTTTTACTTTCATTGATTCTCCATTTTTCAGACGTAAATCTTCGCGAACCCAATGAACTTCGGAGTTTACTATTTTCAGAGCTTTGCGGAAAAGCCCCGGAAAATTCTTGCCTTCACCAACGAAGATGAGGTTCTTTTCAATATCGCGTGAGATCATAAAACACGATTCCACATGTCCTCCGATGCCCAAACCTTTGCTTTGCCCGATGGTGAAATAATGCGCGCCTTGGTGTTTTTCGATCACTTTTCCGTCGGTTTTTTCGTATTTTATTTTTTCAGCTAAAAACTGCAGTTCTTCCAATTTAGAAGAAAATTCCGGAATTCCGCGGTTATAACCGTCAAAATCTTTAAAAATCTCTACAATTTCTCCTTCTTTCGGTTCAAGCTGCTGCTGCAAAAATGTCGGTAAACTCACTTTCCCGATGAAACACAAACCTTGCGAATCTTTTTTCTCTGCCGTCACCAAACCCATTTCGCGCGCAATTTCGCGCACTTCAGGTTTCGTCAACTCACCAATCGGGAAAAGCGACCGCGACAGCTGCTCCTGACTCAGTTGGCACAGAAAATACGACTGGTCTTTATTGTCATCTTTCCCGGCTAAAAGGTGAAAAACTTCTTTACCATTTTCATCAAAAGTCGAGTTCACGCGCGCATAATGCCCTGTTGCAACTTTCTCAGCGCCAAGCGATAAGGCTGTTTTCATAAAGACATCAAACTTCACCTCTCGGTTACATAAAACATCGGGATTGGGCGTTCGTCCGTTTTTATATTCCTCGAACATATAATCCACGATTTTCTCCTTATAAAGCTCGCTCATGTCAATTACCTGAAACGGTATTCCAAGCTTTTGCGCCACCATCAAAGCATCATTGCTGTCTTCAATCCAAGGACATTCGTCCTCCTTAGTGACCGAAGCATCGTTCCAGTTCCGCATAAAAAGCGCTACCACATCATGACCTTGTTTTTGCAGCAAATACGCTGCAACACTGGAATCTACGCCTCCAGAAAGGCCTACTACAATTTTCATATTTTCAAAAAATTAAGAAAAAATTACCGATTATTTGACCGCATTTTTTCAGATTGCAAATTTACGATAATTAAAGCTATTTTTAGGAGCAACCAGGATCTCGCTCCGTTCCAAGATGGGTTCCCGCTCTTCGCTGTATCTTTCTCCCGGAAGTTCCCGGGAGAAAGGATGCCGCTGCGATCGGGGCTAGAAGCCGGTTTTTGCCTATTAACCAGATTTTTTACCTGCTATAACTCCCCATTTTTTCAAATTATAGAAAATGGCAATTACATAAATTTTGGTATTTTTGAAAGATAAACACCTTCATCATGAAAAATTTTTTCGGCCTTATTTTCAGCTTTTTTCTGATTTTGTCAAATGCGCAGATCAGCACGTCCACAGCGCTTGATAAATATTCAAAATGGACCATCGGTGGTTACGCCGGTTTGGGCGGAAGTTTCGGAAGTGGTGGCGGCACTTCAGTTTATCTTTCGCCACGCGTTGGTTATAAACTTACCGAAAATCTGGAAACCGGTTTAGCCACCAATTTTACCTGGTCGAATTCGAAATATTATTCAGCGACAACTTTTGGTGTCGGGCCATTTCTGAATTATTATTTTGCGCGGAATTTTTTCTTGAGCGGAATGTTTCAGGAATATTTCTTCAACCAAAAAAATAAAATCGACAATCTGAAATATTCGGGTGACGAAGCTGCGCTTTATCTTGGCGGCGGTTACATGCAGAAAATTGGTGAACGTGCGTATATGCAGATTGGCGGAATGTATAATGTGCTGTATGACAAAAATGATTCGGTTTTTGGCAGCGGTTTTATCCCGAATGTCGGCGTTGTTTTCGGACTTTAATTGAAATAAAATTCCGAAAAAAAATGGCCTTTTAACCGGGAAAAATTTCAGCATTTTCAAAAGCAAAATTATCTTCGATACCAAAATTAAATTTCAAAAAATTTGCCCTTAAAGCAGCTAAAAAATTGGTTTTGAAAAATTTAAAATTAGAGAATTTGTCAACGGAATACCTTTTGCTGAAAATTTTTCGCAGAATCGCCGGTTTTGCTGTTCAATTGAAATGGTTTTGAAATACCGTATCTTTATGAAATTCTAACATTAAAATATAAATATTATGAAAATCACAACACTTTCTACGTTATTTTTCGGCGCCGTTGTCGCGGTTTCGTGTACTACAACTAAATCTTACGTTGTAAATTCCAAAAGCGGAACCGATACGCAGGGAACAGCAAAATTTAAGCAGGTAGGTTCTAAAGTTCAAATGGATTTGAATGTTTACAAACTTACACCGGGCATTCACGCGGTACATATTCATGAAACAGGCGATTGTTCAGCAACCGACGCGAGTTCAGCAGGCGGCCACTGGAATCCAACTTCTGATATGCACGGCAGATGGGGCAATGACGAACACCACATGGGTGACATCGGAAATTTAGTTGCTGATAAAGACGGAACTGCAAGACTGACTTTCAGCACTGATAAATGGTGTTTAGGTTGTGCAGACCCTAATGAAAATATCATCGGGAAAGCCATCGTAATCCATGCTGATAAAGATGATTTTAAAACTCAGCCAACGGGAAATGCTGGTGGTAGAGTAGGTTGTGTGGAAATTAAATAACACATTAGATTTTATAAATAAAAATCCGCCACTGAAATCTCAGTGACGGATTTTTTATAATTTATTCCGGCTTATTTTGCCGAAGTTTTCTTTTTTACCGGCTCGCCTTCTAAGGCATCTTTGGCTTCGTTTACTTTTAAAACTACAGTTCCGCCTTCGGCTAACTGTTTGTTTACAAGCATTTCTGCCAACAGATCTTCGATATATTTCTGGATTGCACGTTTCAAGGGTCTTGCTCCAAAATCTTTGTCCCAACCTTTTTCTGCGATAAAATCTTTCGCGTCATCGGCTAGTTCAACTTTATAATTCAGTTTTTCAAGACGTTTGTAGAGTTTGTTCAATTCCAGATCGATAATTTTCGAAATATCTTCTTTTTCTAAATTGTTGAAAATTACGATATCATCAATTCTGTTTAAAAACTCCGGAGCAAAGGCTTTTTTCAAAGCGTTTTCAATCGTACTTCTGGCTCTTGCATCGGTATTGGATTTCTTCGCAGTAGTTCCGAAACCTACACCATCACCGAAATCTTTCAGGTCACGTGTACCGATATTTGAAGTCAAAATGATAATCGTATTTCTAAAATCGATTTTTCTGCCTAAAGAATCGGTAACAAAACCTTCATCCAAAATCTGCAGCAATATGTTGAAAACATCCGGGTGCGCTTTTTCGATCTCATCTAAAAGTACCACGGCGTAAGGTTTTCTGCGAACCGCTTCGGTAAGCTGACCACCTTCTTCGTAACCAACATATCCCGGAGGCGCGCCAACTAGACGTGATACCGCAAATTTCTCCATGTATTCACTCATGTCGATACGAATCAAAGCTTCATCAGAATCGAAAAGTTCGCGAGCCATTACTTTGGCAAGTTCGGTTTTACCTACACCTGTTGTCCCGAGGAAAATAAAAGTTCCGATTGGCCTGTTTGGATCTTTCAATCCGGCGCGGTTTCTCTGGATGGCTTTCACCACTTTTTTCACCGCATCGGTTTGGCCGATCACTTTGCCGTTCAGCATGTCGTCCATTTGAGAAAGTTTGTCGAGCTCGTTCTTACCGACTTTCGTCACTGGAATTCCGCTCATCATAGAAACTACTTCCGCAACATTTTCTTCGGTTACGGTTTCTTTTTTCTCTTTCACATCTTTATCCCAGGCTTCCTGCGCTAGATTCAGCTCAATCTGCAAGCGTTCTTCTTCATCTTTCAGCTTTCGTGCTTCCAGGTAATCCTGTTTTTTTACCGCCTGTTGTTTCTGTTCTTTTATCGTTTCGATATTGGACTCAAATTCGATTATTTGGGTCGGAACTTTCATGTTTTTAATGTAAACACGGGAACCGGCTTCGTCCATCGCATCAATAGCTTTGTCGGGTAAAAAACGGTCGGTAATATAACGTGAAGTCAAGTTCACACACGCTTTTATCGCTTCGTCCGTATAAGTCACGTTGTGATGATCTTCGTATTTATCTTTAATCTGATTCAAAATCTGAATGGTTTCATCTACAGTTGTAGGTTCTACCATTACTTTTTGAAAACGTCTTTCGAGCGCGCCGTCTTTTTCGATATATTGGCGATATTCATCTAAAGTTGTTGCACCAATACATTGGATTTCACCTCGCGCTAATGCAGGTTTAAACATATTCGACGCGTCCAGGCTTCCGGTAGAACTTCCGGCGCCAACGATGGTATGCAACTCATCAATAAATAAAATGACGTCGCGGTTTTTTTCAAGCTCGGTCATAATTGCTTTCATGCGCTCTTCGAACTGGCCACGGTATTTTGTCCCTGCAACCAAACTCGCTAAATCCAGCGTAATCACACGTTTGCCATAAAGCACACGCGATACTTTTTTCTGCTGAATTCTTAAAGCTAAACCTTCGGCAATGGCAGATTTACCAACACCTGGCTCACCGATAAGCAACGGATTGTTTTTCTTTCTTCGCGAAAGAATCTGCGACACGCGTTCGATTTCTTTTTCTCTTCCGATAACAGGATCGAGTTTTCCTTCCCGCGCTAAAGTGGTTAAATCACGTCCGAAATTATCAAGCGTTGGTGTTTTGCTTTTGCCTGTTCCGATGTTTCCCGTGGGTTTTCGCATTTGTCCGAACTCTTCACGCTCTTCATCGTCATCGTAAGCACTCATTTTCGGGTCCTGACCGGAATTTTTCAGTAATTTCTGGTATTCCCGCGAAATCATTTCATAGTCAATATCGTAAGAACTTAAAATGCTGGTTGTAGGATCTTCCGCTTTATAAAGGATTCCAAGCAATAAATGAACGGTATTTATTTCGGCGCTCTGGTATTGTCTGCATTCCAGTTCGGAACGTTTTACGGCTTGGTCAGCCATTTTGGTGAAAGATATCTTGTCGCTTTCCACAGAAAACGGGTTTAAGCTCGCCACCGACATGGTTTCGATTTTTCTTTTGATTTGGGTTAAATCGGCTCCCAAAGTTTGCATAATTTCCTTCGCTGAATTTTCGGTGGAAATAATCCCGAGAAGGAAATGTTCTGTATTCAGAAACTCGCTGTGCAAGCGTCTGGCTTCGTTTTTACTGAGCTTAAAGACTTGGTCTAACCCAGCTGAAAATTGATGATCCATATAATGTTTCTCGTCTTTTTTATTTAATATTACTTACTTCAGTAAGCGTCAAACCAAAGTTACAAATACTTTACCAAAAACTATTTCTGACGATATGGCAGTTAATATTTTCTTAATTCGCTGAAAATGTTTAGGTTTGTCTCCCAAAAAATAAGCATGAACCCAGAAATTACCAATATCATCGGTTACGCCGCATCTTTCTTCATCGTCCTGAGTTTCGTGCTGAAAGACATCAGAAAGATCAGAATCGTAAACCTTGTTGGCTGTATCTGTTTTGTGATTTATGGTATTTTCAGCGATTACCTTTGGCCCATCATCATTCCAAATGCTATTTTATGTGGCGTTCAGGTTTATCATTTGGTTAAAAAGGCGTAAATTAATGCCGTGCGAATCATTGTTTCGGTTTTCAATAATCTATATACGGACCAAAGGGTAGAAAAGGTTTGCAGAACCTTATCTGAAAACGGTTATGAAATTGAACTCATCGGAAATAACTGGCGCGGTTTGCCGCCGGTGAAGCGAAATTATTCCGTAAAAAGATTAAATCTTCGCTCCAAAATTCTCCGTTATGCGTACCTCGAATTTCAGTGGAAATTGTACAGGCATTTGCTGAAAAGTGCAGGCCGAAACTGCATTTTACTTTCAAATGATTTGGATACCATTTTACCGAATTATTTAGTTTCAAAAAAACTCGGGATTCCCCTGGTTTTTGACAGTCACGAAATTTTCACAGAAATGCCGTCCTTAGCCGGAAGATTTCCGCAGAAAATATGGCGGACTTTGGAAAAGCAACTTTTGCCGAAAATCCGTTATATGATTACAGCAAGTGAAAGTTATGCGGATTGGTTTGGTGAAAAATATAAAATTTCGCGTCCGGTCGTCGTGCAGAACTTTCCTCTTTATTTAAAAAGCCAAAAAAATTCCGGGCTATACAACCCAAAAATCATTATTTACCAGGGTGTCATTAATCCATCACGCGGTTTAGATAAAATGATTGCTGCGATGGCGGAAATTCCAAATGCTAAATTATGGATTGCTGGCGATGGTCCGATGAAAACCGAATATGAACAGCTGACTGAAAAACTGGGACTTCAAAAAAAAATCGAGTTTCTTGGGCAAATTTTTCCCGAAAAGCTTCGGGAAATTACCCAACAGGCTGATGTCGGATTAAGCATCGAAGAAAATAACGGCCTCAGCTATTATTTTTCTTTACCAAACAAAATTTCAGATTATATCCAGGCAAGAATTCCCGTCGTTGTCTCAGATTTTCCAGAAATGAAAAAAATTACTAATGAATTTCAGGTCGGAACTACAATTGAAAACCATTCTGAACTTGCGGAAAAGATAAAAATTGTGCTGAATAACGGCAAAAATTTCTATTCCGACAATCTCGAAAAAGCCGCAGCAGAACTATGCTGGGAAAAAGAAGAACCTAAATTGCTGAATCTCTTTCGGAAAGTAACCGAAGAAAATTTTTAGGAATGCTTATCTTTGCACAAATTCAACTTTGCGATGACGATTAAAGAAAAACAGCAGGAAACTGTGGAAGCTTTTGCCTTTTTGGAAGATTGGGAACAGAAGTATGAATATATTATTGACCTTGGAAAAGAGCTGAAAGGCATGCCCGAAGACAAGAAAACCGATGAGAATCTGATTAAAGGTTGCCAGTCAAAAGTGTGGATTGAAGGGCGTTTCGAAGATGGAAAACTATTTTTTAACGCCGATTCCGACGGAATTCTACCGAAGGGAATCGTGTCACTTCTGGTTTCCATTTACAGCGGACACACCACACAGGAAATTTTGGATTCAGATTTTTCGTTTATCGAGGAAATCGGTTTGCAGGAATTTCTATCGCCGTCGCGTGCCAATGGTCTGATGGCGATGACCAAACAAATTAAGTTTTACGCCGTTGCCTATCAGCTGAAATCGTGACGCGAATTTTAGCATACCGTTTTTCGGCGTTCGGCGACGTTGCGATGACCGTTCCGGTTTTGCGCGAATTTCTGGCTCAAAATCCTGAAGTTGAAATCGTTATGGTTTCCCGCCAAAATTTCAGCGCACTTTTCGATGATATTCCGAATCTGCAATTTAAAGGGATAAATCTCGAAGATTTTAAAGGTTTTTTCGGTTTGCAGAAACTGGGAAAATTGCTTTTGGAAGAATTTAAACCAAATTTTATCGCCGATTTGCATGACGTTATCCGAACGAAAACGCTCAATCTTTTTTTTCTGCAAAAAGGTTTTAAAGTTTACAAAATAAACAAAGGTAAAGCGGAAAAAGAAGAACTCACCGATATTTGGAATATCGAAAAACAACCGCTAAAACCCACCGTGGAAAGATATGCCGACGTTTTTCGCGAAATGAAGTTTAAGCTTGAACTTTTAAATCAGCTTTACCCGAAATCTGTAAAATCCGGAATTGGTGTCGCGCCATTTGCGCAGCATAAAGGCAAAATGATGCCGTTGGAAAAAACTTTTGAACTGGTAAAAATTCTGGCCAAAAAGCACCAAATTTTCTTTTTTGGCGGCGGCGCTCAGGAAGTTGAAATCTTAAATTCCTGGCAGCAAAAAATCCCAAATACTGAAAATTTAGCTGGAAAATTAACCTTGAAGCAGGAATTGGAAAAAATTTCGGGCTTAGAAGCCATGATTTCGATGGATTCTGCAAATATGCATTTGGCAAGTTTGGTTGGTACGCGCTGTATTTCGGTTTGGGGTTCCACGCATTTTTACGCCGGATTTTTAGGATACGGACAAAGTGTAAATGATGTCGTACATGTGAAAGATTTAACCTGCCGGCCGTGTTCGGTTTTTGGTGATAAAGAATGTTACCGCGGCGATTATGCTTGCCTGCACGAACTGAATATCCAGCAAATCATTAATCTGATTTAGAAAAATATGCCGTTAAAAGCGTTAATTTTTTCGTGTTACTGAATTTCAAGAAAATTATTATCTGGTATAAAAAAATTTGCCGCTAAAAGCGGCAAATTTTTCGTTTCGGAAAGATGACGAAACTATATTCTAGCCCCGATGGAAGCGGCATCCTGCGCGCCACGAAAGTGGCGCGTAGATAGAGCGGACAGCGGGAACCGACTTTCAAAGGATGCGAAATTTTGCTTGCTCCTAAGGCATTTTTTTACAAAAAGCTGTCGCCTTTTTTTAACGTTTTTAAGTCCTGAACATATTCTTTGATCAGCTGGTCATTGGCGCGCGGACAAATCAGCAAGGCTTTGTCAGTGTCCACGATAATGTAGTCTTTCAAACCGTCGATGATAACCGCCTTATTTTTATTTTTCAGGTTGATAATGTTTCCCTTCGCGTTGTAGGTTAAAAGATGACGCGATTTCGAGGCGTTTTTTCCCGCGTCTTTCACCGCATTTTCGTAAACTGAAGTCCAGGTTCCAAGGTCGCTCCAGCCAATATCGGCGGGAATTACATAGACATTTTTCGCTTTTTCCAGAATGCCGTTGTCAATTGAAATTTTTGCAACTTTCGGATAAATAGCATCGATGCAGCCTTCTTCTTCTTTCGTGTTGTAATCGCAACTCTGGAAATGCTGAGACATTTCGCTGAGGTATTCTTCAAACGCCGACAAAATGCTTTGGACATTCCAGATAAAAATCCCTGCATTCCAGAGGAAATCACCGCTTTCCAGAAAAGTTCTGGCGAATTCTAAATCAGGTTTTTCGGTAAATGTTTTAACCTTGAAATATTCTTTGTTTTTACTTTCCACGAACTGAATATAGCCGTAACCGGTTTCGGGTCTTGTCGGTTTAATGCCCAAAGTAATCAGAAAATTCTTGGTCGCCGCGAGGTTTAAAGCAAGCTCAATTTTCTGTAGAAAAACGGTTTCATTTAAAATCAAATGATCCGCGGGAAGTACGATGATATTTGCGTTCGGGTTTTTATCTGCGATTTTTTTCGCCATGTACATATTACACGCCGCCGTATTTTTCATCATGGGTTCGCCTACGATATTTTCCGGGTCTAAGTGCGGCAGCTGCTGCTCGGTAAGTGCAATATATTCTTTGCTGGTGATGACATAGATGTTTTCCGGAAGTACAATTTTGCTGATTCGGTTGTAGGTTTGCTGGATCATGGTGTGGCCGGTTCCCAAAATATCCTGAAACTGTTTTGGGTATTTCTGGGTGCTCATCGGCCAAAATCTGCTTCCTACGCCTCCCGCCATGATGACGCAGTAATTATTTGATTCTGACATATTTAACTTAGTTTTTCAACGCGGGCCAACGGCTTGAAAATATACTTTTTTCCGTTGTCCGTGTTCAGGCAAAGATAGTTTTTTTTCCGCTTCTCCTCAATGATATAAGTCTCCTTTCGGTAGGTAAAACGGTCGTTTTCGTTAAGGTCTTCGATATAAGAGGTTTCGTCGTCATAATTTTCAATGTGGAAATAGCGCACAAGATCGGGGCTTGACATAAAATTGGCTTTCGGCGCTTTTGAAAATCTCCGGATAATCGGTTTTAAATCTTCGGGATAAATCTCGATGCTTTCGAGTAACATCAGTCGGAAAGTCTGCTTCCATTCAGCTCCGTGTGCTGAAATGCGCTTTTTGCTTTGGTCAAAAGCGATAAGATGTGCGAGTTCATGCGTCAGCACAAAGAAAAAAAGATACGGCTGTAATGTGGAATTGATGGTGATTTGATGCGTTTTATCCGGCATTTTCCGGTAATCGCCAAGCTTCGAATTTCTCCCGCGCGTTACTTTGATGTGAATTGTATATTCACCGAACCATTTTTTTAGAAAAATTAGGCTATTATCCGGCAAATATTTCTGTAACAGCACGATGGACATAACAACAATTGAAGTTTTTTAAAACTACAAAGTTAAAGGAATTCCTGCGTAGAAATTTAGAAGTTTCAAGCTGAAAATGTAATTGTATTTTGCCTGTGCCACGCTGCCTTGCGCATTCGCATAATTATTACGCGCGTTGTTTAGGTCATAAACCGTGGCGCGGCCGGCGTTGTAGCTTTTCTCCGCAAAATCCAGGGCTAATTTGGCACTTTTTTCAGCTTCGCGTGACGCAATGAAAGATTCATAGTTGCTTTCCGCATCGAACTGTGCTTTCTGAACGTTTTGTAAAACGTCCTGCTTTTGTAAGAGTAAAGAATTCTTTGCGATATCTTCGTTTACTTTAGACTGCTCTACGTTAAGTCGCGTAATTCCTTTATTGAAAATCGGGATGTTTGCGGAAATGCCAACCTGCTGCCCGAAATTGTCTTTGTATTGTTTAAAAAATCCACTTTGCTGAATGGTGTTTCCGGTAAGATCTTTTCCGGCGTTCAGCAAATAAAAGTATGAACTTCCCAATCCGGCGTTTGCTGAAATTGTCGGCCAGAAGGCGGTTTCGGTAATTTCTGTTTGGGCTTCGGCCGATTTTATCCGGCTTTCAGCAGCTTTTATCTGCGGTTGGTTTTCAAAAGCTTTATTAATGATTTGGTCTGCTGTAAATAAAGGCGCCTGAATATCATCTTCAATGGCAACATTTTGCACATCGAAGTTTTTATAATCCGGAAGCTGCAGAAGCATTGCTAAAGAAAACAAACTTCGGTCGGTATTTATTTCCGCAGTTTTTACGTTCAGTTTTTCGCGTGCCAGCGCGGCTTCAGCTTCAGCTAAAACCGTTTGTGCCGTGGTGCCGACCTGCGTCGTGATTTTTGCACGCTCGTAAAGTCTTTCCGCATTTTCCAAAGCACTTTTCGCAATAGTTACAACTTCGCGGTTCAGCAAAATGGCTAAATATTGCTGCGCAATTTGCAGTGAAATGTCATTTTTTACCTGTTCCACATCAAATCCGCTTGCCTGAACATCATATTCGTTTTTGCGGATATTTTTTTCGAGTCTGCCGTGGTTGAAAAGCAACATATCAGCGCCAATATTTGCGCTGTTGCTGAAATTATCATTGCTGCCTGTGCGGCCAAAAGTATCGCGGCCCTGCCCGAAAGTTGCAGAATTATTGATGTTTCCGGAAACCGACGGAAGATATTGCCGTTTTGCAATCGACAGATTATAATCCTGAAGTTTCTTGTTGTACTCGTTCTGGATGACCTGCAGATTATTTTCTACGGCGTAATTCACGCATTCCTGAAGCGTCCATTTCTTTTGAGAAAACAGAAAAGCAGACATCAAAGTCAAGGAAAACAGCAAAGATTTTCTCATGGATTATTTTCTGTAATAAGACGGTTTTTTTGCAAAATTGTTACACAGATTTCTTTAATTCATTAATTCTGCTTACAATTGGTAGGGAAAATACTCCACTTTTTTGCAGATAGAGCTCGTAAAATTTCTGCGCTTTTGCAGCGAAATTTCCGTTTGTATTTTCCTTGTTTTTAAAGTAAAATAAATGACCGAGTAATTCGTAATACGGAATGTGGTGACTGCTGTCTTTCGCTTCGATGAGCTCAATTATTTCGTCGGTGCTTTTTGCCGACAAAGTTTCGAAATCCATTTTGAAAGTATCGTTCATGTTGGTATCGAAAATCCTTTCCTGTTCCGGCAATTCGCCTTCATTTTTTTCTAAAAGCAGCTTCGAAAGGAATTCGGAAAACTGCTTTACAATGCGGATGATGTAATCTTTATCGTGGATCATTTTAAAAAAATTTAATTAAAGTTTAAGCAAAGAAAAGGTAAGCCAAAATTACCGAAGTAATGATTCCCACCAAATCCGCCATCAGCATCGCAGTTACCGTGTATCTGGTGTTTTTAATGCCGACCGCGCCAAAATAAACCGCGATTACATAGAAAGTGGTGTCCGAACTTCCCTGTAAAACCGCTGCTAATCGTCCCTGGAAACTGTCCGCACCGAAAGTCTGCATAGTGTCCACCATCATGCCGCGTGCGCCGGAACCCGAAAGCGGCTTAATGAGCGCCGTTGGTAAACCGTCAACAAATCGGGTATCGAAACCGACAACCTGTGCTACCCATTTCATTCCATCGATTAAAACATCGAAAACTCCGGAAGTTCTAAGCAAGGAAATCGCGATGAGCATTCCCACTAAATACGGAATGATTTTCACACACGTCCAGAAACCTTCTTTAGCACCGTCAATAAAAGCATCGAAAACATTAATTTTTTTATAAACCGCGCCTAGAACAATTGCAAAGAAAATAAGCAAAATAATGCCGTTGCTCAGCAACATGCTGAAATTATCGAGCCCTTCTTTGGTTAAATTTACCAGATACACCACGAGCAGCGCAACAATGGCCGAAATTCCGCCAACATAAGCGATTACTGCGGGTTGCAACAAATTTATTTTCTGATAAAGCGAAACGAAAATCATCGCAGCTAAAGTGGCTGCAAAAGTTGCAATCATGCAGGGCAGAAAAATATCGGTTGGCGTTGTAGAACCCATCGAAGCACGGATTGCGATAATGGAAACCGGAATTAAAGTCAAACCGCCGGCGTGCAAACACAAAAACATGATTTGGGAATTACTCGCACGTTCTTTATCCGGATTTAATGTCTGCAGACTTTCCATTGCCTTTAAACCAAAAGGTGTTGCGGCATTATCCAAACCAAGCAAATTCGCGGAAAAATTAAGCAACATATGTCCGAAGGACGGGTGATTTTTCGGGATTTCGGGGAATAATTTTGAAAAAAACGGCTGAATTATGCGTGAAAGCAAATTGATTCCGCCAGCTTTCTCAGCAATGCTCATAAAACCCATAAAAAGCGTCATAATTCCGATTAAGCCAAGGCAGATTTTCACCGCGGTTTCCGAAGTTCCGATGACACCATCGGTTTCCTGAACACGGTAAACTGCTACTTTCGAAGTTGCTGAATCGCTTTTGTAATGAATTCGGTTTTGATTAAAATTGGGTGCTAAAGCAAGGTTTTTTTGAATTTCAGGTGAGAGTTCACCAATATTTTTGGCCGCAATCTTCACCGTATCACCGCTTTTGCCGACCACCATATCGTTGTAAATGGCTTTGTAATGATCTGAAAAAATATATTTGATGCTGGCGACAATAATCGCGACGATGATAAAGGCGCTCCAGATTCTGCTTAAAACCATTTTGTAGAAAATTTTGTTAAAAATAACCAAAATCTTGAAGTAATGGTTTGCGCGGTGCAATTATTCAGCTGAAAGTTTATAAAACGAAAAAATTTGACGTTTTAAGGGCAAATTTTTAATTATAATTTCATCAACACAAAACAAAAAAATTCCGCCTTAAAAGGACCGAATTTTTTAAATAAGTATGCTTACAATACGGCGAGAAACTCAACGCCGTCGTTGTTTTCTTCTTTAGGTATTTTCACGAAATGACGGTGAAAGTCTGCGTAATAATCATCATATTCCTGGCTTTTTTTCTTCAAAAACTGCTTGAGCCCAAAAATGCCGATTCCGATCAAGATACCGGCACCTCCCGCCAATAATATGCCTACCTGTGTTTTCATAAGTTTATTTTTCTCGACGATGTCAGAAGCAAATTATGTTCCTTTTGTGGTGGATGCCGGATTAAAAAATTGTTAAATAATCAAAAATTTTGTTTTATCATTTGTGAATGAGTAAAAAATTTCGCAGAAATCTTGCTGTTGAGCGCGGAATAATTCGGTAAAAAATGGTATTTTTGAACAAATCCTGAACTATGAATATTAAAACTTTTGCTTTGGGCGCCGCCGGTTTTTTGGCCGCAGCATGTACACCACAAAAAATGATCAGCACCATCAACTATCCTGAAACGAAAAAAATAGACCACACGGATACTTATTTCGGAACCACAGTTGCCGATCCGTACCGCTGGCTCGAAGATGATCGTGCCGCTGATACCAAAGATTGGGTGCAGCGAGAAGTGGCTTTTACCAACGATTATTTAGCAAAAATTCCTTTCCGCGAAGAAATTCGTGCGCAGCTGAAAGATATTTGGAACTACGAAAAAATCGGCGCTCCATTTAAAGAGGGCGACTATACTTATTTTTATAAAAATGATGGTTTGCAGGCGCAGTCTGTTTTGTACCGAACAGATAAAGCCGGTAAGACTGAAGTTTTCCTGGATCCAAATAAATTTCCCGAAAAAGGCACGACTTCTTTAGCCGGAGTTTCCTTTAATAAGAAAGGAAATTTAGTTGCTTATTCGATTTCCGAGGGCGGAAGTGACTGGAATAAAATTATCATTCTGGATGCTGTTACCAAAAATAAAATCGATGAAACCATCAACGATGTGAAGTTTTCCGGAGCTTCGTGGTTAGGTGACGAAGGTTTTTTCTATTCAAGCTACGATAAACCAACGGGCAGCGAACTTTCCGCAAAAACCGATACACATAAAGTTTATTTCCATAAGTTGGGAACAAAACAAAGCGCTGATCAGCTTGTGATCGGTGGCGACCAGTTTAAAAGACGCTATATGGGAATGGGCGTTACCGACGACGAACGTTTTCAGATTTTAAGCGCTTCGGAAGCTACCAACGGCAACGAAGTTTATATTAAAGATTTAAAAAATAAAAGCGATCTAATTCCGGTTCAGAACGGTTACGATTTTAATACAGATATCATAGATTCTAAAGGCGATTTCATCTACGCTTTAACTGATAAAGACGCCCCCAATATGCGCTTGGTTAAATTTAACATCAAGACGGCAAATGTTTGGGTAGATGTAATCCCGCAAACCGAAAATGTGTTGAGCGTTTCCACTGGCGGCGGCTATATTTTCGCAAAATATATGCAAGACGCGGTAACGTCTGTAAAACAGTATGATTACGACGGAAAGCTGATTCGCAAGATCGAACTTCCGGGAATTGGTACTGCGGGCGGCTTCAGCGGAAAAGAAAACGACAAAGATTTGTACTACACTTTCAGCAATTATATTACTCCTGGAACAACGTACAAATTCAATGTGGAAACCGGAAAATCCGAAGTTTACCAAAAACCGAAGGTGAAATTCAATCCTGAAGATTACGTTTCCGAGCAGGTTTATTACACTTCAAAAGACGGCACGCGCATTCCGATGATGATAAACTACAAAAAAGGCCTTAAAATGAACGGAAAAAATCCAACCATTTTATATTCTTACGGAGGTTTTAATATCAGCCTGCAGCCAGGTTTTTCTGTGGTAAACGCCATCTGGATGGAAAATGGCGGAATCTACGCTGTTCCTAATATCCGCGGTGGTGGTGAATACGGTAAAAAATGGCACGATGCCGGAACAAAGATGCAGAAGAAAAATGTTTTTGATGACTTCATCGCCGCTGGTGAATATCTTCAAAGCAAAGGTTACACTTCCAAAGATTATATGGCGCTTTCGGGCCGTTCAAACGGCGGACTTTTAGTCGGTGCTACCATGACAATGCGTCCGGATTTGGCTAAAGTTGCCTTCCCGGGAGTTGGCGTTCTGGATATGTTGCGTTACAACAAATTTACGGCAGGCGCAGGCTGGAGCTACGATTACGGTACCGCCGAAGACAGCAAAGAAATGTTTGAATATTTACGCTCTTATTCCCCGATTCATCAGGTGAAAGAAGGCGTATGTTACCCGTCCACTATGATTATCACCAGTGATCATGATGACCGCGTGGTCCCAGCGCACTCTTTTAAATTTGGTGCCGAACTTCAGGAAAAACAGTCGTGCAACAACCCGATTTTGGTTCGTATCGAGACCAATGCCGGTCACGGAGCAGGTAGAAGTACCGAACAGGTCATCGGTGAAAATGCTGATATCCTAAGTTTTGCGCTTTATGAAATGGGTTACAAAACCTTAAAAAAATAAAAACCTCTGAATAGTTTTGAAACTTTCCGCCCGCAAGCGGAAAGTTTTTTTATTCAAGTCAAGAAATAAATTCACTAATTTTGCCTTTATGCACAAAGAGGAAATTGCCGGTTATTATGATGTGTTTTCTGCAACGCAGGTGAAAACCGGCGCCAATGAAAGATTGATTTCTCTTTACAAAAGACTTCTTGAACTTGGTTTAAATTCGCGCTCAAATGTACTGGAACTCGGCTGTGGTGTGGGAAATTTTACCAAACTTCTGGCGGAAAAGGTAACGTCCGGAAAAGTTGAAGCGGTAGATTTTAGCAAAAAAAGCATAGAAATAGCCCGAAAAAAATGTGAGGCTAAAAAAAATGTACATTTCGAAGTTGCTGATGTTACGGCTTACACGCCAAAATTTTCTGACTTCGATTTTATCACTTTAATGGATGTTATCGAGCATATTCCGCTGGAAAAACATCAGGAATTATTTTCGAAAATTTGCCGTTTTAGCACGGAAAAAACCTTAATTGCGCTTAATATTCCGAACCCGGAATATATTGCATTTACACGCAAAAACCAGCCGGAAACTTTGCAGGTGATCGACCAGGAAATCCATTTGGCACCTTTGCTTACAATTTTAGAAAATTCCGGCTTAGAACTGGTTTTTTTTGAAAAATACAGCATCTGGGAAATTGAAGATTATCATTTTCTTTTGGTTCGTAAAAAGCAGAATTTCGAACTACGGCACCTTTCGGATGAGCGCACGCTTTCGGAAAAAGTTTTAAACAAAATTTCCCGAAAAATCGACGCGCTGAAATACCGATAATGCAGAAAAACCTTTATTTGATTAAATTTTAATGTCTGATATTATAAAACTTTTACCCGATCATGTTGCCAACCAAATTGCCGCAGGCGAAGTGGTGCAGCGGCCTGCGTCGATTGTAAAAGAACTCATCGAAAACTCCATCGATGCCGGAGCGACAAAAATTGAACTGATTGTTCGCGATTCCGGTAAAAACCTCATTCAGGTGGTAGATAACGGCAGCGGAATGAGCGAAACCGATGCACGCCTGGCTTTCGAGCGCCACGCAACATCGAAAATAAGCACCACAGAAGATATTTTTCGCATTTCTACAAAAGGTTTTCGCGGCGAAGCTTTAGCTTCAATAGCGGCGGTTGCGCAGGTGGAACTTCGCACCAAAACGCACGACGCGATAAGCGGCACCAACATTTACATTGAGGGCGGAGGTTTTCAGTTTCAGGAACCGATTCAAACTGTGGCGGGCTCCAGTTTTTCGGTCAAAAATCTTTTTTACAATGTTCCGGCGCGCCGGAAATTCCTTAAAAATAATAATATTGAGTTCCGTCATATTATCGATGAATTTCAGCGCATTGCGTTGGCGCACGATAATCTGGATTTCGAACTTTACCATAACGATGATATTATTTTCCGGCTTCGCAAAGCAAGTCTTTTACAAAGGATTGTAGATGTTTTCGGTCGGAAATTACAACCGCTTTTAATTCCCATTAAAGAAGATTTAGGCTGGGTGCAGCTTAACGGTTTTGTGGCAAAACCCGAAGGCGCAAAAAAAACGCGCGGCGAGCAATTTTTCTTTGTTAATGGCCGCTTTTTCCGCAGCGCTTATTTTAATAAAGCCGTTCAGGAAGCCTTTGAAGGTTTACTTTTACCCGGTTATATTCCTACTTTTTTCCTTTTTTTAGAACTCGATCCGGAGAAAGTGGATGTTAACATTCATCCGCAAAAAACGGAAGTGAAATTCGAAGATGAAAATCTGATTTTCGCTTTAGTACGTTCTACAATTAAGCGGTCGTTAGGAATTTATAATATTTCACCAAGTCTGGATTTTGACCGTGGTGAAGGTGTAGAAGCTTTTCTGGCGCAGTCAACCGGTGGAAACACCGCTTACAAAACACCCGAAATTGTGGTGGACCGCAGCTATAATCCTTTTCTGGAAGAGCGCGAAACTGAAGGTGAACGGGTGGCGATGACCGAGCTATATCAGCAAAATATGCCCGCAGAGCCGTCAAAAATTAATCTTTTTGAAGATGATGACTTTGATGAAGACCTGATGCGTTTGCCCAACGGTTACTGGCTTTTCAATAAAAACGGTAAAACCCTGATGCTGGATTTAGGTAGAATGCACCGCCTGGTTGTTTCTGAAAAAAATGCCAAAAAGAAGCGCAATTCCGAGAAACATACGCTGCTGTTTTCATTGGAATATCACATGAATGAAACCGAAAAAAATAAATTTCGGTCGATTAAAAAATTTCTGCCGGAACTTGGTTTTGAGATGATATTGGCGAACGACAATGTGTTGCGAATTGATGCTGTGCCCGAAGGTTTGAAAGAAACTCAGGTGATGAAATTCCTAGAAAATCTTTTCGAAATTCTGGATTACCGCACTGAAGATGAGTTTATGGAGTTTTACAACAGTCAATGGAACAAAATTCACAGCAAGTCGCGCTTCGATTTTCTGTACAAGACTGATGCCGAGCACGTCATCAAAGATTTTACCGCGCTGGGTTTCCCGGAATTTTTACCGTCCGGGAAGCGCTGCTACATCATTCTTCCGCTGGAAGAACTAAAAAACAAATTTTAAATTATGTTCCCACGACTAACGCCGATCACCAAAAATATTATCATTCTGAATGTTATATTTTATCTTGCCTCGAATTTCATTGCTTTTCCTAAACTTTATGAAATGTTTTCGGTGTTTTATTTTGAATCACCTTATTTTAAAGTATGGCAAATCATCACGCATATGTTTATGCACGCGCCTATGGGACAGGGCGTTGGACTTACGCACATTCTTTTCAATATGCTGACGCTGATGAGTTTCGGACCAGTTTTAGAGCAGGTTTTGGGCGACAGAAAATACATTATTCTTTATTTTGCGAGCGGCATCGGCGCTTATCTGTTGAACTGTGGCTGGAATTATTTTGAAATAACACAGGGTGCAGATCCGATGGAAATTTATTCCATTCCGATGATGGGTGCTTCCGGTGCAATTTTCGGCGTTGTAGCGGCATTTTCTACTATGTTTCCTGATTCTAAACTTTACTTCATGTTTATTCCGTTCGGCATCAAAGCCAAATATTTATTACCCGGGATTATCCTGATTTCACTGTATTTAGGCTTCAGTGGCTCGATGGGTGGAATTGCGCATTTTGCGCATATTGGCGGCGCGATTGTCGGATATGTTTTAGCGCAAAAATGGAAAAATGATCATTTCAGAGTCAATTAAGCAAAAATTTCTGTGAAAATAATCCGTTTTTTTTCTACGCTGTTTCATGCTGGTGTTTTGATTTTGTTGTTGGCAACTTCACTCAATGCTGTGGTTCCGCCGCAAAAATTTGCTTATTTAAACCTACTTTCGCTGGCTTTTCCGGTTTTAATGATTTTAAATGTTTTACTGTGTTTATGGTGGATGATTCGAGGTAAAAAAAGAGCAATTCTTTTCATTGTGCTTTCGTTACTTTTAATAAAACCAACCGGTCGATGGCTAAACTGGCAGACTAAAAGTGATGAAAAAGCAAATCTGAAAGTAGTTTCTTTAAATATAAAAGGCGGCAATTTCGGTCGGGAGAAAGTTTATGAATATCTGAAAAACCAGAATGCGGACATTATTTTTGCTCAAGAATTTGGTACTGAATTGAATGTTCCTACTTATGCGAACAAAGTGGTGGATTACCAAATTGTGGCTATAAATTCAAAATTTAAAATCATTAATACCGATAAAATTGCGACTTCAGGAAACGGAAATTCTTTTTATGCTGATATCGAAGTGAATGGTAAGATCATCCGCTGCATCAATTTATATCTGACGCCCTTCGCTTTTGATAAAAAAAAGGTAAAACCGAGTGAAGACTTGGAAACGAACAAAACTAAGATGAGTTATATTCTGAAACGCCTTGTGCCGACATTTAAAGCGCATCAGCAGGAAGTTGCAGAAGTGCGTCAGGCGGTTTTGGATTCGCCCTATCCGGTTTTGTTAGCTGGCGATTTCAATGCGGTACCAAATTCCTACGAATATTATCAGGTGAATTCCGTGTTGGAGGATGCCTTTGTAAAAGTGGGGCGTGGAAGCGCGACGAGTTTTCATGATTATAAATTCCCCATTAGAATCGACTATTTTTTCTCTTCAAAAGAAATTCAACCGATTACCTATCGCGTGGACAGAAGCGTAAAAGTTTCCGATCATTTTCCCGTAATTGCAACCTTCAAAGTACATTAAAATGCCAAAAACGAAATTTTTGCTCATTTTGCTCGTAATTTTTTCCTGCAATAAAGAAACTGCTGAAAAAACTATAATCAGCGCCGAAAATACCACAATACCACCCTACGACACAGTAGCTATTGATTCTTTTTCTGCCGGTGCAACCTCGGTGGATATAGCACGGCAGATACGGATGTCTACCGTGAAATTTCAGGATTCTTTACAGCAGGTTAAAATTAAAGCCGAAGAAGAGCAGCTATTGAAAAAAGCTAAAGAAGAAAAACAGAAGCTGGAAAAAGCTAAAACGGAAAAAAATGCCGCTGAAGCAGCCAAAAAATCAAAATCTGAAGAGCCAAAAGCTTCTGTGCCGGAAGTAAAAACCGAAAAAGCAGAGTAATTACGCTTCGTTCATCTGAATGAGCGGCTCGATATATTCGCGGTCGTTGCTGAGACGCGGAACTTTATTCTGTCCACCCAATTTTCCGCGCTGCGACATCCAATTGTAAAAAAGCTGAGGTTTTGCGACATGAATAATCGGTTTTTTCAACGTCATATCATTGTATCTTTTCGCCTCGTAATCGGAGTTCACGGACTTCAGATGATTGTCGAAAATTTCACCAAAATGCTCGATATTTTCCGGTTTCCGCTGAAATTCCAAAACCCATTCGTGCGCTCCGCTTTCGCCATTTTGCATAAAAACCGGCGCGCCGGTGAAGTCGAGAATTGATGCATCTGTTGCTTCGCAAGCTTTTGTCAGCGCCGTTTCCACGTTATCAATCATCAACTCTTCGCCAAAAGCATTGATATAATGTTTTGTACGACCGGAAACTTTAATTCTGAAAGGCTCAAGCGAGGTAAAACGTACGGTGTCGCCAATTAAATAGCGCCATAATCCGCTGTTGGTGGTGATAACCATCGCGTAGTTTTTGCCAACTTCCACTTCTTCCAGCGGAATTGCGTGGAGATTTTTTTCATCGAAATTTTCCATTGGAATAAATTCATAGAAAATCCCGTAATCCAGCATCAGCAACATTTCATCGCTGCCGTGCTGATCCTGAATGGCAAAAAATCCTTCGGATGCGTTATAGATTTCGTAGTAATTAATTTCTTTGCCAATCACCTGACGGTACTGGTCACGATATGGTTTGAAACTGATGCCGCCGTGGAAAAAAACCTCCAGATTCGGCCATAAATCCGAAATCGTTTTGTGTCCGGTTTCGGCTAAAGTTCGCTGTAACAAGACCAACATCCAGCTTGGAACGCCGGTTAAACTGCCGACATCTTCATTTTTAACTTCGGAAATGATGGCTTTCAACTTACTTTCCCATTCGGACATCAACGAAACTTTTTTGCTCGGTGTTGTGGTTATTTCTACCCAAAACGGCAAATTATCAATTAAAATCGCGGAAAGATCGCCAAACTTGGTATTGAAATCTTCATAAAAATCTGCGCTGCCGCCGAGACGTAAATTTTTGTTGGTAAAGAGTTGGTTGTCGGGATGATTATTCGCGTAAATGGAAATTAAATCTTTACCGGCTTTCATGTGGCAAAGCTCCAGACTTTCGTCGGTGATTGGAATGAATTTACTTTTAGCATTTGTAGTTCCGGAAGATTTAGCAAAATTCTTTACCAAACCCGGCCAAAAAACATCGCGCTGGCCTTGGCGCGCACGTTCGATATACGGCTCGAAATCTTCATACGTAACGATTGGAATATTGCGGCGAAAATCTTCGTAGCTGGAAATGGAGCTGAAGCCGTGAATTTTACCGTAATCGGTATTTTCAGCATGGTAAAGCTGGGAAAAAAGCACGCCTTTTTGAGTTTCAACCGGGTGATCCATAAAATTCTGGATCTGGTCTATACGCTGACGGATAAACCAATTGACGACCGTATTGAAAAGTGCTTTTGTTGCCATAAAGACAAATATAATATATTTTGTCTAAAGGAGCTCCATCAATTTTTTACAAAAAAATTCCGTGCAAAAAGCACGGAATTTCAGGTTTTAACTAAAGTTTTAGTTTAACAATATTCAGCGTAAGCGCCCTGCAGGTTAGCAGCAATTGCGCCAGCAGGATTACCTTCAATGTGGTGTCTTTCCAGCATGTGCACCAACTCACCATCTTTGAAAAGCGCGATACATGGTGAACTTGGTGGAAAAGGTGCCAAATGTTTTCGTGCAGCGTCAACTGCTTCTTTATCTACACCTGCAAATACGGTGATTAAATTATCTGGTTTTTTGTCGCCTGTCAAAGAAAAAACAGCTCCTGGTCTCGCAGCACCTGCCGCACAACCACAAACGGAATTGATCATCAACAAAGTTGTTCCTTCTTTTTTGATGGCTTCATTTACTTCTTCAGCTGAAGTTAAGTCCTGGAAACCTTTATCGGTTAGCTCATGCTTCATTGGCATTACTAAATCATCTGGATACATATCTATATTATTTATAAGTTAAAATATTGAGTACAAAATTAATTCTTTTTAATCAATCACCCGCTATTTATAATCCATCAAAACAATACCAATAATCTATTGCGACTTTTTGGCGGAGTTTCTGGCCGGTTTTGGCAAAATAAAAAAAATGGGCTTAAATACAGGTAAAAAACCCGACGCATAAAATGCGCCGGGTCTCAATCAAATCGATATGCAAAGGTTGAATATCCGTACTACTTTTAGGAAAGTAATTTTTTAGCCATTTCGGAAATGCTTTTCCCGTCGCTTTTTCCGGCAAGCGATTTACTCGCCAGGCCCATTACTTTTCCTAAATCTTTGGCGCTTGTGGCGCCGGTTTGCGCGATGATTTCTTTCATCGCACTTTCTAATTCTTCAGCAGACAACTGCTGAGGTAAAAATTTCTCGATGACTTTAGACTGCGCTTCTTCAACTTCTGCCAGGTCGTTTCTGCCCTGTGCCGTAAACTGGTCGAAAGAATCTTTGCGCTGCTTGATCATTCGCTGTAAAATTGCGGTTTCCTGCTCTTCCGAAACTTCAGCACCTTTAGCTTCGGTTTTTAAAAGAAGAATTTGAGATTTTACCGCGCGAAGAGCATCCAAAGCAACTTTGTCTTTAGCGCGCATCGCGTCTTTTATCGCTTCGCTGATAGTGTTTTCTAAACTCATGATTTTACTTATTAATCTACGTCTTTATTTAAAAAACGGTTTTCGCGAACTTGCATTTTTCCGTTGCTGTCAGCTAAAAAATTGTTGATTTTCTGCTCAGAAGCATTTTCCTGGCCGATTGAAATATTTTTTCTTCGGAATGCCGGTACAGTTTCGAACTCATTTTCAACTTCCATATTCTGGTAACGGGAATTGAATTCTTTTAATTTATTACGTCTTTCCTGAACTTTTTCGTTGGTTGGAGTTTTTGTGATGAAGGTGAAATCGCTTTCAGACTCGAAGACATTATTTTCCTCAATTTGCGGTTCTGCAGGAATTACCGTCGGTTTCGCAGGTTCTTCTTTAACAACAGCTTTTGGTTCCGGTTTTTCGTAAACAGGTTCCTGAACCGGTTCATTGATTACAAAACTGAATTCTTCCACCGGTTTGGTTGGAATTTGTGAAGCTGGCATTTCTGCTTTTTTTTCTTCAGTTTCAAAAGTAAAAGCACGTGAAACTGGTTCATCAATTTGCTCCTCGCTGATGGTGAACAAATCGAATTCGTTTTTTACGTTATTCTGAGGCGTTTCAGAATCGTCCTTCGGAATTGGAAAACGGTTGATTTCAGTTGGAGTTTCTCTTTCAATAATCATTTTTTTTTCCACCGTATTCACTTTAAAATCAGTGCGCGGATAATCATCTTCGTCGTCCAGAATAAATAAATTACCTGCTGAAAGGTGATCTTTTTTCAAATCGGTTTCTTCATCAGGCTGAAAAAAAGACTCCTTTTTGCTCGAAGAATCTCTCGAGTCAGAAAGTGTTAACTTCACTTTTTCGGTCACGCCGGAGTGTTTTTTATGATCTTTTGCAAAACCGGTTGCAATCACCAAAACGCTTACAGAATCGCCCAATTCTTCATCGGTACCAACCCCGAAAATGATATCGGCAGTGTTTCCGGCTTCGTCCTGGATATGATCCATGATAACTCCGATTTCGTCCATGGTAACTTCTTCAGAACCACTTCGGATAAGAAGCAAGACGTTTTTAGCGCCGGTGATTTTGTTGTCATTCAATAACGGAGAATCAAGCGCTTTTTTTACCGCTTCTTCGGCCTTATTTTCGCCGGATGCAACACCGTTGGACATTAATGCCGTACCGGAATTTGCCAAAACAGATTTCGCATCACGGAAGTCAATATTTACATCGAAATAGCCGGTAATAACTTCAGCCATGCCTTTTGCAGCATTTGTCAGAACCTCATCGGCTTTAGAAAAACCGGATTTAAAGCCTAAATTTCCGAACTGCTGACGTAATTTATCATTATTAATGACAATCAGGGAATCCACATTATTTCTCAGTTTATCCAAACCAAGTTCCGCCTGCTCTAATCTTCTTTTGCCTTCAAAACTGAAAGGTACGGTGACAATTCCAACAGTCAGGATTCCCATATCTTTAGCAACTTTCGCGATAACAGGAGCAGCTCCGGTTCCGGTTCCACCGCCCATTCCAGCGGTAATGAAAACCATTTTGGTATTCTGTCCCATTGCAGCTTTGATGTCTTCAATGCTTTCAATTGCTGCTTTTTCGCCAACTTCAGGATCGGCGCCCGCGCCCAAACCTTCGGTGATGGTGATTCCCAACTGAACTTTGTTGGCAACCGGGTTATTATCTAATGTCTGTGAATCGGTATTGCAAATCACGAAATCTACACCGTGAATGCCGCGCTCGTACATGTGTTTCAGCGCGTTATTACCGCCGCCACCGACGCCTATTACTTTAATGATTGAAGAACTTCCTTTTGGTAAATCAAATGAAAATCCTGTCGTGCTTATGTTTTCCATAGTATTGGTTTTTTTATTATTCAACTTCTTCAAAGAATTTCTTTACACTTTCCATAATTTTCTGGCCGATGGTCAGTTTGTTGCGTCTTTTTTCGGCGCTTTGCGCGATGTGTTCTTCACGCGTCATCTCTTCCTGCTGCTCAGTTTTTTCCGCTCCAACCGGTGTTTCGTTTTTCGGTGCTGTTTCGGCATCTTTTTCTTCAACAGGTTGTGGTGCACCTTTTTTATCGCGGATTTTAAGGCTTTCCATCAGCAAACCGATAGAAGTTGCGAATTCCGGACCTTTTAAAAGTTGGCTTTTGTCATTCACCACATATTCATTTGCAAAACCGATTCTGCTGTCAAAACCTGTGGTGTAATTTGCCAATTGCCGAAGATGACGAAGATTGGAACCACCTCCAGTCAATACGATTCCGGCGATCAATTTTTTCTTCTGCTCGAAAGCGCCGTAAGCTTTAAGTTCAGTGTTCACCATTTCCAGGATTTCTTCAACGCGTGCGTTTACGATTTGCGCCAAAGTTTTTAAAGAAATTTCTTTGTCCGGTCTGCCGTGCAAACCTGGAATGGTTACAAAAGTGCTGTCTTTTTCAAGTTCGGGAACTGCAGAGCCGAAATTTACTTTGAGCTTTTCAGCATGTTTTTCAATGATTGAACAACCTTCTTTGATATCTTCGGTAATAATGCCGCCACCGTAAGGAATTACGCAAGTATGGCGAATAATATTGTCCTTAAAAATCGCGATATCTGTAGTACCACCACCGATATCAACTATCGCAACACCAGCTTCTTTTTCTTCTTTGGTTAAAACCGCTTCAGACGAGGCTAAAGGTTCCAGCGTTAAAGCTTCCATAACTAAACCTGCTTCGCGAACACATCTTGCAATGTTTCGGATGCTGCCCATTTGGCCTACAACTACGTGGAAGTTGGCTTCCAGACGGGTTCCGTGCATGCCGATAGGTTCCTGAATTTCACCCTGTGAATCCACTTTATATTCCTGCGGAAGCACGTGAATAATTTCTTCACCAGGTAACATGACCAACTGTTTTACCTGATCTTTCAGTCTCTCGATGTCGTCATCCGTGATGTATTGGTCCGGATTTTCGCGCATGATGTAGTCGGAGTGCTGCAGCGATCTGATGTGTTTGCCCGCAATACCTACCGTAACTTTGTGGATGGGAACTTCGGCGCTGGACTGGGCTTGTGCTACTGCAGACTTGATAGACTGTATGGTTTGCGAAATATTATTCACAATACCTTTGTGCACACCCAAACTTTTTGCGGTTCCAACGCCGAGGACTTCGATTTTTCCGTGGGCGTTTCGTCGGCCGACAATGGCCACAATCTTTGTGGTACCGATGTCTAAGCCTACTGAATACTCGTGATTTTCCATTTTATGTCGATTTGATTTTTAACATTTTCTTATTCAACCTTAACCGTGGCTTTGCGCTTGGTCTCAGTTTTTTTCGGCGTTATAGCGGCTTTTTTTTCTGATTTAGCCTCTGCCACTGTATTTTTTACCGGCTTTTTAGCCGTTTTTTTCGTATTTGCCGAAGTTGCTGAAACACTGCTTTTCTTTTCAGCCTTTTCTTTTCTCTCCGCTATAACCGGCAATTTTGCCAATTCTTTTTTTCCTACGGAAATAATGCTGTCGTTTTCCTCGAAAGACGGGTTTAAAGTCGTAACGATTTGATTATCATATTTTAAAGAAACTTTCGTATACTTTTCCGGCGACTGATAAATCAGATATTTATTTACAAAAGCTTTAAAACCTTTAACTTTCAGGTCGATATTTTCCAGATCACCAATTTCTACCTTAAAGTTTCCTTCGCTGGTTAAAAGGTTATAATCGTTTTTTGTTTTTGAAACACCGATGAAATATTTCCTGCTGAAATCATCTTTATTTATTTTATTGATGAGTTCTGCAAGCTGCACATATTCAGCCTTTTTCACGTTTCCTGTAACGAGCATACACGGAAACGAATAGTTTTTCGAAATCGGAAATTCAACGCCTTTTTCATCAACATAGAAATCTTCACCATTTTTATTCAACCGGAAAGCCGGCACGCGCTGTTTGATATTTAAATTCAGATTTCCGTTGAGGTTTAAATACACATTTGCGCTGTCCACACCCGGAAGCTCGTTCAGTTTTTTTTCAAGCTCCGGAATATTGATGTCGCCTACTTTCTTCGTAGGATTCGATTTTTTTACGAGCTCTTTTACCTCTTTTTCGTCAATAAAATAAACCGGTTCTTTGGTTTCCGTCATCTTCACCGAAACTTTTTCCATCGGTTTTTCATTGAATCTTTTCAACGAGAAACTCAACAGAAAACCAAAGATGATTACTGTGACTAAAATTTTTAATATTCTGAATTTCTTTTTCATTCGTTCTTAGAAAGCCATTCTACAATTCCGTCGTACAAAGTGTCGATATTTCCGGCACCAACCGTCAGCAAAACGTCGAAATCCTTTTCTTTTATTTTGTCAAAAGCGTCCGCCAGGGTGGAAACTTCTTTATTTTTAAGTTCTATTTTTTCCGATAACCAGTCGGAAGTTATTCCTTCGAAATTTTCCGGAAGTTCACGCGCCGGATAAATATCAAGCAAAATCAATTCTTCTGCTTTAGCCAAACTGTCCGCAAAACCATCCGCAAAATCACGCGTTCTGCTGAAAAGATGTGGCTGAAAAACCACCAATAATTTTTTTTCAGGATAAAAAGTTTTTATCGAGCCAATTACCGCGTTTAATTCAGTTGGATGATGCGCGTAATCATCGATATAAATTTTCCCGCTTGTGAACTGATGTTTGGTGTAACGTCTTTTAATTCCTTTAAAACTGGCAATTCCAGATTTTAAAGTTTCGAAATCCACACCGTAAGAGTTTAATAAAGCAATCGCCGCGGTGGCATTTTCTACATTATGAATTCCCGGAATTTCCCATAAAAAACCCGGAATTTTTGTATCGCAGTGATGAAAATCAAACGAAATTTTATCGCCTGACTCGTGGATATTATCCGAATAAAAATCTGCTTCTTCATTTACAGCGTACGTTTTCGCGTCACGACCGATGTTAATTCCTTTTCGTACAAAAAGCTGCTGTTCTTTCGGAACTAAATCTGCAAAATCCTGAAAACCTTTCTGAATCGTCGCATTGTCGCCATAAATATCGAGATGATCGGCATCCGTTGAGGTTATTACCGCCCAATCCGGTGAAAGCGTAAGGAAACTTCTGTCGTATTCATCAGCTTCAACCACTGAAATTTCGTCTCCGTTGAAGAAAAAATTCGATTTAAAATTTTCGGCAATTCCGCCTAAAAAACATGAAAATGGCAAATTTGCTTCTTTGCAAAGATGTGCCACCAAAGATGAAGTCGTGGTTTTTCCGTGCGTTCCGGCAATTGCAATGCTTTTGGTTTTTTCGGTAATCATGCCGAGAACTTTCGCTCTTTTTAAAATATCAAAATTTTGGGCGTTAAAATGGCTTAAAATTTCTAATTTCTTAATTGCAGGCGTATAAATGACCAAAGTATTTTCCGCTGTTAAACCGTTGATTTTTTCATTAATTACATCTTCAAAAACAATATCAATTCCTTCGGAAATTAGCGCCTGTGTTAATTTCGTTGGCATCTTATCATAACCCAGGACCTTTTTTCCGGACGCATTGAAATAGCGCGCCAAAGCACTCATCCCGATGCCGCCGATTCCCACGAAGTAGAAGTTCTGATAAGTGGTTAAAGGATTCATGATGATTGAATATTTAAAATTGAGATGATTTCGTCAACTATTTGTTCTGTTGCCAAAGGCTTCGCAAAAAACTGCAGATTTCCGCTCATTTCGCGGCGTAAATTTTCATTTCCACACAATTCCATCAAGGTCTTCCAGAACTTTTCTGTCATTTCCGAATCTTTTACCATTTTAGCGGCGTTTTTTTCTACCAGCGTTTCCGCATTTTTGGTTTGATGATCTTCGGCTGCAAAAGGAAAAGGTACCAAAAGCAAAGGTTTTTGCGCCATTGCCAACTCCGAAATCGCAATCGCGCCGGCGCGTGACACAATTATATCAGCAGCGGAATAAGCCAGCGCCATATCTGAAATAAATTCTTTTAAGAAAATTTGGCCCTTATAAGCGGTAATTTTTTCGTTTTGGCTTAAATTCTTAAAATCACGTTTTCCGGTTTGCCAGATCAGCTGGTAACCGTTTTCTATCACTTTACCGAGGTTTTCCTGCCAGCCATTATTTAAAGTTCTGGAACCTAAAGAACCACCAACCGAAAGTATCGTCAGTTTTTCGGGGTTTAAACCGAGTTTTTTCTTTGCTTCCACAGTTTCTTCAAGATCGGTAATGATATTTTTCCGGATGGGATTTCCGAAAAAAAAGGTCTTTGAACGCGGAAAAAAATGGTTCATCGCCGGATAAGCCGTGAAAACTGCTTTTGCTTTTCGAGCCAGGAAAATATTGGTTTTCCCGGGCAAGGAATTCTGTTCCTGAACAAAAATCGGAATATCCGAAGTTGCCGCCATATAAAGCGCTGGCCCACTTGCAAAGCCGCCAGTTCCGATAGCAAAATCGGGCTTGAATTCTTTAATGGTTTTACGCGCTTTTGCTAAACTGGAAATCAATTTATAAGGTAATTTGAAATTATTCAGAAGATTTCCGCGGTCGAATCCGGCGATATTTAAACCGACGATTTTAAAACCGGCTTGCGGAACTTTTTCCATTTCCATTTTGCCTTCGGCACCGATGAACAGAAATTCTGCTGTCGGAAACCGTTTCTGGATTTCCTGCGCAAGGGCAATGGCCGGGAAGATATGTCCTCCGGTTCCGCCGCCGCTCATCAGAATTTTTAATGTTTTGCTCATCTTATGCAATGTCATTTATTTCTTCGATACTCTGTTTTTTACCCATTCCTTCTTCATCATACACCTGGATTCTGGAACTTACGTTTAAGATAATTCCGAGCTGGATATAGGTTACCAACATCGACGTTCCACCGTAACTTATCAGCGGTAGCGGTTGTCCCGTCACCGGAATTAAATTAATAGCCACTGCAATATTAACTGCAAGCTGCACGAAAATCATCGTGCCGAGACTCAGCACCAGTAAACTTCCGAAAAAAGCCGGCATTTTGCTGGCGATCATCACAATTCGGATGATCATTATTAAATACAGCGCGATTAAAAACGTGGCGCCAATAAAACCATATTCTTCGACGATAATTGCAAAAATAAAATCGGACGCTGACTGTGGAAGCATTTGTTTCAAAGCGCTTTTCCCGGGTCCCATTCCAGCAATTCCACCATGAACAATAGCAGCTTTCGCCTGCATGATCTGGTAATTTTTTGCTTTGTCGGCTTCGTCTTCAACCTGACTTTCTTTTTTGGTAAAAGTTTCCACGCGGCTCATCCAGGTGTGAACACGGTTACTTCCGATTAAATCGGTTTTTAAAGCCAAAAACATGAAAATTCCGATCACCACTGAAGATAATCCGACAAAACCAAATATATATTTACGGTCCAGCTGGCCAACCAACATTACGATCATCGAAACCATTAAAATCATTAAAGCCGTGGAACCGTTATCTTTTGCTACAAGACCAAAAACCAGCAAAACAGGCCCGAAAACGTAGAATATATTTTCGATCGGTAGGCGCTGTCTTTTTATTTTTTTGGTTAAATATCTGCAGAGATAAATTACCAACATCAGATAGGCAAACGACGAAGGCTGAAAGGAAATCGGAGTGCCCGGAATTTTTAACCAACGCGAAGCTGAAGCTCCGTCAATTGTCTGCCCCGAAACCATAGTCAGTAGAAGTAAAACCACTGTTAATGCTAACAAAATACTGCTGAGCTTGCCGATATATTCGTATTTTACAACACCCACAAACCGCATAATCACCAGACCAAGCACCACGAAAAAAGTGTGCTTGATGAGGTGCGAAGTGGTAGTTCCGCTGTTTACAATATATTCCAAATTAGAACTGGCGGAATAGACGGGAAATATGGAGAAGAACGAAATCAGTAATATTACGCTCCACAGCACTTTATCGCCTTTTAGCAGTTCGAATTTGTTATCGCTGTCCTGCATTTTTAGTTGAGGATTTTTTCATTATTTTTTAAAACTTCGCTTTTAAACTGGTTGCCGCGGTCTTCGTAATTATCGAAAAGGTCGAAACTCGCGCAGCAAGGTGATAAAAGTACGGTATCACCTTCTGTAGCTAAAGATTTTGAAACTTTTATCGCTTCCGCCATGCTGGAAGTGCTGTAAATCAAATCTTTTTTATCCTTGAAAAAGTCGATAATTTTCTGGTTATCAATTCCTAAGCACACAATTGCTTTTACTTTTCTTTTCACCAAATCTTCAATTTCCGTGTAATCATTTCCTTTATCAACGCCACCCACGATCCAAACTGTGGGCTGATTCATACTTTCGAGCGCGAAATATGACGCATTTACGTTCGTTGCCTTGCTGTCATTAATGAAAGTCACGCCGTTGATTTTCGCAGCCTGCTCCAAACGGTGTTCAACCGCCTGGAATGTCATTAAAGAATTTCGTATACTTTCATTGCTGATATGCAGGATCTTACTAGCAATTGAAGCTGCCAGGCTGTTTGCAATATTGTGATTTCCAACCAAGGCGAGTTCCGCGATTTTCATTGAAAATTCTTCCTCTATTTTCACCACAATTTTGTCTTTATTTATAAAGCCTCCCTCCGGAAGTTTTTCGTGAGTTGAAAACGGAATTTTGGTTGCATTAATGGCCAATTTTTCCAAAATTTTCATGCTCATTTCATCATCTTTATTGTAGATGAAAAAATTATCGTTCTCCTGGTTTTCCGCGATGCGGAACTTTGCAAGTGCGTACTCGTCGTAGTTGTAATTATACTGGTCCAGATGGTCTTTGCTTAAATTCAATAAAAGCGAGATAAAAGGCCGAAAATTTTGAATGTCATCAAGCTGAAAGGAACTTACTTCCAGAACGTAATAGTCGAAGTTTTCATCAGCAACCTGGCGTGCAAAACTTTTTCCGATGTTTCCAGCCAATCCAACTTTTAAATCGTCGTTTTTCAGGATGTGATAAATAAGCGATGTCGTGGTAGTTTTTCCGTTGCTTCCGGTTATTGCGATGATTTTTGCTGTGGTAAATTCTGCTGCAAATTCAATTTCAGATGATAAACGAATTCCTTTCTGGTTGATTTTATAAATAATTTCAGCCTTTTTCGGAATTCCGGGCGATTTTATAACCCAATCTGCTTTTAAAATCCGTGCTTCATCGTGTTTACCTTCTTCAAACTCAATTTCAGCATCGATAAGCTGTTTTTTGTATTCATCTTTAATCACACCTTTATCCGAAAGAAAAACATTCAAGCCTTTCTTCTTTGCCAAATATGCTGCGCCTACACCACTTTCCCCGCCACCTAAAACAACTATTTTCATTTTTTTTATCTGACTTTAAGAGTAATTAAACATATAATCGCGAACAAAACCCCGATAATCACCATGCGGTTCACGATTTTGCTTTCGTGATAACCTTCTTTCTGATAATGATGATGAAGCGGCGACATTTTAAACAGTCTGTTATTTTGTGCGTATTCTAAGCCGTATTTTCTTTTTCGATATTTAAAAACCGCAACCTGCAGCATGACTGACAGGTTTTCAATTAAGAATATTCCGCATAAAACCGGGATCAAAAGTTCCTTTCGTAAAATAATGGCAAGAACTGCGATAACGCCGCCGAGCATTAAACTTCCGGTATCGCCCATAAAAACCTGCGCCGGGTAGGTATTGTACCAAAAAAATCCGATAACTGCCCCGACAAGTGCCAGCGTGAAAATAGTAGTTTCACCCATATTTGGGAGGAACATGATATTCAGATAATCTGCGAAAATAATATTCCCCGATAAATAGGCAAAAAAGGCGAGTGTCAGCAGTATGACGACGCTGGTTCCGGCCGCAAGCCCGTCGATTCCATCGGTAATATTGGCGCCGTTCGAAACCGCGGTTACAATGAAAATTACAATCGGGATGAAAACAATCCAAGCCCATTCCTGCGCGTCTTCCGGTGTCATCCAGAATAAAAGCCCGCTATAATCAAATTCATTATTTTTCACAAACGGAACGGTAGAAAATGTGGATTTTTCAGTTTTCATAAAGTTTGCTTCCACGTTATTGCGGTTTACTTCTTTTGCGTCAGCATATTTCCGCTGCACTGTAATATCTTGGTGAAAGTACATGGTAACACCGACAATCAGCCCTAAACCGACCTGTCCGATTACTTTAAACTTTCCGCTTAAACCGTCCTTATTTTTCTTTATTTTCTTCAGATAATCATCAATAAAACCAATTGCGCCCATCCAAACAACAGAAACAATGAGTAAAATGATGTAGATATTTAAAATTTTGGTAAAGAGCAAAACCGGAATCAGTGTCGCAAAAATGATGATTAAACCACCCATTGTCGGTGTACCTTCTTTCTGCTTTTGTCCCTCTAAACCTAAATCGCGCACGAGTTCGCCCATCTGTTTTTTTCGGAGGTAATTGATGATTTTTTTACCAAAAACCAATGCAATAATCAGCGATAATAGTACCGACATCCCCGCCCGGAACGAGATGAATTTAAACATACCCATTCCCGGAACGTGAATTCCGTGAGCGGTCAGATATTCGAATAGGTAATATAACATGGTTTATAATTTTCTCTTCAATAATTTACTTTGACATCAATCTTGCCAGTTCTAAAATGGTTTCCTGATCATCAAAATGGTGTTTTACGCCATTTATTTCCTGATAAGTTTCGTGACCTTTTCCGGCAACTACCACAATATCTTTTGGTTCCGCGAATTTTATCGCCATTTTAATCGCTTCTCTACGATCCGGAATTGAAGTGTATTTGCTGAAAAACTGCGGCTCTACACCAGCTTCAATTTCTTTGATGATTTCCGCAGGATCTTCGGTTCTCGGATTATCCGACGTGATAATTGCGAGCGTAGATTTTTTGGTTGCTATTTTGCCCATTTTTGGTCTTTTAACTACATCGCGGTCGCCGCCACACCCGAAAACGGTGATCAATCTTTCGTTTTTTGTACGGATTTCATTGATGGAATCCAGAATATTTTCCAAAGCATCCGGCGTATGAGCATAATCCACGACGAAGAAAATTCCGCCGTCGGATTTGAAGGTTTCAAACCGGCCTTTTACGCGTGTCAGTTGCGAAATAGCCGGTAAAATATCATCCGCATGAAAGCCACATTCAACAGCAACAGCATAAGCAAGCAATAAGTTGTACGCGTTGAATTTTCCAGTTAAAGTTGTCCAGAATTCCTTTCCGTTAAAGTTCAGCAGCATTCCGTTAAAATCAACTTCGGTAATTTTACCATGGAAATCTGCCATCGATTTCATAGCAAAAGTTTTCTTTTCAGCCTTCGTATTTTGAAGCATCACCAACCCGTTTTTGTCATCAACATTGGTAATTGCAATAGCTTCGGAACTTAATTCATCAAAAAATCTTTTTTTGGTTTTAATGTATTCGTCGAAAGTTTTATGATAATCGAGATGATCGTGGGTGATATTGGTAAATCCTGCAATTTTGAACTGCAAACCTTCGGTCCGGTATTGATGAATGCCGTGTGAAGAAACTTCCATGAAAGCATATTCACAACCTTCATACACCGCTTGTGACAAAATCTGGTTTAAGCGGATAATGTCAGGCGTGGTGTGTGTGGACGGAATTATTTCTTCATCGATGCGATATTCCACCGTGGAAATTAAAGCGCTTTTAAAGCCCAGAATTTTAAAAATATCGAAAAGCAGAGTAGTGGTAGAAGTTTTTCCGTTGGTTCCGGTAATACCGATAAGATTGAGTTTTGCTGAAGGATTTCCGTAAAAATTTGCCGCTAAAAGGCCTAAAATTTTCGCAGAATTTTTAACTGAAATATACGTGATTTCTTCATGTAAATCTTTCGGTAAATCTTCGCAGACAATAGCTTTTGCACCATTTTCGATTGCAGCATTAATGAAATCATGACCGTCAGAAACCGTTCCTTTAACCGCCACGTACATCGAGTTTTCCACTGCTTTTCGGCTGTCGAATGTTAAATCTGAAATATTCAGGTCCTTAGCACCGAAAATTTCTAGATGGGGAACTCTGTTTAAAACTTCTTCTAATTTCATATTTGTTTACAGAAACTAATTCTGCAGTGTGAGGTAAATTTTTTGATTTTTATTGATGATGGTTCCTTCCAGCGGAAACTGTTCCTTGATTTTTCCAACACCCTGATAATCCACACGATAACCTTGGTTTTCTAATTGCGGAATAATATTTTTTCCGATCAAGCCGGTAACATTTGGCATGGTGTTGCTTTTTCCCGCAAGTTTTACCGTTGGTTTAAACATTTTGCTGAGGTCCACTTTTTTGTCCACCAACATTTCCTGCTCAATATTTTGCGGCGTTTTCAGGAAGGTTTTCCCTGCAATTTCTTTAAACACCGGCGCTGCAACAGTAGAGCCGTAAAAACCTTTTGAAGTATCGGGCTCGCTGACCATGACATAGCACGTATATTTCGGATTGTCGGACGGATAAAACCCTGCGAACGACGCTCTGTATTTCATTTTGCCAGGCAGCCAATATTCAAATCTTGCGGTTCCGGTTTTTCCGGCCATTTTTAAATTGGGAGTGAAAATACTTTTTGCAGTCCCTTTTTCTACCGCTTTAGTAAGGGCGCTTGTCATCATTTCAATGGCATCTTTGGACGCCATTTTATTTACCATTACTTTGGGTTTCGCTTCATACAGTGTACGACCGTCTTTTAGAATTTTCTCTATAAAAAGAGGTTCTACCATTTTGCCCTTATTTGCAATTCCGTTATAAAAGGTGGTGAGTTGCAGTAAGTTAATATTAGTTGCATAGCCGAAAGAAATTGAAGCCAGTGCTCCGGGGCTCCACGTTTTACTCTTCGGAGTTATAATTCTTGGCTTTGTAATACCAGGAAGTTCAATATCCATCTTATCGAACAATTTCCATTTTCTCAAGTGATCTAAAAATACCTCTGGATTACTGCCGTAATACTGAGTAATGAGTTTGGCGGTGCCCACGTTGCTGGATTTTGCCAAGACATCTGAAATTTCATAAGTTCCGCCACCGTGACCATCTGATATTCTTTGTTTCGCATAAGTCCAAACCCCGTTTCCGACATTTACAGTTGTATTTTCATCAATAAAACCATCATCCATCGCCGCCAGTAATGATATGGTTTTAAAAGTCGAGCCTGGTTCAATATTGTCTTTAATAGCGTAATTATAAGCATCAACATAAATTTCGGGTTCAGTCCGACGCAGATTTACCATTGCTTTTACCTTTCCCGTAGAGACCTCCATCACGATCACAGAACCGTGCTCAGCATCAAATTTTATTAATTGTTTTTCTAAAGCGGAATGCGCAATGTCCTGAATACGGATATCGATGGTGGTGTAAACGTCCTGTCCGTCTACAGGTTCTTTAACTTTCCAGTAATCAATAGGTTTCCATTGGCTGGAATTTACGCGCTGTTCAAGCCGGGTCCCGTCCGTTCCGGTAAGATATTTTGAAAAAGCGCCTTCCAGACCCGATTTTGCTGCGCCGTTGTCCATACCGATGGTTCCGGCACCGATTTGCGTGGTCGCTAGTTCACGCTTATATTTTCGGTCAACGATAAATCCGCCACGGTTTTTACCTTTTTTAAATATGGGAAATTTGCGGATGCGGTCATAATCATCGAAATCCAAGCCTTTTACCAACGCATAGTATTGGTTTTGTGCGGCTTTTTGCTGATCGAAACGATCGCGGAAATAGCTTCTCGGTTTTCCGAACATCTTGGAAAGAGAATCGGTTAACGCACCGATGTTATTTGAATAAACAGTGTCTTTAATGATTTTAAAATCAAGGTAAACATCGTAACGCATTACCGTAGTTGCTAAAATTGAACCGTCTGACGCGAACAAATTTCCGCGCGCGGCCTGCAAAGTCGCTTCACGGTAATTATTGTTGATGTAATCGTCCTTGATTTCCTGAACATTAGAATTTTGTAAAATCAAAATTCTGGCGAGAAAAACGACAAACAAAACAAAGGCAAACCCTGTAAAAAGGTAGCCCCAACGTAACGTTTTCGAACGTTTTTTTTCATATTCATTTTGCACCGCCATCTAAACTGTCTAGTTTTATCAATATTTTATGTGGATGATTTTCTAAGGACAACAGGGAGTCCTGCACCATTTCTTTACCTAATTCGGATTCTAGTTTTACTTTTATTAACCGGCTTTGCGCGTACGCATTCCGGGATTTATATTCTTCGGTCTGTTCTTTTAACGCATTTACCTGCTCAATTTTCTGGCTGACCAGGTGATTGCTGTAAATCATGATCATAAGCAATACGAAAACAACGGCAAAATAGCGGTAGTGGATTTTTACCTCGTCGCGGTTCAGAAAATTTCCTTTCACAATGTCTATGAAAGTCAGTTTTTTCTGTGGGCGATATGTTGGTTTTTTTGCCATTTAAAAATTCCGGGTTATTTCGTGCTTTTTTATAGTTTTATACCTGTTCTTAGTTTTGCGCTTCTTGCGCGCGAGTTTTCATCAATTTCTTCACTGCTCGGAATGGTCGCTTTGGTTTGCAGCAAATCAAAAGTTTTCGCAAAATTTCCATAAATATCGCGTTCAGGTTCTCCTTCGAACATTCCGTTTTTCAAAAATCTTTTTACCAATCGGTCTTCTAATGAATGATAAGAAATCACCACCAAACGGCCGCCCGGTTTTAAAATACGGTGTGCCTGCAAAAGCATTTCTTTCAAAGCTGCCAGTTCCTGGTTTACTTCAATCCGGATTGCCTGAAAAATCTGGGCGTATACCTTATTTTGCTTAAACTGCGGGATATAGCTGAAAACTTTTTTTAATTCTTCCGTAGTTTCTATCGGTTTATTTTTTCGGGCCTGAACGATTTCTCGCGCTAATTTCCGCGATTCGCGGATTTCACCATACTGAAAAAGGATATTCGCGATATCGTCTTCTTCATATTCATTAATGATTTTCTTGGCGTCTAAAAGCTGCATTACATTCATCCGCATATCCAGCGGCGCGTCACTTCTTGTCGAAAATCCACGGTCGGCTTCATCAAACTGATGAGAAGAAACACCCAAATCTGCCAAAACACCGTCCACCTGCGTAACTCCGTAGATAAATAGCGCATTTTCCAGAAACCGGAAATTTTGGTTGATCAGCGTAAAACGTTCATCTTCGATGGTGTTTTTCAGCGCGTCCAAATCCTGGTCGAAACTGTAGAGTTTCCCTTTTTCCGAAAGCCTGCTGAGAATTTCGCGGGAATGACCACCGCCGCCGAAAGTACAATCCACGTAGATACCATCGGGATTTGTTACCAAATCATCGACACTTTTTTTTAGCAAAACAGGATTGTGATACATTATATTCAGGTTAAATTCTCTTGATTTCCTTAGAAATTACAGCGCTTCATCATCAAAGCTCAGGTTTCCCATCACTTCTTCGGCAAGGTTCGCAAAATTTTCTTCGGAGGTTGCGATTACGTTTTCGTAGGCTTCTTTGTCCCAAATTTCCAAAAGCTCGCCAGCACTCGTAATTACGATTTCTTTTTTCAGATGAGCGAACTGTGTTAAATCTTTAGAAATTTGGAGGCGCCCTGCATTGTCCAGTTCTACCACTTTTACACCCGCGGTAAACTGGCGGATGAAGTCGGCATTTTTCTTGATAAACCGGTTGAGGCCGGTAAGTTTTTTCATCAGCCGGTCCCAAACCGTCATTGGATAAACCTCCAGACATGGCTGAAACACAGCACGTTTGATGACAAAGGAACCATCATCGAAATCTCCCATTTGCTTTACCAGCGCGGCAGGGAGTTTTAGCCGACCTTTGTCGTCTATTCTACATTCATATGTTCCGATGAAATTCTTCATTTGGGACAAATTTATATAAAAATTTCTAAAAGCTCCCACTTTTACCCACTTTTTGACTTAATGTTAATAAGTTTCTATTTTCGTGTTAAAACGCTGATTAAAAAGGAGTTATTCAAACCATAAAAATTACCCCTTTTAACGGCATATTTTTGATAAAAAAAATCTTAATTTTATTATTATAAAAAGGTAAATTATAATTTGGTGTTTAATTTGTATTTTTGCACACGCTCAATGCGTACACTCTATGATATTTAAAACTAAAAAAGAAAAAAAATTCGCTTTTATTGAAGCTGGTGAAGGTGAACCTATTATTCTGCTGCACGGATTAATGGGCGGTTTAAGCAATTTCGAAAAGACAGTAATGTTCTTTTCTGAGCGTGGTTACAAGGTTTTTGTTCCCGTGCTTCCGGTGTACGATTTGCCGGTGCTTAATACCAACTTAACCACAATAGCGAAATACGTTTCCAAGTTTATTGAAGAAAAAGTAGGGAAGCCGGCGGTAATTGTCGGAAATTCTATGGGTGGACATATTGGGCTGATCCTGACCTTAGCACGCCCGGATTTGGTGACGCATCTTGTGCTTACCGGAAGCTCCGGCCTTTACGAACGCGCTTTTGGTGATAGTTTCCCGCGGAAAAGCGATAAAAACTACATCAGAAAGAAAACCGAAGAAGTTTTCTACGACCCGATTGTCGCAACCGATGAATTGGTGGATGAGGTTTTTGCGGTGGTGAATGACCGTATGAAAGGTATTAAAACCGTGATGCTTGCACGAAGTGCTATTAAGCACAACATGCTGAATGATTTACCAAAAATCACCACACCGGTTTGCCTGATCTGGGGACGGCAGGATAATGTAACGCCGCCGGATGTTGCAATAGATATGAATAAATTTCTGCCAAATTCCGAACTCCACTGGATTGAAGAATGCGGGCACGCTGCAATGATGGAAAAGCCAGACAAGTTCAATGAAATATTGTACGAGTGGTTGCAGCGCAAGAAAATATAGTTTGATGGAAGTTCTACTTCCATTTTTTATTTCAGTTAATTAAATTTCAGAACATGGTTATCAAGACAGCAGAATTCGTAAAAAGCAGCGGCAAATGGCAGGAATGTCCCGAACCGACTTTACCGGAATATGCATTTATCGGCCGCTCCAACGTGGGAAAATCTTCACTGATCAACGCACTGATGAACCATAAAGATTTAGCAAAAACCTCCGGAACGCCGGGAAAAACGCAGCTTATCAATCATTTTATCATCAATGAAAAATGGTATTTAACAGATTTGCCGGGTTATGGTTACGCCAGAGTTTCTAAAACTTTGCGGAAAGATTTCGAAAATCTCATCATTAATTATATTCTGAACCGCAAAAATCTGGTGAACCTTTTCGTGCTCATCGATTCCCGACACACGCCACAAAAAATTGATATTGAATTTATTGAATATTGCGGCGAAAGTGGAATTCCGTTTTCTTTGGTTTTTACCAAAGCTGATAAATTGAAACCGAACGTGGTTCTTGCGAACGTGGAAAAATACAAACAGGAATTGCTGAAAACCTGGGAAGATCTGCCGGAAATTTATGTAACCTCCGCAGAAAAGAAAACGGGTGGCGATGAGATCCTGGCTTTCATTTCGAAAACCAACCAGTTTCTTCACGAAAATCATGTTAAATTCGATAATTAGCAGCTTTTAATTTTTATGAAATCTTACGCAGTCGTCTGGCAGGTAAAATCCTTCAGCGAACTTTCTACCCAAGAATTATATAAAATTTTGCAGGCAAGAATCGATGTTTTTGTGGTGGAACAAAACTGTCCTTACCCGGAAACCGATGGTTATGATGAAAAAGCACTTCACCTTTGGGCAGAAAAAAACGGTGAAATAGCGGCATATTGCCGAATTTTCGCACCCGAAATTAAATACGAATTTGCCTCGATCGGGCGCGTTTTAACCAATCAAAATGTTCGCGGGCAAAATTTCGGTAAAGGTTTAATGAAAATCGCGCTGGATATTATAGAAACCCGTTTTAAAACAAGCAAAATCCAGATTTCAGCGCAGGATTATCTTTTGAATTTCTATGCGGATTTCGGTTTTCAATCAACCGGAAACTCTTATCTTGAAGACGATATTCCGCACACCGAAATGTTACGGTCTTAGAAAACGTAAAAATTTGCCTTTTTAACGCCGAAAAAATACAAACCGAAACTGCAGTTTTCCGGTTTTTTTGATGCTTTGAAGTAAAAGTTATTTCTTAAATTAGCACATTAAATAATATTAAATGAAAAGAATTTTTTTACTGCTCACCTTTATGCTGAGCTTTCTGCAACTGAAAGCAGATGAGGGAATGTGGCTTTTGACCATGATCAAAAGATTGAACGGTGTAGACCTTCAAAAACAAGGATTAAAACTTACCGCAGAAGAAATATATTCTGTGAACAATTCCAGCTTAAAAGATGCTATTGTGCAGTTTGGCGGCGGCTGTACCGCAGAAATGGTTTCCAAAGAAGGTTTGCTTTTCACGAATCACCACTGTGGTTACGGAAATATCGCAGCACTTTCTACTCCGGAAAAAGACCATTTAACCAATGGTTTCTGGGCGATGAAAAGAAGCGAAGAACTTCCTGCAAAAGGTTTATCTGTACGCTTTCTGGTAAGAATGGACGATGTTTCCAAAAGAATCAACGCAAAACTGAACAACACCATGTCTGCAGATGAAAGAAAAAATATCATCGATGCAGAATACAAACTCATCCAGAACGAAAACTCTGAAAACGGAAAATATACCGTTGTAGTTCGGGATTTTTTCAATGGTAATGAATTTTACTATTTTGTATACCAAGATTTTAAGGATGTAAGGTTGGTAGGAACTCCGCCAAATTCTTTAGGTAAATTCGGTGGCGATACCGATAACTGGGAATGGCCAAGACATACCGTAGATTTCTCTGTCTTCCGTGTTTATGCTGATGCCAACAATAATCCAGCGGAATATTCGGCTACCAACGTGCCGATGAAACCAAAACATTCGCTTCCTATTTCATTGAAGGGTTACAAACCTGGTGATTTCACCATGATTCTTGGTTTCCCGGGAAGAACCAACCGTTTTTTACCGTCTTTCGGTATTGAGCAAATGGTGAACAAAGATTATCCGGCTTGGGTAGAAGCTTCTAAAGTTGCCATGGATGTCATGAAAAAATACATGGACAAAGACCAGGCGACTAAATTAGACTACGCTTCACAATACGCAAGTGTGGCAAACTATTGGAAAAACAGACAGGGAACCATCGATGCTGTCGAGAAAAACGGAACAGTTGCTGACAAGCAAAAATTGGAAGCTAAATTCCAGGCTTGGGCACTTTTACCTGCTAATGAAGAAATGTACGGAACAGTTCTTCAGGACTTGAAAAACAATTACGCACAGTTTTCTAACAGAAATGTGGAGAGAAATTACGCGTCACAACTTCAGAGAAATGCAAAATACATCGGTATTGCATATCAGCTCGGTTCATTGTTGAAAACTTACGCAGATCAGGATGCAACGGCTCGTCTCGCGATGAAACCTAAAGTTGAAGATGCAATCAACAGATTTTACGACAAAATAAACGTAAAACTGGAAGGCGAAATGCTGAACTCTATGGTGGGACTTTACCAGCAAAGAGTTACAAAAGAAGATTCTTCGCCAACACTTTTAGCTGCAGATGCTAAAAACCTTTCTACAATGGCTTATGCATCCATTTTCGCGACCAAAGAATCTGCAATGAACTTCTTAAACAATCCGGACAGACTGAAAATTGATGCAGATCCGTTATTGAAATTGGCTAACGGTTTTGTTAACGACCAGAAATTAGGTGCTGAAAAATATGCTAAAGTTGATGAAGCTTTTGCAAAAAATAACAGAATCTTCTTAGATGGTTTAAGAAAATCCCTTCCGGATCAAGCATTTTATCCGGACGCGAATTCTACAATGCGTTTAACTTACGGTTCTATCAGCACTTTGCCGGAAAGAGCAGACCGCAACTACGCGGGTATTTCTGAAAAAAATAACTACTATACAGACATCAACGGAATGGTGGCGAAATACAAAAAAGGTGATGAAGAATTCGATTTGCCACAGCGCTTTTTAGACTTGGTGAAAAAGAAAGATTTCGGCCAATATAAAGACAAAAAAGGATTTATGCCGGTAAACTTCCTGTCGGACAACGATATCACCGGAGGAAACTCAGGCTCACCGGTTCTTGATGGCGAAGGAAGATTGCTTGGTTTGGCTTTCGATGGAAACAGCGAAGCGTTAAGCGGCGATATTATCTTCGATCCAAAATTGCAGAAAACCATCAGTGTTGATGTAAGAATGGTACTTTGGACCATTGAAAAATACGGAAACGCAGGTCATTTGATCAGTGAGATGGTATTGGTAAAATAAGAAAAGGTTTTCCTATAAATAAGAAGACTGCTGAAATTTTTCAGCAGTTTTTTTGTGCTTAAAAGCGGCATTTTTTTAATAATGATTAATGGTTAATTATTAATGAAAAATATAAAACCAAAAAATCCCCTGCTTTATGGGCAAATTTTTCTAAACTTTAAAACCAAAAAATCTGGCACTTTAACGCGAAATTTTAATATTGAAGAGATGAATGTTGACTGGTTTTTGAAGTATTAAAATCGAAAAAATTACCTGCTTTAAAGCCGAATTTTTTCAATTTTAAAAATAATATTTCCAATGCAAAAATTGATTATTCGAAAACATTAAAACAAAAAAATATGCCGCTGAAACGGCATATATTTCAAATTTACAAAAAGCAAAAAAAAGGTCTTTTTGCAGCTAAAAAAGTAGTTATTATTTTTCCCAAACCAAAGCGCTGGCGCCTAAAATTGCGGCATCAGCTTCATTCAGTTCACTAAAAACCAATGAAACTTTATTTCGGAAAATTGGTAAAAGATTGCGTTCCATATGTAGTTTTGTGGGTTTTAAAATGAAATCTCCGGCTTTAATCACGCCACCGAAAAGCAAAATCGCCTCTGGTGAGGAAAACATCACAAAGTTGGCTAAAGCTTCGCCCAATTTTTGTCCCGTATAACGGAAAACTTCGATAGCGGTTTCGTCGCCGGCAATGGCGCACTCATACACCACTTTGGAGCTTATGTCTTCTTCCGGATGATTGTTAAGCATTGAACTGGGGAATTCTGCGCGCATTTTTTTCGCCGTAATCGCAATTCCGGTGGCAGATGCGTAGGCTTCGAGAGAACCTTCTGAGCCGGTGCTCCAGTGTTTTCTGCCGCCAGGTTTCACGATTGTATGTCCAAGTTCGCCTGCAAAGCCATCGTGACCGTAAAGCAGCTGTCCGTTGGTGATAATTCCGCTTCCTACGCCGGTTCCCAAAGTCATCATAATGAAATCTTTCATACCGCGCGCAGCACCAAACATCATTTCGCCAAGTGCCGCAGCATTGGCGTCGTTTGTCATTTTGCAGCGTATACCGAACTTTTTAGTCATAAGATCCGCAAACGGCACAATACCTTTCCAGTTCAGGTTTGGTGCCTGCTCAATCGTTCCGGTATAATAATTTGCATTCGGTGCGCCGACACCAATTCCGTCAAGTTTTTCTTCATCGCAATGTCTGGCAATGAGTGGCGTAAGATTTTCGTATAAAGCCTCAATAAAGTCTTCCACAAGCGGGAAATCATCGGTTTTCAAGCTGCCTTTTTCTAAAATCTGGCCCCGATGGTTTACAAGTCCGAATTTGGTATTGGTACCGCCGATATCAATACCGAGTGCAACTTGTTGCGAAAGATCTACTAATGCCATTTATCTATTTTTATGGCATTAAAAGTACAAAAAATTAAAATGTGCGCACAAAAAAACTTCTCCAGCAAGCTGAAGAAGTTTGGTATTTAGAAAGTGTTAATTACGTCGGGATTTCGCCTTTGTAAAGGAAAGAAATAATTTCTTTGTTTACTCTCTCCACCATTTCGGTGAAAAGGTAAAAAGATTCCTGTTTGTAAATTACAAGCGGATCTTTCTGCTCGTAAACCGCGCCCTGAGACGAACGACGAAGGTCGTCCATTTCTCTGAGGTGAAGTTTCCAGTTTTCATCGATAATCGCTAAAGAAATATTTTTTTCGAAATCGTTTATTAAGGATTCACATTTCGTTTCGTATGCTTCTTTCAAATCCGTCACGATGGTCATTGTTTTAATGCCGTCGGTAAACGGAACCTGAATCATTTTAAACATTGAGCCCTGGTTTTGGTAAACGTTTTCGATGATCGGATAAGATTTTTCTTTCAAAAGATTCAGCTTCATCTGGTAATCGTCGGATGCAGCTTTGTATAAAATATCAGTAAGTTCCGGAACCTGTTTTGTTTTGAAATCGTTTTCACTGAATGGAGTTTCCATGGTGAAAAATTTAATGATTTCATATTCCAGCTCTTTAAAATCGCCTTCCAGTTTTCCGCGTGAAACCAATGATTGCGCAACATCGAAAATCATGTTGGAAATATCGTATTTCAGGTGGTCACCGAAGAGTGCATTCTTTCTTCTTTTGTAGATAACGTCGCGCTGTTTGTTCATCACGTCGTCATATTCCAAAAGCTTTTTACGGACACCAAAGTTATTTTCCTCAACTTTTTTCTGGGCTCTTTCGATGGATTTTGAAATCATACCGTGCTGAATAACTTCTCCTTCTTTGTGACCCATTTTATCCATCATTTTCGCAATTCTTTCAGAACCGAAAAGACGCATCAAATTGTCTTCCAGGGAAACGTAAAACTGGGAACTTCCTGGGTCACCCTGACGACCGGCACGTCCACGCAACTGTCTGTCTACGCGTCGTGAATCATGTCTTTCTGTACCAATGATCGCTAAACCGCCATTTTTCTTCACCTCTCCCTGCAGTTTAATATCTGTACCACGACCTGCCATGTTGGTTGCGATGGTTACAACACCAGGTCCACCTGCCATTGCTACGATTTCCGCTTCACGAGCGTGAAGTTTCGCGTTCAAGACATTATGCTGAATTTTTCTGAGCTGAAGCGCTCTGGATAGCAACTGAGAGATTTCTACTGAAGTGGTACCCACCAAAACCGGTCGGCCATCTGCGGTTAATCTTTCAATTTCTTCAATTACTGCGTTATATTTTTCTCGGTTGGTTTTGTAAACCAAATCCTGTCTGTCATCTCTGATAATTGGTTTATTGGTTGGGATAACCACTACATCCAGTTTATAAATTTCCCAAAGTTCGCCTGCTTCAGTTTCTGCTGTACCCGTCATCCCCGCAAGTTTGTTGTACATACGGAAATAGTTCTGAAGCGTAATTGTTGCAAAAGTTTGGGTTGCAGCTTCGATCTTTACATTTTCTTTCGCTTCGATCGCCTGGTGAAGTCCGTCGGAATAACGTCTTCCTTCCATAATACGGCCGGTTTGCTCATCTACGATTTTTACCTCGCCGTCGATTACCACGTATTCATCATCTTTTTCGAATAAAGTATACGCTTTCAGCAGTTGATTTAGCGTGTGAACGCGCTCAGATTTTACCGCAAATTCACTGAATATTTTTTCTTTGGCTTCAAATTCTTCCTCTTTTGTTAAATTTTTAGCTTCAACTTCGGCGATTTCAGTTCCGATGTCCTGCAAAACGAAGAAATCCTTATCTTCATTTCCCGCAGACATATATTCTACACCTTTATCGGTCAGGTCAATCTGGTTATTTTTTTCATCGATAACGAAATATAAATCTTTATCAACAATCGGCATATCGCGGTTGTTGTCTGCCATATATTGTCCTTCCACTTTTTGGAGAAGCGATTTGTGACCACTTTCAGAAAGGAATTTTATAAGCTGACGGTTTTTTGGTAAACCTCTGTAGGCCTGCAACAATTTAAAACCACCTTCTTTCGTATTTCCGTTGTTAATGAGCTTTTTAGCTTCATTAAAAATCGCGCTCACCGTTTTTTTCTGAATTTCCACAATTCGGTCAACGGAAGGTTTTAAAGTATCAAATTCCTGACGGTCGCCTTGTGGGACCGGCCCGGAAATTATTAATGGTGTTCTGGCATCATCCACCAAAACAGAATCTACCTCATCGACGATGGCAAAATTCAATTCACCCTGAACGAGTTCTGAAGGTGAAGTCACCATATTATCTCTCAAATAATCGAAACCAAATTCGTTATTTGTTCCGTAGGTGATGCTTGATTGGTAAGCTTTTCTACGCGCATCAGAATTCGGTTGGTGATTATCAATACAATCGATGGAAAGACCGTGGAACTGGTAAAGCGGTCCCATCCAAAGAGAGTCACGTTTCGCCAAATAATCATTTACGGTAACCACGTGTACACCACGGCCCGGAAGAGCATTTAGATAAATTGGTAAGGTCCCAACCAAGGTTTTACCTTCACCTGTCGCCATCTCCGCGATTTTACCGTTATGCAAAACTACACCACCGATAAATTGCACGTCATAATGCACCATATCCCACTGGATCGGTGTTCCGGCAGCATCCCAATGATTTTTCCAAACTGCAGTATCGCCGTCTAATTCCACAAAATCTCTCGTGGCAGCAAGCTGGCGGTCCATTTCTGTGGCTTGTACGCGGATTTCTCCGTTTTGTGCCAGTCTGCGTGAAGTTTCTTTAATGAGCGCAAAAGCTTCAGGTAAAATATCCGAAAGTACTTTTTCTTCGATCTGATAAGAATCTTTTTTCAGCGCTTCTATTTTAGCAAAAAGGGCTTCTTTCTCATCAATATTTGATGAGTTTTTTATCTGTTCTTTGGTCTGTTCAATCTGTGCTGAAATTTCCGCGGTTGCCGTTTTCAGTTTTTCTTTAAATTCAGCAGTTTTCTGTCGTAAGCCATCATCCGACAATTCGGCGATGTTTGGTTCTGCTGCTTTTATTCTGCTTACAACTTTTTTTACGTCTTTAAGATCAGTTATATTTTTATCACCAAGAAAACCTTTAAGAACTTTGTCTATAAAACCCATACTATTTACTTTAAGCTTATGTGGAAAAACACGCCGCTATTTAAAATTTTAAAATTTTTAGAATTTTTCTAAAATATAAAAGCCGATAGCCAAAGATGACCACCGACTGTGTTTTTTAATATTCATCTTCATTCCAGAGGAAGTCATCGTCGGTTGGATAATCGCTCCAAACCTCTTCGATGGATTCATAAATTTCCCCTTCATCTTCTATTGCCTGAAGGTTTTCTACCACCTCCATTGGTGCGCCTGTTCGTATTGCATAATCAATAAGTTCTGCCTTTGTCATCGGCCAGGGTGCGTCGCTCAGATAAGAAGCCAATTCTAATGTCCAATACATATCATTTTATTTTTTGCAAAAGTATAAAAATAGGCGACATAAAAAAGGTTTTTGTCGCTGATTTTCAACAAACTTTGGTTATTATTTTCATTCAATTTCAGGAACCCTTTCTCAAAAACCATTCCACAAACTTTTTTATGCCATTTGGGAAATGGGTCACCGGCTGATAACCAAGCAAAGTCTTGGCTTTATGGATGTCAGCGTGTGTTTTCTGCACATCACCAGGCTGCATTGGCAAAAGATTTTTCCGTGCTTTTGTCTGCAGCTCATTTTCTATGGTTTCCACCATTTCATTTAATGTCACCACCTGATTTTCGCCGAGGTTAATAATTTCATAAACCGACGTGTGTGTTTCCAAATGGGTGACTGCTTTTTGAATACCTTCAATGATATCATCGATGTAGGTATAATCCCGTGCTGTGGAACCATCTCCATAAAACGGAATTTCGGCGTTATTACTGATGTTTTTCGTGAATTTATGTATTGCAAGATCAGGTCTTTGCCGCGGTCCGTAAACGGTAAAAAACCGAAGGTGAATCATGTTTATACCGTAAAGATGATGGTAAACATGACCTAAAATCTCGGTGCATTTTTTAGTGGCCGCGTAGGGAGAAATTGGTTCATCAACACGGTCATCTTCATGAAACGGAACATGCTCATTATTGCCGTAAACGCTTGAACTAGAAGCAGATATAAACTTTTGAATATCAAATTTTTTCGTCAGTTCCCACAAATGCATGGTGCCTTTAATATTTACTTCCTCGTAATCCAAAGGTTTTTCGATGGACGGCCGCACACCCGCAAGCGCCGCGAGATGAATAACCATATCGATTTTATGCTTTTCAAATATTTTTTCAAGCCCGTCGAAATCCCGGATATCCTGATAATAAAGTTGGTAATGTTTGGTCGAAGTTTCAAATATAAGTTTCTGAATATCAAGTTCTTTTTCATGAAAACTGAATTCGGAAGTTTTTCGCACGGATTCGAGCGTATTTTTGATTTTTACCCTATAGTCATAAAAATCATCAAAATTGTCTATGTTAATGACAGAATGTCCGCTCTTCAGCAAATGTTCCACAAGGTGCGAACCGATAAATCCGCTTCCGCCAGTAACTAGATAATTCATGTTGTGCTTTTAATCACACAAATTTAATTAAAATCAAATCATTAAATTTACTGAAATATTTAGCCATGCAATTTACCGGACAGCTCCTGAAAATGACGACGATTAACGGAAAACCCATTCAGTATTTCCTGAATCTTTCCAATGATCTTATTAATATGAATCAGGTCATCGGTAAAAATCTGAAAATTAAGCTCGTTGGTTACGAATGTGTAAACTGCGGACGCGACAATAAAATTTACCGCATGGGTTTCTGTAAAAAATGTTTTTTTGAAAGTCCGTATGCGAGTGACACCATTATCCGGCCGGAACTTTCCACCGCACACCTCGGCATTGAAGAACGCGATCTGGAAGTTGAGCAAAAAATTCAGCTCGCGCCGCACATCGTATATTTGGCTTACACCGGCGATGTAAAAGTTGGTGTCACGCGCGAAACACAACTGCCAACGCGCTGGATTGATCAGGGTGCAACTTTTGCGCTGCCGATCGCGAAAACCGACAACCGCTACGAAGCCGGAATGATAGAAGTTGCGCTGAAAGAACATCTTGCCGACAAAACCAACTGGAAAAAAATGCTCGAAGACGATTTTGAAGACGATTTGGACCTCGCAGATTTCCGGGAAAAAATAAAGGGTTATTTCCCCGAAAATTTTCAAAATTTCTATACCATGGAGCACGAAATGGAGCGGCTGGATTATCCATACGAAGCACCAGAAAAAATCTTGTCGTTCACGCTGGATAAAGTTCCGGAATTTGAAGGTGTTCTGCGCGGAATCAAAGGACAATATTTATCTTTCGAAGGCGGAAATTTCATAAATGTGAGAGGGCATGAGGGCTATGTCGTGCAGCTGGATGTTTCCAAGTAATTTACCGCAATTCGTGGCATAGATTTTTATTCATCCAAAGGATGAAGAAAAATTACATCCGGTATCTTTCCATTTTTTTGCCGGTTACAGTGCTTATTTTTTTGGCTTTTAATTTTGGAACCAATTTTTGGCTCCAAAATAACCTTGCCGGATATATCAAAAAAAACTCCAATTACAAGGTCGCTTATAATGATCTGAAAGTCGATTTGGTGACCGGAGATATTTCTGCTTCAGCAATTTCCATTGAAAATAAAAAAAACTCCAACCCGAATGTCATCGGACTTCAAGGCCATATAGATTCGCTTTCGATAAGTCGGCTCGGGATTTACGACGCTGTTTTTAATAAGGTCATCAATTCCTCGCAATTGGTTTTAGTCCGTCCAAATCTGAAAATCACGCTCGCAAAACCCGTTGACGAAAAAACCGGAAAAAAAAGAAATCCGGTTGTTTTCGAAAATTTGACCATAAAAGGGGGAAACATTTCGATTTTTAAACACACTCAACAAAAATATTTTTCGGTAAAAAATCTCGATCTGAATGTTGAAAATATTCAGATGACCGAAGAAAGTGTGGAGCGAAAACTTCCGGTGGTTTTTGATAAATACGATATTCAGGGACAAAACTTATTTTTCCGACCAGATAATGTGTATGCGATAACCGCAAAACACATCACCACCGAAGCCGGAAAAATGAGTGTGAAAAACTTCGCACTGATTCCGCTGCTGTCATTTCGAAATTTTACCAAATATCATCCGAAGGATAAAAATCTTTACGATTTTAAAACCGCAGAAATGAATTTCAGCGATATTGAGGTAAACGAAAATAAAATTTCTCTCACAAACGCGCATTTTGAAAATCCAGAACTGAACATCCGAACAACTTCGGCAAAACCAAATAAGAAAAAAAAGGATTTCGATTTGGTAATTAATCTTGAAGATGTGCTTTTTAAAAATGCAAAGGTTTCTGTTTTGAAACCCGATGGAACCCCGAAATTTTCTGCCGGAAATGTGACGCTGAACATCAATAAATTTCTGATGAACCGCGAAACTTCTACAGAATCGCTGCCGTTCGAATATGCAAATTTTGATATTGCGGCACAGCACCTAAACTTTGTTTCAGACACCGAAAATATCAATATCGAAAACTTTAGTTTTAACCCGAAAAATGCAGATTTAAAAAATATCGCCTTAAAGCCGGTAATTTCTGCTGAAAATAAAACCAAACTAGCTTTAAATATTAAGCAAATTCAGCTTAAAATAAAGGAATTGAAGCTGATAGAAAATAAGCTGAAAGTTGATGTTCAGAAGGTTTTGCTTAATTCCGTTCAAGGTAATATTTCAGCAGCTAAAAAAAACGGTGCTAAAAAGGCAAATTTTTCCGGTTTACAGTTTCCGCTTACGGTGAAAAACTTCGAAATTCGAAACAGCAATATTTCCATTGAAAATGAAAAATCGCCGGTTGTTTTAAAAAGTTTGAATGGTTATGTTCAAAATATTCAAATGGATGCCGAAACGGTGAAAAATCCTTTTCCATTCAAAACCGGAAAATATGCCCTTACAACCCGGAATTTTCAGTACACCACGGAGTTTTATAACATTACAGCGTCGCTGCTGAAACTGAACAAAGATGTTTTGCAGGTTTCGAATTTTGCAGCAAAACCACGCCTCACACGCGCGCAATTCATCCGAAGGATTCCGACAGAAAAAGATTTGTATGATGTAAAAGTCAGTCAGATTTCGATGAACGGTGATTGGGATTTTCTCTCTGAAAGAAAGTTTCTGAATGCGTCGCAGGTGACTTTAAACCAAATGAATGCAAATATTTTCCGCAGCAAATTACCGAAAGATGATTTGAGCGAAAAACCGCTGTATTCCAAATTATTGCGCAGCATTAAATTTCCGATGTACATTCAGAATCTTGATGTAAAAAATTCCGTTTTGGAATATGAAGAAGACACCAAAAAAAGCGACGGCCCTGGAAAATTGACGTTTGGAAATTTCAACATGAATGTGAAAAACCTGAATTCGGCAAAAATGAAAGGCAAACCGACTTTTGTTCCAATAAATATTTCCTGCCGCTTTATGAATGCTTCGCCGATGAATGTAAAATGGAGTTTTGATACGGCAAACCTCAACGACGCGTTTTCTATTTCCGGAAATATTGCGGATTTACCGGCTTCCAGAGTCAATCCGTTTATTGAACCATATCTAAAAATTCAGGCTACAGGACTGATTTCGGATTTGATTTTTAATTTTAAAGGCACACAGCGCGGGATTTATGGAAGTTTAAAAATGTTGCACCAAAATCTGAAAATCGGCGTGCTGAAAGAAAGCGGTGAAAAAGATAAGTTATTATCGGCTGTCGCAAATATTTTTGTGAAAACAAATTCGGGTAATTATCCCGAATCTGTGGAAGTTGAAGAAGTGTTACGCGATAAAAGCAAGTCTTTTTTCAATCTTTTCTGGCGCGGAATTGAACAGGGATTAAAGAAAACTTTGCTTGGAAAAAACGCTCCGAAAACCGAAAAATCCATTAAAAACACCATGGATAATACCAAAACGGCATTGGAACAGAATAAAAAAGACCTGCAGCAAACCAAAAGCGAGGTGAAGGAAAAAGTGGAAAATATCACCACTAAACCGGAAGAAAAAAAAGCGCCTAAAAAGCGCGGATTTTTCGAAAAAATATTCAAGAAAAAATCCGGAGATTAAATTTTCCGGATTTTATTTTTTATTGAATATCGTATTCTGCTTTTTCGTGAATAGGAACTTTGCGCAGAAAATTATCGAATTCTTCGCCGCTGTAATTGCTTGTTGCGCCGTAAGAATCGAGCAACGTAGCGAGTTCACCGTCGCGGTCTTCAATTAAATACAGCACCGCATTATCATCGGGATTACTTTCACCTTCGAAACGGTAAGATTTCACGATAACGAGATCTTCCGGATTATAAATTTTTTCTTTTTTACCTAAAATCATCTGATGGTCTTCATTCATACAGATTTCTTTGGTAATGCCTCTTTTGTTAAGCGAATTATAAACTTCGGATAAAGTTTTAAGATTGTGAATTGACATGATTTTTTAATTTGCAAATAGCTAACAAAAAAAGTACCAGCCCACGGAAAGCGAATTTTTTCGTGGTTAAATGGGCTTTTTTTTGGTTTTTTCTGAAAGGGAAAATTCTGGTATAAGCAAAAAAAAAACGCTGTTAATCAAAATGATTAACAGCGTTTAAAGTACCTCGGACGGGACTTGAACCCGTACATCCTTACGGACACAGGATTTTAAGTCCTGCGTGTCTACCAATTCCACCACCAAGGCAAGTGGAGCGAAAAACGGGATTCGAACCCGCGACCCCGACCTTGGCAAGGTCGTGCTCTACCAGCTGAGCTATTTTCGCGATGAATTTCCTTAAATTTTATTTAAAAAAATTGTGCGGATGGAGGGACTCGAACCCACACGCCTCACAGCACCAGATCCTAAGTCTGGCATGGCTACCAATTACATCACATCCGCGAAATGAACACCTGTTCTGTTTTTTTGTGAGTGCAAATATAAAAACTTTTCCCACTTAAAGCAATAATTTTTTTTAAAAATTTAATTTTTCAAAAATACTTGTAGAACTTTCTTTTTCTGTCCAATTTTATTACTTTTACCAACTTAACGAATTTATATCATGGAATTACAAGGCACAGTAAAGAAAATAACTGAACTTCAGACATTTGCAAGCGGTTTTCAAAAAAGAGAAATGATCCTGATGACCGAAGAACAGTACCCACAACCTATAAATATTGAATTTTTACAGGATAAAAGCGATTTGCTGAATCAGGTAAAAGAAGGTGATAAAGTGAAGGTTTCTATCAATATCAGAGGTAGAGAGTGGACTTCTCCACAAGGTGAAGTGAAATATTTTAACTCTATCGTGGGTTGGAGAATGGAAAATGTTGCTTCAAATGATGCGGAACCAACGCAAGCTTCATCTTCAAACGCGCAGCCGGCACAAGGCGGAAATGTTTTCGAAGAGGAAGACGACGATTTGCCTTTCTAAAAAATTGAGTACAAAAAATTTAAAATCCTGCTTTCACGGCAGGATTTCATTTTCCTATGATTCTCTTAGATCAGAACGAAATTTCTTTTCCGGACCCGCGTCAATTCGATTCTGAATCCGGAGTTATTGCCATTGGCGGTGATCTCTCGCCGGAGCGCTTGCTTTTTGCGTACCAGCTCGGAATTTTTCCGTGGTTCAATCCGGGTGAAGAGATTTTGTGGTGGTGTCCCGATCCGCGCTTTGTGCTTTTCCCGGAAGATTTAAAAGTTTCAAAATCGATGCGGAAAATTATACGTGACGAAGTTTTTAGTTTCACAGAAAATACCTGTTTCCGACAGGTTTTAGAAGAATGCGCAACGATTTACCGAAAAGATCAGGACGGCACCTGGCTTTCAGAAGAATTAATGGATTCTTTGGAAAAACTTCACGAACTGAAAATAGCCAAAAGCATTGAAGTTTGGCAAAATAACGAGCTGGTCGGCGGTTTTTACGGCATTCAGATCGGTAAAATTTTTTGTGGTGAAAGCATGTTTTCCAAAGTTAGCAATGCATCAAAAGCAGGTTTTATCAATTTTATTCAAAACCAAGGTAAAAATCTCGAGCTTATCGATTGTCAGGCGCATTCTGATCATTTAGAAAGTTTAGGCGCAAAAATGATTTCGAAAACTGAATATTTAAAAATTCTAAAGAACAACAGCTATGAATCCTGAAAAAGAAAGATGGATTTTATTGATCGTACTTTCCATTATTTGGGGTTCATCATTTATTTTAATTAAAAAATCGCTGGAGCATTTCAATCCGTACGAAGTCGGTGCTTTGCGCGTGCTGATTGCAGGGATTTTGCTCTTGCCCGTGGCGCTGAGTAACATTAAAAAGTTCCCCAGGAAACACTTAAAATGGTTAATTCTTGCCGCTATAACCGGTAATTTTATTCCCATGTTCTTGTTTCCAATTGCAGAAACCGAGCTCAGCAGCAGCATTGCCGGGATTGTAAACTCCATGATGCCAATTTTCGTGATTATCGTCGGTATGTTGTTCTGGAAATTTTCAACCACCAAAAGACAACTTATTGGTGTTGTAATAAGTTTCACCGGAGCTTGTATTTTAGCGCTTTCAGGCGGTGAAAGTGGCGAGCTGAAAGTCATTCCGATTTTGTTACTTTTACTTGCAACTTTATGTTACGCAATTTCTACAACTACCGTAAAATCAAAATTGCATCAAATACCGGCGAAAATTCTTTCCGCTTTTGTATTTTCCTTTGTTTTGATTTTGCCTTCGCTGGTTGGCTTGGTAATGGCAGGTTTTTTCAATGATTTGCAGCCAAATAAAAGTTTGTTCATCGGTTTGGGCTTTGTGAGTTTGCTTTCAATTTTCGGAACCGGACTCGCAATGATGCTGAATTATCGTTTACTGAATATTTCAACGCCGTTGTTTGCCTCAACGGTAACATTATTAATGCCGGTTGTCGCGGTGATTTGGGGAATCATTGATGGTGAAAAGCTAACGGTGATGCAGTTTGTAGGCGGACTTATTATATTAGCAGGCCTGATTTTTTTACGGGCTAAAACGCCTAAAAAAGAAAAACCGCAAGAGCCAGAAGTCCTGCGGTTTTAAATAAATCTAATAAAAAGTAAAAATGAAAGGCTACAAAGATATATAAATTTTGTTATTGCTTTAAAATTTTTTTGCTGATTTTTACGGTTAATTTATGCGGCGCTTCTTTTTTTTAATTTTCCTAAATTTGGCTTATGTTTATCAAAGATTATATTTCCAAAGATTATCCGGCCTTCAATACCACCGATTCTATTGAAGACGCGAATGAAATGGCAAAGGAATTTGGATATTCCCACGTTTTTATCAAGAAAAAAGGGTTTTTTCTGGGTGCGCTCAGCCAGTCTTTTTTAGATGAAAGTCCGGAAGGTCAGCTGTCTTCTTTGGAAATTCATTACGAAAAATTTGCCTTGTTCGAAGACGGAAATATGCTGGATTCTGTAAAGCTTTTTCACACGTACAACACCAATATTTTACCGATTCTAAATAAATCTGAGAAATATTTAGGTTATATGTGCGCCGACGATCTGTTTGGTGAGTTTGCAAAATATCCGCTTTTCTCGGAAACCGGTGCGATGCTGATCGTTCAAATTAATGAAAAAAGTTATTCGATGACTGAAATTGCGAAAATTGTGGAGTCGAATAATGCTAAAATTTACGGCTGCTATATCAGCGCTTTTCTTGGTGATGATGTACAGATTACTTTAAAAATAAGCAGCGGAAACTTAAGTTCAATCGATGAAACTTTTGAACGTTACGGCTACAATGTCGTCCTTAAATATTATGACGACGAAAAAGAAGATTTAATGAAAGACCGATTTGGGTTTTTTCAGAAATACATGGAATTTTAAAATAATGAAAGCTGCAATCTACAGCCAGAAAAGTGATCTGGATACATTTTTATACCTGAGCAAATTCGTTTCGGAGCTTGAAAAAAGAGGCGTTCAGGCGATTTTATATGGTCAGATGGCGGAAGCGATGCAGTTTTCTAAAGTTTTCGAAACCTTTGATGGTAAGGAAGATTTAAAGGAGAAAAAAGTCGATCTGTTTTTTACCTTCGGCGGCGACGGAACGATTGTAAATTCCCTGCTTTTTGTGCAGGATTTAGAAATTCCTGTCGTCGGAGTAAATACGGGAAGATTAGGATTTCTTGCGAGTTTTACCAAAGAAGAAGCTTTTTTGGAGCTCGACAGAATACTGAAAGGCGATGTAAAAATCAGCCATCGTTCGGTAATCGAAATTATTTCCCCTAATAACAGCATGTTTTTTCCTTTTGCCTTGAACGACCTTACGATTTCTCGCAAGGAAACAACCGCTATGATTACGGTGGACTCCTATATTAATAATGAATTTCTGAATACATTTTGGGGCGACGGCATCATCATCTCCACGCCTACAGGTTCTACCGCATATTCCTTAAGTTGTGGCGGCCCGATTATAACGCCAAATAACGACACTTTTGTTGTCACACCAATTGCGCCACATAATTTAAATGTCCGTCCGCTGATTGTTAACGACGATGTTGAGATTCGCTTAAAAGTGAAAAGCCGCGTGCCGCAATATTCATTATCTCTGGATTCGCGCCTTTTCCACATGGAAACCGACACCGAAGTGATACTGCGCAAAGCAAAATTCCAAATCCTGCTGGTGCACCCGCCAAGCTTAAGTTTTTACGAAACCATCCGCCAGAAACTGCTTTGGGGGAATGATAAAAGAAATTAAATATTCGACATAAAATTCCTAACTTTACTGTTCCAAAAAACAGCAAAAATACAACTCTAAAATATTCCGATTATGAGCAAGAAGTTTCCGGCAGGCGTTGCCACAGGACAAATGGTTACAGACATTTTTCAATTCGCCAAAGAAAATAAATTTGCGCTGCCAGCAGTAAATGTAATAGGTTCCAGCAACGTAAATGCAACTATGGAAACTGCAGCCAAATTAAATTCACCGGTAATTATTCAGTTTTCAAACGGTGGTGCCGCTTTCAACGCCGGAAAAGGTTTAAGCAATGACGGTCAGCAGGCTGCAATTTTAGGCGGTGTCGCCGGTGCGAAACACATTCACACTTTGGCAGAAGCATACGGTGCAACCGTAATTTTACATACCGACCACTGCGCGAAAAAATTGCTTCCGTGGATCGATGGTTTAATGGTTGCCAACGAAGAATTCTATAAACAAACCGGAAAATCGCTTTATTCTTCTCACATGTTAGATTTGTCGGAAGAGCCAATTGAAGAAAATATGGATATTTCCTGCCGATATTTTGAAAGAATGGCAAAAATGGGAATGACTTTAGAAATTGAACTGGGAATTACCGGCGGTGAAGAAGACGGAGTTGATAATTCTGGGGTGGATTCCTCAAAATTATACACGCAGCCCGAAGAAGTTGCCTATGCTTATGAAAGATTAAGCGCAATTTCACCGAACTTTACCATCGCAGCAGCTTTCGGAAATGTACACGGCGTTTACAAACCCGGAAATGTGAAATTAACACCGAAAATCTTGGATAATTCACAGAAATACGTTTCGCAAAAATTTGGTTTGGGTGCAGAACCAATTAATTTCGTTTTCCACGGCGGTTCTGGGTCTTCTTTGGAGGAAATTCGTGAAGCTATTGATTATGGTGTAATTAAAATGAACATCGATACCGATTTGCAATTCGCTTATACCGAAGGAATCCGTGATTATATGAACCAAAATCTGGACTTCCTGAAAACTCAGGTTGGTAATCCGGATGGTGACGATAAACCAAATAAAAAATATTACGATCCGCGGGGTTGGGTAAGAAAAGGTGAAGAAACTTTCAGCAAAAGATTGGTTCAGGCTTTCGAAGATTTGAACAACATCAATACACTTTAAATAAAACAGAAAAAAAGATGCTTTTAGCAGCTAAAATTTATTCTGGAAAATTTAAAATCCAAAATTTAGAAAAATATGGCATTCGACTGGTTTAAAAGAAAAACCCAAAATATTACCACTTCTACCGAGGACAAAAAAGATGTGCCGAAAGGGCTTTGGCATCAGACGCCGACGGGAAAAGTGATCGAGCATGACGAGCTGAAAGCGAACAATTATGTTTCGCCGGAAGATGGTTTTCACGTAAGAATTGGGAGCAAGGAATTTTTTTCAATTATTTTTGATGACAACAAATTCACTGAACTTGACGCGAATGTGGAAAGTGTGGATATGTTGAACTTCAAAGATACCAAGTCGTACACAGACCGTTTGAAAGAGGTAAAATCTAAAACAAAATTGACAGATTCCATCCGAAATGCGGTGGGAACCGTGAAAGGTGAGCAAATGGTGATTTCGTGTATGGATTTCAGTTTCATCGGTGGTTCTTTGGGTTCTGTGATGGGCGAGAAAATCCGCCGTGCTGTAGATTATTGCATCGAGCACAAACTTCCATATATGATTATTTGCCAATCCGGTGGTGCCAGAATGCAGGAAGCGACTTATTCATTAATGCAGCTGGCAAAAGTTCAGTCGAAACTTGCGCAGCTTTCCGAAGCGGGGCTTTTGTACATCGCTTACTTGTGTGACCCAACTTTTGGTGGAATTACCGCTTCTTTTGCTATGACAGCCGATATTATTATGGCTGAGCCCGGAGCTTTGATCGGTTTTGCCGGTCCGCGCGTCATCCGGGAAACCATTGGTAAAGATTTGCCGGAAGGTTTCCAAACCTCCGAATTTCTTCAGGAAAAAGGTTTTGTAGATTTCATCGTGAAAAGAACTGAAATCCGGGAAAAAGTTTCACAAACAGTAAAATTGCTAAGCCACGCTTAAAAAGATTGGATTAATAATAAAATCTCACCTCATTTGAGGTGGGATTTGTTTTTTTATGAGAAATTTAAAATTAATTTTAACCACGCTTTCATCATTGAGTTTCAAAAAAATACTGAAACTTTTAGGCTTGATACTTCCGCATCCGCTGTTTTCGCTGCTTGGACTCTACGCAACGCTGCGAAGTTTTGCCCTGGCGCAGAAACATTTCCCTAAATCACATTCGAACAATGGCGTGGGAAATGCGTTCCGACATGCGCTCTGGACGTGTTTAATTATGATGTATTGCTGCAAAATTTCTTCCCCTAAAAAAGCCCAAAATTATTGTAAAAGAATGACCGATCTGCACGAAGAATTATTTCCAAATAAACCTTTGGAAAAGAAAATGGATCTGCACAATAACAAAGTCGGAATGGATTATTTCATGGAATTGCTGCCCGGAATCCACCGCCAGTTTTTCGAAACGAGTTTTTTCGTTGAAGAATTTTTAAACAAAACCAAATCGGCGCGGCTTTTAAAAAATCTTAATGATGATTTTGATGGAAATTTGGTCTATTTAACACCATAAAAAAAACCTCCACAATCGCGGAGGTTTTTTAATACTTGAAAATTGACCGAAAATTTCCTACTTTTTCGAAACTTTATAAAGTTTTCCGCTGTCGGTAATGCCGTAGAGATTACCGTCGGATGCACTTAAAACATCGCGGAATCTTTCTTTTTTGTCTTCCAGCAGCCATTCTTCGCCCACCACTTTATTGTCTTTAATAACCAAACGGATAATTTTTTCGCCGCTCAGACAACCAACCATTAAATTGTTTTTCCATTCATCAATATTTCCGGTGTAGAAGTCGATTCCGCTCATTGAAATGGATGGATCCCAATAATAAACCGGCTGTTCTGTTCCGGCTTTTTGTGTGGTTCCGTTATTTATTTTTTTACCGCTGTATTCAATTCCGTAGGTCACATCGCCCCAACCATAATTTTTTCCGGCTTGAATGAGGTTTATTTCGTCACCGCCTTTAGGTCCCATTTCAGCTTCCCAAAGCTGGCCTTTTTCATCCATCGCCAAACCTTGCGGATTGCGGTGACCGTAGGTAAAAATTTCCGGTTTATATGCCGAATTTTCTGTAAATGGATTTCCTGCTGCGGGCTTGCCGTCTTTGGTAATTTTCAAAACTTTGCCCAAATAAGCGTCAGTTTTTTGTGCGTACGGTCTGGTTTCGAGGTCGGAACGTTCGCCCGTGCTTACGAAAAGGTTTCCATCTTTAGCAAAAACCAGTCGGCTGCCGTAATGCATGGTTCCGTCATAAGTAGGTGTTGCACGGAAAATCACCTGTGGATTTTCAATCATTTTTTCGTCCGCTGAAAGTTTTCCTTTACCAACCGCGGTGTGATTACCTCCGGTAACCGGTTCGGTAAAACTCCAGTAAATCATGCGGTTTGTTTGAAAATCGGGGTCTAAAGCAACATCCAGTAAACCACCTTGACCTCTGTCATCAACTTTTGGCAAACCTTCAACTTTGTTCAAGGATTTTCCGTCCGCAGATAAAATGGTCATGTAGCCGGTTTTATCGGTTACAATAAAACGACCGTCGGGCAAATTCGCGATTCCCCACGGTTTATTTAAATTGCTGTTTACCACCTCTACGTTGTACGCGGTGTTAGTTTTTACACCTTCAATGCGTGTTTGTCCGGGGAACGCAGGATTGTATTCCGGTGAATTTTTGGCGGCGGTTTCCGGATTTTGCATCGCCTGATTTTCGGTTACCGGCGTTGACTCTTCTGTAACAGTATTGTTGCCGTTACACGCAGACAGAAAAAAAACCGCAATAAAGGCGGGAATTTTTAAGATGGAATTTTTCATAACAGTGTGATTTTTATTCCATTAAATTTACAAAAAAAAGAAAGAACCGAAATTCCTTCTTTTATCTCAATTCAAACTCCACCGGTTTAAAGGATTTCTCGTTTTCACTTGAGAAATAAATGCCGTTTTCTTTTTCCGAACCTTTCACCTTATAATTAAGGATTTTCCGCGTTTCCGCAATTACGTTTATCCGATATTTCAAACCGTTTTTATCAGCCGGTGATATGGTTTTTTTTATTCTGTTAATTACCACTGCAGCGGGTTTTACATTATCATTTGAAAGCTCAAATTCTATAATATAACCACGTTCACCATTAATCTGGTAAGGTTTATAGGTTGCATTTTTAACTTCTGGATAAGATTTTTGTCCTACACAGGAAAATATCCAAGCAAAAAGCGAAATTATTATCAATTTACTAGAAATATTTTTTATATTTTTGAGTTTCATAATTACAAATCTATCAAAAAAAATGAATTTTAAAAAATACTTAGTAGTTTTCGCAGCGGCAGCGCTTGTTAGCTCATGTTCCCGTGATGATGATCCAACGCCACAGCCGAAACCGGAAACCGCTGTAACGCCGGTTCGCGCCAATGATTTTGTCTGGAAAGGACTAAATTCCTGGTATTACTGGCAAAAAAATGTACCTGCACTTGGCGACAGCTATTTTAAAACGCCAAATGACTACGCAAATTTTGTAAATGCTAAAAAACCTGATGATTTATTTTACAGCCTGCTGTACGATTATCCAAATAAAGACCGTTTTTCCTGGATTGTTCCGGATTATAAAGAACTGATCGCTCAGTTTGCCGGAGTTTCCAAAAGTTCCGGAATGGACCTGAGTTTATATTTGAAAAACTCGGGAAATACCGATGTTGTAGCAATTGTAAACTATATCGTTCCGAACTCACCTGCAGCAGCAGCCGGTTTAAAAAGAGGTGATGTCATCAGCGCAGTAAATGGCGCAGCATTAACCGTAAGCAATTATACCGCTTTGTTTGCGGACCAGTTTTCTGTAACAGTTGCTAAAGATGTTACAGTATCATCAGCAGGTATTACAACGTCCGGAACTGCAAAAACCGCCAACATAACCGCGGTGACTTTAGAGGAAAATCCGGTTGCTTACTACGAAACCAAAAAAATTAACGGTAAAAACATCGGATATTTGGTTTATAACGGCTTCCAGTCGAATTATAATGATGAGCTGAACGCGGCCTTTGGTCAGATGAAAGCTGATAATGTAACCGATCTTATTTTAGATTTACGATATAATGGCGGCGGATCCGTAGAAACGGCTACAGCACTTGGCCAGATGGTAACAGGACAGTTTACCGGTAGCCCGTATGTTATTTTGGATTTTAACGATAAGCACAACCAGTATGACGAAACCGATAATTTATCTACGACCGTAAATACGTATAGTTATAGCAGTGGAGGCGTACAAAATACCGGTGCAGTTCCAGTAAACAGCTTGAACTTAAACAGAGTTTATGTGCTGACTTCCAGCGGTTCTGCATCTGCAAGTGAATTGACAATCCAGGGACTGAAAGCGTACATTAATGTAACCACAATTGGTGGTGAAACGTACGGAAAGTTTGTGGGTTCCATCACCTTATACGATTCTCCAACTTCCGATTATACCGATGTTAATACACGAAATACATCGCATACCTGGGCAATGCAGCCGATTACTTTCTCCTATTATAACGGGAAAAAGCAGGAAAATCCAGTCTCCGGCGGTATCGCACCGAACTATGTTTTCGCACCGGCTGATTATTTCGGAAAGCTGAAAGAATTTGGTGATGTTTCCGGCGATGTGGCTTTAGCAAAAGCTTTGGAATTGATTACAGGTGTAAGCGCGGGCGCAAATAAAATGGTGAGTCCGTACAACCCGAAACTGAAATTCCTGGGCACAAATTCTACTTTAACTCCATTCGGTTCCGAACTTTATTTGGAACATCCGGGAAAATATCTGAAAAAATAATTTGATAGAAAATAGAAAAAAAACCGCTGTTTAAGGCGGTTTTTTTTATGTCCAGTTTTTTTTGGATAATATTGAAATTCAAATTTTTAGTAAAAATATTTGTGTATTAAAATTTTAATTCTACATTTGTAGAATAAACAATGCAATTGTAGAAATGAAAACCAAATTAACCGAAGCGGAAAAAGAAGTGATGGAAATTTTATGGGAGCGTAAAACCGCTTTTATGAAAGATATTTTAGATGCTTTTAAGGAACCAAAACCTGCTTCAACCACGATTGCAACTTTGTTAAAGCGGATGCAAAACAAAAATCTCGTGGGTTATAAAACTTTTGGCAATTCCCGCGAATATTTTCCGAAGATCGCCAAGGAAGTTTACTTCAACCACGAAATGACTTCTATGATCGACCGTTTTTTCAACAGTTCAGTTTCGCAGTTCGCCTCATTTTTTACCTCAAATACAAAACTGTCGCAGCGCGAGCTGAAAGAACTTCGTGACATTATCGATAACAAAATAAACAAGTAGCTATGATACCAATTATTGTCAAAATAATCCTGTGCTCATCATTCCTGATTGGATTTTACTTTCTTTTTTTGGAAAAGGAACGCACTTTACGGTTCAACAGATTTTTTCTTTTGACGGCGCTGTTTTTTTCGTATTCAATTCGGTTCATCGGCATTCCGGAAATTTTTCCGGCTAAAACAAGCAAAATTTTGGTTTTTGGCGAAACCTCCCAAACTGTAATTTCCGCTTCTCCAAAACTATTGGAAGCAAATTTCATTAACTATTGGCTCCTTTTTTATGCAGTGGTGTCGGTTTTCTTTTTAGTGAAATTCATTTATTCCTTCATCAAAATTAAAAGAATCCAGGGTGAAAAGCTTCTTTTTAAAAATCAAAATATTCTGCTTTCGGAAAAAATTGAAGTACCCTTCAGTTTTTTAAATACCATTTTTTTGCCCTTAAAGCAGTCAAAAAATAGTGAAATTGAAGAGCAGATTTTTCTTCACGAAAAATGTCACGTCGTGGAGAAACACAGTTTTGATTTGCTCCTTCTTGAATTTCTAAAGATTTTTTCCTGGTTTAATCCGGCGCTTTTCCTCTACAAAAAAGCGATGATTGCGAATCATGAATTTTTGGCGGATGAATATGTTTTAAAGCATAATTTCAACATCAGAGATTACCAAAAATTAATTTTAAGTGAAATCAGAAGTTTAGAAAAGTTTGAACTTTCACATCAATTCAATTTTAACAACACCAAAAAACGGTTTATTATGATGACCACAAAAAATTCCCCAACCGCGGGCCTGAAAAAACTGGCATTTTTGCCTGTTTTAGCTATTTTAGCTTTATTTTTCACCAAGAAAATAAATGCCCAAACAACGACAAATAAAGTTTCAGAACAAAAAGTTTCTCCTGAAATTAAAGACATTGCAATTCCGGAGGTGAAAAGTATCATTCCGGAAGTGAAAATTTTCGAGGAAAAAACTTCGAAAATTGAAGAATTTCCGCCGGTAAAAATGGATACGATCCGTAAAAAAGTATCAGCACCAGACAACGCGACGGTTCCTCCACCGCCGCCACCGCCAAGTGAATTTGAACAAGTTCTTCCTCAATTTCCGGGCGGTCTCAACGCTTTGCGCCAGGCTATCGGCCAAACCTTTGATACTTCAGTCATTAAGAACATTGAAGGTTTACTGAAAACAACTGTTTTCCTGAGCATTGATGAAAAGGGGAAAGTGACAAATGTTGTGGCGGAAGGCGACAATTTTGCTTTCAACAGAGAAGCGGAACGTGCAACAAAATTTGCCACGAATGGGAAATTATTTATACCTGCAACAGAAGACGGTGTGCCGGTTAAAACTGCCATGAAACTGCCGATTACCATGAAGTTTGAAAGCGCTGCAAGCATGAAATAAATTCCATTTCCAAGCAGAAGTAAATAGAAAAAAAATGATTGTTTTGCCGCCAAAATTTTTCGCTAATCAAATAAAATACAGTCTTTTAAATTCCGTATTTTTGCAAAATGCAATTTCAACTTCAATCAGAATATCAACCTACTGGCGATCAGCCGACTGCAATAAAAAAATTAACAGAAGGCCTGGAGATCGGTGAAAAGTACCAAACCCTGCTCGGCGTCACAGGTTCTGGGAAAACTTTTACCGTGGCCAATGTCATCCAGAATGTGCAGAAACCTACTTTGGTTTTGGCGCACAACAAAACTTTGGCGGCGCAGCTTTTCATGGAATTTAAGGAGTTTTTCCCCGATAATGCCGTGGAATATTTCGTTTCCTATTACGATTATTACCAGCCGGAAGCTTTCATCGCTTCAACCAACACTTATATTGAAAAAGATTTATCCATCAACGAAGAGGTGGAAAAACTTCGACTTTCCGCGACGGCAAGTTTGCTTTCCGGGCGTCGTGATGTTTTGATCGTGGCTTCGGTGTCGTGTATTTATGGTATCGGAAACCCGAAAGAGTTTCATAAATCTCTGATTTCAATCGAAAAAAACCAGAAAATTACGCGAACCAACTTGCTTCATTCTCTAGTTAATGCTTTGTATTCCCGGACATTAAATGAGTTCCAGCGTGGGACGTTCCGAGTAATTGGCGATGTGGTAGATGTTTTTCCGGCTTACGCAGATAACGGGATCAGGTTTCAGTTTTTCGGTGATGAAATTGAAACCATTCAAAGTTTTGATCCAGCTTCCGGAAACGTGATGGCAAATTTTGACCAAATTCAGATTTATCCGGCGAATCTTTTCGTCACTTCGAAAGAAACGCAGGTGAGCGCGATTCGAGAAATTCAGGACGATATGGTAAAACAGGTTGATTTCTTTAATGAAATCGAAAAACCTTATGAAGCAAAACGTCTGCAGGAACGCACCGAACTTGATTTGGAAATGATGAAAGAACTGGGTTACTGCAGCGGAATTGAAAATTATTCACGCTATTTTGACGGCAGACTTCCTGGTTCCCGACCATTCTGCTTGCTCGATTATTTCCCGAAAGATTATTTAATGGTGATTGATGAAAGTCACGTAACGGTGCCGCAGGTTCACGCAATGTATGGTGGCGACCGCAGCCGAAAAGAGGTTTTGGTGGAACACGGCTTCCGACTTCCGGCAGCGATGGATAACCGACCGTTAAAATTCGAGGAATTTGAAGGAATTCAAAACCAGGTGATTTATGTTTCGGCAACGCCGGCAGATTATGAGCTTGAAAAATCTGGTGGTGAATATATTGAGCAGCTGATCCGTCCGACCGGATTACTCGACCCGATTATCGAAATCCGTCCGTCACTGAACCAAATCGATGACTTGATGGAAGAAATCCAGAAAAGAGCTGAGGTTGATGAAAGAACGCTGGTGACGACATTAACAAAAAAAATGGCCGAAGAGCTCACAAAATATTTCACAAAATTTGGCATTAGAACCCGATATATTCACTCCGATGTAGAAACGCTGGACCGAATCCAGATTATGCAGGATTTGCGCGTAGGTCTTTTCGATGTTTTGGTAGGTGTAAACCTTCTGCGTGAAGGTCTGGATTTGCCGGAAGTTTCGCTTGTCGCGATTCTTGATGCGGATAAAGAAGGGATGTTGCGCTCCCGACGTTCGATGATTCAAACCGTTGGTAGAGCGGCGCGAAATCTAAACGGCCGTGCGATTATGTATGCGGACAAAATGACGAAATCGATGCAGGCAACGATTGACGAAACCAATTACCGTCGCCAGAAACAGATGGAATACAACGAGAAACACGGTTTGGTTCCAACTTCTCTCAACAAAAAAATATCTGAAGTTTTGGTGGGCCGCAGCAAAGATTTTCCAGATCCAAAATATACTCAAAAAGAAATTTTACAAAAAGTTGCCGAACAAAAGGCAAATTTTGGTGATGCAGATATTGAAAAATTAGTGGCTGAAAAACAAAAAGCAATGGAAGCTGCCGCGCGAAACCTGGATTTCATTAAAGCTGCAAAACTGCGCGATGAAATTAATGCGCTGAAGACGGAATAATTAATCATTATCTATTTCGAAAAAAAATGCTTCTGAAGCAGGAAATAAATTGAACAGGAACTTTTCGGTTTAATTTTGATCTTGTTAAAAAACAAAAAATATCGTCTTTTAAGGCGATATTTTTTCTATTTAGAATTTGTAAATTTTCTTTGAAGATTTCATCGGTGCCGTGCTTTGCCGAAGCGGTTTCAGCAAATCCATTAAACCATTGAGTTTTATTTCATAAATGGTGGAAAGCTGCATGCCCAGTTTTCCTCTTGGCATACCTTGCCTTTGAAACCATTCCAAATAATTCACGGGTAAATCGACCAAAAAAACGCCTTTGTATTTGCCAAAAGGCATTTCGGTTTCGCAGATTTCCTTTAAAATTTCCGGTCTTAATTCTGGTATCATCTTAAATGCTGAGGTCAATTTTTTCTTCAATTTCTTTCGGTTCCGGAAGAATCAGCTCATTGTCGTCATCCGCAAACTCGTCTCGGTAAACCTGGATTAAAAGTACGGTAATGGAAATCAGAATCGGCCCGAAAATCAAGCCCATAAAGCCGAAAACATTTAAGCCTAAAATAATTCCAAAAACGGTATTTAAAGGGTGAATATTTTCCAGTTTTTTCAGTAAAGTAAAGCGTAATAAATTGTCGGTAAGTCCCACAACGATAACACAGTACAGCGCCAAACCAATGCCTGAACCAACGTTTCCTTCGGCAATCATAAAAATACAGACCGGAACGTAAACTATAGCCGCCCCGACAATCGGCAACATCGCGCCGACGCAGGTTAGTGCAAAAAGCAAAAACGGGCTGGGCGCACCGAAAATAAAATAGCCAATAATAGCAATAATTCCCTGTCCGATGGCGACAACCGGAATTCCGATCGCATTTGCCATCACCATTTTCTGAATTTTTTCGCCCAAAAGATTGACGTTGGATTTTTTCAACGGTGCGGAACTTCGCATCAGCCTTTCAAAAAGTCGGGGTTTTTCGAGCAAAAAATAAAGAATAAAATACATTGAAACCAAAACGGTTAGCGTATTGAAAGTTCCGCTCAGCGCCGAGGTGGAATATTTTCCAACATTATCTTTCAGCTTGGTAAGATTGTCTTCGCTTAAAACATCAATATGTGTTTTGCTGTAGATATAATCGTGGATTTTATCAATAAAAATATTGAACTTTTCCATGTACGCCGTTGCATTTCCGAGTTTGTCAATCAGCATATCGATAATGAAATATACGGGCAGAATTAAAATAACCAAAGTGCCCAAAATTATCAGCAACGACGCTGCCCAGGGTTTCCAGTTTTTTTCTTCCTGCAGGTAAAGATTGTATTTCCGTGTAATGACATACAAGGTAATTGCGCCCAGCAAAGACGGAATAAACAGCGATAGATTGTACGCAATAAGAAGCGCCAAAACTACGATGACAAGCAGCAAAAAAATCTGCTTGATAACTATTTCACTAATTTGGTGTTTTTTATTTGGCATTTTCTGGTATTAAAAAAGCAATGGAAATCCATTGCTTTCAAATGTACATTTATTCCTGAAAAGAATGTAAAAATAATTTAATCTTTCGTGATAATTGGGCGCGGTCTGCCGCAAAAAGCAACGTAGAGCGAATACATTACGACCAGGAAAATAGGCATGGTGAAAATAATTCCAATTCCGCATAGGAAAACGCCGCAAATGCTTACCAGCAAACCTAGAAGTGAAGTTCCGAGAAATACGCCGTAATTTTCTTTGGCAATATTAAAGGATTTTTTCAGCGCGTCGGAAAAAGAAGCATTTTCAAATAACAGAATCGGATAGCCCAACATAAAGAAAGGAAGAACGAAAAGTCCCGGGACAAAACACATCGCGAATGAAATTCCTAAAGCGATGCTCATTACTAATGTGTACAACACAATGTTCAGAAAATTCTGTTTAAATCCTATAAATATATCAGAAAAATCAAGTCTTTCATTCAAATTATATTTATTCGCAAGGTAAATTATACCCACATAAAAAGGTGCAAGAAGCAAAGTTACCAAACCGGATAAACCGTAATACGTGCGAATGCCGGGAATCGACCACATATTTTCAGACAGCGTTTCGGGTGAATTTTGAATTTCTTCTAATAATTCTTCGGACTGAAATCCCGAAATAGGCTGAATTAAAAATGAAATTAAAAACATGAGTAAAAATGCCCCGATGGCATAGAGAAAAATGCCTTTGTAAATATCGAAAGCGTGCGCGATTATAGCGCCTGCCGACCGCTCCGGCCCGTTTGATTGTTTAAAATCCTGAAAAGTTTCCATAGTTGTTTAGATGTTTTTTCAAATTTATCATAATTTGTAAACATCTCATAATTTTTTCGCACTTTTTGGTTCAATTTCTCGGAAAAATTGTTGGTATAATGCATAAATGACAGCATGCCAAAACGGAAAAGTGAGTAAAAAACCAAAACCGAAAAGCAAAAGTCCGGAAAGACTGAAAATTATCGCCACGATTATCGCAATTAAAGCGGTGGTAAAATCTTTTTTCAAGGCTTTAAATGTCAACCGGATTCCCTCAAAAGTATTGATATTGCTAAAAAACATCAGCGGAACCGAAAATGCGGTGAGAATCAGCCAAACCACGCCCAAAACTATTAATGAATTGGCGTAGGAAAAAATAATGAGCCAAAACAGGTAAAAACCAAAAAATTTAAAAAAAGCAAAACCCATATAGCCGGCGAAAAGATCGTTCATAACCACGGGCTGTTTCAGGTCAATTTTGCGGTAAATCTGATAGAAGCCCACATTCAGTGGATTCAGCAGCGCAAGTAGAATAAAAATTCCAAAAACAAAGCCCTGCATTTGCGGTAGCAATGCCACTTCCTGCATTTTCGCGTTGAAAGCCGGCATATCGGTTTTAATTAAATCTGCGTACGGCGCCAGCGCATCCCAAAGTCCAAAATATCTGAAAAGATAAAAATAACCCATAAACAGCAGCGAAAAATACAAAAGACTGTACACGAGTTGAAAAAGCAACGTTTTGTTCCAGTACGCAAACGCGGTTTTCAAAATATCGCTCAGGTTGCCTTTCGACGGGTAATTTTTTTCCATGCCGCAAAAATAAGCAAATCCTGAAGATTAAATTTTTAAAACACTAATTTTGCCAAATGCTGGAAAATAACCATCCGAACTTTTTGGTGATGGACGAGCTTTCGTTCTCGAAAGTTCCTTTCTTTTTTATGATTGATTTTTTGGTGGAAAAAGTGGAAATTTTTACTGAAAACCAAATTTCGGAAAATGGTTTATCAATTGATTTTCAAAGCATTAAAACCGAAAAATTTGGCCAAACAACGGCTAAAAAATTTCAACTTAAAGTTTTCCCGCAAGCTGCGGAAATTTATCACAAAGGTTTTGATTTGGTTCAGAGTAATTTGCGACGCGGAAATTCCTATCTTACAAACTATACTTGCAAAACTGAAATCGAAATCGACTTGAATTTAAAGCAGATTTTCGAGCTTTCAGAAGCAAAATACAAGGTTTTATATAAAGATCAATTTGTGTGTTTTTCGCCCGAAACATTTATTGAAATTAAAGAAAACCGCATTTCCACGCACCCCATGAAAGGCACCATTGATGCTTCAATAGAAAATGCTGTTGAGGTTTTGAAAAACAATTCGAAAGAAAAAGCGGAACATTACACGGTGGTGGATTTGCTTCGGAACGATTTAAGCCGCGTTGCTGATGACGTGAAAGTTGATGAATTCCAAAGAATTGATTTGATCAAAACCGCGCAGAAAAATTTATACGCCATGAGTTCTGAAATTTCGGGCACGGTAAAACCAAATTTTCGGGGCAAAATTGGCAGTATTTTTCGTGAACTTTTGCCCGCAGGTTCCATTTTAGGTGCACCAAAACGAAAAACTTTAGAAATAATTTTAGAAGCTGAAAACTACAAGCGTGGCTTCTACACTGGCGTTTGCGGCTGGTTCGATGGCGAAGATCTGGATTCCGGTGTCATGATTCGTTTCATCGAAAAAGAAGGCGAAAAACTTTATTTTAAAAGCGGTGGTGGAATCACACATTTGAGTAATTTTGCCGACGAATATCAAGAAATGATAAATAAAATTTATGTCCCAATTCATTGAAAGTATTAAAGTAGACGACCGAAAGATTTTTATGCTGGAGCTGCATCAGCACCGCGTAAATGAGACGTTCTCTTATTTTGGGCATGAAAACCCGCTTAATTTAGCCCAGGTTTTTAAAAATCTGGATCATCAGGAAGAAGGTTTGTATAAATTTAAAGTGACCTACGGTTTAGACGGAAAATTCCGCACACAGATGATTCCGTACGCGATTTCGGAAAAAGCAAATTTCGAACTGGTAGAAAATAATTCCTACGATTACGCTTTTAAATTCGAAGACCGAACCGAGCTGGAACACATGAAACAGCGCTCCCGGGCTGCCGAAATTATCATTGTAAAAAATAATCATATTACGGACACGTCTTATTCCAACCTGATTTTCAAAAAAGGCAAAGATTGGTTTACGCCGAAAAGTTTTTTGCTGAACGGCGTTCAAAGACAGCATTTGCTGAAAACCAAAAAAATTAAGGAAGCAGAAGTTACGCTCCAAAACATCCACGATTTCAGCCATTTCCAACTCATTAACGCGATGAATAATCTGGATGATCAGCTGATTTACCCGATTTCTAAAATTAAAAATTTGCCGCAAAAACCGGGAGCTGAAGCTTTTTAAAATTTATTTTAAAAACTTAAAATATTCCTTTAAAATTTCTGCATTTTCAATTTCCGAAGTATCAACTTCGAGGATTTTGGGTTTTTCATCAGCTTTAAAGAAATTATTCAAAACGCGAATCAGGGTTTCTTCCTCATCAACTTTGGTGTAACCAAAACCAAAATGTTTCGCCAAGTGTTCCGCATTTTTATGGTGCGTGGTCATGATAAATTCGTCTAACGCATTTGTAGAACTCGGTCCCGGAATAATTTTAAAGATGTCGCCGCCGCCATTATTGAAAATAATAATTCGGGTGTACGGCGGAATATAATTGTTCCACAAACCATTGATGTCGTAAAAAAAGCTGATTTCTCCTGTGACTAAAAGCGTTTGTACCGGACTTTTCATCGCGTAGCCCATCGCGGTAGAAGTGGAACCGTCGATGCCGCTGGTGCCGCGGTTGCAGTAAATATTGTTGTTCGGAAAATCGAAAAGTTGTGCGTAGCGGATCGCAGAAGAATTGCTGATATGTAAATTAATATTTTTTGGCAGTTTAGCGGCTAAAATTTCAAAAAATTTAAAATCCGAGAATGGCGTTGTCAGGCAATATTCAGCGTGTTTTGCATCTTTTTTATCACGCAGCACATCCCATAAATTGTAATAAGCACTCGGTTCCAATTTGATAAAATTGAGCATTTTAGCAAAGAATTTTTCCGGCGTGGTTTTTATTTTTTCGCTTAACGAAAAAAACGTGTCTGGATGCCAAAATTCATCGATGTGCCAATGGTTTTCCGGTTTTGCGTTGCGTAGAAATTGCTTTACTTTCTTGGAAACTACGTTTTGACCAATGGTAATCAGCAAATCCGGTGCGTAAGTTTTATAATCTTCATCGGTAAAATTGAAAATATACCGGTCTATATGCCCAAAAAATTTCTCCTGACGCAAGTTCGAGTTGGCTTCTTTTAAAACAACAACGCTATGATTTTTCACCAGTTGCGATAACTGCATTTCAAGCTCTTCGCTGTGATCGCGCGTACCAACCAAAATCATAATCCGTTTTGCGGTATTCCAGTCTGCAGGGAAATTTGGTGTAAATTCAAACTGTGGTTTCCGGATGGTTTTTTCCACCGGCGGAAGCTTCGGCAATTCTGAAACCAGTTCGTAAAGCGGCTCAGCCAACGGAATATTAATATGAACCGGTCCCTGGCGCTCAAAACAGGTTTCAATTGCTTTTTTAATGATGTTGAAATTTTCTTCATCAGCATCTTCTTTCTCATCTTCCAAAAGCTGAAAATCACCGTAAGAATGCTGGTGATAAAGGTCTTTTTGGCGAATGGTTTGTCCATCGAACAAATCCACATAATCGGTCGGCCGGTCTGCGGTTAGAATTAAAATCGGTGTATTCTGGAAAAAAGCTTCGGTTACGGCTGGATAATAATTCGCTGCCGCTGAACCGCTGGTGGAAGTTACAGCAACCGGTTTTTTAAGACTCTGGGCCATTCCGAGCGCCACGAAACCTGCGCTTCGTTCATCAACAATGCTGTAGCAATTTAGTTCATCCATTTCCGAGAAATGAATCGCCAGCGGCGCGTTTCGGGATCCCGGAGAAATCACAACATCAAAAATGCCGTATTCTTTTAAAAGATATCCTAAAATCTGAATGCTGCGTTTGCCGGAGAATTGCTTCATAGTCTGTATTGCTTCCCGCAAATTTAATGATAATAAAGTTGAAATTTAAGGAAGAAATTTTCCGCTTTCTAAAAAATATGCTGCTTTTAAGGTAATAAATATCATTTTTTAAAATGCTGCTTTTTCAGCGCTTGATTTAAATCTTTCGTAACTTTAACTACCTAAAAATCAAATGCCGATCATTTCCTTTTTAGCATTTCCATTAAATTATTAAACCAAAATATGATGAGTGCTAATACCAAAAACCTAAGAAATGTAGTCTTGCTGGGCCATTCTGACAGCGGCAAAACTACGCTCATAGAAACGATGATGTACGAAGGCGGGGCGATTAAGCGCCGTGGCAGCGTAAATTTACGCAACATGGTGAGCGATTATACCGACCTGGAACATGAGAAAGGAAAAACCATTTTTTCGCACCAGATGTTTGTAAACTGGCGCAACAACAGGATTAATATGATTGATACGCCGGGATTTGATGATTTTATTGGCGAAGTGGTTTCCTCTTTAAAAGTCGCTGATACCGCCATCATCGTGCTGAATGCCGCAAACGGTGTGGAAGTAGGAACCGAGCTGGTTTGGGAATATGTTGAAAAATATAGAACACCAGCCATTTTTGTCATCAACCAGATGGACCATCCGAAAGCTGATTTCGAAAAAACTCTGGAACAGGCGAGGGAAAGATTTGGGCCGAAGTTGCTTCCACTGCAGTTTCCGTATAATTCCGGCGCAAATTTTAATTCAATTATCGATGCGTTGCGGATGGTGATGTACGTATTTCCGGCGGACGGCGGTAAACCCGAGAAAAAACCCATTCCTGAAAGCGAATTGGAAAGAGCCAACGCAATGCACAACGCTTTGGTGGAAATCGCCGCCGAAAATGAAGACGGCTTGATGGAAAAATATTTCGAAGAAGGAAATTTGTCTGAAGAAGAACTCGGACAGGGAATTACACTCGCGCTGGCTAAACAGCAGTTTTTTCCGGTTTTCATTACTAGCGGCTTAAAAGATATGGGAAGCGGCCGTTTGATGGGATTTATTGATGATATCGCACCGTCACCCGCGGAAAGACCAGCAAGAAAACTTGAAAATGGTGATGAAATTTCTTACGATCCCGACGATAAAACCACGATATTTATTTATAAAACCACATCCGAACCGCAAGTGGGGATGGTTTCTTACTTTAAAGTTTTAAGCGGAAAACTAAAACCGGGAGATGAACTTGTAAATGCGGAAAATGGAGAAATTGAGCGCATTTCACAGGTGTTTTTAGCTGAAGGAAAAGACCGCATTACGGTAGATGAGCTGGTTGCCGGCGATTTAGGTGTTACCGTAAAACTCAAATATGCGCGTTCAAATCACACTTTAAACTCAAAAGGTCTTAATCGCAAAATCCGTCCGATGGAATTCCCGGAAAGCAGAATTCGCAAAGCAATTTTTACCGATGTTTCCTCGGACATGGAAAAATTGGTCACCGCACTGCACAAAATTCAGGATTCCGATCCAACTTTGGTGGTAGAACAATCTACGGAACTTAGGCAAACCATTCTGCACGGTCAGGGACAGTTGCATCTTGATCTCGTGACACAGCGGTTGGAAAAAGAATTTGGTGTAAAAATGAGGTTTGCAGCACCGAAAATCCCGTACCGCGAAACCATTACCGGAAAAGCGGATGCCGATTACCGCCACAAAAAACAATCCGGCGGCGCGGGGCAGTTTGCAGAAATACATTTAAAACTCGAAAATTATTACGACGGTATGGAAGAACCAACGGGTGTAAACATACGTCAGAAAGACATCGAAGAACTGCCGTGGGGCGGAAAACTTGCTTTTTACTGGTGCATCGTGGGCGGCGCGATAGACAACCGCTACATCGGCGCTATAAAAAAAGGCATTATGCAGCAGATGGAATCCGGGCCCCTGACCGGTTCGCGCTGCCAAAACGTCCGCGTAACCGTTTACGACGGTAAAATGCACAGCGTCGATTCCAACGATATTTCCTTCCAGCTCGCCGCGGCGGGCGCCTTTCGCGACGCTTTTCACCGCGCAAATCCGCAGCTTTTAGAGCCGGTTTATGCAGTGGAAATTTTATGTCCGGACGAAGATACCGGCGATGTAATGGGCGATTTGCAAACGCGCCGCGCTATCATTTCGGGTATGGATTCCGAAAAACATTACCAGAAAATCTTGGCGCACGTTCCCCTCGCGGAGCTTGATGACTACGGTTCAACGCTGAGGTCAATAACGGGCGGTCGTGCAAAATTCACCATGAAATTTGCCGAATACCAGCTAGTTCCGATGAATGTACAGCAGGAAGTGGTGCGAAATCAAGCGCCGTTGCAGGAAGCTTAAATTTCAGTAAAATGAAAAATATCCGTCCTTTAGGCGGATATTTTTTTAGGAAACGACAAGATTTTCCATGTGCCCGAAGGCTGGTACCCGCTGTCCGCTGCAATCTTTTTTGCCGCCCGCGCAGCGGGCGGCAAAAAAGGATTTCCACTTCCATCGGGGTTAGAATTTCACTTTTTCCTTCTTTTAACAGGTGAAATATTTAATGAATCATCAAAAAGCTGGTGACGCCAAGTCCCAAAAGCAAAAATAAAAACGCGAAGAAATTCCTTTGGTCCTGTAAACCCGCTGGTGCGCCAGAAAGAAGTAAACCACGTTATAAAGCAGAAGCGCCGTGATGAGCAAATAAATTAGAAAGTTCACAAACGAGGAGCTGATCATTGTGCTGACTTTATAAAGCAGATAAAGAAGCAAGATATTCAGCAAAGAAAAGCGAAATAATGCAGTGTGAAAACGCCGTGATCGAAATACCACCACCTTTTCTTGTTATGGAAAATCCATAAAAAAAGGCAAATAATGGCAAATAAATAAAAAGCGCTTTCGGCAGATTATGAAAAGAGGTCAATGCGAAATTCCGTAAAATATCACCTTTTTTTATGCCTTTTTCTTTGAGTTCAAAAAATTTGTGTGCGATAGGTTTTTCGATAAAATCAAAAGCTCCGGGATTTTTCACCAATGCAGAATCGTAAGCCTTTTCTGTAGTATAACCCAGAAACTTGGTGTCTTTATCTACGGATTTATCCATATCAAAACTCGTCGCGAAATTTCCCAGCGACGCGGAATCGATCATTACCGCGGTTACTTTCTGCAAAGCTGCTGAATCTTCTGCTGTAAGATTCGGTTGCGCTTTTATGCTGTCGATTTTCTGCTGTAACGCCGCCGTACTAATGTCTGAAAGGACTTTGGTTTGTTTTAATTTTTGCGACTCTTTGCCGCCATTAAAATCCATATTAAAAGGCGGAAATATTGAAAATAAAAAAAAGGTAATAAAGCTGATGAAAATATATAATTTTACGGGCGGTACGTAACGCTGTCTTTTCCCTTCCAGATAAGTTTGTGTTAATTTTCCCGGCTTGAAGAGCAAATTTTTTATAGTTCCCCAAAACTGGCCGTCGTAATGCGTAAAGTCTTCGATGAAATGCGTGAAAAGATAATGAAACGGTCTCCGCGTTTCGGTGTTTTCCTGGCCACAGTTCGGACAAAATTTTTCTTCAACAATAAAACCGCAATTCAGGCAGTTTTTTTCTTCCCGAAGTTTTCCGTGGCTCATGACGTATAATTTTACTCAAAAATAAAAAATAATACGTTTGCAGTGAAAAGTATTTCGATATCTACAAAAAACCGCTCCAAATGAAACGATTTTTTAGTTTTAAGCGAATTGTCTTTAATTAGAAGTTTTAAGCTTCTTCCAGCTGAACGGTAAAATGTCGTAAAATTTCCGATTCCCAAACGATTTTATAACCTTTTGTAATTTCGTCCCGACGGTCGTAAACATTTTTAATCGCTGCCGCGATATAATCCATGTGATTGTTGGTGTATGTACGGCGCGGAATTGCAAGTCGCACCAGTTCCAGTTTCGGATTCCGGTTTTCGCGCGTCTCCGGATCTCGGTCTGCAAGCAAAGTCCCGATTTCCACCGTGCGGATTCCGGCTTCCTTGTAAATTTCATTCGCTAAAGTCTGCGCCGGAAATTCTTCGCGTGAAATATTCGGCAAAAAGCCCAAAGAATCTATGAAAACCGCGTGACCACCAATTGGTTTCTGCACCGGAATTCCATAATCAATTAATTTATTTCCCAAATATTCCACTTGGGAAATCCGGCTTTCAAGGTATTCGAATTCAGTAGCTTCATCTAAACCGACCGCCAGCGCAGCCATATCGCGGCCCGCCATGCCGCCGTAAGTAATGAAACCTTCGAAAATAATGGTGAAATTGGAAGCTTTTTTAAAAATTTCTGCATCGTTCAGCGCAATAAATCCGCCGATATTCACCAAACCATCTTTTTTGGAACTCATCGTCATTCCAACTCCATAGGAAAAAGCTTCTTTCGCGATTTCTTTAATGGTGCGGTTTTCCTGGCCTTTTTCGCGTGTTTTTATGAAATAAGCATTTTCTGCAAAACGCGCAGAATCAAAATAAATGGGAATTCCGTAACGGTCAGAAAGTTCTTTTACTGCTTTCATATTTTCAAGCGAAACCGGTTGTCCGCCGGAGGAATTGCAGGTAATGGTGATTAAGCAAAACGGAATTTTTTCTTTCGGGTGCGCTTTGTAAACTTCTTCCAGCTTCTTTAAGTCGATGTTTCCTTTGAAAAGGTGCGGATCATTGATGTCAAAAGCTTCATCAATGGTACAGTCGATGGCGTGGGCTTTCCGAATTTCAATGTGACCTTTTGTAGTATCAAAATGCGAATTTCCAGGAATCACATCGCCGTCCTTAACCAAAACTGAAAAGAGCACATTTTCCGCAGCGCGCCCCTGATGTGTTGGCAAAAGATATTGGTAACCGGAAATATTCCGCACTGTTTCGTGCAATTTTTCGAAACTTCTGGAACCTGCATAACTCTCGTCGCCGGTCATCAAAGCGCCCCATTGCTGGTCGCTCATGGCGCCGGTGCCGGAATCGGTTAAAAGATCGATGAAAACCTGGGAGGATTTTAAATTAAATAAATTGTAGTTGGCATTTTTCAGCCAATTTTCTCTTTCTGCACGGGTGGATTGGTGAATTTCTTCCACCATTTTTATTCTGAACGGTTCTGCGTAAGGTAATTTCATTATGATAAATTAAAGAGTAATAATTAAAAGTAGGTTTGTGATGAAAATTCATCATTCATTTTTAATTATTAAATTTTCACTCCGGTGCCTTAAAAACATTGTCATCTGAATGGAAACCTGCAACGCCGCCGCTCACCGCAAATTTCATGGCCTGTGCCGCGCTTACGTTTTCTAAAGTCACAATATTGGTAGCAAGTACGAAAACTACCCAACCGGAAACGGCGTAAGAATGCGGCAAATAAACCGAAACATAATCCGGAAAACCGACGGAAGAAAGATCGCTTTGGGTAAGAAAACCAATTCGCCAAACATCGGGGTTATCTGAAGTTTTAATGAGAACCGGGACGTTGAATTTCTTTTTGTCGCCTACGAAAGACGTCATAACATCTTTCAGCGAGGTATAAATAAATTTGATTCCGGGTGTATGTTCCAGCAAATAATCGAAACTGTCGACGATGACGCGGCCGATTATAAATTTATTCCCCACAAAACCCACCAAAGTGATGGTACAGATAACGATCAGAAAGGTAATTCCCGGGTAAACCTGCTCGGAAAGTGCCGGTACAATATTATCGATGCTGGAAACTACGTACCAGATTATCCACACGGTGAGCGCGAAAGGTCCGATGATAAGCAAACCCTGGAAAAACGATTTTGCCAGGACATTGAGGATGTTTTCGATTTTCTGTTTGTTCATCTGCTTTCGTAGGAAATACTAAAATTCTACCGGTAAAAATAGGCAAAATTTAGCTTTTTTAATGGGAAATTTTAGCCGTGGATGCTTTCTTTTTTTCCGTACGATTTTATGATTTCAGCTTCATAATCCAGCCATTCTTCCCAGCGTTTGTTCACCGTTTCGGGATCTCCAAGTTTTCGGGCAAAACCAATGAAAGTGGTGTAATGATTGGCTTCAGAAATCATGAGTTCACGATAAAAAACCTTGAGTTCTTCATCTTTAATATTTTCGGTCAGTACCCGGAAACGTTCGCAGCTGCGTGCTTCAATCATCGCAGCAAAAAGCATTCTGTCGATAATTCTCTCATCGCGCGTTCCGCCCTGGCGGATGAATTTAAAAAGTTGACCTACATAATCGTCTTTCCGCTCGCGGCCAAATTCGTAGCCGCGGTTTTTGATGATCTCATGAACCATTTGAAAATGCTCAAGTTCTTCCTGCGCAATTTTTATCAGTTCAGTAATGATTTCGGGATATTCGGGCAGCATGGTAATAAGCGAAATGGCATTGGAAGTCGCTTTTTGCTCACACCAGGCGTGATCGGTAAGTATTTCTTCCAGGTTACCTTCTGCAATATTTGCCCAGCGCGGATCGGTGAGCAATCTTAATTTGAACATGATGAATTTTTTACAAATTTAATAATTTAAAGCACAGCGAATTATGTTCGCCAAAGTTCTTGATATCGTAAAAAATTTTAAGTATATTTACCATATCGGTTTTCTGGTGGCATAAATGTTGAATAAATAGAAATTAACATTAAAAAAATAAATTATGAACACAACAGCATTAACAAACAGATTTGAAAAATTCGGAATTTTCGTATTGACTTTCTTTTTCAGCGTGATGGCATTTGCGCAAACGACCACAAATACGCCTGACGTGGGTGTGGATGTAACTACAACAAAAACTACCAGCACCGAAGAATGGTTTACCAACCCGCTTTATTGGGTAGTTGGTGCGTTATTGCTGATTATCTTAATCGCAGTAATTGCGCGTGGAAATAAAAGAGACTAATTTCTTTTCTCTAAATATGAAACTGCTTCGGTTATGCTGAAGCAGTTTTTTTACGCAGAAATTCTAAAATTTTCCAACCTAAATCGTCTAATTTTTTCAATGCTTCCGCGATGGCGACTGCTAAACCAATATTCAGCAAAAACATGATCGGTAAAAATGCGCCCCACGGCAGCTTGTCCTGAAGCGGAACAACAATGAAATAAATTAAAGACGAACTCATGCCCTGCGCGAAATAATAAAAAATGGCATTTTTCCCGATGTAGGTGATGAAATTGTTTTTCTCGATTTTCAGGCGGTTGTACAAAACCAAAAGCGTGAGCAGCGAAAAACCCGACCAAAAAATATAGAGCAATTTGGGTGGAAATTTGGCTTTATTCATTCTTAAAAACAAATCTTTACCGAAATTCCAGAAGAGCAGAATTAAAATAAGGAATAAAATTCCGTAGAGAAAAGGAATCCATTTCGTGGGGATTTTTTTGCCTTTTAGCTGATTTGCCAGTAAAAATATTCCGAGGTATAATGCTACGTAACCAACTTGTCCGGTCGGATAATAATGGGGCAGTAAATTGAAAATCAGCGTCAACGCAAAGCAAATCGCGATAAACCAATTGACGTGTTTTGAAAAAAATCTTAAGATTAAAACGCCAAAAACCGTCAGAATAAAATAGACTTTCAGATACCAAAAACTTCCCATTACCACTGGAAAAGTATCCGCATTGGTGTATTGGTGAAGATACCAGTTGCCGAGGTTTTGCCATTGTGGAACTGTGGAAATATTGTTCGGGACATATTTCGTTCCGAAGGTTGAATAGAAATTTTTCATCCAATCAAGGCCGAAAAAATTCAATCCGAAAACTTTAAAGAGATAATCCAGAAAAAAGAGAAAAGTCACGAAAATCATATAGGTGATCTGCAGTTTAAGCAGGCGATACAGGGTTTTTTCAACATTTCCGCCGGAGGTTAAACCGCTTAAAGCATAAAATAATGGAACATCAATGAGCAAAGACAGCACGCGAACTTCAGTCGGCACATAATATTGCCCGGACCAAAACACGGTGTGGATGAAGATGATGGAAAGTGTGGCAAAACCTTTTGCAAAATCAATATAGAGATCTCTTTTCATAAGCGGTTAGTGAAAATCAAAAATACTTAAAAAAATGCCTATTTAGCCGGTTATTTTTTAAATGAGTTCAATTTTATTAAATCCGTTCAACTCCCTGAAATTAAATCTGCTGCGAAATTTTTTGCTGCGTTGTGGATAAATCGAAATAATTTCTTATTTTTGCACCTCGAATTAACTAACAAAATTTATAAACAATGTTTGCAATTGTAGAAATAGCAGGGCTTCAATACAAAGTTGAGCAAGACCAAAAGTTGTTTGTAAACCGTTTGAAAGGCGATAAAGGAGGAAAAGTTTCTTTCGATAAAGTTCTTTTAACTGTAAACGGTTCTACAACAATCGGCGCCCCAGCTGTAAGCGGTATCACTGTTGATGCTGAAATTCTTGATCACGTAAAAGCTGATAAAGTTATCATTTTCAAGAAAAAAAGAAGAAAAGGCTACGAGAAGAAAAACGGTCACAGACAGTCTTTAACTCAAATCGTTATCACTGGTATTACCGGTTTTGATGACAACAAAAAAGAGAAAAAAGCTGCACCGAAAGCCAAAAAAGAAGCAGCAGCAACAGAGCCTGTAGCTACAGAAACCCAAACCAGCGAAAGCGCTGAATAATTTTAACCCAAAAACCTTAAAATAAAATGGCACATAAGAAAGGAGTTGGTAGTTCCAAAAACGGTAGAGAATCGCATTCTAAAAGATTAGGTGTTAAGATTTTCGGAGGTCAGGAAGCTATTGCCGGTAACATTATCGTGAGACAAAGAGGTACACAACACCATCCTGGTGAAAACGTAGGAATGGGGAAAGACCATACTTTGCACGCGTTAGTTGATGGTAAAGTAGTTTTCAGAAAGAAAGCAAACGACAGATCATTTGTATCTATTGAACCGAACGCTTAACAAAAAGTGTTTTAAAATATAAAAAATCCCAATCGCAAGATTGGGATTTTTTTGGCTGCTAAAATGGGCTTTTTTTCTATTTTCCGCGATTAAGGAAAGCATCCCAGCCCTGTGCGTTTAGCGCAATTAATTCATTACTTCCGCGCGCCACCAGGAAATTTCCCTGATCTAAATCTACCGCGTGACCAATCACCGTGAAATCCGGGTGGTTTTTGATCTTCTCAAAATCATTCGGTGAAATGGTGAAAAGCAATTCGTAATCTTCACCGCCGCTTAATGCGCACATGATGGGATTTAAATTTAATTCTTCCGCCGTAGAAATTGTCAAAGAATCCATCGGAACTTTTTCCTCATAAATCCGGAAACCAACTTTACTTTGATCCGATAAATGCAAAGTTTCCGAGGACAAACCATCTGAAATATCAATCATGGAAGTCGGCTTAATGTCTAGCTCTTCCAAATTTTTTTTAATGTCAGTCCGCGCTTCAGGCTTCAGCTGTCTTTCCAGAATATAATCGTAACCTTCCATTTCCGGCTGCATATTCGGATTTGCTAAAAACACCGAATGTTCACGTTCCAAAATCTGCAAGCCCATGTATGCGCCGCCCAAATCGCCGGTGACAACCAGCAAATCATTAACTTTTGCGCCACTTCGGGTTACTATTTTTTCAGAAACTTCCAGACCAACAGCCGTAATATTGATAATTAAACCTGAAGTTGAACTTGTGGTGTCGCCACCAACTAAATCTACATTATAATGTTTACACGCCAGCGAAATTCCGGCGTAGATTTCCTCCAAAGCTTCCACCGGAAAACGGTTTGAAGCTGCAATTGCGACCAAAATCTGTGTCGGTTTTGCGTTCATCGCTGCAATATCGCTGAGGTTCACCACGACGGCTTTATAACCTAAATGTTTCAGCGGCACATAACCGAGATTAAAATGTACACCTTCCGCTAAAATATCCGTGGTCAAAACCACTTTTTGGTTTTCCGGATTAATCACCGCAGCGTCATCACCGATAGAAATTTCAGTGGATGTATTTTTAAAACTAAAGTTTTCTGTGAGGTGTTTGATCAGTCCAAATTCTCCATAAGCGGAAATTGGCGTAAGATCCAGATTTTTATCTTCCAGCATAATTTTTTTTATTTTTATTTTCAGAAAAATTGGCCGCTATTCGGGTGTTTTTTCGTCATTTTTCTTTTTCCAGGTAAAAGTTCCGTGCTTATGAAAAGGCTCAATATTTTCCGGTTTAAACGGCAAACTTTTCAAATCTGCACTCGTAAGCATGGTTACATTTTCGCTTTTAAATTCTTCCAGAACTTCCAGGATATCATCCGGCGGTGTGGTAGATTTTCTCAGCATCGTGTCGATCCAAACGCCGGTGGCTTCCGCGGTGGCGCAATGCGTGCCGTCTGGCAGATAAAATTTATGTACAAACTGGTAAATGCTTGCATCTTCCGACATGCCGGAAATTTCTGCGGTTACAAAAACCGTTTGATCCGCATAAATTTCTTTGAAAAACGAATACCGTTCATGCAGAATTACCGGACCGATTCCCCAGTAACTCAGCTCTTTAAGGCCCATTTTGTGCGTGCGCATAAAAGCCATACGCGTTTGCGCGCAATATTCTACGTAAGAAGAATTGGCGAGATGCTTATTTGCGTCGATGTCGCTCCAGCGAACCTCAAATTTATAATGAAAATCAGACATATTTTTATGAATTTTTTTTGGGCGCCTCGTTCCGTCTTCCGTTCCGTCTTCCGCCGCGGCGGAGAGCTCCACTCAAGCCGGGGCGCGGGCTGCGTATCGAAACCCGGTTATTTTATAATTCCCAAAATTAAGCAATAATGATGGGTTAGAAAAATGGTATTTTTGCACCAAATAAGGCCGAATTTTTATTTCAGGCTTTCAGATTCTAACGGTTATTTTATGGAAAAAAAGCAAATCATCATTATCGGCGGTGGCGCAGCAGGATTTTTCTGTGCGGCAAACCTCGATGAAACCAAATTTAAAGTAACCATTTTAGAACAGAATTCTGATGTTTTGCAAAAGGTGAAAATTTCGGGTGGCGGCCGCTGCAATGTTGCGCACGCCCGCTTCGATCCGCGCGAATTGGTTAATTTTTATCCGCGCGGAAATAAAGAATTGCTCAGCGTTTTTCATAAATTTCAACCTGGCGACACTATGGAATGGTTTGAAAACCGAAATGTTCCCTTAAAAATCGAAGCTGATAACCGTATTTTTCCGGAAAGCAATTCTTCGCAAACTGTTATTAATGCAATGGTGAACGAAGTTCAGAAAAAAGGTTTTGAAGTACGTACCAAATCCGTTGTCCTCGACATCGAAAAAGATGAAAACCAATATTTGGTAACGACAAACACAGAAAAATATGCCGCTGATTACGTGATTTTTACCACCGGAAGTTCTCCAAAATCTTTAAAATTACTTCAAAATCTCGGTCATAAAATCGTGGATTTGGTACCGTCGCTTTTCACGTTCAACATCAAAAATGAAACTTTAAAGGATTTGATGGGAACCAGTTTCGCAAATGCCGAAGTGTCGATTCCGCAGCTGAAAATGGAAGAATCTGGTCCGATGCTGATTACACACTGGGGACTTTCCGGTCCGGCGATTTTGAAAATTTCCGCGTGGAAGGCGCGCGAATTAGCAGATTTGAAATATAAATTTGAAATCGTGGTGAATTTTTTAGGTCTTGAAAAGGAAACAGCGGAAGAAATCATCGTCAACTTCAAAAAAGAAAATCCAAAAAAGAACATCGGAAGCTCGAAAATTTTCGACATCACCACCCGCTTCTTCCACCGCATTTTGTGGCTTTCAAAAATTGATTTGAATAAAAATATTTCCCAAATTTCCGCGGCTGAACTGGCAAAAATTTTAGAAAATCTCTGTGAGAACAAAATGCAGGTTACCGGAAAGTCAACTTATAAGGATGAATTTGTCGCCGCGGGCGGCGTGCAGCTGAAAGAAATCAACTTCAAAACAATGGAATCTAAAATTCTTCCCAATTTTTTTATCGCCGGTGAGGTTTTAAATATTGATGCAGTAACAGGCGGCTTCAATTTTCAGGCGTGTTGGAGCGAAAGTTGGCTGATTTCCAAGGCTTTAAATCTTTAATACAAATTTAACATAATGTTGCATTTTTGGTAAGATTTTTATTTCTTAGATTTGCAAAAAATATTTTTAAAATGAGAAAATTACTTCCAATATTTTTATTTCTAACGTTTTTAACGTCATGTCAAACCTTGGTGGTAACACCGCAACACCCAATGAGAACCAATTCTTTGGAGCTTTACAATACGTACCGGGTGCAAACCGCGAATGAGGGAACAAGGAAAGTAAAAGTCCTGAAACAGGATCAAGAAAAAATTTATGGCAAGCTGAAATCTGGAGAAGATGTGGTAATCAACAAATCTGATGTTCGCACCGTGCGAAAAACAGATGTTTTGACTTCGCTTCTTGTTGGTGCCGCGGCAGTTGCTGCCGTTGTTTTTGTGCCGATATAACCACAATTTTTAGAAAATAAAAGGAGCATTGAAAAATGCTCCTTTTTTTATTTGAAAAGCCGGCCAACTATTTTACCAATCTCCACGAAGTCCTTCGCGTTGGCAATGTCCCGAGTATCTTTCCGGTAATCTTCAGCTTTTGGAAGCGATGGATAAATGAGCAGGAAATTACGTTCGCGGAAATGGTCATTGAGGTAATCCGGCAAACGTTGCATTTGCGGGAGATAGGAAACCATATTGCGCTTCGCCATTATCATTATTAAACCATCGTTGTGTTTCATTTTTTCAAAAACCTTTTTAATTTCAAACCAGTTGTTGAAAATAATGAAACTTGCTTCGATGTTCGCCCGTTGCCGGATTTTTTCAATCACCGCGATGGTTTCATCGGTTCCGTAGAAATCTATTTTCGAACCGGAATTTCGAGCAATATTCCACACTTTTAATAGTGAATGGAAAAAAGTCGGCTCTTTTTCGGCATTTTTTGGCAAAATAACAAAATACCGCTGGATGGTCGACGCCGGCTGAATCGCCTGATAAACCAATACATTTGCGGTTTTATTATTCAAATATCCGCTATACAGATTATATACAAAACTCGGTGAAAAGCCTTTTTTGCCCGAAATACCAATCAATAAATCGGTAATGTCATATTCTTTAATCACATTTGAAATTCCGGAAATTACATCGGTGTCATAGCGCGTAAGCGGCGTAATTTTAATATCCGTTGCGGCACCGCCCTGTACAGCTAATTCAAGAATTTTTTCGGCGTTTTTCTTGGAAGAGTCGTTTTTTTCTTCGTTAATAATATTTAAAGCAAAAACATTTTCGGCGGTGCTTTTGGAACGGATCAATAACGCAAGATTGGTCATGGGTTCTACCGTTTCTATTTCGTTGATCGCCATTAAAATATTTTCGGTTTCAGGATTGGTTTCATCCATCGTGTCTTCGTTGTCCTGTTGCACGATTTCTTCAGCATTTTTCTGCGTCACAAACGACGAAATTGTACACGAAACCAAAATCAGCAGGATACTTCCGTTCAGAATACTTTCATCAAGCAAACGGATGGGTTCGCCCAGGTCCGTTTCACCAATGATAATATTATAACCAACCGTAACCGTTGCTAAAGTTGCCGCCGCTGAAGCCGAGCTTAAACCGAAAATAATACCGCCTTCCGCCTTGGAATAGGAAAAGGTTTTCTGCGTAGCTACCGAAGCCAGATATTTCCCACCAATGGAAATGATCATCATTAAAATGGCCACTTTTATGGTTTCAAAATCTTTGAAGAAAACCGTAAAATCGATGAGCATCCCAACGCTGATCAAAAAGAAAGGAATAAAAATCGCGTTCCCCACAAATTCCACACGGTTCATTAAAGATGAAGTATGCGGAATTAATTTATTCAGCGCCAAACCTGCGAGGAAAGCACCAATAATGGCTTCAATACCCGCGAGCTCTGCTAATAGCGCCGCGAAGTAAATCATGACAAGCACGAAAATATATTGCGAAATCTTGTCGCTGACTTTCTTGAAAAACCAGCGCGCTATAATAGGAAATCCGACTAAAACAGCGACTGCGAAAAGTATAATTCCGACTGAAAGTTTTGTCCAGAAAGCTGCATTTACCTGCCCGGTAGTCATCCCAACGACAACTGCTAAAACAAGAAGCGCGGCAATGTCGGTGATCACGGTTCCGCCAACTGTAATATTTACCGCGCGATTTTTTACGACACCCAATTTGCTAACAAGTGGGTAGGAAATTAAAGTGTGCGAAGAAAATAAACTCGCAAACAAAAATGAAGTCAGCCAGTTAAAATCTAAGATATAGTGGGCAGCCACAATACCCATTATAAACGGAATTACAAAAGTATAAGCACCAAAACCCATACTTTTCCACTTGTTTTTTTTGAATTCAGCCATGTCTATTTCCAGCCCGGCCAAAAACATGATATAAAGCAATCCCGTGGTGCCTGTAACCACAATGCTGCTGTCGCGCGTAAGTACATTAAAACCGTTCGGTCCAACTGCGGCGCCGGCGATAATTAAACCCAGAAGATGCGGAACTTTAATTTTATTGAGAAGAAGCGGCGCGGAAAGAATAATAATTAAAACCACCAAAAACTTCAGTACAGGATCTTCCAGCGGAAGATCAAACTGCGAGACTGTTAACATTATAAACATCTTAGTTTTTGATTTTTTCCAGTTCAACAGAAAATTTCGAAACGCAGTCTTTACCTGTGAGCTCGCGGTTTCCTTTAATGCGGTCGGTAATTTCAGCCGGAACCTGCAAGGTGATTTCGGATTTGTTAGGACTGGTAGTGTTGTTGAGGGAACTCATCTTTATTTCCGAGCCGGTAAATTTCGCAGTGTAGATATGCTCACTACCACTTTTATTAATGATGATTACCTGCTGCGCTGAGATTATCCACGTATCATTACGTTGGTCACCAATGACGTGTTCCGCACAACTGGATTCTGTGCATACCATTTTTCCGTTCCATTTTCCGAGAATATTTTGCGGTAATAAAGTAGCCGCTATAGTATCAGCCGTGTTTTCAGCGTTTTCTAAGCTGTCGCGCAATGCCAGTAAAATTTCGTAATCCTGCTTTTTTACAGCAAATTCCGTTTCGCGCAGCAGGAGATTTTTTTCGCGCTCTTTCAGCTGATTTTCTTTTTTAGAATCGTCGCAGGAACTTAGGGAAAACCCAAAAAAAAGCAGAAATAGCAGGGAAAATTTCATCTGAAAGTGTTTTTAAAGTTTTCTAAAATTATAAAAATAAATCCGGAATTAAAAATCCCGGAATTTTTCAGCTGCTATTTTTGAAATATTTTAAGCGTTCATTTTCGCAATGGTATCAATTCCACCTTTGGTTTTTTGGCCTATTTTGCAGGTAATTTCTGCATCTAAAGGTAAAAAAACATCCATTCTGGAACCGAATTTTATAAAACCGAATTCGTGCCCGGCTTTCGCAGTATCACCTTCATTACAGTTAAAAACAATGCGGCGCGCCACATAGCCCGCAATCTGGCGGAACACCACAATATGATTGGTTAAACTTTGTACCGCAATCGTAGTTCTTTCATTTTCCGTGGACGATTTTTCGTGCCACGCGACCAAATATTTTCCGGGATGGTATTTTTTATAAATAACGTCGCCCGACACCGGATAACGGCAAATGTGAACATTAAGCGGCGACATAAAAATAGAAACCTGTATGGCTTTTCCCTGAATAAATTCGGTTTCTTCAACGTGTTTAATCATCACCACTTTACCGTCCACCGGCGCGATTACGTTTTCTTTATGATTTAAAATATCGCGATTGGGAACTCGGAAAAACCAGAAAATTAACCCATAAATGATGAGCAGCGGCAGAACCACAGCCAGTCCCCACATTTCCAAAAAATAAACCGATAATATACTGATTACAGTGAAGGCAATGCCCGCGACTATCAGCGTACCTTTGGATTCTTTATGAAGTTTCATAACTTAAAATAATTTTTCTAAAATAAAGTATAAATATACGACTGGTGCGCAGATAATAAAACTGTCTAAACGGTCTAAAATTCCGCCGTGACCGGGAATAATATTTCCAGAATCCTTCACACCGAAATTTCTTTTCAGCTGGCTTTCAACCAAATCTCCGAACGGCGCGAAAACCGAAACCAAAAATCCTACAATGATAAAATTTCCGCGTAAATCCGGAAATCTCATTTCGATAAAATACCCGATTATAAGGGTGAAAAAAACGCCGCCGGCAAATCCTTCCCAGGTTTTTTTCGGTGAAATTTTCGGCGCCATTTTGTGTTTTCCGAAAAATTTTCCGGTGAAGAACGCAAATGAATCGCTGCTCCAAATTAAAACAAAAAGGAAGAAAACTTCGAGCGTAAATGTTTCTTCAACCATCGAAAACTTCGGTAAACCTAAAGCGAAACTAAATGGCAGCGCGGTATAAATAACGGTGAAAATTAATTTACCGTTATCAAAGTATAATTCCTTTGGAAATTTAAATAAAGTGATCACAGCAATAACGATGAGCGATAGCGCTAATATTTCGGAAAGGTTGAAATTGAAATAAAAACCGTGCTGAAAAAACCGTTTGGAAAAATAGTAGAAAACGAGAATTATAAGGGGGAAAACGACCCATTTTTCCCAACTTTTCGGATCGAATTTCATGATCCGTATGCATTCCCAGGCGCCAACAAAAACGAAAAAAGTCATGAGCCCGTAAAAAAGATTCTGCTGTTTTACCAGTCCGGGAGAAACTGAATTAATCCATTCTGCGCCAAGTGGAGTTGTACACATGATGACAAGCAAGCCATATAAAGCACCACCAAAAAGGCGTAGAAGTAGATTTTTATCCAAAATTTTTAATTAATGTTGAGCTGGTTTTGCGGCGTATAAAGATTTTTAATCTTCCAGCAAAAGTAAGAAAAGTTTTGTATTATCCTTATTCGGAGTATCTAATTTTGAATTGCTGCCGCTGATAGAAGTAAGATTCCGGATATTTCCGTTGCGTTTGATTTTGCTCATCGCGTCGTTCAGATTTGTCACGATTTGCGAAACATTAGCCATAATCACAATTTTTTCCGGCAGGCGCGAAGAGTGATAATGCAGAATGTTATTGTGTGACAGCATAATTCTCCCGTCGTAAGCAATCAGATATTCACAGGTGATAAAAGCGCAGTCGTTGAAAAGTTCGAGATTGGTTGTGTAAGGAATGCTGATGACATCGAGGAAATTTTTCAAATCCTGATCCCAGCAAAAAACCGATTTTACCTGCTCGATCTTCAGAATATGATTTAAGGTATTGAGCGCTTCCGCTTCATCTGCACAGTAATTAAAAAATCCGCCGGAATGGGTAAATAATTGCGCAAACTTATAATCGAGGTCAGCATTTTTCAGCTGATCTCCAAGTTTAACCAAATCCTGTTCATTTTCTTCTTCAGGTTGATTCAATATTTTCCCGACCAATTTTTTAAATAGACTCAATTTCGAAATTTATAAGATTGTTATACAAAAATAAAAAATATTTCAAGAAACAATCAATTTTATAAAAGAATCCTGATTATTTCTTTCGGTTAATAATCAGGATTTTTTAAGTTTTAAAGTTGTGTTCCGGAATCCGGTGCGATAATCTCTTCGCCTTCCGGTTCTCCTTCTTTATGCGCATTGGACACCGGATTTTCGGTAAGTTCCGGATCCCAGGCTCTCTGACCGAAGACTTCTTCTAAATCTTCGCGGAAAATAACCTCTTTTTCAAGGAGTTTTGCTGCGAGAGCATCCAGTTTGTCTTTGTTGTCGCTCAGGATTTGCAATGCTCGTTGATATTGCGTTTCAATGATTTTCGAAATTTCTTCGTCGATCATTTTAGCGGTTTGATCAGAATAAGGTTTTCCGAAACTATATTCCGACTGACCGGAGCTGTCGTAGTATGAAATATTACCTAATTTGTCGTTTAGACCATAAATCGTAACCATGGCCTGCGCTTGTTTGGTAACTCTTTCCAGATCGGAAAGTGCGCCGGTGGAAATATTTCCAAAAATGGTTTGTTCCGCAGCACGGCCACCTAAAGTCGCACAAAGTTCATCAGACATCTGTTCAGTGGTCGTCAATTGTCTTTCTTCCGGTAGATACCAGGCTGCGCCTAATGATCGTCCACGTGGCACAATTGTAACTTTTAAAAGCGGTGCAGCATGCTCTACCAACCAGGAAATGGTAGCGTGACCAGCTTCGTGGTAGGCAACACGTCTTTTTTCTGACGGCTTAATGGCCTTATTTTTCTTTTCCAGACCACCGATGATTCGGTCAACAGCGTCTAAGAAATCCTGAGTCATTACTGATTCGTGAGAATTTCTGGCCGCAATCAAAGCGGCTTCATTACAAAGATTGGCAATATCAGCTCCGCTGAATCCAGGAGTTTGTTTCGCAAGAAAATCACGGTCGATGTTATCATCCAGTTTAATTTTCGCTAAATGCACATCGAAGATTTCGCGTCTTTCATGAAGTTCCGGCAAATCAACATAAATTGAACGGTCAAAACGTCCCGCACGCATCAAAGCTTTATCCAAAATATCAGCGCGGTTGGTTGCTGCCATTATGATTACATTGGTATCGGTACCGAAGCCGTCCATTTCCGTAAGCAACTGGTTGAGTGTATTTTCTCGTTCGTCGTTTCCACCGGTCATATTTCCTTTACCTCTTGCTCTACCAATTGCATCAATTTCATCGATGAAAATAATGGCAGGAGATTTTGCTTTTGCCTGCGCAAATAAATCACGTACACGCGAAGCACCTACACCCACGAACATTTCAACGAAATCTGATCCTGAAAGCGAGAAAAACGGAACTTTAGCTTCACCTGCTACAGCTTTTGCTAACAAGGTTTTACCGGTTCCTGGAGGACCAACAAGCAAAACACCTTTCGGAATTTTACCGCCTAATTTGGTGTATTTATCGGAATTTTTAAGGAAATCTACAACTTCCTGAACTTCTTCTTTTGCGCCTTCCAAACCTGCAACATCTTTAAAAGAAACGTTTACTTTATCTTTTTCATCGAAGAGCTTAGCTTTTGACTTACCTATTGAAAAAATTTGGCCGCCACCGCCGCCGCCGCCGCCGCCCATCATCTTGCGGAAGATGACGAAATAAAACAGCGCCATAATAGCAATCCAGAAAATTGCGGTAAACAATAATTCGGTCATTGGATTTTTACCAATGCCGTAATCTTTTTTAGTTGCTACTGCGGGATTTTCCGCCTTAATTGTGTCAAATTTTTGCAGGAAAAGCTGCAGATCACCAAAACTTAAAGTGTAATCCGGTTTTGGTGAAAAATCAAAAGCAGAAAAAGGGCTTCTTTCTTTTTGAACCTGCTTCGTCGCCGCTTCCGTTTTTGCGGCCTGAGTTAGAAAAACATCCGCTTTTTCGGTGTCTTTATAAATAAGCACATTATCTACTTTGCCTTGCTCCATCAGCTGGTAAAATCCTTCTTCATCTATTGTATTGGTGTCATCACCATTCATATTAGAAAAGAAAAAGAGAAATAACGCAACTATAACGATGGGGAAGAACCAGTTAAAACCTTTATTATTATTCATATCTTTTTTCAAAATTCTGCGCGGGATTTTTCCCGGCAGATGCTGTAATTAATTTTCTATTTTAGTTATTGCCGCGTCGCCCCAAAGCTCTTCAATATCGTAGTATTCGCGGGTTTCGCGCTGGAAAACATGCACCACAACAGAAACATAATCCAATAAAACCCAAAGGTTATTTTCTGTTCCTTCTACATGCCAAGGTCTGTCGTGCAGGTCGTTTCTTACTTTTTTTTCGATGTTTCCGGCGAGCGCAGAAACCTGGGTATTAGAGTTACCGGTGCAGATAATAAAAGTTTGTGCAACGGAATTTTCTATTTTTGAAAGGTCGAAAATCATGATGTCTTCTCCTTTTGTATCTTGTATAGCTTCTACGATTTTATCGATTAGAAGTTGTTTTTCTGGAATCTTATTCATTAAAAATTTTGTATAATCTGCAAATTTATTGTTTTTTTATTTAATTAGTCTGAAATTTGGCCTTTCCAACTCTTAAAGTTTTCATAAATGACCGACTTGTTTTACCTGCGGGAATGTTCTTCAACACAAGAAAAAATCGGGGAATTTATACCTGTAGAAAACCCGGCTTCGGTTGCCGTCTGCACTTTCAATCAAACTAAAGGAAAAGGTCAATATGGAAATTCCTGGGAATCTGGCAAAAACCTAAATATTGCTTATTCTCTGGCTGTACCAACTTCGTCTATAAACCTTCCCGACCATTTGTTCAATTTCCATACCGCTGTTCTGGTGGCCGATTTTCTCGCCAATTTGACCACGCAAAAAGTTCAGATTAAATGGCCGAACGACATCATCATCAAAAATAAAAAAATTGCCGGTTTGCTCGTAGAAAAAAAAATGCTGCTAAATGAGCCTTTTTTTGTGTTTGGAATTGGCCTGAATGTGCTGCAGGAAGATTTCGAAAATCTGTCAAAAGCAGGTTCTTTGCTTACACAAACGGGTGTTTTGCACAATTTGGAAATTTTAACCCAACAGCTTCACCAATACCTGGTTGAAAATATTTCTAAAAATGTAAATTCAAAAAAAACATTAAAACAGCTCAATAAAAATTTATTCCGTAAAGATTTGGTCTCGGTTTTTGAAATTAACCAAATAAGACAAAATGGCATTATCAAAGAAGTTGATGAAGCCGGTTTTTTGATGGTTGATCTGGAAAATGATGGATTAAAAAAGTTTTTCCATAAAGAAATTGAACTTCTTTACTGATTTGCTCGCCGGAAATAAAGAAATAATGCGATCGGTCCGAACACCAAATTTGGAATCCACATTGCAACAAGCGGCGTAAGTCCTTTGTTTTGCGAAACTACTTTCAAAACCTCGAAGGAAAAAACAAAGACGAAGGCCAGCGCAATCCCAATTGCTAAATTGATACCCAAACCGCCGCGTTTTTTTTGCGACGAAAGTGAGAGCGCTAAAAATGTAAGAATAATGACCGAAAATGGCATCGATGTCCGCTGATGAAGTTCATTTAAATAGGTATTCAAATTCGCATTTCCTTTTTCTTTTTCGCGGTTTACGAAAGTGACGAGTTCTGGCGTGGTTTTATTTTGACCGAGCAAAACATCGGGGAAAAGCTCTTCCGGCGGCAGGCCGAAATCCTTGGTCATGCTGTTGCCATTGTTCAGCTTTTCTTTATCATTTTTCAGAAATGTTTTTTCCAAAAAATTGGTCATTGTAAAGCGCTTTTTTTCCGGTTCCCAATAGAAATCTGCAGCGTTCAGCTGGTAAATTAAATTCCTTTTTTTATCGAATTTCTGGTACAGAAATCCAGAGCCGCGCTTGTCTTTTTTGTTATAACTTTTAATGAAAATGTATTCGGTTTTTGAAAGTTGCGTGGAAACTTCCGCATTGCCGGTAAACTGGTCACGGCTTTTTGCGGTGTACGTGTAAGGTTCCAACTCGTTTTTTTTGGTATTTGCCAGCGGCAAAACAAAATGATTGATGAGCAAAGCTGCGGCTGCAATAGCTCCTGATGTGATTAAATACGGCCGCGCAAAACGGTGAAAACTCGCGCCGGAACTGATAATCGCAACAATTTCGGTATTATTTGCTATTTTCGAGGTGAAAAATATGACCGAAATAAAGACCAGAATCGACATAAATGTAATAACCAAATTCACGATCCAGAAAGGATAGAAATTAATTAAGAATTCGCTTACGGTAAATCCGTTTGATTCAATTCTTGGTGCTTTTGCCTGCACATCAATTACCAAAACGATGATACTCAAAAGTCCCAGCATAAACCCGAAGGTGCCGAGGTACTTTTTGATGATATACAAATCGATAATTTTCATGCTTTTTGGGCGGAATTTTTTACAGTCGGTTTTTTAATTGCGGAATAATTGAATCTTTCCATTCATAGAAATCGCCGGCGATAATATGTTCACGGGCCACACGAACCAAATCCAGATAGAAAGCTAAATTATGTACCGAAGCAATTTGCTTTCCTAAATATTCTTTCGAAGCAAAAAGGTGGCGTACATACGCTTTGGAATATTCGGAATCTACATAGCTCGTCCCAAGTTCGTCCAAAGCAGAAAAATCATCTTTCCACTTTTCATTTTTCATGTTCATAATGCCGCCCCACGTGAAAAGCATTGCATTTCTCGCGTTTCTGGTTGGCATTACGCAATCCATCATATCAATTCCCAGTCCTATGCTTTCCAGAATATTCCACGGTGTACCAACGCCCATTAAATAACGCGGTTTTTCTTTTGGTAAAACGTCGGTTACTTCGTTGGTAATGCGGTACATTTCATCTTCCGGTTCACCAACAGAAAGTCCGCCAATTGCGTTTCCTTCGGCATTCTGTTCAGAAATAAATTCCGCCGATGCTTTCCTTAAATCTGAATAAGTAGAACCCTGAACGATTGGAAATAAACGCTGCTTATGACTGTAAATTTCCGAATTTTCCTCAGTCCAGCTGATGCATCTTTTTAACCAACGATGCGTCATTTCCATCGAAGATTTTGCTAAATTATAATCGCACGGATACGGCGTACATTCATCAAAAGCCATAAAAATATCTGCACCAATTTGCCGCTGTATTTCCATTGATTTTTCGGGGGAAATAAAATGCGTGCTGCCGTCGATATGGGATTTAAATTTTACGCCTTCTTCGTTCAGTTTTCTTGATTTTGACAAAGAGAAAACCTGATAACCACCGGAGTCAGTAAGAATTGGCAAATCCCAGTTCATGAATTTATGTAGTCCGCCGGCTGCCTGCATAACATCCATTTTCGGGCGCAGATTCAGGTGATAGGTATTTCCTAAAATAATCTGGGCTTTAATGTCATCTTTTAATTCTCTCTGATGAACGGTTTTCACCGAAGCTACAGTGCCAACAGGCATAAAAATTGGCGTTTGGATATTGCCGTGGTCTGTAGATAAGGTTCCGGCGCGGGCTTTTCCGGGTGTGGTATTATTTATGGTAAAAAATTGGGACTTCATTCTATCGTGCAAATACGGGTACGTTACGGTTTTCTTTTAATCTTTTTTCAATGTAAACTTTTGCGGCGGGGTCTTTTTCTAAAACAATTTTTTGGGCGTCATTTAAAATGCTTTCAATTTCGCCGGTCGCGGTGTAATATTTATAACTTTCGGTAAAAGCTTTACCGGTGGTTTTTTTCTGTTTTAAGGTGTAGCGCGTGGCATTGTCGAGATTCAGGTTTTGAATAACGCTTGTGAGTTGCTCGTTCATGGCGAAATCTGCAATAAGCTGCGACATGGTTTCTTTCTCCACTAAATTTTTCGGTGGATCAATTAATTTTCCGCAGGAAAAAGCAAAAAAAGCCAGAAATAACAGCCAAAATTTTTTCATAACTTCCCGATGAGTGCTTTCCATTTTAAATTTAAAACGCCGAAAACCGCTTCGTGGATGATTCCGCCGTTCATTTTGCTGGTTCCGAGCTCGCGATTGGTGAAAATTATGGGAACTTCAACAATTTTAAAACCTTTCTGATAGGCACGGAATTTCATTTCAATCTGGAAACCGTAGCCTTTCAGCTTTATGTTTTCCAAACCGATGTTTTCTAAAACCTTTCGGGAAAAACACACGAAACCTGCAGTGGTGTCGTGAATCGGAATTCCAAGAATGGTCTGAACATATTTCGAGGCAAAATAAGAAAGCAGCACTCTTCCCATGGGCCAGTTGACCACGTTTACGCCTTTGGAATAGCGAGAACCGATGCTCATGTCCGCTGTTTGACAGGCTAAAAATAATTTATTCAAATCCTGAGGATTGTGCGAAAAATCCGCATCCATTTCAAAAATATAATCGTAATTATTTTCCAGCGCCCATTTAAAACCGTGAATATAAGCTTGCCCAAGACCGTCTTTTACTTTCCTTATGCTTAGAAAAAGATTTTTTGGGTGCAAAAGCTGCATTTTTTTTACGGCCTCACCAGTGCCGTCGGGCGAGGAATCATCGACCACCAGAATATGGAAATCCTCCTGCAGCGCGAACACGGCAGAGATAATACTTTCGATATTCTCAATCTCATTATACGTTGGTATGATGACGAGTTTCTTCATCCGGAAAATTAATGTGCAAAGATAAACTATTCCGCCGTTATTTTTTTAAATTCTAATTTAGCTAAATCCTCGGTTCAGCTGCTTAATTTTTGGTTGAATTAGCCGTAATATTCTTATTTTTGCAAAAAGGTTTTTCTTGGTTAGAATCGTACAGCAGAATGATTGGGTGACCTTTATTGTCACAGGCTGCATTTTGCTCTATACTTTCATGTTGCTTTACTTACAACGGGATTCTTCGGTGCGGGTTTTCATATTGCAAAAATTTGCCGATTCTTCCAATAATTTTTTAAGCTGGTTAATTATCAGCGCAGTTTTTGTGCTGTCCTTCGCGACATTAATTTCGCAAACCATTCCTATTGTACCGGCAAAAATCCGGGAATTGAATCTTTTCGGTTACGAGCTGAATAAGTTTGGTTTTACGCTGTGGGTTTTAATTCTGTTTTATTCGGTTAAAAGCGGTCTCGGTTATCTTTTTTTCGCCGGAACCGGTAGTCAGGAAAAATGGCCGTATTTTCAGTTTACCGCCTCGAAGTTTTATTTTGTTGCTTCTTTGGTTTTGCTCGTGGCGTGTATTTACCAATTTTACTTCAATGCAGATTTATCACTGCTTTACAATTATTATTTTTGGGGTTTTTTAGGTGTTTTTTTATTAAAAATACTGCTTTACCTCTTCTCTCCTCAATATATCCTGCCTATAAAATGGTATTATAAATTTTTGTATATTTGCACGCTCCAAATAGCGCCTGTCATTGCGCTTTGGAGAATATTATATTTTTAACAAAATTTAATGATGAAAATTAAATCTATCCTTGTTTCACAACCTGCTCCCAACGAGTCGTCGCCTTATCTTGAAATGGCAAAAAAGGAAAAAATCAAGATTGATTTTAGACAGTTCATTCATGTAGAAGGTGTAGATGCGAAAGAACTACGAGGTCAAAAAATTGACTTATCACACTTTACCGGCGTAATTTTTACCAGTAAAAATGCGATCGACCACTTTTTCCGTTTGGCGGAAGAAATGCGTTTCGCTGTGCCGGATTCTATGCGCTATATCTGCCAGTCTGAAGCGATTGCGAATTACCTGCAGAAACATATCGTGTACCGAAAAAGAAAAATTTCTTTCGGTGAGAAAAACTTCTGCGATTTGGCACCACTTTTCAAAAAATTTCCATCGGAGAAATATATTTTACCTGCTTCGGACATTTTAGGTTCTGACATTCAGAAGGTTATGGATGCTTCCGGCGTGGAGTGGGTGAAAGCTACGATGTACAAAACCGTCAGCAGCGATTTAAGCGATATTAAAATCGATGATTACGACATGCTTGTGTTTTTTACGCGTCAGGGCATCAAATCTTTGGGTGAAAATTTCCCCGATTTTAAACAGAATGACACCAAGATCGCCGTTTTTGGAGCAACCACAGAACAGGCAGCAATAGATGCCGGTTTCCGCGTGGATGTTATGGCGCCAAGCAAGGAATCACCTTCTATGACCATGGCGATTGAAAAATACATTAGAAATTTGGAAAAATAATTTTCTGAAATTTTTGAAATAAAGTAAAAACCGCCTTTCCATGTAAAGCCGGTTTTTATCATTTAAAGACTATAATTAATGAGCAATATAAATCAGGAAAAAAAGCCCGAAAAGCAGCCAAAAAATTCAGTGCCGAGGGCGAGGAAAGTTGACCATATTCTGGAAACGCACGGTGACAAAAGAAATGATCCGTATTTCTGGCTGAACGAAAGGGAAAACCCGGAAGTTTTGGCGTACCTGAAAGCAGAAAATTCCTACGCGGACGCGGTGATGAAAGATACCGAAGATTTTCAGCAACAACTTTTTGATGAAATGAAAGCGCGTTACAAGGAAAACGACGAATCTTTGCCGTATTTTTTCAACGAATACTGGTACATCGTACGTTACGAGGAAGGCAAAGAACATCCGCTTTTCACCAGAAAACATTTGACTTTAGAAAATCCCGAAGAGTTGATTCTCGATGTAAATATTCTGGCCGAAAAGCACAAATTTTTTGAAGTTGGCAGCGTCGCGGTTTCACCTAATAATAAACTTGCGAGCTATTCTTCGGACAACATGGGACGCAGAATTTACGAGCTGAATTTTAAAAACCTGGAAAACGGCGAAATTTTACAGGATCAAATTCCCAACACGACCGGAAAAGCGGTTTGGGCAAACGACAACGAGCATGTTTTCTACATCCGGAAAGATGAAAGTCTGCGCGCTTTTCAGGTTTATTTGCATCAACTTGGAACGGATTCTTCGCAGGATGTTTTGGTTTTCCACGAGAAAGATGAAACTTTTGACGTTAATGTTTACAAAACCAAATCGCTGGAATATATTTTCATTGCGAGTTCCAGCACAATTTCTGATGAACAGCGTTTCATTCCGGCGAGCGATGTTTTGGCGGAATGGAAAATCATTCAACCAAGAATTGACGATCTGGAATACGCGGTGGAACATTATCAGGATGAATTTTATATCATCACTAATGCTGATGACGCTACGAATTTTAAACTCGTAAAAACAAAAGTTGCACAACCGGGAATTGAATTTTGGACAGATGTTATTCCGCACCGCGAAGATGTTTTGCTGGAAGGTTTTGAAATTTTTAATAAATATCTTGTTCTTGAAGAAAGAACTGAAGGTTTGCTGCAGCTGAAGATTATAAATTCTACCGACAATTCTGTCCATTTTTTACCTTTTTCCGATCCTACGTATACCGCTTATATCGGTTTAAATCTGGAATTTGATACCGATAAACTTCGTTATGGCTACACTTCTTTGACGCAGCCAAGTTCAACTTTCGAATATGACATGAAGGAACGAACCACAATTCTCCTGAAACAGCAGGAAGTTTTAGGTGGCGATTTTTCACCCGAAAATTATATTTCCGAAAGAATCTGGGCAAAAGCGCGCGACGGAAAAAAAGTGCCGATTTCGCTGGTTTTTCATAAAGATACTCCGAAATCTTCGGAAACACCTTTGTTGCTTTACGGTTACGGAAGTTACGGTCACACGGTGGACGCAAGCTTTTCAAACGTGCGGCTTTCGCTTTTAAACCGCGGTTTTATTTTTGCAATCGCGCATATTCGTGGTGGCGAATATTTGGGCCGCGAGTGGTATGAAGACGGAAAAATGCTGAATAAAAAGAACACTTTTTTCGATTTTATCGATGCGGCGAAACATTTGATTAAAGAAAATTACACCTTATCAAAACATTTGTATGCGATGGGCGGCAGCGCCGGCGGACTTTTGGTAGGGGCAGTGATGAACTACGAACCAGAACTTTTCAACGGAATTGTGGCGCAGGTTCCATTCGTGGACGTTGTTACCACGATGTTGGATGAAACTATTCCGCTGACAACGGGTGAATTTGATGAATGGGGAAATCCGAAAAAGAAAAAATACTACGAGTATATGAAATCGTATTCGCCGTACGATAATATTGAAGCGAAAAATTACCCGAATTTACTCATCACCACTGGTTTTCACGATTCTCAGGTGCAATATTGGGAACCCGCAAAATGGACTGCGAAATTTCGGGATGTGAAAACTGACCAAAATCTGCTTATCTTTAAAACCGATTTAAGCTCCGGTCACGGCGGCGCCAGCGGGAGATTTGAATCTTTAAAGGAAGACGCGCTGGAATATGCTTTTTTAATGAAATTAGAGAATAAAATTGATGGAAAATAAATCAGAAAGCCAATTGTGGTCGGAAGTAGAAGAATTTTTTGTAAAAACGTTTGATACCGAAAAGCACCCGCAGATCGATACGATTTTATTTTTGATTGGTGTGCAGGAACTGGGTAGCGGCCAGCAGAAATATACGAAAGATGATAAGTTGAACATCCTGCACATTGCGGTTTGTAGATTATTGGAGCCTTTTGGGTACTACAAATTTTCGCATTACGATGATGATGGTTATCCGCATTTTGATGAGGTAGATAAACTTCCAGAACTGAAGCCGAACGAACAACAGATTTTAATGAAAAAAGCGATCATTCAATATTTTATCGACGAAGAACTTATTAATTAAAAAAAGGCCGAAAAGAAATTTTCGGCCTTTTTTAGGCAAATTTTTTAAAAATGCCTGAACTAACTTTTTGGATTTTCCAAGATGTTTTCCAGTTGCTGCAGACTTTTCAGCACGCGCTCTTCAAACCCGAGTTTCATTAAAGTTTTCATTTCCTCTTCAGAACCGAAATGAATATTGATGGTCAGCTTCATGCCTTCTTCCACACCGGTAAAACCCACAAGCCAGTTGGAAGTGGGGATCAGCGGATTAATTTCTCCGTGTTCATCGGCCATAAAATCTGTAAAATCAAAACTTCTTCCGCTGTTGATTTCATGAAATTTAAATCCGGCAAATTGGGTTTGATTTTCCGGATTCGTCATTTTATACTTCCAGAAGCCGTTTGGTGCAAAATTCATTTCCACAGTTTCTGCTTTCCACGGCGCTGGCGCCCACCAGCGTTCCAGCAAAGTTGCTTCGGTGAAATGCGACCAAACTTCGGTTGCCTGGACATTTAAAATTTTCATAATATACACCGTGGCTGCCTGTTCGTCGGTATTGAAGATGACTTTTGCTTTCATTTTTCTTGTTTTCACAAATTTAGCTATTATTTACCAGACGGTTTTTGCGTGATTTATTAAATTAAAATTAACTATAATTAGTTAAATAAAAGATTTTTAAGAAAATAAGCACAATATAACGGCTAAAAATTTGTTATAACAGTGTTAAAATCATTAATTTTAACAATTCATATTTAAAATTTCTGATGAACAATAAGTTTATACCATTTATCTCTGTCCTGATGACGATTTCCATGATCGTCTTTGTTACGCTTCAGCTTTATTGGTTGAAGGAACTTTACGGCGCTTTGAATCAGGATTTTAGCAATAAAGTTTATTCCTCTATGGAATCTTCTGCGTTGAAGATTTCACAGCTTGAAAATGAAAAATACCTGAACCAGGATTTTAAAAATTTCGGAAAAAGCGTTGTTGACAGCAGCAATAAACCAACGCAAACTTACATTCAGCAAAATTCCGATGCCGGAAACCGCGAAACTGTAATTTTCCAGAAAAGCATCGTTGAAAACCAAAATTTTCCGATTTCTCAGAAAGGTGACAGTTTAAAACTGACAAATCTCTACACCGATGAGGGGATTCTTCAGATTAAAAAATCGCCAAACACCACCGAACCGCTGACGGCACAAATGAGCAAAGACATTAATAATAATACGTATGCGCTGCGCCAGTTTGTAAAATTAAGCGCCTCCAGCTTGCCGATAGAAAAAAGAGTTGATGTAAAAACGCTGGATTCGGTGTTGTCCAATGAACTGAAATTAAGCGGTTTAAGCACGAAATTCGGGTTTGCAGTTATCGACCGCACAAATAAAATGACAAAAGTGGTGAATCCGACTTTTTTGGAGGAAAAAGATAAAAATAATTACACTTATCCGCTTTTTACCGACAGCAAAGACCGGCCGCTTTACACGCTGGCGCTGGTTTTCCCGCGCAAAGATTATTCTTTGGCGAAAAATAATTTGCCTATGCTGCTCGGAACTTTTATGTCCTTGCTTACGATTTTGGGAATTTATATTATTTCCATTAATTATATGATGCGTCAGAAAAAAATTGCGGAAGTGAAAACCGATTTCATCAACAATATGTCGCACGAATTTAAAACTCCTTTAGCGACGATTTCGGTGGCGACAGATTCTTTGGCAAATGATAAAATTGCAACGAATCCGGAGAAAGTAAAATATTATTCCGGTTTGATCAAGCAGGAGAATCTACGAATGAAAAAGCAGGTGGAAAATGTGCTGAATATGTCTAAACTAGAGCGGAATGAGGTTAAATTATTTTTAAAGGAAACCGACGTGCGAAGTCTCATAAAAGAGATTACAGAATCTTTCGGCCTCATCGTTGCAAATCGCGATGGTACGCTGACTCAGGAGTTTAACACCGAAAAATATGTCTTTAAGATTGATGAATTTCACATTTCTAATGCGCTTGTAAACCTGCTGGATAACGCCAATAAATATTCGCCCGAAGCACCGGAAATAAAAGTAAGCACCCGGAATGAAGGAAACTGGTACATCATTGAAATCGCTGACAAAGGGATCGGAATGGAAACCGACAATAAATCCAGGATTTTCGAGAAATTTTTCCGCGAAGAAACGGGTAATATTCACAATGTAAAAGGTCAGGGTCTTGGATTATCTTATGTGAAGAAAATCATTGAACTCCATAAAGGCGTTGTATTGGTGGAATCTCAAAAAGGTCTTGGAAGCAAGTTCACCATCAAATTACCGATGGTTTAAAAAAAATAAAAAAGTAGGTGAAAGCCGTATAACATTAAACAAATAAATTATGAGCAACAGAATCTTATTAGTAGAAGACGACCAAAGTTTTGGTGCGGTTTTGAAGGATTATTTATCCATTAATAATTTCGAGGTTACCCTTGCAACGGACGGTGAACAGGGCTTGAAAGAATTTACGGAAAACGAGTTTGATATCTGTATTTTCGATGTGATGATGCCGAAAAAAGATGGTTTCAGTTTGGCGGAAGACGTAAAGCGCATTGATAAAAATATTCCCATAATTTTCCTCACCGCGCGGAATATGCGCGAAGATATCCTGAAAGGTTACCAGCTGGGCGCCGACGATTATATTACAAAACCTTTCGATACCGAACTGCTTCTTTACAAAATAAAAGCGATTTTGCAGCGCAGCGCGACATTGGAAAATGATGAGCAGGAACAGTTTAAAATCAGCAATATATTTTTCGATTCGATGTTGAGACAATTGCGTGTTGGTGAAAATGAATACAAGCTTTCGCCAAAAGAAAACGAACTGCTGAAACTGCTTTGCCAGCACCGCAATGATTTTATGCCGCGAGATTTGGCTTTGAGAAAAATCTGGAAAAAAGAAAATTATTTCACCGCGAGAAGTATGGATGTTTACATCGCGAAGCTGAGAAAACTGCTGAAAGACGATGACGGTTTGGAAATCATCAATGTTCACGGTGAAGGTTTCCGTCTTTTGGTGAAAAATTAGGCCAAATAGCCGGTAATTTTTTGTTTTGAAATTCCGGCAGTTTTTAGCAATTGCCAAAACTGAAAAATTCGGTGTTTTAGCGGCAAATTTTTTTGATTTAAATAAAATTAGCGATTTGCTAAAACAGGAAAATTTGCTCTTTTACTAGGTAATTTTTTTGATTTAAATAAATGCACTTTTTAGTGTTGTGCTAAATTGAAAAAATTAGCCATTAAAGCAGGTAATTTTTTTAGTTTTATTTAAAGCCAGTTTTCAGCGTGTTCCAAAATAGAAAAATTTGCCGTTAAAGCAGGTAATTTTTAATAATTAAAAAAATAAGAGCCACTTTCAAAAAAAGTGGCTCTTATTATATATGGTGTATTGTGAAATTATTTTGCTTCCACACAGAAAACGCGGTATTGTATCGGCAGTGCGCTCGGGAATTGCTGTTTGATTCGGGCGAGATCCGCCGCCGCACTTTTTTTGGTAAAATAACTACCGGCCATTACTTTATAGTTTGGTCTTAGCGAGGCATCGATTTCAACTTTCATATTCGGGAAACGTCTGCGGAAAAACATACCGACTTCGCGCGCTTCTTCATTACTTTTTACCACCGCCAACTGAATTTTGTAACCCATAATTCTTGGGTTTCTACGGCAGATTTCGGCATCGGTAAGTTCGCGTTCCGGTACGGCGATTTTCGGTTCTGAGGTTCTGCCCTCATTATTTCCGGAAAATGTAGTGCTAGGTGTGGCACATTTATCTTCGATATTGGCAAGCAGGTCGTTCACGTTCTGGTCCATCACAATGGTAAGTGGCGTACCGTTGATGGTGTCGTTTTTTATAACTTGCTGTGCGGTAAAGAAATTAACCGAAAAAAGGGAAAACAGGGCAAATATCTTAAAATAGTTTTTCATCGAATATATTTTGCACAAATTTAAAACAAATAAAAATTATAGGAGTATTTGTTATTTAGAACCTTTATAAATTAAACCAAAACCTCCGATGGATACGTAATCGGCTGTTAAGATTCTGTTAAAAGTCTTATTTTTGCCAAGTTGAAAGTAAACTCAATACAATTTACTAACCCAAGATTTTATAAATGATTAGTTGGAGAAAGCATTACAAAAGAGGTCTTATCGCAATAGGTCTATTGCTGTCGACCAGTGCTTCTATTTACGCTCAGGGAGATGCAAAAAACGGTGAAAAGCTTTTCAAAGCGCAATGTACCGCGTGTCACGCTTTAGACAAGCAACTTGTAGGTCCTGCTTTAGGTGGCGTAGTAGAGAGACTCAAAACGGAGCAAAATTTAGATACCGATTGGCTTCATAAGTGGATTAAAGATAACAAATCTTTACGAGAATCGGGCGATAAATATGCCATTGAAGTCTATGAAAAATTCAACAAAGTTGAGATGACGCCGTTTCCTAATCTTAGTGATCAGGAAATCGATGACATCTTAGAATACACCACAAATCCTCCTGCTGCAGAGCCAGCTGCTGATGCTACCGCTGCCGGTGCGCCGGGTGCTCCTGCCGGGATGGACGCCGTAACCGCTCTTGAAGTTTCCAAAAGAGAATCCATGAACTCTAAAGTGATTTTGATTTCGCTTTTAGCTATTGGTGCTCTTTTGCTTTGGTTGTTGCTAAAACTGCGACAGCTGGTAAAACTTCAGCAAGACGATGATCTGGTAGGTGTAAATGCTAATAAAGCGGTTTCTTTCGGGGAGCTTTACAGAAAATATCATTACGTAGGAAAAGGGCTTGTAGTTCTTTTGGGAATTTTTGCCGCCTACGGAATTTGGAACAGCTTAATGTGGATCGGAGTATACAAAGGTTATAAACCGGATCAGCCGATTTATTTCTCGCACAAAATTCACGCAGGTGAAAACAAAATTGACTGTCAGCTTTGTCACTCTTCCGCGAAATATGGTAAAGTTTCGGAAATTCCATCAATGAACGTGTGTATGAACTGTCACCGAAATATTGCTGAATACAACGGCAAATATATGGAGCCAGGAAAAGACAAGGCTTTCTATGACGGTGAAATTCAGAAAATTTATGCTGCTACCGGCTGGGATCCAGCGTCACAACAGTACACCGGAAAAACGCAACCTGTTGAATGGACGAGAATTCACAATATGCCGGATTTCGTTTACTTTAACCACGCACAGCACGTAGTCGCCGGCGAAACCGCAATTATCAACGGATTTAACCAAAAAAATCCTGATGCTAAAATTGATGTGGTTTGTAAAGCATGTCACGGACAGGTTGACACAATGAACGTGGTACAGATGGCAAACGACTTCACTATGGGTTGGTGTATCGAATGTCACCGAACTACCGAAGTGGATATGAAAAATGGTTATAATCAGGAATATTTCAAAAATCTACATGAGAAGCTGAAAAAACAGTATGGCTCGGGTGCGAAAGTTACCGTAGATGCAATTGGTGGTCTTGAGTGTGGTAAATGTCATTATTAATAACAAAAATTAGAAGTATCAATGGCTTCAAATAAAATACAATTCAGAAGTATTCAAGAACTGAAAGATCCTACGCTGAACGGGAAACTGGCTCAGAAGGAATTTCAGACAGAAATCCCGGTGGACGAGGTATTAGATTCGTCGCGGTCTTCCGACTCAGGGACTTCACGTAGAGATTTCCTTAAGCTTTTAGGATTTTCTACAGCAGCTGTTACTTTAGCAGCTTGTGAGGCGCCGGTTATTAAAACAATTCCGTACGTGGTAAAACCGCACGAAATTATTCCGGGTATCCCAAATTATTATGCAAGTACCTACTTTGACGGATTTGATTTTGCAAGTGTTTTAGTGAAAACCAGAGAGGGGCGTCCAATTAAAATTGAACCGAATCCTTTAGCTGGAGATTTAGGTAAAACCCGCGCAAGAACTCAGGCGTCCGTCCTTACTTTATACGATAACGAAAAAGTAAAACAGCCAAAACTTAACGGTAAAGACGAAACTTTCGATAAAGTAGATGATTTCGTTCTTAAGGGTCTTACGGATGCCCAGAGCTTTGGTAAAAAAATAGTTGTTTTATCGCATTCTTTCCCTTCACCGACATTTAAAAAATTGTTTGGTGAATTCAAAGCAAAATATCCTACAGCAGAACTGGTAACTTATGATGCTTTACCATACAGCGCAGCGTTGGATGCAGCTCAGGAAGTATTCGGTCAGCGTGCTTTACCGGTTTACGATCTTTCTAAAACTCAGCTGGTAGTTTCTTTCCAGGCAGATTTCTTAGGAGATTTTAACGGTGGAAATTTAGATACTTCTTACGCAGCAGCTAGAAAACCGGGCCCGGACATGATGAGACACATCCAGGTGGAGTCCAACATGACTTTGACAGGGGCTAATGCTGATACAAGAATACGCTTGAAACCAAGTGCAGTAAATAAAGTTTTAGTTGAAGTTTACAACGGTTTGAACGGTGGAGCAATCAGCAAAGAAGCTGGTGAAATTGTAAAAGAATTACAGGCAAAAGGCAGCAACGCTGTTGTGTTTGCTGACGGTTCTAAAGCGGCTCATGTTTTAGCTAACTTAATTAACCAAAAATTAGGTTCTAGCGCTTTCACCGGAAAAGCAAGTTTCTTAAAAGAATTTGACGGTGCACGATACAAAGAGTTTTTATCGTGGTTAAATGCAGGTCAGGTTGGTGTTTTAATCGCGAACAATGTAAACCCGATTTATTCCAACATTCAGGGCGAAAATTTCAGAAAATCTCTGGAAAAAGTTCCTTATGTAATTGCGGTTACCGATAAGAAAAATGAAATGTATAAAGCAGCGAAAGCTGTAATACCGGTAGCAAACTGGTTGGAATCCTGGGGAGATTTAGCGCCGCAGACGGGAATTTATACATTGATGCAGCCTACCATCCAGAAAATCTTTAAATCAAGACAGATTGAAGAATCTCTTTTGGTTTGGATGAACGGAAAAGGCAACGAAGCAAACAATTACTACGATTATTTAAAGGCGAACGCTCAAACTTTATTGGGTTCTACAACCTTTAATCAAGCCTTATACAACGGTATTATAGCGGGTGGAAACACCGCGTCATTAAGCTATTCCGGTGGAAATGCACAACAGGCAATCGCTGAATTGGGAGGTTTTAAAGCTTCTGATTTAGAATTGGTGCTATATACCAAAACTGCTGTAGGTGACGGTACACAAGCCAACAACCCATGGTTGCAGGAATTACCGGACCCAATCACCAGAATGACTTGGGACAACTATTTAACAGTTTCTCCAAAAGATGCGGCGAGATTAGGTATCGATAACGATCTCAACGGCAGAATGCAGCTGAACGGCTCTTTAGTAAATCTTACCGCAAACGGCGTAACCTTGAAAAATGTGCCGGTTTATATTCAGCCAGGCCAGGCAGACGGTTCTGTGGGACTTGCTTTAGGTTATGGTAAAAAGAATTCCGGGAAAGTTGCCGAAACAGGGGTAAATGCTTATCCGATTTTCGATGGAAGCAATTTGGTTCTTTCAAATGTGAAAATTGAAAAAACTGGTGATCTGCATGAATTTGCAGGGATGCAGCTTCAAAATACTTTAATGGGCCGTTACGAAATTGCAAGAGAGGTTTCTTTGGATACGTTCTTAAATGTAAAATTCGATGACGAAAAATTAGGTTGGAACAAACCTTTGGAATATCATACCATCGGAGGTGCTTTACCGGCAGGTAAAATTGACCTTTGGGATGCTTTCGATGATACCGACGGGCCACACTTTAATTTGTCAGTTGACCTTAACTCATGTATCGGATGTGGCGCCTGCGTTGTAGCTTGTCAGGCAGAAAACAATATTCCGGTTGTTGGTAAAGATGAAGTAAGAATGTCCCGTGATATGTTTTGGTTAAGAATTGACCGTTACTATACCACAGATATTCCAGCTGAAGTTGACACCAATAAAGACAGTAAACTTTCTCAGGAAGAAGCAATTACAGCGGACCTTAATGTACCAGGAATGTACGGTCACTTCATGGATAAAGAAAGTGGAATACTTAATCACCCGGCAGAAAATCCGGATGTGATCTTCCAGCCGGTGATGTGCCAGCACTGTAACCACGCACCATGTGAAACGGTTTGTCCTGTAGCTGCTACTTCTCACGGTAAGCAAGGTCAGAACCAGATGGCTTACAACAGATGTATCGGTACAAGATACTGTGCGAACAACTGCCCTTATAAAGTTAGACGTTTCAATTGGTTTACTTATAACCTTAATGATAAATTCGACTTCAATCAAAACAATGATTTAGGCAGAATGGTTCTTAACCCTGATGTTGTTGTAAGAACAAGAGGGGTAATGGAAAAATGTTCAATGTGTATTCAAAAAACACAGAACGTAATTCTTGAAGCTAAAAAAGAAGGCAGAATTGTAAAAGATGGTGAGTTCTCTACTGCCTGTTCAAACGCCTGTCCGACTGGTGCCTATACATTTGGTGATATGAATGATAAGAACTCTGAAGTTCGCAAATTATTCAGCACCAACAGGAAGTATACTTTGCTGGAAGAAATTGGGACTAAACCTAACGTATTCTACCACACCAAAGTGAGAAATAGAAAAGAAAATAATGTTTAAATAATAAATAGGTAAAAAATGTCAGGACATTACGAAGCTCCGATAAGGGAACCTTTAATTATTGGTCACAAGACTTATCACGATATCTCCGAGGATATCGCCAGACCTATAGAAGAAAGAGCAGGGAAGTTATGGTGGGTTTCTTTTTGGATCGCATTAGCCCTTTTCGTCTACGGATTTGGTTGTATTGCGTACACCATCGGTACCGGTATTGGTGCTTGGGGACTTAACCGAACCAACAACTGGGGCTGGGATATTACCAACTTTGTATGGTGGGTAGGTATCGGTCACGCAGGAACACTTATTTCTGCTGTACTTTTATTATTTAGACAAAGATGGAGAATGTCTGTAAACCGTTCTGCGGAAGCGATGACGATTTTCGCGGTAGTTCAGGCAGCGATCTTCCCGGTAATTCACATGGGTAGAGTTTGGGTAGGATATTGGGTTTTCCCTTTACCAAACCAATTCGGTTCACTTTGGACCAACTTTAACTCGCCACTACTTTGGGACGTATTTGCAATTTCTACTTATTTCTCCGTATCCACAGTTTTCTGGTTTATGGGGTTGATTCCGGATTTTGCGATGATCAGAGACCGTGCAAAAACTCCTTGGACCAAAAGAATCTATACCTTCTTGTCTTTCGGATGGGGTGGAAAAGCAAAACACTGGCAGCGTTTCGAAGAATTATCTTTGGTATTGGCAGGATTGGCAACTCCACTTGTATTCTCGGTACACACCACGGTATCCTTTGACTTTGCTACGTCCGTAATTAAAGGTTGGCACTCCACCATTTATCCGCCATATTTCGTTGCGGGAGCAATTTTCTCAGGCTTCGCAATGGTACAGACGCTTCTATTAGTAGCTAGAAAAGTAGCACACTTAGAAGATTATATTACCATGTATCATATCGAGATTATGAACATTGTAATTATAGTAACAGGTGGTATGGTAACTGTAGCTTATGCTACTGAATATTTTATCGCATGGTATTCCGGATCAAGATATGAGGATTTCACCTACCTTTCACCAGGGGCGGCAACCGGACCTTACTGGTGGGCGTTCTGGGCATTGATCATCTGTAACTTGGTAATTCCAGCTTTATTCTGGTTCAAGAAAATCAGAACAAACATTTTCGCGACATTTATTATCGCTTTGGTAATCAACATCGGGATGTGGTTTGAAAGATTTGACATTATCGTTATCAATATTTCCAGAGATTATTTACCAAGTTCCTGGACAATGTTTAAACCTTCAATTATTGATGTCGGCGTCTATTTAGGAACAATTGGTTTCTTCGGAGTTTTATTCTTATTGTACGCCAGAACCTTCCCGGTAATCGCACAGGCAGAATTGAAGACCATCTTGAAGATATCAGGTGAAACTTATAAAGCTAAAGAAGAAGAAGATGAGCACCACTAAAAGAATATACGGCATGTATGCCGACGACGATGATTTATTGGAAGGTGTAAAAGCTTTCAACGATAAAGGTATTGCGATTGCAGAAGTCTACACACCATTCCCGGTACACGGGCTGGACAAGGCTTTAGGTTTAAGAAAAACCAGAATTTCTGACGCTGCTTTTATTTACGCAGTGTACGGTTTAACAATCGGTGCTTTGGTTACCTGGTATACCATGAATCATGACTGGCCAATGAATATTGGTGGTAAGCCTGCATTTACGTGGGGTGAAAATATGCCCGCTTTCGTGGTTCCAATGTTTGAATTAATGGTTTTCTGTGCAGCACACATGATGTCCCTTACCTTTTTGGTGAGAAACAAAATGTATCCTGGATGCCCACCGCAAAACCCGGATCCGCGCACGACCGATGATAAATTCATGATGGAATTTGTTACAGACAATGTAGATGCAGTAAAACAAATCCTGATTGATACCGGGGTTGAAGAAATAACTGTAAAAGATGCTTAAGATGACAAAGAATATAATTAAAGTTACAGCAATCTTAGGATTCGCCGCAATTAGCTTAAGTTCTTGCAGCGACGCAAATCCGCCTTTGGTTTATTTTCCGGATATGTATTTTCCAGTAGCGTACGATCCTTTGATGAAGGCTGAAGATGCATACTCAGACCACGATAATTCCATTCCTGCTTTTGTTAAAAATAATGGAGGTACCGGTCTTGGTTCTGTGAACGGAACAGTAGCACAAAACGAAGAAGGTATTGCAGATCAGGCGGCAAACAAAGCAATGACCCCGGATGAATACAATGCGGGTTACGACGAGTCCAAAATGCTAACAACTTCACCGTTAGATGCTGCAAACCAAGAAAAAGACATCAAAAGGGGCAAAATTTTATACGATCAAACCTGTGCTGCTTGTCACGGCGTAGCTGGTGACGGTCAGGGACCAATCGTAGAAAGTGGTGCGTATCTGGGTGTTCCGAAATATGCAGACCGGGAACTTACCGTAGGTTCTGTGCACTATGTCTTAACAAATGGGAGAAATGCTATGGGATCATATGCGGGTCAGCTGAAACCTGGTGACCGTTGGAGAGTTTCCCTTTACGTGATGAATGCCTTCAAAGGTGGAACATCAGCAGCTCCTGCAGCTTCTGCTACAACTGCCGCAGCAGCACCTGCTACAGCGGACGCAGCCGCGCCGGGAGCACCATCTAGTACGAGTCCTAAAAAATAAAAAGAGTAATAAAATGTATAGTTTTTCACCGAAATTAAGATTATATTCAATCATATTCATCATAGCGGGATTGGTGCTTTTTGGCGCAGGTTATTTTATGAACCATGCTGCAGATGATGCACAAATTGAACATATGATGGAGGCTGTTCATGCAGGCGGTAATCACGCTCCTTCCAACTCCAGCGAGCTTGTTGGACCGCAGGATCACGCGGCGCACTTGGAGCATGCTAAACTTCAGTTCCATAATCAGCCGTTAGCAGCAATTCACACCGTTGCAGTTTTCCTTTTTGCGTTAAGCTGTTGTGCCTTGTTTTTCTACGCCATTCAAACGGCTTCACACGCAGGTTGGTCCATTATCATCTTACGGGTGATGGAGGCAATCGCTTCATTTATTCCATGGGCGGGGGCGATCATCGTGATCATTATGTTGCTGAACGTTTCCCATTTAGGACATCTCTTCCATTGGATGGATCCTGAACTCACCGAAAAAGGAAACCCGAATTTTGATGCAATCTTATTTGAAAAGAAAACATTTTTAAATATTCCTTTTTATGCGGTAAGAACATTAATTTATGTAATCGGTGCTTCTTTCTTCGCCTGGAAACTTAAAAGCCTTTCCAAAAAAGTGGACGAAACAAAAAGTAGAGCTACCTATGCCACTTATTATAACTGGAATGTAGGATATATCGCTTTCTTCGGTTTCGCATCTGCAGCTTGGGCTTGGGATTGGTTAATGTCCATCGATCCGCACTGGTATTCTACCATGTATATCTGGTATGCGATGGTAAGTACATTAGCTTCCTCAATTGCTGCGATTTTATTAATCAGCGTTTATTTGAAGAAAAAAGGTTTCTTACCTCAGTTTAATGATAACCACTTACATGATTTAGGCGTATTCTTATTTGCTTCTACGATGTTGTGGACTTATACCTGGTTTGCACAGTTCATGTTGTACTGGTATGCAAATATTCCGGAAGAAGTAAACTACTTCTACGGTCGATTTGAATACTACGGTTGGGCATTCTGGTTAATCTTGGTTTTAAACTTTGCACTTCCGTTAATGGTTATGGTAAGTTCCAGCATCAAAAGAAACTATACCGTAATGACTACGATGGCGATCATCATTATCTGCGGGCACTGGTTAGTGTATTACAATATGGTAATGCCGGGCTCCGTAGGTCCATACTGGGAAAATATCACCGGATTGTTAACTAATCTTGGTGCAGTGCTATTCGGCTTTGGATTATTCGTTTTCGCAGTGATGACCGCATTGTCTAAACGCAAATTAATTCCGGAAGGAAATCCATTCGTTCACGAATCAAAAATTTATGAATATCCTTTCTAAGCGAATATTCATATCAAATACAATCCCGGCCTTTGTCGGGATTTTTTTATAAATTTGTTTTAAACCAAACTCTGATGAGAATTAACTTTTTAACCGATATTTCGCCAAAGGCAATTTTAAAAAAAAGCCGCTTTTTGCTCCTAATTTTTGTTTTTGCCGCGCTTGCAAGCTGTAAGAAAACCACCGTTGATGCAACCAATACGAAGACATTGCAGTCCAGTATCAATGATATGGCAACCAGTTTAACCACGTTGCAGCAGGTAAAGTTTAGCGAAGCTCTATACATTATTAAAACTTTCGGTGTGGAGGCAGAAGGTTCCTATAACGAGCTGAAAGGTTTAGGAAATCTAATAAATGGCAAGAAAGTGCCGGAAATTTTTGCTTTAGCGGATAAAGTCGCAAAAAGCAACGGTATCGACTGGACAAGCACCGGACCACCGTCTTTAGGTGAAATGAACATTTTCGGGAACGAACTCGCTAAAGAGTCCGATCCGAATGAAGTTTCAGCAAACTCTTTAAGCATCGTGGTAAGTCCGCTCGGTAATGATGAAGTTTTAGGTCCGCAATCTTTGCAAATTGTCCCAAGACTGTTAGACAATAAAGGAAATAAGGTTGATTTTACCGGCGCAGCGCTGGAAGTTGTTATGCAGGTTTACAGTGGTGGCGCGCAGGTTTTGCAGGCTAAAAATTTAATGCAGGACAATAATTTTAAAGGTTTTACCTTAAGATACTCCTCGTTACCTTCCCAAAAAATCATCAATAACCAAATTGATATTACGGTTACGGTAAAAACCACGAAAAAGACGTTTAAAATGACTAAGGTCGGTATTGATGTCAATCCGAAAGCCTTACGTATGCCGCCCGGCGATCCCGCGCTAAATCCAGCAAATCCGGATGCACAGTTACCAACCGATTCCATTAGATTTAATGACGATACACCTGTTGACAAAGCTGTAATTCCCGCAGGGGATCCGAAAGCTACGGTTTCACGTTTCCTCAACAATCTTTCTGCTCAAAATTTAAGAGGTGCTTATGCCACAGCCGATAATCCGGGTTGGGGCTCTTACGATCAGTTTTCCAATCCAACTTCCGGTTTTGGTGGAGTTAAAGGTGTAAACGTAAAAAATATAGCAACCACTTCAGTGAATCCAAATGCTGCAAGCGTAAACGCCACGTATGACATCACAGACAAAGACGGAAAAACAACAGCTATCCAGGTGACTTTCGGGCTTAAAAATACAAATGGAGAGTGGAAGATTTCCAGCTATAAAATCAATCAATAATGAATCAGCAGTTAGTAGAAGATTTAGAAAAAACCATCGAAAATATCCCGAATTTTCCGAAAGAGGGAATTCAGTTCAAAGATATTACGCCCATTTTCCTGAATCCGCAGCTTTACAAAGATGTCATCAGAGATCTTGCGGCGTTCAGCCGTGATAAAATTGATGTGGTTTGCGGAATCGAAAGTCGCGGCTATTTATTTGGAATCGCCATCGCTGTCGCTTTAGACGTTCCGTTCATTTTAATCCGAAAAAAAGGCAAATTACCACCGCCTTTCGTCGGACAAAAATACGATCTGGAATACGGCTCCGCCGAAATTGAAATGCGCACCGGCCAGCTGAAACCGAAGCAAAGAGTTTTAATCCACGATGACTTATTAGCAACCGGCGGCACTACAGAAGCGGCAGCGCTCTTGATAGAAAAGCAGGGTGGTGTGGTTTCGCAGTTCAGCTTTTTAATCGCTTTGAAAGATTTGGGTGGCGAAGAACGCTTGAAAAAATTCAATGCAGAAGTTCACCAGATTCTGAGTTACTAAAAACGAAAAAAATAGTGTGTTTAGCAGGTAAAATTTCGCGGCGGAATGGCGGCTTCTTTTTTAGAAACTTAATTTTGTATATCGCTCAAAAACAGTTAAATTTGCACTTCAATTTTTATTAAATTATGGCAAAACAGAGACCTCACATCAACAAAAACGATATGGAAGGTAAGGAAACGGTAGAAGTTTTCAAAGATTTAGATCGCGGTGCTTTAGATACCGAAAGATTTCTGGAAAAAAATGCAAAACTTCTGACCATCATTTTTGGTGCTTTAGTGATCGCTGTATTGGGCTTTTTTGCGTACAAACAGTTTTACGTGCAGCCGCGCAATGAAGAAGCAACTTTAAGCTATTTGTCTGCACAAAAAAATCTTGCCGAAGGTAAAACCGATTTAGCTTTAGGTGGAAAAAGTGCTGCAAACCCAGGATATTTAGGAACTTTCAAAGATTATTCAGATACTGAAGTTGGTAAACTTTCTGCTTATAATGCAGGATTAATTAAATTCAAAGAAGGTAAATATCAGGAAGCTTACGATTTGTTAGACAATTTTTCCAGCGACAGCAAAGTTTTAACTGCTTTGAAATATGGCGCAATGGCCGACAGCCAGTCTAATTTAAATAAAAACGAAGATGCGTTATCACTTTTAGATAAAGCAATTTCTGCAAGCGACGATCCGTACACGAAATATTATTTTACCAGAAAAGCCGGAACTTTAGCTCTTGCAATGAAGAAAAATGCGGAAGCAAAAAAATATTTCTCTACAATCGAGGAAAAATATGAAGATTACGATAACGGCATGTCTGACGCGTACATTGAAATGGTAAAATATTTCTAAAAAAATATAAAATGGCAACTGTAAATCTTTCAGATTATCAACCATTAAAAATCAGCGATGCCAGTTCTTTTAGAATTGGCATTGTTGTTTCCGAATGGAATGATTTTGTAACCGACAACCTGCGCGATGGTGCGCTGGAAACACTGCTAAAAGAAGGGATAAAAGAAGATCATATTAAAATCTTCAACGTGCCGGGTGCTTTTGAGCTTAATTATGCGACGATGCAACTCTGTAAAACCGGCTATTTCGATGCGGTAATTGCAATTGGCTGCGTCATCCGCGGCGAAACACCACATTTTGATTATGTTTGTTCCGCAGTTGCGCAGGGAATTAAAGATTGCAATATTCTGACGGATGTTCCGGCAATTTTTTGCCTTTTAACTGATGATACCAAAGAGCAATCGATTGCCAGAAGCGGTGGCCTGCTCGGAAATAAAGGAATTGAAGCGGCCGTTACAGCAATGCAGATGGTTGCTTTCAAACGAGATTTGTAAAGTCCGACTAGGTAGAATTAAATTTGTTTAGAGTGAAAAAAGCAGTCATCATTCCTTGCTATAATGAATCTTCGCGGCTGCCGGTCGACGGATATTCTGCGTTTTTAAAGGGGAATAATCACTGTAAAATAGTTTTCGTGAATGATGGTTCCACCGATGATACTTTAAGCATTCTTCAGCGACTACAACTAAATTTTCCGGAAAACGTTCAAATTATCGACTTGCCCGAAAACGGAGGTAAAGCTGCTGCGGTGCGGGCCGGAATGTTGGCTAGTAGCGATGCTGGCTTCGAAAAGCTTGGCTATCTCGACGCTGATCTTGCCACGTCACTTGAAGAATGGCTTGCAATTTCTAACAAGATTTCGGATGAAATTGTCTTTGCTTTTGGCTCCCGAATTTCTAAAATCGACAACTTCATTTCACGAAAAAAATACCGTCACTATTCCGGGCGGGTGATCGCTACTTTTATTTCCGAAGCTTTGGGAATTGCGGTTTATGACACGCAGTGTGGGTGCAAAGTTTTCCGTGCAGACATGGTGAGGGCGCTTTTTGAAGATAAATTTATCTCGAAATGGCTGTTTGATGTCGAGATTTTTTTCCGGCTGAAAAATATCCTTGGCGGACCAAAAATGTCGCAGTTCTGCCGTGAAATTCCTCTCGAACGTTGGCAGGACGTTGAAGAGTCCAAAGTTAAATTCACTTACTTCTTTAAGCTTTGGATCGATCTTTTTTTAATCGCTAAAAAATACCGAAATGCAGAAAACAGCATTTTATAATTCAACCAAATTCTACAAGATCGCGCTTGTTTGCTTAATTGTTACGCGTTTAATTTTAAATGCGCTGATTCCGCTAATGGACCAAACGGAAGCCCGCTATGCGGAAATTGCCAGACTGATGGCCGAAACCGGCAACTGGGTTACACCGCAGATTGACTATAATACACCGTTTTGGGCGAAACCTCCACTTTCTACATGGCTTTCCGCTTTATCAATCAAAGTTTTTGGAGTTAATGAATTCGCCGTGCGTTTTCCTGCTTTTGCAATTTCTATGTTGCTGATATTGCTATTGAAACCATTTGCCAAACGCGCAAACCTTCCGCTGGTTATACCTGCTTTTATTCTCTTTACGCTGCCGGAATTTTTATTGCATGTCGGGGTAGTTTCCACAGATATGACTCTGTTGCTCACTATTACGCTGATGATGGTTTCTTTTTGGGAAACCATGAACGGTGGAAAGCGTTATTGTGGATATCTTTTCTTTGTGGCAATAGGGCTCGGATTTTTAGCAAAAGGGCCTATTATTTTGCTGTTGACAGGTCCGCCGCTATTCGCGTGGACGGTTTGGTTTAAATCATTTCGAAAACTTTTAGCTTTTCCGTGGTTTATCGGTGTGCTGCTTGTCATCGCCGTGGCGCTGCCGTGGTATTATCTTGCTGAAAAAACAACACCGGGATTTCTGGAGTACTTTTTTGTTGGTGAGCATTACAAACGGTTTTTCGATGCTTCCTGGAAGGGTGATAAATATGGTTTTCCGAAAATCCAGCCTTTTGGTATTATCTGGGTTTTTCTGTTTTCACTGGCACTGCCCTGGATTATTTTTTTCGCAAATAAGGCTGTCAAACAACCAAAATTAATTCTTCAAGACCGTTGGCTTTTATTTCTAGCGCTGTGGGTTTTGTGGACTCCGCTGTTTTTCACCTCATCGAAAAGTCTCATCCACACTTATATTTTGCCGTGCTGCGTTCCGCTTGCGCTGTTTGTGGCAACTTATTGGGACAGCATTAAATACAAAAAAGCGTACGTCTGGTCCGCACTTGTTGTTCCGATACTTTCGGTTCTTATTATCCTGCTTTATTTTGTTCCCGGAGTTTTTGAAAACAATACTAATACTGATAAGTACATTTTAAAAAATTATAAAGGTGAAAAACTCTTCTACCTCGGAGAGAAAACGTATTCAAGCCAGTTTTACAGCAAAGGTCGCGTTAAAACTGTTCCGGTTGAAAAGTTAGACAGCCTGAAAAGCGCCGACAAAAACTTCCTTTTACTGGTCCGTAAACGAAATCTGGAATCAGTGCAAAATTCCCCCGAAATGATAAAGCTGGACGAAAGTCGGAAAAGTATTTTGTTTAAAGTAAAATAGTTTGCGGCGGCGTCCTCTTAATTGATAACTAGGTATATTTTTTGTTAATGTAAAAAATTAAAATAAACTATTATGAAATGGACAAATGATAGAAGTGGGAATGTAGATGACAGACGAGGCTCCGGCGGGGGCGGCATGCTTGTCGGTGGTGGTTTGGGAACCTTAATTATCGCAGCAATCATATTTTTTCTGGGTGGTGATCCGTCCGCTATTTTATCTTCGGGGACTGGCAGTGCTGGTCCGGCGACCGAACAGCGCGACTTAACAACTGAAGAACTTAAAGTTCGCGATTTTGTCGAAATGGTGACCGCTGAAAACGAGCAGACTTGGACTAAAATTTTTCAGGAAAACGGCATGCAGTACGAAGCCGCGAAAGTGGTGATGTTTGAAGATGTAACACAATCCGGTTGTGGCACAGCGCAGGCTGCAATGGGCCCATTTTACTGTCCCGCAGACCAAACCGTATATATGGATATGAGTTTCTTTAAAGAACTGGAGCAGCGTTTTGGTGCTCAGGTAACCGAGTTTTCAATAGCTTACGTAATGGCGCATGAAATCGGGCATCATGTGCAGACGCTTTTAGGAACCACCCAAAAAGTAAACCAGTTGCGAAACAGCGGTAGGTATTCTCAAACTGACATGAACCGCGTTTCTGTGGCAACAGAGCTACAGGCGGATTTTTATGCCGGAGTTTGGGCAAAACAAACCGATAATCGGGAAAATATTCTAGAACCTGGTGATATTGAGTCTGCAATTTCTGCAGCCGAAGCCGTTGGTGATGATAATATTCAGAAACGTTCGCAAGGTTATGTGAACCAGGAAGGTTTTACACACGGAAGTTCTGCACAGCGTAAAGAATGGTTTATGAAAGGTTATAACACGGGAGACATTCGTCAGGGAGATACTTTCAACGCTTTATTAAATTAGAAAAAAATGCTCCTATAGCACCGAAAAAAACCACCGAACAAAATGTTCGGTGGTTTTTAAATATATGAATGTAAATTGCGTTTTTTAATAGCCTTGATTCATGCCGGTCTCTGGACTAGTGGCATTGGTACTGGTAGTTTCGCTAACTTTATCTTTAACCTGTGAAGTCAGATCTGAAGCTTTTGACTTGATGTCGTTCCCCCACTGGTTGAAATTATCTTTAGCGGTGTTTACTTTGTCCTTTACCATTTGCTTTTCTTCCGGACTGGAATTTTTATATTTCCACCATGCAACTGCACCTAATCCTAATAATGCTAACAAGCCGTTTGTCTTGGTTCCCATAACTTTAATTTTTAATTATTTAATGAATAAAATTTTAAATTGATAGCATCTAATATGTAAATTTTGTGCCAATTCACCTTCTGCAATGCTAAAATTTTGTTAATATCTATAATTAAAAATTCCGCCCTAAAAGAGCGGAATTTTTTAATTTAAAATTAGTTTAACCTAAATAAGGATATTTATAATCTTTTGCAGAAACGAAAGTTTCTTTAATACTTCGAACGGAAACCCAACGCAGCAAATTCATTTTTGAACCTGCTTTATCATTGGTTCCGGAAGCACGCGCGCCACCAAACGGCTGCTGACCAACAACCGCACCGGTTGGCTTGTCGTTGATGTAGAAGTTTCCGGCAGCATTTTCAAGCGCTTTATAAGCTTCAGCAATCGCGTAACGGTCCTGCGCAAATACAGCTCCTGTCAAAGAATATGGTGAAGTTTCGTCAACCAGTTTCAAAGTTTCATTCCATTCAGCATCTTCGTAAACGTAAACGGAAAGAATCGGCCCAAAAATTTCCTCACAAACCGACTCATATTTCGGATTTTTTGTTTCGATAACCGTTGGTTCTACAAACCAGCCTTTGCTGTCATCGCATTTACCACCGATGATTACTTCAGCGTCGCTGGAGTTTTCGGCTCTTTCGATGTATCCTTTACATTTTTTAAAAGAATTTTCATCGATTACCGCATTAACAAAGTTCGAAGGATCTTCCGGACTTCCTACTTTAATGGTTTTCATTTGTTTTTCCATCACCGCTTTTACATCTGCCCACAAAGATTGTGGAATATACGCACGGGAAGCAGCTGAACATTTTTGACCTTGATATTCGAATGCACCACGCACCAGGCCGGTCGCTACAGCATCAACATTCGCAGACGGATGAGCAACCACGAAATCTTTTCCGCCAGTTTCACCCACGATTCGCGGGTAGGTTTTGTACTGGTGAATATTGTCGCCGATGGTTTTCCACATGCTTTGAAAAACTTTGGTAGAACCTGTGAAGTGCAATCCTGCAAAATCCGGATGTGCCAAAACTTTCTCTGCAGTTTCTTTCCCATCGGTGAAAATCATATTGATAACACCGTCTGGTAAACCAGCTTCGGTTAAAATATCCATAATGACTTTTGCGGAGTAAATTTGCTTGTCAGAAGGTTTCCACACAACAACATTTCCCATCAAAGCCATACAAGTTGGTAAGTTCCCGGAAATTGCTGTAAAGTTAAACGGAGTTACCGCAAAGCAAAATCCTTCCAGAGGTCTGTATTCCGATCTGTTCCAGATTCCGTTATCAGAAATTGGCTGTTCACTATATAAATCCGTCATGAATTCTACATTGAATCTTAAAAAGTCAATAAATTCACAAGCTGCATCAATTTCCGCCTGATGCACATTTTTACTTTGTCCGATCATAGTCGCTGCATTCAAGCGGTCGCGGTACGGACCAGCAATTAAATCTGCAGCTTTTAAGAATATTGCTGCACGTTGTTCCCAACCTAAATTATTCCATTTTTCTTTTGCGGTTAATGCAGCATTGATGGCGTCATCAACATGCTGCATGGTTCCTTTGTGGTACACGCCTAAATTATGTTGGTGATCCTGTGGTGAAGTAATCACGACTTCATCGCCGGTTGTAACCTCTTTACCATCAATCACCATCGGGATATTCATTTTTTCTTTCCACATTTCTTTGTAGGTGGCAATCAGTGATTTTACCTCATCAGATCCTGGTTCATAGCTTCTTACGGGCTCGTTTATAGCTAAAGGAACTTGGGAAATTGCTTTTGACATATTTTAAATATTTTTATTGATAAATTTTGAATGTTACAAAGTTACGGGATTTAAAGCGATGGTCAAAATTGAAAAAAAGGCTCAAACCTTGACCAAAATTTTGTCGCACACCATTTTACTCAACACGATTTTGCTTTCATCGTCTTTTGCAATCGTCATCGATTCGTCGTATTTTTCGATGTCTAAAACCGTGAGAATTTTTCCGAGTTCGAGTTCTTTGCTGTTCAGATAATTTAAGAAATCATCATCAGAAACAGTTACTGCGCTGAAAGTTACGGTGTCGCCCTTTTTGGATTCGCTCAGTTTTTTCAGGTCTAAAGAGATTATATTTCCATCTTTGTTTGGTATTGGTTCGCCGTGCGGATCAAATTTCGGGAACTGCAGCAGCTCGTCCATTTTATCAAAAAACATTTCCGAATGCACGTGTTCCAGCTGTTCCGCGATTTCGTGCACGTTTTCCCAGCCGAAATTCATTTTTTCCACCAGAAACATTTCGGTCAACCGGTGTTTTCTGACGATTAAAGCGGCTTCTTTTTTTCCAAGTGCAGTGATGATGAGCGGCTTATACGTTTCATAAATTACCCAACCTTTCTGCGCAAATTTTTTCATCATGTTATTCACGCTCGGCATTTTCACATTCAAAAACTTGCTTAATTCGTTTACGGTGACTGAATTATCGTCTTTCAGTAGGTGAAAAATAGCTTTAAGGTAATTTTCTTCGGTAAGTGAAATCATATGTTAGACAATGTTTTGTACAAAACTAACATTTTTTAAAATGAACGAAAGCGCGCAAAAATTTTGCGCGCTTTCTCTTCAAATACATAAAATGAAATAAAAAATCTTCCTTCAAATAAAACAGCGCTTATAAAAAGAATGATATGAAAAGGTTAAAGGTTGGTTAGCTGTAATAGCTTATCAAAGGTGAGATTTTAATTAAAAAAAATACGCGTGATTTAACCCGATCTTTTAGTTTTTTAGACCCATTTGTGTAAATTTGGTTAATGAAGTATTCATTTAAAAACGATTATGCCGAAGGTGCGCATCCGCAAATTCTGGAAGCTTTGATCAAAACCAATCTGAATCAGCAAAACGGTTATGGTTTGGACGATTTTTCCAGCGAAGCAAAAGAAATTATTAAGCAAAAAATCGGTAATCCCAATGCGACGGTAGATTTTGTTTCAGGTGGAACTCAGGCCAATTTAATTGCGATTTCAGCGTTTTTACGCCCGCACGAAAGCGTGGTTTCCGCTTCTACTGGCCATATTTTCACCAATGAAAGTGGCGCTATTGAAGCGACCGGGCATAAAGTGCACTCGGTTGAAACTTCGAACGGAAAAATTTCTCCCGAGGACATCCAAAAAATTATTGATGTTCACCAAAATAAACCGCATCAACTCAAGCAAAAACTAGTTTATATTTCAAATTCCACAGAATTGGGAACCATTTATTCCAAACAGGAATTGGTAAATTTATACCGGTATTGCCAGGAAAATAATCTGTATTTATTTGTAGATGGTGCGCGTTTAGGTCATGCTTTAACTGCGGAAACCAATGATTTAAAACTCGAAGATTTCGGAAAATATACCGACGCTTTTTATTTAGGTGGAACTAAAAACGGCGCTTTGATCGGTGAAGCAATTATCATTAATAATGAAAATCTGCAGGAAGAATTCGGTTTTCATTTAAAGCAAAAAGGCGCTTTGCTTGCTAAAGGAAGGTTGTTAGGCATACAATTTCAGGAGCTCCTCCGCGAGGATTTGTATTTCGATCTGGCAAAACACGCAAATCAGCAGGCAATGAAAATTAAGGAAGCTTTTAAAGATTTCGGATATAATTTCTTTTCGGAAACTTTTACCAATCAGATTTTCCCGATTTTACCAAATACACAAATCGAAAAGTTATCCCAAAATTTCGACTTTTACGTCTGGAAAAAAATCGATGATGAAAATTCCGCAGTTCGCATCATCACTTCGTGGTCCACGCCGGATGAAATCGTGGAAAAATTTATTAATGAAATAAAAAAATTGCAATGAAAAAGACCCTATTTTTTATAAGCCTTTTGGCAATCACCGTGCTAAATGCGCAAAAAATGCCAAAAGACCCGGAAATTTCTGCGTACGTCGATGCGGTAAGTAAAGACTCGTTACGCGCTAATATTGAAAAACTCGTGAGTTTCGGTACACGACACACACTGAGTTCTACCACCGATAAAAACCAGGGAATTGGTGCGGCGAGAAACTGGGTTTTATCCAAGTTTAAAAACTACGCGAAAAATTCTGGCGGCAGAATGGAGGTTTTTTTGCAAAATCAAGATTTGCAGCCAGATGGAAAGCGCGTTAACAAAGCTATTAATTTAGGAAATGCAGTAGTATTTTTAAAAGGAACCGATCCTTCGGATAACAGAATTATCATTATTTCCGGGCATTTGGATTCCCGCGTTTCCGATGTACTGAATTCTACGAGCCCCGCGCCCGGCGCCAATGACGACGGAAGTGGCGTGGCTGCGGTAATTGAAAGTGCACGTGTTTTAAGCAAATCAAAATTCCCGAGTTCCATACTTTTTGTCGCGGTGAGTGGGGAAGAACAGGGACTGCTAGGCGCGCAAATGTTAGCCGACAAAGCAAAAGCTGAAAACTGGAATATTCAGGCGGTTTTAAATAACGACATGATTGGCAACAACAGTTTCGATGCGAAAAAAAATGAAGGTACACCAAAACTTCGCGTTTTCAGCGAAGGTTTATCGGCTTTTGAAACTGAAAAAAATGCCGCCAGAACCCGGAATTTAGGTTTGGAAAATGATGGAAATGCGAGACAGCTCGCCAGATATGTAAAGGAAATTGGTGAAAAATACGTGAAAAATATCGACATTAAACTGATTTACCGAAACGACCGATTTCTTCGCGGCGGTGACCACACGCCATTTGTAAACCACGGTTTCACCGGAGTTCGTTTGACAGATTATTACGAGAATTACGATCATCAGCACCAGGATCTACGGACAGAAGACGGAATTAAATACGGAGATTTAATCGAGTTTATGGACTTTGATTATTTGAAAACAAACACCGCCGTAAATGTCGCGGTGATGGCGAATTTAGCAAAATCTACTCCGCCGCCGGTAAATGTTTTGATGGATGTAAAAGAGCTTTCCAACTCTACCAAACTCATGTGGGAAAAGCCGGCAGCTGGCACGGCGAAAGGTTATAATATTTTATACCGCGAAACTTCCAGCCCGGTTTGGACTGATAAAATTTTCACCACCGAAACCACTTTTACGGTTCCGCTTTCGAAAGATAATTTCATTTTTGCGGTTCAAAGTGTATCCAGTTCAGGAAATGAAAGTTTACCGGTCATTCCAAAAATATCCCGCTAAAAGCACAAAAAAATCCGTTTTGCAGAACTGCGAAACGGATTTTTATTTTTATAGAAGTTTTCTTATTCTAAATCTTCAAACTTATCTACGATTTTTTGCGAAACTCCGGTTTTGCTAAAACCTCCGTCGTGGAAAAGATTCTGCATGGTTACCTTTCTGGTTAAATCTGAGAAAAGACTTACGCAGTAATTTGCACAGTCAAGTGCGCCGGCATTTCCAAGTGGCGACATATCATTAGCGAAATTAAAAAATCCGCTGATCCCTTTTACGCCGGCGCCAGCTTTAGTCATAACGGGAGATTGGGAAATGGTATTCACACGAACTTTCCGATCGCCCCAATAGTAGCCGAAACTTCTGGCAATACTTTCAAGGTAAGATTTATTGTCGGCCATATCGCCATAATTTGGGAAAACACGTTGTGCTGCGATGTAAGTTAAAGCTACAATTGAGCCCCATTCGTTCATAATATTTCGGTCCCACGCCGCTTTCATCACTTTGTGGAAGGAAACTGAAGAAACGTCCCAACCTTTTTCCAGGAAATCGTAGTTAAGATCGGTATAAGATTTTCCTTTTCTGATATTTACAGACATCCCGATGGAATGTAAAATAAAATCGATTTTGCCGTATTTTTCTTCTGCGTGCGCAAAGAGTTTGTCTAAATCTTCCACAGAAGTTGCGTCAGCAGCAATAACATCAGAACCGGTTTTTTTTGCCAATTCATCAATTTCGCCCATTCGCATCGCGATTGGCGCGTTAGATAAAATGAACTCTGCACCTTCTTCATGACATCTTTCTGCAACTTTCCAGGCTATGGATTGGTCGTTTAAGGCTCCGAAAATAATTCCTTTCTTTCCTTTTAATAATCCGTATGACATACTCTTAATTTTATTTAGCACAAATTTAAAAATTTTTTATTGTTTAACGCATAAAAAAAGAGAACCGCCGTGTAGCGGTTCCCTTCCTTTAATATGATCCGAAAATTAGTTAGTTGATTTTCTTACTTCAGATTTAGCATCTTCAGTCCAGTCTTTGGTTTGTTCCCAAGCGTCAGAAACTGCATCTTTTGTATCTTCCCAAGCATCAGAAATATTTTCTTGTGCTCTTTCCATCCAGCCATCGCGGGTGGGTTCTGCGTTTCTGTTTCTTTCTTCGCGAATGTAGTCTTTAGCTCTGTCCGCATAACTGTTTGCAGTCCATTGTGCATTATCTACTGCATTTTCTGCTTTGTTATAATCTTGTCTGTCCATAATGATAATTTTTTATGTTAATAATTAATGATGAAAATTTAATTTGATATGCATGTAATTGCAATTACTATTCCTAATTATCCTAATGTTTTGTTAAAAATTTACTAATTTAATATTAAAGCTTTTGAAGATTTGATATTTAATTTTACAATAACCATTTTTAAATTATTTTCGTAGGTAAATAAATTCAATGGAAATTATAAGATGCGGGTGGAGAGAAAAAGATGATTTGTACCAGAAATACCACGACGAAGAATGGGGAAAACCGGTTTTCGATGATGATACCATTTTCGAATTTCTGGTGCTGGAAAGTTTCCAGGCAGGTTTGTCGTGGTATACCATTTTGAAAAAGCGTCCAAACTTCCGCGAAGCTTTCGATAATTATAATTACAAAAAAATTGCCGTTTACCCGGTAGAAAAAGTAGAAGAGTTGATGCAGAACGCCGGCATTATCCGCAACCGGCTGAAGATTTTAGCAACCATTAACAACGCGCAGCATTTCCAGGAAATTCAGGCCGAATTCGGCACTTTTTCTCAATATATCTGGAGCTTTGTCGGTGGAAAACCCATTATTAATTCTCCGAAAACCTTAAAAGAAGTTCCCGCTACCACCCAAATTTCTGATGCTTTAGCGAAAGATTTAAAGAAAAGAGGTTTTAAATTTCTCGGTTCCACCGTGGTTTACGCGCATATGCAGGCAACCGGAATGGTAAACGATCATTTGGTGGATTGCCACTGCAAAAAAAATGCGGCTATTTAGCCGCTTTTTTGTAAATTTTTATTTGATGATGCGGTCCAAAACCCATTCAATCATATTTCTTTCCGAAGCCGCGTGATCCGCAGAAAACTCACCGCGGCGGCGGTTTGCAATTACAGAGTTTACGGTAATCGCTTTATGACCCAGCAATTTCGAAAGTCCGTAAATCGCAGAAGTTTCCATCTCAAAATTCGTTACACCTAAATCATTCAGCGTTTCCAGAAACTGGTCATCAATAGCTTTTAGGCGCAGTTGTCGACCTTGCGGCGCATAAAAACCCGGAAAAGTTGCCGTATTTCCGTGGTATTTTGCGTCTTTATAATAACCGCTGATTTCTTCCGACCAATCCGAAAAATACAGCATCGGTTTTATTTTTTCGTACGGAAATTTTTCCATGAAATTGCGCGAAAATTCGTTTTCGAATTCGTAATCCTGGTAAAAATGAAGCAGTCCGTCCAGACCCACAACATTTTCTGTCACCAGCATATTATCAACTTCCACGTCGGGATTAACACTGCCGCAGGTTCCCATCCGGAAAAGTTCCAGCGCGGTGTGTTCGCTTTTAAATTCCTTGTTTTTAAGGTCAATATTTACCAGCGCATCCAGCTCGTTCATTACGATATCGATGTTTTCGGTACCAATTCCGCTGGACATCACCGTGATTCTTTCACCGCGCAAAGTTCCGGTATGCGTATAAAATTCTCTTTTATTTTTCTTGATTTCGATTTTATCAAAATATTTCGAAACTTTCGGCACCCGATCCGGATCGCCCACCAACAGTATTTTTCCCGCAATATCCTCCGACAAAAGATTCAGGTGATACACACTTCCGTCGTCATTCAGCACCAGTTCCGATGCGGCTAATTTATTCAGCATAATTTTCTTTTTTTTTTTGGCAGACATTTGGCGACGCCGAAAGTCTATTTATAATTGTTTTTGGGCAGACAATTCCGCCTTCCGTTCCCGCTATTTTTTTGCCTTTGCTTTCCCTTCGAAAAAAAATGAGCTCCACTCAAGTCGGGCTGCAGATTCCAGGTTATTTCAATTTATTTGCTGCTATTTGAGCATTTTTTTTGAAAATACAAATTTCTTTAACCGCCAACGCGTTTTGTTTTATAACCCATTTCCTTTAAAATTATCATGATTTTATCGCGGTTATCACCCTGTATAATTATAGTTCCATCTTTTTCCGAACCGCCGATACCCAAAGTGGTTTTTATTTTCTTCGAAATTTTTTTCAGCTCTTCGTCGCTACCTTCAAAACCTTCCACCAAAGTCACCGGTTTTCCATGCCGTCCTTTTTTCTCGAATTTACAAACCAATGGTTCTTTCTGCACGAATTTTTCCAGCGGCATCTCGAAATCCTGCTCTTCGTGATCTGGAAAAATATTTTTCAGTTGATCTCTTAAATCCATTAAACAAAATTAAGGAAATTTAGTTTTCACAGCCTGTTTTACGATAATGAAATTTTTGGCTCTTTTTCATAAAGAAATCTTAAAACTTCTTTTTGGTTCGTTTAGTTCTGAACTAAATTGTATTTTTGCCCCAATCTCTAAATTTAATAATGAAAATCGATAAAGAACTATTTCGCGAAATGGTAAAATTTTATGGTGATGCCTACCATTTACCGCCTCTTGCTGCGAAAATTTATGCTTATCTGGTTTTTGATTTCGAGCGTAAAGGCGTTTCCTTTGATGAATTTGTAGAGGTTTTAGCCGCGAGTAAAAGTTCGGTTTCGTCAAATCTTAATTTGCTCCTTAATTTAAAAATCATCAAAGATTTTAATAAAATAGATGAACGGAAGCGCTTTTTTGTGATGAACGAAGATTTTATGAAAATCCGTTTTGAAGAACTCATCGAAATGATGCAACGCGAATTGTTAATTATTGATAACATAAAGCAAATCCGCGATACTAAATGCGAGGTAGCACTTGCTAAATTCGACATTTATAGGAATCTTTTTGAAAAGAATATTTCTAACATTAAAGAAACATTGAAACAACTTTAAAATAAAGTAGACGCACTTACTTAAGACTTCTTAAGCAAAAAAATATAAAAATAAGTTCATGAAAAATAAAATTATACTTCTGTCATTTTCAGTTTTGTCGGTTTTGTCCTGCAAAAAGCAAGATGAAAAGCCGCCGCAAGGTCCAAAAGTAGTTTCCACCGTTCAAGTTGAGAATCGAAATGTTGTCGGTTATTCCACATTTCCGGCAAAAATTGAAGGCCGTGTGAATAATGATGTTCGTGCAAAAATGCAGGGTTACATCACGCAGGTTTTGGTTGATGAAGGACAATTTGTGCGTAAAGGTCAACCTCTTTTCCGTCTTGAAACCAATTCGCTTAACCAATCTGCAAACGCTGCGAGAGCCGGAGTTGGCGCCGCGCGTTCCAGTGTTGCCGCTTCCGACGCTAATGTGAAAGCTGCGCAATCTGCTGTAAACGCCGCGCAGGTGGAAGTAAATAAACTGAAGCCATTGGTGGAAAAAAATATCATCAGCAGTGTTCAGCTGCAAACCGCGCAAGCGAATTTAGCGAAAGCACAGGCGCAGGTTTCTCAGGCAATTGCTTCAAGACAGCAGGCGAGCGCAGGTGTGGCACAAGCGCAGGCGAATTTTCAGGGTGTTCAGGCGAATATAGATTATTCCGTCATTCGGGCGCCTATTTCAGGAACCGTGGGTAAAATTAATTTCCGAACCGGAAGTTTGGTGGGTCCCGGCGATCCAATGCCTATTTCTACAGTTTCTGATACCAGCGAGTTATACGCTTATTTTTCAATGAACGAAAAAGAATATCTGGATTTCCTGAAAAATGCTGAAGGTGCAACCGTTCCGGAAAAAATAAAAAATATGCCGCCAGTTGAGCTAATTTTAGCGAATGGCGATGTGTACGCTGAAAAAGGTTATATCAAAGCAATCACCGGACAAATCGATCCGTCCACGGGAAGTATTCAGTTCCGGGTGTCTTTCCCGAATCCGAATAAATTGCTGAGCAACGGAAACAGCGGAACCATAAAAATTCCGGTTGCGTATGATAATGCGTTGGTATTACCGGAAAGCGCTACGTATGAGCAGCAAGGTTTGGTTTACATTTATAAAGTAAATCAGGATACGGCGAAAAGCAACGTGATTTCCATCATCGACCGTGTGAACAATATGGTGATTATTAAGGAAGGTGCGAAAAAAGGTGAAGTGGTAGTTGCCGAAGGGGTAGGAACGATAAAATCCGGTTCTCCGGTAAAACCTCAACCAAAGAAATTTGATGACATTATCAATGCTATAAAACCGCAATTCTAAAATAAGATGATAAAAAAGTTTATAAACAGACCGGTTCTTTCAACGGTAATTTCCATTATCATTGTCATTTTAGGTATTCTGGGCTTGGTTTCCTTGCCAGTAACCCAATATCCGGATATTGCGCCGCCAACCGTAAGAATCTCTGCAAATTATACCGGAGCCAATGCGCAAACGGTGATGAACAGTGTTGTTATCCCGATCGAAGAACAGGTAAACGGTGTGGAAGGAATGGATTATATTTCTTCTTCAGCCGGAAATAACGGTTCGGCTTCCATTCAGATTTTCTTTAAACAGGGGATTGATCCCGATATCGCAGCGGTGAATGTTCAAAACCAGGTGCAGCGCGCAATGCCGCTTTTACCTTCGGAAGTTACACGCTCCGGAGTGCAGGTGAACAAGCAGCAAACCAGTGCGTTGATGTATCTGACATTTTTCACCTCAAATCCTGATTTAGATGAGGTTTGGTTGCAGAATTACATGAACATCAATATTATTCCGGCTTTAAAACGGGTAAATGGTGTAGGTGATGCAATGGCTTTTGGCGGAAAAAATTACGCGATGCGAATTTGGCTGGATCCTGCGAAAATGGCAGCTTACGGTCTCGAACCTTCTGAAGTTTCTGCGGCGATCAATGAGCAGTCCCGCGAGGCTGCAGCCGGTGCATTAGGTGAAAACAGCGGAAGTTCTTTTCAGTATATCATTACCTACAAAGGAAAATATAATGAAGTTGACCAGTTCGAAAATATAATTCTCCGTGCGATGGGCAATGGTGAATATCTGCGTTTAAAAGATGTCGCCGAAATAAAACTCGATGCGCAAAGCTACGGTGGAATCGGGGAAAACAACGGACGTCGCTCCATCAGTATGGGAATCTTCCAAACACCGGGATCAAACGCGCAGGAAATTATTACCGAAATTAAAAAACTGCTCGCAGAGACCGAAAAAACTTTGCCTAAAGGCATCGGTTACAGTATAAATTTCGATACCAATGAATTCCTCGAAGCTTCAATTGCAAAAGTAATTACCACTTTGCTGGAAGCTTTTGTTTTGGTATTCCTGGTGGTTTTCCTTTTTTTACAGGATTTCCGTTCCACTTTAATTCCCGCGATTGCGGTGCCGGTTTCGATTATCGGAACATTTTTCTTCCTGAATTTACTCGGTTATTCCATCAATTTATTGACGCTTTTCGCGTTGGTTCTTGCCATCGGTATTGTGGTCGATGATGCGATTGTCGTCGTGGAAGCCGTGCACGCCAAAATGGAACACGGTATTACCGATGCGAAAAAAGCTACAGTGGAAGCGATGGACGAAATCACCGGCGCAATTATTTCCATTACGTTGGTAATGGCAGCGGTATTTATTCCGGTAACATTTTTAACGGGTCCAACGGGTGTTTTTTACCAACAATTTGGAATCACGCTTATTATTGCGATTTTAATTTCCGCCGTAAATGCTTTGACTTTAAGTCCGGTTTTATGTTCGTTATTTTTGAAACCGCCAAAGCACCATAGTAAAGCATATTCTGAAATGAATTTCATGCAGAAATTCTTCAGCAAGTTTAATGCAGGATTCAGTGCGACTACGAGAAAATACGGCAATTCTTTCGCGTATTTATTACGACACAAATGGGTTACTTTACTCATTTTTGCCGCTGGAGCACTTACTTTTTGGTGGGCAAGTTCTACCATGCCGACAGGTTTTATTCCAAAAGAAGACCGCGGAATTTTATTTACCGATGTTCAGCTTCCTCCTGGCGCGTCTATGGAGAGAACTTATAATATTCTAAAAGATTTGCAGGCTGAAGCCCGAAAAATTCCCGGTGTACAAAACGTAAGTTTTACCGCGAGCCGTGGTTTCATGTCGGGTCAAGGTTCAAACGTCGGTCAGGCTTTCATCAAATTAAAACCTTTTAATGAACGCGGCCACGAAAAAGGACAAAGCGTTGACGAAATCACCAAGAAATTATTTGGTTTGGCAGGTAAATATCCCGATGCTAAAATTATCTTCTTCTCGCCACCAAGTGTTCCCGGGTTTGGTTCCAGCGATGGTTTTTCGGCCGTTTTGCTCGATAGATCCGGCGGTGACATCAATGAATTAAATAGTGTAACTCAAAATTTCATCGGTGCTTTAATGCAAAGACCGGAAATACAGTTCGCTTCCACTTCGTTTAATACCAATTATCCGCAGTTTCAGATGGTGATTGATGTGCCGCGCGCGAAAGAAAGTGGTGTTACATTGAACAGTATTTTGAGCACAATGCAGGGTTATATCGGCGGAATTTATTCCTCAGATTTTACCAAATACGGAAAGCAGTTCCGCGTTATGATTCAGGCTTTGCCTAATGACCGTCGCGATCCGGAAAGCTTAAATTCCATTTTTGTGAAAACCGCTTCCGGCGCCATGGCTCCGATTTCCCAGTTTGTAACTTTGGAAAAATCTTTCGGGCCGCAATCTTTGGAGCGTTATAATCTCTTTACCTCAGTGGGAATCAGCGGCTCCAGTAATCCCGGGTTTTCCACCGGTGATGCGATTAAAGCCGTCCAGGAAGTTGCCGCAGAAAATCTGCCGGCGAGTTATGATGTAGAATTTACGGGACTTTCGAAAGAAGAAATGAAAGCGGGTTCCCAAACGTACGTCGTCTTTTTATTGAGTTTCCTTTTCGTTTACTTTATTTTGGCGGCACAGTATGAAAGTTATCTGCTCCCGTTTTCGGTGATTCTTTCTTTACCGTTAGGCGTCGTGGGCGCATTTTTCGGTCAAAGAATTTTTGGGCTTGAAAACAACATTTATTTCCAAATTGCCATTATCATGTTGATAGGTTTGCTGGCGAAAAACGGTATTTTGATTGTGGAATTTGCCCTGCAGCGGCGCCATCACGGTGAATCAATTGCGATGTCCGCTATTAATGCCGCAAAAGCACGACTAAGACCAATTTTAATGACTTCTTTTGCCTTTATTTTCGGAATGTTGCCACTGGTTTTTGCGACCGGAATTGGTTCCGTTGGTAACAGATCGATTGGTACAGGTGCTGCCGCCGGCTTGCTTATCGGAACATTTTTCGGGCTGATTGCCATTCCGGTGCTGTATGTCATTTTCCAGTATCTGCAGGAAAAAGTTTCACCATTGAAGAAAAAAGAAATTAATCTTTCAGAATAATTCAGATTACGAAAAATTAGAAAAAAATGAACAAATACCTCAAAATAAATTTATTTTCACTCGTTTTCAGCGTGGTTTTTCTTTCGTCGTGTATGACGCGTGAAAAGTACGTAACGCCGAAAGATGTGGTTAATGAAAACCTGTTCCCCACAGATTTGCTGCCGAAAGATTCTACTTCGATGGCAACTATTTCCTGGAAAGATTTTTTCACGGATACTATTTTACAGAAACATATCGCCACGGCGCTTGAAAATAATCTGGATGTTCGTGTGGCGTTGCAGAATATCAGTGCTGCAGAATCTTATTTAAAGCAAAGTAAAGCTGCGTATTTGCCAACACTTTCTGCAGGACCAAATTACACCTTTCAAACACAGTCTTTGAATACACAATCCGGGCAGATTTTAAATCAAAGAAAATACAACAATTCGTTCGATATTTCTGCGAATGCAAGCTGGGAAGCTGATATTTGGGGAAAATTAAAATCCCAGGAAAAAGCTGAATTGGCGAATTATTTGGGAACCGTAGCAGCACATCAAACCGTGAAAAGCGATCTGGTGGCAAGCATCGCTTCGGCATATTACCAGCTTTTGACTTTTGATAACCAGAAAAAAATCATTAATGAAACCATTTTGGTCCGCAAGAAAAACCTGGAAACTACAAACGCGCTGAAGGAGGCCGGCACGCTGACCGAAGTTGCCGTTCAGCAAAGTGAAGCCCTGGTTTTCAATGCAGAATCCATGTTGATCAGCATCGATGTCCAGATTGCCTTGTTAGAAAATACAATCAGTCTGTTGATGGGCGAACCAAGTCACGCCATCGAAAGATCGACCATTTTTGTACAACAAATGCCGGCCAGTTTGGAACTGGGTTATCCCGCGAATCTTTTGGCCAACCGCCCGGATGTAAAAGCTGCTGAATATCGTTTGATGAATGCTTTTGAATTGACAAATGCCGCAAAAGCTAGCTTTTACCCGAGTTTGAGGTTAACCGGCAGCGGCGGAATTGGTGCTGCAGATTTAGACCAGTTGTTCAGTGTAAATTCTCTTTTTGCCAATGTGGTTGTGGGTTTAGCGCAGCCGATTTTAAATAAAAGACAAATCCGTACGCAATACGAAGTCAGCTTGGCGAATAAAGAAATCGCTTATTTGAACTTTCGAAGATCAGTGTTGACAGCTGGAAAAGAAGTTTCTGATGCGCTCAAAATTTATCAGGCGCAGGATTCTTTCATTAATTTGAAAAGACAGGAGCTCGACGCATATAAAAAATCGGTTGGTTATTCGCAGGAACTGGTGAACTACGGTCTGGCGAATTATCTGGAAGTTCTCAACGCGAGCGTCAATCAGCTTAATGCAGAACTTAACATTTCCAACGCAGAATATTCAAAACTTGATGCCGGCATTGAATTGTATCGCGCGCTCGGTGGTGGTTGGAGATAATTTTAACTAAAAAATAAAAATTCTCTTTCATTTTTTGAAAGAGATTTTTTTGGCCGCTATTTGGCTGTTTTTTCCGATTTAGCAAAAAGATATTTAGCAAAAATTACTGCTTTAAGGCCTTAAAAAATTCCCACATTACAATTCCGCCACACACCGAAACATTTAACGAATGTTTAGTTCCCAGCTGCGGAATTTCCAGGAAATTGTCATAAAACGGGAAAGCATCGTCTGTCAAACCATCCACTTCATTTCCCAAAACAACCGCATATTTCCCGGAATTTTTCGGGGTAAAACCGGCAATATTTTCGGAATTGGATGTCTGTTCAATTCCGATGATTTGATAGTTTTCCTCCTTTAATTTTTTTAGTGCTTCAGCGGTGTTTTTTTCATAAATCCATGAAACGCTTTCTGTAGCTCCCAGCGCCGCTTTTTGAATTTCACGGTGCGGCGGTTGCGGTGTAATGCCGCACAATACCACTTTTTCAATCAAAAAAGCATCGGCTGTCCGGAAAATTGCGCCCACATTATGCATGCTCCGAACATTGTCCAAAACCACAACGAGCGGTGTTTTTTCCGTCTGTTTAAAGGTTTCAACATCTATTCGTCCTAATTCTTCGAGTTTCAGTTTCTTGGTGGAGCCCATTTTCGTATTTTTGGCAAAAATAAGGTTTTTAAAGCCGAAATTTTTCAGTTCAAAACTTTTTAAAACAAATGCCGTGGCGAAAGAAAAAAAAGAAACTCCCCTAATGACGCAGTACAACACCATCAAGGCGAAATATCCGGATGCGCTGTTACTTTTTCGCGTGGGGGATTTTTATGAAACCTTCGGGACGGATGCCACTCGCGCCGCGCAGATTCTGGGCATTGTTTTAACAAAAAGAGCCAACGGTGAAGGTCATATCGAACTTGCGGGTTTTCCGCATCATTCCATTGATTCTTATTTGCCGAAACTGGTGCGCGCGGGTTTGCGCGTTGCGATTTGTGACCAACTGGAAGATCCGAAATCGGTAAAAGGAATTGTAAAACGCGGCGTCACCGAACTCGTGACGCCCGGTGTAACTTTCAACGAGCAGGTTTTAAGCTCGAAAAAGAACAATTTTCTACTTTCGGTGCACAAAGAGAAAGAAAAATACGGCCTTGCTTTGGTCGATGTTTCTACCGGAGAATTTCTTGCTTCCGAAGGGAATTTAGAGCAGTTGCTGCACATTGTCGGCACTTTTGATCCGAGTGAAATTATTTACCAAAGACGCACGGAACTGCCTACTCAGCTTGCAAACCGAAGTTCTTTCAAGCTGGAAGACTGGGCTTATCAATACAATTATGCGTACGAAAAATTAACCGGTCATTTCAAAACAAATTCCTTAAAAGGTTTCGGAATTGAAGATGTAAAACTGGGAATTATCGCCGCCGGCGCCATTTTCGCTTATTTGGTGGAAGATACGCACCACGCTCTTTTACAGCATATTACGACCATAAAATTGATTCCGAAAGATGATTATCTGATGATGGATCATTTTACCTTGCGGAATTTAGAAATTGTTTTCCCGAGTCATTCGCAGGGAAAATCGCTGCTGGATATCATCGATAAGACCTGCACACCGATGGGCGGAAGATTGCTGAGACGCCGCTTAATTCTGCCTTTGAAATCTGTAAATGAAATCAACCGCAGATTAGATTTGGTGGAATTTTTCAATAAAGAAGAAAATCTGAAGTATGAAATTCTTCAACTTTTAAAATCAATTTCGGATTTGGATAGGTTGCTGGGAAAACTGGCTTCGGAAAAAATTTGCCCAAAAGAGGTCGGATATTTGCGCCAAAGTCTTACCAACATTCAAAAAATTAAAGAACTTCTGCAGCCGCACGCGGAAATTTTAGCCTGGATTTCACCTTTGCTGAATCTGGAAGAGCTCATTAAATATCTGCAAAAGAATGTGAATGAGGAACTTCCGGTAAATATTTCGAAAGGAAATGTCATAAAAACCGGAATTTCTGAAGAGCTGGATCACCTGCGCGGGCTTCAAACCAAAGGAAAAGATTTTCTCGAGGAAATGTGCGACCGCGAGATAAAGCGCACCGGAATAACAAGTCTTAAAATCAGTTTCAATAACGTTTTCGGTTATTATATTGAAGTCCGAAATTCGCATAAAGATAAGGTTCCCGACGATTGGATCCGAAAACAAACTTTGGTTAACGCGGAAAGATACATTACCGAAGAATTAAAGGAGTATGAAGAACAAATCCTCGGTGCAGAGGAAAAAATTTCAAAAATTGAGCAGCAATTGTACCGCCAGGTTTGTGAAAACGTGATGGTGTACATCGATCAAATTCAGGAAAATTCCAAGATTATTGCGGAACTGGATTGTGGTGTTGCTTTATCGGAACTGGCGGTTTCTGAGAGTTATACAAAACCTGTTCTGAACGACGGTTTTGAAATCGATTTAAAAGAAGCGCGTCACCCGATCATTGAGAATGCTTTGCCTTTAGGCGAAAAATACATTCCGAACGATTTATTTTTAGCCAAAGATTCGCAGCAGATCATTATGGTTACCGGACCGAACATGGCAGGAAAATCCGCAATTTTGAGGCAAACGGCAATTATTTGTCTGCTCGCGCAGATTGGCAGTTTTGTGCCGGCAAAACATGCTGAAATCGGAATTTTGGATAAGATTTTTACACGCGTTGGTGCTTCAGACAATATTTCTTCCGGCGAATCGACTTTCATGGTGGAAATGAATGAAGCTGCGAATATTTTGAACAATATTTCGGAACGAAGCCTGATTTTATTAGATGAAATTGGGCGCGGAACTTCTACATACGACGGTGTTTCCATTGCCTGGGCGATTGCAGAATATCTTCACCAACATCCGACGCAAGCGAAAACTTTATTTGCTACGCATTATCATGAACTGAATGAAATGACGGTGAATTTCGAAAGAATTAAAAATTTCCATGTTTCGATTCAGGAGCATAAAGGAAGTATTATCTTCCTGCGGAAACTCGTGCCGGGCGGCAGTGAACACAGTTTTGGGATTCATGTGGCGAAATTGGCCGGAATGCCGGCCAAAGTCGTGAACCGCGCTAATGAAGTCCTGAAAACTTTAGAAAAAAGCCGTTCGCAAAGTGGTTCGAAAAACTCTGCGAGAGCAATTACCGAAGAAAGTTTGCAGCTTTCATTTTTCCAGCTTGATGATCCGGTTTTAGAAAATATCCGCGAAGAGCTGCTAAAAATTGATGTGAATACTTTAACACCAATTGAAGCCTTGATGAAATTGAATTCGATTAAAAAGATGATTGGAAGATAATTTATTCCGGGTTATTTACCCGAAATTTTGCAAATCAACGAGTTTGCGGTATATGCCGTTTTTACCGAATAATTCCTGATGCGTGCCCTGCTCAACGATAATTCCGCGTTCCATCACCACAATCCAGTCCGCTTTTTGAATGGTTGAAAGTCGGTGCGCGATTACGAGTGAAGTGCGGTTTTCCATCATTTTTTCTAATGCTTCCTGCACAAATCTTTCGCTTTCCGTGTCCAATGCGGAAGTTGCTTCATCCAAAATCATGATCGGCGGATTTTTCAAAACCGCTCTCGCAATGGAAACTCGCTGTTTTTGTCCCCCGGAAAGTTTGTTGCCGTCATCGCCGATGTTGGTGTAATATTTCTCCGGAAGTTCGTCGATGAAGTGATGCGCGTTGGCAATTTTTGCAGCGGAAATTACCTCATCTTCGGTGGCGCTAGGCTTTCCCATCAAAATATTATTGAAAACCGAATCATTGAACAAAACTGATTCCTGAGTTACCATTCCCAAAAGATTCCGGTAATCAGTGACTTTTAAATTTTTTATATTTTGGCCATCGACTAAAATTTCACCTTCGGAAACGTCATAAAAACGCGCCAAAAGATTCGCAATCGTCGTTTTTCCGGAGCCGGACTGGCCGACCAAAGCGATGGTTTTACCCTTTGGAATTACCAGGTTGAAATTTTTCAGAATAACATTATCTTTATCGTAGAAAAATCCAATGTTTTTGAATTCAATTTTATCTTTTAAAGTCGAAATCGGCAGTGGATTTTCAATTTCATCAATTTTTAAATCGTAATCTAAAACTTCTGAAACGCGGTCTAAACTTGCCATTCCACCCTGAATATTTGAAATCGCGTTAGACAGCTTTTTCGCGGGATCTAAAATCTGAAAAAACATGCCAATAAAGACCAAAAAAGTTTCGGGTTCCATTGTTTGCGCATTCAGGATTTGAACGCCGGCAAACCAAGTGATAATTAAAATAGTTACGGAACCTAAAAATTCGCTCATCGGTGAGGCGAGTTCACGGCGACGGCTCATTCCGATGGCATATTTCTGCCAGTTATCGGTGGTAGAATTAAAGCGGTTTTTGAGAATTTTGTCGGCATTAAAAATTTTAATGACTTTCGAAGATTTCAAGGTTTCATCAACCAATGAAAATAAATTTCCAAGCTCTTCCTGCGCGGCGGTGGCTTTTTTCTTTAGACTTTTACCAACCCAGCCGATTAAGCCGCCCATCACGGGGAAAACCAACAAGGAGAATAGTGTAAGCTGCGGCGACAGGATAAATAAAGTGATGAGCGAGGTGATGATCATAAACGGTGAATTGATGACATCAACCAAACTTCCCATAATTCCGTTTTCAACGCTTCCGATATCGTTGGAAATGCGCGACATCATATCGCCTTTGCGTTTTTCGGTGAAAAATGAAACCGGCAGCTTCAAAAATTTGTCGTACATCGCGGTACGCAGATCTTTGGTGATTCCCACGCGGTAATTCACTAATAAATAAGCGCCCAGATAGCGGAAAATATTTCTTAATAAAAAAGCTACGGCGGTGATTGCACATAGAATTGCCAAAACTCTTACGGCACCATATTGATCGATATTTGTCTGAATGGTATAGTACGCCCAGTCTTTAGCAAAACCAAAAAAATCAACAATTCGCCCGGAATATTTTGGTGCCACGGAAGTGTCAACTTTTTCTACGGTGCCAAACATCAAACCTAAAATCGGCAGCATGGTGGCGACTGAAAATATATTCAGCACGGAATACATGATATTGAAAAAAATGCTGGCAAACAGAAATCTCTGATGAGGTTTTGCGAAAAATAAAATGCGTTGAAATGGTTTCATTCACTAATTTAAGGGCCAAAATTACGGAATTTAAAAATGTTCCGGATAAAAAATAGTGTGATGTACTTAAATGAAAAAACAGCCCAAAAATAGGCTGTTTCACTCAAAAAAAATCGTTGTACGTTTAGCGGAGTCTGTCTACAGATTTTACGAGCCGATCATCTTTCCGGATAAATAAATTTGCAATCAGTAAAAAGACAATTGCTAAAAGTGGAAAAAGTGGCTCAATACCCTTCTCAGGAAAATCAATTCCTCCGGGTAAGGTGAGTATCCAATACGCCAATAAACCGAGCAACAAAGCGTTTATATAAATGCTGATGTTATTCAGCAAAATCTGTCGTTTGCGTTCTTTAAAGCTCAAAATGCTGATAAATCCGAAAAGCACCAATACCACGCAAATTACAGAAATAATGGGAAGCGGACCGAAAAGCGCAAAATCCTGGCCGGTAATAAATAAAAATACCGCGCTTAAAATCGCTAAAAATATCCAAACCGTTTGTATCCGTTGCAGCATATATGGTGATTCTGCCTACAAAAATAGCAATAATTTTTTGCATAATTAAAATAAAAACGTAGATTTGCAGCTATAACGACCTATAAAAGAAAAGTCGCCCGACTTAACTTTCTTACTTACACCTACTTATAACTTACATTTTTGCGTAACATTTATGTTCAATATTGAAACGTTAAGGTCTAAATCGGATTCTGATTTGACCAAGATTACCAGTGACCTGGGCGTTAAAATTGCTAAAAACAGCAACGAGAACGATAAAATTTTTGCTATTCTGGACTTTCAGGCTTCTAATACGAAAGTGGCAAAAGATTATTTCACCGCAACGGAAAAACCCGCAGATTCTCCCGAAACTCCGGCACCGGCACCTAAAAAAGCGCCAGTTAAAAAAGCGGCACCAAAGAAAAAAAAACAGAAAGTGCGCCGAAAGAAACCACTACAGCAACTGTGGAACCTGAAATAGCTGCAACGGAAAAGAATGCCGAAACAGCACCCGAAATTTCTGAAAAGCCTCAACAAACGCCGGAAGAAAGAGAAGCAAATCCGAGACGCCAAAAAAGACAACGCGTAGCAGCTCCAAAAAAACCTGCCGAAGCGGAAATTGTAGAAAATGAGGTTGTTGCAGAAGCTGAAAAACCTGCTGAAATTCCGCAGGAAGCATCAAAAAATCAAAACGGAAACCATCAGCAAAAGCAGAACGGAAATCCAAATCAAAATAAACATGCTCAACAGCAGCATAAAAATCCCAACCAAAACCAAAATCCCAACCAAAACCAAAATCCAAATCAGAACAAAAACCAGCAGCGCAACCAAAACGGCGATGTGCAGGAAGAAAATTCAAAAAAAGAATTTAATTTCGACGGTTTAGTAACGATTGAAGGCGTTCTGGAGATTTTACCGGATAACTACGGATTTCTACGTTCTTCGGATTTCTCTTATATTTCGTCACCTGACGACGTGTATGTTTCAACCAATCAAATCCGGAATTTTGGTTTAAAAACAGGTGATACCGTAAAGGGAATCGTCCGTTTGCCAAAAGAAGGCGAAAAGTATTTTTCACTTTTAAAACCGACAGAAGTAAACGGCCGCGACCTGGAATTTATTAAAGACCGCGTTGCGTTTGAATTTTTAACTCCGCTTTTTCCGGAAGAAAAGTTCAATTTGACAGGTAAAAATGCGACACCTTCCACAAGAATCGTGGACTTATTTACGCCGATTGGAAAGGGCCAGCGCGCAATGATTGTAGCACAGCCGAAAACAGGTAAAACCATGTTGCTGAAAGAAATTGCTAACTCAATTTCTGCAAACCATCCGGAAGCTTACATGATGATTTTGCTCATCGATGAAAGACCGGAAGAGGTTACCGATATGGAAAGAAGTGTGAACGCGGAAGTTATCGCATCAACTTTTGATGAGCCAGCAGACAAACACGTAAAAGTGGCAAACTTGGTTCTTTCCAAAGCACAAAGAATGGTGGAATGTGGTCATGATGTGGTGATTCTTTTAGATTCAATTACGCGTCTTGCACGTGCTTACAATACCGTAACGCCGGCGTCCGGGAAAATTCTTTCCGGTGGTGTGGATGCCAACGCGCTGCACAAACCGAAACGCTTTTTCGGTGCGGCGAGAAATATCGAAGGTGGTGGTTCATTAACCATCATTGCGACAGCATTGATCGATACAGGTTCTAAAATGGACGAAGTGATTTTTGAAGAATTTAAAGGAACTGGAAATATGGAACTTCAGCTCGACCGTAAAATCGCCAACAAGCGAATTTATCCGGCGATTGATTTAATTTCTTCCAGCACGCGCCGCGACGATCTTCTTCTTGACGAAACCACACAACAAAGAATGTGGATTTTAAGAAAATATCTGGCGGACATGAATCCGGTGGAAGCAATGGAATTCGTAAACAAAAGCATAAAAAACACCTTAAATAACGAGGAATTTCTAATGTCAATGAATCGCTAATTTTTAGCTGAATTGCTTTAAAATATTGAAAAATTACCTGCTTTTTGCAGGTTTTTTTTTGTTTTTTCAATGTTAAAGATTTATTAAAGTGATTGCGCTACCCTGGAATTGTTCTAAATAATGAGTAAATTTGGATATAACATATAAATCAAAATATTATGGCATTCGAATTACCGAAATTAGGATATGCGTACGACGCATTAGAACCAACCATTGACGCGAAAACAATGGAAATTCATTACACCAAACACCACCAGGGTTACGTAGATAATTTAAACAAAGCAGTTGAAGGAACAGATTTAGCAGATAAATCCATCGAAGAGGTTTGCAAAACCGGTACTGATAAAACTGCCGTTAGAAACAACGGTGGCGGTCACTATAACCACACACTTTTCTGGGAAATTCTTACACCTGGCGGCAGCAAGGAACCTGTCGGAAATGTAAAATCAGCTATCGAATCTTATGGTGGTTTTGAAAAATTTAAAACAGATTTTACCGAAGCTGCAAAAACCAGATTTGGTTCAGGCTGGGCATGGCTTTGCAAAAAAGATGACGGTTCGGTTTCCGTTTGCTCTACACCAAACCAGGATAACCCGCTGATGCCGGTTGCAGATTGCCAGGGAACACCACTTTTAGGATTGGATGTGTGGGAACACGCATATTATCTAAATTACCAAAATAGGAGACCGGATTATGTTACCGCGTTTTTCGATGTAATTAACTGGGACAAAGTTGAAGAGAAATTCAACAAATAACAGCTAATTTTTTTTCAAAATAAAAAAGTTCAGATTTTCTGAACTTTTTTTGTTTTTTTAGGTTACCGCGCGTCAACTCCGCTGAGGCCGTTCATCTTCAAACCGTATTTCCAGCTAACATAAGCAAAAACCTGGTAGAGCTTATATTCATATTTTAAACCGTAATCGATGGTCGGGTCGTAGTCGATTGATGATTCAATGATATTTCTGTAGCGCCCCGAAAAATAATAGGAATTCCATTCGCTCACCAAAAAAGCGTTTTTGCTTTTCAGATAAGTTTCCGAATACATGCTCATCGGTCTTGCGATAGCGTTCAGAAAATAATCGTATTGCGTGTCGAAGACTTCCAAATCATATTCGCCTTCATCATTTTTTTGGGCCTGAATGCCCGGTTTTTCTTCATTTACAGAAGGCGCTGCATTTGGCGCGCAGCTCATCATCAAAATAAAAATACCGAGTATAGCCGTTAATTTTTTCATTTTAAATGTTTTTAATTAATAATTTCAAAACCAAAAAATTGGGCCAAATAACCGGTAATTTTTGGTTTTAGTCAACTTCGCGCTGCAGCACTACAAATGCCGGAAAGTGGTCGCTGTAACCGCCTGTAAAAGAATCTCCGTTCCAAGAACGGAAAGGATAACCTTTAAAATTTCCTTCTTTATTAATGAGATACGATGGCGCAAAAATTTCAGTTTTGTATACCGAATAATCTTTACCAACTTCATCTGAAATTACATTTCCGCTCACGATAATCTGGTCGAAAAGGTTCGGCGCATCCTGATAGGCTAAAGACGCTACACCGCGCTTATAAAGCGGATACATCAAGTTCAGGTAAGAATTTTCAGCGCTTAAATCTTTCGGATTTAGCACCGCTTTTAAATGGTTTTTTAAACTTGAACTCACCGGATCATCGTTAAAATCGCCCATTGCGAAAAGCTTGGTACTTGGGTCTTTTAACCTGATGCTGTCCATCTGCTGTTTCAAAACCACGGCTGCGGCATTTCTTTTCGGTAAAGAAGCGGCTTCGCCACCACTTCGGGACGGCCAGTGGTTCATGAAAACGGCAATTTTCTCATTATCCAAAAACCCGGTTGCTACCAGGATATTTCTGGTATAAGAGCGTTTTCCTTCGTCGTTAAATAGTTTAATTTCTTTTTTTATGGAATTGGTTGGGGTAAATCTTCTTTTCTGATAAATTAAGGCAACATCAATCCCCCGCGCGTCAAAAGAATTGTAATGAATAATGCCGTAATCGTATTTAGCTAAAAGCGGATGCTTGATGAGGTCTTCGATAACCTGGCGGTTTTCAACCTCGATCAAACCTACAATTGCAGGCGCGGTTTTGGTGTATTGCGCACCCAGTTCCGAAATTACTTTGGCTTCGTTGGCTATTTTTTGCTTATATTTTTTGGTATCCCAGTTTTTCGCACTTTTTGAGGTGAATTCATCAGTCAAAATTTGATGGCGGATTACTTTTTTACCTTTCAGGTTTTCATTTTTCCATTCACCACGATATTCTTCCGTGGTTTCAAGATATTTTAAAGAATCCAAAGGCACACTTCTGTGAAAGGCGGGATTGCTGAAATCTTTGGTGCCGTCGATATAATCCGTGGAGGGTACGGTGTCAAAAAGGTTTTCGACATTTAAAAAGCCAATCGTTGCTACTTTTCTGAGTTTTCCTTTCTGTTGTGCGAAGGAAAAACTCACCATAAATAATAATAAAAAAATGCTGATTTTTTTCATTTTTTCCGAATGTTTATCAAATACGAAGTTAGGAATAAATTTTTTTTTAAATGAAGGAAATTCATCAGGGAACGGTTGGATAAACGAAAAGATAGATTGTTAAAAATAAATAAGATATTATAATTATTTTTAAATTTGTGTTAATTCATTTTCTTAAATGATTTTCACTCGAAAAGGAATAAATATATTATTAACATGATTAAAAAATTATCTTTAATCTCCTTGTTTACTCTGCTTCCGGCCTCCTTTTACTTTGCGCAGACTACGGTCTTTGCTTATATAAAAGATGCGAACGGCAGTCCTGTAGAAAGTGCGGAGATTGACCTAAAAGGGACTGGTAATGATGTGAAAGCTGATAAAATTGGGTATTTCCAGTTCGTCGACCTCAAATCAGGACACTACCAAATCGTAATTACGAAACCCAATTTCGAAACCAAAGTGATGGAGTTCGATGTGGCGTCGGAAAAAAGAAAAGATTTAGGTGTTGTTACCTTATATTCCAGTTTAACCGGCGCTGACCAGGGACTTGCAATCATTGAAAGCACCGGCGACGAGGAAAATGCGAGCCAGGGAACAACTGTTGGTTTACTGCAGTCTTCACAGGACGTTTTCAGCAGAATTGCAGCGTATGATTTAGGAGCTTATTGGTTCCGCCCGCGTGGTATTGATGGACGAACCGGCGAAACCATGATGAATGGTGTTTCCATGGTAAAAGCGGACAACGGAAACGTGGATTTCAGCAATTGGGGCGGTCTTAATGAAATTACGCGTTACCCGGAAGTCGCCGCGAACCACGCACCATCGGAATACGCTTTTGGAGGCGCAAGCGCTGTAATTTACAAAAACACCAACGCCAGCGAATACCGCAAAGGTTTTCAGGCAACTTATTCTTTAACCAACAGAAATTACCGTAACCGCGCGTCTCTGCGCTACACTTCAGGAATGAGCAGAAGCGGTTGGGCAGTAACAGCAATGGCTGCAAGACGCTGGGCGCAGGAAGGAATCCAGGAAGGAACTTTCTACGATGCATACGGTGCTTTTTTAGGTATAGAAAAAAAAATCTCAGACAGTCACTCGGTTAGTTTAAGTGCTTTTGCAGCACCATACAGACGCTCGACAGCGAGCCCGAGCACTCAGGAAGTTTATGATTACCGCGGTGTACACTACAATTCTTATTGGGGATGGCAAGACGGTGAAAAACGTAGCGAAAGAGTTCGCGCAGGATTTCAGCCAATTTTCCAGCTGCAGGATTTCTGGAAAATTAACAGTAAATCAAGTTTAAGAACTGCTGTTTCTTACCAGTTTGGAAAAGATAAAAGCGCGCGTTTAGACTGGCAGAATGTGCCGAATCCGTCGCCGCAATATTACCGCTATTTACCAAGTTATTACGATTCTTTAGATCCGAACGCTTCGGTTCCGGTGACTGGCGACCAAACAGCAACTACGGCGCAACAGGCTTATGCTGATGCTTTGCGAGGCTGGCAAACCGGCGACCCGAATTACACACAGATTAACTGGGACGCGCTTTACCGGAGAAATACGAACCAACCAGCTGGTGAATATTTCGGAGTTACCGGAAAACGTGCTCTTTATTTTCAGGTAAATGATGTGAGCGATGATAAAATATTCAACGCAGGCACGCACTTCACCCATAATTTTACCGACACTTCACGCCTTTTTTTGAATATTTCTTACCAGAATTACAAATCGGAATTATACCGCGAAGTAAAAGATCTTTTGGGTGCTGATTTTGCGCTGAACCGCGATCCTTTCGCTGCTACAAACCAACCTGGCGAAAGCGGTTTATACAATGAAGGTGAAACCGATGTTGTAAAACGCGAAGGCGACAAAATAAACTACGATTACAATTTCCGCCGACAGGAAATCAAGGTAAATCCTGCGTTCAAGTTCCAGACAGGAAATTTTGATGTTTTCGTATCCGGTTTAGCAGGTTATTCCAGTTCTTCACGTGAAGGATTATTCAAACATTATTTATATGAAGATTCTTTCGGTAAAAGTGCCGATTACAATTTCTGGAATTTTGGTCTTAAAGGCCAGATAATTTATAAAATAAACGGGCGGAACTTCCTCGTTTATAATGGCGCTTATTTTTCTCAGGCTCCGTTCCTCGAAGATTTATTCATCAACCCGAGAGTGAACAGCTCAGTTACGCCAAACATTCGAAATGCGGTCGTTAATGCCAACGATTTAAGTTATATCGTGAGCAGTCCGTTCATTAAAATGCGTCTCACAGGATTTTTGGTTGATACTGAAAACGACACCAATGTTCAGCGGTTTTTCGCGGACGGAATTCAGTTCCAGACAACTGGCGCGGACGGTACAGTTTCTAATGTTCAAAGTGCTTTTGTAACGCAGGTGATGTCTAATGTTTCCAAAAGAAATATGGGCGGTGAACTCGGTGTTGATGTGAAAATTACACCAACTTTATCCGCACAGGGACTTGCGAGTTACGGTCAGTACACGTACAGAAACGATCCGAATGTCTACTTTGCATCTGATGCGACCGGAACTTTCGAAGACGGTAAATCTTATTTGGATTTAGGAAAAGCTTATTTAAAAAATTACCGACAAGGCGGAACTCCACAACAGGGATATTCTGTCGGGCTCCGGTATAATTCACCAAAATACTGGTGGTTAGGTGCAAACTGGAATTATCTTGATGATAATTTCCTTGATCCTTCGGCGCTTTTAAGAACTGAAAGATTTGTGCAGAATCCGGTTACGGGAACGCCGTATGCAGATTTAACTGAAGCAGATTTGCGCCGTGTTTTACAGCCTACCAAACTTCCGTCCGCATTTTTCTTTAATGCTAATGCCGGAAAATCCTGGAGATTCGGAAGTTATTATGTTTTGCTTACTGCTTCTGTTAATAATATTCTCGATAACACGCGATACGTTACCGGAGGTTTTGAACAGACCAGAAGAGTAACTTATCCTGGATATGTGGAGGAAAACAACCGCGAATTTCCTTTATTTGGACCGAAACTTTGGTACACGCAAGGACGATCATATTTCGTAAACCTTCAATTTAGATTTTAATCATAACTCAGAATTTTAAAAAACAATACAATGAATATTAAAAGATATTTTAAGACGGCTTTTGTGATTGCATTTTCGGCATTTACGGTAAGCTCTTGTGTAAATAAGGACGAATGGGATACGCCGCCAATTAACTGTACCAACAAGTTTGCGGCGCCCAACATTTCTTTAGCAGATTTCAAAGCAATGGCGCCTTCAACAGGTTATATTCTGATTGATAAAGACATGATTTTCGACGGTTACGTGGTTTCATCCGACGAAAATGGAAATTTCTACAAAACCATTTCCTTTCAGGATAAACCGGAAAATCCTACCGCCGGACTTCAGATGGAAGTGGACAGAGCAAGCAATTATGCAGATTTCCCTGTGGGAACACATATCAGAATTAATGCTAAAGGCCTGAGGTTAGGTTTAGACCGCGGCACCGTAAAAATCGGTTCTGTGGATCCTACTTACGCGATTGGCAGAATTCCGGGAACATTGTTCTCCAACTATATTTCTGCAGTTTGTAACGGAAACCAAATGGATATTGTTACCATAAAACCTACAGAATTGCCAAGTCTTTCTGCAGCGCTTCAGGATAAATACATCAATACTTTGGTGAAAGTTCCGAATGTACAGTTCAGCACTTCCGAAATTTATCCAACCAACAAAACCTACATCGATTATGTTGCCGGTGCCGGTGTTGATACCGACCGAAGCATTGAAGATAATTCCGGCGGTACGTCTGTCATCAGAAATTCCGGTTTTGCGACATTTGGTTCTACACTTTTACCAAAAGGAAGCGGAAGCTTAACTTTCGTGGTGAGCAAATACAACCAAAATTATCAGTTGTTGATCCGAAATTTAAACGATGTTAGCATAACTTCAGCAAACAGGTTTGATCCTACACCGGCAAAAGGCGGTTCTGCGATTACATATCCTACCACTTTAGCAGAAACTTTTGAAGGTTTCTCCGGCAGTAACCTGGAGGCTTTTCCACCGTACATCAACGATCCGGTTTTAGGAAATAGATATTGGCAGCTGAAAAACTTCAGCAATAACAATTATATCCAGTTAAGCGCAAACGCCGGACGTGGCGCTTACGAAACCTTGTTTGTCGTTCCGGTAACATTTGCAGCGGGTCAGAAAATCAGTTTTGACGTAAATATTGGGTATTACAACGGTACCGCGCTGAAAGTGTATACTTCTACAGATTACGTTCCGATGGGCGATGTTACCGCCGCAACTTTAACCGAAATTACGTCTGCTTTCAAAATTCCGAAAACGCCGACTTCAGGTTACGGAACTTTTGAAAATGCGGGCACTTACACCGTTCCTTCAACCTTGTCCGGTAAAGGATATCTTGTTTTCAAATATGTTGGAAACGGATCCGGAACTACAACTACGATTCAGCTGGATGATATTACAGTTCAGTAAAATTGCAAATTATAATTAAAGAAAATCCGCCCAATTCGGGCGGATTTTTTTGTTTTAGCAGCTGAGGTTTGATTTAAATTTCAGAAAAATATGCTGTTAAAGCAGGTAATTTTTTTGATTTAAATATTTTCAAATGAATTTAAAAATCTGAAAAATCTTCGGTTAAAGCAGGTAATTTTTTCCGATTTGATGAATTTGAAAAAAGAAAAATATGCGGTTAAAGCAGGTAATTTTTTCGTTTTGTCACATCAACAGACCATCGCATCACCACATATCCTAATTCTCAAATTCTCAAAATTTCCAAGTTTTGAATTCTCAAATTCTGAAGTTTCAAATTTCAAATTTAAATAAGATAAAAAAGTCCGAATTAGAAAAAGTTTTTTATCTTTGTACTCTGAAACTGCTTAATTATGTTATCAAAAACCTGCGAATATGCCTTGCGAGCGATGATCTACATCGCGCAACAGTCCTGGGACGGTTCTACGGTGAATATCAAGGAAGTCTCGGATAAAATAAATTCCCCCGAAATATTCATCGGTAAAATCCTGCAAAATCTTAGCCGCCAGGGTTATTTGCAATCGGTGAAAGGCCGGTATGGCGGATTTTTTATCACACAGGAACACGCCAATATTTCGCTCGCAGACATCATCACCGCCATTGATGGCGATAAAATGTTTCATGGCTGCGGACTTGGCCTGGCGTATTGTTCCGAAACCAATCCGTGCCCCATTCATAACACCTACAAAGAAGCGCGTGACCAGCTGTATGACATTTACGGCAAAACGACTTTGGACCAGTTCCGGAATGAGCATCACACCGATGAACTCCAGCTTCGGCGGGGTTAATTTTAAAAAACAGCATTTTAACCACAAATAAACAACGCTAAACTATCATTAAAATGGCAACAGTAGAAACTTTGGATGTTACACAGATTGAACCTAGACTGAAACATCCGACCATCTTTAAATATTTCGATGCGCTACAACCGGGCGAAGAATTCGTAATAGAAAACGACCACGACCCGAAACCTTTGTATTACGAACTGATCGGTGAAAGAGGAAACATTTTTACCTGGGAATATCTGGAAAAAGGACCGGAATGGTTCATTGTAAGAATCTGCAAAAACCCTTTGGAAACGCAAAAGGCAATTGAAAGACTGGTTGTAACAACCATTGAACCCAAATTTAAACATCCAACAATTTTCAAATGGTTTGACGCGCTGAAAGCCGGCGAAAGTTTCATCATTGAAAATGACCACGACCCAAAACCTTTGTATTACGAATTATTGGCTGAAAGAGGCGATATTTTTACCTGGGAATATCTTGAAAAAGGTCCGGAAGTTTACGAAGTGAAAATCGCTAAAAATCCGGTAAGCGAAACGGGTGAAGAAACCGTAGGTTCCATCGCGGCGAAAGATATTAGAAAAGCAGAGCTTTTAAAATCAAAAGGTATTGATTTTAGCTGCGGCGGCGATAAAACCGTAAAAAAAGCCAGCGCCGAAGCTGGGATTTCTGAAGATGAACTGCGCAGCGCTTTGACCGAAGTTTCCAAAACGCCACCTGCACCGAGCTTTGACTATGACAAATGGGAACTGGATTTCCTGGCGGATTATATCGTGAACACACACCACAGATACGTAAAAGAAAATGCGGAAAACCTGAACGACATGGCCATAAAAGTTGCGGAACATCACGGTGACGGTCACCCGGAACTGAACCGTTTGGCAACAATTACCTATCACTTCCTACAGGATTTGCTGGATCATATTGTGAAAGAAGAAGAGGTTTTATTCCCCGTTATCAAGCAGATTGTGGCAAAAACCAAAAATTCGGAAAGCGAAACGAATTATAGAATCGGTTCTTTGAACGAACCAATTTCCTTGCTTGTAAAAGAACATGAAATCGCGAATGAAGATTTGAATTTCTTCCGTAAATTAACCGATAATTACACGCTTCCGGAAGGTGCCTGTAATTCTTACCGCTATTTGTTCCAGAAAATGCAGGAATTTGAAAATGATTTCAAAGCTCATATTCACCTCGAAAATAATATTTTATTTCCGAAAGCACTGCAAATGGATGCCGAACTGGCAAAATTGAATTGATGTCGTGCGGCTGCAGATAAACCTGATGGTGCAATGTCTGAATTCTGCAGCCGCTTTTTTTTTAAAGCTGAGGTCACCTGATTTGATGGTCTAATTAAAATCAAAAAAATGGCATATGTAACACCGAAAACCAAGATTTCGGAACTCATAAAAGAAAACTCCAAAAGTGTAGATGCGATTGCGTCTTTAGCGAAACCGTTGGAAAAACTTAAAAACCCAATTCTGAGAAAGATCATGGCGTCACGCGTTACCATTGCAGAAGCTGCGAAAATGGGCGGCACCACGGTGGCGGAATTTAAGCGGGTTTTAAGTCCGCTCGGATTTACTTTTGGTGATGAAAATGTCACTCTTTCAGAGAGCGAAGTTGAGGCAAAACCAAACTGGCTTATCGATGCCGCATCAGACCAAATTGATAATTTCGATGTTCGGCCAATCATCGATAATGGCGCTGATCCTTTAAAAGAAATTTTACACCGTTTCAAAGAAGTGGAACCTGGAAGAATCCTGTGTGTCATTAATAATTTTGTTCCCACGCCATTAATTCATTTGCTTAAACAGGAAAAAGCGGAAGCGACTTTCGTGGAAAATGTAAGCGAAAAAGAATTTCGTACTTATTTCCTTAAAAAAGAAAAAGAAGCAGCGGTTTCTACCGTAACTGCTGATGAAAAACTGGTGATGGATACTGAAGAAAGTTTCAAAGCTGTTTGCGAAAAATTTGCCGCTGAAACAACTAAAAAAATCGATGTCCGCGAGCTGGAAATGCCCGGACCGATGCAGCTTATTCTTTCTGAACTTGAGGAATTGCCTCACGGTCACGCGCTCTACATCAATCACAAAAGAGTTCCCGTATATTTGTTAGAAGAACTGGCGGATAAAAGTTATGAAGTTCATATATATAACAAGGCGGAAGGCGACGTAAAAATGCTGATTTTTAAAAAATAAATGGCACACATTAATATCGGAAAAGCACCCGGAAATGGCGCTGTATTGCCTTTTTATGCCACCGGCGCGGTAATGTTTTTGGTGTTGTGTCTGCTGATGCTTTTCACGCCGGAAACTTTTACGAAACATTATTTCACGCCACATCTTTTAACCATAGTTCATGTCGCGGCTTTGGGCTGGGGAACGATGGTGATTTTTGGCGCTGCGCATCAACTTTTGCCTGTGATTTGTGAACAGGATTTATACAGCGAAAAATTAGCTGCTTTTGTCTGGTACACGCTGACTTTAGGAATGGTTTTGCTGACGACGCATTTCTGGAAACTTACCGTTGGCTGGGTCATGATTTTTGGCGGTAGTTTGATCGTTTTTTCTGTAATTCTATATCTCTTCAATGTCTGGAAAACGACAAAAATCTGCACAAAATACAGCATCCAGAAATTATATGTTTTGAGTTCCGCGATTTGGCTGCTTTTCACGGTGGTGATGGGTTTGCTTTTGGCGATCAATTTAAAATTTTCGTTTTTTAATGTCAGCCATTTAGAAATTTTAAAGCTTCACGCGCACGTAGGTTTTGCAGGTTGGTTTTTACAGCTGATTACGGGCGTGAGCTCGAAATTGGTGCCTATGTTTTTGCTCGGAAAGTCAAAAAAGGAAAATTTGCTCAAATATGCCTTTATTTTTCAAAATGCCGGACTTATTCTGTTTTTAGCAGATGGTTATTTTATAGGTGTTACCTCAAGAGTTTTAATCTATGCTTTAATCACGTTTGTGGGAATTATTTTTTGGCTGCTCTTTCTGTATGACAATTATAAAAACCGACTGAGAAAAAGAGTAGAACTGCTGATGAAGCATTCTTTCCTTTCTTTTTTGGCTTTAATTATAGCAGTTTTGCTGATTCCTGCCGTTTATTTTGCGGAAGGTTACCGCTGGGCAATGCTGTACGGGACATTGATTTTTATGGGCTGGATTACGAGCATTATTTTAGGAAAAACCTTCAAAACTTTACCGTTTATCATTTGGAACGACCATTATAAAAACCTTTCTGGAAAAGTAAAAGTGCCTTTGCCAAAAGATTTGTACAGCGAAAAACTCACCGTGTGGCAATTCCGTATTTTTATTGCCGCTTTTCTGGTATTTGCTACGGGAATTATTTTAGAATCAGTTCCGGTAATTCGGTCTGGCGCCGTGCTTTGGTGTGTAGTCGCCGTGCTTTATAATGTAAATGTCTTTAAACTAATTTTACACACGAAAAAACAAACGCAATGATTTTAGATCCTACCGACGAAAATTATAACAATATATCACGCGCAGAAATGGCGCTGTACAAAGTTATCGATCCTGAATTAATGGTAAACATCATGGATTTAGGTCTCGTTTACGATATTGAATTTAAAGAGGGCAAACACCTGCTTGTAACGATGACGCTGACCACGCCGTCCTGCCCGATGGGCGAAGCCATACAAACTGGCGTGAAAAATTCTTTGGAAACAGAATTTCCGGGTTTTGAAATCGAAATCGACCTGACTTTCGAGCCCGCCTGGAATTATGACATGGTTTCTTCCGAAGGCATGCAGCAGCTGAACAATCGCTAAAAATTAAGAAAAAATTAGGCACAAAAAAGCCGTTTTTTTTCAAAACGGCTTTTTTTTTATTTTTTGAGAATTTAATTAAAAACTGACTTCATTTACTTCTTTACCACGTTGAAAATTCATTGTTTTCTGGTTGCCTTTGTAAGCGATATTTACGAGGTTAAACTGTTTCGGAAAAGTTGCCAGTAAAATGGTGTTTTTAATTCTTACTGTGCTAAAATTTGCTATTCCGTTTGCTTCAAAATACACCCAAACTGATTCGCCGTTCACCTGACTTCCGGTAAATGTGAGTGTGCGCACACTACCGTCTACATATAAATCGAAATTGTTGTTGACGTATTTCTTTACTTCTGCTTCAAAACCTGCGGTATTTGGGTTGATCTTAATAGCGTCTGATATATGTGCAGTATTCATTTTTGTCGTAAACTTCAAGGTTTTGCTCCCTTCTACATAATCTACTTTTGTCATCGAGGAATAAAATTCTGCCGCCGCAAAACTCATCATCAGCATCGATGCAAAAATTAATATACTGAATAAAAATTTTTTCATCTCTTAATTTGTTACTGGGTATTCTCAAATATGGTGCCAACTAAAAATTAACGTTGACCGAGTATTTATCGTAAAAAGCTTTAATATGACTTACCGCTTCATCGGCCGTATCTACAACGCGATACAGGTTCAAATCTTCCGGAGAAATCATTCCGTTTTCCAGCAAAGTGTCTTTAAACCATTCGAATAACCCGGCCCAAAATTTAGATCCGACCATTACGATCGGGAAGCGCCCGATTTTATTGGTTTGAATTAAAGTCATCGCCTCCATCAACTCATCCAATGTACCAAAACCACCCGGCATCACGACAAAACCCTGAGAATATTTTACAAACATCACTTTGCGAACGAAAAAGTAATCGAAATCAATGCTTAAACCTTTGTCGATGAACGGATTAAAATGTTGCTCAAAAGGCAAATCAATATTCAGTCCGATGGATTTTCCGCCACCTTTTCTCGCACCGCGGTTTCCGGCCTCCATAATTCCGGGGCCGCCGCCGGTGATAATTCCAAAACCGATATCGGTAATTTTTTCAGCAATTTCTACAGCAAGATCGTAGTATTTGTCGCCTTCTTTTAAACGTGCTGAGCCAAAAATAGAAACGCAGGGACCAATTTTCGCCATTTTCTCGTAGCCGTCCACAAACTCCGCCATTACTTTGAAAACCATCCAGCTGTCTTTGGTTACCATTTCATCCCAGGTTTTTTCCTTGAATGAATTCTGTATTCGCTGATCAATTTCCAGAAGACTGCCGCTCGCTTCCTTCGTGGTGCCTTTGCCTCTTTTTATTTTGCTCATTTATATAAAAATTTTTTCAGCCGCCGCAATAGATTCCGGTTTACCAACATCTACAATATGGGCGTTGTGTTCGTATCCGAAAATCGATTCCGTCATCATCAAATCTAGATATTCCTCCATAATCGAAAATTTTCCGCGTCTTTTTATTTTGCGGAAGATCTGCGGCTTTACACAGTGAATTCCGCTGAAAGCCAAAGGCTTAAAACCCTTATTGAATTCCGCCAAACGCTGCTCGCCACTTTCTACATTTAGCCAGCCTTTCAGAATCATTTCCGGGCTGAAGAGCAGTTTTCGGGAACTTTTACGGTCTGATACGGCTAAAGTAGCAAAATCTTTCTTTTCCTGATGATATTTTATAAATAAATTCAAATCCAGATCGGTTAAAATATCCGCATTCATAATCAGAAAATCTTCGCCGCCGTCTAAAAATTTCTGAGCAAAAAGCAAACCGCCGCCGGTTTCCAGCAGCTGATCTTTCTCATCAGAAAGCTCAATCCTGGCATTGAAATTATTATTTTCCTGAAGAAAAGTTCGGATTTGGTCACCAAAATGATGAATATTGATGACAAAATCATTGATGCCATAACTTTGCAGATATTTTATATTTCTTTCCAGCAAGGGAACACCGTTCACGGGCGCCAGCGCTTTCGGATGGTTGTCGGTAAAAGGTTTCAGGCGCGTGCCTTTTCCGGCTGCAAAAATCAGCGCTTTCATGAAACTGTATTCAACTGCGGCTGTTCGTCGTGATTGATCGAAACGCTGGCTTCCGGATATTTTTCGCGGATAAATTCAGCAGTTTTTTCAGCGGCGTAAACCGAACGGTGTTGGCCACCGGTACAGCCAAAATTTATCTGAAGATTTTCAAAACCGCGCGACAGATAATTTTCAATATTAATGGAAATGATGTTTTTCACCGCTTCTAAAAATTCCGGCATTTTTGTGCTTTTTTTCAGAAATTCCTGAACGCCGATGTCGCAGCCGGTTTGTGCTTTAAATTCTTCCAACCGTCCCGGATTTAAAACGCCGCGACAGTCAAAAGCGAAGCCGCCACCGTTACCGGAATAATCCTTCGGAATTCCGCCTTTTTTATAGGAAAAACTGTGTATTTCGATTTTTAAACTCATTATAATTTTTTGTAGACTTTCAGAGTCAAGCTTAAAAATTTCAAGCTTTTGAAAGCATATTTTTGATTTTTAATTGTGTTTCTGGCGCTTTTAGTGATCGAATTAACTTTAAAAGCTCCGGATATTTATGCATTTCTTGCCACGATTTGGAGAAATTTTGAAGGTTTGAAATTCCCTGATTTAAGCTTTCCATAAAATGCGATTTTCTTTGAATTAAACCACGGAATCCATAGGCGCCCAAAACCTGTAAAAACCGAATTAATTGCAGATATTCCAGCGAATTTTTTAATTGAGATTTTTTCACCTCGTCGTCCCAAAGCAAATAATAATATTCGAGCATTTTTGCCTTAAATTCTGCGGAAAAATTTGCTTTTGCCTGGAAAAGAAAGGAAATTACATCGTACATCAGCGGACCTTCCATCGCCGACTGATAATCGATGAAAAAAACTTCATCGCGCTCATTCACCATAATATTTCTTGCCTGAAAATCCCGGATCATAATTCCGCGCGGCTCTAGTTTTTCTATTTTTTGGATGAGGTTTTTAAACTCCTGAAGTAAACTGGATTTGTGATAAGGAAGTTCCAACACATCGGCGACGAAACTTTTGAAATAAAATAAATCGTTGGTAATGGCGAGCTCACCGTATTCTTTGTACTCGAAAGTTTTAGAAAAATTCACGGCATTTTGGGTCTTTTTTTGTGTTTCAGCTAAACGAAAAAGCGCGCTTTTAACAAGTTTTTCGACACGATCTGTTTGCCCTTCTGCAGCGATAATTTCGGATAAAGTCTCTTTTCCGACAAACTGCTGAATGTACAATTTTCGGTCTTCCGAAATTTTTAAAATTTTGGGCGTATTTAAATCAAGTTCAGAGAAAAGTGATGAAAAATAAAAAAAAGCCTCGTTTTCAGCCAAATTTTCATTGTAGGTCACCACGTATTTATGGTCATCTTTTGTTCCGATGAAATTTCGTCGCGCCGAACCACTTTGTTCTAAAAGGTAAAAATTGCCCGTTTTAGCGCCTAAAAAATTTTCAAGAAAAGACTGAGCTTCTGTGATGGTCATATGTTACAAATATAGGAAAAATCCTATTTTAGAAAGCAGTATATTTGCCGTAATGTTCAGTGATTTTAAACCGGTTCTGGGAGTTCTTCTGCGGTTCGTCGCCATTTATGTGGTGACGGTTTTGCTGTACCAGCTGTACCTAAATCAATACCAAAATGCCGGGCTGGACCCGTTTTCGACTTGGGTGATGAAACAGGTTGATTTTATCCAAAATTCTTTCGGTTATTCATCTGAAATGGTTCCCGGAAAACCTGAAGAGGAAACGACCTGGTTTTACGTGAGCGGACAGTACGTCTCGCGAATGGTGGAAGGCTGTAATGCGATTTCGGTGATGATACTTTTCCTCTCCTTTATTTTTGCTTTTTACAAAGGTTATAAAACTTTTGTTTTTGTGGCCGTTTCCTTGGTAGCGCTCCATATCATGAATGTTCTGCGCATTGTGGGGCTGAATATTCTTTTGGTTGAAATGCCGCAATATTCCAAAATCGGGCACGACTATTTATTTCCTGCGATTATTTATGGAAGTGTGGTGATTCTTTGGTTAATTTGGATTAAATTTTTCGCGATAAATGAAGTTCCGGATGAAACTGCTTAAATGGTTTTTGGTGGCGCTGTGCGTTTTCGGACTAATCGCAGTGAGAATGTTCGAAGACCAACTTTTTTACGATCCGTTTCAGGCATTTTTTCACATCGCAAATGAACATGCGACTTTCCCGGCTTTTGAATGGAGTCCGCTGATTTTCGGCTATATTTTCAGGTTTTTTTTGAATTTAGCTTTATCAACTGCAATTGTTCACCTTATTTTCAACAGCAAAAGATGGACGCTGCAAGCTGCCGTTTTAATTACAGTTGTATTTCTGATTACATTTCCCATTTACCTTTACTGCATTTACACGCACTTTGAAGTCGGTTATCTTTTCTCATTTTATATGAGAAGATTCGTCATTCAGCCGCTGATTTTATTGCTGATTATTCCGCTTTTTTATTACCGTTTACATACGACGAAGGCAAATCATTAACGGTGTGCTTATTCTCCTGAGTAATTGTATTTACGTTCCATTCCACTTGTCCAACGAAAGCCTGCTCGCGAACCGGACAGCTGAATAAAGCACAAATTGCACACGAAATAGGTTTACAATCGTCGAGGTGAAAATTGAATTCGATTGCGCGGTCGTGACTTTCACCAATTAATTTGTACATATCTTCCATTTCCTGATGCGCCCGCCGGAGTTCGTAATACCACGGCATGGTCAAATGAGCGTCGATGTGCAGGCCGCTCCCGTGTTGCTGAATCCGGACATTGTGAAGATCGGTCCATTGTGGTAACCGGCGGTCATCTAAAAATTTTGCAAGTCTTTTCAGCATGTCTTCATCAGCTTCATCCATGATTCCGCTTAAAGATTTTCGAATAATCTGATAGCCGACATACATAATATAAGCGCCGAAGAGAAAAGCGACCACGGCATCAATCCAATACAGTTTGGTGATTTGAACTAAAATCAAACTGATAACAACACCGAAAGTCGTTAAAGTGTCGCTTTTCAAATGCGTTCCGGAACTTTGTAAAACCAAAGAGTTTTCGCGCACACCTTTTTTGAAGGAAATATGTCCCATCAAATAATTGATGATTGCTGTAGCTGCCACGATCGCGATTCCCCAATCAAGCTGTTTGGGAATGTTACCATGTAAAAGCGAGTCTACCGCCTGGACAATGATGATAATGCCCGCAAAAATAATCAAGGCTCCTTCAACTCCCGAAGTTACAAATTCCACCTTTCCGTGACCATACGGATGGTCAATATCTTTCGGTTTTGCGGCGAGATACAGCGAATATAAGCCCATAAAAGCAGCGATAATATTCACAATACTTTCCATGGCGTCCGAGAACACTGCATCGGAATTGGTGAAATGCCACGCCAGTAACTTTCCTAAAAAAAGCGCAATACCAACGATGGCGACATTCCGCTGGAAAGTGAAATTGTTCTGTGAATGATTTTTATTTTCAGACATGGGGTTTTATTAAGCTATTATTAATGTTCGACGCATCTAATACAAAAAAAATGCTCACATATTGTGAGCATTTGGTTTAAACTAAGTCGTTTTTAAGGAGATATTCTGCGATCTGCACCGCATTGGTCGCAGCGCCTTTTCGGAGATTATCTGCGACAATCCAAAGGTTTAAAGTTTTTGGCTGAGACAAATCACGACGGATTCTGCCTACAAAAACCTCATCTTTTCCTTCGGAATATAAAGGCATCGGATAGATGTTGTTTTTCACATCATCCAAAACCACAACACCCGGTGTATTTGAAAGAATATTTCGGATTTCATCCAGATCAAATTCGTTTTCAAATTCAATATTTACACTTTCAGAATGTCCGCCCTGAACGGGGACTCGCACAGCAGTTGCTGAGATATTAAAGCTGTCATCACCCAAGATTTTCTTAGGTTCAGTCATCAGTTTTATTTCTTCTTTGGTGTAGTCGTCATCGGCGAAAACGTCGCATTGTGGCAAAGCGTTTTTGAAGATGTCGTAGTGATAAACTTTTTTTACCTGCTTATCACCCCTAATTTCTGCATTTAGCTGATCCACAGCATTTTTTCCGGTTCCGGTCACCGATTGATAAGTTGAAATAATTACCCGTTTCAGCCCGAAATTTTTGTTTAATGGATGTAAAACCATTACCAGCTGAATAGTAGAGCAGTTTGGATTTGCAATGATTTTGTCGTCCTTCGTCAAAACATCCGCGTTGATTTCTGGAACTACTAATTTTTTATCAGCTTCCATGCGCCACGCAGAAGAATTATCGATGACGATAGTTCCGGCCTCAGCAAACTTTGGAGCAAATTCCAGAGAAGTGTTTCCGCCTGCGGAAAATAGCGCGATTGCTGGCTTTCGGTTTATCGCGTCTTCCATCGAAACGATTTCGGTCTCCTGGCCTTTAAATATGATTTTTTTGCCCACCGACTTTTCAGAAGCAACGGGAATGAGTTCCGTAACGGGAAAATTTCTTTCCTCTAAAACTTTTAGCATGATTTGTCCCACCATTCCGGTGGCGCCTACTACTGCTATTTTCATTAAGAATATCTGTTGTTTTAAATGTTATGCAAAAAATGAAGGGAAAACGCGTGCCCACGGGAAAGCATATGCAAACAGTGCAAAAGCGATTACGCCCATAATTACAATTTTCATTGCAAGCGTTTCGTTGGATTTCATGTATTTATTAATGAAGGTCATCAGCACCACACCAATCAGCATCGATACCGGGTGCTCCACATAGGAAAAGCGCGCTGCAGCATTGCTCATTAAAGTTCCCGTTTCTAAAGCTCCTTTTAATCCCGGTGAAAATACCAGCATTAAAATCCCCACGATCAGTTGGATGTGAAAGAGAATCATCGTAAACAAGGTAGATTTGCGCAACAATTTGCTGATTTTGCCCGAATAACCGAACATGGTAACCAATAACGCTACGACGAAAATAATGCCTGCAAGCAAAATTAAGTAAGCAAAACCTTTGTGTGCTTCAGTAATAATTTTAAATGTATCCATAGTATATTTTGTTAACGGCAAAGATAAAAAAAATCCCGACGAAAACGTCGGGATTTAAGGGTTTGTAGTATCAATTTCTTAGAAAAGGAAACTTACAGAAGCATTCCAGGTTCTTCCGAATCCGAAGAATACCTCGTTTGCTTTGTTAATGCCATTCCAATTGTTTGCGGAGTTAGCATCAGCAGCTTTATTTGTTCTGGATTCAGCGATATATGTTTTATCTAAAACATTGTTCACATTGAATCTTAGTTTGAAAGACTGAGTGTCATTTAGTTTAAATCTTGCGCCAGCACCTAGGTCTAGCAATCCATAAGATGGTAATTCTACCGCTGGATCAGATGGAGTAGGTTTTGAAGCTGTGATTAAACGTGATGAAGGTTCGAAAGCTGAATAAAGTTTGTCAGCATAACGGTATTGTGCATCGAAGTTTAACCAGTCTGTAACTTTGAAATCAGCACCTAAAGCAGCAGTTAGCTGTGCAGCATCACCAACTTTAAGACCATCCAAAGCAAGAGTTCCTTCCTGAATCACAGTGTTTGTTTGATCTTCAACGAAAGATGCTGATGGGCTACCTTCGAAGAACCAGTCTCCTACAGAGAACATACCGTTTACAGTCACGAATTGTGCTGGTTTCACGTTGAAATCTAATTCAATACCTCTGTGGATTTCTTTAATTCCTAAAACGTTTGCAACACCTGTTACATCTACACCGTTAAGTTTCCCTCTCGTGGTAAGTCTTCTGTAGATATCATCCCAAGAAGTGTTGTAAAGGTTTAAGTTCGCATTGAAAATACCTGAACGGTAACCGTAACCAACTTCGAAAGAAGTAATTTTTTCGTTAGTTAAAGATGGATTAACGTCATTTCTGTTGTTTAAGAAAACAGCTCCGAAGAAAGGTTGTCTTTCGTAATATCCACCATTAACAAAAACATTGTGATTTTCATCGATGTTATAATTCGCTCCACCTTTTACATTGAAACCAACTAAATCAACTTTTTCACTTTTTTGCTCGTTTGGTGCATAAAGCATATAATCAATTCTTTGGAAAGCCTGGTTGGAAACTGAACCCTGAACGAATGCAGAAAGTGCATCGTTGGTATACTCCAATTGTCCGAAACCACCTAACCAGTTTACGATACCATCGTTACTGTAAGCTAACTGGTCTTTGATGTCGTTGGTTTTACCACCGAACGGGTTCCAGGTAGGGTTTGTAGTAAACGCGTTGGTAATTACGTTTGGTTTGTTATTGATGTTGCTTGTATCTGTGTAAGAGTTGTTACCTAAGAAATCTGTTACAATTCTGTAGTGGATTCCTTCGTAAGTACGACCGTCTAAACCAACAGTTGCACTTAAGTTGTCATTAATCTTATGATTCAAGCTGGTGATAAGTCCTAACCAGTTATGAGAGTTGATAGAAGATCTTCTGATAATTCCGTTGCTGCTGCTAGCCATTCCCGGAGTTTTGTTTACAGCACCGAAGTCTGCAACTACACCTCCTCTGTTCCAGCTAACGATATCGTCAAATCTTACAAGACCGTCTGCAGTTCTTGGTAAGTTGTTGTAAAATACACCGTTGATTCTACCAGCGTCACCTGTACCACCACCTCTACCGAAAGAAGCGTAAGCTACAGAATTTAATGTAGTAGCCTCAGTAATTTTCCAGTCCCAGTTTAATGACATTACCGGTTTGTGGTAATAGTTTCTGGTCATAGAATACTCTTCACCGTTTAAATATCCCCAGTTTTGGTTAAATCTTCTGTTTGGTTCGTCCTCAGTTCCACCATATTTGATGTGATCGTTAATGGTTGACTGGAAAGATCTTTGGTTGTGAACCTGTGGCGCACCAGTGATTGTAAATTGCAAATCATGTTTTGCATTAGGTTGATAACCTACAGCTAAATAATAGTTGTACCCTTCGAATTCCGTTCCGTCCGCATACATATTACCTTCAGTTCTACTCATTAAGAATGATGTAGCCCAACCGCTTTCACCTTTTCCGGTGTTATACGAGAATAACTGCTTGTTATATCCGTCGTTACCAACACCAAGCGTTACATTTCCCTGTCTTTTTTTGTCCGCTGCTCTTGTAAGTACGTTGATGGTACCACCTACAGAAGCAATTGCTAATTTAGATGAGCCAAGACCTCTCTGAACCTGCATTGCAGAAGTTACATCAGATAATCCCGCCCAGTTTGACCAGTATACAGCACCACCTTCCATATCGTTTACAGGAACACCATTGATCATTACCGCAGTGTTTCTTTGATCGAAACCTCTCACGTTGATTCTGGAATCTCCGAATCCACCACCACCTTTGGTAGCGTATACAGATGGAGTAGTGTTAAGGATCTCCGGGAATTCTTGATTTCCCAGCTTATCGATAATCTGCGCTTCCTTGATGGTTGAAACAGCAACCGGAGTTTTTCTGTCTTTCGCGATGTCAGCAACGCCAGTTAATACAACTTGCTCAATGTCTTTTTCTCTACTAACAGTGTCTCTCGCAGTTTGTGCATAATAAACACTGGCTGTTGATAGCGTAAGTACTACCGTTAGCATTGATTTTTTCACAGGTCTGAAATTCATCTTTTTTTATTAAAAATTAAATTAGATTTTTATTGCGCAAAAATATGCTAAAATTTATTAACACACATTAACAAAATGTTAAATTTTAAAATATTGTCAGAAATCCCCTATTAATCATAGAATCAAACTGTTAAAAATTAATACCCGCTCATAAATTTCTAATTTTAATTTCATTTTTCTTAAAATTTTCCCCTAAAACGACCATTTTTTGCATTTTATTTTGATGCCTTCAAACTCAAATCGATGTTTTCCGCAGAATGGGTAAGCGCTCCCGCAGAAATATAATCAACGCCTGTTGCCGCAATTTCTTTCAGCATATTCCGCGTAATTCCGCCCGAAGCTTCTGTTTCGCATTTGCCATTTACCATTTTCACTGCGTCTTTCATCATCTGAACGTCCATGTTGTCGAGTAAAATACGGTCAGCACCGGCATTTAAAGCTTCTTCCACCTCTTCCAGATTTCTGGTTTCTACCTCAATTTTCAGCGGTTTTTTTATTTTTTCGGTGTATTCTTTGGCCATTTTTACAGCTTTTGTAATGCTTCCGTTATAATCAATGTGGTTATCTTTCAGCATAATCATGTCATACAAACCGTAACGGTGGTTCGTGCCGCCGCCAATTGCCACCGCCCATTTTTCGCAGATGCGGAAATTCGGAGTGGTTTTTCGCGTATCGAGTAATTTTGTTTTCGTCCCCAAAAGGCGCGAATCCCAGTCGTGCGTAAGCGTTGCGATGCCACTCATGCGTTGCATACAGTTCAAAACAAAACGCTCCGTAGAAAGAATGGAGCGTGCACTTCCGGTTACATAAAAAGCGATGTCGCCAACTTTTGCTGATGCGCCGTCTTTCAGCAAAACTTCAACTTTCAGGTTTTTATCAAACTGTTGGAAAATAATTTCCGCCAGTTCCACACCCGCCAAAATACAGTCCTGTTTTACCAGTAATTTTGCTTTTTGCTGTAAATCTTTCGGAATCGTTGCCAATGTAGAATGGTCGCCCTCCTGAATATCTTCTTCCAAAGCATTTTTAATGAAATTTTTTAAAACTTCTTTGGTCACGTATTTTGGTTTTTTCATTTTTAGATTTTTAGAAAAAGTTCCGTTTTATATTTTTATAATTAATGGTTTCCCACTTTTATTTTTAATGAAGCCAAATCGAAAAAATCTGCCGCTTTAACAGCATATTTTTTAATTATTGGTAATGAAATTCGAGCATTCATGGCATCTTCAATCCACAAAAATTCGCCTTTATAACAGCCATTATTTTTCAATTATTAGTAATGAAATTCGTGCATTCGTGGCATTCCATCCTAAAAAATTTTAGCTGCTCTACAGCCATTTTTCTTGGTTTTTGTTGAAATCGCATTTCATTTAAAATTCGTGCATTCGTGGCAATTTTTTTACGAAGAATTGCACATTTAGCAGCATATTTTTACACAAAATCTTTATTAAAAAATGCGCCTTTATTTTCTTTCATCATCAGCGAATGTTTGATAATCAAATACGAAATATTGGTCAAGTTCCTCAGCTCCGAAAGTTTCGGCGACAAAATCGAGTAGTTATACAGTTCCGTCACCGCTTCGAAAATTTCCTGCTGTTTTTTCTTCGCTAGGGCGAGTCGGTCGTTGCTGCGTACAATGCTCACCAGGTCACTCATCATTTCCTGTAATTGGCGACGCAGGTAACTTACCATCACCATTTCGTCCATCATTTTCATTCCTTCTTCATTCCATTCCGGTACGGCTTTTAAATCATCGAAATTAAAGTCATTCACCGTTAGCAATTCCACGGTTTTTATCGCAGCATTATGGCCAAAAACCAATCCTTCCAAAAGCGAATTTGAGGCAAGCCGGTTCGCGCCGTGCAATCCCGAATTCGTGCATTCGCCCACGGCGAAAAGATTTTTAATGGAACTTTGTCCGTTCATATCAGTTTCAATTCCGCCCATTAAATAATGGCACGCTGGAACCACCGGAATCAGCTGTTCGAACGGATCAATTCCTTCGTCCAGACATTTTTCATAAATATTCGGGAAATGCTCGATAAATTTCTCGCGGTCCATGTCGCGGCAATCCAAACCTACATAATCATCACCGGATATTTTCAGCTCGTTATCAATGGCGCGCGCCACAATATCCCGCGAGGCTAATTCTTCACGTTCGTCGTATTTCTGCATGAATTTTTCACCATCTTTCGTCCGTAGTTTTGCGCCGTCGCCACGCACCGCTTCGGAAATCAGGAAAAGCATTCCATCTCTTTTGGAATACAGCGCCGTGGGGTGAAACTGGTAATATTGCATGTTCGAAATTTTACCGCGTGCACGGTGCACAAAGGCAATTCCGTCGCCGGTCGCAATAATAGGGTTGGTCGTGTTTTTATAAACGTGTCCCGCGCCGCCAGTGGCAACCAAAGTAATTTTCGCCGTTATTTTCTTAATTTTTTTATTTTTCTCGTCAAGAATATAAGCGCCGTAGCAGTCGATTTTATTCAGATCGAAAATTTTTCCTGGAACATGGTGCTGCGTGATCAGATCGATGACGTAATGATGCGGCAAAATCTCAATATTAGGCGATTTATTCGCCGTTACAAGCAGCGCGCGTTCAATTTCTTTTCCGGTAATATCTTTGTGGTGAACAATTCGGTTTTCCGTGTGGCCTCCTTCTCTGCCAAGCATTAGATTTCCGTCTTTCTTATCGAAATTGGTTCCCCATTCTACCAGCTCCTTGAAACGCTCCGGACCTTTTTCGATGACCATTTTCACCACTTCCAGGTTATTTTCGCCGTCGCCTGCACGCATCGTATCGTCGATGTGCTTCTGGAAACCGTCGTTGTCAAAATCCGTTACAACTGCTAAACCGCCTTGCGCGTATTTCGTGTTGCTTTCGTCTTCATCGCCTTTGGTAACGATGATGATTTTGGCTTCGGGCATTTTTTCAGAAACTTTTATGGCGTAGGAAAGACCGGAAATTCCGGATCCGATGACGAGTACATCTGCTTTTATCATTGAGTTTATTCAGGCGTTTGTTGACTGTAAATTTAATTACAAAAATTTAAAGAGTTTTTCCGTGGGTTTCCGCACTTTTTTTAAGGTTTGATGAGTGTCTTCCTGCGAACGGTAACCTAAAGCTAACGTCACCGCAACTTTTTCATTTTCAGGATCTAAACCTAAAATCTGGTCGATGATTTCCTGCCGAAAACCTTCCATCGGGCAAGTATCTACATTTTCCAGCGCCGCGGCAAACATCAGGTTTCCCAAAACAATATAGCATTGTTTTTCGGCCCAAACCATAATTTCTTCGGGCGACAAACGGTTCATGTGACTGTCGATGCTTTGGCGGAAGGGATTTAAATTTTCTACCGGAATTTCTCTGGTCGCGGAAATATGCTTGAAATAATCGCCGATATATTCATTCCCAATTTTGTTTTTCGAAACAATCGCGATTAAATGGGAACACGTGGAAATTTGGGACGGATTGTAAAAAGCCGGAATCAGTTTTTCTTTGATTTCCGCGCTTTGCGCGATGATGATTTTGTACGGCTGCAAACCAAGCGAACTCGCGGAAAGTCTGGCAGCTTCCAGAATCTGGTAAAGCGCGTCGGCAGAAACTGTTTTTTCGGGGTCGAATTTCTTTACCGAATATCTTTTTTGCAATGCATCCAGGTAATTCATTGAACAAAGATAATTAAATGCGCTGAAAGATTTTGACGGAACTGTTCACGCAACCGATTTGCAAAAGAGAAAAAAGTGCCAATAGAACCGCTAAAATTTTTGAAATTTAAAAAACGCCACGAATGCACGAATATCTTGGTTTATTCAAAATTGAAAAATCTGCCAATAAAACCGGAAGATTTTAGATAATTAAAAATTCACGAATGCACGAATATCTTGGTTTGTTCAAAACCGAAAAATTTCCCAATAAAACCGCTAAAATTTTAGATAATTAAAAAATGCAACGAACGCACGAATATTTAATTCATCAAATCCCAAAAAATTTGCCGCTAAAACACCGAATTTTTTTAAAACAATCCGCCGCTTTTTTGTGCCTCGAAAAATTCATCGGTTGCTAAAGGTTTTTTTTGCGCAGCTTTTACCGCAAGCTGGTCACAGATTTCGTTTTCCGGATGCCCGGCGTGGCCTTTTACCCAGTGAAATGTTGGATTATGCGCTTTTAAAAGCGGCACAATTCTCCGCCATAAATCGGGGTTTTTTACGTTTTTAAAACCTTTTTTTATCCAGCCGAAAATCCATTTCTGGTTGATGGCATCTGAAACATATTTGCTGTCGGTGTAAATGTGAATGTCGTTTTCGGTGGATTTCAGTTTTTCCAGCGCCACAATCACCGCCAGAAGTTCCATGCGGTTGTTAGTCGTAAGGCGAAAACCTGCGGAATAGCGTTTTTCGTAGTTTTTTTCAGGAACTTTCATGACGATGCCGTAGCCACCTTTTCCCGGATTCCCGCTACAGGCGCCGTCGGTAAAAATCTCGATTTTAAGGCTCATTTCTAAAACTGAAAATCGTCGTCGTCGTCAAGGTCGTTCATGGACGAACCCGAAAGATTTTTATTGTCGCTAATATCGAAAGCTGCGCCTGGATCGATGGTGGTTTTAATTTTTTCAAAACCGCTCGGCGCGTCTTGCTGTCCGAAATTAGAAGATTCATAACCATATCCGCCGCCAAATAAATCCAGATCGGCGAATTTCGCGATGTTTTTGTAGAAAGACATTCTTACGTCGGCAGTTGCACCGTTCCGGTGTTTTGCGATAATCAGTTCTGCCTGATTTTCCGTAGAAGATTCCGCTCCGTCTTCGTCATTGTCCCAGGTCGAGATTTTATAATATTCCGGACGGAAAATAAAAGAAACGATATCCGCATCCTGCTCGATCGCACCGGATTCCCGAAGGTCGGAAAGCATCGGTCTTTTTCCCGGACGCGTTTCCACACTTCGCGAAAGCTGCGAAAGCGCAATTACAGGAACGTTCAATTCTTTAGCAATCGCTTTTAAGGAACGTGAGATCATAGCGATTTCCTGTTCACGGTTTCCTGCGCCACCTTTTCCAGAATTGGCGGTCATCAGCTGAAGATAATCCACCATGATGATTTTCACGCCGTGCTGCATCACAAGTCTTCGGCATTTCGCACGGAAATCAAAAACGGAAAGTGACGGTGTTTCATCGATATATAAAGGAGCGTTTTCTAACGCCGAAACGTTGGAGAACAATCTTTGCCATTCTTCATCAGACATTTGTCCTTTGCGAAGTTTTTCCGAAGAGATTCCGGTTTCGGAGGCAATCATTCTGGTAATCAGCTGAACTGATGCCATCTCAAGTGAAAACAAAGCCAACGGCACATTGTGTTCAACAGCAATATTCCTTGCCATGGAGAGCAAAAATGCGGTTTTACCCATCGCCGGACGCGCGGCGATGATAATTAAATCTGAGTTTTGCCAGCCACCTGTTTCTTTGTCAATATCTTTAAATCCTGACGGAATTCCGGAAATACCTTCTTTATCTTTTAAAGCTTTGATGGTTTCAATAGCCTGCGTAACCAAAGTATTCGCAGTGTCGAAACCTTTTTTGATGGTTCCGTTGGTGATTTCGAAAAATGACTGTTCGGCTTTGTCCAGAAGTTCGAAAACGTCGGTCGATTCTTTATATGAACTATCGATAACGTTAGCGGAAACATTGATGAGGCTTCGAAGGATGAATTTTTCCAGAATTACACGCACGTGATATTCGATATGCGCGCTGGATGAAACACCCATTGTTAAATCGATGATATAATGATCGCCGCCCGCAAAAGCCAATTTTTCAGTTTTTTTCAGTTCCTGGATTACGGTCATTAAATCCACCGGATGATTTCCTTCAAAAAGTCGCACTATAGCACGAAAAATTTCCTGGTGCCGCGGATCGTAAAAAACCTCCGGCGTCAGCAAGTCAATCGAGTAGTCGAGACCTTTTTTGTCAATAAGAAATGTACCGATGACGAGTTTCTCGAATTCGATGGCGTTCGGCGGCATTTTGCCGTCGGAAATCGAGAGTTCTTTAGCAAAATTCCCGTGGATTAGCGATGATAAAGTTTCCTTCTGGGTCATGGGACAAAGATAGTTTTTTTAGTGTTTTAAGGCGAAGAATTAATCAACATTCATCAGCTTATTATAATTAATGTGCTGATGCTCAATAAGCTAAAGTGTTGATAAGTCGGAAGGAGACTGGTTTTCATTCTAGCCCGGATCGCAATGGATACTGAAATTTCGGGAGCAATGAAGAGCCGGTCGGAAATTTGTAAGAAGCGAAAATCTTGTTGCTCCTAAAAAATTTAATAGTTCATTTTTCGGAGTTTCGGAACGGTGGTTCCCACCAAAATTGCAATTAAAACCGTCATCGTACCGCCAAAAACCACCGAGCGCACCACGCCGAAAAGTTTCGCCGCAACGCCACTTTCGAACTGTCCCATTTCATTACTCGACATGATGAAAATGGAATTTACACTTAAAACCCTGCCGCGGATATGATCCGGCGTTTTCAGTTGTACGATGGTGCCGCGGATGACGACCGAAATACCATCCAACATTCCGCTCGCGACGAGCAGGAAGAAGGAAAGCCAGTACAATTTCGACAAGCCAAAACCGATGATGCAGAGACCGAAACCGGCGACCGCCACCAGTAATATTTTGCCTTGATTTTTGGTGAGCGGAACGAAAGCTAAAGTCATTATGATGCACATCGAACCGATGTCGGAAGCGGCATTGAGCAAACCGAAACCTTCGGAACCGACTTTTAAAATATCGGTTGCAAATACGGGAATCATTGCCACAGCGCCGCCGAAAAGTACCGCGAACATATCAAGACATAGTGCGCCCAAAATTTCTTTGGTTTTGTAAATATATGCCAGACCTTCTTTCATACTTTTTACCACGCCAAGCGTTCTGTCGCTGTTTTCGGAAGGATGCTGTTTCAGAAACCAAAAGAACATCGAGGCGAAAATCATGACACCGACAATGACTAAAATGGTGCCGGAAATATTAACCCAATGAATTAAAAAGCCGCCCAGTGCGTGCCCAGAGACAGATGCGGTAAGAAAAGTTGCCTGGTTTAAGGTAATGGCGTTTGGAAGTTTTTCTCGGGTCACGATTTTCGGGATCATCGCTGGGACAATCGGTCCGATAAATGCGCGGCAAAAACCCGTGCAGAAAATAATGGCGTAAATGAAGTAAGAAATCTGCAGATTGGTGAGATGCATGAAACTGCTGCCAAAAAACGCGGGAATGGCGAGCAAACCGATGAGGAAAACGTAGGCGTAATTGCAGATAAGCAGCAGTTTTTTCTTTTCAGAATTATCGATGACATGACCGGCGTACAAAGCCGTGGAAAGTGCAGGAATAACTTCCGACAAACCAATCAAACCGATGGCAAATGGATCGTTTGTTAACTTGTAAATCCACCAACCCATGAGTGTTGCCAGCATTCGGAAAGATAAAACCAAAAAAAAGCGACCTGACATGAGGTTGCGGAATTCGGGGATTTTTAAGGTATGCAGAGGTTGAAGTGAAATCATGGCGCAAAATTAGATTTTCAGCATGAAATTTTACCGGCTAAAAGGCAGGATTTTTTAAAATTAAATTAAAAATTTACCTTTGACGCATGAACTGGATTTTACTCATTATCGGCGGATTATTCGAAACCGGATTTGCGCTGTGCCTCGGAAAAGCACAGGAAACTACAGGAAAAGAAAGCTATTTCTGGTGGTTGGGTTTTGCGGTTTCGCTGTTTCTGAGTATGTTTCTGCTTTACAAAGCGATTTCGGTTGGCTCGCAACCGCTTCCCATCGGGACGGCCTACGCTGTCTGGACTGGAATTGGCGCTGTAGGTGCTGTTTTTACCGGAATTTTGCTTTTTAATGAACCAATTACTTTCTGGCGGATGTTTTTTGTTTTCACCTTAATTGCGTCGGTTGTAGGTTTAAAAGCAGTTTCGAACTGAAAAGTTATTTTTTAAATTTTCCTAGGAAATCGCCGATTTTTCTGTCATTTGCCAATCTTGGAATTTTGTTCTGTCCACCTAATTTTCCTTCAGATTTGGCGTAATCCTGAAAAGCATTTTTTTTCAAGTTGGTGATGATTAAAGGCTGCAAAATTTTGCCGGAAATTAAATCATCATAATAGGTGTTTCGTTTCCGCATTTCACCATCCAGAAAATCGCGAAAATTTGCCAAATCAGCCGGTTCTTTTTCAAATTCGATAAACCATTCGTGGTACGGCAAACCTTCTGTTGGATTTACTTGCGGCGCCAGGTGAAACTCCGTAATTTGCGCAGGCATTTTTTCAACGGTGGCTTTTAAAGCTTCCTCAACTTCAAACGCGATCACGTGTTCACCAAAAGCAGAAGTGAAATGTTTCGTCCGCCCCGAAACCAAAATCCTGTACGGATTTTTTGAAATAAACCTCACCACATCGCCGATGGAATACGCCCACAATCCGGAATTGGTCGTTAAAATTAAAGCGTAATCTTTGTGAAGTTCAACATCCTTTAAAGTTAACCTTCGCGCATTTTGTTTTCCAAACTCTTCCAACGGAATAAATTCATAAAAAATCCCGTGATTGGTGAGCAATAAAAGTCCTTCTTTTTCAAAATCATCCTGAAAAGCAAAAAATCCTTCACTTGCCGGAAATGTCTGCAGCGTATCGACATTTTTTCCGAGCAATTCGGTCATTTTTTCGCGATATGGCTCATAATTCACGCCGCCGGTGATGATGAGCTGAAGATTCGGGAAAAGCTCCGTGATTTTCTTGCCGTTTCTTTCGATTAATTTTTCAAAATACATAATGAGCCACGGCGGTATGCCGGAAATCAACGTCATGTTTTCTTTTTCGGTTTCCTTTACAATCGCATCAACTTTGGTTTCCCAATCTTCGATGAGGTTTGTTTCCAGACTTGGTAAACGGTTTTTCTGTAAATAAGAAGGAATGTGGTGCGCCACAATTCCGGAAAGTCGCCCGGTTTTTACGCCGTAAATTTCTTCAAGTTCCGGACTTCCTTGCAGGAAAATCATTTTTCCCGCTACAAAATCAGCATTATTTTTCTGTGCGATATAATGAAAAATAGCGCTTTGAGCGGCAGCAAGTTGATAGGGCATTCCTTCTTTAGAAATCGGAATGTATTTCGCGCCCGACGTTGTGCCGGAGGTTTTCGCAAAATATTCCGGTGTTCCCGTCCACAAAATATCGCGCTGGCCCTTTTTTACTTTTTCGATGTAAGGTTTCAGTTCTTCGTAATCGGCGACGGGAACTTTCTCCTGAAAATCTTCGATGTATTTGATGTCTTCGAAGTGGTGATGACGGCCAAACAAAGTTTTTTCCGCGGTTTTAACTAAAGAAAGCAACAGTTTTTGCTGATCTTCAATGGAATTTTCTTTAAAAGTTTTGGTGCCTTTTACGTGATTTTTTGCCCAAATAAGGGCGATATTTTTCTTCAGAAAATTTAGCATAGCACAAATTTAAACCAAAATATAAAACGGTTGAAAATATTCAGTGTTTCCGCGGGAATTTAAATCGAGAAAAGAAGAAAGAACAAAGAAGAGAGAAGGAAAAAGGAAAAAGGAAAAGGAAAAAAATACCAGAAAGCAGCCAAAAAATTCGGAAAAAGTTTTTCTAAAGAAAATCTGGAAAAAAATGCCAGAAAAGCGGCAAAAAATATTTCCGTAAATTTGCGACGTCGCACACGGTTTCGGATTTGTCCCGAAATCGCTTTTTTCGTTTCACGACATTATTTTCTTCAGAAATATTTATGCAATTAAAAAATATCACCGAAACATTTTTGCCTCAATTGCTTCATTTGGGATTTGGCAAAGAACTTTTTACCGAACTGGACAAAAACCGGCATTTGGCGGTGAAATCGTTTGCAGGTTCTTCGCCGTCGGTTTTTGCGGCGGAGCTTTTTTTAATCAAGAAAAAATCAATTCTTTTTCTCACCGATGATAAAGAAGATGCGCTGTATATCACCTCGGAGCTGGAAGATTTACTCGGTAAAGAAAACGTGCTGTATTTTCCGCCGACACATTTAGATCCATATCAAATCGAAAAAACACAAAATGCAAATTTGGTTTTGCGTACTGAGGTTCTGAACAGAATTCACAACGACAAAAAGCCGCGCGTGATGGTGGCGCCTTTTGCTTCACTTGCGGAAAAAGTGATGAAAAAAGAAGATTTCAAAGCCATTTCGCATACGATTAAAAGCGGTGATCACCTTGATTTTGATTTTACGGAAGAATTGCTACATCAGTTTAATTTTAATTTGACGGATTTTGTGTCGGAACCCGGCGAATTTTCTGTGCGTGGTGGGATTGTGGACGTTTTTTCCTATTCTAATGAAGAGCCGTACCGCATTACTTTTTTCGGAAACGAGGTGGAAAGCATCAAAACTTTCGATATTGAAACGCAGCTCTCGAAATCTAAAGTGAAAGAATTTCAGCTGGTTTCTAACATGAATTTTTCGGCGATTGGAAAGAAAGTATCTTTGTTTGATCTGGCACCGAAAGATTTAGTTGTAGTGACAAAAAATGCTTTTGCAGGTTTTAATTTTATTAAAAATTTCTATGAAAAGGCGGAAGAAAATTTTGGAAAATTAAGCACGGAAATTAAGCACCAAAAACCAGACGAACTTTTTGTTTCGGAAGATGATTTTTCGAAAGACATCAATAAATTTGAGTGGATTGATTTTACTTTGCAGGAAGTGAAAGGCAGCGATGCCGCCGTCATCCAACTGAACCAAACGCCGCAGCCCAGCTTTCATAAAAAGTTTGACATGCTGCAGGAAGATCTGGAAGAAAAGCAAAATGAAGGTTTTGAAACCTGGATTTCCTTTTCCACCGAAAAACAGAAAGAGAGACTGGAAGCGATTTTTGAAGAACTGGAAAAAAATGTGCCTTTTAAGTCTTTTAAATCTGAACTGCACGAAGGTTTTGTAGATTTTGAGCACAAAATTTCGGTGTATACCGATCACCAGATTTTCGACCGTTACCAAAGATATAAAGCCAAAAATACTTTTGCGAAATCGGAGCAGATTACGCTGAAAGATTTAATGCAGATGAAAGTCGGAGATTATATTGCGCACATCGACCATGGAATCGGGAAATTTATGGGTTTGGTGAAAGTGAATAATAATGGCAAAATTCAGGAATGTTTTAAGCTGGTTTATAAAAACGGCGATTTGCTCTATGTGAGCATCCACTCATTGAATAAAATTTCGAAATATAACGGCCCAGACGGCCGTGAAATCGTTTTATCGAAACTCGGTTCGCCCGCCTGGAAATCTTTAAAACAAAAAACAAAAGCGAAAGTCAAGCAAATTGCTTTTGATTTAATCCGACTTTACGCTGAAAGAAAAACAGCGAAAGGATTTGCTTTTAAACCAGATTCTTACCTCCAAAATGAACTGGAAGCCAGTTTTATTTATGATGATACGCCGGATCAGGAAAAAGCGACGATCGATGTGAAAACTGATATGGAAAATGAAACCGTAATGGATCGCCTGATTTGTGGCGATGTAGGTTTCGGGAAAACAGAAATTGCGATTCGCGCTGCTTTTAAAGCTGCGACCGATGGGAAACAGGTGGCGATTTTGGTGCCGACAACGATTCTGGCTTTTCAGCATTATCGTAGTTTTATGGAAAGGCTGAAAGATTTTCCGGTGACGATTTCTTATATGAACCGGTTTAGATCTGCTAAACAGAAAGCGGAAACTTTGGAAGGTTTAAAATCCGGAAAAATTGATATTGTCATCGGAACTCATCAACTCGTGGGAAATTCGGTGAAATTCAAAGATTTGGGACTTTTAATCATTGATGAGGAACACAAATTCGGCGTTTCGGTAAAAGACAAACTGAAAACCATAAAAAGCAACGTTGATACATTAACATTAACGGCGACACCGATTCCGCGTACTTTACAATTTTCTTTAATGGCCGCGCGCGATCTTTCGGTCATTAAAACGCCGCCGCCAAACCGCCAGCCGGTGGAAACGCAAATTGTTGGTTTTAATGAAGAAATTATCCGCGATGCGATTTCTTACGAACTTCAGCGTGATGGCCAGGTTTATTTCATTAATAACAGAATTGAAAATCTGAAAGATATTGCAGGTTTAATTCAGCGCCTGGTTCCTGATGCAAAGGTGATTACCGGTCACGGACAGATGGACGGGAAGCAGCTGGAACGCAATGTTTTGGATTTTATGGAAGGTAAATATGACGTGCTTGTTTCCACTACCATTATCGAAAGTGGTGTCGATGTGCCGAATGCGAACACGATTTTCATTAATGATGCGCAGCGGTTTGGTATGGCAGATATTCACCAGATGCGCGGCCGTGTTGGAAGGAGCAACCGGAAAGCATTTTGTTTTTTGATTACACCGCCGTTTGATATGGTGACTTCTGATGCACGAAAAAGATTGGAGGCGATTGAACAGTTTTCGGATTTGGGAAGCGGTTTTCAGATTGCGATGAAAGATTTGGAAATTCGTGGCGCCGGCGATTTATTGGGTGGTGAACAGAGCGGTTTTATCAATGAAATGGGTTTTGACACGTACCAGAAAATTATGCAGGAAGCGCTGGAGGAACTTCAAAATGATGAGGAATTCGAAGATTTATTTGATAATGAGGAAGACCGAAAAAAGCTTTTCAAATCGAATAAAGAGGTGAACATTGATACCGACTTGGAATTGATGTTGCCGGATTCCTATGTTCAAAGTATTGAAGAAAGACTTTCGCTGTACCAAAAATTAGCGGAAATTGAAAGTAAGGAAGAGCTGAAAAAAATGGAAAGCGAGCTCATCGACAGATTCGGAAAATTGCCCCCGGAAGCCGTCAATTTATTGAAATCGGTGGAGCTAAAATGGATTGCTTCGGAAATAGGTTTCGATAAAATTGTGGTAAAAAATGGCGTTTTTCTTGGATATTTTCCGCAAAATCCGCAGGACAAATTCTATCAAAGTGACAAGTTCCGTAAAATTATTGCCTATTTAACTGCATATCCGAGCGAAGCTACTTTAAAAGAAAAAAGCAGTAAAGAAGGAAACCAGCTCATGATGCGAAAAGAAAATGTGCAGAATGTGGATGAGGTGAATGCCGTTTTGGAGCGAATTTTAGCAAAATAACTTTTAGCCAAAATCAAAAAAATGCTTAAAAATCCCCGTATTTTTCCAAATCGAAAAATTAGCTATTAAAACGTACTTTTTTTAGAAAATTTAAAAATTTAAGAAAAATCATTAATGAAATATTTGATCGTCGGCCTTGGAAATAAAGGTGAAGAATACGAGGAAACACGACATAATGTCGGTTTTAAAATTGCGGAAAAAATCGCGGAAACGCTTGAAGTTCCTTTTAAATCCTCAAACTTTGGTTTGCTTGCGGAAGGCAAATATAAAGGCAGAAAAGTTTTAATTCTAAAGCCGGACACCTATATGAATCTTTCCGGGAATGCGGTGAAATTCTGGCTTCAAAAAGAAAATATTTCTTTGGAAAATCTGATGATTATTACGGATGATCTGGCGCTGCCATTCGGTACTTTAAGAATGAAGATGAAAGGCTCAGACGCTGGTCATAATGGTTTAAAAAGTATTCAGGAACAATTGCAAACGCAAAATTATCCACGATTGCGTTTTGGAATTTCTGCAGAATTTCCTGAAGGAAAACAGGTAGATTATGTTATTGGAAAATGGGAAGGTGAGGAAAAAGAAAAACTTCCCGAAAGAATCGAGAAGTTTTCTAAAGCGTGTCTGTCTTTTGTTTTCGCGGGAATACAGAATACGATGACTGCTTTTAATGGGAAATAGCCATTTCGCCAGTCTGCGCTTCCATTTCAGCATTCATATTTTCGTCTAGCCATGTTACAACACCGCTTTCGACGCAATAGTTGGCACCAACAATTTTAATATTTCCGCTTTTCTCCAGTTGATTAAGCGTAGTACTCTGCTGACGGATATCCTCCATGGTTTTCCGGATATTGCAAACGTTAAGTCTTTCCAGAAGATCGCTGTTTGACGACGAACGTTCTTCGCCTTCTTTAATCAAACCGTCAATACAGCCCTGAAAATGACCAACAAGATGGTTAAGGTTTTCCATGCTCATTCCTTCAATGCTTTGTGCGTCCAAACCGCCTTTCAGAGCGCCACATTTGGTGTGCCCGAGGACCACTACCAATTTGGAACCGGCGACATTACAGCCAAACTCCATGGAACCAAGAATATCTTTATTTACAAAGTTTCCGGCGATCCGTATGCTGAAAATATCGCCTAAACCCTGATCAAAAATCAGTTCTGCAGAAGTACGGCTGTCGATACAGCTAAGTATTACTGCAAAAGGCCACTGCCCGGCGCGCGTATCGTTTACCTGCTCGAGCAGATTTCGGTTCATTTTTAGGTTCTGTACAAAGCGTTGGTTTCCTTCTTTTAGAAAATTAAGCGCTTTTTCTGGTGTTGTTGTAGATTGTGTTTCTAAGGTATGTGCTTTCATTTATTTATTTTAAAGTTGATGTTGAGTTTTTTAAGTTACATGGCTCTTCTGTGGGCAATGATGATGTGTGAATCTTCGTCGTCAGCGTATTCCTGATAAGAGGTTTTGAAACCTACTAGCCTCACTTCAATATCCTCTTCTTTTGCACGGATATTGGCAAACTCCTGAATCATTTCAAGAATATCGGTCGCGATGTAGGAGGTTGATCTGGCATCAATACAGACCTGTGAGTTTGGTTTGATGTTTTTAAGCGTTTTTTTAATGGCCGCTTTATTAAGAAAAGAAACCTCTTCTGCAAGTTTTATATTGATTTCATCAGCATCGTCAAGCTCTTCGCGGCTCAGATAGTAAGCTCGTTTCATATTTCCCTGAAGGATATAGAAGATCGAAATCAATAATCCAATTCCCACACCCTTCAGTAAATCAAGCGAAACTACTGCGACTACTGTCGCGATGAAAGGGATAAACTGGTATTTTCCTTTATGCCAGAAATGCATCACCGTTGCAGGTTTCGCCAGTTTGTAACCTACCAGAAGTAAAACCGCGGCCAAAGTAGCGAGTGGAATCATATTCAGAATAAACGGAATCGTAAGAACGCAAATCAGCAATAGAGCGCCATGAATAACGGTAGATAATTTAGAGGTTGCTCCGGCACTTGCATTGGCAGAACTTCTTACGACCACCGAGGTCATCGGTAAACCGCCGATTGCTGAAGAAATTAAATTTCCGATTCCCTGTGCACGAAGCTCTAAGTTAGTGTCTGTAATTCTCCTGCGCTTATCCAAACGGTCGGAAGCTTCAATACACAGTAATGTTTCGATGGACGCCACAATAGCGATCGTTGCGCCAACAATCCAAACTTTTGGATTCAGGAAACCCTGAAAGTCCGGAAAAACAATCATGTCTTTAAAGTCTGCCGCACTTTGCGGAACGGGAAGGGAAACCAAATGTTCTGGGCCGATCGCAAGTGAACTTCCGGAAAGGATGAAGATATAATTCAGCATAATACCTGCAGCTACTGCCACTAGTGCTCCGGGAATCATTTTGAGTTTTTTCAGTGCTGGAAATTTATCCCAGGCCAAAAGAATAATGATGGAGACCAACGTAACGATTACTGCACCAGGATGAATTCCCGCGGCCAATTCGCTAAAATAATTTGGGTTAAAACCATTGGCGAAAAGCGTCTGGTTTCCTTCAAAATCTTTATCAAAACCCAATGCATGAGGGATCTGCGTTAAGATGATGATGATCCCAATCCCGGCCAGCATCCCTTCGATAACGTTGGTGGGAAAATAATTTGAAATACTTCCGGCTCTTATAAAACCTAAAATTAACTGAAGAATCCCGGCAATAATTCCGGCGCAAAGGAAAAGTTCGAATGCACCTAAATCGGTAATAGCAGTAAGTACAATAGCGGTTAATCCCGCTGCGGGTCCGCTGACCGAGATATTCGAATTACTAAGATAACCGACAACCAAACCGCCGATAATTCCTGCAATAATCCCGGAAAGCGGTGGTGCGCCTGAGGCTAATGCAATCCCAAGACACAGTGGGAGTGCTACTAAAAATACGACGAGTCCTGAAGGGAAATTTTCTTTAATCCCTCCATATATAGAAAGTGTTTTTTTCATTTTTTTTGAAAAATTGTGCTGCCTTTAGCCACAGCTGGCCGTTTGGAATTTCGTACAGGAAATATCCGGACACAGTTTGTGACTACAGCGGTTGAAATGTAATTTTTGATACAGAACGGTTTGCCAGCACTTAAAAAAGTGTGGAATGTTCATTAAAAGCGATAAAAATTAAACTTCGGGAGGCGGGGAAAATATCGTAAGAAAAGGAGAGAGGTGTACAGAATCATCTGCACATATAAATGAATTTGCTGAGAAATCTCTTTCAAAAAACTGCAGGAAGTCACGAACACTAAGTGTTTCCGGAATGGTTTTTTCGTTGATTACCAGCGGTGAGTGTTGGGTTTCTTCTTCGGAAATAATCATATTAGTCGCCGGCAAATCCCAATTGAAAAACGTGGCAATAGTTGGTAATGCCATGAAATTCAAAAAGACCGTCAATGTTATGATGCTCCAAAGTTTCATATTGATCAGATGAGGTTTTTATTTTTTTTGCGACTCATTACCCATTCTGAGTTGGTTAAATTGTAAATCTTCTGAATGTCTTTCAGAATACTTTCAAAATCAATTTCCAGATCGATGATCTTTCCTGTTTTCAGATCGAAAACCCAGCCGTGAACAATTGGATATTCATCGACCAAATACTGTTCCTGAACCACAGCCATTTTAATAACGTTGATGCACTGTTCCTGAACATTGAGTTCTACAAGGCGGTCGTAACGTTTTTGACCGTCCTCAATAGCATCCAATTCAGCCTGATGCAGCCTGTAAACATCGCGTATATTCCTGAGCCATGGATTCATCAGCCCAAGATCCTGAGGCGTCATTGCAGCTTTTACACCGCCACATCCATAGTGTCCGCAAACGATGATGTGTTTCACTTTCAGGTGTTCAACGGCGTACTGAATCACAGCGGTAGCACTCATGTCCAGCGTGTTTACGACGTTTGCAACGTTTCGGGTTACAAATACTTCGCCCGGTTTTAAACCCATCATTTCCTCTGCGGAAACACGGCTGTCTGAACATCCAATATAAAGATAATCAGGAGTTTGTGATGCAGAGAGGGTTTTGAAAAAGTCTTTGTCCTCAGCAAGTTTTGACTCCACCCATTTTTTATTGTTTTCGAAAATAACTTCGTGCGACTTTTTCATAAATAACTGTTTAGCGTTTACTTATATTATTTCGCATAAGTTGTTCTCTAATTCAATAGACTAAATCAATAATGCAAAAATAGATGTTCAGAATTAAAAAACCAGTATTTAACAAAAATTTAATATTAAATTTTATGATTAATATAGGCTTCTGTTGCATTTGCGTTTGTGGTGATTTGTGCGGGATTTCCGATAACGACTGAATTTTCAGGCACATCGAAGTTTACATAAGCGTTGGGAGCAATCAGCACATTAAATCGTCAAACTTCGGTTTGCTGGCCGAAGGAAAATACAAAGGCAGAAAGGTTTTGATTTTAAAGCCCGACACTTACATGAATCTTTCCGGAAATGCGGTGAAATTCTGGCTGCAAAAAGAAAATATTCCGCTGGAAAATTTAATGATTATTGCGGATGATCTCGCGTTGCCTTTTGGCACATTAAGAATGAAAATGAAGGGCTCCGACGCCGGTCATAACGGTCTAAAAAGCATTCAGGAACAATTGCAAACGCAAAATTATCCACGCTTGCGTTTCGGCATTTCTGCAGAATTTTCGGAAGGAAGACAGGTGGATTATGTTTTGGGAAAATGGAATGAAGAAGAATGCGAAAAATTGCCGGAAAGAGTGGAGAAATTTTCAAAGGCGACTTTGTCTTTTATTTTCGCCGGAATACAAAATGCGATGACTTCTTTTAACGGGAAGTAGAAAATTGGTTTAAAAAATTCATTAAAAAAAAGAAAACCGCTTCAAAAAGGCGGTTTTTTCCGTATTTACACATTTTCAATAGAATACGTTATTCATTTTGTTAAATGTGAAATTTCTGCAAAGTTGTTGGATAAAAAATAATTTAAATAAATTATGAAAAAAGTTATCATACATTTTTTTTAGTGGAAATAATTTATATATTTGTTTGCTTTTTTACTTAAAACATTTTAAAGCGGTGAATTTATCACTGAAATCTAACTTTTTAATTATTCAAATTTTTATGACAAAATTAAACTTTAAACTGGCGCTTGTTGGAGCTATGACCATGGCAGTAGCAAGCTGTTCTTCAGACGCGGACCGATTAAATTCGGAAGTTGCAGCAGACAATTATTCCAAAGTAGCAGCTAATACAGCAGCTTTTGGAGAAACTGAAGGGATTCTGATAAAATTTAAAGAAGGAACATCGGACAGCAAGAAACAAGATGTTTTCGCAAAAATAGGTGGTAAAGTAAACGAAAAAGTACTTACCAAAATGATGGAACGAAAAGGCCAGAAAGAGGCGGTAAACGTGGTAAGCGTGTCCATCAACGCGTTTGAAGCAATTTCTAAAGCGAAAGGAATGGCGGGCGTTGAATATGTAGAACCTAACTACGTGTACCAACATCACGCAACCTCTAACGATACTTATTTCACCAACGGGTCTCTTTGGGGAATGTATGGTGCAAGCACATCACCGGCAAACCAATACGGGACTAATGCTGCCAGTCAATGGGCTGGCGGAAGCACTGGCTCTAGCAACGTTTACATTGGTATTATCGATGAAGGTTACATGTATTCTCATGAAGATATCGCACCTAACGCAGGGGTAAATACTGGGGAAGTTGCAGGTAACGGTGTTGATGATGACAAAAATGGACTCGTTGACGATGTTTATGGGTACGATTTTGCAAACGGCGATGCTCAGGTTTTCGATGATGCAAATGATGATCACGGAACTCACGTTGCAGGAACAATCGGTGCTGTAGGCGGAAACGGAAAAGGTGTTGCCGGAGTGGTTTGGAATGTAAAACTTCTTAGTGCAAAATTCTTAGGAAGAAGAGGCGGAACTACTGCAAATGCTATTAAAGCAGTTGATTATTTTACGGATTTAAAATTAAGAAATGGTATCAATATCGTAGCAACCAACAACTCTTGGGGTGGTGGCGGTTTCTCTCAGGCACTTTTTGATGCAATCGAGAGAGCAAACCAAGCAGGAATCTTGTTCGTAGCAGCTGCCGGAAACGAAAGCTCCAACAACGATACTACAACTACCGGCTATCCTTCCAAATATACCAATGATAACATCATCAGCGTTGCATCAATTACAAACACAGGCGCACTTTCAAGCTTCTCTAACTACGGAGCTACCACTTGTGATATTGCTGCACCGGGATCAGGAATTTGGTCAACTGTACCAAAGTCTTCAAAAGGAAAAATGATTTCTGCATATGCAAGTTATAATGGGACTTCCATGGCAACGCCGCATGTTGCAGGTGCAGTAGCTTTATATGCTTCTAAACATCCAGGTTCATCTGCAAGTCAAATTAGAGGAGCAATTCTTTCTTCTGCTACACCTACCGCATCTTGCGCAGGAAAAATGACAACAGGAGGACGACTTAATGTTTCCAGTTTCTAAATTATATCAAATTTTTACGCGAATAGCCGGAACAATATGTTTGTTCCGGCTATTTTTTTGGCGCTAAAAAGCACTTTTTTTAGATTAAATTTTTGTTGTTTTTGCGGCTCATCACCCAGTTGGAATCGGTAAGGTTATAGATTTTCTGAATGTCTTTCAGGATTTGTTCAAAATCGATTTCAAGGTCGATGATTTTTCCGCTTCGCATATCAAAAACCCAACCGTGCACAATTGGGTATTCGTCAATTAAATATTCTTCCTGCACGCACGCCATTTTAATAACGTTGATGCACTGTTCCTGCACATTCAGTTCTACAAGGCGGTCGTAGCGTTTTTGTTCGTCTTCGATGGCGTCCAATTCGGTCTGATGCAAACGGTACACGTCACGAATCGTTCGCAGCCACGGATTTAATAATCCCAAATCTTCCGGTGTCATCGCTGCTTTAATTCCACCGCAACCGTAATGTCCGCAAACAATAATGTGTTTCACCTGAAGATGTTCCACCGCGTACTGTATCACGGCTGTTGAGCTCATGTCCAAAGTATTCACCACGTTCGCGATATTTCGGTGCACAAAGAGTTCGCCCGGTTTCATCCCCATCATTTCTTCCGCGGAAACGCGACTGTCCGAACATCCGATATACAGATATTCCGGCGATTGCGTTGCTGAAAGTGTTTTAAAAAAATCCGGATTGTCCACCAGCTGAGATTCCAGCCATTTTTTATTATTTTCAAAAATTCGCTCGTAAGATTTTTTCATCACAAAAAGTTTTTATTTAAATTTAGAAAGGAAAAATCAGGGCAAAAAGCAGCCAAAATTTTTCTGGAAGATTATTCTATTTTGTTGTTGATATAACCCAAAGTCGCGTTTTCATTGGTGCTGAAGGTCGCCGGATTTCCCACAACAATCGAATTATCGGGAATGTCAATGTTTACATAAGCATTTGGTGCTATCAAAACATTATTACCGATTTTGATATTTCCCACGATGACGGCATTTGGTCCGATCCACACTTCATTTCCAATTTCCGGCACACCTTCATTTTTTCCGCGGTTTGCCTGCGCAATAGTCACGCCTTGCGCAATATTGCAGTTTTTACCGATTTTAGCTTTTGGATTAATGACCAGCGAACCCCAATGTCCAAGGTAAAAACCTGCGCCAATCTGCGTTTCGGGATAAATTTGAAAACCGTATTTAATCTGATAATGCCGTAAAACCAAGCGCCATAATTTTCCTTTAAAAGTATTTTTTGGAAATTTTTGTGCATTTCGCAGCAAATAAATGAAATGAAGATTCGGACTAAAACATTTTTTCCAGATTTGAAAGCTCGAAAGCCACTGGCCACTTTCGCGATAAAAATCTTTTTGAAGTAGAGAATGTTTAGACATAGAAACAAAGATAATAGAAGTTTACAGTTCGTCGATAATTTTTGTAAGCGCCTGCACGGAATTTTTCAGGTTAAACGGCGCCTGATATTCAGCTAAATTTTGCTCGTATTCAGCAAAAACTTCTGGCTTTTCGAGGGCTTTTTTGATTCCTTCGTAAATTCCCTTTTCAGAATTTTCCATAATCAAACCGAGTTTTCCGTCTTGCAACATTTCGCGAACGCCCGAAACATCGGTCGCAATAATTTTCTTTTTCAAAGTAATTGCTTCAAATAAAACCGTGGGAAAACCTTCGTAACGCGAGCTTAAAACAAAATAGTCAGCAGCTTTAATTAAAGGATAAGGATTTTCAGTATAGCCCAAAAGCGTCACAGTTTCCGTGATTTTTAGGTCCTGACGAAGTTTTTCGATATTTTCAAAATCATAACCGTCGCCAATGATTAAAATTCTATGCTTAAAACCTTCATTTAAAAGTTTTCTGTGGACTTTTAACAATCGGTCAAAACCTTTTTGCGGAAAAATAGTTCCGACAGAAACAAAGGTTTTTACTTTATTTTCAAACTGGTAATTCTCGACTGGCAATTTCGATTTTGCTAAAATTTCTTCAGTGTCTAAAGGATTATAAATACGCACGATTTTTTTTCGTTCTTCAGAATTTCTGGAAATTTGCTCAAAATCACGCCGAATTTTTTCCGAAATAACCAGGACTTTATCAAAACCAAAAAACCTCCGAAACTCTGCTGCAGTATAATTTTTAAATTCTGTTTTTGTCAGATCATTATGAATGCAAACGATTTTTTTTGACAATTTCAGCGGCGAATTTAGGATTTCATCGCGCATTCCGTGGATTGCGGCAAACTCGACATCATATTTTTCTTCGTTCAAAATAAACCGATAAAGCAAACCTGGAAATGTTTTCAAAATTTTCTGGTAAATAACACGGAAAATTTTAACCGGCAAATCCTGCAGGCGATTCGTTGTAATCATTTCGCCTTTGTTCAGATATTTGATGTTGATCCAGTCCGGAACTTCAGATAAATATTTCCCCGAATAAAGATTCAGCAAAAGATCGATGTCGTACTTATCTTTCGGCAGGTTTTTCAGAAAAGTCACCAGAACTTTTTCCGCGCCGCCGTGGCGCAGGGAACCAATTCTGATCAGGATTTTCTTCTTTTCGGCCTCCAATTTATTTTACTGCTTTATAAGTATGAGGCAAATTTTCTTTGATATGCGCATCCAGCTGAGCACGGTTTTTTTCGAGCTTACGCGGATAAAAAACGTTGTTTTTCAGCGCTTTTTCGCCATATTCTTCAACAGTGCAGATGAATTTCGCGGGAACGCCAGCGTAAACGGAATTTGGTAAAGTCGAAGAATTCAGCACAGAACCTGCACCCAAAATGCAATTGTCGCCCATTTCCACGCCGGGAAGAATTGTGCAGTTATTTCCGATAAAGCAGTTTTTCCCGATTTTTATTCTGCCAAAATTTCGCGCATCAGCGAATTTTTCCATGGAACGGATGACGTACATCGCACCATCATGATTGATGAAAGTGCAGTTCGCGGTGATTTTCGTATTGTCACCGATTTCAATTAAATACGGTTCCGACCCGAATTTTGGAGCTTCAATAAAAATTACATTTTCCCCAACGTTCAAGCCGCGCGCTTTGCAAATTTCGATATAGGCTTTATCGCGAAATAGGCGCAATATATTTTCTATTTTTAGAATGATTCGGTACAGCAAATGCATCAGTTGGTTTTTGCTAAATTTAGGAGGATATTTTCAACTTCATTAAATATCTTTTGATTATCGAATTGTGCTTCGATGTTTGACAGATTTTTTTTAAGTTCTTTAATTAAAGTTTCATCGATCAGAAATTCTTTCATTGCGTCATAAATTTCATCAAAATTAAAATCAACTAAATAGCCAGTTTTTTGATGCTCAATCATTAAACCCACATCGCCGACGTTTGTTGCAATAATCGGTTTTTGTAAAACCAAGGCTTCTGCAATGACCAGCGGCCAAGCTTCTGATTCGGAAGGCATAATGAAAAAATCTGCATTTTTAATATAAGAATAAGGATTCATTTTATTACCGGCCAGAATAAAAGTTTTCTCGACGCCTAAATTCTTTTGCTGCTTCATCAGATTTGGCATTTCTTCGCCATCGCCAATCACTAAAATGGAATGTTGAAATCCATCTTCTAATAGTTTCGCGTGAACTTGCATAAGCAGATGATATCCTTTTCGCGTGTGCAATCTCCCAACAGTTACGAATACAGGTTTTTGCGGCAACTCAGCGTTTTTTTCGTCCGCTTTCTCTTTAATCTCTTCAATAGGAATGGCGTTGATGATCACGCTTTCCGCTGGATATAGTAACTGAGGATAATGTAAATGCATCAGTTCTTTTATTTTTTCGGAACAGTAAATGATATGATCAAATTGCGGAAAATGTTCTAAGATTTTTGGTACTAAAACCTGCAGTTTCGGATGATCAATTTCGGAGTGAAACCAGCCAATCTTTTTTGATCTTTTATTACTAGAGTTTAAAACCAATTCGAAATCATTGTAAGTCATGGCAATTTCTATGTCAAAATTCTGTTTAAGAAATTGTTCATCAATCTTATGTGGATTTTTACGAAGATCATTTAATTTAAATTTCCGCTGCGCTAATTGTATTTTTTGAATGAAGGGGTTTTTTGAAAAATCTTCTTTTCCTTTTGCGGTAAAAATTTTCTGTATGTGTGCGGGAATCTCATCTCGTAATTCGCCTTGATTGATGCTTAACAAAACGGTAATTTCAAATTTCTCTTGATCTAAGTTTTGGAGCAAACTAAGCAGCACTTTCTCTACGCCCCCCATTTCCATAGAGCGATGGCGGAAGAGAATTTTTATTCTTTTAGTTAACATCTGCACCTAATTTATGATATTGATTCTTAAAATGCGCGACCCATTTTCTAAATTCTTCAATATCAATTTTTGAGGAAACGAACGATTCAAAATAAGCCATCGAGAAATCATTAGGAAAATTTTGTAAAACATCAAATTCACCTTTTAACCAGGCCTCATTTATCAGATGGTTAAAAAGGTTCACGTCAAAATCATAGCCATATTCGTGGTAGGAATTCGTCGCAGAAGATTGAAAAGTTGTTTTCATCGCCTCATTTTTTAATCTTGAAATAAAGTTCGGATTTTTGCGGTTCTTTTTATAAAAAATAGAGGAATTGATGAGCTGTTTTTTTTCGTCCACTCTCCCGTTCATGCCCTTCCAAATTTCTAACCAATATTCTTTTTTATAAAGACCCATTAAAATAGAATTTAAGGCCCAATATTTTTCTCTGGTCCGATTGTCTACTTTTCCTAATTTATAAAGTATGCTGTAAAATTTATAGTGATTGTAGAAAAATGCTTCCATCACTTTTTCAGTGCTCAAAAATAATTTCTGAGGAATTAATGTATCGATGTTTTCTGTCAGTGAATTTACTTTCAGATGTTGATCATCACTCGTATTTCCAAGCCATCCCAATTTTAAAAGGTGAATATCAAAATTTTTGCAATCGTTCATTAATTTCTGTAGATTTACCTCTTTCGTAAACCACACATCGTCTTCCATCATGAGAAAATATTCTGAGGCGTTTCTTACAGCACTAATCCACAGATCAACCGGAATCTGAAATCCATCGATATTTGATCCATCAGTATTATTTTTAGCAATCGCTGCACTTTTTTGAGAATAATCTTTGGACATAAGAATTTCGACCTCTGGATATTTTTCTTCAATTTTTTCTAAGTATTTCTTCGGAGTTCCGTCGTCTAATATTTTTATTTTAAAATCGCCAGAAACGAATCTGTAAATCGAAGTTAAGCAACGATCTAGATAGAATGGCCGATTAAATGATTTAATTAAAATATCCATTATTTTAAAGTAAATTTTAAAATATAAGGAAGAATCGATTTCGGTATTTTTAAATAATTTTCATAAATATCAAATCTTTTATCAGTCGGATACTTATTTTTTGCTTCATTTAAAATCATTGTTAAACCCTCGTAATGTTGATATTTTAAAGCAACTTTGCCCGCAAATAAAAGATCTTCTGCTTTGCTTATAAAGTTGATATCTAAAATTTTCAAAAGATTTTCAGGCTCAAATTGATCGTATGAATCAATTCCATTTTTTTTCTGCTCCTGAAAAAATTGTCGTGCTTTTTCGACAAAAAGCCACTTGATCAGTTTATTATCTTTTCGGGAAATCGAATTCTCCAAAATTCTATACCTCAGTAACGGTTCTTCTATATTCGCAAATTGATGTTTTTTGATCATTAACCTGAAGTAAAAATCATAGTCTTCACAATACAACATTTTTTCGCGATATAACAAATCGGGCAAATTTCTAAACATAATCACAGGATGGAACAATGAAATATTTTTAAACATACGTTTTTGAATTTCGTTGTTGTGGAGTGGTGCGCGAAGAATTTTCGTATTCTCGTCATACTCGTTAACACATTGTACTTGACTGCCAATCAAAAATATTTCTGGATTTTTTTCAAGAAAGTCGATTTGTTTTTGAAAACGTGCGGAAACTGAAATGTCGTCTGCATCCATTCGCGCAATAAACTCACCTGTCGCGTGTTGCAAACCGATATTAAGATTTTGTATAAAGCCTGTTGGTCCCTTGTTTTGCTCTTTATTAATGATTATAATCCTTGAGTCACGGCATTTATATTCTGCTAAAATTTCTGGAGTTTTATCAGTAGAAGCGTCTTCAATAATTAGAAATTCGAAATCGGTATAGGTTTGGTTTAAAACCGATTCTATTGCTTCTCGTAGAAATTTTTCTCCGTTATAAACAGACATTATCACCGAGATTGTAGGAGCGTTTTTCATCGGGTAATATTAGAAGAACCTATATCAACTTGCTGTTTTAGTTTCACGATACTGTTAGCAGGAATGTCTTTATATACCAAAACTCCGGCCCCTACAATGACATTGTCACCGATAGTAACTCCTTTCAGTACGGTTACATTGCTGCCTAACCAACAATTTTTGCCAATTTTAATTGGAGCGGTATTAAACTTTTGGTGTTCAATAGTAAAATCTGAATTCGTAGAATACTGATGATTATGATCGTATAATTTTACGCCTTCACCAAACAATGTTTCGTCTCCGATTTCTATTTTCTCTAAACAATTGATGGAACAATAATTATTAAAAAATACGCCATTTCCAATAATAAGTTCTGCCTGTTTTCCGACCAACAAATTGATGTAATTGCGAAAATTTATTTTGTTGTTAAACCTCACCGTTTTCAATTCTGAATGAAAGATGAAATTACAGAAATCACCAAATTTAAAATTATTGCCGATTTCAATATTGCGGTGATCTTGAAGAATCCCTAAATTTTTACTTTTCAAAATCCTCAAAAAAACCTTTGAAAACAATTTCATTTCTTCCTTTTATTATGTGTAACAAATATAGCGATTTCAGTTAATATTAAGTATTTTTACGGTATTATACAAGTTCGATGAATCCTTTGGTTACTGTTTCAATTCCGCTCTATAAATGCGAAGATTTTTTGCTGGCGAGCTTGGAATCTGTTCGTTTACAAACTTATCCATATATTGAAGTGACACTGATCAACGATCAAACGCCAGATAATAGTGTTGGAATCGCAGAACGCTTCATTAAGGATCATAACCTGCTAAATTGGAAAATCTACCATCTGGAAAAAAACGCTGGTTTGTCTGTTGTTCGAAATAAAGGAATTGATACTGCCACCGGAAAATATCTTTTTTTTTTAGATAGTGACGATACTATTTCGCCCGATTGTATTTCGATCTTAGTCGAAATTTCTGAGAAAACAGGCGCAGAAATGACCATGTCGCAACTCGAGTGTGAACAATTGGAAACAGGTGAGAAATCCATCTGTATTAAAATTCAGTCCGACAAGGAAATTATTGTTGGAAATGAGGAAATTTTAAAGGATTTTGCAAATTCTGAATTGGTTACTTACGCAGTAAACAAACTTTTTTTGGTAGATTTTATTCGTAAAAACAAAATCTATTTTATACCAGGATTATTTGCGCAAGATGAGTTATGGACTTTTCATCTCGTTTTGAAATTAAATAAAATCGCAATTTACAAAGGCATTACGTATACTTATTTTCTCCATAATAAATCAGTAATTCATAATAGGAATAAGCGAAATTTTGACAATTGGTTTACGATCGGAAAATATATTGATGCAGCGCTCAAGCACGAGAAAAACAAAAATCGAAAAAAATTAATTCTTAAATATCTTATCAATTACAAATCGCTCACGCTACTCATGAACTGGAAAGCCCAGAAAAATGCAGTTTTGTGGAAGGAAAGTTACAGGAATTATAAAACACTTTCCAGTTTATCGCTGTTCAATTATTTTTCGAACGATTTTTCGACTTCCGTGAAAAAAACAAACTTATTAGTCCAACTACCGACCAGTTTAGGATTTAAATTTTTTAAATGGCGGTATAACAGGTAATTGAGAAATGTTTAGAATAACCTGAGAATTCTATTTTTAAGATTTCTCATTTAATTTATGCAGTACTTTTCGAATTTTCAGAATATTTTTTTCGTTGCTCATCAGATCTAAATAATCTTTCTTAATTCTTTTAGCATAATTATATAAGATATCTTGATTGTCATGTAGATAAATAATTGCCTGCGCCATCTCATCAATATCTCGGTTGATGAACATTCCATTAATTCCGTCTTGAATCACCATCGACGGTAACCCAATAAAAGTGGAAATTGATGGGATATTAGAAAGACTTGCTTCACAGAACATTGTGGGAGCGCCATCACCACTGGAGGCAATTACTGCTAAATCTACGTCATTATAAAAGTCGATCATTTCGTCGTAAGAGGCATCAAAGGAAGTTTTAAGGCGAATATTTCTGCCGGTTTCCAATACTTTTTTTACCGCTGGTTCTATGATTTCAAAAAAACCTTTAACAGGACGATTCGGATTTCCAGTCCAACCTAAAGTGAAAACCTCGCTTTTAGTTTTAATTTGTCCGAAACATTCTTCTTTATAAATTCCAAGCGCGAACTCCAGGTGATCGGTGTAATCGCTATATGCGCGAATCAGATTATCATTTGCGAGCAGCAGGAAGTCATAATGTTTTAAATATTTATCAAAGAATTCAGCGCGTGAAAGCGAATTAACATCCGTTTTGGTTTTAATATCATGTTCCGGACCAAGATGTGGAAAACAATCATTAAAGATCCCAACCAAATTCTTACGTCCAGTAAAGGGAATTTCAGCGATATACTGAAAAAAATACGCCATAGAAATTACGTAATCAAAATTGAGAATTTCCAGACGTTTGCTTTCATCAATAAAAGGCGTTACAAATGGTTTTGTATACTTTGGAAACGAGTAATTTCCAGAAGAATGAATGACCTGAACCTTGTTATTTTGGGTAGAAAATAAGCGATAAAACCTGAACCGAATATTAGAAATAAGGTTTAACGTAAACATTTTAAAAGCGTTCGTTTGCGAAAGATTTTTTACGCGATAAGCATCATTGCAAACGTAATAACAATCATATTCGTCAGATAATTTCAGCGACCAGGATTTTACCATAAAATAGAAAGCCCAATCTTTAATATCAACTTCAAAAAGTATTTTTTTCTTCATTAACTGAAATTATTGGTAAAGTTACATTTTTTAGCAATAGTAAGGGATTACGTGAGATATTATTAAACTTTGAGAAATATTTTATGTATTTTTAGGAACAATTTTTAATTCAGAATGCTATTCACCGTTTTCACTCCAACTTATAATCGCGGTTACTTATTAGACCGGCTTTTTCAGAGTCTATCGAGGCAAACTGTTCGTAATTTTGATTGGTTAATTGTTGATGACGGTTCGACTGATAATACGGAAGAATTAGTTACTCATTTTATCGAGAGAGCAGATTTCCCTATTCGGTACATGAAACAGAAAAATCAGGGTAAACATATCGCTATTAATTGCGCAATGAATAATGCCGCAGGAAAATATTTTATAACCATAGACAGTGATGATTTTCTAGCGAATAACTGTTTAGAAATTTGCCAACTTCTTTCTATAGAAACTGAAACTGAAAAGTCTGGTGGCTTCACATTTATTCATGCGCCTGAAGAAATGTTTTCAGAAGGGAACACGGATGACATTAAAAAATGGACGCAGTATAATACATATCAATGGGATTTCGCGGGTGAGATGGTTTATGTTTTTAAACTTGAAGTGATTAAAAAATATCCTTTTCCCGTATTTGAAAACGAAAACTTTTGTCAGGAAAGTGTGCAAATAATTCCTATTATTAGGAATTACAAAATCCTTTTTACTAACCATACTTTAGCATTTGGAAATTATCTGGAAGATGGGTTAAGCCAAAATTTATACGCGAGATTGCTGGAAAATCCACGCTACGCGATGCTGTCTTTTCGAATTAAATTAAGCGTTGCGAAAACGAGAGAGGATGCAAAATTGCTCGCAAGAAACTATTGGGACATTGCTTTAAAAACTAAATCAATTTCCTGGAAGCAAAAGATCCAAGGTTTTCCAGGGCGTTGGTCGATCATTATTTTATGGGAAAAATTGCTGAAAAGATTTAATGGTTGAACCGATTATCTTGTATTATTTGGATCGTTTTTAGTCCTATTTTACGGAACATAAAAATAAAAAAGAGCAACGTTTTAAGATTGTCCCGACTGAAATATCTTAAATTTCTATAGGCTTTTTTTAAAATTAAAATTTTCTCGTCGATTGTAAAGTATTCGCCGTAATTGGCAATAATATAACGGTTAAAGAGGTAAATTCCTTCTTTTTTACGATAATCTAATCCATTGTCATTCCGGGAAGAAAGATGTTCTTTTGAAATTCTAACACGAACCACAGCATCATTAATACTGAAAATATTAGCCATATCCGGAAATTCTAACCAAGCCACATTATCGCTACCAAATGCTACAGGAAAATCTTTGAATCCATGTTTTTCATAGGCAGATCTACAAAAAATATGCTCCGTTAAAGTACTCCTTCCGTTTCCTTGCAGCGTCCTGATGTAAGATGTGCCCGCTTTTTCAATTTCGGGATTTAAAAAAATTTTAGACGTCTTTTCTCCGTCTTCATTAATGAGTTGAGAAGCAAACCTGATCACTTTTATTTTTAAATCTTCTACCGTTTTCAAATGTTTGTAAAATTGTTCCACAACATTTTCACCCAAAACGTCGTCATCACCCAAAATCATGATCCAATCTTCATTTGCAGAAAGAGCGATGCATCGATCCCATTGTTGAGCAAGACTTTGCGCGCCTAAATTTTTATTAAATTTTTGATATTGAAAGTTTAAATCGGTAGAAAATTCGAGTAATAAATCTTCAATTTGGTCGGGACTATTGTCATTACCAACGTATACCGAAAAATTTCGGTTTGACTGGTTTTTTAAAGATTCCAGCGTCCACCGAAAGTATTTTTCTTTGTAAAAAGGAATTATAATCGCGAGCTTGTTTTCCATCAGCTTATCGTGCAAAAAATGGGAGGTAAAATGGTGTTTTTTTTAATTTTAAACTTCTTCTTTTACCACTGCTTCTAACGGTAAATGGAAAAAACCGCCGGGTTCGCTGCCTGCGATATCACCAAACGTATGATCCACCACATTTACGCTGAAGCGCACATAATCGCGGTCATGGTGGATGTAGCGGTTTTTCGGAATATCGATGCGGAAACCTAAAATAAAATCGGTGTTAGAAAGTGTAAATTCCGGGATTTCAATTTCCAGAAAATAATCTCCGGCCACGCGTCTTGTAAGCGGAAATGCGCTGTTTAAAATAACGATCTCTTCAGCAGATTTTAACGTTAAAACCAGGCGGTAATTGCTGTTGTCCAGAGGCTTATTATTTCGCAGATCAATCCGGCAAATTAGTGGTTTTTGGTTTGAAAATCCGAGCGGGCTGTTCTGGATAATTTCAACTTTTTTAATTTCAATAGTAGAATTGGCATCGATGAGCGAACCTTCCCATTTGCTCGTGGTGCTTTCATAATTCAAACGCGTGTAAGAGGTAATAATATCATCGGTACTGCCGACTCCGAGCAAATTTCCATTTGAAAGGAGCAATGCCTTTTTTGTTAATTCTTTCACAGCAGCCATATTATGGCTTACAAACAAAACCGTTCTACCTTCCCCTTTGCTGATATTTCCCATTTTTCCGAGACATTTTTTCTGAAATTCGGCATCGCCAACGGCTAAAACTTCATCTACGATTAAAATTTCGGATTCCAAATGCGCCGCAACTGCAAAGGCTAAACGCACGTACATTCCTGAAGAATATCTTTTTACAGGCGTATCAATATACCTTTCAACACCTGAAAAATCAACAATTTCATCGAATTTTCTTTTAATTTCGCGGCGTGTCATGCCGAGAATTGCGCCATTTAAATATATGTTTTCGCGGCCGGTCATTTCCGGGTGAAAGCCGGTACCGACTTCCAGCAGCGAAGCAATTCGTCCGTTGGTGTAGATTTTTCCGGTGGTGGGTTTGGTGACTTTACTCAGCAGTTTCAGCAATGTAGATTTTCCAGCGCCATTTTTACCAATAATTCCGACTGCGTCACCTTGTTCAATTTCGAAATTAATGTCGCGCAGAGACCAAACATACTCGCTATCGGCTTTCGCCGCTCGATCATTAGCTTCACCAATTTTCAGGTATGGGTTTTCTTTTCCACGGATTTCATGCCAAAATCGGTTTAGATCATGGGAAAGTGTGCCAGTGCCGACTTGACCGAGGCGGTATTGTTTTGATATATTTTCGGCTTTTAATGCAAGCATGAGATTAAATTTTTGCGGGGCTTTTTCGGGTTTTTTTAATTTTTAAACGGTGTCCATAAAACCTTTTTCCACTTTATTGAAAATGAGGGTTCCCACAGCCAAAAGGAAAAAAATGATTACGGTACTGATGAGCAACATGGGACCGGAAAATTCACCAACGCCCATCCAGCCGTATTTAAAACATTCAAAAATTCCGGATAAAGGATTGTAATACGCGATGGCTTTAAATCTTTCAGGCAAGGCGGAAAGCGGATAAATTACGGGTGTAACATACATAAATAAGCTAACGCCAAAACCTAAAAGCATCTGCACATCCCGGTACTTTGTGGTTAGCGAGGAAAATATCATTCCCATTCCAAGGGCAAAAGCCGCCATTAGTAATATTAAAAAAGGGGTTGCCAGAATCCAAATATTTGGCTGCACGGCGCCCTGAAAATAATAGTATAAAAAAACGGCGATAAAAAGCAGCATTTGTACACCGAAACGCATCAGATTTGAAATCACAATAGTGAGCGGCATCACAAGGCGTGGAAAATAAACTTTACCGAAAATTCCGGCGTTGCTGGTGAAAACATTGGAAGCGCTCGTTAGACAGGTGGAAAAATAATTCCATAAAGTAACGCCCGCGAGGTAAAACAAAATTTTCGGCGCGCCGTCCGTAGATAAATTCGCAATGTTTCCGAAAACGACGAGGTAAACAACAGTGGTGAAAATTGGATTGATGAAAAACCAAATCGGTCCTAAAATGGTCTGCTTGAAACTGGAAATAAAATCCCGTTTCACAAACATATACACCAAGTCTTTGTAGCGCCAAACTTCCTTTAATTTAAGGTCAAAAAGCGAATGGCTGGATTCGATGGTTTCCGTCCAGGTTTGCTGAGGTTCTGTCATTTGCGTAAATAATAATTAAAAATAAGACAATTTACCGGAATTTTCCAAGTTCCGTTCGTGCTAATAAAAGCGAGGTAAGAAAAATCGGTACGTAAAGCCGGATTTCATATAAAATTCCGCTGTAAAAACAAACGTATACATAAGGAAGAGATAACGCATGAAAAACCAAAATCGCACGAACCGCTTTTTTATCTTTCGCAAGAAAAAGGCTCAACGATAGAAACATAATCCATAAAATAATGCCTAAAAAGTTTTTCGGTTGTGAAAGATTTTGTGAAAGCAAATTTCCGTCTGTAGTCGTGAAATCTTGATGTAAAACTCGAATGCCGACATACGCGATTAAAAACATTAAAACCAGAAAAGAAACGGGCAAAAAAGCCTCTTTTTTAAATTTGTACTGCGTAAATAAAAGTGTTGCTGCCAGGGAAATTGATAGCGCCGAGGATTCTCGAATTAAAGTGGAAATTAGCAGAATAATTCCTAAAATAATCAGCGTTGAAAAATCCAATTTTTTAACATATTTCAACAGGAAATAATAAAAGAGCAACAGCAAAAAATAACTCGCGACATCGTACGGTACAATTACAAACTGCGAAATGCAAATAGTAAAGATGGCGACAACGGTAATTAATATTTTCTCGGAATTGATGGCGACAAAATTCTTGGCTTCCATGATTAAAACCAAAAAAAAGGCGCTTAAAGCAAGGAACAAAGTATTGACCATATAAAAAGCCAGAAACATGCGCGGTTCCGCGGATTTATCCAGGAATTTAAGTTTAAATATTTGATAATCAATTTTAAAAGTTCCCAGAAAATCATAAATCCAAAGCAGCAAATATGAGCTTAAAATCCGATACTGATAAATGCCAGACTGAAACTGTTCCTGAAAATTCTGGTGATTGAAAATCGTGGAAGAATAGCTGTTTACAAAACCAAAATAAACAAAAGTGCTTACCGTAAAAGCAAGCAGAACTGCAAAACTCAACCTAAAAAATAAAGGTATTTTCAAGCGTTTTTTTTAAATTAGCTAATCGTGCGGCGCCCGATCGATTTGTAATGGAAACCGGAGTCTTCTACCTGCTCCAGCGCAAACATATTCCGGCCGTCGAAAATTACTTTTTGATTCATTTTCGAAGCCATCAAATCGAAATTGGGGTTTTTAAATTCGCTCCATTCGGTTGCGATTAACAGACAATCGGCATCCTGCAAAGCGGAATACATATCTGGCGCGTACGAAATTTGGTCACCCAAAATCCTGCGCACGTTATCTTCAGCAATTGCATCGTATGCGGTAATTTTCGCCCCTTTTTCGAGCAAAATTTTAATATTATCCAATGAAGAAGCTTCGCGAATATCGTCGGTGTTTGCTTTAAAAGCAAGGCCCCAAAGTGCAATTTTTTTACCGGCTAAACTGCCGAAAAATTTCTCAATTTCTGAAACTAAATTTACTTTCTGATTTTTATTTACTTCTTCAGTAGCTTCCAAAATCTGAAAATCAAAACCTTCCTGCTTCCCGGATTTAATTAAAGCTTTTACATCTTTCGGAAAACAGCTGCCGCCGTAACCAATACCGGGGAAAAGAAAACGATGACCAATGCGGTCATCAGAACCCATTCCGAGACGAACTTTATCAACGTCGGCGCCCACTTTTTCGCAGTAATTCGCAATTTCGTTCATAAAGGTGATTTTCACCGCCAGAAAGGAATTTGCCGCATACTTGGTTAATTCCGAGGATTTTTCATCCATGAAAATAATCGGGATTCCCGTGTTGGTGAACGGCTGATAGATTTTAGCCATAATTTCCTGAGCACGCTCAGATTCTGTTCCAACGATCACACGTGCAGGATTCATGGAATCTTCCACGGCGAAACCTTCACGCAAAAATTCAGGGTTGGAAACTACATCAAATTCGATATTGGTGTGCGCTGAAATGGTTTCGCGAACTTTATCAGCGGTACCCACTGGGACGGTGGATTTATTGACAATGATTTTGTATTCCGTTAGCATTTCACCAATTTGCGTTGCGACAGAAAGTACGTAGGATAAATCTGCGGAACCATCTTCGCCGGGCGGCGTGGGTAGTGCTAAATAAATGACGTCACTTTCGTTAAGTGCTTCGCGGAGATCGGTGGTGAAAAACAAGCGCTGCGCCTGGATGTTCCGGAGAAACATTTCTTCCAAACCCGGCTCGTAAATCGGGACAATTCCCTTTTTCATCTGCTCGACTTTTTTAGAATCGATATCCACGCAATAAACCGTATTACCCAATTCTGCCAAAGTAGTTCCGGTAACCAAACCTACATAACCTGTCCCAACGATCGTTATATTCACAATTTATTTTCTAATTAATGGCTACAAATATAAGAATTTAATGGCCGGATTTTGAGCTGAATATAAATCAATAAAGCTCAACTTTTTTGTAATTATACTAAAATATTGTATATTTGCCACGGATTTACGTAAATAAAAATGAAAAGGCCTTCGGAAGAATGCCTTTTTTCGTAAAAGTATTTTGAGAATTTATGGACTTTAGAGCACAAATAGAGCAGCTTTTAAATGATTTTCTGGCACAAAGACCGGATCTTTTTTTAATTGACATCACCTTTTCCGCCTCGGACCACATTCGTGTTATTTTAGATGGCGATCAGGGAGTTACGCTTCAGGATTGTCTGGATGCGAGCCGCGCTATTGAATTCAATATGGACCGCGAAGAGCATGATTTTTCACTTGAAGTGATGAGTGCCGGATTAAGTGCGCCGCTAAGTTCCGTAAGACAATATCGAAAAAATATAGGCAGAAACCTCGAAATTTTTCTGAATGACGGAACTGAAATTGAAGGTGAACTTGCAAAAGTGGAAGAAGACCACATCACCATGATTTTGAAATACCGCAAGCCGAAAGAAATCGGTAAAGGAAAAGTGGACGTGGTGGAAAAGAAAAATATCCCGTATTCTGACATAAAAAAAGCACTGGTCGCAATCCAGTTTTAAATATTTAAAGCTGAAGGTTTTTTAACCTTGCTTTAGCACAAATTATTATACAAAAGTTGAGAAACTTTTACCTTGAACTTTATACAAAACATAGATAAATGGACGGTTTAGCATTGATTGAAGCATTTGGCGATTTCAAAGAAGATAAAAACATCAGCAAGATTGATCTGATGGCGATTATCGAAGATTCGTTGAAAACATTATTAAGAAAAAGATTTGATTCTGATGATCATTTTGATGTCATCGTGAATCCTGATAAAGGTGACTTTCAGATATTTTTGAACAAAACCATCGTTGAAGACGAAATGTCTGAAGACGACGATTTGGAAATTGAGCTGGCGGAAGCTAAAAAAATTGATCCAACTTTCGAGGTTGGTGAAGATTTCACCGTTGAAATTCCCATCGAAAAACTGGGAAGAAGAAGTATTTTAACGCTGAAACAGATTTTGGCGACAAAACTTCAGGAGCACAATAATGCGGTTTTGTATGATCAGTTCCGTGATAAAATCGGGGAAATCGTAATGGGTGAAGTTCATCATATCCGTCACAAACACGTAATTTTGCTTGATGACGATGATAATGAATTCATCATGCCGAAAGAAAACCAAATACCGTCGGATTTCTTTAAAAAAGGTGAAAGCATTCGTGCAATTGTAGAAAGTGTAGATTTTAAAGGCGCAAAACCACAGATTATCGTATCGCGGACTTTACCGGTATTTTTGGAAAAACTTTTGGAACTTGAGATTCCTGAAATCCAGGACGGAACGATAATTTTGAAAAAAGTGGTCCGTATACCCGGAGAAAAAGCGAAGATCGCTGTGGATGCTTATGATGACAGAATTGATCCTGTTGGTGCATGTGTTGGTGTGAAAGGTTCGCGTATTCACGGTGTGGTGAGAGAATTGAAAAATGAAAACATCGATGTAATCCAGTGGTCCAAAAACCCGGAAATTATGGTGAAAAGAGCGTTAGGAAATATCACCGTAAACAAGATTGAAATTAACGAAGATACCAACTACGCGTTGGTTTATACGCCAGTTGAGGAAATTTCGCGTGTAATCGGTAAACAAGGTCAAAACATCCGACTTGCTTCTTGGTTAAGCGGTTACGATATTGATGTTTACAGAGAAGCAAGCGAAGATGATGATGTTGAATTAAGAGAATTTGTAGGAACTGAAGAAGGTGATATCGAACAATGGATTATCGACGAGTTCCGAAAAGTTGGTTTAAATACAGCGAAAAGTGTACTTGGAAAAGAAACTGAAGCTTTGGTAAATCTTACAGATTTGGAGGAAGAAACCATCGAAGAGGTAAAAAGCATTTTAAAAGAAGAATTAGAAGACTAATTGTTCTTAAAAACCATCATAAAGTTAAAATAGGTTAACTTTACAAAAAATTTAAATAAAGTATAAAGTATACATGCCAAAAATTAGATTAAACAAAGCGGTTAAGGAATTTAATATTTCGATGTCGAGACTTGTAGAATTCCTGCAGTCTAAAGGAATCGAGGTAGAAAGTAACCCGAACGCTCAATTGGAAGAATCGGCATATTCTGCATTAGAAGCTGAGTTTCGAAAAGATTCGGAGCAAAGAAAAGCTTCTCATGAGGTGGTGATCGCTAAAGTTCCGGAAGAAAAACTGGAAATAGAGCCGGCACAGCCTGAGGTAATAAGAGCCAAAGCAAGTCTGCGACCTGAAACCAAAATTTTGGGTAAGATAGATTTGGATCAACGTGCGCCAGAGGTGAAAGAAGAACAGAAACCTGCGCCAGCTCCGGTAGAAGAACCTAAACCCGCTGTAGAACCTGCACCTGTGGCAGAGAAACAGGAGTTTAAAGTACTGGACAAGATTGATTTATCGCAAATTGAAGGCAATAAGCCAAGATCTTCTAAAAAAGATCAACCGAAAACCGAGGAAATTCCTGCGGAAAAACCTGCTGCCGAAAAGACAGTAGAAACTCCTGCGGTACAAACGGAAACTCCGGCGCAAGCCACTGAGGCACCAAAAACAGCAGATTCACCAGATCCGGATCGCATTGAAACCGTTTATAAAAAACTGGACGGTCCAAAAATCCTGAAACAGACTGTAGATTTATCGCAGTTTAATAAGCCAAAACCACAAGGTGGCGCTGCAGGTGCGAAAAAGAAAAGAAAACGTATTGAAAAACCTAATCCAACCGGAACAACTCAGGCAGGACAGGGAACTGGTACGCGTCCGCCGGGACAAGGTGGAAACCGTCCGCCAGGTCAGGCTGGTAATAACCGACCGGGAACTCAGGGTGGAAACCGTCCGGGATTTCAAGGTGGAGGTGGTGCTAATAGAGGTCCAGCACGCCGAGGTCCGGTAATGCCTGTTGAACTGACAGATGAGCAGGTTAAAAATCAGATTAAAGAAACTTTAGAAAAACTTACCAGTAAATCAGGTAAAAATAAAGGAGCTAAATATAGAAAGGAAAAAAGAGTTTACCGCCGTGAGCAGGATGAGCGCCAGGAAGAAATGGACGCTGCAGACAGATCATTAAAGGTGACGGAATTCATTACTGTTGGCGAATTAGCTTCCTTAATGAATGTAAGTCCAATGGAAGTAATTTCCGCGTGTTTCTCGTTGGGCGTTATGGTGACTATGAATCAGCGTTTGGAAGCTGATACTTTACTTCTTGTGGCAGACGAATTCGGCTTTAAAATCGAATTTTCGGATGCTGATGTTGAAGAGTCCGCGTTGGAAGAAGATACCGACACCGCAGAAGACTTGGTTTTCCGTGCACCGATCGTTACCGTAATGGGTCACGTGGATCATGGTAAAACTTCACTCCTGGATTATATCAGAAAAACAAATGTAATTGCCGGTGAATCTGGTGGAATTACACAGCATATTGGTGCTTACAATGTGAAGCTGGAAAACGATCAGCGAATTACTTTCCTGGATACACCAGGTCACGAAGCCTTTACCGCGATGAGAGCCAGAGGTGCACAGATCACCGATATTGCAATTATCGTAATCGCCGCGGATGATGACGTGATGCCACAAACCAAAGAAGCTATTTCCCACGCACAGGCTGCGGGAGTTCCGATGATTATCGCATTAAATAAAGTAGATAAGCCGAATTCAAATCCGGACAATATCCGTCAGCAATTATCATCAATGAATATTTTGGTGGAAGAATGGGGTGGAAATGTTCAGTCTCAGGAAGTTTCGGCGAAATTTGGTAATAATATGGATTTACTGCTTGAAAAAGTTTTACTTCAGGCTGAAATGTTAGATTTAAAAGCAAATCCAAATAAAAATGCAAGTGGTGTTGTAATCGAAGCTTCTTTAGATAAAGGAAGAGGTTACGTTTCAACCATTCTTGTTCAGGCGGGAACGCTGAAAGTTGGTGACTATGTACTAGCCGGAAAAAATCACGGTAAAGTAAAAGCCATGCTTGATGAAAGAGGGAAACCAATGGAAGAAGCAGGTCCATCAATCCCGGTAACAATTTTAGGTTTAGATGGCGCGCCGACGGCTGGTGACCGTTTCCGTGTTTTTGAAGACGAAAGAGAAGCAAAAACTATTGCGACCAAACGTGAACAATTGCAGAGAGAACAGTCTGTCCGAACTAAGAAACACGTTACACTGGACGAATTGGGAAGACGTATTGCTTTGGGTGACTTTAAAGAATTAAACATCATCTTGAAAGGAGATGTGGATGGTTCTGTAGAAGCACTTTCTGATCAGCTTCAAAGTTTGTCTACTGAAGAAATCAGCGTGAAAATCATTCACCAGGGTGTTGGTCAGATTACCGAATCCGATGTATTGCTGGCAGCGGCTTCAGATGCAATTATGATTGGCTTTAATGTAAGAGCTGGTGTTAACGCGAAAGATTTAGCAGATAAAGAGGAAATTGAAATCCGAACTTATTCTGTAATTTATGCCGCTATCGACGATGTTAAAGAAGCGATGGAAGGTATGCTTTCACCGGAAATTAAAGAGCAGGTGATTGGTAACGTAGAAATACGTGAAGTCTTCAAGATTTCGAAGGTTGGTTCTATTGCCGGTTGTATGGTTCTTTCCGGGAAAATTACCAGAAACTCCAAAATCAGATTACTACGTGACGGTATCGTGAAATTTGACGGTGAACTCGAAAGTTTGAAACGTTTCAAAGACGATGTGAAAGAAGTAACCAAAGGTTACGAATGTGGATTGAACATCAAAAACTTCAATGATATTGAAGTTGGTGATATCTTAGAAGTCTACGAAGAAATTTCAGTGAAGAAAAAGCTGAAATAAGCTTTAAGAAATAATAAAAAAAACCTGCTAAAAGCAGGTTTTTTTTGGTTTTAGCTATTAATAATTTGGAATGGAATAAATTTTAAGCATTTTATTTAGTAAAATCTTAACATATGGGATTAGCTCCCTGCTATAATTTATTTTTAAAATAGAAAATTTGGTGCTTTTAACGGCGAATAATTTAGAACCGTTATAAATTACAAATAAATATTTGCCGTGTTCTGTGGTGTTTTTTAGGATTATCACTGCGATATTTTCATTTTTAACACCAAAAGCGCCAAATTATGATAAAATTTGGCAACTATTTTCAACAATTAATATATATATCATTTAAAGTTTGTGTGTGTTAAGAATTTTTAACATATTTGCAGAAATATAATATTAAATTTTGTTAATATGAATGTAAAATTAGGAGTGTTAACGGCTGGGGCTCTTTTCTTTTTGGGAAGCCAATCGATTTTAGCACAACAAAAAGACACCATCAAAACTGCTGATGTCGAAGAGGTTGTAGTTTTAGGTTACGTTAAAAGAAAAGCTACTGAAGTTACAGGTAGCTCGGTTCAATTAACTAATGATAAAATCAATACACCTGCTGCGATCAGCGTTGATCAAGCATTACAGGGTAAAGCACCTGGTGTACAGGTTAATGCCTCTTCAGGTACGCCTGGTTCTGTACAGGATATCCGAATTCGTGGCGTTGGTTCGCTTACAGCGAGTAACGCACCTTTGTATGTAATCGACGGTATACCTGTGGTAAACGGAAATACCAGTGCATCTGTAGATATCTCGTCGCTTTCAACTTTGGCATCCATCAATAGCCAGGATATCGAAAGTGTAACTGTATTAAAAGATGCTTCTGCAACCGCTGCTTATGGAGCACGTGGATCAAATGGGGTAATTGTAATTACTACCAAAAAAGGTAAAAAAGGAAAAACGCGTTTTAACCTTAACACCACAATTGGATTCCAAAATGATGCGTACAGCAAGCGACACGGTTTGACCGGAGCGCAGAAATATGAATTATTGGAAGAGGCTGTCTTTAACCAGTATGGTGCAGCTTATGGTTTTGATAAAAGCGAAGCTATTGATTTCATGGTTGCCAACCGTCAATATATCGGTGGAGCTGAATTATGGAATGGCGATGAGTACGACTGGGAAGGATTGCTTGTAAAAAAGAACGCAATGTCAAACACCGTTGATTTTAATTTATCAGGTGGTGCAGATAAAAGTACAATCTATGCTTCATTAGGTTACAATAACACCGAAGCTACGGTTGTAGGACCTGCATTTGAGCGTTTGTCAGGATCGATGCGTTATACCAATCAACTAACAGATAAAGTAACTTTTGAAACTTCTGTTAACGGATCATGGATCAAGCAAAATCCGATTTTAGAAGGTGGTAGCTTTTTCTCCAATCCTTTTATTACAAAAGTTTTGATGAATCCGTGGGCTAACCCATATAATGCAGATGGTACTTATAATATCTATGACATTCAGGAATTTACCAGTATTCATAACTCACTTTACACATTAGAAAATAACATTTCAAGAAGTAAATTGATCAGAGGTATTTCCAATACGAAAATTGATTATGCAATTTTGAAAAATCTTACCTTCACAACAAGAATGGGTATTGATTTACAATTGAATGATTACCGTAACTACAATAACAGATACCACGGTGATGGTGATGGAACGAAAGGATATTCAGAAAGACAGATGTCTACCAATTACAACTGGGTAACTCAAAACTCTTTGAACTATAATTTCCGTGTTGCAGATTTGCACCGTTTTGACTTAACTGCTTTATTTGAGCACCAAAGAAATCAGGATGAAGGTCTTTACGGATACGGGGAAAATTTCCCGGCAGATGGTTTAACAAATATCGCTTCTGCAGGAGCCAACAAAGATGCTTCGTCTTACTTCACAAATTGGAAAAACACTTCTTATTTGGGAATGTTCAACTATACCTTTGATAATAAATTCATCTTAGATGCAACTATTAGAGAAGAAGGTTCATCTCGTTTTGCGAAAGGAAAGAGATTTGGAACGTTCTGGTCAGTAGGTGCTGCTTACAACTTACATAGAGATTTGTTGGCAAACGTATTTGATGTCTTTAGAATTAGAGCTTCTTATGGTTTGACCGGGAACTCAGGCGTAGGTCTTAATGCTTATCAAGCGTTACTTTCCTATGATGCAGATTATGACGGAAATGGTGCAGCTTATGCTAGTGTTTTCGGAAACGACGACTTAACCTGGGAAAAAAACAAAACTGTTGATGCAGGTATTGAATTCGAAGCATTATCCAGAAGATTAACAGGATCATTTGCTTACTTTGATAAGTATACTTATGATTTGTTACAAAACGTACCTCTTTCTAGAACTTCAGGTTTCGCATCTCAAGCGCAAAACGTAGGTGCGGTTAGAAATAAAGGTTTTGAAGCAATGTTAGGTTATGACGTAATCAGAACTGAAGATTTCAACTGGAACTTGTCAGCAAATATTGCAACACTTGATAATGAAGTAGAAGTTTTAGCGTTAGACGGTAATGGAAACCCAATCAACCCAAGTGCAGGTTCTAGCTACAAAAACACAGAAATTGGGAAACCAATTGGATATTGGTTTATGCCAACCTGGGCTGGCGTAAATGTTCAAACTGGTGCACCTGAATGGTTTATCAACGGAGTTGACGGAGATAGAACTTCGAACTTAAATGCTGCTACAAGAGTTGATCAGGGAACTGCAATTCCTAAGTATACAGGAGGTGTAAATACCGGTCTTACTTATAAAAACGTTTTCTTAAATGCGAGCTTGTATTTTGCAGGTGGTCATAAAGTTTACGAGCAATATGCACAATTTTATATGAGATCTAACAGTTTTACGTTAATATCATATAATGGAGTTGAAGAATTAATGGAAAGATGGCAACAGCCAGGTGACGTTACAGACGTTCCAAAATTGTCCCTAGCTAATGACAACTTCCACGCGACTTCATCAAGACACCTTTACGACGGTACTTTCGCTAGATTGAAAGATATTCAACTTGGATATAATCTTCCAAACAGTGCAATTAGAGCATTAGGTATCGACGGATTGGCTTTATCAGTAAGAGGTTCAAATCTTTGGACTTGGGTGAAAGATAAAAACCTATTATTAGATCCAGAAACGAGCGCGGCAGGTTATACAACATTAACGACTCCACCTGTGAAAGCTGTTATTTTCGGTGTAAACGTTAAATTTTAATAAATATAAATAAATGAGAAAGACAATATATTTGGCACTAGCACTTGCATTTTCTGCACCCATGATCAATTCATGTAGAGATGAAAGTTTAGATCCAACTTTACAGCAGTCGAAGGATTTAGCAACGAGTATAAATACCCTCGAAGATTTAACTGCGGTACTTAACGCAGGTTACAACAGAATGAGTCAAGCCGCATATTACGGAAGAGACTATATCATTTTCGGTGAAGTGAGAACAGACAACGCGTTTTCAAACGCAAACTCAAACAGGTTTGTTACCCCAGCTGCAATGAAAATGACTCCAAATGATGCTTATGCAGCTGATACTTGGGCTCAGATTTATGCAGTGATCGGAAGTGCAAACATCGCTATTAACAAAGATGCCGCAACGATTACTGAAGGAACTCCCGCGGAAATCAATCAAATTAAAGGTGAAGCCCTTATCATGAGAGCTTTAGCACATTTTGACCTGGTTAAACTTTACGGCCAGCAACACGTAAACGGTGGTGGAATGACTGCTCTAGGGGTTCCGTATGTAACTACATTTAGAGATCCTGCTAACTTGCTTCCAAAAAGAAATACTGTGCAGGAAGTTTACACGTTTGCTTTGAAAGATCTTAACGATGCTTTGGCAATCATGTCGCCGACGTTAAACAGAAATTCACACTATTTTTCAACTCATGCTGCGGATGCAATTAAAGCAAGAATGGCTCTTTATTTCAAAGACTATAAATTAGCTGAAGAATCTGCATTAAAAGTGATTGAAAGTGGAAAATATAAAGTTGCAACTGCAAGTGCTTTTCCAGCAACTTTCAACACTGATAATACCTCAAATCAGATTTTCTCAATTGCTGCAAGTGAGACGGACAATATGGGAATCAACGGTTTAGCTAATATCTACCAAAAATCTTCTTATGGTGATGTAGCCGCGTTGAAAGACATCTTTGACCAGTTTGCTGAAGGTGATGTTAGAAAAACAATGATCACTAACGATGGTAAATTCTACCGTAACTCAGGTAAATATCCATCAAGAGATCCTTACAAAGATGACATTCCTGTGATCAGATATGAGGAAGTTGTACTTACTTACGCAGAAGCATTATTCAGAAATGGTAAGACTGCTGAAGCATTGGTATATTTAAACATGATTCCTGCAAACAGAGGTGCTGCATTGTATACTGAAGCAACATTATCAAACATTCTTTTGGAAAGAAGAAAAGAACTGGCATTCGAAGGATTTAGATTCGACGACCTTGCTAGAACGGGACGAGACATTCCTAAAGTTGATATCAGCCAAACCTTTGGTCCAACCAGCGTACCTTATGGAAGCTATAACTATGCATTCCCAATTCCAAATACAGAAAGAGGTGCAAACTCTAATGTAGAACAGAATAATGGTTATCAATAAGTTTTAATTAAATTTTATATAGATCCGTCTCAAATTAATTTTTGAGACGGATTTTTTTTATCCCCACCACCAATTGCTGCGCTCTTTTTTATTACCCTATATTTCTTACATTTGTAAACCAAATAATAATAATGAGATACCTCCTGTTCTGCCTGCTTTTCTTTAGTTATGGAGTTCACGCTCAGACACTCAATAAAACCGATTCCAACAGGGTGACACCTGCCGATACTTTGGTTATTGATTCAGGTTTTAAAGACTCTCTGAAGATTTTTAAACCTACCATTTACGATTACACTTACCAAACACAGTTCTCCGAAAAAAAGATTTTCGACACCGTTTTTACAAAAGATAAAACCTTTATTTTTTCACAATATAATAACCGCGATAATTTCGGCCGTATTCAGTTTGCAAACATCGGTTCAGGATTTCAGCAGTTGGTTTATGAGGTGAATCCCGAGCAGAACCTTTCCTTGCTGCCGACCAACAAATCGTATTTTATTAAGGGAATAAACGACATCAGGTATTACGATGTAAAAACACCGACTACGGCTTTTATCTACCACAACGCAGTTCGCAATGGCGCCCAATTACAATCCACATATACCCAAAACATAGGTAAAAATTTCAATTTTGCGGTAGAATATATCGGTTTGCGCTCGCAGGGTTTATATCGAAATTCTTTAGCAGCAAATAATTCTACAGAGTTTTCCGGACATTATTTTTCTAAAAATAAAAAATACGAGGCTTTTGCCCATTTTATTCATCAAAACGTAAACAATGAAGAAAATGGCGGCATTGCAGATCTTGATTTATTTCTAAACGGAAACTCGGATTTTAATAACCGCGAAAATTTAGAGGTCAATCTTTTAAATTCCACCTCGCGCTTTTCTTACCGGCGTTATTATTTCAGCCACGAATTCCGGCCTTTTGCCTCGGAAAAATTTCCGTTCAAAATCCGACACACCGTTTTCCACCAGGGAAATAAATATTATTTTAGCCAGTCTAGCCCCGAAAATTTCTATTTTACCGACGAATCAGAATTACTGGACTATCCGACAAATTCTAAAAAATATTCAAAAAATTTAAGCAATACGGTCAGTATTTTATTCGATAAAGAAAATTTTAAACTGGACGCTGGTTTACGTTATCAGATGATAAAGCTCGGCATCGGTGATAAATTGCCACAAAATCTAAATATTCCAAGCGAACTTTCAGAAAACCGTCTTGGCGCTGTCGGGAATTTAAAAATCAACCTTTGGGACAAAGTTGCGCTGAATTCCAATCTTGAATTTTCAAGCGGAAATCAATTCGGGCCTTTTCTTCGTTCGCAAAATTTGCTGCGATTTGAGCCTTTTCCAGATTATTTCGTGAATGCTAAAGTGAATTTCCAAACCGCTTCACCGAGTTTTAACCTGCTTATCAATCCGTCGGTTTACCGGAAATTTAATTACTATTTAGAAAATCCGAAAAATGAAACCATTACGGAAATTGGTGGAGACGTCAATTTAAAATGGTTCCAGAGCAAAGTTTTTGGTAATTTTTTCCGCATCGATAATTACACTTTTTTAAATTCTGAAGCCCAGCCGCAACAAAATTCCAGCTCGCTGAATATTTCTCAGCTCGGCGGCGAAGCTACTTTTTCTTACGGTAAATTTCACCTGAATCCGAAAGTTCTTTTCCAAAGCGCCTTAGGAAACAAAGATGTTTTGCCGATGCCCAATGTTGTAGCGCGCGCAAATTTGTTCTGGCAGTCGAAAGCTTTTAAAAATGCTGCAGAAATACAGACCGGAATTAAAGTATATTATTTCTCGAAATTTAATTCACGCGAATTTTTCCCGGTTGTAAACGAGTTTATTTTACCCGACGCAAACACTTATGCCATCGGCGGCCAACCAATCGCCGACGTTTATTTTAATTTAAAGGTGAAACGCATGTTTTTCTTCCTTGAAGCACAGCATGTGAACACCACGATCATGCAGAATAAATCGTTCACCGCGCCATATTATCCGCTCTACGATTTCCGCTTGAATATCGGCATCGTTTGGTATTTATTCAGCTAAAAAACGCTATTTTGAAGAAAGTTGCACACATTCCTTTTTTAGAAATTGACAGCATTCCGGTGCTTATCAAGGATTTTCTCACGCAAAAAATTCCGGACTTTGAAGGCAAATTTTTTAATTTTGAAAATATTGGAAAGCAGATTGCTTTAAAAAGTGAAAATTTTCCGGCAAAAAACAGGCAAATTTTGTCTGATGTCTTTACAGTACAATATTCAGATTTTACCTTAACTGAAAAGCAACAGGAAAATTTAGGCCTTCTAGCAGCGAAAAATACGTTTACCGTTACCACTGGTCACCAACTTAACCTTTTTACTGGGCCTGCATTTTTCATTTATAAAATTTTACAGACCATAAAAACTGCCGAAGTTTTAAAAGCGAAATTTCCGGCTTCGAACTTTATTCCCATTTTCTGGATGGCGTCTGAAGATCATGATTTTGATGAAATCAACCATTTTAAAACCACCAAAAATTACTATGAAATTGGCGGAAAATCTGGCGGCGCAGTGGGTAGAATTAAAATTGAAGACACTTTTTTCATTTCGCAGTTTGAGGAAGAATTTAAAGATTCCGTCTTTGGAACTGAGTTGATTTTATTGCTGAAAAAAGCCTACAAAAAAGGAAATACTTTAAGCGAAGCAACCAGAATTATCGTTCAGGAAATTTTTTCTGAATATGGTTTACTCGCGCTGGACGGCGATAATGCCGATCTAAAATCTTTGATGAAACCGGTTTTCAAAGAAGAACTTGTGAAGCAGGATTTAAATAAAAATTCCGCCCAAATAGTGGCTTTTTTGTCAGAAAAATATGGCAAAGTTCAGGTGAATCCTCGCGACATTAATTTATTTTACCTTTCGGAAACCCGCGACAGAATCGCTTTCGAAAACGGAAAATTTGAAATGGTTGACCAAAACCGCAGTTTTTCGGAAGAAGAAATTTTAAATGAACTTGAAAATCATCCGGAACGTTTCAGCCCGAATGCGTTGATGCGGCCGGTTTATCAGGAAACTGTGCTTCCAAATCTCGCGTACATTGGCGGAAATGCCGAAATTATGTACTGGCTGGAGCTTAAAGATTATTTTGCTGAAATTAGTTTGCCGTTTCCGGTTTTAATTCCGAGAAATTCCATGCTGATGCTGGAGGAAAAAACTTTAGCCAAAATCGAAAAATTTGGCCTTACAACGGCAGATTTTTTCAAAAATTTCGCCGTTGTAACCAAAAATATTTTGCTGAGCGGAAACGAGATTTTACCATTTTTGGAACAGCAGGAAGAAGTTTTAAAAAATCATTTTAATGATTTAAAAAAACGCGCTGCACTTACCGAAAAAACTTTCGGAAACCTGGTTGAAGCGGAAGAAACGCGGCAGTTGAAATCTTTCGGCCGCATGAAAAAACGGCTTTTAAGAGCCGAAAAAATCAAGCAGTCGGAGAAAATGGAAAGACTCGAAAACCTATTTTCAACTATTCATCCGGGAAACACCTGGCAGGAGCGGGTTTACAATTTTTCGGTCTTCTACGCGGATTTCGGGCGCGAATGGCTGAAGCTTAGTTACGATGAGATGGACGTTGAAAAGTCGGAATTAATAATTTTTACTATTTAATTTTAAAGCAGTATTTTTGTACATATTTATCTTGAAGATGATCAAAAAGTTTTTTCTATTAGCCGGCCTCACGGTATTTACGTCGCTTTCTGCGCAAAAAACGCATACCGTAATAAAGGGCGACACTCCTTATAATATTGCGAAGCGATACGGCATGACCGTGGACGATCTGGTGAAACTGAACCCTTTAGCTAAAGACGGTAAAGTTTCCATCGGCGATGTTTTGGTGATTTCAAAATCGTCGGTAAAAGCGGATACAAAAGCGGTTTCTTCATCCGATAAATTAGGTAAAATTGTGCTTAAACCTAAGCAAACGATTTACGGAATTACGAAGCAATACCAAATTTCCGAAGCTGATTTAAGAAAACTAAATCCGGAACTTGATTCTCACATGAAAATTGGTGATGAAGTGACTTTACCGTTGGCTTCCATCCAAAAATTTGGCGATTCTACGCCAGTTCAAGTTGTTGCTGAAACGGAAAAAAAGACCGCTGAAGCACCGAAAAATGATGTTGTCGTAGCTGAAAGTACCCAAACTTCAGTTGCTGAAAATAACGATGGAAATTCGTACACCATTCAGCCGAAAGACAATTATTATAAAATTACGCGCAAATTTAATCTGACCCAAAAGGAACTTTTTGCACTGAATCCTGGTTTGGAACAGAAAGGTTTACAGCCCGGCGACGTGATTTCCATTCAAAATAAAAATTCAGAAAAAACAGCCGTAAAGCAGGAAATTTCTACAGAAACTACAACTACCGATACAACTACAAATACCACAGTTGCCGATGATTACGTGACTTACATAGTGCAACAGGGCGATACGGTTTTCGGACTTTTAAACAGATTTGGTGTTACACTCGACGATTTAATCCGTCTGAATCCGAATTTAAGCCAAGGCTTAAAAGTAGGAATGGTTTTGAAAATCAAAAAATTGGATGACGTTTACGTGAAAAAATCCGGCGACGTGTTGAATGTTGTTTTGATGCTCCCTTTCGGATTTGATACCAACGATTCCAAATACAGAAATCTATCGCTTGATTTCCTTGCGGGAGCAAAACTCGCGATTGAACGCAACGCAAAAAGCGGAAAAAAACTCGACATTAAAGTAATTGATGCCGGAAACGAGAAAAGTTTTAAAAACTCTTTAACGCAAATCAACCAATCGAACACCGATTTAATTATCGGGCCGTTCTTTAAATCCAGCGTTCTGGAAGCTTTAGATTATGTAAAAGCGCAAAAAATTCCGGTTGTAGCGCCGTTTGCAAATTCTGATGATCTTTTGGTTCACAATAATTTAATCATCATTGAGACCAATGAAACCGTGTACGTAGACCGCTTGGTAAAAGAGGTGAAAGATGCGTATTCTGACCAGAAAATTTATATTGTGGCGGACGCTGACCAGTCTTTAGCGAAATACATGCGCGCAAACCTGGAAAAAACGCTGAAAAATCCAAATATCACAGTGGTGAAGTCCTCTGCAGACATTCAGCCAGACAAAAATATGATGACGGGACAAGCTGCTCCGGTAATCGCAATTTTGCTGAATAAAGATGAAGCTGCCGGCGACACTTTTGCCAACCGTTTGATGGAAATTTCGAAAGAAGTGTCCGGCATCAAAGCTTTCAGTATGTACTATTCGCCGCTGTTTGAGAAAAATGTAGATGAACTCAGCCAAAGCAGTCTGGTTTATTTGATGGACCGAAAAATTGATACGGAAGGCGATTTTGAAAAAGAAATTTTAGCTGCTTATAAGGCAAAATACTGTAAAACACCGTCAAAATATGCCGTTATCGGTTTTGATGTGGTGAACGATATGCTGAGCCGCGAAAACAAAAAAGGTGAAATTTTCAAGCAAATGAATAAAGTGCAGACACAACTCGCGACCAAATTTGAGTTTGAAAAAACCAAATCCGGTGCTTACGTTAACAAAGGTTACCGCGTAGTTCGCTTAATTCCATAAAGAAATTAAAAATTTAAATTAGAAGCATTTTCTAATCGATCTGTAAAAAAATATATGAAAGCACTTGTATTTCCTGGGCAAGGTTCACAATATGTCGGTATGGGAACGGAATTATACAATTCCCGTAAAGACATCAAAGATTTGATGGACTCTGCCAATGATATTTTGGGATTTGATATTCTCTCGGCGATGTTCCGCGGAACAGAGGAGGATTTGAAAAAAACCGAAGTTACCCAGCCCGCTATTTTTATTTATTCCGTCGCAGCTTTGAAGGCCGTAAACGGAACTTCACCAAGTATGGTTGCGGGCCATTCTTTAGGAGAATTTTCTGCTTTGGTGGCAAACGGAGTTTTAAGTTTTGAAGATGGTTTAAAACTGGTTTCCACACGGGCAAAAGCCATGCAGGAAGCCTGTGACGCCAACCCAAGTTCGATGGCGGCAATTCTAGGTTTAGCGGACGAAATCGTGGAAAAAATCTGTGAAGAAACACCCGGAATTGTTGTTCCGGCAAACTATAACTGTCCGGGTCAACTCGTAATTTCCGGTGAAACAGCAGCGGTGGAGCTTGCTTGCCAAAATTTAAAAAACGCCGGTGCTAAACGCGCTTTGTTGCTACCGGTAAACGGCGCTTTTCATTCACCATTAATGTTGCCGGCGCAGGAAAAGCTAGCGGAAGCTATTAACAATATTAAATTCTACAAACCAACCATGGATGTTTACCAAAACATTACAACCGTGGCGGTTGAAGATCCGGAAGAAATTAAGAAAAATCTTATCGCGCAGCTTACCGGTCCTGTCAGATGGACGCAATCTGTGCAAAATATGATCAAAAAAGGAGCGACTTCTTTTGTGGAAGTTGGTCCCGGAAAAACGCTTCAGGGTTTGATTAAAAAAATAAACAGCGACGTTACTGTTTCATCTGCAATTTAAACCAAAATGAGTACGATTTTTTCACCTGGAAAATTACTGCTCACCTCCGAATATGTCGTTCTCGACGGCGCTTTAGCTCTTGCTCTTCCCACGAAATGGGGGCAGGAGTTTTTTGTTGAAGAAATTCCCGACGGAAATTCAATGATTTACTGGACGGCGCTGCACCAGGTACAACCGTGGTTAGATGCTGAAATCGATTATAAAAATTTGGCGCTAAAAAGCACAAATTTACCGGAAGCAGCAGAATTTGTCCTGAAAATAATTGCAGAAATTAAACGGCTTTCTGTCACTTTTTTCAATTCTGATTTATCTTTCAAAATCACTACCAACCTGCAGTTTCCACCGGATTTCGGTTTGGGAAGCAGTTCTACTTTGATGAATAATCTGGCGCGATGGAGCGGCGTTGATGCATATGAACTGAATGAAAACTGTTTGGGTGGAAGCGGTTACGACATTGCGGTGGCGCAGGAAAAATCTGCAATAATTTACCGAAATAAGCCGGAAAAATTTGTTCAGAAAATTAATTTCGATCCCGCATTTAAAAATGAACTGATTTTTGTCCACCTCAATAAAAAACAGGACAGCCGCGAAGGCATTTCGCTATACCGCAGCAAAGAAAAATTACCTGCTATAATCGATGATTTTTCCGAAATTACAAACCGTGTTTTAGAGGCAAAAACGCTTGACGAATTTTCAGCCTTAATGATTTTACACGAGGAAAAATTGGGCAAATTTCTCGAACTTCAAACCGTAAAGAAAAGACATTTCCCGGACTGTCCGGTATTTTTGAAAAGTCTGGGCGCCTGGGGCGGCGATTTTGTGCTGAGCCAAGAATTCCCGGGTTATGAGGCATATTTTCGCGAAAAGGGTTTTTCTACCATTTTCAATTTTAAAAATTTAATTGCGCAAAACGCACATAATTAGCTGATTAAACTTAATTTGGAGTTTCTGATGAATATCAGTATTTTTAGAACTTCTTACTTAACATTAATCATTAAATTTGTGTTTTACCCAAAACTGATATAAAAAGTAAAATGAAGAACAACAAAATTACCGAACAACTGCAAAACTTAGGGCTTTCTGGCTACGAAGAAATTTCCTATAATCCTTCTTTTGAAGAATTGTTTACCGAAGAATTATCACCTAAAAATAAAGGTTTTGAAAAAGGCGCTCTCACTGAATCTGGTGCTATTGCCGTAAAAACCGGGATTTTTACCGGCCGTTCGCCGAAAGACCGTTTCATTGTAAAAGATGACATCAGCAAAGATACAATTCACTGGGATGGTAAAGTAAATTTGCCAACCACGCCAGAAGTTTTCCAAAGTTGTAAGGAATTGGTTTTAAGCCAGTTGTCTTCATCAAAAAAAATTTATGTGGTTGATGCTTTTTGTGGCACCAACCCGGACACGCGCTTGAAAGTCCGTTTCATTATGGAAGTTGCGTGGCAGGCACATTTCGTGACCAATATGTTCATCCGTCCTTCTACTTATGAATTGGAAAATTTTGGTGAACCGGATTTCGTAGTGATCAATGGTTCCAAAGCCACCAACCCGAACTGGAAAGAGCAGGGTTTAAATTCTGAAAATTTCGTAATGTTCAACCTTACTGAAAAAATGCAGATTATCGGTGGAACATGGTACGGTGGTGAAATGAAGAAAGGAATGTTCGCGATGATGAATTATTACCTTCCGTTAAATGGTATGGCTTCAATGCACTGTTCTGCAAACGTAGGTGAAGACGGTGATGTTGCTTTATTCTTCGGCTTGTCCGGAACAGGAAAAACTACACTTTCTGCTGATCCGAAAAGATATCTGATCGGTGATGACGAACATGGTTGGGATGATAACGGAGTTTTCAATTTCGAAGGTGGATGTTATGCGAAAGTAATTGATCTTTCAGAAGAAAAAGAACCGGATATTTTTAAAGCAATCCGAAGAGATTCATTGCTGGAAAATGTGGTGGTTAATGAATACGGCGAAGCAGATTACAAAGACAATTCAATTACAGAAAATACGCGCGTTTCCTATCCGATTTATCATATCAGCAAAATTGTTTTGCCCTCAAAAGCCGGACATGCGAAAAAGATCGTTTACTTATCCGCGGACGCCTTCGGTGTTTTGCCACCGGTTTCAGTGTTGAATGACGATCAGGCGCAATACCACTTCCTTTGTGGTTATACTTCAAAATTAGCCGGAACGGAAAGAGGAATTACAGAACCTCAACCTTCATTTTCGCCAGCATTTGGTGAAGCGTTCTTAACGTTACACCCAACAATGTATTCGAAAACATTGATCGGAAAAATGAAAGAGCACGGAGCGAAAGCTTATTTGGTAAATACCGGATGGAACGGTACCGGAAAAAGAATTTCACTGAAGGATACACGTGCAATTATTGACGCGATTATTGATGGTTCCATCGATTCAGCAGAAAAAACCATGATTCCGATTATGAATCTGGAAATTCCTACAGCGTTACCAAATGTTTCTGAAGGAATTCTTGATCCGCGTTCAACCTACGCCAGCGCTGCTGAATGGGAAGAAAAAGCAAAAGATTTAGCTGCGAGATACATCAAAAATTTCGAGCAGTATTGCGATAATGAAGAAGGCAGAAAATTAGTTGCTGCCGGTCCGCAGTTATAACATTCCGATTTAAAATAAAAATTCCCCGCTATTCGGGGATTTTTTTTGGTTTTGTATTTAAGGGGAAATCACTTCTCAGATTTTTGCTATTCTCAGTGTTGCGTTTAATTTTATAAATTTGAGCAGCAATACTTTTCAAAATCTTTACGAAAAGTGCTTTTTAACAAACTCTAAAATCTACAAAATGTGGTGGCAATATATTCTGGTTTTCCTGGGAGCTTTATTGTTTGATATTGTGCCATTTCCCTTTCCACCGGCTTTTACGGTGATGGTTTTTCTTCAGATTTTATATGACCTTGATGTTTGGACGGTGATTTTCGTAGGTGTTGCGGGTTCGGTTCTGGGCCGATATATTCTGCTTCTTTATGCGCCACTGATTTCAAACAGATTTTTGAAGGCGGCAAAAAATGAAGATATCCAGTTTTTAGGGGAGAAAATGAACGAAAATAAATGGGTAGGTCAACTCTTTGTACTTGCTTATTCGTTGTTACCACTTCCGACAACGCCTTTATTTTTGGGCGCCGGAATCTCCAAAATAAAACCTATTTACATCATTCCCGCTTTTCTCATCGGGAAGTTTACGAGTGACAGCGTTGCGCTGCATCTCGGGAATTATGCTTCGGAAAATTGGCGTTTGGTCATTGACTCAACATTTTCCTGGGAATCTTTCGCCAGCTTGTTCTTAAGCTTAACGCTTTTGTTTTTTCTGCTTTTTATCGATTGGCGCACTTTAATTCAGAAAAAGAAATTTTTACTGAATTTTAAAATCTGGAAATAATATCAAAATCGGGCAAAAAAAATAACCGCCTGTAAAACAAGCGGCTATTTAAAATATCTGTGGAGTTGGAGGGATTCGAACCCTCGTCCAAACAAGCAACACATAAGGTTTCTACATGCTTATTCTGCTATTGGTTTTCATGCAAAAGCAGAGAGCAGACACCCAACTTTTACCTTAGCTTCTAATTTTTTCGAGTTCTGGCCAAAGCCTCCAAAACCTTATTTCCGCATTGCTATACCCCAAAATCAGACGTCGCGAAACAGAACTTCTGTGGGATATCTTGCCTCCGTACTGTCTTCGGGAGAACGCTAAATCTTACTATGATTCGGATTAAGCAGCAAGAGCAAACTCTTGGTCGCCAGTTAAAATTTTGTAGCAAGGGATTAAAGAGATCGCGCTACGGTTCTCTGCATGCTTACTTACCCATTGATCTTGCTGTCGAAACCAGTCAACCCCAATATATAAGACTGCAAAGATAAGCAAATATTTTGCCGTATTGCAAGTGGTAATTTGGGCGTAACCTTTCGGCGGAAATTGGCGCTCGCTCCGCTCGCTCCCATTTCCGCCTTCAGGTCGGGCTTTCCGTTGCAATTCCTCCCCGCCGCGGCGGGTCCGGGATTTCCACTGCAATCCCTTACGCGGGATCTCGCACCTTTACGAAGCTTTATCAAATTTTACCGGTTATTTCATCCTTTTTTTCAAAATGGAAATTGGCGCTCGCTTCGCTCGCGCCCGAACAGCAGAAATAAATTTTACCTGCTATTTCACCGTTTTTTTCGAAAATAATTTGCTCAAATAGCGGCAAATAATTAAAAACATTAACAAAAATTTCAGGTCAGAATTCTAAAAATATCACAAAACAGGTTAAAAACAATTAAACTTTTCGCGCCGAAATTTATTAGTCGCTAAAACGCTCTTTTTTCAGGTTATTTTTACGCAAATAAGCTGTATGAAAATAAAACTATTCTTTCTCTTTTTCTTCACCATTTCCGCTGCGGCATTTTCCCAGCAATATGTCTTTGGGAAAGTTGCATCCGAGTTTGATACGGCTTTGGAAGACGTCGTGATTTACAATGTCAGGTCCGAAGAAAAAATCCTGTCCGACCGTTATGGCAACTTTATGATTTCCGCAAAAAGCTACGATGAGCTGCGCTTTATAAAAGGCGGCTTCGACCGGATTTCGGTTAAAGTATCAGCGCAAAATTTTTCGGCACCGCTGAACGTTATTTTGTATAAATTACCATATGACATTGCCGAAGTCGCGCTGAAACCTCAGCTTACCGGAAATCTTCGCAAAGATGTGCGCTCTTTGGACCAGCCGGCGAAAGTTGTGGCACTTAATAGCTCCCTTGGTGCTTATATGCGTACACCATCAACCGTCGTGGCACCAAAACTCAGCACACCTTCCGCTTTTGCTGGGCATAATTATAATGCGGGTCAGGGAACACTTTTAACACTTGGTGAAGGCGGTTCGGGAGGACTTGTGGGTTTAGTTGGATCTTTGGTTAAAAGCAAAAATTCTGCGCCTACAACCGCCAATTATGCCGAAACTCAGGCCTTTTTCCGCCGCGTAAAAACAGAAATCGATTTAAGTTTCTACACTTCCCAGGGCTGGGACGAAGAGCAGATCGATAAATTCCTCATTTACGCAGATGCTTCTTATTCTTTAGCAAAAAAATACCGCAAAACTTTCGATGTTGAAGCGATAAAAAACGAGATGAAACTGGCGTATCAGCAATACGTAAAAACGCATAAAACCGGCTTTTAATGTTTCGGATTTTTTTGCTGCTGTTTACCCTTATTTTCTCGAATTTCTTTTCCCAGAAAATCACCGGTCTTGTGCGCGACGAAGACGGAAATGCGCTGCCCGCAACTTTGGTTTTCAATATGGAGACGGAACAGAAAATTTACACCAGTTTAGCCGGAGAATTTTCTATTGATGCAATTGCCGGTCAGGAACTTCGTTTTGTGCGTGCGGGTTTTGAGCGAAGTTCAAAAATCATCAGCGCCGCAGATCTCGATTCAAAACTCATAATTACACTAGCGCGCGACGCCGCTGAAATCGAAGAGGTGAAAATCGTGCGGTTAACAGGAGACATTCAGCAGGATTCCAAAAATTTGGCAAAAGAAGACCGAATTTCTCAGCTGCAGCAGGAAATCGGTGTGCCGCTGCCGCCAGAAAAACCACGCGAAAAACCAGCAGATTTTAAAAAAGATGTTGTCGGTAATTTATTGAATTTGGCGGTAAGTCCGCAGGCAGTTTATGATTTAATTAGTGGCGACGCGCGCCGCATGAAAACCGAATACCGCTACGAAGATATGCAGGACAATATCGCCTGGATTTTGGCTCGCGTTGGCGACGATTATTTCACTGAACTTGGTATTTCACCTGAGAAAACTAAGGCATTCGTACAATATTCACTCGGTATTGAACCTGAAATTTCCCGCGCGGTAAAAGCCAGAAATCTGGCAAAAGTGCTGCTCTATTTCGAGCAAACCTTACCAAAATTTTTAAACCGTTAAAAATTCACGCCTGTTTTGGCAAAATTTTTTCTTTTTATATCCTTTTATTCTTAACTTGTTTTACGATAAAACACGAAAAAATGAACAGAAATATAATCGCAATTGCCATTGCAGCGCTAGGTTTTATTATCGGTTTAGCACTTTTGGGAAACGCCATTAAAAACCGGAACAAATCCGAAAACACCATTTCGGTTACCGGACTTGGAACCAAAAAATTTACTTCTGACCTTATCGCCTGGAATGGGAATTTTTCGCGCAACAGTTTTGAGCTTAAAACTGCTTACGATGCGCTGGCCAATGATAAAAAAATCATCGAGAATTATCTGGTATCAAAGGGAATCCCGAAAAACGAAATGGTATTTTCTGCGGTAGATATTCAGAAACAGTTTAATTATTCCACCGACAATATGGGCCGTAGCCAGCAGACTTTCAATGGTTATCAGCTTTCGCAGCGCGTTTCAATTGACAGTAAAGATGTCGCGAAAATCGAAAATTTATCCAGAAATATCACCGAAATCATCAACCTTGGCATTGAATTTACCTCATCGCCGCCAAATTATTTTTACACCAAACTGGCTGATGTTAAACAACAGATGATTGCCGATGCTACAAAAGACGCGAAACAGCGCGCTGAGAAAATTGCTGAAAACGCTGGCGCAAAGTTGGGTAATCTTAAAAAAGCAACCATGGGCGTCACGCAGATTACAGAACCGAATTCCACCGAAGAATTTTCCTACGGCGGAACATTCAATACCTCATCCAAAGAAAAGGAAGCCAGCATTACCATCAAACTGGAATATGAAGTCGATTAAGTCGTGACAAATAATTAGCTGCTATTTCAGGTAATTTTCCTGTTTTAGCAGCTTATTTTTTACCAGCTTAATTTTAAGCAAAGTGCTAAATATCAGCGGTAAACCACATCGTAAATTTCCTCCTTGATCCAGTCGGTTTTTTCGGGTTTCCAGTTCGCGAGAAGCCAAAGATTCAGCGCGTGTTTGCCCGCATCGTACGGTGGTTGTACATAATTTTCATCGATGATGTTAAAACCGTTCTGTTCGTAAAAAGAAATCCTGCGTTTTGCGTCCTCATCTAAATCTGACGGTTCGGCTTCGAGAACGATGTGCAGATACTTTTTAAACAGATCAGCAAGAATTTCAGAACCATATTTTTTGCTGCGGAATTCGGAAAAAATTTCAAAATGTTCCAGAAAGACAAAATCAGTCATTTCCCAGCAAATCAGGTAGCCAATGTTTTCGAGCTCGCGTAAAACCGAATAAACTTTCACTTTCGGGTTCATAAAAAGTCCGCGGAACTGCTTTTCATTGCGCTGTTCGTCCGCGGGAAAGGTCTCGCAGTACGATTTATATATTTCCAAAGCACGAAAATCATCGTGCTGACTGATTTCTAAATATTCCATTTAAAGTAGAGAATTACAGGTCGAAAACGCTCGGTCGGCGCGTGATAAACATATCTTTTACCCAAAGTGTAAAAGCAAGACCCAGGTAAATTAAAAAGAAAACGCCGGCGGTGGCGAAAGTGGAGTAGATGAAAAATACGCGCAGTTTGGAAACCGGAATCCCAAGTTTTGCGCCCATTCTGGTGAGAACGCCAAACCATTGGCGCTCCAAATTATGTCTGAGATTGGTGAACATTTGTTTCATAATAAAACGTAAAGATAATATTTTTATCGGCGGTTAAAACGAGATTTTTAGCAGGTTTTGCCCGAAATAAATTAAGTTTTCTCCATGATTTTTTTTATTTACAATTTTCGACCCAGTATGGTTAGAATTAGGAATTTAAATTATCTATATAGATTTTGCCGCTGCGCGGAAATTTATAACTTTGACGTTCAAAGTGCTTTTTTATGGAATCAAAAAATTATCACGAAGATCTTTCGCACATCCGAACCATGATGGAACGCAGCTCCCGTTTCCTTTCTTTAAGCGGAATTTCCGGCGTTTTCGCGGGTGTAGTGGCCTTACTCGGTGCCATTTATGTGCATTATGTACTTCAGCAAAATAACATCAATTATTTTGATGGCAAAAGAAACATTTTCAGCACAGAGCTGATTATCGAGTTGTCGCTTATTGGCTTGGTTATTTTGGTATTGGCGGTTTTCAGCGGCTATTTTTTCAGCTCCAGAAAAAGCAAAAAAATCAACCAACCGATTTGGAATAAAACCACACAGCGAATGCTCTCGGATTTTGCCGTTCCCCTGTTGTCCGGCGCGGTTTTTTGTTTCGCGCTTTTGTACCACGGTCTTTTTGTTTTCATTGCCCCGGCGACGCTTATTTTTTACGGTCTCGCTTTGGTAAATGCGGAAAAACATACTTTGAATGACATAAAATATCTCGGCTATTGCCAGATAATTTTGGGTTTGCTTTCGCTCTTTTTCCTAGGTTGGGGCTTGGTTTTCTGGGCAGTCGGTTTTGGAATCCTGCATATCCTCTACGGCGCTGTGATGTACAGAAAATACAAGTAAATCAAAATATATCGCCTTTAAACGTCAAATTTTTGCGATTTAAAATCTGCGAAAAAATATGCCACTTTAACGGCAAAAAATGTGAATTAAAAAAGATCGGAAAATGCTCAACATCAATAAACTCAACAAAGAATTCGAAAGCCGCGTCAGACTGGGCATTATGTCGGTCCTGATGGTGAACGAATGGGTTGATTTTACCGAGATGAAAAACCTGCTGGAAATCACAGACGGTAATCTGGCAAGTCACAGCACGGCCTTAGAAAAATCAAAATATATTGAAGTTAAGAAAGAATTTGTCGGAAAAAAACCAAAGACGTCTTATCGCGTAACCGCGTCTGGTAAAGATGCGTTCCGGGAACATTTATCCGGCCTGGAAAAATTATTGGGCAAATAAGGCCTTTTTTTTAAAATTTAACTTTGAAATGCAAAGTACTTTGATTATATTTGTTTAGGAATTAGAGAAACAAACTTTACAACCTGCTACATCAAAACATTTAATCATGAAAACACACCAGCTTATTTTACTTTCCACCGTACTTTTTATAACCATTTTTTACGGTGAAGATTTAGGACTTAATTTGGGAATTTTAGGAATTTCCTATGCTTTGCTTGCATGGTTTAATTCAGCGGAAAAACGGCAAACCCCACTATTTATTCTTTTATTTGTAACAACTGTCCTTTCCAGTATTGCATTTGCGTGGTTCGGGGATTTTGCGTCACTTTTAGCTATCTTCACGTCAGCATTTTTACTGGCTTTTCAGACAAAAAATCACGGCCTTCATAATATTTTGGTGATTCCGGTCTTCGCTTTTAATTTTATCACGTTTCCTTATCGATTTATCCAATTCGAGAAATGGTTGCCGAAAAGTAACACTACGGAAGGTTTTAAAAAAGTACTTGCTGTGGTGCTCATTCCCGCGCTTTTAATACTGGCATTTGTCGGCGTTTATGCTTTAGGAAGTGAACATTTTTCCTCCGTTTTTTTGGATTTTAAATTTAAATTCAACTTTTGGCAATTTTTTGTGCTGGGCGCATTAGGTTTCTTTTTAGCATTCAACTTTTGGAATTTCCACATTCCTCAGTTTTTTCACTCTTTAAATCATCATCTCAAAAATGAATTTTCCAGCGAACCAAAAAACACGCGACCTGCTTTTCCGTTTTTGGATCTAAATACCGAAGTGAGAAGCGGAATTATTTCTTTTACCGCTTTGAATGTTTTGTTGCTTATTTTTATTATTACCTTTAATTACGAGCAATTTGTGGAAATTTCTAAAACGCCATCGCAGCTTTCCGCCGAAACCCACAATAGGGTGTATGCGGTGATTGTGTCTGTCGTGATGGCGGTTTTGGTGATTATGTTTTATTTTAAAAAAGGTTTAAATGTTGACCGTAATTCAAAATATCTAATAACTCTTACTAAAACCTGGATTTTTTTAAATGCCGTTTTAATTCTTTCAGCCGCCGCAAAAAATGCTGAATATGTCCTCAATCTTGGATTCACCTATAAAAGGTTGGCAGTTTTCGCTTTTCTGACTTTATCAATTATCGGTTTGATAACCACCTTTCTTAAAATTCAAAATAAAAAGGCCAATGCCTATATTTTCAATCATATGGTGTGGTATTTTTACGGAACAATTTTGGTTTCCAGTTTTTTTAACTGGGGTGCATTTCTTACTTCGCAGAATTTGAGTAAAAGAAATTTTGACCTTCCATATCACCTGAAATCGGTCAATTTTAATCAAAAACAATTATTGGAGTTTGCTAAAAAAACAGGAGATGAAAAGCTAACTCAGGAACTTCAGAAGAAAATTGCGGACGAAAAACGTAAAACCTTTTTATCTAAAATTATTTACTACCAAAAATTTAATTAAAATGAAAAACGCAATTTTAATTTCCGCGCTTTTGCTCATGTCCTGCAACCAAAAAGAAACCACATCCGAAGCTTCAACCACAGATTCTACATCAATTGCTGAAACTGCAGACACCGAAAAACTTCCCGCACCCGACAGCGGTGTCGTGGTAATTCCGGAACAAACACCAAAAGTTTCACCAACTTTCCGCACCGTAGAAAACGGTAAAATCACCAAAACAATCAATGCCGACATGATTCCTCTCACGCTTACCGATGAGTTCACTGCGGAAAACCATGAGTTAATTCTTAAAATAAAAAACTTCGACCGTCCAAAAATTTTCGGTGCTATTTCGCCCGAAAATCCGAAAATGAATATCCGCTTTAACCAAATCAGGTTGCCCGACGGCAGTTTAGACGGACCGTTCGGCCGCGAAATTACCTATGAAATCCCACAAAAAGGCGAAATTTGGCTGCTTATCGGTAAAAGCAATATGGCATCGGGTGAGATCACAGGAGAATTCTCCGTTTCCCTGAGGTAGGTTAATGTTCTGTTAATTTCAAACGTTGGTATAATTTCTGTGGCTAGGCTTTATAATCCAAAATTTATACTATGAAAAATTTATTTTTTGTCGCAGTGGCTGCCACAGCAACACTTACGGCTTGTAGCACCGTTTCCTCGATTTTACAGAACACTTTTCCGTACACTGCTACGGTTTTAGTTACGGCAAATTCGCCGGTTAATACCACATTGTCCACCGTTTCGCCGGCGCAAAGCATCAATCAGCTTACAGGCGCAGGTGCAAACGTGAAAGACATCCGAGTTACCAACGCGAGTCTCTCCGTAGATTCAAACACTAGCATGGGAATTTTCTCCTCGGTGAAAGTTTATCTTTCCGGCGGAAGTGCGGGCGAAGTTTTAGTTGCGTCGCGTGAATCCATTCCGGATAATGTCGGAAATACGCTGTCGTTGGATATCAACACTTCACAAACTTTAGACGCGATGATGCGTTCCGGCGCGGTACAGCAAAGATTTGTTTACGTCTTGAAACAGTCGCCAACCAGCGATGTTTCCGTAAAAACTTCAATTGGCTTCAGCAGTGTTCCGGTAACAAATCCTTAATTTTTTCAGGAGCTAACAAAAAGTTTTCATCTTTTGAAAGTTGGTAACCGGCTTTCACTACTCGCTTTTTTTGGCGGCGGCGAAGCCGCCGCCAAAAAAGAGCTCAGACACGCCGTTCAATCCGGGCTAGATCAAAGATTTGTCATTCATATCAACAAAAAAAACCGACTAAACATCGGTTTTTTTCATTTTAGCTAAAATCACTTTATTTATTTTTCTTGAAATATTCAATTCCGCAAGTTAAAAAAGCTTTGAAATCTTCTTTCGGCATATATCCGGAAACCGGCGTGTTAATAACTTTTCCGTCCGGCGAAACCAGCACGTAATGTGGCTGCGAGTTGTTATTGAAATTAATTTGCTGGAACAAGCTCCATTTATCGCCAATGGTTTTAATTTTCTTTTTCTGGCCATTACCCATATCGATTGAAGTTTGCTCGCTTTCCGGCAAGGCTTCTTTGTCATCGATATAAAGTGACGCCAAAACCACTTCGTTTTGCAGAATTGGTAAAATATCCGGTTCGCTCCACACGAATTCTTCCATTTTACGGCAGTTTTCACAACCATAACCGGTGAAATCAATCAGCAAAGGTTTGTTTTCTTTTTTCGCGATTTCAATCGCTTCAAAATAATCGTGCGACGGATGCATTCCTAAGATTCCATCTTCTTCTTTGTGAAGGTAACTCACGTTAATCGGTGGCAAAATTCCGCTTAAATGTTGAAGCGTCGGTCTTTCCGCCGGGAATAAACCTTGGATCAGGTAAACAATAAAACCGATTCCGAGGAAACCAATAATTTTTCTCGTAAGCGAAATCTTAGGTTTTTTATCATCGTGCGGAAATCTTATTTTCCCGAAGAGATAAAGCACTAAACCGATCGCGATTAAAATCCAGATCACGATGAAAAGTTCTCTTTTCAGGAAGAAGGTTTTTGAAACCAAATCTGCTTTCGAAAGAAATTTTAAAGCAAGTCCAAGCTCGATAAAACCTAAAACCACTTTTACGGTATTCATCCAGCCGCCGGATTTCGGCAAACTTTGCAGTGCTTGCGGGAAAAGTGCTAAAAGCCCGAAAACAATCGCCCAGCTTAATCCAAATCCTGCTAATGCAAAAGTCAGCAACATCGGGATGTTCGCAGAACCTGTCACAGCGCTTCCAAGTAAACTTCCTAAAATCGGTCCGGTACACGAGAATGATACAATCACCAAAGTCAGCGCCATAAAGAAGATACCAACTATTCCGCCGGCATCTTCAGCTTTTGAAGATTTATTTGCAATAGAGCTCGGTAATGTAATGTCGTAGTAGCCAAAGAAACTTCCCGCAAAAAAGAGGAAAATGATGAAGAAAGCTACGTTCAGCCAAACACTTGTGGAAATTTGGTTAAAAATATTTCCCGCAATTCCATCAATAATATGGAAAGGCACACTTAACAAAACGAAAATAAGCAGGATAAAAAAGCCGTAAATAAAAGCGTCGCGCTTGCCTTTCGCTTTGTCTTTCGAGCCTTTGGTGAAAAACGAAACCGTAAGCGGAATCATTGGGAAAACGCACGGCGTAAGCAAAGCAATCAAACCTCCGAAAAAGCCGAGAAGTAGATACGTCCAGAAATTTTCATTGTTTTCCTGCGCTTCAACTCCGCAATCAGTCATCGGATTTTTAAAATCGAGCGAGGAAACTTTTAAACCTTCCTGTTCGGCCTTAATTGGGGAAACAGTGGTCGTGGCAACAGCAGTTGTCACAGTATCTGTTTCCTTAGCAGTTTCAGCAAAGGTTGTTTCAGCCGCTGTTTCTTCAGGAGCAACCACTGCAACTCCGGTCGCTGTGGGCGTAATTTTTTGCTCAAATTCCAGCGTATTCGGCGCAAGACAAACGCGGTCGTTACAAGTCTGGTATGTGATTTCTGCGGTGACGGTTGCCGGTCTTGCGTTATTTTTTAGTTTGAATTTTTGCTTAAACAGCACCAAATCAGAATAATAAACGATTTGTGCACCAAAAGCTTCGGAGAATTCGTCGTGCTTTTTACCGACTTCAGTAACGCCGCCAATCAGCTGAATTCCTTCTTTGCTCGAAAGCAACATTTCGGTAGGAATCCCGGAATCCGGCGGTAAATCTTTCGAATAAATATGCCAATTTTTCTCGATGGTGGCGGTTAAAACTGCTTCATATTCGTTGTTGGGAAGGGAATTAATGTTGTATTTAAATTTTACAGGATCTTTTATCTGCGCCGTGATTCCCTGAAAAAGGAAAAGAACGGCCAAAATCAGCCAATTTTTAAATTTCATTTCTACTTATTACTTTTTGGTGTTCTGCGGAAAACACTATATTTTTATGTTAAAACTTTCAGCATCAGACTTTTTCGCTGCAAATCTGCGGTCCTGGCGAAAGGGAAGAATTCCCAGAATATCGTCTTTTCCGTCGGTTAAAAGCCAAATTTTTTGCTGCGCTAAAATAGGCAATTTTTCATCCTTAAAAAATTTAGCGATTTTCTTTTTGCCTATCATCCCGATAGGATGGAAAACGTCGCCTTTTTTTGCGTGTCTCAGTTTTAACGGAAATTTTATTTTTTCTGAACTAAAATTCCAGCTGAAAGTGCCGAATTTTTCAATTTCTGTTTTAATTTTTTCGGGGATAAAAGCGGCTTTTTTTTCGTTTTCTAAAATAACTTCCTCGTCTTTTTCAATTTCAACTGCGTTTGTGGTGATGATGAAATCTTTGCGGTCAACGCTGAGCACGTGACTTTCTGAAATAAATTTTTTACCCGTTTCAGCGGCCAAAATTTTAGCAAATTCTTTTTTTGAATTGAAATTGTAGTGTCGCAGAATTTCAAACTGAACAAATCCGGTTTGCTGAAAAAATTCCGCTTTATTCAGCAGGATTTTTCCGTTTTCTAAAACCGAAATTTCTGTCGAGATTTTATCCAGATTTTCTTCGATGAAATCAGCGCTTTGGTTGAGGTATTGTAAGCTTTTACCGAAATTTTCCAGGAAATTTTCGTTAATTTTTAAAAGCTGCGGCGTAACTCCATTCCGGATAAAATTCCGCAAATAATCGTTTTTATGATTCGATAAATCTTCTCGATAATGCACCGAATTTTTTTCCGCGAAAGCGTAAATGTCATCTTTAGAAAAATGCAGCAGCGGCCGCAAAATTTTATTTTTATTGGCAGGAATTCCGCTTAAACCTTTAATTCCGGAAGCTTTTGAAAGATTGATGAGAAAAGTTTCCAGCTCGTCATTGAGGTGATGTGCCGTCACCGTGAAATCGAGCTTTCTTTCTTCTTTAATTTTATTGAAAAAATTGTAGCGTAAATCGCGCGCCCATTCCTGGATGGAATTTTCGGGTTGCTGATCTTTTTCGCTGACATGATACACGTGCAGAAAAATACCGAGCTTTTTGCAGGTTTTTTCTACAATTTCCTCATCCGCGTCCGAATCCGTTCCGCGTAAACCATAATTTACGTGCGAAACTTCAAATTTCAAATCCAATTCTGAAAACAACTTTAAAAGCACCATGGAATCGGCGCCGCCGCTAACCGCCAACAAATAAGTTTTGGTTTTAAAATCCGGTGCAATGTGCTGCAAAGCTTGCTGAAAAGTGGTTGTATTTAGCAACTTTAAGGTTATTTTAAGGAATATTTAGCAAAGATAATTCTTCTGTTCAAAACGATTTCTCTATTTTTGGTTGATTAAAAAGAATTATTATGAAAATAGCGAAATTAGGTGTCGTTCTTGGAGCGGCTTTAATGATGACCTCTTGTGTGAGCAAGAAACAGTTTGATGCCCTGAATGAAAATTATAACCAATGTATCACCAACGTAGGTGAAAGACAGCGTGAAATTCAGGATTTGAAAAGTCTTAATTCTGGTTTGGCAAGTGAAAATGCGCTTTTAAAAGGTCAGAATGACGCACTGAAATCGTCTCTTGATGCATGTTTGGCGAATACAGGACAAGGTTCTAAAAACATCACCGAACTGATCGGAGAAATTAATTCTTCTAACAAATACATCAAACAACTGATTTCGACCAACGCGAAAAATGACAGTTTAAACCTGGCTTTATCAAACAAACTAAAACGTTCACTGGATAACATCGCGGATAACGACGTACAGGTGAAAGTTTTGAAAGGCGTGGTAATGATTTCGCTTTCCGACAAAATGCTGTATAAAACAGGAGATTATAATGTGTTGCCGGCAGCTCAGGACGTTCTTGGAAAAGTAGCTCAGGTAATTAATGATTACGATACGTATTCAGTTTTGATTGAAGGTAACACGGATAATGTTCCTTTAAATTCTTCAACTTTACCAAAAGACAACTGGGATCTTTCTGCACTTAGAGCGACTTCTATGGCGAAAATTCTTCAAACCAGATTCGGTGTAAACCCAGCGAGAATTACTGCCGGCGGACGTAGCGAATACAACCCGAAAACTACAAACGCTTCAGTCTCCGGACGTGCTGAAAACCGTAGAACGGAAATTATCATCATGCCGAAACTGGATGAATTTATGAAATTAATGGACATTGCGCCGGTAAAAAATTAATACATTTCATTTTTGAGATTTTTTAAAGCGTTGCCAGAATACCTATTCTGGCAGCGTTTTTTTGTTTAAAATGCTTAAATTTGGTTTTAAATAAAATTTGGAGATGAGTTTTTTCGAAGAAAATTGCCCCGAAATTGACCGTTATCTGGAAAATCATGCTTCCGCGGAGCCGGAAAATTTAAAGAATCTGCGTCGCGAAACTTTTCAGAAAACCACGCAGCCGCATATGATTTCCGGTTACTTGCAGGGCAGATTTCTTGCACTGATTTCCAAAATGGTTTCACCGAAAAATATCCTGGAAATCGGGACATTTACCGGTTACGCCACGCTTTGTCTTGCGGAAGGTTTAGCTGCTGAAGGGAAAATCACGACGTTAGACATTAATGAAGAACTCGCATATTTGCCGAAAAAATATTTTGCTGAAAGTGAATTTTCTTCTAAAATCAATTTTCAGTTGGAAGACGCAAAAACATTTTTGAAAAAAACTGATGAAACCTTCGATTTTATTTTTATCGATGCTGACAAGGAAAGTTATGTTGAATATTTTAACCTGCTGAAAAAAAAGCTGAAAAGTGGTGGTGTAATTCTGTTTGATAATGTGCTGTGGTACGGAAAAATCCTGGAAGATAACCCAAAACAGAAATCTACGAAAGTCATCAAAGAACTCAACGAATTGGTTGCAAAAGACTCATATTTCGATAATGTAATTTTACCTTTGCGCGACGGCGTACATTTAATCCGTAAAAAATAACTGTTTTCACTATGAACAAAGGAATTTGCACGGTTTCCGTCGCAGCTTTACGGAGCGAACCTTCGCAACGTGCCGAAATGACTTCTCAACTGCTTTATGGCGAAACCATAAAAATATTGGCAAATGAGGGGAAATTTTTGAAAATCCAAATGGATTTCGACCAATATGAAGGTTGGGTGGATGCGCAGCAAATTTCCGAGATTTCAGAAAATGAAAATAAAACAATAGTTCAGGAAACGTTTTTAAATTATTTAACATCCGAAGGTGAAATTCTACTTTCCATCGGAAGCGAGATAAAAGCAGAAAATCCTGCCGTAGAGCAGCCAAAAAATATCATTGAAACCGCGATGAAATTTTTGAATGTGCCATATCTCTGGAGCGGACGAAGTTTTTTCGGGATAGATTGCAGCGGCTTTGTTCAGCTGGTTTATAAAGTTCACGGCATTGCTTTGCCGCGCGACGCGTATCAGCAGGCAGTGATTGGTGAAGTTTTAAGTTTTGTGGAAGAAAGTCGGCCCGGAGATTTGGCTTTTTTCGAAAATTCGGAAGGTCAAATTGTGCATGTAGGAATCTTGCTTAACAATTTTGAAATCATTCACGCGTTTGGAAAAGTACGCATCGATGCACTGGACACGACCGGAATTTTCAATAAAGATCTGAACAGACACACGCATAAACTTCGGTTTATCCGCAATATTTTACCGAACAATTAAATTTTTTAGGACCTATATTCATACTTTTTGCTGAAAAATCCGGACCGTGAAAACCATTTACAACATATTAGTCAGTCTATTAATCGCCGCGATGAAAATCGGTGCGGTGTTTAATTATAAGCTGAAAAAAGGGCTAGCGGGTCGCCGCCAAAGTTGCGAAATCGTAAAAGCGAAGTTTTCTGGTGACGATAAAATAATCTGGATGCACGCCGCCAGTTTAGGCGAATATGAACAGGGTTTGCCGGTTTTAGAAAAACTGAAAAAAGAGTTCCCAGAGCACAAAATTTTGGTGACATTTTTCTCGCCGTCGGGTTATGATCACATCATCACCAAAAAAAGTATCGCTGATGCAGTGTGTTATTTACCTTTCGATACCGATAAATGGGTGAAAGAATTTACCTCAAATTTTAAAACAGATATTTTTTTCACCGTCAAATATGATTTCTGGTACAATTTGCTGGGTGAACTGAAAAAGCAGGGCGCAGAAATTTATGTGGTTTCGGCTTTGTTTTACGAAACGCAGGTTTTCTTCAAATTTTACGGGAAATGGTTTGTAAAACAGCTGCGGGAAAATGTAGATTTCTTTTTTCACCAGACCACGCAATCTTCTGCCCTGGCAAAAAGCATTGGCTTAAAAAACTCCATAACCGCGGGCGATACGCGCTACGACAGAGTGAAGCAGCTTCGCGAGCGCGATAATATGGTGCCGTATATTGATGAATTTATTGGCGACCAGAAAACGGTTATTTTCGGCAGTTCCTGGGAAGCTGAAGAACGGATTGCAGAAATACTTTCGGTGAAAAATCGAAACCTTAAAATTATTATTGCGCCACATGACTTGAAGCGCGTTTCGGTGCTGCAGACTACTTTCCCAACGGCGCTTTTGTATTCCCAATTTTCGGATAAAAACCCGCTTAGTTATTCCAATATTCAGGTTTTAATCATCGATTGTATCGGTTTGCTTGGCAATTTGTATTCATATGGCGACCTGGCGATTGTTGGCGGAGGTTTTCATTCCAAAGGTCTTCACAATATTTTAGAAGCTGCAACGTACGGAATTCCGGTATTTTTCGGTGATCAATTCAGGAAAAACCCGGAAGCTGATGGACTTATCGCACATAATGGCGGAAAATGTTTTGAAGACGAATTCTTTGCCGCGCCTTATCTTTTAGGTTTGCTGAATGATGATGTTCTTTTGAAAAAAATGGGCGAAAATGCGGCAAATTTTATTAATTCCCAGCCAAACGCTTCCGAAAATATCGTAGATTTTGTAGTAAAAAATCACCGGGTTTAAGGGCAAATTTTTTTTACCGCAGCAAACCTTCGCTTTTTATCTCTTTATAAATCAAATCGATTTGGTCGGGAATGTTTTCCGGGTTCAGCCATTTCAAAAATATGCCGTTATCCAGGGTAATTTTTTCCAAACGTTCATTTTCTAAAATCTGTGATTTCACATCATTGAAATACGGTTTCAAATCCAGAAAATAATCTTCATCGAGTTTTGTGGTTAAAATCAAAGACCGGAAAAGTTTATTCAGAAAATAAATATAAAGTTTGTACTGGTCGCCGCTTTGGGAACTATTTTTCAAGGTTTCGCTGATCAGCAATAAATTCAGGGAAACTTCACCAAATTTATCCGAAGTAATTTTCACATGCTCCGTGATTTTAGAACTTATTTTCCGGATGTTCGTGAGAAAATATTTCGTTCTGCCAAAACGTTTTGCCGCTGCAGAAACTTCTTTAATAATTAAATCCTGCATTTTCAGCCTTTTGTCATCCGCAGTTTCCGGATCAATCAATTCAAAATATAACCGATGCGCTAAAATGCGATCTTTTTTCAGCAAACGAAAAATAAGTTTATCTTTTTCCTTACCCGAAAATGCGGAAATCGCTTCCTTAAATTCCTTAGAAAATTCCATCAGTTAAATATTTTTGAATATTTCAGAAAACCGTTCAGCGCCCAGTTCCCCGTAAAATACAGCGATTTAACCGCAGAAAATTTCATGTGGTCTTTGTAAACCAAATATTGGTCTTTCATAATATTCGTTTTTCTGCGCGACACGCTGCTGCCATGCATGCGGTATTTCGCCATGGTTTTGTTCAAAGGCTTTGCCACGGGAATTTTTTTCAGCAGATTCAGCCACATCACATGATCTTCGCGCTTGCTGTCGGTTGGGAAATATTCTTTGCCAACACGGCTGGAATCGTACATCGAGCTTAATAAAGAAAGCCTGCAGGTCTTCAGCAAATTGCCGAAGGTTACGATTTTTTCCGCCTTAAAATCGGCAATTTTTGGAATTAAATTTTCATCGCAGCGCGCGTAATTTGAGTACGCAATTTCACAGTTTTCAATTTTTATAAAGGCCACCATTTCTTCCAGAAAGTTCGGTTCCCAGAAATCGTCCGCGTCCAGAAAAGTGATAAATCTGCCGGTAGCTTTTTCCAAAGATAAATTCCGTGTTTTTCCGGCGCCGCCATTTTTTTCAGCAACCGTTAATTTTACCCGCGAATCAGCGATTTTTTTAATAATTTCAACCGAATTATCGCTTGAGCAATCATCGGTAATCAGCCATTCCCAGTCCGAAAAAGTTTGATTCAGCACGGACGAAATGGTTTCCGGCAGAAACTTCGCAGAATTGTAACAAGGCGTGATGATAGAAACTTCGGGCATAAAAATTCCGGGCTTTAAGCAGGTAAAATTACAATATTTATTTGGCGTTATTTGGGCATTTTTTTTCGGGGCGGACATTTCGTGCTATCCGCTATTACTCCTCGGTTGGCGGCTCCGCTTCGCTCCGCCGCCGCCCTGCGGGGTAGCCGCTTCTATCACGGCCGCAGTTTTTCGGTGCTAAACGGGCATTTTTTTCCAAAACTTCTGGTAGCATCTTACGAAAACTCAAAAATCCATTGTAAAACCTTAAATTTGTTGCTTATTTTAAAATCAAAAAATGTTTTACGACCATAAAAATATCGAGCAGAAATGGCAAAATTTCTGGGAATCCAATCAAACGTACAAAACGGAAAGCGATACAGATAAACCGAAATTTTATGTTTTGGATATGTTCCCGTATCCGTCTGGCGCGGGTTTACATGTTGGTCATCCGTTAGGATATATCGCTTCAGATATTTACGCGAGGTATAAAAGACATCAGGGTTTTAACGTTTTGCACCCGATTGGTTACGATTCCTTCGGGCTTCCGGCAGAACAGTACGCGATACAGACCGGCCAACATCCGGCGATTACCACAGAAGAAAATATTACACGCTACGAAGAACAACTGCGAAAAATCGGTTTTTCTTTTGACTGGAGCCGCGAAGTGAGAACTTCCGATCCGTCTTATTATAAATGGACACAATGGATTTTCATCCAGCTTTTTGATTCTTGGTATAATAAAAGAAACGACAGAGCAGAACCCATTTTAACCTTAATTTCCCATTTTGAATCTGTAGGAACTGAAGGTTTATTAGCAGAACAAAATGAGCAGTTAAATTTTACCGCCGAAGAATGGAATAGCGCTTCGGAACTTGATCAGCAGGATATCCTGTTAAACTACCGTTTAGCTTACCGCGCAGAAACTACGGTAAACTGGTGTCCGGGCCTAGGAACCGTTTTAGCGAACGATGAGGTGAAAGACGGCAAATCTGAACGCGGCGGCTTCCCTGTTTTTCAGAAAAAAATGATGCAATGGAGTATGAGAATCACTGCTTATTCCGAACGTTTGCTTCAGGGTTTGCAAAATCTGGACTGGCCGCAACCGCTGAAAGATTCTCAGGAATACTGGATTGGAAAATCTCAGGGCGCGCTGGTAAAGTTCGAGGTTTTGGATTCACTGGAAAATATTTCAGTATTTACAACACGACCAGACACTATTTTCGGGGCGACTTTTGTGGTTTTGGCACCGGAAAATCCTTTGGTTAAAAATCTGACCACCGAAGGACAGTTTGATGAAATTCAAAAATACATCGATTTAACGGCGAAAAAAACGGAAAGAGACCGCATGGCGGACGTGAAAAATGTGAGCGGCGCTTTCACCGGAAGTTACGCGACGAATCCTTTCACACTGGAAAAAATGGCGGTTTACATCTCCGATTATGTTTTAATGGGTTATGGAACCGGAGCGGTAATGGCAGTTCCGGCGCACGATGAGCGTGACCACCGTTTTGCGAAAAAATTCGGTTTGCCGATTGTAAATGTTATTGAAAACACGATTGATATTCAGGAGGAATCTTATGATTCAAAAGATTCTGTATGCGTAAACTCATCTTTTTTGAATGGTTTGAATTATTACGATGCGAAAACATTAATCATATCCGAAATCGAGAAAAAAGATATGGGTCACGGCACCATCAATTACCGACAGCGCGACGCTATTTTTTCGCGCCAGCGCTATTGGGGCGAGCCTGTACCGATTTTTTATAAAGACGGAATGCCGTACGCTTTACCGATTTCTGCACTTCCGCTGGAATTGCCGGAAGTTGAGAAATATCTACCGACCGAAGCAGGTGATCCGCCTTTAGGAAATGCAAAAACTTTCGCCTGGGACGAAGAAAACCAAAAAGTGGTTTCTACCGACTTAATCGATGAGCAGACGGTTTTCCCTCTGGAATTATCTACAATGCCGGGTTGGGCCGGAAGTTCGTGGTATTTTTTACGATATGCTGATCCGGAAAATAATGCCGTTTTTGCCGGTAAAAATTTAACCGATTACTGGGGACAGGTGGATTTGTACATTGGTGGAAGTGAGCACGCGACCGGACATTTGCTGTATTCGCGCTTCTGGACGATGTTTTTGAAAGATCGGGAATTCATCAGCCATGAGGAACCTTTTAAAAAGCTTATCAACCAAGGGATGATTTTGGGCATGAGTGCGTTTGTATTTAGAATTGAAGGAACAAACCAATATGTTTCGAAAGCTTTAGCAAAAAATCATCAAACACAGAAGATTCACGTTGATGTTTCCTTATTAAAAGGAACTTCGGATGAGTTGGATTTGGAAAAATTTAAGACCTGGAGGCCGGAATTTTCCGAGGCAGAATTTATTCTGGAAGACGGAAAGTACATCACCGAGCGTGAAGTTGAAAAAATGTCGAAATCCAAATATAATGTGGTAAATCCGGACGATATTTGCGAGGAATACGGCGCGGATTGTCTGCGTTTGTACGAAATGTTTCTGGGCCCTTTGGAACAGTCGAAACCCTGGAATACACAAGGTTTAAGCGGTGTTTATGGATTTTTGAAGAAATTTTATAATCTTTATTTTAAAGATAATGAATTTGCCGTATCGGAAGAAGAACCGACGAAGGAAGAATATAAAATTCTGCACACTTTAATTAAAAAAGTGGTCACTGATATCGACAATTTTTCCTTTAATACCTCAGTTTCGCAATTTATGATTGCGGTGAATGAGCTGCAGAAACTGAAAACCAATAAGCGAAAAATACTGGCGCCTTTGGCTGTAATTTTGTCACCTTATGCGCCGCACATTGCAGAAGAGCTTTGGAGCGAACTCGGTCATGTGGAAACCATCGAATTTGCGCCATTTCCGGTCTTCGAGGAAAAGTATCTGGTTGAGGACGAAATTGCGTATCCGGTAAGCTTTAACGGTAAGATGAGGTTTAAGCTGAATCTGGCGGCAGATTTAGGTATTCCGGAAATTCAGGAGGCTGTATTAGCTGATGATCGAACGAAAGAACAGCTGCAGGGAAATAATCCAAAAAAGGTGATTATAGTGCCGAAAAAAATAATTAATATTGTTCTGTAAAAAATCAATGCTTATCGGGCGATTATTCAATCAAATATAGAATTGAATATTTTTATTATAAATTCAACCTCACTGTAATTTTGGTTTATTAATAGCAATAGAACGGCAATTTTTTGCCAAATTATCAATGTTAACAGTGTTTAAGATTTAAAAAAAAAGTTCTATTAACCGCCAATTATTTGCACGATTAAATATTTTAACTTTATTTTACAGCGCGAAAAATTTAAAAAAATAACAATTATAATTTAGTTTAGTATGGAAATGAATGTTTCAAACAACGAGGAGCAAGTAGTTGCTAAAAAAGTGGGAGGATTGAATCCTGCGTTAATACTGCCTATTCTTTTGGTGATAGGGTATTTAATCTATTATTTTGTCTTAGGTAATCCAGGCAACTTTAGAGCTGATCCAAGGCTGAACGGAGCATCTGTGGCATTCTCAGGTTTGGATACTAAGGAATTGCACCCTGAAGGGTTTATGGGTATTATCTACATGGGTGGGGTAATTGTACCGATCCTTATTTCATTTATGATTATCGTAATCGTATTCTCTATCGAGAGAGCTTTGGTATTAAGAAAAGCAGCTGGTGCGGGTAATGTAGATTCTTTCGTTTTGAACGTAAGAAGATTGCTTAACCAAAATAAAGTTGATGAAGCTATTGAAGCATGTGACAGACAGGAAGGTTCTGTAGGTAATGTGGTAAAAGAAGGTTTAACTACCTACAAGGCATTGTCTCACGATACTACCTTGAACAAAGAGCAAAAAATGGTTGCTTTGAACAAGTCAATTGAAGAAGCTACAACCCTTGAAATGCCAATGTTAGAGAAAAACATGATGATTCTTTCTACATTGGGTACTGTTGCAACTCTTGTAGCACTATTAGGAACAGTAATTGGGATGATTAAAGCTTTCCAGGCGTTAGGTTCAGGAGGTGGTACACCAGATTCAGCTGCGTTATCTATCGGTATTTCTGAGGCATTGATTAATACAGCTTTAGGTATTGGTACTTCTGCAGTTGCGATTATTTTCTATAACTATTTTACTTCTAAAATTGACGGATTAACATTCAAAATCGATGAGATTGCGATGTCTATCCAGCAGTCTTTCGCAGAATTCCACTAAGAATTTTGTATCGATTGGAGGTTTGTGAACTATAAACCTCAAAAAACAGAAGTTTAATAATAAATAATTTACAATGGCGAGAGTCAAACCAAAAAGACATAATATAAGGGTAGATATGACGGCGATGACCGATGTATCGTTTCTACTCCTTACATTCTTTATCCTTACGGCTCAGTTTGCAAAACCTGATGTTGAGACGATTACCACGCCATCTTCTATTTCTGAAAAGTTACTTCCAGATGCCAGTTTAATGACAATTTTGAGTACTACAGACGGAAGATTCTATTTTACACCCGTTGAAAATCCTAAAGAGCGCATGCAGCTTTTAGAAAATATGGGTACGAAATATGGTATGAAATTCACCGACAAGGAAAAAGTTGCTTTTGCTAACGCACAGTCTATTGGCGTTCCGATGAACCAGCTGAAAGGATTTTTGGATCTTCCCGATGAAGACCGAAAAGCTTTCAAAAGCAAAACCGGGATTCCTATGGACAGTACAAATAAGCAACTGATAGATTGGGTACAGCAAAGTTTAGCGGTAAACCCAGACTATAAACTGGCGATTAAAGGAGATACACAAACGAAGTATCCGAAAGTGAAAGCTTTATTTGAAGGATTGAGAGATATAGATTTCTTGAAATTCTGGTTAATAACAAGCCAGGAAACGGCACAATAAGTAAGAAATGGCAGAAGTACAAGTAAAAGATAACAGCGGGAAAGGCGGAAAGGTACGTTCCAAAAAGCAGGTGCCTCACGTAGATTTAACACCGATGGTAGATTTGGCGTTCCTTTTGATCACTTTCTTCATGTTGGTGACCACCTTCAATAAACCGAATGTGATGGATTTGGGGCTTCCGGCAAAACCGAAAGACAACCAAAAAGCACCGGATACAGAAATCGACTTAACGAACTCAATCTCCCTAATTATTGGGAAAGACAATAGAATTTTCTATCATCAGTTGGATCAGGCAGGTTTAAATGAACAAACCTTACAGGAAACCACTTTCGATAGAAACGGAATTACAAAAGTAATTGAGCAGGCAAAAGCCCGGGCAAAAGATCAAACCAAATTTACGGTGATCATAAAACCTACGGATGATGCTGTATATAAGAACTTCGTAGATATTCTTGATGAAATGGCGATTACCAAAAATGAAATATACGGTGTTACCGATATTAAAAAATGGGAACAGGCTGTTTATGATAAAAAAGTAGCAGGAACAGCGCCAAGTGCGCCGGCAACACCTACAAACTAGAAGACTACGGCAAATTAAATAAAAGAGTATATAATGGCAGATGAAAACACAACACTCAACTCTTTAGATGAGATTGTATTTGAACATAGAAATAAAGCATACGGCGCCTATAACTTGCGTACCAATTATAGATCGATGCTTACAAAGGCCTTCATCTTCGGAACTATTTTATTCTGTGTTGTAGCAATTACCCCATTTGTGATCATGAAGATCAAACAAATGACGGCTGTAGAAACACAGGAAGTAAATGCGAATTTGATTGATATTCTCCCGGAAGAAGAATTGATCATTGAAGCACCGAAAGAAGAAGAACCGCCACCACCACCGCCACCCAAAGAAGAACCGAAACAGGAAGTTATTCAGAACGTAGTGCCGGAGCCGGTAAAAGCACCAAAAGTGGAAACTCCGCCGCCGCCTATTACCAAACAGTTGGAAACAACTACAGGATTGGCAAACCAGGAAGGGGTTAAAACACCAAGCTATACACCACCGCCACCGCCGCCATCAACTGGTAAGGTTCAGACGGTAGAAGTAAAACCTCAGGTTTCTGAAACACAAGTTTACACTGAGGTAGAGCAGTTAGCTGAATTCCCGGGAGGTATTAATAAGTTTAGATCCACAGTTGGTAATAACTTTGATACTTCGGTAATGAGTGGTGATGAAGGCACGGTGAAAACTGAAGTTATATTTGTTGTAGAAAGAGATGGATCAATTACTGATGTTAAAGCAAACGGTCCGAATTCGGATTTCAATGCGGAAGCAATCAGAACCGTGAAGTCAATTAAAAACAAATGGACGCCAGCAAAAATTAATGGTAAATCGGTACGATACCGTTACAGGTTACCATTAACAATGAATTTTGAATAATTAATTTTATCAGAAATATTGAAAAGAGAAGTTAACGCTTCTCTTTTTTATTTTTTTTGTAGTTTTGTATCTTATGATTTTTAACTGGTTATCTTTAATTACAGGAATCTTTTACATAGTATTGGGCATTTATGTAATTATCTATAAATTTTTCGTAATTTTTTTAGAACCTAATATTGCGTATTCCCTCGGTGGTTTACTCATCCTGTATGGTCTTTTCAGAATCGTACGTTCCATTTACAGAATACGTCAGCAGAAGAATGAAGATTAAAAATTTGACCTTATTTGCCGCTTTTTTTGCATTTCTTATCTCATGTAAAAAATCGGAATATGTGGTGGATACGCCACAGCAGGGAACAGTAACATTAGCAGTTGATGAATCTTTCCGCAGTGTTTCGGAAGCACTCACTTCCCGCTACATGGCTTTGTACCCGAACACCAAAATCAATTTGGTATTTAAAAAAGAAGATTTTGCATTTCTCGATTTGCTGGAAGGTAAAGTGCGTGTAGCGGTAATGTCCCGCGAACTCACGGAAAGAGAAAAAAAAGCGTTCAAAGATAAAGTAGATCTTGACCTTCAGCCGGCTCCTTTCGCTGCTGATGCTGTAGTTTTTATCGTTCCGAAAGATTCTCCGCGCGACAGTATTTCAATCAACGAGCTTCACCAGCTTTTAAAAAGCAGTGACGAAAAGGTAATTTTTGACGGAACCAATTCCAGCAATCTGAATTTTGTTGCACAAAAATTAAAAACCACGCCAGACCAGCTGAAGTATTCCATCATCAGCGGAAATAAAAATATTGCTGAAAAATTGGGCAGTTTACCCGGAAAAATTGGAGCAATCAGTTTAAATACTTTAAGCCGGCCTTACGATCCGGAAGCAGAAGCACTCCGAAATTCGGTGAAGATTTTGAAGGTTTCCGAAGGAAAACAAGCATACGCACCTACACTGCAGAACTTATCCGATAAAAAATATCCTTTCAGCAGGATATTATATTTCCTTACCAACGAAGCTTATTTCGGTTTGGGAAACGGTTTCATCAGATTTTCGTGTACGCAGCTCGGGCAGATTGTAGTTTCAAAAGAAGGACTGCAACCGTATTACCTCTTTAACCGAGAAGTGCAGATGCGTTAATTATTCTTAAAAAAGCCGTGCTGGAGGTCATTACAAATTTTTGGTATAATAATTGGGAATGTAGTCAGCACAATGTTAATATAAAAACAATTAAACAATTTAAAATGAAAGATATAATGAATTTAACGAAAAAAATTGCGTTCGGAGTTTCAGTTGGCTTCTTCACTAATTTCGCTTTTGGCCAGACTTTGCAGGAGGGAATTAACAGTGCAGACAGCCACAAATATGCACAGGCAAGACAGGTATTTACCGATATGATCGCCAAATCTGCGACCGCCGATAATTACTTCTACTTAGGAAACTCTTATTTAACTCAATTTGAACCAAATTTTGATAAAGCTCAGGAAAATTTTAATAAAGGATTAGCAGCAGATAAAAAAAGCGCCATTAATAAAATAGGTTTAGCATCTATTAAATTAGGTAAAGGCGATAAATCTGCGATTGCAGAAATTAAACAAATCGTAAAAGATTCCCGCGAGAGAGATCCGGAAATTCTTTACCGCGCTGCGGAAGCAATTACACTTTTCGGTGGAGCAGCTAATGCTGATCTTGCAATTGACTATTTGAACAAAGCAGTTGATAAATCTGCAAAAAATGGTACACCAGCGCATTATTACTACACTTTAGGTGATGCGTACCGTTTGAAATTAACAAACAGCCCACAAGTTGCAGGTTCTGCGATGACGGCTTATGAGAAAGCTTTGCCTACAGCAAAAAATAAAGCTTCGGTATTTACCAGAATCGGTACACTTTGGATGCAGGCGCAGCAATGGCAGTCTGCTAAAGAAAACATCGATAAAGCAATTGCCGCTGATCCAACTTATGCTCCGGCTTATAAAGCAAAAGCAGCTTACGATATCAGATATCAGCAAAATGCTTTGGCAACACAAGATTTGATCAACTATGCAAAATATGCTGACGAAGATCCGGATACCCAATTGGAAATTTCGAAATTATTCTTCACCAACGAAGATTACGGAAACTCCAAAATGTATCTTGATAAAGTTTTTGATAAGGTAGAAGACCCAATCAAATACAAATTGAGAGCATATCTGCAGTATGCCGATGGCGATTATGCTGCAGCGAAAGCAAGCATGGACATGTTCGTTTCTAAAGCAGAGAAAAGCCGTGTGCTAACAGCAGATACAGGTTTACAGGGTTTGATCGCTGCAGGTTTAGCTGAAAAAGAAACCGATGCTGCTAAAAAAGCTGCATTGCAGACTGAATCTCAGCAAAAAATCGCCGTTGCAAAAGCTGCAAAAGATCTTACCATGAAATGGGATCAGGAGCTGATCAAGATCAAAGGTGGTGGCGCTGTAAACCAGGCTTCGGTTGATGCAGGACCAACAAATCCTCAGATTGAAGCCCTGAAACAACAGGTAGCTGCAAAACCGCAGGATACAGATGCGTTATTCAAGTTGGCAAATGCGTACCAGGAAGCTAAAAACTGGAACGGCGCAGTTCACACTTGGCAAAAAATGAACGGTCTGTTGCCAGATTGGGCGCCTGCTTATTACAGTTTAGGTTACTCTTACCAGCAAGCCGGACAAAACGAATTGGCGAAGTTGGCTTACGAGAAATTTATCAGCACTGTAAAACCTGCTGATATGGAAGCAAACAAGGAAACACTTTCTTATGCTTATTTCGCAGTAGCGTATTTAATAAAAGACAGCGATGCTGCTAAAGCTAAAGAATATGCTGCCAAATCTGTACAGTTAAATCCAAACTACACAGACGCGGTAAACTTGAACAATCAATTGAACAAATAAAATCCAATTTATAATTAAAGAAATCCTCTTCACTTGAAGAGGATTTTTTTATTTGAAAAAATTCCCTGCTATTCATTGCAATTTTTCTCTTTTAATAAAAACGCTTGAAAATATAGTTTGAAATTAATTACGAACTATTCCTGCGTTGGCGGCAAATTTTCCCATTTAATGAAGTGCTTAATATTATAATAGAATTAGATCAAAAAAATTCCGAGCTATTCGTGGCAATTTTTCTTTTTTTAATGAAGCGCTGAAATTAAGCTGTAGTTAATTACGAACTATTCCTGCGTTGGCGGCAAATTTTCCCATTTAATGAAGTACTTAATATTATAATAGAAGTAGATAAAAAATATTCCGAGCTATTTGTGGCAATTTTTCCGTTTTAGATATAGGTGAAATTTCAAATATAGGTTAAAGCAGGAAAAATTCGGTGCTAAAGAGGCGGTTTTTTTGGGTTTAGATTGCAGGTTCAAGTCTAGAAATAGTAGAAAAGGATGCTCAAACTTATGGGAACAGATAAAGTGGATAACTTTGAAGTTTGAATAAATTATTGTGGAGTAGGAAGTTAGGAAGAAGTTTGTAAACTTTATGAAAAAAGTTTTGGAAAAGGGTTGCATGGTATGTGAGGTGTCTGTATATTTGCACCACTCTAAAACAGAGTAGCGAAGTAGAGAGACAGGTTAATTGAGAGTAGATGGAGAG